>DETL01000034.1:134790-204667 GCA_002361625.1 Bacteroidales bacterium UBA3289 | reverse complement strand
TGATGAGGTTCGTGATGGTGGTCTTCCCCGCCCCGGTTCCGCCCACGAAGGCGATCTTCTGGCCGGGATAGGCCGTGAGGGTAATGTCGAAAAGAACCTGTTTCTCAGGGACATAGCTGAAGTCCACGTCCTTCAGTTCCACCAGGCCTTCCAGCTTCCTCGAAGCCCCGTTCGATTCCTTCCATGCCCATTCGTTCTTCCCTTCCTTCTCGAGGATGACGGTGCCGGCGTCCACCTCGGAGGCCTCGTCCAGGAGTGCGTAGAGACGGTCCGTACCGGCGGCAGCCATGACGATGGAGTTGATCTCGTTGGAGATTTGGGTGACCGGACGGGTGAAGTTGCGCTGGAGGGTGAGGAAAGAAACCAGGGTACCCAGGGTGAGGGCGACGCCCGGAATATGGCCCAGCGCGATCAGGGAGCCCAGGATGGCCAGCAGGACATACATGAAGTTGCCGATGTTGGAGTTGATGGGCATGATGATGTTGCCGATCTTGTTGGCGTTATAGACGCTGGTGCGGAGCTCCTCGTTGAGCCCGGCGAACTGCTCCATGGCCTTTTCCTCATGGCAATACACCTTCACGACCTTCTGGCCGGAGACCATCTCCTCGATGAATCCGTTCACCCGGCCCAGATTTCTTTGCCGCTCCACGAAATACTTCCGGGACAGCTTCCCGAGGCTCGTCGTCACCTTGTACATCAGAAAAGCCATCAGGGCTGCCACGATGGCCAGCGGGACACTCATGACGACCATGCTCACGAAGGTGGCGGTGATGGTCACGAGCGACCGGAACAGGCTCGGAACGGAGTTCCCGACCACCTGCCGGAGCGTGTCCACATCGTTCGTATAGACGGACATGATGTCGCCATGCGAATGATTGTCAAAGTATTGCAGGGGGAGCGTCTCCATGTGCGCGAACAGGTCCTTCCGGATCTTGAGCATGGTGCCCTGCCCCACATGGATCATGATGAGCGACTGGGCATAGCCGGCGATGATGCCCACGAGGATGATGGCGCCGAGTTTGGTTAGCGCCACGGCCAGCGGCGCAAAGTCCGGCGCCGCCGCAGCTGTCATGGGTGTAATGTAATCGTCGATGAGCGTACGCGTAAAGAGCGACGAGGCGAGCGAAGTCAGGGACGCCACCAGGATGCACAGGAGCACCACGATGAAGTTCACCTTGTAGTGCTTGAAGATGTACCTGAACAGGCGGAAGACCGTGGAGTCCTTCTTGAGGTCCCGCAGGGAGGCTCCGGCCCGCGGTCCGCGGTCCCCTCCCCCTCGCATATTACCGAATCCCGGAGGCATAAGCGTCGATCATTTGGGTTCATCAAAGTCGCCCGAGCCGCCGCCGGACTGCATTTCATGGATTTCCTGGTAGATGCCGCAGGTACGCAGGAGATTCTCATGCGTATCGAAGGCGACCACGCGGCCGTTGTCCATCACGATGATGCGGTCCGCTTCCTGGATGGACAGGATGCGCTGGGAGATAATGAGTTTGGTCGTCCCGGGGATGCGCGCGTTGAAGGTTGCCCGGATGGCGGCGTCCGTCGCCGTATCCACGGCCGAAGTGGAATCGTCCAGGATCAGCACCTTCGGGTGCTTCAGGAGCGCCCGGGCGATGCACAGGCGCTGCCGCTGGCCGCCGGAGACATTGGTTCCGCCCTGGTCGATCACGGTGTCGTACCCGTCCGGAAAGCCCTGGATGAACTCATCGGCACAGGCCTGCCGGCAGGCTTCCTGGCATTCCTCCAGGGTGGCGTCCTCCTTTCCCCAGCGGAGGTTTTCCAGGATGGTCCCGGAGAAGAGCGTGCTCTTCTGGAGCACCATGGCGACCTCGTTCCGGAGGACCTGCATGTCGTATTTCCGGACATCGATGCCGCCCACTTCCACCGATCCCTCGGACACGTCATAAAGGCGCGCCACCAGGTTCGCCAGGGACGATTTACCGGAGCCGGTACCACCGATGAGGCCGATGGTCTCCCCCGCCCGGATATGCAGGTCGATGTCCTCCAGGGCGTAGTCGCCGCCCTGCTTGTAGGAGAAATAGACGTGATTGAAGTCGATGCTTCCGTCGGGGACGGTCGCAATCGGCTGCGCAGGATTGTCCATATCCGGCTCTTCGTCAATCACTTCCGCGATACGGGCGGCACTCGCCGCGCTCTGGGTGAGCTGGACGAAGATCATGGACAACATCATGAGGGAACTCAGGACCGTCATGATGTAGCTGAAAAGCGAAGTAAGCTGGCCGGTGGTAAGACTCCCCTCCACGATGAAATGCGCGCCATACCAGCTCAGGGCGATGATGCAGGCATTCACGATGAGGTTCATCACCGGACCGCTCAGGGCCATGAGCGTCTCCGCCTTCACGTTCAGGTTGAACAGGCCGAGGGCAGCCTTGTCGAACTTGCTCATCTCGTGGTGCTCCCGGACGAAGGCCTTCACGACGCGGATGGCATCGACATTCTCCTGCACTACGCCGTTCACGGCGTCCACCTGGAGGAGGATCTGCTTGAAAAGCTTCGCCGCGCGGGTAATGAGGACGCTCAGGAACACGCTCAGGATGACCATCGCCACCAGGAATATGATACTCAGCTTCTTATGGATGAGGAAGCACATCGCCAGGGCGGAGACCATGTTCAGCGGCGCGCGGAACGAGGTGCGCAGCAGCATCTGGAAAGCGTTCTGGATGCTGGACACGTCCGTGGTCATCCGCGTCACCAGGCCGGCGGTGGAGAACTTGTCGATGTCCGAGAAGGAGAAGCGCTGGATGTTCCGGTACATCGCCAGGCGCAGGTTCGCAGCGAGGCCGGTGCTGCTGTAGGCAGCGAACCGGCCCGCCAGAATACCGAAAATCAGGCTCAGGATGGCGATCCCGATCATCATCCCGCCGTACTTGTACACGTCGGGAAGACTCCCCGCCCCGATTCCCTTGTCGATGATGGACGCCGTCACATACGGGATCAGCACGCCCATGATCACCTCCAGGGTGGTCCAAAGCGGAGTAAGCAGCGAAGCGGTCTTGTACTGCTTGACTTGTCTTAAGATGGTCTTGAACATGTCTTCCTGAGCGGAGCGAAGGATCTACAGGATCGCCAGCGCCTCCTCGGCCGCCTCGCGGTCCGTCCGCTTGATCACGAAGGAAATCGTGAGCTCATCCCCTCCCTGCGCGGCGGAAATGATGTTCACACCGTACACGCCCAGGGCGGAATAGATGCGGCCGGAAGTACCCGGAACGTTCTTCATGCCATTGCCGCACACGGACAGCAGGCATACGTCCTCCACGACCTCCACGGCATCGTCCATGGACACCTGGCCGTCGTTGTACAGGGCGCTGAGGGCGCTGAGGGCGGCCTTCAGGTCTGCCTGCGCCACCGCGACGGTGATGCAGAACTCGGAGGAAGGCTGGGAGATGTAGCGGATGTTCACGCCTCCGCGCGCGAGGGCGCCGAAGATGGACGAGGACACGCCCACCTTGCCCACGAGACCGATCCCGCGGACATTGATCAGGGCGAATCCGTCTTCGATCACATAGCCCGTGACCGCGTGCTCCGAGGCCGGTTTGGTCGCGGAGACGACGCTCCTGCGGGAAGGATCGGCCAGGTCATGGAAGATGATGGGGAGATTGGCCTTCATCATGGGCAGAAGGGCCGCAGGGGCCAGGGCGCCGTCTTCCACGGAGCAGAATACGGCGGCCTCCTCATAGGTCATCGCAGGGATGTCCAGGATCTTGTCACCGAGGACATAGTATTCGGCAGGTGTACCGGCCTCCGCCGCGATGGTGAGGGCCATCAGGTCCTCGCCCCGGCGTCCGAGCCGGATGGAGTAGCCCAGGGAATTGTGTCCATACCCGCTGGATATCACATACAAACCGGGCTCGGCCGTGCGCTCCTTGAGGCGCTGCATGGAGGTTGCCCAGTCCACTCGGAGGGCGCCCTGGTCCTCTTCGCAGACCATGACCTCGGCCCCATCGACAAAGGTGCCGCCCACGACCGCATGGACCGTTTCCGCGCAAAGACGGGCGCACTTGCCCAGGACATAGTCGCGGATGGTCGCGAAGGCGGGACGATACACCACGCCCTCATCCACATAGTGGCGGAGGGCCTTGAGCTCGGCATCCACCTTCTCCCCGAAGGCGGGATCCGGCACCATGGATTTGAAATAATCGCCGATGGCGGCAAAGGCTGCCCGGGTGTCCGTCCGCTCATAGAGGGCCTGTTCCAGGACATCGATGAACATCTTCCGGACCCTGTGTTCGGATTTCACGACCAGGACGGCATCCTCCCGGGGAAGGGCGTCCAGGTATTTCGCCGAAGCGGCGGTAAGTTTGAATATGCGTGTTGCCATAGTTATTCTTCGTCAGCGTAGAAGGTTATCGTGTATTTGTCGTAATCCGCAGCGGATAGGAGTCCTCTTTGAGGTCGTCGATGTCCGGAGACGTGTTGCACCCCGCCAGCAGCAGGAGTGTCAAGGGAAACAGATAGAAATGTTTCATCGTAAATGGTTTATTTCATGGACTTTCCTACAAATTTAACGAAAAAATTCCGCTTACTAGACATCCAGCTGGAAGATTTTGTCCATCAGCTGCCACTTTGCGGTGGAGGGGGCGGAGGGGTCGCAGCCCTGGAACTGGGCGACGTAGGCCTCCCATTCGGCCTGGCGCGGAAGGGTGGCGAGACGGGCGTTGTCGGCCACGAAGTCGAAGTCATCGACCGTGTCCATGATCATGAAAAGGCGGGTCCCGAGCCGATAGATCTGCATGTCCAGGATGCCCACCTCGCGGATGCCGGCCTGGATTTCCGGCCAGACATGGGCATGGGCCTCACAGTACTTTTCAATCATCTCCGGGTCGTTCCGGAGGTCGAGGGTTTGACAGTAACGTTTCATGGTTCAATCATTTACATCCCAGGTCGACGGATGGTCAGCGGAATAGCGCCCTCCGGGAAGGCGTCGGGACCGGAGCAGACGAGGGCGAGATAACCGCCACCGCCGGCGCCAGGCATCTTCCAGGCGAGGACACCGGGCATGGCGGAGTACTTGTCGATATACTCCTGCACGCCGGGCTGGATCATCGCCGGGAACATGGCGATCTGGGCCTCGAAAGAGGCTTTGTATGCGGCTGCAAAGGCGTCTAAGTCACGGGAAAGGATGGCGTTCCAGCAGTGGTCGGCAGCCGCCGCGAGGGCTTCGACCTTGGGCTTCGTAATATCCTTCCCTTCCACCACGGAGCAACCGGGACGGCGCGGGAACATGGGGATCATGCATAGATGGCTTTCAAGCCATTTCAGGACGGCCTCGTCCCGGCAGGATTCGATCTTCTCCGGCCAGAACCGGCCGTTGTAGTAATGGCGGCAAAGGCCCGGGATGCAGATTCCGATGCTGTCCTGCGCACCGGAGATGATCCCGTCCGTACGCTCCGGATCGTTCTCGAAGCAGAAGACCAGTTTCGCCAACATCTCCGGGTCCATGTTGGGCAGCTGGTACGGCCAGATCTTCCGGATCATGTTCCGGGTCGATGTGCTCAGCCCGCACCGGTCCCGGATCTCGAAGGTCGGCTCCAGGGAAATGGTCAGGGCCCATCCCGGGGCGAATCGGCTTACATCCGGCTGGTCGATCCAGGTCCCGGCGAGATCCAGGCGCGTCGGAATCTGGCTCTCCGTCTTCTTAAGCGAGGTGCTTGACCGGGCCTGCAGCCCCTCCTGCGGCGTACGCTGCAGGACCACGTACTCGATCCCCCGCTCCTCGCAGAAGCGCCGCTTCTCGTCGTTCCCGCCGTCCTCGTTGACCACTAGGATATCCGGCTTCACGAAGTCCACGGTAGGAATAAAGTCCATAATCCCGTGCCCCGCATTGATATACGCATCCTTGACATACCGGATACTCTTCACCATGAACAGCCGCTCCTGCTCCGTGTACACCGTCTTGTGGTGCTTATAGTCCAGGATCGTGGCATCGGAGCCGATACCCACATACAAGTCGCCATACTGCGCGGCCTGCCGGAAAAACTCCACATGACCGCTGTGCAGCAGGTCATAGCAGCCGGAAACGAATACTTTTTTTGCCATTTGTTCAAGTCATCCGTCCAATGGTTCAATAGTTTCCGGACGGACTCCTAGTGTAAAAGTACAAAAATTTTCCCGAAATGGTTATACTGATACAACCTTTTTAGCGACTTTTCATGCCACCGGCACCTTCATGACAACCTTCTTGACCGGAGCGCAGATTCCGCCGGGGGCGAGGCCGGGCTCATGGGCATCCTCCGGGAAGACCAGGAGGAAGTAGCCGTCGCCGATGACGGTGTCGATGCCCGGGCAGTCGGCATACCGCGCGGCATCCTTCACCTCGTCGTACGGAATGGTCTCGACGACCTGCGGAAGGGGCTTGCAACGAATGAGTTCCGTGCCCTGTAGGGCAAGCTGAATATCGATATACCGCCGATGGGCCTCATACCCTTTCGCGTTCACGAGGCTGGTGGTGTACTCGCTGACAACGGCTTTGACGCCCAGGTCCAACGGATGCGAGCCGACCTCCACGTCCGGCGCGATGGTCGCGATATAGTCCAATGCCAGGTCGATCGCCGGCGTCAGGCCCTTATACAGGCCGATGTTCTTGATGTGGTCGTAAATCATAGGATGAATCGATGTTGTTTAGTGAAAGGGTTCAAAATACCTGTATCTGATAACAGAAGTCAAAGGTCTCGCCCGGAAGAAGATGATGGTTACAGTCACGATCGGCGATGTCGCCGCTAAAGCTGTCGCTGTCGGCAATGCCGCACCAAGGTTCCAGGCACACAAAGGGACAACCGGGTTTGGCAGGAGCCCATAGGCCGAAGGCTTCCGCTTGCGGACACGAGACAGAGAGCACTTTCCGCCCCTGCTTGTCGAACAAGATGGTCGTGGCGACCTGTCCACCCTCAATGATGAAGGCGTCATGGGCAAACGTCCGATCCGTAATCGGCAGGAGTCCTTCCTGGGAGGGCAAGGATTCCGGGGTCTCGAAAGGATGGCGAAGGCCGTCGATCAGGTAATGGTCCAGGGTGGGCGTAATCGCCTTTCCTTCCCGGTCCAGGCATTGGATATAGCCATGGACCTCATCGGCCGGATCAAAGTCGGGCAGGAGGAAGGCCGGATGCGCACCGATCTGAAAGTCCATCGGCCGATTATCCCGGTTAATCACAGTCCATTGGCAGGTCAAGATGTCATCACCATCGGCCCGATAGGTAGCGGTCAGGTCAAAAGAGAAAGGATAATTCGGGCGGCCTTCAGGGGCATGCAGGACATAGTGGGCACCCTCGTCTCCGGGGCAAAGCTCGAAGTCCGCATCCCGCGCGAACCCATGCTGCTTCATGGCATATTCCTGCCCGGATACCCGCAGCGTATCATGGGCCACCTTCCCCACGATCGGGAAGAGAATCGGCGCCCGCCGGCCCCAGAAGGCAGGATCCCCCTGCCAAAGATATTCGCGCTCCCCCATCCGCAGACTGCTCAGCTCCGCGCCATGGGGATTGATGGAAAAAGTGATAGAGTTCATATAATTATTCTATAGTACATCATCACCCCCAAACCCGCCATCACAGCGATGAAGATACTTAGAGGCGTAGGTACTAAATAAATATCTAATACTTTCTAGATATTTTACGATTATCTAACATAAAGCAGATACTAAAGCCTGCTAAATAAGATTAGTTTCAACTATGGCAGGGGCTACTCTTGCGTGATTCAACTGAAATAACAATCAGTCATGGCTTACATCTTCAACGACGCCGGCTTCATCAGATGCGCCTTAAGTTGTACGAGGAAGGTCTGGAACATCGATTCGGGATAGACGAGCCGATGCTTCCAATCATTGTGCTTCCTACTTCCACTCATGGGCCTGGATCACCCGCGCAATCCACTGCTTCTTCACCTGCTTGTCCATGTCCTCCGTCACCATCCCCGCCTCATACAGCCGGGAATACCCATCCCACGCAATAGCCACTACCCCTTGCTTCCCAGCAAGGTCGATGACTTTTTGCCAATCGATGTCGGCTGGTGGCAATTCTAATTCCGCCTCGGGGTGAATGCCCAGGCGGATGAGGGTTAGGAGGAAGGTGGATTCTTGGGTCACGGAATGATATTAAAACTCGGAAAAATCAGTAGAGTGTTAGTTGTTTCCCATAACTATTTTGTGCAAGGTGTGTTTTCAGGTGTGACACCTTGTATGCCCAATCGGCTCTGGAAGGCCCTGCAGCGCCATTTCGATGGACAAGATGTGCGGTGTAATATCACACCTTGTACTGTCTTAACGGCACAAACTATATCCGTTTTAACGTATAGCCAAACTGCTTGAAGTACTTCTCCATAATTTTGTCAGTATGAGGCTTTTGCATGAGCTGGAATAATCTACTCACATAAATCCAGTCCATTCTGTCCAGATCGGGTCCATATATTCTTTAAAAAGAGAATAACCATCAATCCCATATTCGTATGTCAAAACAGGCAGTCGCTTAAAGGAATAATGCAGATCACGGTATATGTCGCTATCAAACATTGACTCCATCCCAACGACAGAGTAATCTTTGCAGACAATGGCAAAACTCAAAGCATCTCTAATGTCCAGATACTCCATATCCATTTCGTTGTTCGCCCTACGGATTACTCTATACTCTTGTTCATATTCCCATTCTTTTCTCTTATTAAAAAACAATTCTTTTCGTCTGCGCCAAATCTCATTTCTAAGCCCAAGACGAGTTTTATTTACGAACTCAAAATCTTGAGGGACAACACCACTATAAGTCACATCATCAGCCCAATCCGTGTCTTGTAATACCAACTTATCCTTGTCAAATACAAGGCAAACGCCAAATCCTTTATCCGCATACAATCCCCACATGGTGTGCAAGTCAAAACCAAGTAATCTATGCTCTTTATCGTCGCCATCTTGTGCAAAACTGATTACCTGATACCGCCGCATCTCATCTTCTGCGAACGAATCCTTCTCTTCCCTACATAAATCGCCGCCATTCAATAGATGTCTAAATACAACTCGATTGCTCTCTATCAAATCATTTAATCTAAATGATTTCCCGAATCTTAACTTGCCACTCTCAATAATACTAAAAGCAGCTTTCGCTGATGTAAAATGATAAAGACGAGATATCTTTCTAAATCTTTCACTTATTGATCTGCTCATATCTGGCTTTTTGGGGCATCCTAAAATGCCTTATAAAACTCTCTCAAAAACGCTGTAGAGTTGTGGGTGATATTGCGGGTATAGACCAGGGCGAGGTAGTTACCTACGGGAGATAGTTGCAGGTTGTTTACATCCGATCGCTGGAAGACGGTAAAAAGATTCTGCCAGCCGGGGTTGAGGCCGATCAGGTACTCGCGCAACTCATCTTTGGAGAACGGAGGCATCTGCTGAAGCAACATATCCAGAGCTGGAATCATATAATCCTTCCCTTGACTCGACAGCAGACTTTTCAAGAACTGGGTCGATGATCCCATCAACGATATTTCCCAATCTTCTTCGGCGACATCCGGCTTGAGGCCGTCAATTCCAACAATGGGCATATTCATATCGCCAATCCGGATACCATGCTGGATTTCCGGATGCTCTATCCGAAACTGATGATACTGCCCCTGCTTCATAAAATGCCTGAAGTGGAGATCATAATTGCGAAGCAACATATCTTCGTAAGGGGCGACCATCTTCAAGGGCGACAAATCCATCACGCACTGCAACTGCTTGCCGTAAGCGATATCCAAATTCGAAAGGTCGTCCAAGGCCTTGAACAACTCCCCCAACTGAGCAAAAACATGATCGATCATGGGCTTGAGTGGCCCAGGCATCAGGAAAGTCCGGAACTGCAGGGCAACCATCAGCGCCATCAGTGGCTTTGACACTCTCGTTGCTTTCTCAATCGCATCTTCGATGACCGCCCGCTCTGTATCGTTCTCGTCCACATTCAGACGGTCGATCAACATCTCCAGGAGTTGCTCCTTGGTAAGTTCATCGTCGGTCTTCATGGACGACAAAATCGTATCGTGGATAGTCAACTGGATGCCCGGCTTTTTCAACTTTTCGATGTTCTCCTTATTCGACAATTGCTCCAATCTCTCATAGAACCGCTGTTCAAACGCCTCGAGACGTTTCCGAAAATCCGCTTCCGCTTCATGGGTAAGCCTGCCCACCTCTGCTGCAATCAGCGTCTGGCACAGATCCTTCACCTCCGGGTAGGTCAATCCTACATGGATATCCCCTCCCGCCTGGAAAACGGAAGAATCCTGTACACCCTCCACCTTTTGCGATTTGTTCAACATATGTTTATTTCTTTGCGATATCTCCGCCAGCCTGATAGATGGTGCTATCCTTGACGTTTTTGATGGTCTGCTTATTACTCTTACCGCCTTTCTTGATCAGGTAAAAGATTCCAGAGACTACCGCGACCAAAACTGGGGTAAGCCAGATGGCATTATCCTTCAAGAACTCAATCATATTCAACCTAATTTCCTATAAATATAGGGCTGCGTGATGTTCGGATATATGTTCTGAAGAGGAAGGACCATATCTTGTAGTTTCGTTCCGTCAAGTTTGACATAAACAATTCCCCTCAAAGTACTATATGACAGTGATGCAACATGTCCTAGCATGTCCGTAGGGAAAACCACAGAATCATCCTTTGTCAACGCAGCCAGGGAGTCCTCCCGCACCTCAAAACCACAGGAGACTTCTGCTTTAAGGACTGTATCTCCCGGGTTCATGGCAACCTGAACGCCAAAAGAACAAATCAGTTGATTACTGTTCTCATCAAAACGGAAATTCAGGTTGCTGGAAAGGGACATTTCGCAGCCAACGCTGAAAGCATCCTCGAAGACGGCGAACTGATCCAAGTGAATCGAGGAGAATCGATAATAAAGTTCATACATATGGCTGCTCTTTATGACAACTGAGGGGTTAAATGACCCCGATTATGATTCTCGCTTATCATGACAGCATCCATCTCTTTCCCGAACACCATAGAAAAAACATACATTGCTGTCTGATGAATTGCATTCCCTTGATAATCAGGTATCCCTGGAACTTTAATCAAAGGTACGCCAAGCGCCTTTTCCAATTTTGCAATCGTTTCAAGCGTAAGGTTATCCTTCCCTTTCAATAGTTTCCCAACATACTGCGGTGAGACATTCATTCGTTCAGCAAGTTCTTGCTGAGAAATGCACCGATTACGCAACTCGCGTCTCACGACGAAAGCAATCTGCGCAGATTTCCTGAGCCAATCCTGGTTTTCACGCCTGTAATCAGCTTCTTGTCGGATCTCATGGGAGACGGGCTGCGCAATCCGTCTCAGCTTTTCAATGTCGAATGCCATAAATAGTCTAAAAGTCTTCCCTGGCCTCTATCCCCTGTTCCCTTAAAAAAGACCTCACTTTTTTGATTTTATCAAGTTCTTTATTCAAGCATGGGTCCTCCTGCATAGTGCGGCTTATCTTAATTCCACCACCTGTAATCAAATAACAGTTACTACCCATTTTAATAGCGTACATTCTCAAAAGAGAAGGTTTTCGTGGTCCATATGCTTTCATGGGAATCAATTCCCATTCATAAACAAACTCTCCGTCTAACGGTTTGAAGAAATCATCATAATCAGGGTAAAGGTCATGAGCTGTATTCCATGAAAGCTCTTCAAATGTATTTTCCAATTCGTAAGCCTCATTGAACGCCTGACTTGCCACTATTTCAGGTTCAATATCATTCCCCCACACTTCAGGAACCATTCTACTATAATTCGATTCAAAGTACCCCGCAAGATAATCAACATCAGTCCATAATCCCAATAGACGGTAATACTCGTCCTTCTCGTTGCCATCTCCATATCGGATGCTGTAAATATATGGAGGAAACACTTCTACAATGGTCATGGCTAAACATATATATTTATTACCCTACAAAATAAACAAACAAAAACCATAAATGCAAGAAAAAAGCAAACTTTTAAGTTTACAACATCCTAAACGACGCCGGCTTCATCAGATGCACCTTAAGTTGTACGAGGAAGGTGCGAAGCATAGATTCGGGATAGACGAGTCGATGCTTCCAATCATTGTGCTTCCTACTTCCACTCATGGGCCTGGATCACCCGTGCAATCCACTGCTTCTTTACCTGCTTGTCCATGTCCTCCGTCACCATCCCCGCCTCATACAGCCGAGAATGCCCATCCCACGCAATGGCTACCACCCCCTGCTCTCCGGCAAGGTCAATGACTTTTTGCCAGTCGATTCCGGCCGGCGGCAATTCTAATTCCGCCTCGAGGTGGATGCCCAGGTGGATGAGGGTTAGGAGGAAGGTGGATTCTTGGGTCACGGAATGATATTAAAACTCGGAAAAATCAATGGAGTGCTGAGACGGCAAAACCTGTAACATGCATCGGTTCCTGTTCCACACAATGAATCAGCGCAAAATAGCCAAGCCCATAGTTATGCACTCCATACCAATATGCCTCAGCGAAAGATTCAAACGGGATGACCGTCTGCTCATCAGCCATCACAATATACTGTCCATCGAATCTGCCGATGAACTCCTCTTTGTGCTCCCGGTAATACGGGCTCAATACTTTCACGGCATCCTTCATTGAACGAATCTTTCCTGTTTATTGTTACCCATTATGGTGCAGTCAGCTAATCTAATCAGAAATACAGAGAATCGCATAAGATATTACAGATAAAGATTCTATCAGGGGCGACAAGTTTTTATCAATTCCTCCACCCCGGCACTCAATGCGCAGATAGCCGAAGGGAAATGGACATTGTCATTACCATTTTCTTCCAAGGAGGCAAAGATGTCGCCCTGACCATTTTCCGAAAAATGCTCGTATTGCGAAAAATACTTGTAGTAGTGAAACAAGCGAGTTGCCAGTTCCTCCAGCCCCTCCTGCTGAACCAAAAAATCCTTCTGTTCCTTCGTTCCGACACTTTTTGTCTTTGAGAAGCCTGCGTCTTTCATCTGTTCCTTCGACCTTTTCGTTACCGCCAGTCCTTTCTTGTTCTCGTCGAAAGTAAGCAGATGTATGAAATTGTCTTCCATGGACATTTCCCAGAAATTGTCAATCATGTCGTCATCTTCTCCCATCCACGTACTTTTCACTTGATCTCTATATACCTCCTTCCGTTCCAGGAGAGAATTGGCATACTCAAAGGTTCTCAAATCAAGTTCCTCAACCGCCCGCTTATTATTCACACGCTGGATATAAAGAGCAAACAAGCAATCCGTGAAGGAACATCGGAGCAGAATTCCAATCGGCAACTGAAAAAAGGAGATATTTCCCGCCTTATAAGCAGCCGAAGTCAGTATCCAGGCAGAATGAACAGTCGCCAAGATGCGGTATAGCAAAAAAAGTACAACCTTCTCTACACGTCCCAGATTTTTCTTTGGATACTCCTTGGAATATCCTTTGATTCGCTTTAGAAGAGCCAACTCTTCCGCGTACAGTTCTTTTAGCTCTTTCCGATCCACAACTTATTACAATCCATGATTTGCGACCATGTTCAGTTCACAGTCGTTTCCAACAGAACGCCTCCATCGGGTCTGACGCCCACTAAAAATAGGATTCAAATCCTCTCACTATTCAAATGTCTTATCAAATGCTTTGCCATCAATAATTGCATCAATCACTTTCCTAATTTCTTCCGGGACCTCTTCAGGACGAAACTCATGCACGAGATCTAGAGAATCAAATGCAACTCCAAATGCTTTATGTGACCACGCCGATAACTTTTTAATAACTGTTTTTCCCGGCAATACGTAAAAAGGATCGTTCTCCCACTTTTTCTTCACAAGTTTTTTGGCTGAATCTAATGCGGTCTTAACAGACAGCTTATTATTCTTCATCCTTATCTCATCAGCAACATCCGCATAAAGTTCTTGTTCCATTGAAGAAGATATTTCAAGCATCTTCTTTTTTAAGACTTGTTTTGTCAATTGACCTTTTCGTTTGTGTCGTATTACATACCTCATAATAACATCTTCGTTAATTGCGTAATTCTCAATCTCCTTTCTTCGCCAGATATGCAGATTGACACCTCTTTCCAGTGCTTCTTCCTGTCGTCCTATAATATCTTCATCAAGATGGTAATCAGAATCAAAAATACAATAACACTTAATACTAATCTTATTCTGGTTAAACACTTCAGCAACGGATAATGCCCTTTGCCATCCCCCCCATCCTTTAACAAAAACTTTAGGGAAAGAGCTAATCGGATGGAGATCCCTTGGTGTTAATACAGATTGAAAAGCCGACAGCAGTCGGCGATCCGAATCTTCTCCCTCCCAGATTAGAAATCTCTTGGACAAAAAAAGACGAGATAAGTCCAAGTTCAATGAACTCCCCATCTCCTCTGCCAAATGCTGAAGTAAGGCGTGATTCCCAATCGGTTTAATCTGGCGTCGCCTATTGTCAATAGGAATAACACTATTTGCTGTAACCTCCTCTAAAATTTCAATCGAATGGGTCGCAATAATCAATTGTGAAAACATGGGAGCGACAAAACGGATAAGACGTCTTTGCAGATCAGCGTGCATATAGACGTCGGGCTCATCTAACACTACAATAGAGTCCCTGTCACATCTCGAAACAAACCACATCGTTTGTAACCACATTTGCAAGCCATGCCCCATCCAAGCAATTTCTGACTCAAACGAATTGTCTCGAATAAAAAGCTGGAGAGCACGTCCTTTCTCAAGAAAGGAGCTTTCTAATGGCTTAATCTGAAGATGCTCCCAAGTTTCCTCAGCAAGTTTCTCAAAGCGTGGAAAGTTCTCATTGTAATAATATAACTGATTCCGGAAATTCCTCGAAGTCAACCTTGTAGGCATATTGATATCTACTGTTTCCCTAGAGATAAGAAGCTCAGTATCTTGAACAGCAGATATTTGAGGAAGAACTTCAACGATTGGAATTACGATACTTTTAGCTTCTTTGCTATTTCTTGCTGGTTGACCTTCACTTCCTAAAATAAGCGCGAAAACAGATAAACCTTCTCCTAAATAAGCCCTGATTGAAGACCCATTTGAAAAAAACGCCTCAATTATAGCTGGAGCATTTCTATACATATAGAAAACTCCTTTCTCCGAAATACCCATCCGGTCAATGGAGGGAGTAATACCATTATCGGTCTCTCCATTAACCCAAGCCGGTGGTGAAGTGAAGCGAGCTGTTTTATACTTTCTCGAAATGACAGAGATAATTTTAAGCGCCTCAATCAGAGTTGACTTCCCTGCATTATTCCTTCCAACAAGAATAGAAGTGGGCCGGAAAGCCACTGTAGTATTCTCATAACAACGGAAATTCCTGATAGTCAGTTTATTTAATATTGCCATCCTCAAAAATAGAGTATCAAGTCAAGCCAGCTAAAATTCCTCTACGCGACCATCTCAAAAGCCTAGCACCAGCATGCAATCTTGCTTTCGTTCCCAAATAACGCGTTCTACATTCCGCATTGCCACCATCTTCAGGATCGGAACACTCGAAAGGCCAACGTTTGGAGATTTAACATCTAGTCAATCCGAGTTAAGGTCTCCTCGAAACTATACCGTGATGTCTCTACTATCAAACTTCTTTCAGAATAATACTTTAATAAAGGGTGATTAGACTCAATTCGAGGAAAAATGTAAGACAAAATGCCCCAATCTTCCAACACTATTTCATTACTTTGATAATTCCAAATCCCATTCCAACTCGTGAGATACAAACGATTCCTCTTTACACTCAAGTTTCAGTGAATCATTTACAACCACATTGAGCCTATTAATGTTCTACTAATTTCACTCCAAAATTCCTCTAGCCTGGTAGGTTTATACAGGCCACCCATGTACTCCAGGATCACCGTACTGGACTCCAGCACCTCCACACCGCATACCCAATAGGGATGTTCAAGGCCACGACAGGGCAATTGGGCACCATTCGATGGCATCTGTAAGCCGCCCATCTTCATTTTAAAACAGTTCCTAAAGATAACCACGGTGGCAGCCACAGCCTCGGCACTGTGTCGATTCCGATAAAACGGGATCGGACTGGCTATTTCAATCCACCCTCGTCACCAACTCCCCCAGCGGTTTCCTTTCGCCATGCATGGCCGAAGGCTTGCTATCTGGAGAGGGGTATCCCACGTTGATCATGGCAACCAATTCATACCCTTCGGCGTCAGGGAGGAGGTTGCGCAACAGGGAGGGGTCGAAGGAGCCGACCCAAAGGGTGGAGAGGCCTTCGTTCTCGGCGGCGAGCATCAGGTAGGTGGCGACGATGGCGGCATCGACCTCGGCGCCGTTCTTGCCGTCGTAACGGCGGACCCAGGCATCGGCAGGACGGCAGCCCACGACCAGGATCAGCGGGGCGCCATAGTTGGACCGGGTAACGCCCTTGACGGCCTCCAGCGTATCCGGATCGGAGAGCGCCCAGATATGGACCGGCTGCTTGTTCACCGCCGTCGGCGCAATCCGGCCGGCTTCCAGAATCCGGTCCACGATTCCCTGTTCCACGCCACGCGAAGCAAACGCACGACAGGAGTATCTTCGGTTCAGTACTTCATTGAATTCCATATGCAAAGCATGTCTATTGAAGGATATCCTCCCCCCCCAGCGGTGCCCATGGACCATCTTTGCACTCCAGCAGCACCGTGCCACTTTCCAGGGAGCGCAGGGAATGCCATTGGCCGGCGGGGATGTTAATGAGCGTGCCGCCCGGGACCATGTCGATCACCGCGTTCATCTTGTCGATAACCCCTTTGAGCGTTTCTTTCGATTTATCCTTCTGCAAAAAAGGGAGTTCCTAAAAGGGCTTGGCTTTCATCTCATACTTTGGGGAGTAATAGTCTACTGCCATTGAATACTCCCGCAAGCCTTTGCGATTGGCTATCTCATGCAAACGCATCTTTACATCCAGTGGCATCTTACTCCCGTAATAAATGGCAACTGGTTTATACTCAATCGCGAATGCTGTTTGGTCAAAGGGATTTCGTGGTAACGCATTTATCATGCGCCATTCTTTCTCATAGGCCCAAGTAATCGATTTATTCAGTGCGACTTTTATATGAGCCATCGTATCAGGATTACTCACATGAGTTCCGTTAAACCATAAATAAGCCCACATCATAAAAGCCGAAACATCCAGGCGATCTTCTGAATATACAACAGGAAGTAATACAGTGTTTTCAATGGGAGAACTAAATGTCTGCCGAAAATCATACTCCAACGCGAATCCTCTATGCGAATCTGCATAATGGCTCCACATCAACATATTATCGACCGACTCGCAGAAGCAGGCATATGTCGAGAAACGTCTGGCCGACTCAGCAATAATGGGGAGAAATATATCGATGCTCGTTGAGACCTGTTGCAAAGTTTCCTCAATCTTTTCCTCCAAACTCGAGACATCTTTTATCTCTAGAAGTTTGCTGCTTATTTGATCCCACAGGACATTCGGATTGCTATGAACGATCTCTTCTGGCATTGAATTGCCCTGCGCAATATAAGCCTTCAAGTTTGCCAATGTTTCGACACTGAGTACTTGCCGAAGAAAGGCCTTAATCCCATCAGTATCACATTTTACCAACGTGTCATAAGGATCATTGTACTTGTCGGCTGTCACAGCATAGATGATGTCCTTTTCAAAAGCATCTATCGATCGGTCGTTGCATGCTCGGTATCGGAACAGGCTCCTGGGCATCATTTGGAATACTGCTTCGGAGATAGGGCGCACCCTCCTATTAATTTCTTCAACAGAAGTTCCTTGAGGTATAATTATAGAGTTGAGTATCTTTGCGAATTCTGATCTGTTCATATCAACTTTCCTTCGCCATCCATTGATTAATGCTGGTCATATTCTCTTTACAAGACGTTTATTTACAATCCTCTGAAGCATTGGAACGACTACCCACTTAACAACGTTGTCCAAGGATCCGGAACTTCGTCATGTCGATCGGGTTCATCGGCGGACGCTTCTGGAACACCTTCTCACCCGTGAAGTACTGCATGTACGGATTCTCCATCCAGCGGGCGACCACGCCCTCGTCACTCAGGTTGTAGATGTTCTTCAACAGCATCATCCCAACCATCTTCCGGATCGGAACGCTCGGACGGCCGTTGTCCGCGTAGTAGTACTCCGCGAACTCCGACTCCACCGCTTCCCAGTCAATCTGCTTGGACAGAAGGACCAGTTCGTGGTTCATGTCAATGAAACTCTCCAGTGCGACTTCAAAGATGGACATCTGATGCTCCTTGGGTGTTTTCCCAATCATTTTGCTTCAATTATTTGCAGGTTTCTGACCTCAATATACGCATTTTCTGCAAATAAAACAAACATACTTTGAACGTATTTCGTTGAATATCAATCGGTTTTAACTAAAGCAGGGACGACTAATTACAACACAAACAGGCTTCAAAGTCTTTGCAAAGATAACGCCTTTCCCCCGAATTTATTGCATCCCTTCACAACTTCCTATTATGCCGCAGCCAGTTCACATACGCACCACGTTCCTCGTCGTCATACTTCGACGGGTTACGCCGGTTCTTGTTGATAAACTCAACAATAGCGTTGTATTTCTGAATCCAAGCCTCCTCCTGCGTCATATTCGTGTCAATTCGTGCGATTCGTGTTCGCTTAGACTTGAAACCTTAATCCTGAACCCTGAACCTTGAACCTGAAACTTGAAACTAAAGAATTGACTCTAAACTCCAAACTTTAAATACCATCATTCTCCAAGATACTCACAAGAGCCCCATCTTGTCAGGTTCCGGTTCCACGCTGCCTCATCCACCACAAACAAACTTGTCTTCGCCAACAGTTCCTTGTGCCAGCGTCTTCTGTTAGCCTTCCCTGTCGGTATCATCCTGGCCAGTTCCTTACGACAATACCCTGCCAGTGCAGCATCAAGGTTCAGCAGGCAGACATAATAGATTGGCTTGTCTATCTTTACTTCACAAAACCTATAAAGAAACGTCTCACGGTACTTGCGCGACAACGTGCGTATCAAGTACTTCCTGGCCTCGTTATCATCGTATGTCCTGCCCTCCTTCTTAAAGTCTGCGAGATCATCGTATGTCTTGATTTCGATGAATACATACTCCGTTGGCATCTCCACCATAACATCCACCGCCTTCAGTGCCGTAGCACCGTGATAATGTGGGCTTAACGGGTCTCGCTCGTCAAACTTATAGGCATCCACCGCTTGAGGGAAATCAAACCTGTAATTATCAACATCTACCGTCATTTCTCAAAGGCTTTGTTTATTTCTCTGTCAAGCAGGCTCTGGAAAGCACGGTCTATAGCATTAGGGCTAACCTCTTCAAAGTCACGCGTAGATGCGCAACGGATGTTTCCATCGTCATTGCGGAAAAGCGTATGAATCAAGACATCAGAATCACCATTGGCGGCCAACTCAAATTCCTTCAGCAACACATAATCATGTGTGGCCACAAAAATCTGCACTCCCATTTTCTGAAGTTCAAGCAGTATGCGCACAACGGTTTCCGATAGCACCGGATTCAAGTTCGCCTCAGGCTCGTCCCAAAACAGCACGCTCCCCGTTGTCAGCGTCTCATTCTGTATCAACATATACAACAGACCGAGTTTCCTGAAACCCTCTGCCAACAGCGTAAATTCCAGTTCACCCGAACGGTTGCGCAGGTAAAACGTCTCATTCTTTTCAATCACCCTGCCCGATATGCTCTTATTTAGAATCTCCAGCAACTTCGTACGTTCCTTCGAAGGCTTACCTTTAGGTATAGGCTGTAAAGCCTTATCAATGATGTCCGAGTAAATCTCCTCAAAGTGTATATGCTTCTCCGAGTACAACGCCCTGAAGCGTGGCGCATTGGCAAGCATGTCCTTCACGGGTATATAGGTGGCCGGGTTGCGTCTGTCTTCATTCCAACGCAGCATCTTCACCTCTGCCTTATTCAGCGTAGTGATATGACAACCTATGGAGCGGTCTGTCGGCTCGCTACCGTCGTTGCGATACACTTTCACGGCACCTGAGTTCCGCCCCTGGCTCCGATGCACAAGTCGACCAATGCTGTTAGGCAGGAATACAGAGCGAAGTTTCTGGTCGTATGTCTGAGAGGCCTGCATGTCAATTACCGAGCAGGCGGCATACAGCGCTTTCATCACATGCGTTTTACCCGTACCGTTCTCACCCAGCAGTATATTGATTCCCGGTGAGAAGGACACTGCCAACTCATCAAAAGCCGTAAAGTTCTCAAATTTTATCTTAGTTATCATATCCGATACTATTTTTCTGTCTGTTGCAAAATTAACGTCTTTCTCCCGAATTTATTGCATTCCTTCACAACATTTATTCTTCTTTAACGCAAACGCCTACATCTGCCCATCAGCATCATCTTTAGAGGCCACCATTCCCTCCATCATCTCTTTCAAATACTCCTTTGCCTCCACAAACATTTTTGTGTATTGTTCGCACAACTTCAATATACCGGCTATCTCATTCTTTTCCAATACGTCATTATGCTTGATGTAGGTCATTCCGTCGTTAAGCCGGAACCGGGATATATAATCTCCTTTGTATGCCACATTATAGTTCTCCTGCCCTTCAAAGATTTCCTCATAATAAGCCTCGCCTATGGCCAAAGAAGAGTCTTTCAGTTTGGTTTCACTGCTGTAGCTGATGCAACCGTCGATAATCACAGACCCTATCTTGAGCGAACACATAAACAAATCAACCGCCTCCATGTCATGCAGGGAGAGCAAATCTTTCTGTTCCTTTACTTGATTGTAATCCTTCCTTTCGAACAACTGCCAATGTATCAAAGCATAAACAGCCTCATTCTGCGATGGCAGTGCTTTGAAATAGTCATAATAGCCCTGGTAAATCCCAGATTTCTTATACCTTTCAACATACTCCTCGGAAATGTATTTCTCTACAAAACTTCTCGGAAAAGACTCAGCTATCAAGTCCGGCATTCTCGTCACAATGTCTTCATCAAGCATCAGAATGGGATAAGGATCTATCACAAGCCTGTATAGTGCCACAGCGGTAATCGTATCGTGCAGTGTCGTTTCAAAATCCTTTGTCAGCGAAGCGATTCTCTCTGGCTTCCCTTGAGCATTGAAGCTGTTGTAATGAAAATAAAGGCTCTTGTACCCTTGTTTGTGAACATATTTGTTCATCAGCTTCTTCTCTTCCGCTATCCGCTCAAAGAAGTCACTGAACAACTCTTTAATTTCTGCAAACTCTTCCTTTCCGACCTTCAGCTCCGGAACAATAGTTTTCAGCTCAAACCCTTTCTCTAGATTCCTCCATCCCTTCAACTTCTCGGGGTTAGAGAAAAGGTACAGCCCACTGAGGGACATCTCTATAGCCTGCCTGACAGAATAAAAAGCACAGTCAAAATACCCTAGTTCAAATAACTTCACCGAATTGGCCAACAACTGGCAGGCCTCATTGACAAAGAAGAAAGGATTCACATCTGCCAACATACCCGAATCCGAGAATCTTAGGTCATTCAAGTCCTCCAGATACTCCTTCGCATTGGGTAAAGGCAATGGCTTTATGTTCCAATGCCCTAACATTTCAACATCTTCCAGCTTCATCTCTGAATATCAAATCAACCTACCATGCTCATAATAATCCTAAAATACGATAGGGGTGAAATTAGCAATCTACAGTCATGCAAATCTGTCACCTGCAACTCAATCAAAATTAGCGTTTTACCACCGTCATTTCCAATGCCCTCTCACTCATCCCGAAAATATTGATTGTAAAATTGGCCCGGTAGTTGAATATCATCTGATAGCCCATTTCTTCTGCCATTCTGTAAATACAGTCTATAAATCCATAATTTTTTTCTGGAATACCATCAACCAACTTATATGTTAGGAATCCGGAATTCATAACCGGATTATATAGAATTTCATCCTGCTTCAGTAATGTAGCCACCTGAGTGGGATTCATGTAAGAGTCTCCATGTCCTTCATTCTCCTTCTTCGATGCAAAGTCAGAATCAACGAACAACAATTTCTTCCCTTTGGCCAAAAAGCATACCAGCACATCTAAAGACACGATTGATTGTTTAACTTCCCTATCAACAATAAATGCCAATGCTATCCCCTTGGGATCAGTCTTAAAGAAGTGCATTGCCAGTTGCAAACGGAATCTCTTTTGAACATCTGTCGCAGCCACGCCAAGCCCATTCACCTGCTCTATCACCCATTTCTTAAGTATTCCTTCCGAAGCACAAAACTCACCTCCTGCTCGTTTCGCCCCTCCAGGCGCCTTCTCCAAAACACCAATCCAATTCTCTCCAGATCTGGAATGTATTCCTGACAGCAGTCCTCCCACAGTTGTACCTCCTAAGAAGTCATCGAATGGCAGGAACCGTGTCCCTATGCCAGCTAATCCAGCAATTCTCCCGTGGTCATCACGCACATAAGCCAGTCTCCTATAATTTGCTTCGATATAGGCATCCAAATCCTTATCACTCTGATAATCTGCCAAAGAAAGCGCTCGGAGCCATGCTTTCTTATCCAAATTGTCAGCATCTATCCTATGATGAATGAGCTCGGCATCCTTTTCGAACTCTTTATAGTACACATCCACGTCCAGTCCTGCCACTAAGGTTCCTAACATGGCAGAAAACGGGACTTTGAAATTCGATGCATTCATCTTGTTTCTCTTAGCCTCATACTCTACAGGCCACTTCTCGTACTCCTTAGCAAGTCTTAGGCTTACAATGGTAGAGTATGAAGTAGATTTACTGGTGTGTTTTGCAAAAATCGGAGATAGAGTTAACCCATTGGGGAATTTAACCAGATGAGCCTCTTTGACACCATCAGTATATTTCCTCGTTTCCAACACAACTGACTTCGCAATCATAAATGCAGAGAAGAAACCAATACCAAACTGTCCGATTGACTTAAAACCAGCCGTCTTCAAACCAGGGAACTCAACATTTACATCATCTTCATGCCAAAAACTTTTCCCGAAGTTCAGCAGAGAATGAGAGATGGTCTCAAGCGACATCCCAACACCATTGTCTGTAACGCTTAACACAACATCACCACCGTCTTTAATTACCTGTACGTTGATCCTACCGCTAAAGTTCTCCTCCCCTTCCAAAAGCTTTCTGGCTTGAATGGCATCACGAGCATTTTGTATTAACTCTCTCAGCACTATTAGCTGAGTATCTTCCTTACCATACAATTCCTTGCCGCCCAGTGTCATTATTAAATGAGAGACATCACTAATATGGACACTCACATCACTTGGTTCCCAACCTTTTGTTCTTATATACTTTGACAACGCCTTTCGTGAAGTTGCACCAGCAACGCTCCTCACTTGAAATCGCTCATTATCAGCTAACAACCCCGTACATTTTTCGAGTTCCCCATCCACTACTTTAACAGCATCATACGCCACATTCCATGCAGAAAAGTATTGTTCCTCAAAGTCATTCGTCGACGAATACACCAACTGAGTTTTGTCTTCGGTATTCAAGCCAACAGCGAGGCAATTCTGAGCTATCCAATGGTCTTTTGAGACACCATTCAGTCGTAACAGCCGGAACAAGTAATCCGGAGCCCGACCAGAGTCTATTGCAGCGGCATCTGCGCATCTTAAAATGCATGCCAGTTTTAACGGATGGATTACCCAATCAACAGGAAAATTCGCAAGCGCATTAACTTGCTGCGGCAACTCCTGTAGTTGCTCACTCTCCCAATGATGACTGGATGCTATCTCACCAATTAAAGCGCTATAGTGCGCCCGTAAATCATCGTCAGATAGCAAATAGTATGAGTTCCCGTCCAATGCGTCAAATGTCCTGGATAGAATATCCTTACAGCGCATAGCATGTAGTTGCCTAATAACCTTGAAATCTATCTTCCGTTTCCCCTCTTCTGTGTCATATTCCGTTCCGGCAATGTCTTGATAGCTATCTTTCCACTCAATCGTATTCCTCAATGCATCCATCCCTCCAAAGGCTTTATAGCTTAATACTGCATCATGTATTAAAAACGAACACCCCAAGATAAAGCCCTCCAACGGATTGATTGGGTAGTCATTCCCAGTAATCAAACTTGCTATTTTCCACAAGTCGTCTGCATGCTCAATGTTATGAACAGTAAGGTTGGGGAAGTCATTACGTACCTCATCCAACAAGCCTTTTACACGTTCACGCATCGTCTGGTAAGCCACTCTTAAGCGGTCTACATCAGCATCTCCTTGTTTTCCAAGCGTGCTTAGCCACAAAGCAGTCGTTTCGTATTTCATAAATGTACACTCATCATATGTTTCACGGTAATAACCTAGACCGGATCCTATTATACACTCCACCCCAGGGCATTGTCCTCTGAGTGGGATAAGTGATAAATAGGTAGCGTTTTGCCCTGGTAATGGCCACGTACAAGTTATTACGCTCCTGATCCATCGCGTTACCGCCTTGTATCACTGCGCGATAGTCAGGGAATGTATTGTCATCCATACCCATCAGGAATACGATATTATTCTCTTGTCCCTTCATAGTATGCACTGTACTTAGGGAGATACCGTGCTGCTCTACATCTATATTCGTAGTCCCCAACGTCATAGCATTACGGAAGGACTGAATATTGCGATTGGTATTTATCTTTGCGTAGGCTACCCATTGTGAATCAATAAATTCAAAATCTTTATAAGCCATTATCAGTTCATCATCCTCTTCAAGTCTGGAGGCTATTCTCTCTATCTCTTTATTGATGTTCTGAAGTACAGTTCTTAAATTGCTTCCATCATCTCGAATGTCATTAACAGCTTTCTTGATGGCATCGCACAGTTCCTGGTTTAACCCCAGTTTCTCTATGCTTTTTGCCTGCTGTTCGTGCATCACGTCTTGGGGATTAATGCGCAATGACAAGAGTGTTTCAAAATACTGTCCATGTGTGGATTGCGGTTTATATACTTTCGATGTATTTTTATAGTAGAATGGAATACCACTTTCTTCCAACTTCTTTTCTAGGGGTTCAAGAATATACTTATTCCTTGCAAGCACGGTTATATCATCTTCAGTGATGTCGTGTTCTACAAACCTGAGTTTTTTTTGCTTGAGCAGTTTATTTATCAACTCGAATATTTTGTCGATTTCCGCATCGTCTGATGGCAATGGATACTCTTTGCACATCCCCTCAATCTGCGCATCCATCACAACATTGGCCCCGGGGATTATCTTGTTTGCATATGCCAATATTTCTCTCGCACTCCTGTAATTTTCCGAAAGTTCAAATACCACAGGATTATAGTCCTTAACAAAATGTTTAAGCATATATTCCTGACTTGAACCGTTGAAGGCATAGATGCTCTGTTTAGCATCACCCACCATCATCACATTCTTATATCCATCATTTGCAAGCGACCTCAGTAACCTATATTGGGCATTGTTAAGATCCTGGGCCTCATCTATGCAGATATAGTCGTAGTTCCTCCTGTATAAATCAGCTATTCTCACATTGGTGGTAAACAGTTTATATACCAGCAACAGCATATCGTCGAAGTCAATGGTATTCATCGACTGCATCAAGTTACGATAAGCAAAATATAGAATCACAGCATCTTGGTTGGATTCGTATAAATCTTCATCAGGGATAAAATCACGCTTGATTTTGGAGGTTTGTTCTATCGCTTCATATATAACCTTTTTCTTTTCTTTTTCATCAAGTCGTTGATACTTCAAATTAATTGTGGGAGTTGCCTTAACGGCCTCCTCCATTAGCGCATATATTTCCTCCTGGTTTGAGATAATCTCAGGCAATTTAGCATATCCTATATATGAACCGTGTCTTTCCAGAACTGAGTTGCAGAATCCATGAAAAGTGAATACATCCACTTTCTTTAGCAGATCTTGATTTTGTTCTTTGATTCGGTTTTTTATCTCTTCACATGCCTTATTAGTGAAAGTAATAGCCAATATCTTCCTTCGCGTCTTCTCAGCCAGTTTTTTTACCCTCTCAGTAAGCACGCGCGTTTTCCCACTGCCGGCACTTGCTTTAACGAGAAGAGCACCGTCAGTAAAGTTCACTATTTCTTGTTGCTTGGCAGACAGTACTATATCCATCATATCTGCAAATCTGATTTTATCTTGTTAAACAGGTTCACTACTAATACTGGCAATGGTCTTCCTGCATTCACTATCTGATGAGCGATCTCAGGCCCAAAACCAGTCTTAACCTTTTCCATCATTTTATCAAGCATATCTGTTTGCTCTTCCGGTTGGGTATAATCTACAGCCACATTATCATACAATCTTTGATGACATGTAGGACATCCTGCGGCTTTTTGTACCTTTTTTGTCTGATGCTGCCGTTTATATTTCTCAATACAGTCAGCACCCTTTACATTCTTTAGCGCCTGAATTATTTCAGCTTGATAGCCATCCTTGAGTAACATACCCTCAAAATCCGTATCATTGGCTATCACAAAGATATTGGGACATGCCGCTAAAGTCTTTGTATTATCATCAAGAGCTTTCTGCACAGCCTTCTCAACCTTAGTCTTTGTATCTTGTTCCCCATCAGAGAAAATATACCAAGGAATATTGTATTTGCGACAAAAATAGATAAATGGAGCATATTGACCAGCACCACCTACACTGATAAAATTAATACCGTATGTAAATGCCGGTTTTCCGAAAAACTTCTCTGCAAAAATGGGTAGAGCCTGTTCTTCTGTTTCACCCTCAAATAGCACTATCGCCTTGCTGAAAAACATTTCGCCATAACTATTGATAACCTTCTGTTTCAGTTTCCTTCGTCCATCGTTATCCAGATGCTGAGGTTCCAAATTCCCGCATTTAACTTGGTTGCCATCCTTATAGATGACACAAATCTCAACCAAATCTGCACTGGCCGCTATATAAGGAGAATGTGTGGCAATAATTTTTTGCCCCTTCATATCCGCAATCTGAGCATACAATTGCTTCTGGGCATTTGAATGAAGGTGTGCTTCTGGCTCCTCAAAAGCTATTACAGGGAAGTATATCTTTGCATCAGCATCCGAATGCTCAATCATGTCAGTATTATGTTTAAGAAATGCTTTGAATGTCATAATGGATGACCAGCTGCGTGTGCCCATACCGTGATAATCCATCGGAAAACTGTCATGTGCGTCACCATACTGTATGGACATGTTCTTGTTGAGGTCGCGGAGTTTCTTTGCAAAAGGAGAGATTGTTACTTGCGAATCGTGCCTGTCTAGCGCAGAGTCAACTTCAGCAAGCATCGCCTGTATTTCACTCAGTGTCGAACTCTGCTGTATTGTTGCTTCATTCAGTTCCCTTATCTTCCGTTCCAGTTCCTCAAGTGCTGCTTCATCATATTCATCTACAATGTGCGACAGCATCTTACCCAAATATGATGTCTTGTTTCTTAGATCATCGATGATATCGCGTTGTGGTTCGATATAAAAGAATGGAATGTTGTCTTTCTTCAACCTGTATTCAGTTGTGGCAATATCTTTCCAATTCCCATCTGCCGCATCCCAAGTTGTCAAGGCTTTCTGCTCATAGATGAACGACGAATCGGCAGTGCTCAGAGAAACAGTTGTACGTAGACATAACATTGCATTACCTTCAGAATCTATCTGAAGATTATCAGATCCAAAGTATATCTCCCAATCATCATTAAAGTTTGCTTCCCTGTTTCCATCATCACCAACTGAAACAATACGTACATCCACAATTATCTTCTCGACCCTAATACCATTATGAATATTAAAGTCCTCTATGGTAATGGTATTACGACTTCCCAAGGCCAACTGTAATGCTTTCAAGATAGAAGTCTTGCCAACATTATTCATACCGGTAAGAACCGTCGTGTATTTCAAATCCATCCCGAAGTTGCGTAGCCCACGGAATCCGTCTATACGTATCTTATCTATTAAAATGCTACTCATACCTGTCTTCCTTTATTCTTAAATTGCTATTCTACGCAAAATTAAATGATTTCATTCGGAAACTTTGCAACCTTTCGCAACTTTTAGTATTCCTTAACCTTTCATTGCCCCATCAAGCCGCATTTCCGTAACCATTAACCCTAAATCGTGAACCGAGAACCAAAGGCATTCCTCCCCACATCCCATA
The DNA here is from genome assembly GCA_002361625.1 of Bacteroidales bacterium UBA3289. Taxonomy (GTDB): domain Bacteria; phylum Bacteroidota; class Bacteroidia; order Bacteroidales; family UBA932; genus Cryptobacteroides. The sequence continues at coordinate 176,576 of DETL01000034.1, read as the reverse complement.
CACATATTCCGGCGTAACGGCACCGATGTCCATTGAACACGATTCCCCTTCGCTCTCAACAAATCCCCTCAACTTCAAACTTATATCTTGCATACTGACTCTAAACTTTCAACTTTCAACTACGAAGCCTACTCTCCTCTCACGCAGCATGCAGCCCGCTCCTCAAAACTCCGCCAGAGAACCGGATTGAGTCTAGAGGGAATATCCTGAAATGCCGCAACATGTCACTCAACCGTCCCCAGAACGAGACGAACTTGCGCTTCATATACGACAATCCGCTGAAGTCCCGCCGTTGGTTGTATCCAAAGTTACCTTCTTCCATCAAAAACCGGCATATCCGCTCTGCTTTCCGCTTGAGGTTAGCGTTATAATTACTGTCTTCGTTGAACAGCGGCATCGTCTCCACCGGCATACCCAGCCAGGCCACAGCATAGGCACCAAAGGCTTTCCACTCGCTCATCAAGCCCATCGTTTTCAGATGACTCTCCAGGTAATTATTGTCAATGGAATCACGGAAAGTCCACATTAACCTGCACCAATCGCAAATCTGTCGTAGGCCTACACCTTCCAGGAAAAAATGGTGCACAATATGCGTAAAGACAAACAGAATATCCTGATTAACGGCAGGCAAAAAAACAGGAATAGTTCCATTCTCCCACACACGCACTGATTCATGGTTGAAACAATCCCGTTGGACATCGTCCAAATCTCTATCCACCTTATCCGAAAGCCTGGTATGTAGCGTCCCATGCAATTCCACCATCCACCCTTGAATGGTCATTCCAAGATGCAGGAAACCGGTATACTCGGTTTTAACATCACTTGCTATTGGAATTAGAACACCTTTAGCCTTCTCATAATTGTCCTTATCCAGGAGTAAATCCACGTCACCACAAGATCGCCAAAGAGGCCGCTCATAGCATTGTCCAACGCCCTGCCCTTTACCTGCAGTGCATAGACATCCTTTTTCCTCAACTCATCAAGCAGCCACACCAAAAAGCTATTCATCGCCGTATTGCGTTGCTCCATTTGCAAAACTGCTCCCATAAACGGAACGACTGTTGCCTTAGGAAGCTTCATATCGGAGACATGCTCAAGCCCAGCGGCAACAAGCCCGACAACCGACTGTTCAGAGGCAAGCCGATAAACCTTATCGAAGTCAACGTCACCAAAAGGCAAAAGCCGAACTTCCTTTTCCCAAAGTCCAGCTTGTACCAATGCGAAAAACGCCTCTATATTTCGATCAATCTGTTTCAACGGAATTGCAGAATATCACAATCCTGTAGCGGCTCATACTTCCCATCCTTCACCTCCATGATCACCGTACCACTTTCAAGGACACGCACGGTATGCCACTGGCCGATGGGAATATTCAAAGCCACGACAGGGCCATTGGGCATCAGGTCGATGGTGTCAGTAAGCCTGCCATCCTCGTCATAAAACTGTTCCTGCAGATGCCCGCGGAGACAGACCACGGTCTCGGAAGTGTGCCGATGCCGATGGATGGGCAGCACCGTCCCCGGCTCGATGGCATTGAGCATCCGTTGCGACTGATCCTCCGGCGAATTCCGCAGGTCCAGGTTCATCCGAAGACGCGGCGATGCCTTGGCCTGGGCGGTCAAGGCATCGAGGGTATGCTGGTCGATAATTATGTCCTGCATCTCCCGGGCTTACTTCTCAATCGCCTCCTTGATGCACTCCACGATATACCTCACATCCTCATCCTTCACATACGGGCCGGCAGGGAGGCAGAAGCCCACCTTGAAGAGATCTTCCTCAAGACCATTCGTGTACACAGGTGCTCCGGAATATACCGGCTGCTTGTGCATCGGCTTCCAGAGGGGGCGGCATTCCACCTTGCGGTCCAGCATGAACACGCGGAGAGCCTCCACATTCTCGTTCGGCTGGCAGTCGGTCGTGGCGCAATCCACAGCATGAATTACGCCCGCAGCACCGCCCACGGCCGTCTTTACAACCTCCTTGTAGGCATTCTCCTGGCCTTTCACCCGCACCGACGGATCAATCGTAGCAGCGCAGAGCCAGAAATTCGCATCGTAACGCGGATCCGCCGGCTGCTTATGCATCTTTACGACCGGGACATCGGCAAGCAGTTCCTCGTACAGCGCCTGCACATGCTTATGATGGGCGATGTGCTCTTCCAGGACCGTCATCTGTCCACGGCCGATACCGGCGCAGACATTGCTCATCCGGTAGTTGAAGCCGATGGCAGAGTGCTGATAGTACGGATACGCGTCCCGCGCCTGGGTGGCGTACCACATGATCTCATTGGCAGCCTCCTTGGTGCGGCAAATCAGCGCGCCGCCGCCGGAGGTTGTGATCATCTTGTTACCGTTGAACGACAGGATTCCGTACTCGCCAAACGTGCCCAGCACCTGTCCATCGAAACGGGAGCCCATGCCCTCGGCCGCATCCTCGATCACCGGAATCCCGTACTTCGCGCCGATGGCCATGATCTCGTCGATCCGGTACGGCATGCCATACAGCGCCACCGGCACAATCGCCTTCGGATACTTCCCCGTCTTCGCTTTCCTGTCGATGATAGCCTCCTCCAGCAGTTTCGGGTCCATATTCCACGTCTCCCCTTCCGAGCCCACGAACACCGGCTTGGCGCCCAGGTACGTAATCGGGTGCGAAGAAGCACAGAAAGTAAAGCTCTGCACCAGCACCTCATCCCCGGCCTTTACACCACAGGCGATCAGCGCCAGATGCACCGCCGCCGTTCCTGACGCAAGGCACACCACCTCACGGTCAAGTTTCTTGTCATTCTGAGGTGCAGCCGAAGAATCTATCCCATTCACAAACCGCTCGAGGTCATCCTCAAACGCATTCACATTCGGTCCCATCGGCACTACCCAATTCGTATCGAATGCTTCCTTCACATACTTCTGTTCCATTCCGTCCTCACTCATGTGAGCAAGGCACAGGTAAATCATTTTTCTTTCAAGCATAATCTATATTTGTAGATTTCTTATTGTTGATTAAACTACAGTTAAGACATCAGCACCCTTTCTCTAAAAGACAGCGACTTGGAAGTCTATTTTTTAGCTTTGAATATACTTGTTTTGTATCCAACATAAATACGATCCCGCTGCTCGTCAGTCGGCTTTGCGATACCCATACGGTCTAAGAGCAATGATTTACATTCAGCATATTTGAAAATGCGTTCTGAATTACGAGTGATTGCCCCTTTATCGTAAGCGAATAATAGAATCCTTACTGGGGCTTTCTGGAATCTGTCCCCGATTGTTTGCCACCACAGTAAATCTGTCTTTCCCAATGAAACACCAAACAAACATATCAAATCCGCATTTCGAATAAGTCTAATACATTCAATATCGATTAGATTCTGTAGCTCTTTATTTATGTATGGTTTCACTATCAAACCTCGTAGCTCATCATTGATAAGATCTTTGTTTAGTATTTGAGATTCATCGTTTACGCCCATGATAATATCGTCATCATCAAGTCGCATATGAATATGTCGGATTGTTCTCAAAAACGTTTGATTACTGAGTTGAATCGAAGAATTTGTTTTTGGTAGAAGTTGAATAATCTTTTCAAGAGTATCCGTGTAGTTAAATGATATAATATCAATATGAAACGGAAGATGACCACTTCTAAATGCACTGATCGAATCCCTCATCCCAAGCGGAAGAAAAGAATGAGGATCACCTAATCCCTTTGTTATTGCATTCAGAATCTCTTCCGTTGCGGAGAAAGAGCTCTCCTCCTTTTTTAAGAACTTTCGCAACTCATCCCCCAAATCATAGTAAACGGCTCGCATCTGATCGATATTCTCGACCTCAAGGGTATACGAACCTAGGCCGATTTCCAAATCAGCCCATGTAGTATATCTTTCCTTTTCCAAGTACTTTTTCAACCTAGCAATTACTGAATCTTTAGCAGGTTGCTTGAGATAATACTCGTAAAAATCTTGATACCCTGTATGTAGTCCAAGATTGATATCAAATCCATTTCCAAGGATAAATAGGATATTCATTCTACTGCTTAGTTTTCAGAGAGGCCTTATGTTTATACAAATATATCAAAAAAAAGCAACGAAATAGTTTTTCTTTCTTCGAAATATGTCTCTCTCCGAGTGCATAATGTCACCTTCATACCAAATTCATATCCGATGATAAACCTAAGTGATTAAGTCCAACCAAGAAAAAGAATTACAACTAATCAGCGTCTCTTACTTAAAGACAACTCAATCGCATTAATCACAGTTCCACAAAAATGTCTCCTTTCAACTATTGCATATAACTTCTCAATCAAATTGATACAACACTTATCTACAACTATAAAACCATCGCAATGTTGTATCTCTGAAAAAGGGCGTTTGATTGCCCGTAATAATACTCGATAAACATATTGATTTCTAGCAGTAGCAGATTGAAGGGTTGGGAGCACTTCTTTCACTCTATCTCTTTCTTCTACTAAGAGAATGACAGGCCTCCCATCATTGTCTCTTTCACGTAACATACGTAGTATTCTTCTATGTGTCGGATGAATAATAAGCTTTCTCATTACTAATTCAATCTTTTGCCGAAGCTTCTCCAACAACGCCATTCAAATACTAGTTCCAAGAAATAGTTCCAATAATAATAGCCGCTCAGTCACAACTTGCCGGTGTAGATGACCCGGTCGCCGTACTCACCGACAATCGCCTGAGATGCCCCAGATACCACCTACACCCCCTTGCCCCCACAAACCCCATCATACACCCCACCCCATTATGCACCACATCGTCAATTTCCGTCAGGCCGCGCTTGAGGACAAGCTGGAGCAGTTCGATCAGTAGGGAGAAGCAGAGACCGATCAGCAGGACGTGCCATCACTTCATGCCTTTGAAGGTGCCAAGCAAAAGGCCGATGGGAATGAAGGCAAGGACATTCATAACCACCTGGACCAGAATATCATCCCGTCCTTCCCGAATCGCCTGGTAGCTCCAAAAGGGAGAGAGGTTGTAGGTCCATTCCACCTGGGTGCTTCGGACAAAGGACATCAGGTAAAGGAGCAAAATAGATGCTCCACCAACGACCACCCAGCCGACCACTTCATCCCCTTCTTCCATTCCAGGACGGTCACAAACAAGATCGTTCCCAGAATGAATGCCAATACAAGTCCTACGATAAAACTCGTCGGGACATCGCGGAAAGAAAAGGAAATGAAGTCCCGGAACTTGTCAAACACACTCAAATCTCCTCACCTGCATACCTCATCTTCCGCCCCAGCACCGTGCAAAGGATCATCTGGATATCCTTAACGAAAGAATAATGCCGATAATAATAGCAGTTCAGCCGAACTTTATCCGGATAGATTACTGTATCGTTATATTCTTCAGCAATCGTCTGCGCATCGCGCGAATCCCCGGCAGCCTGTTTCCTAGCCACATACTCCGCAATCATTTCATCCTCGAGCCGATACTTCAGTGTCGCAGGTCCTGTAATGCCCGGTCGAAGCTTCAGCACATCCCTGTCATCGCCCGTCAATTTGTCCGCATATCCCGGCACATCCGGCCGAGGGCCCACAAAACTCATCTTGCCGATGAGAACATCCCACAACCCGGGCAATTCATCCAGCTTATAATGCCGCAACTTCGCTCCCAACGGCGTAATGCGGCTATCACCCGCAACACTGACTGTCGATCCGTTATGCTTCACCGTCATCGTGCGAAACTTATGACAGTTGAACAACTCTCCATCCTTCCCAACACGTTTTTGCACAAAGAACACTGGTCCGCCCGGCATCTTTACAAAAATTAGGATGGCCACAACCAGCAATACCGGCCACAGAATTATCAGTCCCAACAGCGAGACCACCCTATCAAATAACCATTTCAGTACCATACTTTACGGATTAAGCTTTCCATTCTTTATCAACTTTCCCCAATAGTAAGTCATCTCGCCCCAAATGGCCCTACGGTCATCCTTACGATAGTCATCAAAGGCATCAAATCCTTTAAACGAAAGAGCCTGCTTGATTTCTGATCGTTTTAACTTCAGTGACATCAATCGTCCAACAAGAGTGATAACATCGCCAAGAATCCATTTCGTTTTTGTACCTATACTTATATCTATTGGTTCACCAAACTGGCCTGTCATCGCCAGAGAATACAACACCCAGGGAATATCAAACCCTGCCACTATTGGCGTTGCTAGACCGCCAGTAAAGCGCGCATTCACCTCAATAAATGCTATTCTACCATGCTCTTTATCCCATCTGAAATCCAGACCACAGACACCCTTGAAATCAACATAATCCAACAGCATCTTTGCATAACGCTCCAGAGCAGGAGCCGACACGATTTCCCGCTGGGTAGTCGTACCGCCGCCTTCGGTTTTAGTCACCAGGGCATGATAAGTCGAGCTCTGAAAAAAAGCGCCCCATCTTACGCAGTCTACACTATAGTCTGTTCCGCTAATCCTCTCCTCTATAAACGTCTCCTCCCCTGCAAACCTACGGATCAATCCTTGCAGTTCCTCTGCTGTTTTCGGGAAGAACACCGTCTTTGCCGAATTCCCTATCACAGTCTTGAACACACAAGGGAACTTGTCAACCTCTGTTGCATCAGCAAAAACCCGTGGAGTAGGGACACCACACTCGAATGCCTTCTTAGTAGCCCACGCCTTGTTAGCGATACTCAACAACAAATCAACTGATGAATAGGGAATAATGAGTTCTTTGGGGAACTCATCGCGGTGCCTCATAATCACTACCGATTCATCGTGTGTAGGCAACAGCATCTTTGGCTTCAATTCTTCAACCTTTGACAAAAGTACATCAATAAATGCTCTCTCCTCCGTAAACGGATCAGGATAGGTAAATGCTCCTGCACAGAATTTTGACATTGAACAGATGTTTCTTTTCGAAGTATCAGCCACCCAAACTTGAAGACCATGTCCGGAAAGGCTCCGCAAAATGTTATATCCTACCCTGTTCCAACAATACGTCACAATAACATCACATCCACTATGCCGCATAGAGATAGCCCCTCCCGCGGCCTAAGTTAAAGAAGTCGAAGCTTCCCAACTCAACCATCTCCCACATCCTAGGCATCTTTACCTGAATGAAAAGTGTCTTTTCGTATAACATTATTCTTTGTTGTCAAAATTCATTACTTCATCATAAAAATCATATAGGCACTTCTTGACAAAGCTCTGTTCATAGCGGTCTTCAATCATCTTTCGAGCGTTGCCTGCCAACTTCTCTCTTTCCGCTTTAGAGGTTAATAAACCCATCATCGCCTGATAAAGCCGTTCTTCATTCCGAGGCGGTACAATTATGCCGTTGATACCGTCACATATGATCTCCCTTGAGCCATTAATGTCCGTCACGATGCTGGGTAACCCCATCGCACCAGCTTCCAGTACAGTATTGGGGAATCCCTCGCGGTAGCTAGGCATCACAAAACAATCAGCCGAAGCGTAATAGGCCAGTAATTCATCGCCTCGTTTTACGCCCACGGTCTCAATACCATTTGTTGGCTGCTCTATGAGTGTCCTTGTCTCAGGATTCACCGGATCGAGGTCGTCTTCAAAAGCACCAACCAGCCATAAGCGCGTTTTTGTATATTGCACATGGAGTTTCACGAAGGCCTTGCACAACTCATTGATCCCCTTATCTCGCACGATGCGTCCCACGAACAAGTATGTGAAAAGAGGCTCTGATTTCAGAGATTCTTGTGTGACGATTTTCATCACTTCCGGTCTAAGAGAGAAACGTTTCATGTCCACCCCCATCACATTTCCATACCCAAGCACTCTGAGCGGTTTCTTTGTTATATTCCCAGCAATTAGGTCGGACTTAACGCCCTCTCCTTCCGGGATTACGTGTGTAGCACAAGCGCAGGTCAGTTTATCGGTGAGCATTAAGATCTTTCTTTTTAGTCCAGTAGACGTGGGCCAGACAAGGCCAGTAAATGTATGTATTCGCAAAGGTACTCGAACCAGCCAAGCTGCGATCATGCATACCAAGCCCGCCTTGGGGGTCATGGAGTGCACCGCATACGGCTTTTCCTTTCTGAACACGTGTATCATCGCCATCAGGGACTTCAAGTCTTTGACCAGCGAAATATGCCGCTCCATCGGTACAGCTATGGTACGGACGCCTTCACGCACCGCCACCTCGTCCAATTCCTTGCCTGGTGATGACAGTCCTACCACTTCATATTTTTCCGACAATTCCCGCAGAATCCCATTGCAAAAAGTGTTCAGTGACTGTGGGACTGTCGTTGCGCGAATAATCTTGATTCTCATAGATCTAATAAACACTATTTGTTATCCTAGTAATTTCCTCAATACTCCGTTGAAAAAGAGTTAAGCCGGAGCCACTCATGCTAGGTTTTGTCCTTCAATTATTCTATTTGCGATGCCGCCGGATCCACTGATAAACACTTAACACCAGTATGGTGGTATTAATCCCAAACGCTTTATAAACTGTTGAAGCTTTCTTGACTTTGGGATTCATGTCATAAGCAAGTATATCCTTGTAATTTAACAATTCATATTTAGTCGCCTTGTCAATATCCCTATAAGTCAGCAAAATGCAGTATTCATACGCCAAGAACGACTTTAAAGCCTCCATCGCTTCTCCTCTGAAGGATCGGCAATCTGTTAATGACAATTCTGTCTTGAAAATGTCAAAAAGGTGGTCAAAACTTTTTCGCCCCCTTGTGTTCGATATAGAACCCGCCACATTCTGTCTATAGGCATAGATGTATTTATTGACGAAACAGCAATTACTCGTAGAGTCCAACACATTGATGAACCAAGGAATATCCTCTGCAATTTGACCTTTCTTGAAGAAAAGTTGGTTTTCAATCAGGAATGACCGCTTCAACAATTTCAGGCAAGCACTCATCGGGAATGTGCCGCTCTTTACCAAAGCAATCATTGCATTATCCTTGCCCACAGGTTCAGCTAGGCCATCCGCATACGCAACCCACTGCGAATACGAATCTGAATCGGGATAATAGTACGAGCAGTTAAAACCAATGAAATCTACATCTGACTTAACTTCATCCACTAGTTGCTGTAATGCTTCTTTGTAAAGCCAAAAGTCATCTCCATCGACAAACACTACATATTCTCCTGTTGCAGCCCGCAGTCCTACATTTCGAGCATCAGATAGACCGCCGTTTTCTTTGTGGATTACCCTAATTCTCGCATCCTCACTTGCCAACACATCACACAACTGTGGCGAGCCATCGGGCGACCCATCATCCACCAAGATAATCTCAACATCCCGATAACTCTGACCTGTCAGGCTCTCCACACACTGGCGCAGATAAGCCTCAACTTTATACACTGGTATGATACAAGATATTTTCATTTACATCTCCTCATAGTTAAACCTTTTCTGGATTTAAGATTTGATTTGTGCTTAATTGTACAACCTTCCATTCGAATCCTCTCACCAAAAGTATAGTGACTTATTTCATCGATTTCACAATCAACGATTAAAACTGTGTGCGCACCAAAAATATATAGTTTTCCTAAAAAGCATTCCTTCAGTTCGACATCACTTTCCGGTATTCTATTATCTTCGCCCTTCTTAACATGATATTGAATTGTTGGTTCTAAACAGAAATCTCGCTGCGGGTGATTATTATGAATGTAACATTTGAAAAATTTTATGCCTCTAATCTTAGTTTCATTTTTACACCATGGTTCTATATCGACACCAGCACCAGGAGATGTCATCTTATACTTTCCTGTATATGCAAACTCCGAATTCTTAACAACGACATTATGTGCAGCCTCTATACTTAAACCTTGGCGACGATTATAAAGACACTTCACATTATCGATGGTTACATTATTACAAAGCCCTACTCCCCCCCCCAATACGCTATTATATTCAGCCTCGATCAAATCAATACCATCTCCCCAAAACTCTTTTGTTGTAAGATTCTTCAAGACAATATTGGTTCCTCCGGCGACTTTAATACCATGTCCCCACTCCCCTCCTACTCCTGTATGAGTCTGCACATCGCCCACAAATATACCACCATCAATTGTGACATTAGAAGCTTTTTTTATTAGTATTAATGAGTATTTTGGTAAATCTGTTGTGAGTTGACATATCATGGCTGAATTATGCCAATAGGTATTGGAAGGGACTTGAATATTTGATGACTCTTTTATTACTGAACAGAAAAAAACACCCTCTTGCATATAGAGATCTGTCTGTGTATCACCAGTGCACAAAAGCATAAGATTCCTAAAGTTTTGAGCATTATCTATTTGTTCACCTTCACTAAAGTCCAGCCACTCGCTGAAAACCTCTCGATTATTCCAGCTTCCTAATAATATAATATTTTCAAATATTAGGTGTTTTCCTGCCTTGACAATAGTTTTGTTGCCCATTACAGTGCCATTTTTTATACAACCGCCCTCAAAGACAAGTATACAATTATCTGGAACAGTTAGAACTTTTCCTTTTAGATCTAGGTTCTGCCTTATTTTATAAAGTGTATTTTCATACTTAAACTGAGCCGTATAGCTACCTGAAGGAGATACTAGTATCTCCTTCGGGCTGGCATAGGCATCTGAAGCAATGTCCAGTATTGCGAGAATCCAACATATAAATATTGTTTTGTGACTTTTTATTGGGGAAAACATAATAATCAGTTCAGTATTTATATGATTCCGACTTTTGTTCTACTTCTAAGTAAGAGAAACTCTATATGTCTACAATTCTCTTTCTCTTTCTATCTCTTTTACCGGATCAAAGATAGAGTGATAAGGATAATACATTTTGAAATGAGTGGTCCTAGTATTATTAGAAACAGGAGAGGAGTAAAACAATATGCCCGAATAAAGTAAAACCAATGACGCAATGAGTAAACTGTATCTGAATTTCTTAACAACTCTCCCGTCGTGTATCAAATCCGCAAAGATGAACAGGAATGGAATAATGAAATAATCTTGAAGACGAGTTAATGGTAGAAAAAGCATGCCTAATACGGTAAGCACAAGAGACATGTTTATAACAAAACGATTTATAGGTGTGTCTATAGAAGAATACCTAATGAAAATATATGATAAAGCAATAGGAGACATGAGAAATAATGCCATTATAACGCCATAAATATTGAGTTTATTTCCATCAGTGACACTAAAGGTCTTCATTTGTAAAGATTCATTATCTATAAATAATCCCTCAACAAGCGCACCAATTATTCTGTCTGCCAATAAATAGACGCCAATAAGAATAATAAGAAGAAATACAACTGACTTCCATCGATTCTTCCCCGATAGTAAACCATACACCAAAGGTATGAAGAAAAGAATAATAGAAGAAACATGAAACAGGAATGCAAGAATTGCAAACACGTAGTAAACAAAATAATTCTTATTTTCCAGGGAAGGGAATGATAATAAGAACATTGCTACAGCTAGAGACTCTCGCATAATCTCCGTATTAAAATACAAGTATTGCAAAAAATAATACAACACTATAAATGTGAATTTATTATTACAATACCGTTTAGCAATATAAAAAAAAGAAAAATTCACTACCGCGGCGTGTACAATCTGAAGCGCATAGAAACTATCAAAAACTTCTTTGCATACTCCCTGCAATAACTGCCATAACGGCTGTGCGAAATCCTTATTAAACCCGTATGCAATAATATCGGAAAAAGTATTAGCATATTGGAAATAGCTCTCATACCGCAAAGAATCCCCTCCTACCCGATAACGAATTCCCATAAAGATGATTAGGACAAAACACTCTATCCAATAATAGAGTCTGCCATCATGCTTCCTATTTCGGAAGGCTTCATAATAGAATGCGGGGAACAGAACAAATAAGGCTATTACAATATATATCATTTCATTTCGATATAACTAGTCAGTAGTTTAGAAAACCTAGATTTCGAGAAAGGATAGAGTTCCAAAAGGGACCATATCTATCAGTAAATCACAACAATTCTAGCTTTCTCTTTATCGGTCTCATATAATCTCTGAAGCTGGGCAGTAAACCATACTTCTTACTTAGTTTTACAACACTCATCGTTTCTGCATCACTGCAAAAAGTATCACGACCTTGAGGACGCACTGAACGGCAAGATAGATTGTGATTCCCATTAACAGCTTCATTAAGTGGCCTTTCATCTAAAAAAAGATGCTTACAATCCTTTAAAGCAATGGACCCTTTTTCCGTGTTTACAAGAAGAAGAGATACACCCTCCTTCGTGGGATAGTTAAATGGGGCCATCTTCCCTATTCCCCAATAGTCCGCCATAGTCAAATCACCAACTCGATTCAGCGTAGCATAATGACATTCGTAACAAGTTTCATCAAACATTAAACCATTAGTGAATGCTCTAAGATAATAAGAGTTTCTTGGTGAAACTAATTTCCATTTGTATCCCCGACCTTTAAACAAAGAGGACGAATAGTTTCTAGAAGACATTTGCATCCCCCATCCTCGGGTATATCTAAAGGATACTTCTGCCACCCCCTTGTCATTCAACCCTATCTTATCACAATAGATATCAAACGATTTTTGAGAAGGGACACCATGGCATACCATGTCGCAGGTCAATAGATTATCATAATCAACTTTCAAGAAAGCGTAAAGCCCAGCGACCTGGCACGGTGTTCCTGTAAATAACACCAGGCGTCCACTCTTTAAAAAACCTTTAACCTGCGAATAGACACCTGACATATCAGACTGAACATATTTTGAGCCACGCATCGGGAATAAACTATCCATGTCAGTAGCATAGGTATGGTGAACCTTCAAGTTTTCATCCATAACAGCACCAAAGACGACTCCATTATGTCCAAAAACAATACGAGCAATTTCAGAAAAAACACCTCCTGATGAACTGGTAGTTCTCACTTGATAATATTTTGACCAAGCAGCAAAGGTTTGAAGAGGTGGACATTTTTTTCTTGTCAGATTTAACTGATGACATGATTTAACACATAAGCCACATTCGATACACTCATCCGTTTTAATATGAGGTATGGAAAAACCATCCTTACCTTCATAAAAGGATATACATTGTTTCGGACAAGCTTGTTCACAGGCATGGCATTGAGTACAAGAATATATATCACAAAGCTTAATCTTACTCATGGCTTAACGATTTTGTTAAGAACAAGATCGAGTCTTGTCTTAGTTTCTCAAGTTGCTGTTGCTCCCTGACATAGTCATATTGTGAATTCTCAGCGGACGGTAAATCGTCCTTAAGGGTCAAAATATTCTCTTGTAGCCCAAGACTCTTCATTAATTGCATCTGACGACTATCATCTGATTCTCTATCCTTGACTACCGTATAAACAGGTCGACCATAATTCACCGCAAAAGCAGTCCCATGGAATGAAGTTGTCAGCACTAACTCTGCATCACGGACCAATGCAAGGAACTCCTCTGGTGATGCGCCGATTTTATAGATTGTCTTAGTGAGAGTGAAATAATGGGGCGGGCGAGCAACCATAACCAACTGATACTCGGTCTGACGTTGTATCCTTCGCGCCAATTCATCCACATAAGGGAACGCATTAAATGAGTAATTCAAAAAATAGCATAAAATGTAAGGTCCTTTTACTAAGCGTTCAGGTTTTGCGATTCTATTCCACTCATCCTTCGTAAGTAATAGAGTAGGATCAAGGACCACCTGAGATTCTTTGCCAATTAAATCCCTGATAATATCTTTCCCGGACGATTCTCGAACTGAAATACTCTGATAGCGAACAAGAAGCTCACGATAGCGTTGTCGCAACTCTTTTGGAATATAGTTAGATCCGATACTCGCTGCGTAGGCAATTTTAATTCTATCTTTAGGAGCGAACTGAAGCAGAAAGGTCGGATCACCATTGGTATGGCGAGGGCTCCACACTTGGTCACTTCCAGTTAAATATACATCGAAATGAGGTGGGTCATCCATAAGAGCATCTGGAGATTTGTATGACTTCTGCGATAAATGCAAATAGTTTTTCACAAACAAATCTATCCCATTATGCTGTTTCTTCAACGAAATGGCAAAAAGTATTTTAATCCATAGGGGTTCGTTAGGTTGAGTATCTCCTAAGATTTGATATTTATTGCCAAATTGGAAACTGTTAGGGAAAGAATAGTCAATAATTTCTACATGATAACCTAACTCTTGACAGACTTGCTGCAAAGCGTATGCCTGTAAAACAGATCCGTAGTTGTGAATTTTATGGATGGTTATAATACCAAGAGTTTTCATTCTATTAATTTACCTCAATTAAAAGGAATACTTATTTAAGTTTACCACGATATACTTTCTCGAGCATTGATACATTAGTTTGAATGCAGAAATTATTCTCCATAAAAGCATGTTTAATCTTATCATTCCCGATGGTTTGCTTCTTCGTTTCGACTGCAGCCATCGCCCAAGTCTTTGGACTCTCATCCAGCGACAAGAATTTCACCATCCCTAATCCAAGATCAATCTCTTTTGTTATTACATCCGATGCGAGACATGGCACAGAGGCCGCCTGGAGTTCGATGGGGCCATAAGGAAGCCCCTCATGTAGAGAGCAGTAAATCCATAAATCAGAAAGATGATAGAGATGCTCAATGTCCATAATAGGACCGGTATAGCGAGTAAAAGGTTCTAATCCAAGAGCTTTAATTCTTGCCTGTACGACATCAACAGTTGACTGCACTGGAGGTATAACCCCTCCATAAATAAAAATGGCTGTAGGATCAATTTTATGTATCTCGTGGAACACATCAACAGCGAAAATATGGTTTTTCGGGGGGTCCATACGAGTGACATTAGCATATACTTTAACACCTTCCGGAATGTTTAATTTTTCTCTAAGCTCCCGTATGCGATTTTCGTCACGACTCATAAAACGATCAATAGTTATACCATTAGGTAATACGTAAAAGTGCCCCCTCCGACCATACATTGTCTCGCCGGCAAGCCTACCACAAGCAAGTTGGGTCGTAGCTGTACAAGAAATAACCCCTCTGCGTAGAAGACTCCATATGAGCTGCATCCGACTCCCAGAAAGATGTGCAGTACTATGGGAATGTGAGATTCTAATTCTTGCACCAGCAATCATTGCCGCGAGGGTTACCCACGCACTTATCAAGTTGCAATGGGCATGAACCACATCATATCCTCCCTGTTTTATGAAACGGTATAATTTCCATATAAAAAGTATGATATGCTTATCCGCAATATCATTGGCCGGATCCATGTGAACATGGCATCCCATACGCTCGAATTGATCTTTAAATGGTGATTCAGAGACGCCATACGCATATACGTCGACCTTGAACTCATCCTTGTTAATGTTGGAAATATAATTCTGGATACAGGCTCTTATACCTCCATATCCTAATCCGTATAAGACTTCAAGCACTTTTATCTTTCTGACCATGTTTTTCATTAGTTAGATTTCAAAAAATAGCTCTGCAATGTGCATAGACTATGCAAAAGATGGGCGTTTTTATATAATCTCGTTCGTCGAATTCCAATACTTGAATACCAGTATCGTTAAGTATCTTTAGAAATGGTCCACTATTCATCGTTTTGTGTCATAATTCTCTTAGTTGATGAACACAAACACTAATACCCATTTTGTAGCAGTCCGTACTGCCCGGTCAACTTTATTCACCAAAGACATCAACATTGTTCTACCGTGAATGCGACTGAAATGCAGGAATACACATTATAGAGTTGAACTAAGAACAATATAACATTTAGTGCGCTACGACCACCCGCATATACAGACTTTTGCCAAGACACATCAGCTCATCATTTATGATTATGTGCGAAATGAAGTATGGATATCCATGCAAAACCTCTGAATTAAGAAACTTAAATCATCGATCTTCATTTTAACTGAACAGTGCCGGAAAACACTCCATCAAGAAGCTCAATTAGATGAGTAGGTGATTTGGTGTCGCAAACATCTTCGGGATAATTCACTTCCTCGTTGATCCACTGCAGAATATCAATATCTTTACTGATTAAATGAATGTATTGCGGATTATAAAACCGGGTGTTCTGAATCACTGGATTATTAGTAATTAAATGCTTGTTGTAGAAGATAGCTTCCCACAAACGCGGCGTGAAGCCATCTGCATTTGCTTGCATAACTTCTAGTATACACTTTGAATTAGCGACATATGCAAGATTCTCAATATAAGAAATGGGAGTGTTATAAAGAATGTCATCTTGTGCCTCCTGTTGCTCCTCAGGAACTCCATTCACATAAAACAATACCTTTAGTCCATTTTTTTTACATTTATGATATATTTCAAGGATAGGAGATAACCGATTCTTGGCAGAACCACAGAAAAAGATATCTACGGGCTCTTTCTTGGGCAAACTGGATATATCAATCCGCGAGTATGGTGTTGGAAAGTAATATAATCCATATTTTTCACAATCGTGCTGGTCATAAGATAATACCAAGTCAAATCTCTTCTTATATCCCTCAATATCATAATATGGCAGTGATGCAACAATATCTTGCATATACAGTACTAACTTAACTTTAGGATATGAATTTCTTAAATATTCAAGATAGTCTGTATTAAATACGGCAAATTGACATTCAAAAAACAGAAAAACAATCTCTTCATCTGAGCCAAACATATGGGGGAAAATCTTGGGAAAAACTATTGGCTTTAATACCCATCTTACATATTTCCCGATACGTAAATTAAATGCTAATCTAATAATTACCCGCTCCCACCAAGAATCAATTCCACTCAAATAACTACTATGGTAACAAACGTCAGGGATGCGACGAATAGAATCATAAGCGACAGAATAATAACCTGAACCGCCGGAGATAATGTATTTATATCTCATTGGAATAATCTTTTTCAAATTCTAAACTCTCAAGAACCTCTATGAAACTTCTCTCTAATCATTTCGATAGCAGCCATCCTTTCATTTGCATTCATGATAAAACAGACTAAACACACTAAGTTTAGTATTGATGCACACATACATGATAGGATAAACTTTTGAACACCGCTCGTAAACATACAAATAAACCAAACGGGAGGTATGGTCAGCATAAAAGTCAACACGATAGGCAACATTACTTCGCGTAGATAAGAGGCGATATTAAAACTTAAGACCTGATTTGTAAAATAAAACTCAATTAACATATTAATAAAACCTCTCATCATTATTCTAACGCCAAAGACGAAAACAGGATTTACATGAAGAATCAGAAGCATTAGTGCCATACAAAAATCGCAAAAGAAAGAAATTGAAATCGCAATTTGGAAACTTTTAATTCTTCCCGTTGCTGTGATTGAAGTATTAAGTACTCCAGTTGTTGCGTCGATAATTGTACAAGCTAAAATCAATTGGCAAAACTCGATAGTATACTGAGGCACTTCCTTTAGCCAGATGTCAAGTACAAAACCCATGTTTGCTATTAAAGGTAAAGCGATAAAATAACAAAGCATGAAACTAAACTTGGATGCCCTATTAATTAAGTGAAACATTTTTTCTGTCTCACCGGAAGCATAATACTTAATGATTTGTGGATTAAATGCTGTATTAAAACTAGACACAAACTTACTAACAGCCACATTAACTTGACTAGCGAAACCTAAAGCAGTATTGGCAACTAATCCCACAAATTTATTTAATAATAAACTGATTCCCTGTTGTTCGATTGTTCCCGATGTAGAGCCTAACAATGTCCAACCAGAAAACGCCAAGACCTTCAAACTATCAGTTTTATTCCAGATCCACTTGAAACGGTAATCATCAAACTGATGCTTAACAAATAAATAATAAATACAATACAATATGATGGAAACAAGAGTAACAAGAAAACCATATAAAATAAGGCGATCCCCACCCCAATGCTTAACTATAACCGCTATAACAAGAAGCAATATTGCCTCAACAATAGAAAAATATGCAAATATAGACATTCTCTCATGCGCAACAATAACTGATCCGTATGGAACTCGAACTAATTGAAAAATAAGCGATACTATAGAGAACTGATATATAACATTAGCTGCATATATCCGATTAGATGGAATATCAACAAACTTATTAACAATAAATAGACCTGCTGTTTCTGCAAAAACGAGCATTATGATGGCCAAAATGATATGTATGGTAAGACAAATAGAAAAAACCTTCTGTCGGTCCCCACTTGAAGAATTCTTTTTACCCAGTTCAAAAGTAATAAACCTACTTGTCGCATTAGTTTGAGCTGCTTGAATGCTACTTACCAACATAACAATGCCACCAACGACATTATATATGCCTAAATCCGTAACCCCTAGTGCCTCGAGAATAACTCTCGACGTATAAAGAGACACTAGTAAAATAACAATCGTACGGAAATACAAAAAAAGGGTATTCCTCGCTATTCTTTTATTTGCATTATCCATTTGAGAAGGGTTGAAGCTATATTAGCTCCTGAATTCCATTAATACAAATTCTCAAACTGACAAGCCAATATGGAATATTGACATTAAATACTTGTTTTATTCTAGTTTTATCTAGAACCGAAAACCCTGGACGTTTAACTTTACTTGAGAATTCATTGCTATGACAAGGGAAGACATCACACTGTTTGTTTCCGGCATACTCTGCAATCATCTTTGTAAAATCATACCAACTGCATACTCCCTCATTGCTATAATGATAAATCCCCGTTTTCGTATAAGAATTCAATCGGTTATCGCTTGAAGATTCTATCTTATAGTCTTCTATAATTACTCTAATGATATTCGCCAAATCAAAAGCATACGTTGGTGTTCCCGTCTGATCGAAGACCACCTTTAGTTGGGGCTTTGTTGCTGTTAGGTTAAGCATTGTCTTCACAAAATTCTTCCCGAATTCGCTGTAAAGCCATGCCGTTCGAATAATAATGTGCTTACATCCTACCCTCTGAATAGCTTGCTCGCCGTGAAGTTTCGTAAGCCCATAAACACCCGTGGGGGTTCCTTTCTGATCTTCTGTACAGGGCGTGTTGTAAGGATCACCACCAAAAACATAGTCCGTACTGATATGAACCAAAAGGCCATTAACCTCCTTCATTGCTATGGCTAAATTCTCCGGCGCTTTGGCATTCAGGAGTTCGGCCAACTCCTCGTGATCTTCCGCGGCATCAACATTAGTATAGGCAGCGCAATTGACGATGACATTTACATGATTCTCTTTTACTATTTCACGAATAGCATCAAGATTTGTGATGTCAAGGTGAGTGGTCTCTGTCCTTATATCGTCCCCAGCCAACTTCTTCAAGATGGAAACGGATTCCTCAGATGCATCTACGACATCGGTGAAAATATACTTATCCTCGCTATCTTTGGACACAATCCGCATTTCATTGCCTAGCTGTCCATTCGCTCCAGTTACAAGAATATTCATTCGGCGTAATAATCTATATGATAATCAAATAAATCTTCGGATTCGTTTAGATGAGGATGATTCTTGTCTTTAGCGGACAAGACTACCCGATCTGCCGGGACACCCCAATCGATGCCAATCTCCGGATCATCCCAGGCGAGTGCACCTTCCTCCTGTGGAGCATAGAGATTATCGCATTTATATTGGAATATTGCTTCCTCACTCAATACTACAAAACCATGGGCAAAACCGCGAGGTATAAAGAATTGGCGATGGTTTTCTTCCGTGAGTTCTACCGCGACGTGTTTCCCGAAAGTAGGCGATCCTTTCCGTACATCCACAGCGACATCGAGAACCTTGCCTTTAACGACTCTGACCAACTTGCTTTGAGAATACTTCCCTTTCTGAAAATGAAGACCACGGAGGACTCCATAGCGACTCTTGCTCTCATTATCCTGGACAAATTTAATGGGCCGTACTTGCTCATCAAAATCCTTCTGACTCCAGGATTCAAAGAAGTATCCTCGGTCGTCACCAAACACCTTGGGCTCGATGATGACCACTCCTTCAATATCTGTCTTTATTACGTTTATCATGTTGTGATTCTAAAATTCATCAATTTTGCCGGCGCCGTTCTTGTCAAACTCATCGGCTATTTTCATCAAATACTGCCCATACTGGTTCTTGAGCATGGGCTTGGCCAACTCGCGCATCTTGTCGGGAGTAATCCAGCCTTTACGAAGGGCAATTCCTTCCAGGCAAGCGACTTTAAGGCCTTGGCGTTTCTCAATCGTTTCAATATAACTTGTCGCCTCCGCAAGACTGTCATGTGTGCCGGTGTCAAGCCAAGCGAAACCGCGTCCTAAAGTCTGCACTTTCAGTTCTTCATCCTTCAGGAATACCTGATTAACGGTGGTAATTTCCAATTCACCGCGGGCACTCGGTTTGATGTGCTTCGCCACATCAACCACCTTGTTCGGATAGAAATACAGACCAACAACGGCGTAGTTGCTCTTGGGCTCCTTCGGTTTTTCTTCGATCGAAAGGCAATTACCATCCTTATCGAACTCTGCGACTCCGTAACGCTCCGGATCATTTACCCAATAACCAAATACCGTCGCCTTCTTTTCTTCTTCAGCAGTTCTGACGGATTCTTTTAGGAGAGCGCTGAATCCGGCCCCATGGAAAATATTGTCGCCCAACACAAGGCATACACTGTCATTCCCGATAAACTCTTCTCCGATAATGAACGCCTGTGCCAGTCCATCCGGGCTAGGCTGCTCGGCATACTCGAAATGCACTCCATAGTCGCTACCATCTCCGAGGAGACGCTTAAATCCCGGGAGATCCTGCGGTGTTGAGATGATGAGAATATCACGAATCCCCGCCAGCATCAGCACGCTGATGGGATAATACACCATCGGCTTATCATAGATGGGCAGAAGCTGCTTACTAACCCCTTTCGTTATCGGGTAAAGACGTGTGCCGGATCCTCCGGCGAGGACGATGCCTTTCATATATTTATAGTTTTTGTTATCATTTTCCTATCGGATTCGACTTCAGCAATTCTATCAGGGCTTTGCCGGCATCGACATCCAGCCAGACTCGCTTGTCGACAGTTTCTATCGACACTGGACCCTTTTCCGGACCGCGTTTTATATCCTCCAGCATCTGATCGGCATAGATGGACTTCCACTTCCGAACCGCGTCCCTTGCCCCTCTGTGACCTGATTGAGTTTCAGCTTCGGGCTTTGCAGTTTGCGAGATCATTTCCTAAGTGCATCCTCCCTACTGATCGGCTCATTGTCGTGGACCTTTGGATTGCGGGTGGCCGTCATAAGCCCTGACGGATGGATCCTCTGCGAGGAGGTTAAGGGATTACCTTCATCTTTTCGCTCTGGGGCATCATCAGCGTCTGACCTATCCGATTGGCATAGTTACTTTCATTGGGCATCAGATACCCCCGACTCTGGTACACTTGGACAAGATAACGATATGCCGATGTCATCTGCTGCCACATCCTCCCCTACTGCATCTCTTTCCCACCTTATCCAAAAGGGTCCACTGGGAATGAAGTTCATCAAGTTGTTCGAATAGGGTCTTTGGATTCATGGTAATATCCTTTAGCCATAGACGAAATCTCCTATTCCTCGCACGATTTCATCTATGCAAGGAACTATTCGCCTGACCGACCTCCTATCCAAGAGGCCCCTGCCGGACGAATGGAGTATCTATTCCAGATACTTTGTAAACCTCGCAAAGATACGAAAAATATTTGACTTAACCTGCCGTTTTGAGTTATAAAGAATAAGCGACCGGAACATGGGTGGCATGTTCCGGTCGCGGGCTTCGATATTTCGCTAATTCCAGATCCCCTTGCGATGTTTTCGCCGGCACTACTCTCCGGCGAGGGAGCACCATCTGGTGTGCTTCCTGTCCAGGAAGGATTGGGGGCTAGGAGGGTATTGGCGTGGTAGTATGCATTGGTTCGGATAGGGTATCTGCAAGGCGGATTATAGGATTATTCGGTGAAAAGGCCTTTTTGCATCTATGTTCATTCAAATGAATGATCCTTCTCAGACTCGTTCTCATCGGGATGATCCTTCATGGACAGAATCATCTTTGCAGCCTCATGGGCATCGCGCATGATCCTCTTAGACTCTTCCTTCGTAGGAAACCGTTTCTCTGATTCGTATATTCTTGCAGTTTCCTTTCCAGAATAGTCTGCGACAATCTCCTCATATATGTACTTTTTCTCGCGATTGGATATACTCAGTTTTCCTTCCTTGAACTCCTTGATATACTCATAAAACGTACGAAGATCTTGCTGATTCGTCAGTATCTGCTCCGCCATGGGCGGGATGTTGCGTTTCTCTCGATGAAACCGTTCCTTGAGTTCTGCCGCTATTCCCTTCAGCACATCCCAGGCGATGCCACTTAAAATCAGATTGGCAAACCAATTGAGCAGGTCAGGAGCATCCTGGAGACAATGTTTAAAATGAATGGATTCATCCTGGCAATATAACTCTGCATCCAGCCGATACTGATAGCCGTATCTTACGGCAATCAAGACCTCGTCCGTATACTGTAAACCTTCGATATAATGATACTCTGGCATTATTCTCCCAAACTATTATCGCATTTTCATCTATAGCTATTTATCCTACTTTCCTCAACAGAAAGGTAATAGCCATACTGATGTGACATATAAAACACCTGCATCAAATTGGCATCTTTATCTTTAATGGACGGTCCCAGTATGATTCTCCGTAATCGGAAGGGATACGCCCCAGTTTTCATCCGATCAGATTTATTAAGGGCCTTCTCCATATAGGGTGTCAATATTCCATTGTCCCGGTTGATAAACCAGCCGTCAGGCCGCTCACTAAACACCAACAGGCGGGATTCCTCTTCTGCATGGTAATCGACGTGCTTTAAAAAGTGGCGGTACTTCTGTAAACAGTTCAACCGGAACCTGATGCCCATCTCTTTCAACTTGACCATCAGTTCAGAGACCTTGGCAATGTCTTTACTTTGTGGGTCAATGTATCTTATCTTATACAAATCATCACTCTGCTTAGCATCGCGCTCGAATACCATGCAGGCACCTCGGGCATTGTCTCCGTAAAGCCGCCACATATCCAGGTCATCAATTTTGGAAGTGAAGGAAGTTATAAACTCCTTATCGGCAAACAGGTACTTGTCATCTTCCTGCTCATAGTCTTCCTCGTAGTTCTTGATGACATCGCCCAGGAAGTCGGTCTCGGTCTTATCATTCATGGAGACAATGCTGTTCATCCGTATCTTGCCGGACTCCAGAATAGCTATAAGACTCTCAAAACTGGTATATTTTGCTATTTCTTTGATATCACCCGCAGCTTCCGGCATCAGATTTCCAAGGACGGATCTTTCCGCATCTTCTTTCAACAAATAGCAATTTGCTGTCGGGTCGTAAAGAATCTGTTCTTGGGAAAGCTGGATGCCATATAGCTTCGAAATCTGTTCAATGACAGTTTGTTTTTGCGTCTCAGCTCCATCTGGCTCTTTCATAATGAGTTGCATCCATTCCTCAAACGTCCTTTGGTCTGTTCTGAGTAATTTCCGCTCATGGACGCTAAGGCCACCCGAATGGATGAACTCCAGTTTCCAACACGGAATATCATATTCCGTAAAAATGGCATCGGTCCTGAAACGATTGCCTAAACGATAAACCAGTTTGACGAAGGGTTTCTCATACACATAGAATATGTCTGAGATACTACATAGCGCTATGTTTTCCTTGCTTTGTTCGTGTCTCACATTTCCCGGGCCATGAACACGGAGTAGCTCTTCTGCTTTCTCTACACAGTTGTAATACTCTTTGAGCGTCTCGGAAAAGGTCTGCCAATACCGTTTCGCATCATCTTTCCTAAGGGTAAAGTGTATGATGCGATCTTCACCAAAAGCCTCTGCCACCAGTTTCCATTCCTTGAATGGATCATCAGTTTGCCAAGGAAGCTCTTTCTCCTCAAACCATTTGCTTAATTCATCATGCTTTGCCAAGTCGTATTCCTCAATATCAACTTGCGTCCCCTGGCAATTCATTCTAAGCAAATATAGCTTCTTTTCCATTATACATCAATTTCATCTATGTAAGGATTTCCTCGCCTGACCGACCTTCTTTCCAAGAGGCCCTTGCCGGGCGAATGGAGTATCAATTCCAGATACTTTGATATCTTCACGAAGATACGAATAATATTTGACTTAACCCGCCGTTTTGAGTTATAAAGAATAAGCGACCGGAACATGGGGGGCATGCTCCGGTCGCGGGCTTCGATATTTCGATTATTCCAGATCTCCTTGCAATGTTTTCGCCGGCACTACTCTCCGGCGATGGAGCACCGCCTAACGCGCTTCCTGTCCAGGAAGGCTTGGGGGCTAGGAGGGTATTGGCGTGGTGGAGTGGATTGGTTCGGAGAGGGTGGTTTGCTACGGACGGCGCGAGGGGGGTGAGTTATAATTTCCTCAGTGCATCCTCCTCATTGATCGCATCATTGTCGTGGGCATATCTTTTTATTGCTCTCCATAATCAATCTGCTTTCCTTTTCAGCGCTCTCAAATTCATCATCACTCTGAATCCATAGGGTGTAAGATGCCAATATGTTTCATTATCCTTCACTGTCCGTTTTCTATCACTGATTTCAATAATTCTGAGTGCTATCAATTGAACTTTTATTTGTTGGAAAGACTCTTCCTCAATTCTACTGCGATTGGTTTTATAATTCTTGTCTGTTGTAAGAATGTCTTCTCGTATTGAGTCAATAAAGACGCCCTTCATTTTCTCTTCGGAAGCCTCATCCACAAGAACAGGCGACAAAATCGAAACAATTCTATTCCACGAAAGGCGAACTTTAAGATAATTGCGTTCGATATAGTGGTAGCTCACACTTATTAATACTTCGTCGTCCCCCTGTTGGAAGATTTCTATCCCTTTTGGATCTTCGTCCTCAACCTGTTTTAATTTAACCTTCAATGCTTCGTTCTCCTCCTTCAGTGCAAGGATTTGCTTGTTCGCTTCTGCAGAAAGGGACGCATAACGCACCCAACCGGTTCTGGGTTTCGATTTTATTAATTTGGTCAGACTCAAAACAACAGCTGATGCAAGGCTATCTTTATTATCCCATTTCTGCCATAGTTTCTTACTTATCTCTTTCTTGAAATCGTCAAGTTTCTGAACCACGGAAGCATCACTATCTACCTTACCACTTGGCAGGAGTTTCACATCGCTATGAACAAAAGAAATGACAGGAACACCTTTCTTTACCGCATATTCGTATTCCTTTTGCGTATAACTCTTTCCCGAAGACTCCTCTATCGAACCATATCTTCCAGCAACAATAAGGACATAGTAATCACATTCGTCAATCAGGCTCGTAATGACATCCCACTGACTATCGTCAGCAGCATTAAAATACTCCATCCCAACCGGGAAGCAATTCATCTGGAGAAGGGCCTCCATTACGGCCTTGCGCTCTTCCTGTAAGTCCTCGTAAGTTGAACTGACAAATACTTGGTATTTCTTATCCATACTCTGTTTGATTGAACCAACGTAACGTAAAACTGGGGATAATCGTTGTTTCGCTTTTAATCTCCTGACCTCAGCACAATCGCCTCCACCAACGCTTCTAATCCCTTATGCGGCGACGATACGAAGTAGCCCTTGTTCATGCTACACTCATAATCCTTTATCTTGACGTGGTATTCATCATCTCCAATGTCTACTTTATTAAGCCAAAATAAAGCAATGATCTTACTCTTTCTTTCTCTTTCGAGGTCATGTTTCTTGCGACATAAGGAAAACTGCGAATGAACATTTGCTTCATCGTCTTAAAAGCCGACTCACTCAAATTGTGCTCTTCATAAATACCGTTGATGAAGGCCATTAGCAACTTAATCCACATCGTAGGATTCTTCAATTCGTCAATATCCTCCCACTGATCTCGATAGTATCCTTTATAGGGCTCACATAACTCATGGTCGCAGTCGCCCTTGATGAACCCCTAGTTCGGGTGGTTGATGAAGATATCCACATTGGCCTGCTTGCCCGTGGACAAGACTTGCAACTCCCCTGTTCAGGCAACCACTGAGTTCCCGGCAGATTACCCATTATCCTTCTATGACAGGGATCTGTAGTACAGCCAGCCGTTCCTGCTCGCCGGCTTTATCCCGCTCTATCTTGATATGCGCCATCTGCTTCCAGAACTCACGCACCAAGGGGTTCATCTGAATATGCGCCAGGCAAGTATCAACCAAATCCCCATTGATCTTCTCTATCTTATCAAGCGTACTCTTCTTAATTATGCCGGCTGCCAAATCCCGTTCCACATCCGCAGCATCTCTACCGGTCAGCGTCATCTTGACGTCCTCAAGAGCCTCCTTATCTTCATGTGCCGCCTCCGGCCTTGTCACCAGCCCAGCAATCACTCCGAGCAAACTCCCGATGTAATTCACAAAACTGTCATGCCAATGGGCTATGTATTGTTGTTGAGGGGTCATATCATTCCTATTCTGTCTATCGTACGACACAAATCAACAGATAGCATTGATTAATATTATTGCTTATCGATCACTATTACGCTTTCGTGAAGCTTTTTACCAAGTGCCTTACTCTGTTGGGGACTCGTCTTTATATCTCTTGCCTTCCTTATTTCTCGCACTTTCATTCCACAGCCTTCCGCAATATCAGAAATAATCATATCTACTGGAACTTCCACTCCAAAATAAGCAGAGTTTGCCACATTGAAATAGATAACTCCTCCCTTGCGCATCTTTCTGGAAAAAACCGAGAAAAGGTGCTGCATGTCCTCAAAATAGCCACAAACCATATTAGGGATGTCAGAATTCCAGCTCTTTTTATCAGACTTCCTCATTTCAGATAGACATTCACCTAATCTTAAGTTATCAATCGGCCTCACATCTCCATACTTAACCTGCACATGGGAGCGAAACGTGCTCTTACGAAGTTTTTGCAGTTCCTCATGACTGTTAACCAATTGCAGAACTTTCAGTTCCAGCATATAGATGTCTGTATAGTCGCGAGAATTTAAATACGGAGGTGATGTTATGATTAAGTCCAAAGAATCGTCTTCCACATTTTCAATTGACTCGCGTACATCACCCAAACAACATATATCTGCATTACATACCGTTGCCCTTTGAGATGACAATGTCTTCACATCTTCATAAATCACCGTGTCCAACTGATTCAAGAAAAGTTTGTGTATCTCATCCCGACTTATAATTCGGGTTTCCCACCCTTTTTTATATGAAAGGCACTTGCCATTACGAAACAAATTGCTAGCTTGCAGTATTATTGAAGATAGCGCTATAGTAAACAACTTATAGTATCTATCATCATCGACTTCCGTGCGTATTGCGTAACGTATATCAAGAATTCCATCAAGTGAAGAATCGTGGAAATTCCACTTCTTTTGTCCATCTTTACGAACTAAAGTGTCCCCAAAGGGTACAAGTTCCTTCTTTCGTATATCAGGCATCGGCCTTGCCAATGAGTCGGCCACTTTGTTCCGAAACCTAATTAGTGTTGCCTCTTCATAGGTACGTTCAAGTTTTACCTTTGCAAGAAGATGCATGAATGGGCTCACTTCAAAGCTATAGCACTTGATATTATGATTCTGTAGCTCTACTGGTGTGGTACCACTCCCGCAGAAAGGCTCTAATGCACACTGTGGAATAAAGGGGAGTTCATGAAGAATATCCTCAATAAACTCTTTGGAATATCCCTCTACAAAAGGATACCATCGGTGAACAAGGACATCTTTGTTCTTGCCAAACACCATGATTGAGTTGTACTTTTCTGTACAATCTATGAATGGGTAGTCCTTCAACATAAATTCTCCTATCGAGGATTGATATTCTTCACGCGGAAGTCGGGTAGTTTTACAAAACGATGGAAATGCTGGCGAAGATTCTCTGGCACATCATCCTCAGAAATACCTGTTCCTGTATCTTCAAGATCGTCTTTTCGAGCATCAAAAACAGCAAGATAACCAAGTTTTACATTTTTATCTTCCTTAAGCAACTCATCAATGTAACTAATGACTTGTCTTACCGCATCAGGATTAATGCGAGGCTGTGCATTGAATTTCGTCACTATCTTATCACCATTGGGTCCTATGCTCTCACCGACCCACTTAATCTCTATAAAGTAAAGATCTTTACCCTCTTCATCGGTCAACTCAATATCAAGGCGGTCTAAATTTTCCATAGTCACCTCGCGAGTCACAATAATCTTCATGTGTTCCTTGATATAGTTGCGAATATCCTCTCGAAATAGTTCTTCAGGTTTATTGTTCAACAGATGTTTGTTGTTTTCCAGAAAAGTTCTCTCATTTACGCTGGGACTGGTTAAGGTTCGGAGTGCACGTAGACCGGCTTTCGTTACGAAAAACTTCAGATATGTGTCTCGAAGCGTCAGTTTGATTCTATAGTCATCCAAAACTTCTTTTATTTGCTCAATCGTCCTCAATTCCTCGTATCTGGTGAGAGTGTCTCTTGTATAGAAAATGCCATCACCATAATCATTGCCGTCTATGAAGAAGTTGACTGTTGCATTGGGAGCAACATGGAACACAACCATATCGTCCGTTGCTAGGGAGGCGAAATAATGACGGGCATCATTGTCGCCATCGGGAAACGGATCGTTGTTGTTATTCTGTATCTTTAGCTCGGAATCAACAAGTACAGTCCTATTAGTGAGAAACGTCGCGTGTCGGAAAAGGGTCATCGCCTTTATATCGGCGTCTGCACATAGTTTAGACAAATCCTCCTTGCTGATTAAAATAAGGCGAAAATCTTGTTCCTCAACCTTGCGACGACATTGAGCCAGTATAGACAAAAGACGCTGGAATGGTTCTGTCTCCTGTACACCATCATTGGTACGCTGGTAAATGTCCTGCTTTTTCCCCGCAAGATACCCCTTGAACTGAGGATTATCTGAAAATTTCATAGCATCTACTTCTTTCCAATGATTTGACCAAAGAGGTAATCAAAATAAAGGCTGATATATTCTTCTCTACTGATTGTTGAGGTATCAGTCAGTGTCTCCTCAAAAGCCTTTTTAAAATCGTTCAGCACCTTGAGTGTATCGTTTTCTACATCCGTATTGATCTCGGAACTGATATTCGCTTTAACGGTCTGCTCATATTGTGGGTCGTTGACAATAAAACTAAACACCTTGCTCTCTCCGTATTTGCCAAGTATGAGCAATATCACATCTATCCACTTCTTTTTCTCTTCACTTATCGAGTCGACCCCATCGGATGAATTGAGGCGTACTTCACCATCCAAATCACCCAAAAGTCGCTGAGAAGAGAGCAGAAATGCCAGACTCTTATATACCAAATCGGAGTAAGGGCCAAAGACAGTAACACTGAAATGGTACCGTCCAAATTCATTCTCATCTGAATGGCAGAAAGAATAGAGGACCTTCATAAGGTAAACCACACGCTGTATGGTGCTTGTACTGACAGAATCCCATCCTATTCTTTTAGCATGGGCAATGACTGTCATAATGTCGGCATTTGCCAGCATCAGTTCTTCCTTGTTACTCATATTTCTATTCGCTTTTTTATTCCGTTATACAAAACTTTTATACGCTCATTATTCCCTTGTATAGTCGATTGTTTGGCTATATCCAGTAGCCCAACCATAGACAATTCAATCCCGGATGCGGAAGTCAGATGTTCTATGAACGTACTATTGTTGAGATTGGAGGTTACAATGACAATATTGGGCTTCTGAAGGAACTGGAGGAAGACTTCTGCGGCATTTTTCTCGTATGAAAGATCCAAGCTGCTGTCAGGGGTTTCGACAATATAGAAACTCGGCGACTGATAGAAAAAAGATAATATGCTCATACGGAAAGAGTGATCTACAAAGAATCGCTGTGACTCGGACATGGATTCTTCCTGTTTACGTATCTTTCCGTCAATAATCGGATAAAAACGTTTTGGACGATCATCATAACTGTTGTACTCCAGAGAGCAACTAACTCCAAGGAAACGCTCCGCATAGCTAGCGAATATAGCAGAGAATCGGGCCACATTTGATAAGATTTCCTCTTCTATACGGCTGGTAAGTTCCAACGCTTTTCTTTCATATTCCTCGCTCTTTTTCTGGTATTCGGCTTTTTCGCGAGCATATTTGTTATATTCGTCGTCAAGAGTTTGGAGTCTGTCCGGTTCTAATGAACCCGCACGCTTGTATTCCTGTTCGCGCAACTGCTGCAACAAAGTACGGCGGTATAAGTCTTTCTCGCGATAATCATTGTCAAAACGGCTTTGCGTCTCCTCGATTGCTTTGATTTTCAGTTGTTTGTTAGTAATGCCCTGATAGAGGGCTTTGTGAGCTGAGACAATCGCCCGATATTTGGCAGATAGACCCTCATTCACTGAATGTTGGATTTCATTTCCACAGACAAAACAACGGGTAGGGTTATCATTCACCTGAACCACTAACTCTTCGGCATCATGACTACATATTGGACAGAGATGGTTGAGTTGGATATTTTTTACAAAAGCGTTGTACATAGGATGTAATGTTTCCCACATACTGGCATTCATTTCCCTCTCTATCTGTCGTTTTTCCTTGTCAAGTTTATTAGCTTGAAGACTGTCACGATTAATCTCGCCTTGGAGAATGCCTATTTCGCGAGTCATTTCACTTTGGCTTGCCTGGATAGAAGCAAGTTCTCCTGCTGTATTCTCTATTTGCCCCTTAAGTTCGATTATATCTACAGTAGGCGACTCTTCGGCGCTCAAATCAGAATCTGAAACTTTAATCTTATCGAGCAACTTTGTGATAACTCGCATATCTTCAGACTTATGACGTGACAAGCTATCATAATACTTGGCCTGCCGTTGCATCTCCTGACGCTCACGGTCCAAACTGGGTTCATTGAAATACTTGTTAAACAATTCGTTCTGGACGTCAGTTCTTCCGTCTATTCCATCATTCCACAAAACAGTAGTGTGGCTCTCGCCAAAAAAT
Source organism: Bacteroidales bacterium UBA3289 (assembly GCA_002361625.1). GTDB lineage: Bacteria > Bacteroidota > Bacteroidia > Bacteroidales > UBA932 > Cryptobacteroides. The sequence goes on along the minus strand of DETL01000034.1, from coordinate 145,657 downwards.
AAAATCTCATTCACGAAGAATATCAAGTCGTCGAACGTCAAATTGCTAAACTGTTCTATCTTTTTCTCATACTGATAGAGAAGGTATTGCTCCTGAGTTTTTTCATCAAGTCGCTCATACCGTTCTTCTGTTACGACTGCTCCCTCTATGGGATTTCCACCAATCTTGACCGCTTGTAAAGATCCATCTTCAAGGCTACGACGAACTTCAAAGCACGTATTATGTATCTTAAAAATGAGGATGACCATCGCCTCACCTGGAGCCAGGACTGAATCATCTTTTCGGGCAGAAAAATAGTCGGTAGGGTAAAGGAGTCTTTTTACAATGGCCCTCTCCTTATATGTGCGTGTTAAATCCTTTGCTTTTCGATATAAACCGATGAGTCCGAATTTGATGATATTGACAAAGGTAGTCTTACCCATCCCATTGCCACCAAGAATCAGATTAACGCCTTTGACAAAATCATAGGTGTAGTCCAATCCATTAGGATAAAGAGTATAATTCTTGATGTTTATACTCAAAAGCTCAGGTAAATATATTTGTCGACTCATATCTTTGTCTTTTTGCAAAATTACGACATTAATTTCAGATAACGGGTGATATATATATATATATTGGGATAGGACTTAGACTTTTGGATTGACAACCACATCCACAAAAGAGGCACCAAAGTCAGTCAATTCAAAAAGATGCTTCTTATAGACCCTTTTCCACCCGTCCGAAGTGTTTTCCGGAATCATAAAAAGTGACTCGCTTAATTCTATCGTTTCATTATAACGAGAATCATCTATGAGATATGAATCCGATATCCTTATTATACCAAGACGATTTAGATTATCTAAATATTCCGACACTTCTTTCTTCCTTTCTAGCACAGAATTTCCAACAGCCGTATAGTTAACAACAATGTCATTATATCCTGTATGTGAAGACTGGAGCCGTATATCAATCAAAGGGTAAGTCATCCTCTTTTTCAACAGCTGAAGAAACTTTGCTTCATCTGGATTCAACTGTTTAACGATATCGACAAAGGATGGATGAACTCTCCATTTCGTATCGGTATTCATTGATGATACAAGGAGATTGGCATAAAGTTCTCTTAATACCGGATTATCTTGACAATAAGTTAATTGCTGAATAGCTGGGATTGCCACATACGCCTCTGGCTCAACAACTTTCTCTGGCGGAACTTTCTTAATTTTATTCTCAATGGTTTCAGCGGTTAAACGGATGCTGGCTTCGCCATTAATCAACCACTTTTCCCATCCGCCTAACCATAATCGAATCGTACGAGGAATAAACCCTAAAACTTCGCCCAGTGGTTTAACGACAGGCTGAACAGCATCCTTATACACTTCAGATACTACGCCATCGGCTTTTCTGATAATCTCTTTCGTGATCTCTTCCATACTCCATTGTATTACGCGGCTTTCTTTATATCTCTGACGCCACTCTTCTTTGTCTTCGGCCCGAGAAACCTCTTAGAAAGAATTCTTTCTTTGTTATTTCTATATAGCATTGATTTTCAGCATAATGGCGATCCCACAGGGAAGATGATTGGTTGCCGACATCATTGACATCGATGTACCTCCCGTTTGCACCGCAAGTCCAACGGGACAACACCTCTTCAATTACTTGCCACGCCCCTTCCTCATCTCCGGAAAGCGATCCAATAATTCCTAATGCACTCGATCCTTCCATCGGCTATCAATCAGGTCTGGGCATCCGGTATTTTGTAGGAATCGCAGGTATCGACTGATGTCAGTCATAAAAGAACTCATAATAAGGCAACGAAAACTCTTTCTCGATCAAATCCGTTAGTTCTTCTTGAATTGGCTTGGCCCATTTGCCGACATGTATAATAAACTTATCTATCGACCATACTACACGACCGCACAAGTTAGAGTCATGAGTATGCATTACTCTTCGCACCTTTGGATAACTGATAAAGGGATTCCCTTTCTTCACTGCTTCCTCGACCATCTGCGGAGTGATTTCCTTCTTCCGAACACCGAAGAAACTGTGTTCGGCGGGATCATACCAGAATATGCCCACGCAAGGCATTTGCTCATCAAACGAGCGCATGTCGTTCATCTGGGCGGTCCGTTCTTGATCAGTCAGTTGAGTCATATTTCGATAGATAAAAATCTCCTATTCTTCTTTTGCAGAGGCAGATAGTCTGAAGTCATCATTGGAGTTAGGGTACAAATCGTACCCCAACTGGTAGTCAGCTCCGGGTCACGGCTTCTCATCTTCTTGATGTACTGCTTCACATCCATACTATCTGTCACATCGGCACAACATCGGCAACAGAGAAGCACCATTTCTCTGCCTGATTGTCCAATACGGTCCGAACCCTTTTCTCTTCAAACAACTGAATCTGATGTTTTTGCGTCATCGCTCAATCTTTAAATAAACATTCGTTTCCGGCAAATCTAAAACATGGATGTGCCAAAGCGATGCTCATCTAAGAATATCATGCCGTTTTTTTCTTAATACAATGAGTTGACCTTGGTCACCCGCGACTTCAAACCGTGACAAATTGTAACGGTTTCATTTCCATCAGATCGAAGCCACTGTTGCAACTCATGCTATACTCACTACCCAAATCAACAACAGTCAAAAAACCCTATTCCCCGCCCCCCACAACCGAAGGCAAGGAACAATCCGCCCGGACCGGTCCCTGTCCAAGAAGCGGCTTTCCGAGCGAAGCTAGTACGTAGTGTTTACGTACTTTCACGGTTTTACAAAGATAAGATTTTATTTCGTATTTTGCTTCGTTCGACCCCTTATTGAAAATAAAAATCCGCTTGTTCAGCGGATTTTAAGGTACGCCTCCGACGGGAGGTTATTTCGATTCAATCTTGTGGTAAGGCGGCCCTTCGACAGGCTCAGGGACCGATTCCTTCTACAAGCTCAGGGACCGGATGCTTCGACAAGCTCAGCACCCGCACCACCTCAATAATTCTCCGCCTTCAACTGGAAATAGCTCTTCGGATGATCGCACACGGGGCATACGTCCGGCGCCACCGGCCCGATAACGATATGCCCGCAATTGGAGCACTGCCAGATGCAGTCGCCGTCGCGGGAGAAGACGAGGCCGCCTTCGATGTTGGCGAGGAGTTTGCGGTAGCGCTCTTCGTGTTCTTTCTCGATAGCGCCTACCATGCGGAACTTGGCGGCGATTTCGGGGAAGCCTTCGGCATCGGCCTCGATGGCCATACGGTCATACATGTCGGTCCATTCGAAGTTCTCGCCGTCGGCCGCGTCTTTCAGGTTCTCCGTCGTGGTGGGAACGCCGCCATGCAGGTACTTGAACCAGATCTCAGCGTGTTCTTTCTCGTTGGCAGCGGTCTCCTCGAAAATCTTGGAGATCTGCACGTAGCCGTCCTTCTTAGCCTTGGAGGCGTAGAAGGTGTATTTGTTGCGGGCCATGGACTCTCCGGCGAATGCTTCCAGGAGGTTCTTCTCGGTTTTGGTTCCTTTCAGGTTCATATCTCGTGTGTTTTGGGTTTACTGTACATCCAGCACCGAATACTTGGAATTCAAGCTCTTGAACTCGGGGACGAGGTCCTTCATCATGGCGACGGTGCGCATGGAGTCGAAGTCGTAGCTGCTGTTGATGAGCTGTTCGATATCGTCGTTCACGTCCTCGTAGTCGTATTCACGGACGGAGGCGATCATAATCTTGTCGTGCGAGGTAGGCTTGGTGTTCTCGCGGGTGGCGAGGAGTTCCTCGTAGAGTTTCTCGCCGTGACGAAGGCCGGTGAATTCGATCTTCACGTCGGTGCGGCCGGAGAGACGGATCATACGCTGGGCGAGGTCCACGATCTTGACCGGTTTGCCCATGTCGAAGATATAGATCTCACCGCTCTTGCCCATGCTGCCGGCTTCCAGCACCAGCTGGCAAGCCTCAGGGATGGTCATGAAGTAGCGGATAATTTCCGGGTGGGTGACGGTGACAGGACCACCGGCGGCAATCTGCTTGCGGAAGAGCGGAATCACGGAACCGTTGGAGCCCAGCACGTTACCGAAGCGGGTGGTGATGAACTGCGTCGGGGCGGAACCATCCTTCTGGATCTTGCGGGCAAGGGCCTGAACATAGATTTCGCAGATGCGCTTGGAGCAGCCCATGACGTTGGAGGGGTTCACGGCCTTGTCCGTGGAGATCATTACGAATCGACTCACCTTGTATTTCACGGCGAGGTCCGCGAGGATCTTCGTACCCAGGACGTTGTTCTGGATGGACTCGGACACGTTGTCTTCCATCATGGGCACATGCTTGTAGGCGGCCGCATGGAACACGTATTCGGGCTGGTATTCGGCGAAGATGGACTCCATCCGCGCCTTGTTGGTGATGTTGGCAACCAGTGTAGGAGCTTCGATCTCCTGCCACTTATTCTTGAGTTCCAGGCGGATATCGTGCAGCGGAGTCTCGGCCTCGTCGATCAGGATCATCTGGTAGGGATTGAACATCGCCACCTGCCGCATGATCTCGCTGCCGATGGAGCCGGCCGCACCCGTGATGAGCACGCGCTTCCCTTCCAGATGGGCAGCGATCTCCTTCATGTTGATCTTGATGGGATCCCGGCCCAGCAGGTCCTCGATCTGGACTTCCTTGATGCCGCGACGTTGAGCACTGCCATCCCAGTCGTTAGACACATCCGGAGCCAGGAAGATCTGGACCTTCTCCTTCAGGAGCCGGTCGGCGATGTCGGATTCCTTCAGGGTATCGGCCTTCAGCGGGGAAACGACGAAAGCGTCCACCCGGTCGCGTCGGATATTGTCCATGAGGGTGTCGTCATTGGCATAGACATTCACGCCCATGAGCACCTTCCCCACCATGTCGGGGTCATCGGCGACAAAACCCATGATGTGGAACTTGTTCTCCGTCTCCGTCCGGAGGGATTTGGCGATGTCCACACCGGCCTTGGTTCCGTAGATGTAGGTCCGGTAGTAGGAGGTTTCCGTCTGGTTGAAATAATCGTTCAGGGTCTTGATGGTCATGCGGGAGATGACCATGATCGCGAAGCTGATCACGTAGGAAATCATTAGCACCGAGGTGGGAGCGATGTTGGACTTGAATGCCAGCGGCCACAACCAGGACACGGCTGCCGAGGAGAAGTACCCCAATGTCAATGCGACGAAGATGTGCATCACATCCACGAAAGAGGAGTAGCGGATGATATTGGAATAGGTCCGGAATACACGGAAGAAGATCAGGTTCAGCACCAGGACCACGGCCGTGGAGATCCGGATTTCAGTGCCCATGGCCATCGCATCATCGAAGGTGAAACGAATGGCGTATGCCAGGATCATGGAAAAGACGATGACGCAGGCATCGAACAACAGGATGGTCCAGGAAGGCAGAATCCGGGACGAGAAAATGCGTCGGAAGAAGGACGACTCTTTCATAAAGGGTTTGGGTTTTGTGAATACAATTCTCCTACTCCTCGCCCAGTTTTCACCGTTAGCAAGGAATAAACCCGCAAACCGGTTGCTGCTCCTATCCAAGAGCGCTGAACCGGGCGGGGGTATCGTACTACGTACGATCGCGTTGGTAATTGTGCAAATATACGCATTAATTCGGACATTTCCGCAGGAAATATGAATTTATCACTGATTTCGAATTTCTGGAAATAATTCGTATCTTAGCCGCAACTATACATTCAAACATTAATCGACTATGAAGAACATCTACATTCTTCTGGCGTGTTGCATGCTGCTCCCTGCAACGGCCTTCGCCGCGTCCGACGGCAAAAAGGACGACAAGAAATCCTCCACTGAGAAAAAGGATGACACCAAGAAAGACGACAAGAAAAAGGACGAGAAAAAACCCGTCCTGATCGTCACCTGGGATTTCGACTGGGTCCCGATTTTCCGGGCCGTGGAGTAAGCGCTAGTCCCGCTTGAAAATATCCCGCGTATAGACCTTGTCCCGGACATCGTCCAGGGCGGGGTCATAGCGGTTGGCGATGATCGCATCGGCCTGGGCCTTAAAGGTTTCCAGGTCATTGACGATACGCGATCCAAAGAAGGTCGTGCCGTCCTGGAGGGTGGGCTCGAAGACGATGACCTTGGCTCCCTTGGCCTTGATCCGCTTCATGATGCCCTGGATGGCGCTCTGGCGGAAGTTGTCGGATCCGGTCTTCATCGTGAGGCGGTACACCCCTACCGTGACCTCCCGCTCCTTCGCCGTATCGAAGGCGCTGTTCGCACTGTAGTATCCGGCCTTTTCCAGCACCCGGTCCGCGATGTAATCCTTGCGGGTGCGGTTGGAATCCACGATCGCCTTGATCAGGTTCTCCGGCACGTCGTTGAAGTTCGCCAACAGCTGCTTTGTATCCTTCGGCAAGCAGTATCCGCCATACCCGAAACTTGGATTATTGTAGTGACTGCCGATCCGCGGATCCAGGCATACGCCATTGATAATCGCCTGGGTATCAAGCCCCTTCATCTCCGCATACGTATCCAGTTCGTTGAAGTAACTCACCCGCAGCGCCAGGTACGTATTGGCAAACAGCTTCACCGCCTCCGCCTCCGTCGTCCCCATGAACAGCACAGGAATATCCTCCTTGATCGCGCCTTCGGCGAGAAGTTCTGCAAACTGATAAGCAGCCGTGTTTACAGGGGCCAGACCGGAGTCGGACAAAACTTTTTCGACCTTTTTCGGGAGAAAAAGTTTTAGTCCGCGGAGGTCATAAGGCCCCTCATTGTCCGATCCGATGATAATACGAGACGGATACAGGTTGTCGTACAAAGCCTTGGACTCCCGCAGGAACTCCGGAGCGAAAAGGATCTTCGGAACCACGACGCGGAAGGAACCATCGGCCAGCCGCTCCCGGTAGGAGAACTTTTCCCGGACGGACTTCGTGTAGCCCACCGGCACGGTGGACTTAATCACCATCACCGCGTCCGGATTCACCTGCAGCACCAGGTCGATCACCTCCTCCACATGGGAGGTATCGAAGAAATTCTTCTTGGGGTCGTAATTCGTCGGCGCGGCGATGACCACATAGTCCGCATCGGCATACGCCGCCCGTCCATCCAGTGTCGCCGTCAGGTTCAACGGCTTCTCCTTCAGATACTTCTCGATATACTCGTCCTGGATGGGACTCTCCTTCCGGTTGATCTTCTCCACTTTCTCGGGAATGACGTCCACGGCCACCACCTCATTCTTCTGCGCCAGCAGCGTCGCGATGGAAAGCCCTACATAACCGGTACCTGCAACTGCGATTTTCATGATAGACTATGTTCAAGATTTCCGAATAATCAAACGAGTTACTTGAGGGGATTGAGGTCGGAGGTGTACCAGTCGATGAAATGGCCGATGCCTTCGTGCAGCCGTACGCGGGGCTTATAGCCTATCTCGGTTTCGAGCTTGGTGGTATCGGCATGGGTCTGATAGACGTCGCCGGGCTGCATGGGCAGGAACTCTTTCTTGGCTTCGGTCTTCAGGGCGCCCTCGATCTCGGAGATAAAGTCCATGAGTTTCACGGGGTTGCTGCAGCCGATGTTATAGACGCGGTACCGGAGGCCGTTCTCGTTGGGGGTAGGTTCCTGGTCGATGCAGCCGATGGTTCCGGCCACGATGTCGTCGATATAGGTGAAGTCGCGGATCATGTCGCCGTGGTTGAACACCTTGATGGTTTCGCCGTGGGAGATGGCCTTGGCGAAGAGCATCGGCGCCATGTCGGGACGGCCCCATGGACCATAGACCGTGAAGAAGCGGAGGCCGGTCATCGAGATCCCGTAGAGCTTGCAGTAGCTGTGGGCCATGAGCTCGTTGGATTTCTTGGTCGCCGCGTACAGGGACACGGGGTTGTCCACCTTATCGTCCTCACTGTAAGGGACTTTGGCATTCATTCCATAGACGGAGCTGGACGATGCGTAAATCAGGTGCTTCACGTTATAGTGGCGGCAGGCCTCCAGGATGTTCAGGAACCCCACGAGGTTGCTCTGCAGATAAGCATACGGGTTCGTGATGCTGTACCGCACCCCCGCCTGCGCCGCCAGATTGACGACCTTGTCAAAGTGCTGGGTTTCAAAGAGCTGGTCGATGGCTTCCTTATCGGCCAAGTCCATCTTGATCACATCCAGCCCCAAGGCTTTCACGCGCGCCTCCTTCAGCCGCACGTCGTAATAATCGTTGTAATTGTCGATTCCGATGACCTCATCGCCCCTTTCCCGGAGCGTGTACATCAACTTGGAACCTATGAATCCGGCCGCACCGGTCACGAGTATCTTCATGGTAGTAAGGTTATGCTTATCTTGGTTTTGACGGGCTGGGTTGTGCCGGTCGTAGGGTTGTTATGGTTGTGTTTGTTTTGTTTGTGACTGGTTTGGTTGTGCCGGTCGTGGGGTGGGGTTGTTATGTTTGTTCTGGTTTTGACTGGTTTGGTTGTAGTAGTCGTGGGGTGGGGGTGTCTTGGTTGTGTTTGGTATGGTTTCGTCAGTTTTGTTGATGATCGTCTTGTTTTTCTGTCATGTTTGCAAAGATACTCATTTTCCGCGATACTTTCGCCATGCTTTTCCCCTGCGGATGGACGGGTGCGTGGACACAGACCTCACCTCAACGCATTGGCGCTCATACTCATACCCTCGCGTCTTTGTCCCCGAAAGGACATAGACATCACCTCAACACGTTGACACTCACCCACATAACCTCACGTCTTTGTCCCCGCCGGGACATAGACCTCATCTCAACGCATTGACAGTCAGCCATATGACTGCGCGTCTGTATCGCAAAAGGGACATAGACCTCACCTTAACGCATTGACAATCTGCCACATAACCTTGCATCTGTGTTCTCGAAAGGGCATAGACCCTGCATTAACGCATTGACAATCAGCTATATAACCACACGTCTGTGTCCCCAAAGGGACATAGACCTCACCTTAATGCATTGACAATCTGCCACATAACCTTGCATCTGTGTCCCCGAAAGGACATAGATATCACATCAACACGTTGACACTCACCCACATAACCTCACGTCTTTGTCCCCGCCGGGACATAGACCTAACCTCAATGCATTGACACTCAGCCATATAACCGTGCATCTGTGTTCCCACAAGCCCACAGACTTTACCTTAACGCATTGACAATCTGCCACATAACCTTGCATCTATGTCCCCGAAAGAACATAGACCACAACTTAACACATTGACACTCACCCACATAACCTCACGTCTGTGTCCACGCAGGGACACAGACCTCATCTAAACACTCTGACAATCAGCAACATAACATCGCGTCTGTGTCCCGAAAGGGACATAGACCGAAGATTAACGCATTGACGATCAAGGGGATGGGCGCGGGTATGTGTCCCACCTCCCCGAACAGTTACCCGCGCTTATTCCCTCCCTTTCTGGCGGGCTTCTTTTCCGGCAGCTGGAGATACTTTTCGACTTGGCGCGGGATGAAATCGGACTGCGAGAGGAGGAAGGTTTTCAGGCCGTATCGCGTGGCAATGGGCAGATTCAGGACGTCCTTCATATCACGTAAACCGGTCTTTGACAGCAACATACGTCCCATATCGGCATAGACCGCATCCGTGTAACCTACCCATTCTTCCTGGAAATCGTGCTCGCTCCCGGTATTGGAGTCGATGGCCATGAGCATGGTCCCCCGATCGCCGTAGAAACGATAAGCCCGCTCGAAATCGACGTCGCAGTACATGAAGAGGATGTAATCGGTCAATTGGAGCGATTCCTGCCGGGTCAGATCCTGGAATAATCGACCTAAAACGTTGTATACCAAAGGGGTATTGGTCCGATGGTAGGAATCGACCAGCCGCATGGACTTGCGCATGGCAGAGGAACTGCTTTTCAGGTCGATGGGCGCGGAAAAAGGATGATTATTCCCGTCGTATGCGAGCATATTCCATTGATAGTCAATTGCATGATTGCAGAGATTCCGCTCGGTAGCATTGTTATAGGAGTAGGCGATGGCCGTCCGGGCCTTCTTGTCGTTCCGCTTGGGCGCACAGCCGAATCGACGGGTGAAAAGCCGGCCGGAAGTGCGACCGAAGGAAAGGTCGTATTCCTTGACAAATCGGGAAGTATAATCCTGGACGAAGGCCGACAAGTCCTTTTTCGAATCGGCCTCCAGCACGACATGCAGGTGATCCACCATCGGGCAGATACTCAAAATGCGCACTTTGTACTTCTTTTTTACGCAGAAAAACAGGGTCAGAAAAACAAGGAAATCCCGACGGGTGTGGAAAATGACATATCCGTCGATGGGTCTTTGGTAAATGTGGTGGATACATCCGGAGCGAAATTTTCTTCTCTTCATGGCTTCAAACTCTTTTTGAAGCACAATAATATGTCAATTTTTCCGGTTTTTCGCTTGCCTCTGGCCCGAATGTGTTGTTTCAGTATGCTTTTTAATGAATCTGTTCGTTTTTGCGGGGTGCAGAGAGGTGAGATAAGGACGTTGTGGGTGAGGGAGATAGTTGCGGGTCTATGTCCCCTTGGGAGGGCACAGACCGATGTATAAGGCATTGACAGTTAACAGGATAAGAGAACGTCTTTGTCCTTCCTGGGACACAGACCGAAGCTCAAAGCATTAATAATCAACATAATAGCAACACGTCTATGTCCTTTTTGGAACACAGGCTACAATTCAAAGCATTGACAATCAACAAAATACCGCACGTCTATGTCCTTGCTGGGACATAGACCACAACTCAAAGCATTGACAATCAACAAAATAACAGCATGTCTATGTCCCCACAGGGACATAGACCACAGCTCAAAGCTTTGGCAATCAACAAGATAACCGCATGTCTTTGTCCCCACAGGGACATAGACCACAACTCAAAATCTTGAAAATGAACAAAATAACCGCACATCTATGTCCC
>DETL01000034.1:130974-134652 GCA_002361625.1 Bacteroidales bacterium UBA3289 | reverse complement strand
TTGACAATCAGCAAAATAACCGCACGTCTATGTCTCCACAGGGACACAGACCACAACTCAAAACCTTGCCAATCAACAAGATAACCGCACGTCTATGCGCACCCCTCCCGCAAGGACACAGACCACAAACCAACCCGAATTCAATCAATCACTTAACCCCTCACCATCCCACAAACACAGGGCGGGAGACCGGGATGCTGCGACCGGTGAAGGTCAGAAGGCCGGTTGAGGAGGAGCGGGCGTAAATTTCGATGGCGTCGGTGTCGCGGCAGGCGACGAGGACAAATCGGCCGTTCGGGGTGATATTGAAATTGCGCGGGTGGGTGCCGGTGGCCTGGTAGCCGACGTAGGTCAAGGTACCATCGGCCCCGACCTCGAAGACGGAAATGCCGTCGCCGCGGAGGCGGAGGCTGGCATACAGGAAGCGGCCGTCCGGGGAAAGGTGGATGTCGGCAGCGCCGCGTGCGTCCAGGCGATCGGCCTTGATGACCTGCTTCTCGGTCAGGGCGCCGGCCGCGTAATCGAAGACGGTGATGTCGCCGGAAAGCTCGCCGATCACATACAGGTGCGTGCCCATGGAATCGAAAATCAGGTGCCTGGGCCCATAATCGGCATGCAGCGTCGCCGCCCGGCAATAGTTCCGGACGCCATCGGGGCCGATGTCCATGCGGCCGATCTCATCGGCACTAAACTCGCTGAAAAACAGATGCTTACCATCCGGCGAAAAAACCGCACAGTGCACATGGGGCCGATCCTGCCGCGTCATGTCAGGCCCACCGACGCCGGAAACCAGCAGCGAATCCAGCGGGCCGATGCTACCATCCTCCCGCACGCGGTACGTCGCCAGCGTCCCCCCGCTATAATTCGCGACGGCAAGAATGCGGCCGTCGGTGCTCACATAGCACGGGTCCTCGCCCCGGAAAGGGACAGAAGGAACTGCCGAGGTGGAAGCGTTCGAAGAGTTCGGGGACGTCGGAGCGATGCTTGAGGGGGAACTCGGGCTCGTCGAAGCAGCGGGAAGGATGCCCGTAGGCTGGGAGTTCAGAAGATCAAAGCCATTGCCGGTCCAACGCCATGCATAGACCGAGGCCGATGCATCCGGCATCTCGCTCACCGCATAGATGGTGTTCCCATGGACAGCCAAGTACGAAGGGTTAGGCATCGGCGCCTTGGCAATGGCGCCAGTCGCATCCGTCGCACCCGGAACTCCTTCAGGGACAACCACTTCGCCCGCGTTCTGGTCGAACTCATAGGCATAAAACCCGTCGCTGTACGTGCCGACGAACATCGTAAGGACATCCGGCCGGTTGCAGGATGCGGCCAGCAGAAAAACAAGCAGAATCCGGGACAAAGACTGTCGCATATTTCACTCAATTTCAAACGTTTACAAATAACTCTATGTTCCTAAACGGACAAAGACCGCAATTCAAGTCGCTGACGATCAAGCGCTTAAGCGATGGTCTGTGTCCCGGGAGGGACAAAGACCGCGGGGCAAAGGGCTGATGATCAGGCGGTTAGGCGGGGGTCTGTGTCCCGGAAGGGACAAAGACCGCAAGTCAAAGGGCTGATGATCAGGCGGTTAAGCATGGGTCTATGTCCCAAAAGGGACAAAGACCGCGGGTCAAAGGGCTGACGGTCAGGCGGTTAAGCATGGGTCTGTGTTCCAAAAGGGACAAAGACCGCAGGTCAAGGAGCTGACATTCAGGCGGTTAGGCGGGGGTCTGTGCCCCGGAAGGGACAAAGACCGCGGGGCAAAGGGCTGACGATCAGGCGGTTAAGCAAGGGTCTGTGTCCCAAAAGGGACAAAGACCGCAATTCAAAGAGCTGAAATTCAGGCGGTTAAGCAAGGGTCTGTGTCCCGGAAGGGACAAAGACCGCAGGGCAAAGGGCTGACATTCAGGCGGTTAAGCGAGGGTCTGTGTCCCGAGAGGGACAAAGACCGCAATTCAAAGAGCTGACATTCAGGCGGTTAAGCATGGATCTGTGTCCCGGAAGGGACAAAGACCGCGGGGCAAAGGGCTGACGGTCAGGCGGTTAAGCGAGGGTCTGTGTCCCCCCGCAGGCAGCACTCCGCTCTCCGCAGGCAGCACCCCACCGCACTCCCCTACACCAGCCCCAGCAAATACTGCCCGTACTGGTTCTTGCGCATGGGGGAGGCGACTTCGCGCAGTTTGTCGGCGGTGATCCAGCCGTGGCGGAAGGCGATTTCTTCCAGGCAGGCGATCTTGAGGCCCTGGCGCTTTTCGATCACTTCGATATAGGTCGAGGCTTCGGCGAGCGACTCGTGCGTGCCGGTGTCCAGCCAGGCGAAGCCGCGGCCGAGGGTCTGGACCAGCAAAGCGTCGTCGGCCAGGAAGGCCTGGTTCACGGAGGTGATTTCCAACTCGCCGCGGGCGGAGGGCTTGACCGCCGCCGCGACGTCCACGACGCGGTTCGGATAGAAATACAGGCCGGTCACGGCGTAGTTGGACTTGGGAACGGCCGGCTTTTCCTCGATGGAGATGCATTTGCCGGAGGCGTCGAACTCCGCCACGCCGTAGCGTTCCGGATCGCTGACCCAGTAGCCGAAAACGGTGGCGAGCCCGCGCGAAGCGTCGGCAACCGCCTGCTTCAGCTGCGCTTCGAACCCGGCACCGTGGAAGATATTGTCTCCCAGCACCATGCAGGCCGTATCGTCCCCGATGAACTCTCGGCCGATGATGAAGGCCTGCGCAAGGCCATCCGGCGAGGGCTGCTCCGCATAGGAAAACCGAACACCGTAATCGGACCCGTCTCCGAGCAGCCGGCGGAAGCCCGGCAGGTCATACGGCGTAGAGATGATGAGGATATCCCGGATGCCGGCCATCATGAGGACTGACACGGGATAGTAGATCATGGGTTTGTCATAGATCGGGAGGAGCTGCTTGGAAACTCCCTTGGTGATGGGGTACAGGCGCGTTCCGCTGCCCCCGGCGAGTACGATTCCTTTCATAAGACAAAATGATTGTTACCCAAATAGTTCCTGTTCCACAATATAGCACAGGATATGGCCGATGAGTGTCTGACACTCCTGGATGCGCGGCGTCTCCACGGACGGTACGTGCAGCACATAATCGTAATCGTCCATCGGACAGGGCGAAGCCCCGACGATGGCGACGGAAACGATTCCCTTGGCCCGGCAAGCCGCAAGCGCCTCCACCAGATTCCGGGAACGGCCCGACGTGGAAATGCCGATGAACACATCCCCCGGACAGCCCTGCGCCTCCACCTGGCGGGCGAAAAGGCGCTCGAACCCGTAATCGTTGCCGATGGCGGTAATGATGGACGTATCCGTGGACAGGGACAGGGCCGGCAGCCCCGGGCGGTCGAAGGTGAACTTGTTCACCAGTTCCCCGGCCATGTGCTGCGCATCGGCCGCACTCCCCCCGTTTCCAGCCCACAAAGTCTTGTGACCGGCCTTGTACGCGTCCACCATCAAGGCGGCAATGTCGGCGATGCGGGCCATCAGGGCCTCATCGGCCAAGATCGCCTGCTTCACGGCGATGGACGCCGCCACCTGGGAACGGATGATATCTTTCATCGACCTTTGTACATTTCCTCGTAATACTTCTGGTAGTCCCCGCTCGTGACGTTGTCCAGCCACTCCTGGTTCTCGAGGTACCAGCGGACGGTCTTTTCGATGCCTTCCTCGAACTGCAG
>DETL01000034.1:130729-130921 GCA_002361625.1 Bacteroidales bacterium UBA3289 | reverse complement strand
ATGCCTTCCTCGAACTGCAGCGACGGTTCCCAGCCCAGCTCTCTCTGGAGCTTGGTGGAGTCGATGGCATAGCGGAGATCGTGGCCGGCGCGGTCCGTCACATAGGTGATCAGATCCATGTCGGCGCCCTCGGGACGGCCCAGCAGGCGATCCACCGTGCTGATCAGGACCTTGATGATGTCGATGTTCTTC
>DETL01000034.1:114535-130665 GCA_002361625.1 Bacteroidales bacterium UBA3289 | reverse complement strand
GAAGCCGCCGATGTTGTAGGTCTCGGCGATCTTTCCCTCATGGAAGATCAGGTCGATAGCCCGGGCGTGGTCCTCCACGTACAGCCAGTCGCGGACGTTCTCACCCTTGCCATAGACCGGCAGCGGTTTCCGATGACGGATGTTATTGACAAACAGCGGAATAAGCTTCTCCGGGAACTGGTACGGGCCGTAGTTGTTGGAGCAGTTCGTGACGATGGTAGGCATCCCGAACGTGTCATGGAAGGCACGCACAAAGTGGTCAGAGCTGGCTTTGGCGGCGCTGTACGGGCTGTGCGGCTGATACTTCAGGTCCTCCGTGAAGAACTTCTCGCCATAGGCCAGATGGTGCTTCCCGCTGGAAGCCTTGGTCGTGAACGGCGGCTCGATACCCTCCGGATGCGTCATCTCCAGGGCGCCATAGACTTCGTCGGTGGAGATGTGGTAGAAGCGGCAGGGAACCGCTCCGTTAAGGACATAGCCCTGGGGCTCCCAGTACGCCTTGGCGGCCTGCAGCATGGACAAAGTGCCCATGACGTTGGTGCGGGCGAAGGTGAAGGGATCTTTGATGGAGCGGTCCACATGGGACTCGGCGGCCAGGTGGATGATGCCGTCCACCCGTTCCTCCTGCATGAGGGCCAGGACGCCCTCGAAATCGCAGATGTCCATCCGGACGAACCGGTAATTGGGCTTGTCCTCGATGTCCCGGAGGTTCGCGAGGTTGCCCGCATAGGTGAGCTTGTCCAGATTGATGATCCGGTAGTTCGGGTATTTATTGACCAGCAGCCGGACCACATGGCTGCCGATGAAACCGGCTCCGCCGGTGACAATGATGGATCTATCGTAATTCATGGAGGAAAGGATGATGTTTGTCTTTTTCGGAAAGGAGGGCGTCCCCGGCGGGGATCCGCCAGTCGATGCCCAGTTCGGGATCGTTCCAGGCGACGGCGCCTTCGGAGGCGGGACAATAGAGGTTGTCGCACTTGTATTGGAAGACGACTTCTTCGGAGAGGACGCTGAAGCCATGGGCAAAACCCCGCGGGATGAACATCATCCGGTGGTTCTCCCCTGTCAGCTCTTCCGCATGCCATTTCCCGTAGGTGGGCGACCCTTCGCGAAGGTCCACGGCAACGTCCAGCACGGCGCCGCTCACTACGCGGACGAGTTTCGCCTGGGCGTGCTCCCCTTTCTGGAAATGAAGCCCGCGGATCACTCCGTAGCGGGACTTGCTCTCGTTGTCCTGGACGAACCGGACCGGTCCCACCAACTCATGGAACTCCCGTTCGTTGAACACCTCAAAGAAATAGCCCCGTGCGTCCCCGAACACTTTCGGCTCGATGACGACGAGCCCTTCGATACCTGTCTGGATAATCGTCATAGCCGGTCGATGCATTTTTTCAGGGATTCATACCAGTGCGGGACCTCGATGCCGAAGGTTTCCTTGACCTTGGTCTTGTCCAGGACGGAAAAGTGCGGCCGACGGACCTTGGAGGGGAATTCCTCCGAGTGGCAGGGGCGGATGTCGCAGGTGTTGCCGGAAAGGTCGCGGATGGCACAGGCGAAATCGAACCAGGAGCACACGCCTTCATTGGAGAAGTGGTAGATGCCCTGGCGGTCCGTGAGCCGGTCCGTAATGACCTTATAGATGAGCGCAGCCAGGTCCGCCGCATAGGTGGGCGTTCCCACCTGGTCGAAGACGACCTTCAGCTGGGGCCGCTCGGCCGTGAGCTGGCGCATCGTCTTCACGAAATTCTTCCCGTAAGGGGAATAGAGCCAGGCCGTCCGGAAAATCTGCCAGCTGCAGCCTGCTTCCTGCACCGCCTGCTCGCCCTGGAGCTTCGTCGCGCCATATACTCCGTTGGGATGCACCGGCCAGTCTTCCCGGCAAGGCAGGGCGATGTCGCCCTGGAACACATAGTCCGTGGAGATGTGGATCATGTGCGCCCCGCGCTCCGCCGCCACGGAAGCCAGGATGCCCGGCGCCGTATGGTTCAGGAGGTCCGCCATGGGCACATCCTCCTCCGCCTTGTCCACATTCGTATAGGCGGCGCAATTGACGATCACATCCACCTTTTCCGAATCGCAGATAAGCCGGACGGCATCACGGTTGGTGATGTCCAGATAAACCGTGTCCACCCCGGGAAGGGAGGCGACGTCCGTGAAAATATAGCGGTCGGACGACCCGGCAGAGACGTTTCGCATCTCCGTCCCGAGCTGTCCGTTGGCGCCGCAAACCAGTATGTTCATATCTGTGTCTAATCGTCCTGGAGACCAGCCATGAGAGGCTCGAGTTTCCGGATCGTTTCTTTCTTCAGTTCCTTGGCCTGGTACTGGGTCTGGATGGCCCGGAAACGGTGGCAGTCGGATCCCACCATCGAATACCAGCCGCTGTCCAGCAGGTCGAGGGCCCGGGCCCGGGCCGAATCCCCGTAGAATCCCACGATGGAGGGAAGGTTCATCTGCAGCAGGCAGCCCATGTCATGAAGGCGGCGATAGTCGTCCTTGTCCATGTAGCGGTATCGCTCCGGATGGGCAATGAGCGGCCGATAACCGGCCTTCAGCATAGCATCGAGCACCTCCCAGAAATTAATGGGCGGCGCGACGGCGGACGTCTCGACCAGGACCGTATCGGGTCCATGCTCCAGCAGGTCCCGCTGCGCCAGGCGTTCCTCGAACAGCACGTCGATCATGTATTCGGCCGCGAGATGGAGCTTGAGGTTGCCGAAATAGACGGACTTCAGTTCCTCGAAACGGGCCTTGATTCCCTCAGTCGTATTGGGAACATCCTCCATGACATGGGGCGTGAACCAGACTTCGGAAACGCCCTCCTCCTCCAGGAAATGGAGGATGGAGAGCGAGCTTTCCTGCTTTTTCACGCCGTCGTCCAGCCCATACAGGATATGGCTGTGATTGTCCACGGCTCCCTTCAGGAGGCCGGCGTCGAGGATGGATTTGCGTCGGTTGAAAAGCAGTCCCATTCCTTATTTCTTCTCCTCGTTGCCGTAACCGTAGCCATAGCCGTAACCATAGCCATAACCATATCCGTACCCGTGACGTCCGGAATAACCGTCCACACCGTTCAGGATAATGGCCATACGGTTGTACTTGCCTTCGTTGTACATGGCCTCCACGGCGGGCAGGGCGCGCTTGTCGAACAGGCCGGCGCGGAGGATGAAGATGGAAATGTCGGCATGCTGGGCGATGATGCTGGTATCGGCGACCAGGTCCACCGGGGCGCAGTCCATGAACACATAGTCATAGCGCTTCTTCATGGCGGAGATCAGCTCACCCAGACGGTCGGAAACCAGGAGCTCGGCCGGGTTGGGAGGGATGGAGCCCACCGGCAGGAGATCCAGATTTTCCTGGACATTGACGATATGCTCGTACGGATCGTCATACTTGGCGTTGAGGAAGGCGGCGACACCGGTGGCGTTCTTGCCCAGGGACTTGGACAGGGTGGCCTTGCGGAGGTCCATGTCCAGGATAATGACCTTCTTGTTGCCCTTCAGGGCCATGGAGGCGGCCAGGTTCATGAGGGTAAAGGTCTTACCGGCGTTCGGGTTGTAGGAAGTGACCATGATGGCCTGGGTCTCGGTCTCCCGGTGGATCATGAGGTCCAGGTTGGTTCTCAGGACGCGGAAGGCCTCGTTGATGGAGTCGCGCTTGCCGTGCTCCACGATGATCTTGTTGTTCTTGTGGTCGAAGCGGTTGAGCCGGAAGCGCTGCCAGTAGTTCTTGGTGAGGCCCATCTGCGGCAGTTCGGCAAGGAACGGCACGGAGAGCTTGGAGAGGTCGCTGCGGCCCTTGACCGTGGTGTCCATGAGCTTCATCACATAGAACACGGCGAAAGGAATGCCGAATCCGAGGATGAGGGCGACCAGGAGGATCATCATCTTGTTCGGGGCGACCGGAGAGGTAGCGCCGGTAGGACGCTGGATCAGGCGGGTGTTGCCTACGGTCAGGAGGCCCTGGAGTTCGTTCTCCTCACGCTTCTGGAGGAGGAAGATGTACAGCTGCTCCTTCACCTTCTGCTGACGCTCGATGGAAAGGAGTTCCAGCTCCTGTCCGGAAGTGGAGGACAGGCGGCTCATGATCTGGTTCTCCTGCGCCTCGATCTTGCTCACCTGCAGCTGCAGGGTGGAGATGAGGTTGTCGATGGAGCGGTTCACGGCGAGCTTGTACATTTCCAGGCTCTTGTTCAGGTCCTGCACGTACGGGTTGTTCTCACTGGAAAGGTTCAGGGAACGGTCGCGTTCCAGGAGCGCGGTGTTGTAGTCCCGGATCTGGGTCTCGATGTTCGCGCTGGACAGGCCGGAGTTCGCCGGCATGAGGTCGTTGGCATGGGCCGGATCGTTGATGAACTGCTTGATCATCTTCGCGATCGCCAGCTGGTTGGAGGCCTCGAAGCCCTGGGCCGAATAGGCCGTGGACTGCTGCATGTAGGCGTCACCCACCTGCTGGACGTTCGTGATGTTGTGGCTCTGCTTGTAATCCTTGATGTCCTCCTCGATACCGCCGAGTTCCCGCTCGATGACGTTCAGACGGTCGTTGATGAACAGGGAGGTATTGCGGACGGACTGGTTCTTGTTCTCCACCCACTCCTCGTTGTAGATGTCCAGGAGGGTGCCGAGAACGGCCTCGGCACGGGCCGGGAAGGCGTCCTCCAGGGAAAGGACCACGACGGAGGACTGCTTGCTGGAGAGGCCGGCGGAGAGGTTGCGGCAATAGGCCTTGGCCCGGGCGGCCGGGTTCACCCACTGCACGGTGATGTCACGGTGCCAGTTCTTGTAATAGAGCGTAGGATAGATGACGATCCGCCCCACGGGCGTCTCCAGGGTATCCTTCAGGTGACCGGAGGCCTTGAAGCCCTTGAATTCGTCCTTACCCACGTAAAAGTCGTGGATGGTATAGGTGCTGTCTTTCCCATTGGAGATGTTGAACGAGAAACTGGATGCAGCGATCTCGTCCGGGAGGCGCATCTCAATCGGGGCGTTCCCGTACATTTCGCGGACGCGGAGGAACTGGTTGTCCACATAGGAGGTCTCCAGGCCCAGGCGGTTCACGACCTTCTGCATGAGGTCCGGGGCGGAGAAAGCCTCGATTTCGTTGTCCACGTTGGTACCCGTTGCACGGCGGGCGCTTCCGCCGGCGGCGGAGAACGCCGTCAGGTCGCGCATCATGGCGGCCTGCGAATCCTCGTCCATGATGATCTTCTCCGTCCGGCTATAAGTCTTCGGAGTCCTGTAAATGTAGAAGCCCGCCAGGAAAAGGGCGGCGAGGATGCAGAAGACGTACCACCACTTGTGGTCCCAGACGAGGGCCCAAAGCTCGGAGAGCTGGAGGGTCTGCTCCTCTTCCTGGCCCTGCTGGCCGGTCATGATCGGATGATTTTGCGTATTGTCTGCCATAGTCTTACTTGTTCACACGGACAATGTTGATGATGAGGGTGGCCATGGTGGCGCTGATGGAAGCGAGGGAGATCCAGAAGTTTCCGGACTTGAAGTAGTTCTCGTTGATCTCACCCTGGCCGGCGCGGACCTTGGACGGGGTCACATAGACGACGTCGTTCTGCTGGAGGTAGTAGGCCGGGGAGTTGAAGATGTCACTCCGGGTCAGGTCCAACTGGTAGATCTGGCGCCGTCCGTTCTGTTCGCGGATCACCTGGACGTTCTCACGCTGTCCGAAGATGGTGAGGTCGCGGGCCAGGGCGAGGGCCTGGAGGATCGTGATCTTGTCGCCGGTGACGGAATAGGTGCCGGGAGCGGTGACTTCACCGAGGACGGAAACCTTGAAGTTCAGGAATTCGACCGTGACCACGGCGTCCTTCAGGAGTCCGTCGTCCGCGAGACGGTTCTTGATCAGGTCCTGCAGTTCCCAGCGGTTGAGGCCGGCCACATGCACGAGGCCGAGGGAGGGGAAGTTGATGTCTCCGGCGTTGTCCACGACATAGCCGGTCAGACGCTGGGCGGAACCGGCGGCCGCCATCTCCGTACCGGCATAGGTGGTGGAGACGGACAGGTTGAACGGGATCGCCATTTTCGGATCACGGCTGGAAACGATGATGGAAAGCTGGTCCTGGGGCTGGATGATGATGCCCTTGTTCACCTTCATGGTCATCGTGGTATCCTGCTTGACATCCTGCAGGTAATTGATTTTTTTATAAGTCTGCGGGTTGCAGGAAACGAGGGCCGCCGCGAAAGCGGAGATCACCAGGACTTCGAGAATTTTCTTCATTGCAATCGTATTATCACTAAAGTGTGCAAATTTACGGTTTTTCCTTAAGGAAAGCAAATTATTGCCCGGAAAGTGCTATCTTTGCATTACCATGGAACAAAGTCGGCCACCCATATTCCTGTACACCGACGGGGCCGCCAGCGGCAACCCCGGCCCGGGCGGGTATGGCGTGGTCCTGTGCTGCGGGACGCTCCGGAAGGAGTTCTCGGAAGGTTTCCGGCTCACCACGAACAACCGGATGGAGCTCCTTGCCGTGGTGAAGGGGCTCGAGGCCATCCGCTGGGAGAACGCGGAGGTCCATGTCTGGAGCGACTCTTCCTACGTCGTGAAAGCCATCAACGAGGGCTGGCTCGAGAACTGGAAGCGCACCGGCTTCGCCAAGAAGAAGAACGTGGACCTGTGGCTGCGGTTCGACGCGGTCTTCCGCCGCCACCGGGTGTCCTTCCACTGGCTCAAGGGCCACGCGGGGCATCCCGAGAACGAGCGCTGCGACGCCCTGGCCGTGGCGGCCTACCATGGGCAGAACCTGTTGGAGGATACCGGCTATATTACTGAAACACAAGGATTGAACATCATATGAGCAAACCCAGACTCGTCGTGGGTATCACCCAGGGTGATTCCAACGGCATCGGATACGAAGTCATCATAAAATCCCTCGCGGACTCCCGCATCCTGGACTCCTTCACCCCCGTGGTGTACGGCTCGTCCAAGATCTTCGGTTTCTACCGGAAGGGGCTCCACGACATCGACCAGCTGGACACCTACGTAATCCACAGCGCGAAGGACGTCCACCAGCGGAAGATCAACATCGTCAACTGCCTGCCGGACAACTTCTACGCGGAGCCCGGCCAGTCCACGCCGGATGCGGCCAAGGCCGCGATGCTCGCCCTCGAGGCGGCCGTGAAGGACCTCAAGGAAGGCAGCATCGACGTCCTCGTCACCGGCCCCATCAACAAGCGGGCGATGAATGCGGAGGGCTTCGGCTTCACCGGTCACACGGAGTACCTGCAGGGGGCCTTCGGAAACCCCGACGTGGCGATGATCATGATCTCCACGCAGCTGAAAGTGGCCGTCGCGACGGGTCATATTCCCCTCGCCGACGTTTCCGGCACCCTGACCAAGGAAGGCATCCTGAAGAAACTGCGCCTGATGAACGCCTCACTGGAGCGGGACTTCGGCATCGTGCACCCGAAGATCGCCGTCCTGGGCCTGAACCCGCACTGCGGAGACGGCGGCCTGCTGGGCGATGAGGAGAAGGACATCATCCTTCCGGCCGTCCTGGAGGCGCAGGCGGAGGGAATCCTCGCCTTTGGCCCCTACTCCCCCGACGGATTCTTCGGCCTGGGGAACTACACCAAGTTCGACGCCACCCTCGCGATGTACCACGACCAGGGACTGGCCCCGTTCAAGGCCCTCGCTTTCCATGACGGCGTGAACTACACGGCCGGCCTGCCGGTCATCCGCACCTCGCCGGACCACGGCACGGCCTACGACCTGGCCGGCCGCGACGAGGCGGATCCGCGTTCCATGATGCACGCCATCTACGCGGCGATAGACATTTTCCATCACCGGCTCCAGTACGACGAGCTGCACCAGGGGAACCAGGAAGACTAGCCGAGCCTTTGGACCGGACAGGTCCTTTCGCAATACTGCGCGATCTTTTCGCGGTGGGTAATGAAGATCATCGTCTTGCCCGCCGCTTTTTTCGTGAGGTTCTCCATGAGCTGCGCCTCGGTGGCGGGATCGAGCGAGGAACTGAATTCATCCAGGAGCAGGATGCTGCCCGGGCGCAGGAGTCCCCGGGCGATGGCGATGCGCTGCGCCTGGCCTTCGCTGAGGCCGGTACCGCCTTCTCCGCAGCGGGTGTCCAATCCGTCCGGGAGGTCCAGGACGAAGTCGGCCACGGCGGTCCGGAGAGCCTCCTCCATCTGCGGTTCCGTAGCCTCGGGATTGCCCATCAGGAGGTTTTCCCGGACGGTTCCGCTGAAAAGGGTGTTTCCTTGCGGCACATACACGAGGTTGCAGCGGGTGGCCGGAGAAGCCGGCACTTCTCGGTGACCGTCATACAGGACGACGGAACCCTCGACAGGCTTCAGGAGGGCCAGCATGAGCCGGATGAGGGTGCTCTTCCCCGCCCCGGTTTCGCCCACGATGGCCGTGCGGGAGAGCGGCGGGAAATCGAAGTCGAGATCCTTGAGGATCATGCGGTCGCCGTCCGGATAGCGGTACCCGAGCCCCTGGACCCGGATGCCGGCGGGGCCTTCCAGCCGCACCGGATCGCCGGATTCGGCCTTGGGAGCGTCCTCCAGTTCCATCAGGCGGTCGATGGAGGCGGTCGCATAGACGAAGGACGGGATCTGCCGGGTGAGGTTCACGACCGGGCGCTGGATCTGTCCCACGAGTTGCAGGAAGGCCGTCATCACGCCGAAGGTGATGGAATCCTGCGCAATGCCGTACACACCCCAGAGGAAGGCGGCGATATAGCCGAAAGAGAAAGCGGCGCTCACCATCGTGCGGGCGATGATGTTGAACCGGGTACGCTCCACGATCTGCCCGTATTCCCGGTCCTGGAGGCCGTCCAGGCGGCCTTCCATCCGGCTTTCGTTCTCCATGGACTGGATGACCATACGGTGCTGGAGACTTTCCTGGAGGTGGCTTTGCACTTCGCTTTCCGTTTCCCGAATGCCGCGGGTCATTTCCCGCAGGCGGTGGAAGAAGAGTTTGGAGAACGCAACGAAGAGCGGGGTGATGACTACCAGCACGAGGGCAAGCCGCCAGTCCATCGTACACAGGAAGATGAGGGCAGCGACGAGTTGGACGAGCGTCGTGAAGATTTGCGGGACATCGGAGCAGATCACGCCGGTCACGGTGCTCACGTCCGTTTCCAGGCGGTTCACGGTGTCGCCGGTGTGACGGCGCTCCTTTCCCAGCCATTCGGCCTGCAAGAGGCAGGAATAGAGGCCTTTCCGGATAATGAAGTTCATCCGGGAGTTGGTCAGGTTTTCCAGCCGGACATTGATGGCAGAAACGGCGAGCCGGAGGACGATGACGCCGACGACGAGCCCCGTATAGAAGCCCAGGCTCCCCTCCGCCGCCCCCGTGGCGATGTCCACGAGGTGCTTGCACAGCCAGATGAAATACAGGTTCAGGCCCACGATCACGGTCCCGAGGAGGATGTTCGCGAGGACGGCGCCCCGCGCCCCCACGGAATGCTCCCAGAGCCAGCGCATGTATTTCAGGACCGTTTTCATTCGCCTTCGACGAGTCCGATTTCCTTCCAGGTCGCACACAGGGCGGCCGCGTCCTTCAGGGCCGTCGCCTCGTCCACCTCGTACTCCTTGAGCAGCAGGGCCGCGAGGGATTCGGGGGTGAACTCCTTTCCTTGGACTTCCTTGAACAGGTAGGCGGCGGAGTCGTTGAGGCTCACGAGCTTGGAGAAATTGACATTGGCCGATCCCTCACCGGAGACGACGCTCTGTCCACAAATCGTCCTGAGGACGAACCCTTCCTTGATTCTCATATGCTTACGTTCTCTTTGATCCAACTTCGGTTCCAGGGCAGATGACGATAGATGAACAGGATATACCGCCTCAGCGGGAGCAGTCCCTGCCAAAACCGTACCTTCCTGAGTTCCTGTGGGGAATAGGGGTCCACGGGGCGGGTGCCTCCCCGTAGGATGGTGACGGCTTTCGCATAAATCTGGTCCCGGCGGACGTACTCATGCCCCCGGTAAACGCCGTCGCCCATGATGTCCACGGCATCGCCGTCGATGGAAAGGATCCGGTGCATGATCCACCGGCCTCCGTCCATGGGGCCGACATGGAAAAGGACGATGTCGCCGGCTTTCAGGTCCGCCGGGGCTTTCTCCAGGACCACGAGGTCCTTGCCGCCGCGGATGAACGGCAGCATGCTGAAGCCCTTGACCGGGATGGTCGCCTGGCGCCCTTCCGCGAGAACCGACAGGACGTCCGCGAAGAAGGAATCATTGTCGATCACCATCTTTTCCATATCGATGCAAATTTAAGAAAGATTTCTTATTTTTGCGATATGAGCAAGGCGATGGAAACGGCAGTGCAGTACCTTCCCGGGGTGGGGCCCAAGCGGGCCGCGCTCCTGAAGACCGAACTGGACATTGCCACCGTGGGCGACCTCCTGCATCTGTACCCTTTCCGGTACATCGACCGGAGCACGGTCCAGAAGATCGCGGACATCCATCCCGACCAGGCGTACATCCAGGTCATCGGCACGGTCCTGAAGGTCCGGCTCTTTGCGAAAAACGGGGCGGAGATCACCTCGGAGCAGGTCAAGTACAACCTCGCCAACCGCCTGTCCGTCATCATCGGCGACGATTCCGGCGAGATGGAAGTCGTCTTCTTCAAGGGCGTCAAGTGGATGCACGCGCGGCTCCTTCCCGGCAAGACTTTCCTCTTTTTCGGAAAGCCCCAGACGTTCAATGGGCGGATCAACATGGTCCATCCCGAGTTCGACGCGCCCGAATCGGCCCAGGCCGGGGTCCTCACCGGCATCTACCCTTCCACGGAAAAGCTCAAGACGGGCGGGATCACGGGGAAGGTGATGCTGCGCCTGATGTCGGCGGCCCTGGAGCTGGTCCTGCCCACGCTGGAGGATCCGCTGCCGGACTATATCCTGAAGGAAAAGGGGCTGGTGCCGCTGAGTTTCGCCCTGCGGCAGATCCATTTCCCGGCGGACCAGAACGCTCTCGCGAAGGCCACCTACCGCCTCAAGTTCGAGGAACTCTTCCTCCTGCAGCTTTCCCTGGTCAAGCAGAAATACGTCCGCAGCCGGAGCGCCGTGGGCCTGCCCATGCCCCGGGTGGGCGATGCGTTCCACCGCTGCTACCAGGCGCTCCCCTACGACCTGACCGGGGCGCAGAAGCGCGTCATCAAGGAAATCCGGGAAGACCTGAAGAGCGGCCACCAGATGAACCGGCTCCTGCAGGGCGATGTGGGCAGCGGCAAGACGATGGTCGCCGTTCTCACGTCCCTGATTGCCGTGGCCAACGGTTATCAGGCCTGCCTGATGGCTCCTACAGAAGTACTTGCGTTCCAGCACTTCAACAATATCTCCAAGTACCTGGCACCCACCGGCGTGAAGGCCGCCCTCCTGACCGGGTCCACCGGAACGGCGGCCCGGCGGGAAATCCATGCGGGGCTGGAGGACGGCAGCATCGGCCTCATCGTGGGGACCCATGCCCTCATCGAGGACACGGTGGTGTTCAAGTCCCTCGGACTCGCCATCGTGGACGAGCAGCACCGCTTCGGGGTGGACCAGCGGGCCCGGCTTTGGGCGAAGGGCGCCGGCGGCATCCCTCCGCATGTGCTCGTGATGACAGCGACGCCGATCCCCCGCACCCTGGCCATGACCCTGTACGGGGACCTGGACATTTCCGTCATCGACGAGATGCCTCCGGGCCGGAAACCGGTCCAGACCTTGTGCGTGGGGGAAAACAAGCGCGCCGCGATGTACAATTTCATCCGCGACGAAATCGCGAAGGGACGCCAGGCCTTCATCGTGTATCCCCTGATCTTCGAAAGCGAGAAAGTGGACTACAAGAACCTGGAACTGGGGTACGAGGAGGTCCTCAAGCAGTTCCCGCAGCCGCAGTACCAGGTGGCGATGGTCCACGGGAAACAGACGGCGGAAGAGAAGGCCTTCCACATGGACGCCTTCGTGGCCGGAAGGGCCAACATCCTCGTTTCCACCACCGTCATCGAGGTGGGCGTGGACGTCCCGAACGCGTCGGTGATGGTGATCGAGAGCGCCGAGCGGTTCGGCCTGAGCCAGCTGCACCAGCTGCGCGGCCGGGTGGGCCGGGGCGCCGAAAAGTCCTTCTGCATCCTCATGAAGGGGTACAAGGTATCCAAGGAATCGCAAAAGCGCCTGGACCTCATGTGCGCCACCGAGAACGGTTTCGAGATTGCGGAAGAGGACATGAAGATGCGCGGGCCCGGCGATCTGGAAGGAACGCAGCAGTCCGGCCTCCCCATCTCACTGAACATCGCCTCCCTGGCCCGCGACGGCATTATCCTCTCCGATGCCCGCCTCTATGCGGAGCACATCCTGGAGCAGGATTCTACATTGGAAAAGCCCGGCAACGCCTCCCTGGCGGCCGAGCTTCGCAAAGACAAATACGTCCGGAAGGACTATTCCCAGATCAGTTAGCCTCCACCAGCCAGCGGTTCAGCCAGTCGAAGTAACTGCGATGCCAATACAGGGCGTTCTGCGGCTGGAGGATCCAGTGGTTCTCGCCCGGGAAGACGATGAGCTTGGACGGGACGCCCATCATCTGCGCAGCGTTGAAAGCGGCCATGCCCTCGTCGTAAGGGACGCGGAAGTCCATGCCGCCGTGGATGCACAGGATCGGGGTGTGCCAGTTCTGGACCAGCTTGTGCGGGGAGTTCGCATAGTGGCGGACGGCCTTGGGCTCCTTGGACCAGGGAGAACCGGCCTGCTGGAGACCGCCGAAGGTGATGCCGTCGCCGGCAGGGCCCATCTGGCCCGCCTCGTAGGCGTACTCGTGCGGGATACCGCCGTTGTCCCAGTTCGGGAACCACATTTCCTCGGTGGTCATGTACATGTGCTCCTCGTTGAAGATGCCTGCGTGAGCGATGAAGCAGTCGTAGAGGTCACCGTGGATACCTGCCAGATAATAAACGCTGTAGCCACCGTAGGAGGCGCCGCAGGCGGCCAGTTTCCCGACATAGGGTTCGGCCTTGATCATCTTGCCCGCGGCCAGG
Source organism: Bacteroidales bacterium UBA3289 (assembly GCA_002361625.1). GTDB lineage: Bacteria > Bacteroidota > Bacteroidia > Bacteroidales > UBA932 > Cryptobacteroides. The sequence goes on along the minus strand of DETL01000034.1, from coordinate 117,676 downwards.
TAGTCTTGCATGTTCAGGCCGATGTAGTCGCCGGAGATCTGCTCGCACCAGGGCTGGCCGAAGGCGGTCGTTCCATGGCGGTTCGGAAGGACGACGACATAGCCCTGATGGGCCATCAGGCAGTAGTTCCAGCGGTAAGACCAGCCCTGCGAGAGGGTGCCCTGCGGACCGCCCAGGCAGATCTCGATGGCGGGATACTGCTTGGTCGGGTCGAACTGCGGCGGATAGAGGACCCAGGTGAGCATCTCGCCGCCGTCGGCGGTCGGGACCATCCGGGCTTCGGTCTCATGCTTGTCCAGCTGGTCCAGAATGTGCGCGTTCTCGAAGGTGAGCTGATGGATGGAGTTGTCATTGACCGCCACCAGTTCGGTCGGGAAGTCCATGGAGCAGTAGGTGGTGAGGAGGGTACCGTCCTGCAGCACGGCGAACGGAGTGCCGAAGTCGAACCAGAGGCTCGGAGCGGTCAGGCGGATGAAGGACGGCTCGGGACCGGGGATGACGTTAAAAATGCCCTGGAGTCCTTCCACGAGGGAATTGAAATAGAGGGACTTGCCATCGGCCGCCCAGACGGGTCCGTCGGCATTGTAATCAAATCCGGCGGTCAGGTCCACGATGTTCTCGATGGTGGGATTCGCGGTCTGTCCCTCCCCTTCCGGGGCATAGACGACATCGGCCAGCATGAGGCGGACCTTGTCGGCCTCGTAGCCGTCGCGGGCCATGGAAAGCCAGGCGATCTTGCTGCCGTCGGGGCTCCAGACGGGGACGGTGTCATAGCCGCCGGCCATCGGGATGACGGTGGTCTCGCCGGTGAGGATGCAGTAGATGTAGATTTCCGTATCGGTGGAGAAGGCGTATTCCTTCCCCGCCTTCTTCTTGCAGGAGTAGGCGATGTAGCGGCCGTCCGGGCTCCAGCAGAGGTTCTCGATGCCGCCGTAAGGGCCGTTCGGGAGCTGGAACTTCACGTCGGGACCGCCCAGGATGTCCAGTCCTTCGGTGATAAGGCCGTTCGCGAGCGGGGCAATGAAGGTATGGCTGATGTCCTCCACCCAGTGGTCCCAGTGACGGTACATCAGGTCCTCGGTGGCATAGGCATCGGCCTTGTCCAGGAGCGGGTCCGTGTCCACGGGGCGTTCCACGTCGCTGTGGACCGAGCTCACGAACATGAGCTGTCCGCCGTCCGGGGAAAGGGCGAATTCATCGACCCCCTTGGGAACGTCCGTGATCTGGGTCCGGGCCCCCAGCTTACCGGCCTTGTAAGCGGCCTTCCAGACCTGGCCTCCCTGGATGAAATAGATGGCGTCCCCTTCCGGTGACCAGCGGGCGTTCGAAAGGCTCTTGCCGTCCATGGAAAGCTGCGTCGGGGTACCCCCGCCCACGGGAATGGTGAACAGGTTGCGGACGCTGCGGTTGTCGGCAATGCTGGTGTAGCTCACCCCGTACAGGATGGTCTTTCCGTCGGGGGAAAGCTGGGGATCGCCGAGGCGTCCCAGGGAAAGGAGGACCTCCGGAGTCATCCGTCCGTTCTGGACCACGATGTCGGAAGGGCCGATGTAGCCTTGTTGCGGTTTCATCTCTTCATTCTTGCATGCGAGGACCGACAGGGCGGCCAACGCAAGGGTTAACATTTTAGTTTTCATATAGAACATATTTGTTTTATTCGTATAATTTCAGCGCATTAAGCAATTCTCCCTTCACCTGTTCCCGAAGCGTTTCCGGCTCCAAAACCTCCAGCCGGTTCCCATGCCGGCACAGCTCCATCACGAAATTAGGGTTGGGGATGACGCGGAGGGCGAAAAGGCTCCGTCCCTCGGGGTCTTCCCCGAGGAAAACCTGGCTCGGATGAAGCGGAAGGTCCCGCATGTAAGCCGCCTCGCGGGCCGTCGTGCGGAGCCGGACCAGCACCGGCTTCTCCCCTTCCGGCGGGTAGATACCGTAGCTGTCTTCGAAGAGCGCATCGACCCGGAACCCCTGGGGCATCCGGAAACGTTCCTCTGCGATTTCCAGGGACAGGATCCGGTCCATGGCATACACGCGCAGGGCGCCGGCCTCCTCGCTGAAGGCGACGACATACCAGCGCTTGGCGAACTCCTTCACGGCATACGGGCGGATGTGACGCGTCTCCTCCTCCCCCATGTACCGGCGGTAGCGGAGGGTCATCTTCCGGTCATCCAGCATGGCTTGCATGACGGTGGTGAGGTACTTTTGTCCGGAGGGGATGTCCTCCACGGACACGCGGCCGGAAAGGCGCTCCTTGCCCAGGGTGAGGAGGCTGTTCACCGTAAAGGTATTCACGAGCCAGTTCACGGATTCGCGGCCGTCCACGGCGCTCTCTCCTTCGTCGATATAGTAGGCGTTTGTCGCCCGGTTGCACGCGATGGTGATTCCGAAGATCTCCGCCACGGCCTCCCGGTGGTTGTTGAACGAGCGGCGCGGATACTCCGTCCCGCCGTAGCGGGAACACCAGCGCGCGGATATCTCGGCGAGGGTGAGTCCCCGCGGTCCGGCGTCGATGAAAGTCTGGACCAGCCAGATGTATTTGTCGATGAGTTCGGATACCATTGTGCCTCGTTTTGGCAAAAGTACGCATATTTCGGGAAATAGGAAAGAAAACCCGGGGCGGACTTGCGTTTATAAAATAATTTAATTATGTTTGCAACGGTTAGTTATCATCTTAAGTGTATATAAAATGGACAAATTCACCCAGAACTACATCGACGGGTTCATGGCCGGCGTGATTGCACGCAACCCGGGCGAGAAGGAATTCCACCAGGCCGTCCGCGAAGTGGTGGAAAGCGTGGCCTCCTATGTGACCGCCTATCCCCACCTGATGGACCTCAAGATCCTGGAAAGGATGGTGGAGCCCGAACGGGTCGTCATGTTCCGTGTCCCCTGGACGGACGACCGCGGCGGCATCCACATCAACCGCGGCTACCGCGTGCAGATGAACAGCGCCATCGGCCCCTACAAGGGCGGCATCCGCTTCCATGAAAGCGTGAACCTCTCCATCATGAAGTTCCTGGCCTTCGAGCAGACCTTCAAGAACAGCCTCACCACCCTCCCCATGGGCGGGGCCAAGGGCGGCTCGGACTTCAACCCCAAGGGCCGTTCCGACGCGGAGGTCATGCGTTTCTGCCAGAGCTT
>DETL01000034.1:36943-114424 GCA_002361625.1 Bacteroidales bacterium UBA3289 | reverse complement strand
CGTGGGCGGCCGCGAGATCGGCTACCTGTTCGGCCAGTACAAGCGCCTCCGGGACGAATTCACCGGCACCCTCACCGGCAAGGGCCTCGGCTGGGGCGGCTCGCGCCTGCGCCCGGAAGCCACCGGCTACGGCCTGTGCTACTTCACCGAGCAGATGCTCGCCACCCGCGGCGAGACCTTCGAGGGGAAGACCGTCCTCGTCTCCGGCTCCGGCAACGTGGCCCAGTACGCCGCCCAGAAGGCGATGCGCCTTGGGGCGAAGGTCGTCACCCTATCCGACTCCAACGGCTTCATCCACGACCCGGAGGGCCTGGACGAAGAGAAGATGCAGTTCGTCTTCGAACTCAAGAATTACCGCCGTGGCCGGATCAAGGAATATGCCGAGCGTTATCCTTCCGCCACCTACTACCCGGACGAGCGTCCCTGGAGGATCCCGTGCGACATCGCCCTCCCCTGCGCCACGCAGAATGAGATCGAGAAGGCCGATGCGGAGAACCTCGTCGCCGGCGGCTGCCGCTGCGTCGCGGAAGGGGCCAACATGCCCTCCACCCCGGAAGCCATCCGCGTTTTCCAGGGAGCGGGCCTCCTCTACGCCCCCGGCAAGGCCTCCAATGCGGGCGGGGTCGCCACCTCCGGCCTGGAGATGACGCAGAATTCCATCCGCCAGAAGTGGACCGCCGAGGAAGTGGACGCCCAGCTCCGCCGCATCATGTCCGACATCCACACGGCCTGCCTCCAGTACGGGACCGGCGAAGACGGCCAGGTGAACTATGTCAAGGGCGCCAACATCGCCGGCTTCATCAAGGTCGCGAACGCAATGGTGGATCAGGGACTTGTCTGATTGAAAAAAAGTGCGTATCTTTGCGCGCTTAAAAAAGCGCAACGCTTTTTGGTGCAATGGGGTCTGTGAAAAATCAGACTGAGTAACACATTTTTAAAACAAAAAACAATGAAGCATTTCCAGCTTAACGGCCAGATCCGCCAGAAGGGCAACAAGGCCGTGATCAAGGCTTTCCGCCGCCAGGGCCTCGTTCCCTGCAACCTGTACGGCGCCGGCATCGACAACATCCTTTTCACCGTGGTGGAGAAAGAGCTCCAGGGTCTGACCCATACGCCCGCCTCCTTCATCGTGGACCTGAACCTGGACGGTAAGGTGTACACCGCTGTCGCCCACGAGTATCAGTGGCACCCGGTGGATGACAACTGCCTGCACGTGGACTTCCTCGCCGTGAACGAGGAGAAGCCCATCGTCATCAGCGTTCCCCTGAACATCTACGGTCACCCGGTGGGTGTCCAGGCCGGTGGTAAGTTTACCCAGCTTGCCCGCTCCCTGAAGGTCAAGGCCCTTATGAAGGACCTCCCCGACCAGCTCGACGTGGATGTCACCCCGCTCGAAATCGACAAGCGCATGACCGCCGGCGACCTCAAGTATGACGGTCTCCAGATCGTGTCCGACAAGAACACCATCATCTGCCGCGTCAGCGCCACCCGTGCGATGCAGCAGGCTGCCGCCGAGGCCGCGAAGGCCGCGAAATAATGGCGGAGTACCTCGTTGTCGGTCTGGGGAACATCGGCGCGGAATACGCCCGGACCCGCCACAACATGGGATTTATGATATTGGATGCCTGGGCTCAGGCATCCAATGTCGTTTTTTCCGTGGAGCGCTACGGCGCCGTTGCGGAGGTTTCGTTCAAGGGAAGGCACTTCACCCTGCTGAAGCCCTCCACCTACATGAACCTCAGCGGCAACGCCGTCCGATACTGGCTGCAGCGCCTGAACCTCCCGCTGGAGAACCTCATCGTCATCTGCGACGACCTGAATCTTCCCTTCGGCGCCACCCGGATGCGCCAGCGGGGCAGCGACGGCGGCCACAACGGACTGGAAAACATTATCTGGACCCTCGAATCCGAGGACTGGACGCGGATCCGCGTAGGAATCGGCAACGGTTTCTCGCGGGGCGGACAGGTGGATTTCGTCCTGGGAGCGCTCTCCGAGGAAGAAATCGCCGAGATGCCCGCCATCGCCGCCCGCGTGATCCAGGGGGTCAAGGACTTTTCCACCATCGGCCCGGCCAGAGCCATGAACTTCCTGAACAGCAAGCCCAAAACAGAAGAAAAAAAGCCGGAAAACCCGCCTGAGGAAACAGGAAAGTAATTTTTTTCGGATTTTTTTGGATTTTTTGCGTTTTTATTGCTATCTTGCGTCAAAGTTGTGATAATTAACGTTTAACGATCACTTAATAAATTAATTCTGTCACCATGAAAGAGCTTGTTGAAAAGATCAACGCGGAAGCCGCCGAGTTCGCCAAGAACGCCGAGGCGCAGATTGTAAAGGGTAACAAAGCCGCCGGTGCCCGTGCCCGCAAGGCTGCCCTCAACCTCATGAAGGACCTCAAGGAGTTCCGCAAGGTTTCCGTCGATGCCGCGAAATAAGCGGTTTTAACACTGAATAAGCGACTGCTGCGGCAGCCGCTTAATTTTTTTCAAGTTTTTTCACTTTTCGTGCAACAAAGCCGCAAAGACTTGCATCTTTAAGACAGGTTTAGGTTTTAGTACACGTCAAAGAATCGGTTTCCACTCGTTGGGGCCGGTTTTTTGCATATACCCTTGCGAATGCGCAAAAAATTGCCGTACTTTGAAGAGTATGAAACCTGAACCCGGCACTTTGCGGCGCTGGCCGCTCGTCATATATCTGCTTGCCTGCACCCTTCTTGTACAGGCCTCCCCTGCCCGCAAGGGCCTTGTGTACCTCACCCAGCCGGACGGATCCACCGTCCAGGCCTACCTTTCCGGCGACGAGCACGGTCATCTCACGACAACCGCGGACGGCTGCGTCCTTACCCAGGACGCGGAGGGATGGTGGTGCTACGCCCGTTTCGACTATTACGGGAAGCGCCAGAATACGGGGGTCCATGCCGGAGCCGCCGATGCGCCCGGCGAAGTGATCGCCGCGAGCCGGCAGATTCCCTGGGACCTTCTGTCCCGGAAGCGTCACCTTCGGCTGGACCGCCTGGTACCCGTACAGGCCCGGGAAAGGGCCCGTACGCGGAGTTTCCTCGCAGAAGGGAGCGGACGGTCGCTGCGCCACGGACTCATCATCCTCGCCCAGTTCCAGGACCTGGAATTCACCTTCACGCGGGAGGATTTCGAGAAAAAGGTGAACGGGAACGGAGCCAATACCGCCATCTCCTATTTCAAGGACCAGTGGAAGGACCGGTGCGACTTCAAGTTCGACATCACCCCTATCGTCACCCTGCCGCAGAACTACGAATACTACGGGGCCAACAATGACGACGACGAGGACCAGAACGCCGCCCAGCTCATCATCGACGCCTGCACGCAGGTGGACCCGGACTGGGACCTGTCCATCTATGACAACGATGGCGACGGCGAGGTGGACAACGTCTTCGTCTTCTTTGCCGGCCCCAACGAGGCGGAGGGCGCCGGAGAGAAATATATATGGCCGCACATGTGGTACATCAAGGACGGCGCCGGCATCGACTTCCCTTGCGATGGGGTCATCGTGAACAACTACGCCTGCACCTCCGAGCTGATGCTGGACGACAACTACACGACCTACACGACGCTGGCCTCCATCGGCACGTTCTGCCATGAGTACACGCATACTTTCGGCATTCCCGACCTGTATGACACGGACAGCGAGGGCAGCGGCGGCTATTCGGAGGCCATGTGGAACAGCATCGACCTCATGGATGCCGGCAACCACAACGACCGGGGCCGTACGCCGCCCAACTACAGTGCCGTGGAGCGCTGGTACTTCGGCATGGGAGAGGGAAAGCCCCTGACGGAAGGACGGCACACCCTCCGGCCCGTGCAGGAGAACAACGACTACTACTATCTCACCACGGACAACGAGTCCGAACTCTGGCTCTTCGAATGCCGCCGCGCGGCGGGCTGGGACGCCTACATCGGCGGAAGCGGCCTCCTGGTGTATCACATCGACTTTTCCGAGCGTCCCGCCGGCGAATCCACGTCGGCTTCCAAGGTGGTGACCGCCCTGGAACGCTGGTCCCTGAACGAGCTCAACGCCCGTCCGGACCATCAGTGCGTGGACCTCATCGAACCGGACCCGGCGGCCCGCCAGAACTACCAGACGGCCGTCAAGAACCGCAACTACGACGCCATCAACACCCTGGCCTCCCACGCCTTCTGGCCTTTCGGCGACGTGAACATCTTCACCTGCGACACGGATCCGGCCTTCCAGTTCTGGAGCGGGGCCGATTCTCCCCTGGGCCTGACGGACATTACCCTGAATGCCGACGGCAGCGTCACCTTCCTCGCTTTCAATGACCTGGAAGAGAAAGCCCCGGCCGTAAAGGTGGAAAGCCAGGTCGTCTTCCAGGATGCGACCATCATCCAGTGGAGCAGCGTGGATCCGACCTTCACGGGAAACAGCGTCCTCCGCTGGGGCCTGGCCGACGACACCCGCCTCACCGAAGTGGAAGTGACGCCCTACGAGACCGGCCGCTACGCCTGCGTCATCGAGGGGCTGAAGCCCACGACGGCCTACAAGGTCCAGCTCCTGTGCCGCCGGGGAAGCATTCCCGGCCCGGTGAACGGCAACGCCTCCTTCACCACCAAGTCCGACAAGAAAGCCGGCAGCTGGCCTTATATCTATCTGAAGGATGCGCCTCGCGGCACGGACGGCTCTTTTGCCCCTGACACTCCCCTTCCGCTCCGCGTGTACAACGCCCCGGAAGCCGACGGCGTTTCCTGGTATTTCGACGGGAAGGCCATCTCCCCGGGTCCCGACGGCTACTGGCACATCGCCCGTAGCGGTGAGCTCAAGGCCGTCATCCACCGGGGCGGGGAGACGGAAGTCATTACCAAAAAGATGATCGTGAAATGACAAAGAGGATTCTACATATCGCCTGTCTCGTCCTGCTCCTGGCCGCCTGCGACCAGACGCACAAGATCGACCCGGAGCTCTCGGGCATGACCGAGGTGGGCCTGAAGGTCAAGGGTAAAAGCGTCTTCACCTATACGGAAGGGACGATGCAGCTCTCCTTCAACCGCAACCTGCGCCAGTTCCGTGCGGGGAACGACGACATGACAAGTTATTTCGTCATCACCTGCAACCAGCTCCCGACCCAGGAGGGGCAGCAGATCAAGGCCGATGTCCAATGGACCTCCGGCAGTTCCGTCAAGACCACCACGGGGATGACCTTCGAGGTGGAGAAATACGACGGCACCGGCCTTGTCTGGCTTTGGAATGCCTCCGACAAGACCGGTGCGGTCGTAAAGATCCTGAATTAGAAGCTCAGGGCGATCTGGATGAAGTCGTCGGCCTTCAGGGCGGCGCCACCGATCAGACCTCCGTCGATGTCCTTCTGGGCGAAGAGTTCCTTCGCGTTGGACGGCTTGCAGGAACCGCCGTAGAGGATGGTCATGTCCTCGGCGACTTCCAGGCCGAACTTCTCGGCGATGACGGTGCGGATGCAGGCGTGGATTTCCTCGGCCTGCTCAGCGGTCGCGGTCTTGCCGGTGCCGATGGCCCAGACGGGCTCGTAGGCGATTACGATGTTCTTCATGTCCTCGGCGGTGAAGTTGTACAGGACGGCCTTGGTCTGCTCCGTGACAACCTCGAAATGCTTGCCGGCTTCGCGCTCCTCCAGATTCTCACCCACGCAGAGGATGACCTTCAGACCGGCCTCGAGGGCGAGTTTCGTCTTGACGACGAGTTTCTCGTCGGTCTCCCCGTAGTACTGGCGGCGCTCGGAGTGGCCGAGGATCGTGTACTGGCAGCCGATGGAAGTGAGCATGTTCACGGCGACTTCGCCGGTGTAGGCGCCCTTCTCATGGTCGGCGCAGTTCTGCGCGGACAGGGCGACCTTGGAACCCTTCAGGACGTCCGCGACGCAAGCGAGGTGCGTGAACGGCGGGGCGACGACGAGTTCAACGTTGGCGGGAAGTTCCTTTCCCTTTTCCACAACGGCTTTGGCGAGCTCCACGCCCTCAGGAACTGTAGTGTTCATCTTCCAGTTGCCTGCAACAATGTACTTTCTCATTTTATGCTAGTTTAAAATTGTTTCCAGTCTGCAAATTTACGCATTCCGAGGGAATTTCCCAAACGGGAATCCTTTGGATTATTCGCCCGCGAAGCGTATCTTTGCACAAATGAAACGAACCGAACAAGATATGTCCCTCTATCTCCCCAAGAATTACCGCAACCTGCTTGGCAGCACCGAGCAGACGGAAAAAGCCATCAAGTCCGTCAAGGACATGTTCCAGGACAACCTGTCCGCCCAGCTCGCACTGCTGCGCGTGACCGCTCCCATGACGGTCCTGTCCGGAACGGGTATCAACGATGACCTGAACGGTGTGGAGCGGCCCGTCCGCTTCCCCGTCCGGAGTCTGGACGAGCGGCCGGCGGAAGTGGTCCATTCCCTCGCGAAGTGGAAGCGGCTGAAACTGGCCGAGCTCCGCATCACCCCGGGCCGCGGCATCTATACCGACATGAACGCCCTGCGTCCCGACGAGGACCTGGACAACCTCCATTCCATCTATGTGGACCAGTGGGACTGGGAGAAGGTCATCCGTCCCGAGGACCGGAACCTGGACTTCCTGAAGCGCACCGTCCGCCGCATCTATGAAGCGGTGAAGGTGACGGAGAACAAGCTCTATGTGGAGTTCCCGCAGCTCGTGCCCGCCCTCCCGGACGAGATCTTCTTCATCCACGCGGAAGAGCTCCTGCAACGGTATCCGGGGCTCACCCCCAAGGAGCGTGAAAATGCCATTGTAAAGGAGCACAAGGCCGTTTTCATCATCGGCATCGGCGGGAAACTCTCCGACGGGAGCATCCACGACGGCCGCGCCGCGGACTATGACGACTGGAGCACCCCGAACAGCGACGGCTACGAAGGCCTCAACGGCGACATCCTCCTGTGGAACCCGGTGCTGGAGAGCGCCTTCGAGATTTCCTCCATGGGCATCCGGGTCGATGCGGACGCGATGCGCCGGCAGCTCCGGGAACGGGGCCAGGAGGAAAAGGCTTCGCTGTACTTCCACCGGCGGCTTCTCGCGGGCGAACTCCCGCAGACGATCGGCGGCGGCATCGGCCAGTCCCGGCTGTGCATGTACCTCCTCCGCAAGGCCCATATCGGCGAAATCCAGTCCTCCCTCTGGCCGGAGGACATGCGGGCGAAATGCCACGCCGCCGGCATCGAACTGGCGTAGGGATCCTTACAGGAAACCGTCCTTTGGAGAAGGGCGGTTTTTTGTTTATCTTTGCAGGATAAGATTGAATGAATCAAACGATGAAGAATTTTGTTGAAGAACTGACTTGGAGAGGCATGATCCAGGACATCATGCCCGGAACGGAAGAGAAACTCATGGAAGGCCCCAAGGCTGCCTACGTAGGCATCGACCCCACGGCCGACTCCCTGCATATCGGACATCTCGTAAGTGTGATGATCCTCAAGCATTTCCAGAACTGCGGGCACAAGCCCTTCGCCCTTGTGGGCGGGGCTACCGGCATGATCGGCGACCCGTCCATGAAGTCCGCCGAGCGCAACCTTCTGGACGAGGAGACCCTCAACCACAACGTCGCCTGCATCAAGGCGCAGCTCGCCCGCTTCCTGGACTTCGACTCCGACGCCCCCAACAAGGCCGAACTCGTGAACAACTACGACTGGATGAAGGACTACAGCTTCATCAATTTCATCCGTGACATCGGCAAGCACATCACCGTCAATTACATGATGGCGAAGGATTCCGTGAAGAAGCGCCTGCAGCGCGACTCCTCCGAGGGCATGTCCTTCACCGAGTTCAGCTACCAGCTCATGCAGGGCTACGACTTCTACTGGCTGTGGAAGAACAAGGGCTGCGTGCTGCAGCTGGGGGGTTCCGACCAGTGGGGCAACATCACCACCGGCACCGAGCTCATCCGCCGCATCGACGGCGGCGAGGCCTTCGCCCTCACCTGCCCCCTCATCCGCAAGGCCGACGGCACCAAGTTCGGCAAGACCGAGAAGGGCAACATCTGGCTGGATGCCGAGCGCACCTCCCCGTACGAGTTCTACCAGTTCTGGCTGAACGTGGCCGATGATGACGCCGAGCGCTACATCAAGATCTTCACGATGCTGGACCGCCCGACCATCGAAGGCCTCATCGCCGAGCACCGCGAGGATCCCGGCCAGCGCAAGCTCCAGAAGGTTCTCGCCCGCGAGATCACCGTCATGGTCCATGGGCAGGAAGCCTATGACAATGCCGTTGCGGCCTCCCAGCTGCTGTTCGGCAACGTTTCCGCCGAGGTATTCCGCAAGATGGACGAGCGCACCGTCCGCGAGGTCTTCGCCAACGTCCCCTCCTTCGAGGTCAAGGCCGACGAACTCCCCTGCAACATCCTCGACTTCCTCGCCGTCAAGACGGCCGTCTTCCCCTCCAAGGGCGAGGCCCGCAAGATGCTCCAGGGCGGCGGCGTGTCCCTGAACAAGGGCAAGATCGGCGACATCAACTATGAGGTCACCGAGGCCGATGTGATCAACGGTCACTATGTCCTGGCCCAGAAAGGAAAGAAGAACTATTTCATTGTCAATATCATATAATGGAAAAACCCGCAAGCACTAGACAACTGAAGGTGGGCCGCGAGATCCAGAAGGACCTCGCGGAGATCATCCGCGCCAAGGGGATGGCGGCCTTCGGCGGGGCGATGGTGACGGTGAGCGAGGTCCGGGTGAGTCCGGACCTGTCGGTCGCCAAGGTGTATGTGAGCATCTTCCCGTCCGAGAAGCAGGAAGCCGTCATGGGCCTCCTGAACGAGAACAACAAGGCCCTCCGCGGCGAACTGGGCCGCGTCGTGGGCAAGCAGCTGCGCATCGTGCCGGAACTTGTGTTCTACCTGGACACGAGCCTGGACTATGCGGCGCATATCGAGGAACTGCTGAAGAAATGAGCCACCTGCCGCTCAGATTCGCCCTCCGCTACCTGTTCGCCCGGAAGTCACACAATGTGATCAACATCATTTCGGGAATCAGTGTCGCGGGCATGGCCATCGGAACGGCGGCACTGGTGATCATCCTGTCCGTCTTCAACGGATTCAACAAGCTCATTTCCGACTCCCTGGACGACGCCCAGCCGGACCTCGTGGTGAAGCCCGCGGCCGGGAAGGCGTTCGTGCCCGACAGCCCGGCCTTCGAGTGGCTGTATGGGCAGGAGGCGGTCCTCAACATGTCCAGCGTCATCGAGGAGCAGGCCTTCATTTCCTTCGAGGGCAAGCAAAGCCTCGCCCGCGTTAAGGGCGTGGACAGCGTCTATGAGGAGGAAACGCCGATCCGGGACCACATCACCGACGGAGTGTTCGCCCTCCACCGGGGTACGCTTCCCCGCGCCGTCGTCGGAAGCGCCCTGGCCTGGTCCCTGGACATCAACCCCCGCTTCGTCGCTCCGCTGGAAATCTACTATCCCGACCGGGAAGGGAATGTTTCCCTGTCCAACCCGGCCGCTTCGCTCCGGAGTACGAAAACGACCGTTTCCGGGCTCTTTGCCCTGAATGCGGAACTGGACGCGGAACTGGTCCTGGTCCCCATCGAGACGATGCGGGAGCTCATGGGCTATGAAAACGAAGTCTCCGCCGTGGAAATCCGCTTTGCCAAGGGTACGTCCGAAAAGACCGGCCAGGCGCTGGTCCGGGAACTGGAAAAACGGCTGGGAGCGGATTACGCCGTCCTGGACCGCTACCGCCAGAACGAAGCCCTGTACAAGATGATGCGCTACGAAAAGCTCGCCATCTACATGATCCTGATCTTCATCGTCATCATCATCGCCTTCAACATCTACAGTTCCCTGACGATGCTCATCATCGAGAAGCGCGGCGACATCGAAACGCTCCGGAGCCTCGGCGCTCCCGAACCCATGACCCGGCGCATCTTCCTCCTGGAAGGGTGGCTCATCTCGCTGCTGGGACTCGTCATCGGCCTTTTGATCGGCATCGGCTGCGTCCTTCTCCAGCAGAAGTTCGGCATCATCCGTATGCCGGGGAACTATATCATCAACGCCTATCCGGTCATCCTCAAGGCTTCCGACATCCTGTGGACGGCAGCGGGCGTCGCCGGAGTGGGCTATCTCATCGCCCTCCTCCCCTCCCTTACGAAAACAACTGATAACCAATAAGCTTATGAAAAAGATCCTTACCCTCATCGCCGCTTTGGCCGGCGCCGTCACCTTGAACGCCCAGCATCCCGGCGGACTCTCCGAAAGCGTCCTCGGCGAAATTGCCAAGGGCTACGAAGGCACGGCCACCGACAAGGCGCTCCGCAATGCCCTGAATACCACTCCCATCAACACGCTGGCCCTGAATGCGGACAACATCCCGATGGACACCCGCTTCTCCGACATGGTGAAGACCAAGGGCCGCACGAACCAGCTCTCCTCCGGCCGTTGCTGGCTGTTCACGGGCCTGAACGTGCTGCGTGCCAAGATGATCGACAAGTTCGACATGGGCACGGTGGTCCTCTCCCAGAACTATGTCTTCTTCTACGACCAGCTGGAGAAGGCGAACCTGTTCCTGCAGGGCATCATCGACACGAAGGATCTCCCGGACGACGACCGGAAAGTGGACTGGCTCTTCTCGAACCCCATCGGTGACGGCGGACAGTTTACCGGCGTCTCCAACCTCATCATGAAATACGGCGTGGTCCCCTCCGAGGTGTTCCCGGAGAGCATGAACGCCAACAATACCTCCCAGATGCGCGCCCAGCTTACCCTCAAGCTCCGCGAGGACGGTCTGCGCCTGCGCCAGGCCGCGAAGGCCGCCGGGCTGGACCAGCTCAAGGGCAAGAAGCGGGAGAAAGCATCCGCCGACCTGGATGCGAAGCTCCAGGCGATGAAGGTGGAGCAGCTCAAGGAGGTTTACCGGATCCTCGTCCTGTGCCTGGGTCTCCCGCCGAAGGAGTTCACCTGGACCCGGACCGATGCCAAGGGCAACGTGGTCTCCACGGAGAAATACACCCCGAAGTCCTTCTATGACAAGTACATCGGTGAGGACCTCGAGAAGAACTACATCATGGTCATGAACGACCCTTGCCGCGAGTACTACAAGGTCTATGAGATCGACTACGACCGCCATGTCTATGACGGCGAGAACTGGGTCTATCTGAACCTCCCGGTCGATGAGATCAAGCAGATGGCCATCGCCTCCATCAAGGACAACACCGCCCTTTACTTCTCCTGCGACGTGAACAAGTTCCTCCTGCGGAAGGAAGGCTTCGCCGACCTGAACAACTACGACTACGAATCCCTGATGGGCGTCACCTTCGGGATGAACAAGCAGGAGCGCATCTACACCCATGCCAGCGGCTCCACGCATGCGATGACGCTGATCGCCGTCGATCTGAAGGACGGGAAGCCGGTCAAATGGATGGTGGAGAACAGCTGGGGCGCTACCTCCGGCTACCAGGGCAACATCATCATGACCGACGAGTGGTTCAACGAGTACATGTTCCGCCTCGTGGTCGATAAGAAATACGTCCCGGCCTCCATCATGAAGTACTTCGACCAGAAGCCCGTCATGCTCCCGGCCTGGGATCCGATGTTCCTCCCGGAAGAATAACCTTTTAAGTTCCGGAAAGGTAGTATTCTGAAAACCGTCGACTCCGTCGACCCCTCCTTTGTTGAGGGGGCTCTGCCCCCTATTATCCCCCGCGGCTCCCGGCCTATAAGTCCTAACGGACACGGCCTCCGCCGGCCGCTCTGATGAGCGGCTTTGTACCTACCCGCAATGCAAAAAGCCTTACCTGCCATCATACTGATTTTCGCCCTCGTCCTTGACCTGTTTGTCGGGGGCGGGGGTCTATCCGTGGCAACGGGGGCGGTGCTGTGGAAGTTGAGGGTGCCGAGGGTGCTGACGGCGGTGATTGCCGGGGGCGCCCTGGCGGCAAGCGGGGCGCAGATGCAGGCGGTGTTCCGGAATCCGCTGGCCGATCCGCACATCATGGGCGTGAGCGGCGGAGCGGGGCTCGGGGCGGCCATTGCGACGATGGCGATCGGGACGGCATCGGCCTGGTTCACGGGATTCAGCGTGGCGGTAGCGGCCTTCCTGGGAGCGTTCGTCGCGGCTTTCCTGGTGGTGGCCGTATCTGCCCGGTTCCGGTCCTCGACGACGCTGCTGGTGTTCGGCGTGATGCTGGGATTCATCTTCAGCGCGCTGAGCTCGGTGCTGCAATATACGGCCGGGGAGGAAAGCCTGAAGCTGTTCTACAGCTGGATGGCGGGCAGTTTTTCCGGCAGCCGGTATCTGGAAATCATCCTCATGGCGGCGGCGCTGGCCATCGGCCTCGGGCTCGCGACGGTCAATGGCAAGGGCCTGGATCTCATTCTGTTCGGGGATGAGTATGCAACGCTATCGGGGGCATCGACCCGGCGGATCCTGGTCCTGTCCATGCTGTCCTGCTGCCTGATGACAGGCACGGTGACGGCCTTCTGCGGACCGCTGGGATTCGTGGGCATCGTCGCCCCGCACATCGCCCGGCGGATCACGGGTTCGTCGGCCCATCGGCAGGTCCTCCCCTGCTCCCTCGCCACCGGCGCCGTCCTCGCCCTCGCCGCCGACATCCTCGCCAACCTCTGGCGGGTCCCCCTCCCCGTCGGCTCCACCCTCGCCCTCATCGGCATTCCCCTGATCCTCGTCCTCATGTTACGGCAAAAAGCGTGACCCCCAACCCGATAATAATCAGCGGTTTACACAAACCGCCTTATGTCAAAAAGCATAAAGCACTTCAAGTAAAAGATTGACAGTCAACAGAATAAAAAATACGGCCATCCAGGTCCATAACCTCTCCATCGGGTACGGCGACCGTATCCTGGTCCGGGACATCTCTTTCGAGATCGCCCCGGGCGAGGTCATCCTCCTCGCCGGGCCGAACGGTTCCGGGAAGACCACGCTTTTGAAGGCATTAACAGAAGTGGGTAGGGGGTCTGAAAACTGTGCCACCCTCGGCACATTAGAGGGAGGGGCCCATTTATGGGAGGGACGGAGGTCGCTTTGCGACCGGAGGTTTTCAGACCCCCTACCCACTTCTGGCACCGTCATTCTAATTCCCACCAATATTCCCAAGGTCAAGGGTTTCACGGTGGAAGGGTTCATCCGGACGGGGTGCTACGCGGAGAGCGACTGGCGGGGAAGGATTTCGGCCGATGCGGCCGGGAGGCTGGATGCAGCGTTGGAACTGCTAGGGATCAAGGAGTTGAAGGAGCGCGACATCGCGACGCTCAGCGACGGGGAGTTCCAGAAGGCGTGCCTCGCCGTCGGCCTCACCAGGCAGGCGGAAGTGCTGCTGCTGGACGAGCCTACGGCGTTCCTGGACGTGGAAAACCGCATCAGCGTCCTGCAGGCACTGCGGGACATCGCCCGCAAGACCGGAATGGCCGTGCTGTTCTCCAGCCACGACATCCACGAAGCCGTGCAGGTGGCCGACCGCGTCTTTGCCCTCACCCGCGACGGACGGTTCATCGCCTCTACGCAGGAAAACCGACCGGCTGTCCTGAGAGAAGCCTTCCCTACCCTCGCCGAGACCATCTAGCGGGAAGTCCCCGGCAGGATGCCGAAGAGTTCACGATAACACTTGGAAAAATAAGAAGGAGAGCTGAAGCCCACCTCGTAGGCGATTTCCGCAATGGTCTTGTCCGTATTTTTCAGACGCTTTTCCGCTTCCTTGAGCCGCATGATCCGGATGACTTCCACGGGAGAATAGCCTGTTAACGCTTTCACCTTCCGGTAGAGCTGAACCCTGGAAAGACCGACCTCGGAAGCAAGCTGTTCCACGTTCAGGTCCGGATCCGACAAGTGGTTCTTCGCATAGGAACGGAAGCGGGAGAGAAAGTCGTTTTCCCGCGCCGGTGCGTCAATGGAGCCGTTTTCCAGATAGTACTGCTTGAGTTGCAGACGGCTCTTCAGGAGATTTCCGATCCGGGAGAGCAATACCTTCTCACTGAAAGGCTTGCTGATGTAGGCGTCCGCCCCGGAAGCGTACCCTTCCGCACGCTGGTCCTCCATGTTCTTCGCCGTCAGCAGAATGACGGGGATATGGCTCGTCGCGAGCTGTGCCTTCAGGGCCTGACAGAAGGCCAGCCCGTCCATGACGGGCATCATCACGTCACTGATGACCAGGTCGGGGAGTTGACGCCCGGCCACTTCCAGCGCCTCTTTTCCATCGGCAGCAAGAAGGAGCCGGTATTCATCTTTCAGCAATGACGCGATGAAGGTCCTGAGGCTCTCGTTGTCATCCACGACCAGCACGGTGGGACGCTGTTCCTCAGTATCGGTCATCAGTTCCAGATGCTCGGTCTCCCGGCGGGAGAAACCACTGTAGGAGTGGACGACGCTGAATTGCTCCCGGTATTTGCCAGCATCCTCGGCCTCGACAATCTCCACGCCAGGTTGCTCCAAGGGCAAAGTCACGGTAAAAGTGGTTTCCGCACCCACCCGGCTTTCCACGCCGACGGTTCCTCCGTGTAACTGGACAATGCTTTTCACCAGGGCCAGGCCGATGCCCGTTCCGGAAGAACGGTCGCCCACCTGGTAGAACCGGTCAAAAACCAGCCCCAGTTTGTCGGCCGGGATGCCCTCGCCAGTGTCCGTTACCGAAAGACGAGCCCTATTCCCGTCGGAAGCAAGGCTGACCACGATGCTGTCCTTGGCCGCAGTATGCTTGAACGCATTGCTAAGGAGGTTGAACAGCACCCGCTCCGTCAGGTGCATGTCGGCCTCCACCATCAGCGATTCCGGTCCCTCATAGCGCAGGTCGCGGCCCTTGAATCCAAGCATCCACTGTTGAACGGCCACCGGCAAGTCGAATCGGGACACCCGCAGGGGCATTTTCCCGTTCTCGATCTTGCGGAAATCCAGGATGCTGTTGACCAGGCGGAGCAGGATGTCCACGTTCTCCCGGGCGATGCCCAGCGACGCCCGGTCCTCCGGATTCAAGGCGGAGGAGTCCAGGATATGCTCCAAAGGTCCGGCGATCAAGGACAAGGGAGTACGGAACTCATGGCTCACGGAAGTGAAAAACTCCAGTTTCGCATCCGTGGTTTCCTCCAGTTTCCTGGACAGATGGTGCAATTCCTCGTTCCGGCGTTCCAGTTCCACCGTGAACCGGCGCATCCGGTTGTATACGAAGAAAGCACCGACGAACAGCAGGATCAGCAGGGCCGTCAGGCCTATGAGCAGGTACAAGACCAGCCGCTGCGTATTGTACTCGGACAGGGAACTGTCCAGTTGGGCGCTCACCTTCTCCACCATCTCGCGCTGATCGGCGATTTCATGTTCCTGCATGAGGACCATCGCCGCATTGTGACTGTCCACGAGGGCGGACTCCAGCTTTGTCTCCCGGGAAAAACCGTTTCCAGACAGGATGTCCATCGCCAGTTTCATGACCAGGTCACCCCGGGTGGGATAAATATAGGATGCCGTCAGGACGCCGTCCAGCACGTCCTGCAGCCCTCCCTCCGGAAGCGCATCCACGCCCAGCAGAGGCAGGCCCTCCGGTTTACCCAGGGCCTCCCAAGCACCCCTGGCCATCCGGTCATTCTGGCCGAAGACGGCATCGAAGGAAACACCTTCCTCCATCCAGTGCTTCATCACGCGGGTGCCGCCTTCCTGCAGCCAGTCACCGTAGTCGGAAGCGACCAGTTCCATGCCGGGATGGGCCGCCAGGGCCTCCATGAAGCCCCGGTGGCGTTCGGCCGCAGGCGAAGATTCCTTGAGCCCCTGGATCTCCACCACGCGTCCCTTTCCATTCAGGATGCCGGCCAGATAGTCTCCCAGGATCCGACCGATGAGCACATTGTCTGCCCCGATGAAGGCCGTGTATTTGTCCGAATCGATCTTCCGGTCGAATAGGATGACCGGAACGCCGGCATCGAAGGCTTCCTCGATGGCCGGCGTGATCGTGTGGCTCTGATTGGGTGAGACGATCAACAAGTCCACCCCGCCTGCCACCAGCTGACGGATCTGCGCCATCTGGCGCTCGCTATCGTCGTCGGCCGATGACAATCGAAGTTGGACGCCGTAGGAATGGGCAGCCAGGGACAGTTCCTCGTTCAGTTTGGACCGCCAGATGTCATCGCTGCATTGGGAGACACCGATAACATAATCCTTCTTCCCTCCAGTACAACCGAAGAGAAGAAGGAAAGTGCATAGAAAAAGTAAATGTTTGATTCTCAATCTAAAGAGCTTTAAGTTCATCAGGGACCACGGGCATGGCACCCTTCTGGGTACAAACGTACGCAGACACCTTCACAGCCGTTTCGTGGGCAACCGCCACCGACTTTCCCTGCAGGATGGAGCCGATGAAGGACCCGGTGAAGGAGTCGCCGGCACCGACGGTATCGGCCACCTCCACCTTCGGGGTCACCTGATAGGACATGCCGCCTGCGTGGAAGACATAACTTCCGTTGGTGCCGCAGGTCAGGATGAGCATCCGCAGGCCGTATTTGTCAAAGATATGCCAGCATTTCTCCTCCAGGCTGAGTCCCGGGATATCGTACAGGCGGGAAATCACCACCAGTTCCTCGTCATTGATCTTCAGGATGTCACAGCGGCGGAAGGACGCCTCCAGCACTTCCTTGGTATAGAAACTCTGACGGAGGTTGATGTCGAAGACCTTCAGGCAGTCCGCCGGAACGGCATCCAGGAAGGCGCCGATGGTATTCCGGGAGATTTCGCTCCGCTGCGCGAGGGAGCCGAAGCACACTGCCTTGCAATCTGCGGCCAAAAAGGCCAGCTCGTCGTCGAAGGGTATATTGTCCCAGGCAACATCGGTCTTGATCTCGTACTGCGGTACGCCCTGCGCATCCAACGTCACCTGGACGGTTCCGGTCGGAAACTCCACCCGGGCCAGATGATAAGGGAGCTGGTGTTCTTCGAAGGCCTCGACAATCTCTTCGCCCAGCGCATCATGGCCGATGGCGCTGACGGCGATACCTTCCAGACCGAACTGGCGGGCGTGATAAGCGAAGTTAGCGGGAGCACCGCCCAGTTTCTTTCCTTCAGGAAGCATGTCCCAAAGTGCTTCACCGATACCAATAACGTACTTTCCCATAATTACTTGCGCATTTTAGTCATATAATAGAGCAAATAGGCGACGCCCACGGCCATCACCGCAACGGCACCGGCCTGGCCCACCGCATCAGAAGCGAATCCCATCAGGAGCGGGAACACCGTACCGCCGAACAGGCCCATGATCATCAATCCCGACACCTCGTTCTGTTTCTCCGGAACGGCCAGGAGCGCCTGGGAGAACACGATGGAGAAGATGTTGGAGTTTCCGAAGCCCACCAGGGCGATCGCAACATACAGGATGGTCTTGGTCGCCCCAAAGAACATGCCGACCATGGCAAGAGCCATCATCAACACGCTGACCAGGAAGAACTTCCTGTGGCTGAACTTTGCCAGGATAAACGAGCCGGACAGGCAGCCCACCGTACGGAAGATAAAGTACAGGCTGGTGGCGAAACCGGCTTCGGTGAGCGTCATGCCCACGCGCTCCATCAGGAGCTTCGGAGCCGTGGTGTTCGTGCCCACGTCAATGCCCACATGGCACATGATACCCAGGAAGGACAGGAGCACGACGGGCTTTCCCAGAAGCTTGAAGCACTCAGCGAAGGAAGAAGCCTTGTCCGGAGCCGCCTCGCGCTCGATCGGGGAAAGGAGGAGCAGGAGCGAAGCCAGGATGCCGATGGACATATACACCGGGAAGAGGATCCGCCAGCCAAGGCCGAAGGTAGGCATGGCCGCCGTAGCGCCCCACATGGCGATATACGGGGCCATGAAGGAGGCGATGGCTTTCACGAACTGTCCGAAAGTCATGGTGCTGGCCAGCCGGTCACCCTTGATGATGTTGGTAATGAGCGGGTTCAAAGAGGTCTGCATGAGCGCGTTGCCGATGCCCAGCAGCGAGAAGGAGACAAGCATGAGCCCATAGCTTTCACCGAAGATGGGAAGGAGCAGGGAGACGACCGTCACCACGAGGCTCAGCAGGACCGTATTCTTCCGGCCGATCCGGTTCATCAGCATCCCTGTCGGGACGGAGAAGATCAGGAACCAGAAAAAGACCAGGGAAGGAAAGATGTTGGCGGCCGAGTCGCTCAAGCCCAGGTCGGACTGGACATAGTTGGAGGCGATGCCCACGAGGTCCACGAACCCCATGGCGAAGAAGCAGAGCATCACCGGGATGAGTTGTATCTTTTTGTTCATTTGGCGATCGGATAAAGGGTTACGTCAGCTTTCAGGTTGCCGTAGAGTTTCAAGGTGTTATAAGGAGAGGAAGGGAATACGAGGTTCGTCATGCAGAAGTCCTCGCCGAAGGCCTCGATGCTGGCGCTGTCCACCAGCAGGCGGAGTTCCATCTTGCCGCCCACCTGGGCAGGCGCCGTGGTGACCGCTGCGAAGGACTTGCTGAACTTGACATGGCCGCTTCCCCGGCGGTCCATCGAGAAGGTCTGGGTCTCCGGCTCGTAGGTGAAGACCACCTGCTCACCGGTCTCGTTGGAGAGCACGAAGGTGGCGCCTTCCTTCTTGGGAAGGGTGAATCGGACCACCAGCTCGTACGCACGCTGAGGGCTCTCGAATAGTTCCACGGGCGCGGTGGCCAGCGTGTATTGGACGGGCCGGCCGCGGAGGGCTTCCACCTCCGGAGAGGGCGTGCTCTTCAGGATCACCTCCTTCCCCTTCCGGATCAGGGACAGGTCGCGGGGAACGGAGTTGGCGCTGCGGAACTGCTGCGTCGGGACGGAATTGGCATACTGCCAGTTGCTCATCCAGGCCAGGGCGACCGTGCGGCCCTGCGGCGCGTTGCTCCAGGTAACCGTAGCATAATGGTCCTTGCCGTAGTCCATCCAGCGGGTGACGGTGGGAAGGTCGTCGCACTTGAAGGTCTTCCCGTCGAAACTGCCCACGAAATACTGCGTGGCGCTGCCGCCGAAGGGACCGCCCGGATTGATGTTCAGGAGCAGCACCCACTTGTCCTTGCCCTCGAAAGGAAGACGGATCAGGTCGGGGCACTCCCAGACACCGTTGTGGTTGCCGTAGGCGAGGCCGAAGCTGCTTTCGTATTTCCAGTCCTTCAGGTTGTCGGAGCTGTAGAACTGCACCTCCTGACCGGCGGCGAGGACCACCTTCCATTGGCGGGTCTGGTCGTCCCAGAACACCTTTGGATCGCGGAAATCGGGCGTATCCTCGGCCACGATCACCGGATTGCCGGGGAATTTGGTGAAGGTGCGGCCTCCGTCGTTGCTGTAGGCCAGGCTCTGCGTCTGATTGTCTCCGGCGGAGGTGTACATGGCCACGATGGCATCCCGGCCGAAACCGGCCGTGTTCTCCTTGTCCACGACGGCGCTGCCGCTGAAGATGTCACCGAGCGCATCCGGAAGGATGGCATTGTCCAGCTGCTCCCAGTGGACGAGGTCGCGCGTCACGGCATGTCCCCAGGTCATGTTGCCCCAGAAACTGCCGTAGGGATTGTACTGGAAGAACAGATGCCATTCCCCGTCCTTGTACACCATGCCGTTGGGGTCGTTCATCCAACCGTATTCCGGCGTGAAATGGTAGGTGGGCCGATAGACCTTCTCCGTATTGGTCCGATCGAATACGGGCGCAGTGGTCATGTCGCTCCAGCACACGTCGTCGGAAGGATCCCGGCGCACGCCGCGTCCCTGGGTCATCCGGACGTCCAGCAGGATGCTGCTGCCACTCCAGGCGCCCAGGTCCAGCGGAACCAGGTAATCCGTCTTGTCGATGGCCAGGGAAACATTGGCAGCAAGGACTTCCGTGCCGTTCGAAAGCACTTTCACGCGCGCTTCCTGCGCCGTTTCCTGTACCGGCAGCAGCACGTAGCGGTCTTTCCCGCTTACCCGGATCATCGTATGGGTATCGCTCAGATGACGGATGGTGAGATTCTGCGCACCGGCACCCAGGGTAAGCAGGAAGCTCGCTATGAAAAGGATGTATCTCATTGTCAGTGTCTTTTCTCAAAGATACGCTTTTTCACCGGAAAATCAATAGGTGGAGACGCGGACATCGCTGACCTGGATGGAGTTGCCGTAGCCGTTGATGCTCCAGCAGTTCCGGCGGATTCCATAGATCCGGCAGGTGAACGCGCACACATCATTGATGTACATCACCACGACGGAATTGTCCGTAAAGATGTCCACGTGATAGATGTTGTCAGCCGGGCGGACGAAAGCGTAGCCGTCGGCCCCTTCAATGAAGCCCTTGCCTTCCTCCCCTTCCTGCTCGAAATTGACCTTGCGGATGTTCTCGTTCTCCGCATTCACTACCAGGGTATAGTACTTCTTGGAGTCCGTCCCGCGGACAAAGGAAACGCCCCAGCGGTCCCACGCGGAAGCCGTCACCGTGAAGGAGATGTGATTGCTGTTCTCCAAGCGGTTGTACAGGGTATAATCGGAACCGCTCTCCACGACCTTGACGTTGAGCGGGCGGCTGTACTTGCCGGCCATGGCCGGCACCTGGCCGAGCGTCAGGGTGCCGTCGGCATGCTGGATGAGCTTGTGGCACACCATGGAACCGGACCAGTTGGGCTCGCCGGAAGCGCCCACGTTGACATTCTTGTCGTGGATGGTCGCACCGGTGCGATAGGGGCTCCAGCCCCAGATATAGCGGTCGGTCCCGTCGGAAGCGGTCTTGCCCGCATAGAAGGCGCGGCTGTCTAGCACCCCCTCATGACCGTCCTGCGGCCAATGGGCACCCGGGTCGCCGAAGCATTCCTTCAGGCCCTCGAAACTGCGGGCCATCATGTACTTGACCTTGCGGCTCCAGCTCGCCCGGTAGCCCTCGCTGTACACGAAGTACCACCAGTCCCCCATCTTGAAGATGTCCGGGCATTCACACATGCGGTCCCAAACCATGTTGAAGGAGCCCACATGCTCCCAGGTCCTGAGGTCGGAGGACTTGAAGTCGGCGAATTTCAGGTTGCTGGAAATGACCATGTGCCACAGGCCGTCGTCGGCCTTGAACACCTGCGGATCGCGGAAGTCGTTGCTCGAGTAGCCGAAGTCATCCCCCTTCAGGGCCCAGAGCAGGTCCTTGGTCCAGGTCTTGAAATCCGGGGAGGTAGCCCTCAACACCACCTCGCGGTTGGTGCAGTTGCCGTTGTGGCCGGTGTAGTAGATGTAGTACAGACCGTCTGCCTCATTGTACACGCAGCAGCCGGTTCCGATAGCGGCATCCTGTTCCAACGTGGAAGCGCCGGTGGGAAGGACTTCACCCAGCGAGGTATAGCTGGCACCGTCCTTCGTGGAAACGCCCCAGATCGGATGGAAATTGTAGGTGCCGTTGTTCTCGAACTCCTGCAGGTAGAGGACTTTGTACTCGCCCGCTTTCGCATCCCAGAAAGGCATCGTGTCCCCCACCCGGCCGATGGCGGGGGTATAGTACGTATTGAATCCTTTGTCGTCAGCGCTGGCGAAATAGGTGGAAGAGGCGTCCCAGTCGCGAGGAGCGTCGCCATATTCTTCCTTGCTGCAAGCCATCGTCAGGGTTCCCATGAGGAGGATGGCGGTGATGTATGCTGTTCTTTTCATACTGCTATTTCGTAAGGTAGTTGATTGCATTCTCGGTCATGATGGCGATGTTGCGGTGGAATTTCTCCTCGTAACCGGCCTCATAGGTATAGGAATACCAGTCGTAGCAGCCGGAGCCGATGCAGATCACGCCGCCCTTGCCGTCCTTCGGGAGGTACTCCCAGGCCACGACGGCTCCGTCGCCGCCCACGCCGAGGATCCGTCCGCCCGTGCGCGCTTCCCAGGCACCGTGGTTGTCATAGCCGCCCCAGTCGGTACCGATGTGGTACTGTGCCGTGGAGTTGGTGATGTGATAGCCGGCATCGGTGCAATAAACCTCGTTGGCATTGTCGCCCTGGACCAGACCCTGGTAGAGCGGATGGTCGTTCTGGCCGTCGAAGATCCGGAAGGTCCAGGGACCGCCGCAAAGCTCGGCGCTGTCTTCGTTCTGGCCCCAGCAGTTGTTCGGCGTGGTCCACTCGTCATCACCGGTAACACCGATGAAGGAAGGCAGGTTCGTGGCATAGCGCGTAAGGAGCAGGGCGCCGCCGGCCTCGTAGAAGGCACGCAGCTGATTCCTGGCAGCCAGGGCCTCCGGTGCCTTGGCCACGAAGGCATCGTGGCCGTCCACGCCGCCGTCCATGTGGAAATGCCACCAGAGGAGGGCGCACTCAGATAGATCCAGGGTTCCGGCCTGGAGGTCGGAGAAGGAGGCGTACATGGTCCCGGGCACATGGGCGATCATCCAGTCACAGGCCGCCTTGGCCTCAGCATCCAGGTCGTTCATCACCTGCGCCGCGCCCACGAACAGGGCCTTGGGCTTGTCAATGGCAATCACCGTAACGGTATAGACGCTCCTGGCGGAATTGTTCGTCACCGTGTAGGTAACCGGCTCGGAGAAGTCCTGCGCCACACCGGAGGCCGGCGTCACGGTCGCATTCACGCTGTAGGTGATGGTCGGCACCAGGGCATGGATGTTTTCCGATCCGGGGATATAGACCGTGATAGTCTTGGCATCCTGGTCGATCGTGCCGGTGTAGATGTCATTGATGACGAAGTGGCTGATGCGGGCCTCGTCATGCAAGACGGACAGGGTCCAGTCGATAACGGCATCCCCGTTGGTTACATGCAGTCCTTTGGGCGCATCCATGTTCAGTTTCTCCCCTACCCGGACATTGCAGGAGGCTCCGTCCGACAGGGTCAGGGCCGTGATTTCCATTCCGGAGGTTGCGTACACTTCCGGGAGCCGTACCACGATGCTGTGGCTCGGAAGGTCTATGTTCCCCTCGTATCCGTCCAGGGAAAGGGCGCTGACCAAACAGTCACCGCTGAGGTCCAGGTCGCTAACCGTCGTCTTGGAGCAGGCCACGAGGCCCAGCAGGGCGGCCGCGATATAGAAAAGTTTTGTTTTCATACTCTATTGATTATCACCAGTTACCGATGTTCTGCGTGTAATGGCCGTTGGAAGCGGCGATCTGAGAGGCGGGAATGGGCAGATACTCATCCTTGTCGGCCGTGAAACGGGCCTCGCGGTAGATGGAGCAGTTGTCAATCTCCTCGGCGTAGTACTTGTTCAGCACCTGGGCGGCTTCGCCCCATCGTACCAGGTCGAAGAAACGCTCGCACTCCATGCCCATCTCCAGGCGACGTTCCATCTTGACGATCTTCAGCGCAGCAGCCTTGTCGTAGCTGCCCTTGTACTGGGTTATGTAGATCTTGACACCGTAGCGGGTGGGATAGTCTGCAAACATCTGCGTGGAAGAAGCGGCGCGGGCACGGATCTGGTTCACCAGGTCGATGGCCTTTCCGCTGTCACCCAGCTGGGCATAAGCTTCGGCCCGCTCCAGCAGGACATCGGCATAACGGAAGACGATGCGGTTCATCGGGGATGCCCAATAGGAACCCTTGATGAGGTATTCACCCACCAGGGCGGGATCCACGTTCTGTTTCAGGCTGATATAGTAGCCGTACAGTCCGTTT
This sequence comes from Bacteroidales bacterium UBA3289, assembly GCA_002361625.1. GTDB lineage: Bacteria > Bacteroidota > Bacteroidia > Bacteroidales > UBA932 > Cryptobacteroides. The sequence goes on along the minus strand of DETL01000034.1, from coordinate 90,911 downwards.
CCACGGCTCCACTGCTTGCTCTCGTCCTGGATGAAGTTCTTGTTGAACAGGTAAGGAAGGCCGGGCATGCCTACGGTCAGGAACAGGCGCGGGTCGGCATTGTCCACCCCCTTGTCATAATCCTTCTCGTTGAAACTGTCCGGGAGGGGCAGGCCGTCGGCACCGGTGCGGAAGGCGTTCACCAGGTTCTGGCTGGGCTTGTAGAAGTCGCAGGCTCCGTCGGTCACGTTGTCGATGCTGGGGCCGATCAGGCCGTAGCTCCAGTTCAGGTTGCCGTAGGTAGATCCGTCGTTACGGGAATACTGGATGGCCCAGAGGCTTTCCTTGCCGTTCTCGTACATCTCCTCCGGACGGAAGTTGTTGTGGATGTCCGCCTCCAGGCCATAGCCGGCATAGAGGGCGGGTTCGGTGAACTCGATGACTTTGCGGAGGTCCCCGTCATTGACGGAACTGACCTGGTTGCTCTTCGGATCGTCCTGGCGGTAGGCCTTGTACAGATAGACCTTGGCGAGGAAGGCGGCGGCAGCGGCCTTGGTGGGACGGCCCTTGTCGGCCTGGACCGCAGGAAGCGTGTTGTAGGCTTCCATCAGGTCGTCGATGATGACCTGCCATCCCTCGTCATTGGAATAGGCGGTATTGGAGAGTTCATTGTACTCGGCATAGGTCAGGTCGTGCCGGTTCACGAACGGGATGTTCTTGAACAGGCGCTTCAGGAGGAAGTGGCCGTATGCCCGGAGAAACTTCATCTCGGCGAGGCGCTGCTCCTTCATGGCATAGCTCTCGTCGCACTCGTTCAGGAGGGCGATGGCGCTGTTGACACGGGACAGGCTGTTGTACAGGCGCACCCAGATATCATTGAGGTTCCAGTTGGTCGTGAGGACACCCTGCTGGATTTCCAGCTGGTGGAACACGTCACCGTCGGAAGTACCGTTGCCGCCCTTGTAAGCGTCATCGGAGCGCACGTCGAAATTCCACATGGAGAAGGAAGAGTTGATGTCTTCGGCCGTAGTGAAGATGGCATAGGCCGACACCACCATGGCCTCCGCGTTGGCGGGATCCTTCACCTGCTCGTCGCTGAGCGTACCCTGCGGAACCTGTTCTCCCAGCAGGTCGCTGCAGGCGGTGAGGACGCCGAGGACCGGGATCATATAGAGAAGGGAAATAAGCTTTTTCATGATTGTCATGGTTTAGAAGGATACGTTCACACCGAGGGTGGCATTCACCGGGATCGGATAACCGAAGTTGGCATTCTCGGGATCCACGCCCGTGAAGCCGCAGCTCTTGATGGTCAGCAGGTTCTGCGCGGACACATAGGCTCTCAGACGGGCCAGGTGCAGTTTCTCGCACAGACTCTTGGGGACGTTGTAGCCGAGCTGGATGGTACGGAGCTTGGCAAAGGAGCCGTTCTCCACGAAATAGCTGGACACGCGCTTCTCATTGTTGTTGTCCATGATGCTCACGGCAGGAATGTTGGAATCCATGTTCACCGGGCTCCAGGCGTCCAGCATGCGGCGTCCCTTGTTCAGGTTGGAGATGTTCAGACCGCTCCACAGGTCGGTTTCCCGCTTGAGGTCGCTGATCACGTCCACTCCCTGGACGCCCTGCCAGAACATTGTGAGATCCACGTTCTTGTACTGCAGGTAGATATTCAGGCCCCAGGTGAAATCCGGAACCGGAGAGTAGATCCACTTCTGGTCCTTTTCGTTGATGACCCCGTCCCCGTTGAGATCCTTCCAGCGGATGCGGCCCAGTCCGGCGCCGCCCTGCGTGGCGTGGTTGTCAATCTCATCCTGGCTCTTGAAGATCCCGTCATAGACATAGCCTACCTGGGCGCCCATGGGATGGCCCACGACGCTTTCGACGCCATTTCCGCCGAAGGTACCGTTGGCCGCGATCGTATCGGGAAGTTTGGTCACCCTGTTGTCATAGGTGCTGATGTTTCCGGAGAAGTCATACTGGAAGTCGCCGGCTTCCCCGCGGTATCCGAAGTTGAATTCCAGACCCCTGTTCTGCATTTCGCCGGCGTTGATCCACTGGGAGGAGCCCTCGCCCATCACACCGATGCCAGGCATGTACACCAGGATGTCCGTGGTCTTCTTGTAGTAGGCCTCAAAGGAACCGTAGAGGGCACTCTTGAACAGGGCGAAATCCAGGCCCAGATTGGTCTGGGTCGTGGTTTCCCATTTCAAGTCGTCATTTCCGAGCTGGTTTCGCTTGAAGCCGCTGGCGAGCGTCTGGCCGCCGTTGGTACCGGCGATGTCGTAGCTCGTTCCGTAGCTCTGCCCACCGAAACCGGCCTCACCGTAATTGCTCTCATAGATGGTGTAGCGAGCGATGTTGGAAATCTCCTGGTTACCGGTCTGTCCCCAGCTGGCCCTGATTTTCAGGTTCTCCAGCCACATGGCATCCTCCAGGAACTTCTCCTTGTCCAGTCTCCAGCCCAGGCTCACGGACGGGAACATACCGAAACGGTTGTTGCGGCCGAACCGGCTGGAACCGTCGTAACGGAGGGTGACGCTGGCCAGATACCGGTCGGCATAGTTGTAGTTCACCTTTCCGAAATAGGAGACCAGGGTGTAGCCACCGCCGCCGCCATACGCCTCAGCCTCGCCCACGGCGGCGCTGGGCCACATGTAATCCGGATTCAGGACGGCGAAATCATACGCCTTCCCGCTGAACCAGGTGTCGTCCTCCCGGTTGATTTCCGTACCCAGGAGCACATCTCCGCGATGGTTGCCCGCTTCAAAGTTGTAGGTCGCGATCGCGTTCCACATCCACTTGAGCCAGTGCTCCTGCTTGGCCTCCACGGCGTTGGTCGCATTGGCCACCGTACCTTCTGTCACCGGATATGTGAAGATGCGCTGCTCCTTCTGGGAATAGTCCAGGCCGAAGGTCGTCTTGAGATTCAGGCCCTTCATCGGGTTGATGTTCAGATAGGCGTCACCGAACATTCTCCAGTAGTAATAGCGGTTGTCCGCATTGCGGGTCAGGCGGGCGAGCGGGTTCTCGCGGTCGGCATAGCCGCCAACGGGACCGGCGAATTCACCCTCGGTGGTATAGACGGGAATGGACGGGTTGAACTGGAGCACATTCTCCAGGAATCCGCCGGGTGCCTGCACCTCGCTGGTGCGGTTCAGAGTGAAGTGCTCGCCGATGGTGAGGATGTTCTTGTCCCCAATCTTGAGGAGCTTGTAATCCGTGTTGATACGGGCGGAAAGACGGGAGAAGTCCGAATGCTTGATGATACCGTCATTCTTGTAATAGCCCAGGGAGAAGAACGAATTGCCGCGCTCCGTGCCGTTGCTGAGCGAAAGGTTGTACTGCTGGATAATGCCGGTCCGGGTGGTCTCGCGGAACCAGTCGGTGTCGCTGGCGGGTGTGGTGCCGGCCGCGTCCAGGTACTTGTTCATGCGGATCCCGTTCAGGGCGGGGATGCCATTGGCGTCATAGCCCCAATCATAGATGTACCCGAGGGCATTCATGTTGGGGTTCAGGCCATCGTTCACATAGCCCTGCCACATCACCTGGCCGAATTCCTTGGCATTGAGCACCTGCATCCGGTTCACGTAGGTCTGGGCGGCCACGCTGGCGTCGAAATCGACTTTCACTTTCCCCTCCTTGCCGCCTTTGGTCGTAATGATGATGACACCGTTGGCCGCACGGCTTCCGTAGATGGAGGCCGAGGCGGCGTCTTTCAGGACCTGGATGGACTCGATGTCGTTTCCGTTGAGTTCATGCATGCCGGCCTTGGTCGGGACGCCGTCGATGATGTAGAGCGGATCGTTGTCGTTCAGGGTACCGATACCGCGGATGCGGACCGTAGCACTGCCGGATGGAGAACCGTCCGCCGAGATGTTCATGCCCGGAACGCGGCCCTGCAGCGCCTTGACGGGGTTGTTCTCGTTCTGCTTGGCGAGATCGTCGGTGTTGACGGTGGAGATGGCGCCGGTGAGGTCGGCCTTACGCTGGACCGTGTAGCCGGTGACGACCACCTCGTCCAGAAGCTGGGCGTCCTCCTGCATGACCACCGACATATTTTCAGTGGCAGGGAGTTCCAAGGTGGTGTAGCCGATGGAGGAGAAAACCAGAATGGCCCCCTCATTGACGCGGATGGTGAAATTCCCGTCAAAATCGGTCGTCACGCCATTCGTCGTTCCTTTCTCCATGACGGCGGCCCCGATGACTCCGTAACCGTCGGCAGCGGAAGTCACGACGCCGGTCACTTCAATCTGCTGGGCGAAGGCCGTGAAGCCTGCAAACAGAAGAAAGCTAGCGAAAATCGTTTTGAAATGATGCATAAGTGTATTGGTTGATTATAAGGTGCAATGCGGTCGTGCCGCAAAGATAGTCCCAGGCAACCGAAAGAGATGAAACGTTTGTTGCGGATGATGCATCAAATGTTTCCTTGCAACATCTTTTGCATCTTTCTTTATATTTGTAGCATCGTATGAACAGGTTATACCATTGAGATGTTTTGTGCCCTGGCATGAAAAAACAAAACAAGCAACTCCTCTGGTGGATCGGCGCTCTAGCGGCGGGAACGGTCATGGGCACAGAACGGGGATAATTCTTTGTGAAGATAATGAAAAACCGTAAATTTACACATTGAAACGTAAAACAGCATTGACCATGACACTCGAACAACAGATCCAGGAAGATATCAAGGCCGCGATGAAGGCCAAGGACAACGTAGCCCTCGCCGCCACCCGTGCCGTCAAGGGAGAAATCCTCCTTTTCAAAACCTCCGAGGGCGGCAGCAAGGAAGTGACCGACGCGGATGTCCTCAAGATGATCCAGAAGCTCATCAAGCAGCGCAAAGAATCGGCGGAGCAGTACACGGCCGCCGGTCGTCAGGAACTGGCCGACAACGAATTAGCCGAGGCCGCCGCCATGGAGAAGTATCTTCCCAAGCAGCTTTCCGTGGAGGAAGTGAAGGCGAAAGTCCGGGAGATCATCACCCAGGTAGGCGCCAGCTCCCTCAAGGACATGGGCAAGGTGATGGGCGCCGCGAACAAGGCCCTCGCCGGCCAGTCCGACGGACGCACCATCTCCACGGTGGTCAAGGAATTACTGGGATAAGAAATCCCCATTGTCAAACGAAGAGAAACAAGCTATGAAACTGGCAGAAGCACTGAACCAGCGGGCGGACCTGCAGAAGCGGATCGCCCAGCTCCGGGAAAGACTCTCGAACAACGTGAAAGTGCAGGAAGGCGACACGCCGGCGGAGAAGCCGGAAGACCTTTTCGCCGAGCTGGACAAGTCCCTGAAGGAACTGGAAACCCTGATTGTCCGGATCAACCGGACCAACCAGGAAACGGTCTGGGAAGGCAAGACCCTGACGGAGATGATCGCGGCGAAGGACGTGCTCTCCCTGCACCTCTCTACCCTGCGCGCCATCCTGGATGAAGCGAATGTCCGCAGTGACCGGTTCTCCCGCAACGAAATCAAGTTCGTCCGCACCATCGACGTGAACGAGCTGCAAAAGCGGGTCGATGACCAGTCCCGGGACCTCCGCGAACTGGACTCCAGGCTCCAGCAGGCAAACTGGATGACAGACCTCTTGTAAAGTAGCCCCGGGCAGGGCGGACACACCTCCGGACGGGAGGTAAAAACGTCCAACCCACATTGCTTGATCAGGGAAACGGAGCCGTTCCCACCCGGTATCGTCCGGCTCAGCACCGCGTACAGGCGCACATTTTACGGCGTACATCTTACTACCGCGTGTCGACTGCCCCAGGCAGAGGCTGACTCACTTTGAGCCAGCCTCTTTTTTATGGGATGGGCATGGGATGTCCGGGGGACTCCCTTCCCCTCACCCAGCACTGCTGGGGACTCATTTTTTTCGTATCTTTGTACTCCCGTTGGCCTGACCCGTCGTGGGGGCCTGACCTGAACAAAAACTGAAAACGACGATGTTCAACAAGCATGACATTTCGCGGGACGCCTGCCAGCTCTTCGGCGGCCAGGCCCGCAAAGGATACGACTGGTGGTGGCACTCTTTTACCGCCCATGATGCCGAGACCGGAGAGCCCAAGCCCTTCTTCATTGAGTTTTTCCTCTGTAATCCCTCCCTGGGAGGAGACAAGCCTGTCTTCGGCCAGTTTCCCGGCAAGTCCCGGAAACCGTCCTACCTGATGGTCAAGTGCGGTGCCTGGGGCGAAGATGCCGCGCAGCTCCATCGGTTCTTCGGCTGGAAGGAGATAACTGTCGACATGGGGGTCCCCTTCTCCATCACGGCCGGAGACTGCATCCTGACGGAAACGGCCACCCGGGGCCATGTCCAGGTCGATGGTTCCGCCGCTCATCCGGAATGGATGTGCCAGGACGGTGAGATGTCGTGGAATCTCCGCATCGACAAGGTCACGGCCTTCAACGTCGGCTACGGCGCCGGCAGTCTCTTCCGGAAGATGCAGGCCTTCGAAATGTTCTGGCATGCCGAAGGGATGAAGTCCCGCTTCGAAGGAGAAGTGGTCTGGAACGGCAGACGGTACGTCGTCCGCCCGGAAGACTGCTACGGGTATGCCGATAAGAACTGGGGCAAGGACTTCACGTCGCCCTGGGTATGGCTGTCATCGAACAACCTCACGAGCGAGATAACGGGGAAGAAGTTGACCGACAGCGTCTTCGACATCGGCGGAGGCTGTCCCAAGGTCGGTCCCGTCGCCCTGCCCCGGCAGCTGCTCTCCGCCTTCTGGTACGAGGGGAAACCCTTCGAGTTCAATTTCTCGAAGTTCTGGACGCGGGTGCGGACGGAGTTCGACTGCCGGGAGACCGACACTCAGATTATCTGGCACGTGGAGCAGTCGTCCACCTCCGGGAGGATGGTCACGGACATCACCTGCGAGAAGAAAGACATGCTCCTGGTGAACTACGAGGCCCCGGACGGACAGAAACGGCACAACCGCCTTTGGAACGGAGGCAGCGGAACAGGAACCATCCAGTTGTTCGACCGGAAAGGGAATCTTATCGACCGGATCCATGCCGATAACATCGGCTGCGAATACGGTGAGTACTGCTGACAAAGCGGGCACGGTCTGCAGGTGGTTATCTGCCATTTAGCCTGCTTCCAGTTGCGTGTTTTCCGGAATAATCCGTATCTTTGATACTGTATGAAACAGTTTATCCTTGCCATCACGCTGATGCTTGCTTCTGCCTGTCAGGCTTTCGAGCCGTTCACCTTCGTCCAGATGAGCGACACCCAGATCGGATTCATTGACACGTCGCCGCGATTCGCGCACTCGGATTCCTTGATGAAGGCTGCCGTCGATGCGGCCAACGACCTTGACCCAGCCTATGTATTCGTGACGGGAGACTTGGTGGACAATCCCGCCGATCCCGTTCAGGATTCTGTCTTCAGGACCCGCCTGGCGGAACTCCGCATGCCGGTTTACACCGTTCCCGGGAATCATGATTACATGGGGTTCACCCGGGAGAAGCAGGCGGCCTACATCGCCCTTCGCGGCTATGACCGCTTCGCTTTCCGGGACAAGGGCTGTACCTTCATCGGGATCGATACCAACTGCATCAAGGATGGTGTAGAGGAAGCGGAAGCGGAGCAGTGGGATTGGCTGGTGAAGGAACTGGACGCCGCTCGTGGCAGCCGCTACACATTTGTCTTTCTGCACTGCCCGGTCGTCCGGGAGCGCGAGGACGAGCCGGAGGATTACTTCAACTTCTCCGTGGAGAAGCGGCATCAATATGTTTCCCTGTTCAAGGAGAAGGGGGTGAGCGCGGTCTTTGCCGGCCACACGCATCAGGAGTATGATGTCGTCATCGACGGGATCCGTTTTGTCACGGCGGGTCCGGTCGGGAATGCCCTGGGACACGGAACTCCTGGATACAATGTGGTCCGGGTAACCCGGGACGGCTTCGAAGTACGCTATACGCCGACCCCGGGGATTGATCCGACGCACTGCCGTTTCTAACCTGCGGAAAGGATCGGGTAATTACTTCAGCGAACCGTCACATGGGTTGCACCCATCGGCCCGAAGGTATAGGTGCAACTGACGGCGAAGACTTCGTCCAGTTCCTTGCGGATGGCTGAAGCGAGAACGCCGTCCCCTACCCCGTGGATGAAGATGATGCGTTTTCCGCGGTGCTTGAGGTTCTTCCGGAGGACCTGCCGGAAGTAGTTCATCTGGTACTCCAGGGCCGCCCATTCGGGAATCCCGTCGCTGCCCGGGATGCGTTCGATGTGAAGGTCCACGGTCAGGTCCGCGAGCGGATCTTCCGATGCCAGGGGTTCCTCGGCCTCCTTCGATCGCCGGGGCTGGATGGAGGATCGCAGCTTCCGGTCCTCCTCCGGGTTAATCGGGATGAACTCGCTCCGGACGGCGCGGATGACAAGACCGTCCAGTTCCAACTCGTAATAGTCCTTCCCAAAGCCCACGATCGTGGCCGTGTCATTGGTGTCCATCATCCGGACTTTCTGTCCCTTGACAAGCCCTTCGTTCCGGGCATGCTCCTCTTCCTTCGACTTGAGTATGACCGTCTTGGAACGGGGTTTCTGAACGGGCGATTTTTCCGGCTCCGCCGGAGCCAGATCCTTTTTGATGACCTTCAGGTCCTTGAGGCTGGATAGTTTCATCTTTCGATTTTGACCAGTTCCAGTTCGAATATGAGAGTGCTGTGAGCCGGGATATCGTCCATCTTCATGGCTCCATACCCCCATTTGGCGGGGATATAGACCTCCCACTTATCACCTTCGTGCATCCGGGTGAGGGCGATCTGCCAGCCCATGATGAGGTCTCCGACCAGGAACAGCGCCGGAAGCGGCTGCCCTTCCGTCGTGTCGAAGACGGTCCCGTCGATGAGACGGCCAGTGTAGTTGACATAGACGATACTCCGGGGCGTAGGTTTCTTGGTGCCATGACCTTCTTCCAGCACTTTGTACAGGACGCCGTTGTCCAGGACAACGATCCCTTCCTCCTGGGCTTTTACCTGAAGGAACGCCTCGTTTGCCTCTTTGTAGGGATTCTGTCTTTTATTACTTCTGCGCTGCATGATAGGTACTGATTACTTTTTCTATGGATTCCTCAGGGATGGAGACGCCATCCTTGAAAAGCGACACTCCCCCATCCTCCGATGAGGGTTTCCAGTTGCCGACAATCTCGCCGTCCCATGCGACCACGGACTTGAAGATGCCGAAATTGTTATGCGCGTGATGGGCTTTGTCCGGATGGAGGACGACGTCCCTGCTTTTGTAGCCGATCAGGTACTCGTCGTATGCCGGAAGGAGGAGAACCGTGCCGCTGCGGACGCCTCTCGTGCGGGTCTCACTGTGGATATAGAAGTCCCTCCCTTTCCATCGCTCCGGGCGCAGTTCATCACCGAGTGATGCGATTCCCCGCCGACATTCACCCGCATTGAGTCCGCTCCACCACACAAAGTCCTCGAGTGTCGCCGGTCCATGGCTCCGGAAATACTTCCTGGCAAGAAGGGCAAGGGACTCCTCTCTGCTGAGAGGGGATGACACCGGCACCCTTTCCCGGACCAGCCTGTAGGTGTTCCTCGGGCCGAGCGATCCGCTGCAGACAAGGCCCTCCAGCTCGGCCATCCGGAGCTGGTGATTATATACGAGCCTGTCTTTGGGGATTCCTCCCTCGAGAAGGGCCTCCCCGATGACATCCTCCGTCACCTCTCCCCTGCTGGCGACCGAGTCTTCGATAATCGTCAGAATCCGTTCTTTCTCCTTTCCGGAATAGGTGAACCCAAGGGATTTGGTCCAGCCGTCGAGAACCGCCATCCCCTTGTCATGGCAAAGGGCCCGCAGCCAGTGGTAGTCGTCAGATGACACCAGCTGCCAGGTGCCGCGAAGAAGATGCGCTCTGAGAACCCTGCCATCGTCAAAAGCGGTTTTGAAGGCCTTGTAAGAGGGTTTTCTGGTTCTCATGGCCACAGCCCAGCGCATCGCCCTGTAGTCCTGTGCCTGCATCGCCCCGAACCACGACACAACCTCCGCAGGATTACCAAACTGCGGAGCGGCGAGCTGCTGGCTCAGAAGACGTGCGGATACCTGTTTCATAGGAACTCGTAGTTGATGCCGGAGTATCTGACGGTGACGGAGTCACTCGGAAGGGATCTCCTTCCTTATCTTCTTCCGGTCATAGACCTTCCTGGATTTATGCAAGACCTTCCTGAAGGAAACGGGCTTTCCGTGCTGCTCGATCTCTTCCAGCCGAGCCGCACGGCGGTTGGCCAGCATGAAGTCGGCTTCGCTGATGTGGAGTTTCTTTTGTTTCTTCTTCGGTTTCATAGTCCCAATTACGACTGAGGGGAGTAATTCAGCCCGTTCGTTTACCGATTCCCGGGGACGGCCCGCCCGGATCCCCCAGTCTTATGGCGGATGAATCTGACCGATCCCGTACCGTACTTCCTGTCCACTTTTATCATCAGGACAGGAAGCGTCCAGTAGGACTGTTTGTTCCCCAAAGTCTCCGTGTATGTGAAGACGAGTTCTTCGCCCTCCTGACGCAGGGACTCCGGGTCAAGTGTGGTCAGGTTGTTTGTCGCCGGGTCCACCACGGCAAGGACGAACTCGCCATCCCAGTCAACAGGCGTCGGCTGTCCGTCCGTTCCCATAAGCGTGGCCATCCCGAAAAGGCTCTCGAACGTGGCGCGGTCATCGATCTTTCCTTCAACCGGCAATTCCGCGTCGTTGCGGACATAGTAATTCCTCATCCGGGTGTATGGCAACTCGGATGGAGGCTGGCAGGACAGAATGCAGACAAGCCCTGCAAATACAGAAAGCATTCTTCTCATACTATTGAACTTTCCATCTGACGCGCCAGCGTCCGTTTTCGTAATCGTGGCTGAGGATCCTGAACGTACCGATTTCTGAGGTGTTCTTCACATGGGCGCCGGCGCAGGCACAGGCGTCGTAGTCCCCTACCCGGACAATCCGGAGCGTGTCGGAGACACCCTCCGGGAGTTTGCTCAGGTCCACGATCCCAGCAGCTTCCTCCTTGGGGAGAAACTCCACCGTGACGGGAAGGTTCCTGGCGATAACATCGTTGACGGTCTTTTCGATCCGGGCGATCAGCTCCTCCGAAGGAGCCTCCGCCAACTCATAGTCACACTTGGATTTCTTTCGTTCGATGTGTGCGTTCCTGGACCTGGGGCAGCCGAACAGGCGCACCATCGTTGCATTGAGGATATGTTCCGCCGTATGCATGGGCGGATACTCTTCCTTGTTATGAGGGTTAAGTACGGGCTCTTCCATGGTCGGAGTTGTGGAAAGAATCATAACCAGGCAGCTGTTCGACAAGGTCTTTTCCTACGGCGCCGGTGGCGCCTATGACAAGTGCTTTCATCGGCGGTAATCTTGGGGATTGTAGCTCAATGCGTCCGACGGCCAGCCTTCCAGGTTGTGGCCGGTATCCAGGCCCCGGACGGCCTCCATTTCTTCATCCGAGAGATCGAAGTCCAGCGTGTCCAGATTCTGGATCATCCGCTCCCTGTGGACTGACTTGGGGATGACGATGATGCCCTGCTGGGTCAGGAAGCGGAGCGCGACCTGGGCGGCCGTCTTTCCATGTGCCGCTCCGACCTCGGTCAGGACGGGATTCGTGAAAATGCCATTCAGGCCTTCGGCCAGCGGCCCCCAGGATTCCACGGCGGTTCCGGCCTCAGCCATCTTGGCTACCATCGGCCGCTGCTGGTAGAATACATGGGTCTCGATCTGGTTGACCACAGGGATGATCGAAGCGTTCCGGACCAGAAGGTCAAACTGCTCAGGATAGAAGTTGGATACGCCGATGCTCCTCAGGCATCCTTCTTTCACGAGGTCTTCGAAGGCGGCCCAGATCTCTCCGTCGTTCCCCATCGGCCAATGGATGAGCATGAGATCCAGATAGTCCAGCCGCATCCGCTGAAGGGAACCTTTCACGTTTTCCTTCGCCCGCTGGTAAGACGGCCTGGAGAGGCACAGCTTCGAGGTGATGAAAAACTCATTGCGGGGGATGCCGGATTTCCGGACCGCCGCCCCCACCATCGCCTCGTTTTCATAGTACTGGGCGGTGTCCAGCGAACGGTATCCTACGCTGAGCGCATCCATGACGCACCGTTCCGTAACGGAAGGGTCCACCAGGTACACGCCGTACCCGATGATGGGCATCCGGACGCCGTTATTCAATTGAATGTACTGCATATCATACAAGTTTTAAGGATGTTTTCATGGCCATCTATCGTCCGTCCTGGACGATGCGCATGTATTCGTCATAGGGGATCGTTCTTCCGCCCATCGACTCCAGGTGGTCGGTATGGAACTGGCAGTCGATCAGTTTCTCTCCGTCCGCCTCCATCTTCCGGGCCAGGCTGACCAGCGCGAGTTTGGAGGTGCCCGGCTCCAGGGAGAACATGCTCTCCCCGGCAAAGATCCCGTTCATATGGACACCGTACAGTCCGCCGACAAGGTCCTCTCCTTTCCAGACCTCGACACTCCGGGCCCATCCGAGGTCGTGCAGCCGGGTATAGGCCTCGACCATCTGGGGACCGAGCCAGGCACCTTCCTCGTCGATCCGGAGCTCGCTGCAATGCCGGATGACCTCCCGGAACGCCGTGTTGAAACTGATCCGGTAGATTCCCTTGTTGAACAGGTTCCGCGTCGAGTGGGAGACATGGATCTCGGCCGGAAAGATGACGAAACGGTCATAAGGGCAGTACCACAGGATGGTTCCCTCCCGGAAGTCGAACCAGGGGAAAACGCCGTGGGAGTAAGCCTCCACGAGGATTTCCGGGGACAGGTCGCCCCCGACGGCTACGAGACCGTAGCCGTTCCCCTTTGTAGGTCTCGGGAAAAGACCTTCTTCCACTGCGATACGGCTCATGACTTATTTTTCAGGATGAAGCCGTCAACCGTGCAGGCCACCATGGCTTCCCCTCCGTCCTTCAGGAAGCCGAACAGGATTTCCTTGACCACGAGCGGCTTGATGTCCCGCGTGATGATTCTCTCGATCTCCCGGGCGCCGTATTCCTGCGAATAGCCTTTCCGGAGGATTCCGGCGCGGGCTTCGTCGGAGTAAGTCAGGCGGATACCCTTCCCCTGGAGCTGCGCGTCGAACTCCCGGATCTTGGCATCGACGATCCGGCGGGCCATCCCTTCGGAGAGATTGTTGAATACGACCGTCGCCGACAGGCGGTTGACGAACTCGGGCGCGAAGACGTTCCGCACTTCCTTCCCCATCGCCTCGCCGGCATGGATTTCAGGCGAAAAACCGATGGAAGGACGGCTGGCGAAACGGGCGCCGGCATTCGATGTCAGAATGATGATGGCATTCCGGAAATCGGCCTTCTGGCCGCGCGAATCCGTCAGCGTTCCATAGTCCATGATCTGGAGCAGGAGATTGTAGATGTCCTGGTGGGCCTTCTCGATCTCGTCCAGCAGCAGGACGCTGTGCGGCGAGCGCCGGATCGCGTCCACCAGGATGCCGCCGTCCTCATAACCCACATACCCGGCCGGGGCGCCGATGAACTTGGACACGGTGTGCTTCTCCGCGTATTCGCTCATGTCGTAGCGCAGAAGCGGCATCCGGAGGAGGTCGGACAGGTCCTTTGCCAACTGGGTCTTTCCCACACCCGTCGGACCGACGAAGAGGAACGACGCCATCGGCTTCAGCGCATCGGAAAGGCCCGCCTTCGCCGTATAGACGGCATCGCAGACCGTGTCGATAGCTCCATCCTGCCCGAAGATCCGCTTCTTCAGTTCGTCCTTGAGCGAGTACACGGCGTCCTCTTCCGCTTCTTTGTCGGTAAGGTCGATTCCGCTGATCCGGCTCAGAACCGCCTGGACGAGTGCCTTATCGACCACCTGGTCGCGGCCTTCGACCGGGTGCATCTCCAGCCAGGCCCCGGATTCGTCCAGCAGGTCGATGGCTTTCTCCGGTAGGAAGCGCCCGTGGATGTACCGGTCGCTGCTCTCGACGGCATACCGGATGACTCCGTCCGCATACCGGACCCCGTGGAAGGCCTCGAACTGCCCCCGGAGTCCTTCCAGGATTTCCACGGCCTCGTCCCTGGAAGGTTCCTCGACCTCGATCTTCTGGAACAGGCGCTCGAGGTTCTTGCTGCGGTTCACGCTCTTCTTATAATCCTCGAAGGTCGTAGCCCCGATGAAAGCGATGTCCCGCCGTTCGATATAGGGAACGAGGAGGCTCGTCGCGTCGCTGGCACTGTCGCCGGTGCGTCCCGCTCCGACGATCTCGTGGATATTGTCGATGAAAAGGATGATATTCCCTTCGGCAGCCACTCCGTCCAGGACCTCCTTCATCCTGCGCTCGAGGTCGCCCCGAAACTGGGTCCCGGAGATAATGGAGGAGAAATCAAGCGAATACAGTTTTTTTCCTTGCAGGCGTTTGGGGACATTCCCCTTCTCCAGCAGGGCGGCGAGGCCGCGGACGATGGCGGTCTTCCCAACCCCGTGCTCGCCGACGAAAACCGGGTTGCACTTCTGCTTCCGGCAAAGGACCAGCAGGGCCCTGGCGATTTCTTTCTCCCGGCCGATGAGGCGCCAGTCCTGCTCCACCGTCAAGGGACGGCAGGACCGCATCCAGGCTTTCTGTGACTCGTCTTCCGCGCCTTGGTCCTCCGTTCCGGAGGAATCGTCGGCATAAGCCTCATTCAAGGCACTGAGCAGGTCGCCTTGAGCAGGGGTGACATACTTTTTCAGCCAGAAAGCGGCGTAACTGTCCTCGAGCTGGTAGAGGGCGTAGATGATATGCGGGATGTCGATCCGGTCGGCACTGGACTGGGACACCTGGACATCGGCCATCTGGAGGACCTGCATCAGCTGGTAGGACAGTTCCAGCTCCTTGATCTCCCCGTCGGCTTTTTCGACATTGGCAGCAATATACCCGGCGAGGTCTTTCCCGGCCTCCGCCAGCGAAGTCGCGAAACCTTCGAGCACCGAACGGAACCGTTCCAGGGTCAGGAGCCCCTGCAGAAAGATCTCGGGGGTAATATACTGCGTATGGTATTTTCCGGCGAACATCGCCGCCTTGTTCAGCGCCAATTGGACGCTGGATGCTATCTCACCGTTCATTTCTTCTCTTCAGGTACGATGGTGAAATTGAGCGGGAAACCGTTTTCCCGCGCCAGGGATACCGCCTTGTTGACTTTGGTATGCGCCATATCATAGGTGTATGTCCCGACGAGGGCCTTTCCGTGATGATGGGTCCGGTCCGCGATCCGCCAGGCGTCCTCCTCGCTTTTGCCAAACACGTCCATCATGACGCTTACGACAAATTCGAAGGTCGTCATGTCATCGTTGAGGACGAAGACCTGATACCGTTTCGGCTCCCGAAGGTCTTCGCGGTACTGCCATGTCTCTTTAGTTACGGTTTTCCTCTGTTCCATGCGCTAGGGTTTCACGGATAATCCTGCCTCATGGCGGTCCAGGGCCTGGGACATCAGTTCCCGGCCTTTGTCGATGATCTCTCCGGCCCGGGCGTATGCGGCCACCCCCTGATAGGAATCGTAAGGAAGGCTCACCAGGATGTCGGGCGGGTTCAGGGCGATGCTCTGGCGCGCCATGGCGCAGTTCATGATGCCGAAACTCCGGTCCAGGATGGTCGCCACGTTGTCGTCGGCCCCTGTCGGGATCCGTTTCTCCCGTCCGTCCAGCGCCAGCTGATGGTCTTCCTGAAAGGTCTCGACCCCGGTCATGATCAGCTCCTTCACCCGCCGGAGGGAATCGACGCCCGGAGCCGACAGCGTCTCCCGGAAGACCTGCTGCGCTTCCTCCTTCAACGCGGCCCCTCTGTCGTCAAGCTCCCTCCGCGATTCGAGGAAAGACCGGATCTCCACCGCATCGATCTCGTTCACATTGAAGCCGATGAGGAGGTCGCCTTCCGTCCGGACGGCACGATTGAGCGGGAACGTGTTGCAGATGCCGCCATCGACGAGGGTGTGCGTGCCCATGTGTACCGGCACGAACATCGACGGGATCGAGATGCTGGCCCGCACGGCATCGAAAAGCGGGCCCTCCCGGAAAAGGACTTCCTCCCCGGTATAAAGGTCCGTCGCCACGGCGGTGAAGGGAATCGGAAGGTCTTCGATCCTGACCTCCGGGACCCTTTTCCGGATTTCCCGCATCAGCCGCTCGCCCTTCACGAGGGCAGTCCGGGTAAACGACGGATCCATCAGCGTCATGACCTGTGCGGGCGTCAGGCTCGTGAGCCATTCCTTGAACGTTTCCAGGCCCCCAGCCGCGTAAACGCCCCCCACCAGGGAACCGGCGGAGGTCCCGGTAACGGACGATATGACATAGCCCCGACGGACCAGCTCTTCGATGGCCCCGATATAAGCGAAGCCCCTCGGGCCCCCGCTGGAGAGTACCAATGCTACCTTCTTCACGTCAATCAAGCTTTGTTTTGCGAATATACTTGTTTTTTCGTTTCGGCGCCCGGGGATTCGTACCATTATTTGCAAAGAAATCGGTATTTTTGCAGGCCTATGTATACCGAATCGATCAAATACGACCTGGGAAGCGGAGTGGAGGCGTTTTCCACCCGAAGGAACAGCGTGCTTCCGTATCCCGTCATTCAGGGGCATCAGGTCCACGGTGCGAAAGTCGCCGTGATCGACCGGCCGGATTACACCCGTGAGGAACTGGAGGGATACGATGCCTTCGTGACCGCCCTTTCCGGGGTCTCAATCGGAGTGCGGACGGCAGACTGCGTTCCCATCCTGCTGTTCGATCCGGCACGACAGGTCGTGGCGGCAGTGCATTCCGGCTGGAAAGGTACGGTCCTGCATATCGTCCGGGGGGCCATCGACGTCATGGAGCAGCAGTTCGGGTGCAAGGCCGGGGACCTGCAGGCGGTCATCGGACCTTCCATCGGCCCGGACAGTTTCCAGGTGGGTGAAGAGGTGGCCATGCAATTCAAGGACGCGGGATTCCCGATGGAAGAGATCTGGTCTTTCCGGGGCCCGGGAGACGGCTCGCCCATGTCCGGAGGGCATCACATCGACCTTTGGAAGGCCAATGCATGGCTGCTGGAAAGCGCCGGCATCCCGGCCGGGAACATCCGGTGCTGCGGCATCGACACTTACACCTCGGCCGATCTCTTCTCCGCCCGGCGGGAAGGCATCCAGTGCGGAAGGATCATCAACGCGATCAGGATAAACGGATAATTTGCCATGAGCATCCGGGAAGAAATGATGTCCGGCCGTCTGTATGACGCCTCGAGCGGGGAACTCCTCGGCGAACTGTACCGGGCCCAGGAACTATGCCAGGAATACAACGCCCTGCGGATCACCGATTTCGAAGGCCGCGCCGCCCTCCTCGACAAGCTGCTGCCCCACAAAGGGAGCGGCCTCACCATCGTCCCGCCCTTCTTCTGCGACTACGGGTCCAACCTGGAATTCGGCGACAACGTCTTCATCAACGGCTATTGCGTATTCCTGGACGAGGCGAAAATCAAGATCGGCAGCAACGTGTTTATCGCCCCGCAGTGCGGATTCTACACGGCAGGCCATCCGCTGGACAAGGACCTTCGACGCCAGAAGCTGGAGTACTCCCTGCCCATCACCATCGGGGACGATGTCTGGATCGGCGGAATGGTGTGCGTCATGCCCGGCGTCACCATCGGCAGCGGCTCCGTCATCGCCGGAGGCTCCGTCGTCGTCAAAGACATCCCGCCCGGCGTCCTCGCCGCCGGCAACCCCTGCCGCGTCATCCGCCCCCTCTCCCCCGACGACCGCGACCGGTACGTCCGGTAAGCGACGGGAGGTAGTTACCTCATTCTACGCTCCTGCCAACGGCGTCACGGTCATCCAGGGCTGTCAGTGTAATCACCAAACGTTATGACTTATAATCATGCGGACTGTCTATTTCATCATAAACGGATAGCGGTCAGATCCCTTCAGCGCCAGGCACGTCCCCCTGGCCACGGCCTTGAGCGGGTCCTCGGCCACGTGAAAGGGGATGTTCACTTTCGCGGCGAAGCGCTTGGCGATGCCGCGGAGGAGAGAGCCTCCGCCGGCGAGCCAGACCCCGTTCCTCACGATGTTCGAGTAGAGCTCCGGCGGGGTCTTCTGTAGGACCTTGAGGATTTCGTTCTCGATCTTTGCGATGGTCTTGTCAATGCACATGGCGATCTCCCGATAGTCGATGGTCGCTTCAAGCGGTAGCCCCGTCACCATGTTCCTGCCGGTCACGGCGATCGGTTCGGGCTCCTCGGCCTCGTCCAGCTCGGGGAGCACTGAACCTACCGCGAACTTGATCTGATCGGCCGTGGTGCGCCCGACGTGGATGTTGTGCTGCTGCGCCATATGGTCGATGATGTCCGTGGTGATCTCGTTGCCGGCGATGTGGATGCTCGCTGACTCGACGATTCCTCCGAGGGAGATGACGGCGATCTCAGTCGTTCCGCCCCCGATGTCCACGATCATGTTGCCGTTCGGAGCCGTGACGTCCAGGCCGATGCCGAGGGCGGACGCCATCGGCTCGTAGATCATCTCCACGTCATGCGCGCCGGCGTGCGAGGCGGAGTCCCGGATGGACCGCATGTCCACGGGCGTGCTGCCGCCGGGGATGCCGATGACCACGCGGAGGGCCGGGGCGAGGATGGACTTCCGCCGCCCAGTCGCCTTCCGGATGAAGCCGGTGAGCATCATCTCCGCCGCGTCGTAGTCGGCGATGACTCCGTTCATCAGCGGCCGTACCGTCGTGATGCCCGGGGGAGTGTGTTCTTCCATCAGTTGCGCCTGTGTCCCGAGGGCCATGAGCTTGCCCGTCTTGGTGTCCGTCGCGATGATGCTGGGCTCGTCAAGGACGACATTGTCATCCTTGAATATCACCGTGTTGGCCGTGCCCAGGTCGATGGCCAACTCCTGTCTCAGAAACGCCATGGTTCGATTTCTTTTGCGTATAGTTCCTTGATTCCGTCGTAATTGATACGTTCCCCGTTTTGCCTCATCTCCTCCAGCATCCTCTTCAGGCTGAGGAGGTGGAGCTCGCATGCG
This sequence comes from Bacteroidales bacterium UBA3289, assembly GCA_002361625.1. Lineage (GTDB taxonomy): Bacteria > Bacteroidota > Bacteroidia > Bacteroidales > UBA932 > Cryptobacteroides. The sequence continues at coordinate 71,948 of DETL01000034.1, read as the reverse complement.
GGGCACGTACCCCTGCAGCCGGGGTGTTCCTTTTGACACTCCTCCTCAATGAAGAAGAGCCCGTTGTCATCGCACAGCCGCTCCCGGATCTGCCGGAGCAACCGGCATTTCTTAATCCCATTCAGTCCATTCATTATCATCGCCCTCCGTCATATTATAATCGATAACGCCCATCAACGGCATTGCCTGATTGATCCGTTCCACAAATTTCTTCCAGACCATCTTCCTTTCACCCTCCGGATGGGTGTCGGTGATGGCTTTTGGATCGACCAAGTCTCCGAGAAGGTCGATGTACTCCGGCTTCCCGGCTCCCGGCGATTGCTCCGGCTCCGTCACATAGGTGAAGGTCTCGGTCTTGAAGCCCATCTCCTCGACGGCCTTTATGGACGCCTGCACGTCGGCCGGCGTGTTGTACCAGGGGATGAGCGGAACCCGGACGAGAACCCGCTCCTTCAGGACGTGCTCCGCTAGATACCGCAGGTTTTCGAGGACTCTCTTGTTGGCGACGCCCGTGTACTCGTGGTAGATTCCCCCGTCCATGTCCTTGATGTCAACAATCCAAAGGTCTATGCACCCGACGAGCTGTTCGACATGCTTAGGCAGGACGTTCAGGGAAGTCTCGATGGCTATCGTCCAGTGTTCCGGGCAGACGCTGCGGAACCTCGCAATGAACTCGCTCCTGCAGGCGGGCTCGCCGCCGCTGAAGGTCACCCCGCCATTCGACGCGCGGAAATAGACGTCGTCGCACTCCAGTTCCTTCAGCAGCTGTTCCGGCGTGAATGGCTTGCCGATCCGGCCGGACCTCAGCTCAGGGTTCAGGCAGTATCGGCACAGGAGCGGGCAGCGGCTCAGATGGACCAGCGTCCGTATGCCGGGTCCGTCCGCCTCCATGCGAAGCCGGGAGATGCCGGCTATCTTGGCAGTAATCATGTTCTTTTCCATATCAGAAAGTCCCCGGTTCAGTAGTGTCGGTAATGGGCATACGTCCGGCGGCGGAGCGGCCTTCTTCGGGATTCACCACCCGGATTCTCTCCTGGTCGAACGAAAGGCACGCGGCCCCAGTCCGTCCCTTCCTGTTCAGGACGAGGCTCGCTATCAGCAGTTCCTCGGCCACGTCATCCGTCTCCTTGCTGAGGTCGGGAAAAGAGGCCTTATGTAGGAGAATGATCTTGTCGGCGAAGTCTTCTGCGTTTGGACAGTATTCGTCGAAGTCCTTCAGGGTGGGCCACGTGATGCCTTTCCGTATAGGCCTTCCCAGGCTGGACAGGACGATGACCGCTGCCTCAAGGGATTCGGCCGTCCGCTTGAGGAAATGGAGGGTCTTGCGGCACTCGCGGGCGAGACACTCCGGCTCCCACCCGGTCCAGTCCGGGACGGTCGCCTGCAGGTTGTCGATGACGAAAAGCTTCACCTCCCTGTCCTTCGCCAGCGGCTCGACCTGGGATTGGAATTCCGTGATGCGGTACTCCGGGGGGAGGTTGGGAGGCGTGTCGTCGAGATAGAGCGGGGCCTCCGACAGTCTCTTCAGGGATGCTTCCATCCGCTGCCAGTCGTCCTCCTGCATGGTCCGTTCCCCGTGGAGCTTCTCCATCGGGATGCCGGATTCGGAAACGATAAGCCGGTCGGTCATCTCCAGGACCGTCGATTCAAGGGAGAAGAAGGCCGTCGGGACTCCGAAGTCTACGGCCGCGTTCCTGGCCATTCCGAGGGCCAGGGCGGTGGTCCCCGTCCCCGGCCGGCCCCCGATGACAATCAGTTCTCCCTTACTCCAGCCCCGGGTGAGCCTGTCCAGGGACGGGTAGCCGGAAGGGATTCCAAGGGTTCCTCCCTGGCTCTTCTCCGCGAGTTCCAGGGACAGGTTGATTGCGTCTCCGACATGGACAAGTCTATTCATGTTGTCTGTTTTGTTTGATATCATGAGTCATAGTTTCATTATTCATCATTATTTCTGTTGATCCAGATGTATCTCCTGGGTCTCCACCTTCGGAAAAACCATCATCTCCATCATCCTTTCATAAAACAGCGGTACCTCGGCGGAATCATCCACTCGCCAGAAGGACGGCGACGGATGATACCCCTCGACACGGTATTGGATGGCGTCCATTGCCGACTCCACCAAGTGCGAGAGAGGGGTCCATAAAGCCCAGACAATCATGCATACCGCCCATAGGCCGTAGAACACTTTGCGAAGAGTCTCCCGCCAGTGGCTCTCCTTGGTCTCCGGTGAAGAGTGCTGGTAGGCGTAAGTAGTCCGTCCGCTGGCGTTCCACGACCTTCCCCTGTCGAAGCTGCTGTCCCTTCCTGTGGAAGACCCCGAAGAGCGACTGGCTCCGGATGACGATCCCGATCCTGCCGATCCCGGATGGTGGTCGGAGACGGACGATGTCCCCGCCGAAGACTTTGACGTCTGGGCTGCCCCGGAAGATGGCGAAGGCCTGGCTGTGGCTGACGACGACAAGGAGTGGAAATAGTCATACTGCTTACGAGCATCATAGTCAGATAACAGGGCATACGCCTCGCCGATCTCCTTGAAGCGGGCCTCAGCATAGGCCACCTGGTCCGGCGACTCTCCGGAATGCCGGTCCGGATGCCAGACGAGGGCAAGCCCGATGTATGTACGCCGGATATCATTCGCCGTCGCCGAGGAGGGCACGCCTAGGACGGCGTAATAGTCCTTCTTGAAGTCAATCATGATTCCGCATCGACCTCCCAGTACTCGATCGTCCTTCTTACCTCACGCATGATCCGGCCATCCTCCATGCGCTCGGTCTTGCGCGTCCAGTCCCCTTCCCGGTTGAAGTCATACTCGAAGGACTTGGACAGGTTGACAGAGGACGGCGTCCCGTTCAGGATGCACTCTATCCGGTGCACTTCTTCCGTGGGAAGTCCGTCCGGACGGTACCGGACGACATAGGTATCCCGGAAGCATTCCCCGTCACCATAGTATATATCCCGGCAGAACTCCGCAGTCTTATGTCCCTGACTATCCCGTCGGATCCGTTTGTAGAAACAGGAGTCATCCGTGTACAACCGGGACAAAACCTTACGGTAGTTGTCGTCATAGGAGACCACTCCTCTTCCCTCGGTCTCGGAATCGGTCGAACGGAACCGGAGTCGTTCTTCCCAGGCGTTCTCGTCCCAATAATGCTCAATGCTGTCGCACTCGGTCACGTTCTTATGCCATCCCCTCCAGTGCAGTTCCATCGTAAGCCGGCCGAAACCATCATACAGACAAGCACAGCTTTCTTCTATCCCATTCGGTCCGAATATGTGCTCTTCGAACAAGCCGCCATCGGCACCATACTCGTACTCGTGCTTCCTTCCGTCTTTGTCCATCAAAGTACGCAACTTCCCGTCGAGACTAAATTCCTTGATTTCCTCGCCCTCCCAGGCGGGAAGAGTAGACTCCGACTCGAAATTGTTTTCGTAAAGCCTCTCGATTGTCCTTTTTATCCTCATAGCATTCAACCTAGTTTTCCATAATCCGTTTTCTGACGCATTTCGGAGAGGATTGTCCTGAAGAATTCAGGAATCTGGTTATAGACTCTGCCCTCCATCAATTTGGGGACTTCCTTGTAGAAGGCCTCAGCGATACCGCCCGTAATGCAGGCCAATGTGTCCGAATCGCCACCAAGGGATACGGCCTTGCGGATGGCATCCTCGAAGTCGGTTGAGTCCAAAAAGGAGATGATGGCCTGAGGAACGGTCCCTTGGCAACTGTCTTCCCATCCGTAGATGGGATGCCAATCTTCCCAGCTCTTGTGAAGGTCGTATCCGTAGGTTCCCTCAATATAGTCCCTAATATCGTCCTTGGTCTTTCCGGTTCGAGCCAGATAGATGGCCGCCGCCGTCGCCTGGGCACCCTTGATACCCTCAGGGTGGTTGTGGGTGATAGCCGCGGAGATCGCCGCCACCAGTTCTGTCTCCTTCAGCGTGTCGAAAAACCAGCCGACGGCGCTCACCCGCATGGCGGACCCGTTGCCGAAGCTCCCGTAGGGATGGCGGCCTGTCCTAGACTCATAGGGAGCGTCACCGTACTTCCCGTCAAACGGATTCAGTCCCGCCGGGTGGAACAACCAAAAGTAGAAGCCTGTTCCATACCCGCCCATAGGGCAGGGGAACTCTCCGGCGAACCGGACCATCGTATCCTCCAGTCCTTGATACGTGTGCTTCAGATCCTTCAGAAGCCAGTCGGCAATCGCCATGGTCATGACGCTGTCATCTGTATAGCTGCTCTCCCCGGAGAAGAGAGTGAAGTTATAGTCTTTCGTGTTGTGGAATTCGTAGGCCGAGCCTATGGTGTCCCCGATTATTGCTCCAAGCATATTATTATCCTTTAATTCAGTTTCTCAAATCTACCAAACCATACGAAAATACGGCCGGCCCGCCACCTGCCTTTCACGCCTCACAGAAGGCGGGCCTTGGTGCCGTTAGGTTATCATGACTGAACGTCCTTTTTGTTGAAGAACTGATACTCCTCCTTCCTGAGCCACTCGCTGATCTTGTCGTAAGGGATTCCCTTTTCCGCCTCGCCATCCTCCTCGTCACTGACACATATCTTGCATGCGAGGGCGAACGATTCGACGGCATCGTCGAGTTCGCGGACGTACTGGAAAAACGCTTCCCTGAACGACAGGTAGCGATCCTCCCTGAGGCAGAGTCGGAAGATCAGGTTCCCGTCCTCCTGGATTGCGACCTTGACAAGGTGGTACTTGTCATTCACGGCATTCATCGCCGAGAAAAGAGTGTTCGGCGAGAAGTATTTCGGGAGGTAGTGCGTGGGATCTACTTCCCGTTCGAAGAACAGTTCGGGCAGTCGGGCGCACTGCAGGTAGTACCAGTCACGCCCCTGGCGGAAACGGAACTGCGCCGTTCCCGTCACCTTGTACTCCACATCGAGGTAGCGGAAGGCGAGCTGGACCGTGGAGAGGGAGAGATGCCAGTAATCGAGACTCATGACAGGATCTTGTTTTCGGGTTGCGCTGACGGGATGACGGGCCGGGCCGCAAGGGCAGCCTCCCGCTTCTCGTCCACCAGGCGGTGGTATTCCTCGTTCATCTTCCGCTGGCCGTCTTCAAGGATGTGCATGTAGTTCGTCAGGTTCGCCCGGAAGCTCTCGTAGTTCCGGTCCTGTGCTGCGACAAAGAAGTTCAGTGTCCTGCCCTCATCCAGGAAGGTAGCCTTCACCATGATGAGCTCATCGGACATCAAGTGGGCGGCATCCCGGAGAAGGTCCATCTCCCAGTCCTTGGGGTCGACATTGTAACTCTTGAGGAGGAAGATTAGGGGCAGACGCCCGGCATCGATATAGAAGGACTCCCCCTGGGCCTTGAACCGTACGCCGTCCTCCTCGGTCTCGGGGAAGAACCCTTCCATCCTAATGGCATCGGCGATCTTCTCGACGGTCAGCGGTTCCGGACTGCTCAACGGACCGACTTCGGGGTTTACCGGGTCGTGTTTCAGGAGTTCCATATTGGCCGCCTGCTGCCACTTCAGGTCTTTCGTGAGTCTGCGGTTCTCTTTTCGGTGATCCCACAGGAGAACACCGAGGACTACCGCCGTAATAATGCTGATGAATGCCGCTATGTCCATGTGCTTAGTGTTTGATCAGGAGTTTGTTGTTGATATTGTCGATGGTGATGGTCCCGAACCGCTCCATGGCGCTCTGGCCAAGCAGCAGCGGGGCCTTCTGGCTGTTCACGACGGAGGCGTCCACGTTGCGGAGGACCGCGTCGCCGAGCTTAACCTCGCGGAGGGTGATGACCGTCCCCTCGCTGATCTGGCCGTTGGCTATCTGGTAATACTTCTTCCCTTTGACGTCTTTTTCTGAGAGATATCCGTTTTTCAGCATGAAGTTCGCTTCCACCGAGGAGATGGTCACGTCCGAAGCTCCGGTATCGAAGATCATTTGGAGCTGGAGCCCGTTGATGTCGCAGGGTATCTCGAAGGTCCCGCCAGGTTTCCGGACCATCGCCACCTCCGTGACGGTCTCCGCTGGCTTTGTCGCTGCGATATCGTTCTCTTTCAGGAACGCCTCATGCTTCGCCTTGAACTCGGCAACCAGCGCCTTAAACTCCGGAAGGTTCCTAACCGGGTCCATATCATCGTCCAGGTCGATATGGGTGAAAGCACGGTATCCCTTTTCGAAGGCAGTCTTCAGGGACGCAACTGATTCGCTCAGACGACCCATCCGCGCATAGAGGCAGGCCTGGTCGTAGTAGTTGCCAGAGAGCTCCGGATTTGCCTGGATGATCCGATCCATCCACTGTTCCGCCTCCTCGTCCTTCCCAAGAAAATGGAGGGCGTAATGCCGACAGCTTTCGTCACTGACCACGGTATCCCGCTTGACTACCTGCTCGAAGTCCTCCTTCGCTCCGGCCTCATCACCTTCGAGAAGACGAAGTTCTCCGCGCATCAGGTACTGGTACGGATAGTTGTCATCCAGTTCAATGCCGAGATTGTAATCCTCCATCGCCTTCTTCCGATCCCCCTTCATCTCATAACACCATCCTCTCCGATAATACGGGAATGCCTCCTGCGGCGCCTCATCGATGGCCGCGGTGAAGTCAGCGATCGCCTCGTCGAGCCGGCCGGACAGACGGAAATAGTCCCCCCGGGAGCAGAGCGTATAAAGGTCCGTTTCCTTCTCCATCGCTTTGGATATGTCTGCGATTGCCTGATCATACATGCCAAGCATCCGATAATTGTTGCTACGTCGTACATTGAACTCGTCGTAGTGGCCGTAGGTCGCCTCCATACGATCACAACATTTAATCGCATCGGCATAGCGGAAGGTCTCCTCGTAGAACTCCGTCAATAGCATGTCCCAGCCCAGCGGATTCTCGATCTTCTTTCCCCGGCCCTTGATGGCGGCCTCCGAGTAGTTCGGGCGCTTCGCCAGCACAACCACCAGGGAGTCCGTGTCGTAGCTGTCATTCTTGTCGAACCAGTCCAGTCCGGCGTCAATGGCCTTTGTGTATTCGCCGATATTCTTGTAGGCCATCATCCGGAAACGGTATACCTCGGAGTAGTTCTCCGCGTACTTCTGCGCCTTTTCCAGGACAGTAACGGCCTCGCGGTCCCTTCCTCGGCTGATCAGCGTGCTCGCCTTGCCCACCATGGCGGCGGCATCAGTCTCGTCCTCCTTCAGCATGGCATCGAACACCGCGTCGGCCTCGTCGTACCGTTCCAGCTCGGCGAGGGAGCATCCATAGTCGAAAGAGATGCCCTGCAGATTCTCCTTGTTGTCCTTTTGGGCTAAGCTCCAGGCCTTTCCGAGCGCTTCGTACGACTTCTCCGTTTCGCCCATGTCCTGATAGATGTGTCCTTTCCACCAGTAGAGGGTGGACATGGCGACCTCGCTCTTCTTCGGCTTGTTCACCTTCAGGGCATGGTTGACGTCGGACATGGCCTTGCCGTACTCCCCGTTCTTCCGGTTCAACCGGACGCGAAGGAGAAGGGCCTGCACGTTGTCCGGCGTTTCCCGGAGCTGCCGGTTGACGAGGTCGAGCGCCTTGGAGTCGTCCTTCTCTTGCTCGAGCGCCTCCCAGGCACGCTGGAGATTGTAGTCGTTGTCGTTCTTGGACTTCTGGGCGAAAGCATCGCCGCAGGCCAGGGTCAGCATCAGCGCTGACAGGATAAGGATGAAGATTCTCTTCATGATGCGTGAAAGGTATAATAAAACCATATAACTCGTCACTTGTTGGACGCACTATCTAGATACTTTCCCTCACATGATTCTTACACGGCAAAACATGAAAACGCATATCGATAAAATGAAATAAAAACGGTAAATTTGCAATTACCACTTTTTCAATCATGCCACTTCTCGTATATAGGCCAAGGAATTATGACCAGACTCATGAACGTGAGGAATTTAGAAATCTCTGCGTTCAACTGAAGGAAAGGTATTTTGCCTCTCCGGACGAAATGTGCATCTTCATCGGCAACTATAACATTGGAGATGTTGAATTGGACGGCATAATCATCAAGAATGAAGGCATCGTCGTATTGGAGTTCAAGGATTACGGCGGATCCATTACAGCCTCCGAAAACGGCGACTGGATATCCGTTGAAAACGACGTGAGATCGATCGTCAAGGGCGGTGCTGGGAGAAAGAACCCATATACCCAGGCTAGAATTAACAGAACGGCAAGCAAACCTGTATTTGTTGAAAGCGGCGCTTTCTCTGCAAAGGAGGTGGAACGTTTATCTTCAATGATTGTCTTCCATCGCCCTTCTGAGATTGACAACAAGGTCAGTTCGCGTATCAAGTGGCTACGTATTTGCGACGAGCGCTCCTTCATTGATGAACTGGACTTGATCGTTTCCCCTAACTGCGATTTACAGCAGGAAGACTTTGCTCGAATAATTGACCGGTTGGCGCTGGATCCCGACTGGTTGTGTGTAAGATATTCGAACGTGGAAGTATTAAAGGACATAAACGTCGAAGCATCAAACTCACAGACCTCCGAAGAAATGGTATTATTCCCAGTCAACGATCCAGCTCCCGTTTTTGAGGAAGAACCTATTTCTGATGACAAGCAGTCACCAGATCCGAATCCTGTGACACATCAGGTGGACGAATCTCAGCAGACTTTTGTCTCTTATATGGAACAAGTCTTCTCCGCTCTTGGGATTAGTGGCCGTTTTGAAGTAATCGATGTTAAGAACAATTCAATCCCATCCTGGGTCGAGTCATCTCAGGCGACCAATGAGTTTCTAGTGGCAGCTGCCTGCACGGGTTTCAAAAAGAAGATAGAGAGATTTCTGTCCCGTCCGGTGTTTGAACGAGATGGGATTATTTATTGGTTCGATGGAGAACCGCTCGAGAAGCACTTTGATAGTGCTCAAAAGGCCCCTGCTCCAGAACAAATAGACCATCACGAATCCAGATTGGCGCAAAATCGGTTGAAAACAACCACGAGGCTTCCCTCGTGGCTGGATCATTTCATTTTTGAAGAATTGAAAGGGCGTTGGGATGCCGACCACGAGAAGTTCGAGTCAAATCTCCTATCATCTTACGACGATAATCTCGTGTATCTTGGGACTTATTTTCCTAGGAGCTATGCGGATACTTTCTGCATCTTCGACAATCTTTTTTCTGTAGACTCTTGCCATTCCAGCCTTGAACAGAAAGAATCATTAAGGATTCTTTCCGTTGGTTGTGGTTCAGGTGGAGACGTCATAGGTCTACTGACGGCGTTGCTGAGGAATTTCACTCATTTTAGTGACATCAGTGTATACGCCATAGATGGGAATCCGCATGCACTCACCATCCTCAAGTCTGTTTTCGAAAGATTTTGCGTCACAACAAGATGCAACGCTCATCTATATGTCAAGCAAACTGTTATCGACTGTTTCTCGACTGACTGTCTTTCCGATTGGCCTGTCCAGGAATTTGACCTCATCGTTTCCAGCAAGATGATTGGGGAGATTATTTCCGGAGGGAACGGGAGCCGAGATAATGCATATTATGACTTTGGCAAGACATTCCTGCCTAAATTAGCCGCATCTGGAATTTGCCTAATCCTAGACGTGACAACCAAGCCGCTTCATACATCCTTGTTTTTCCCCCACATGATGAGTGAGCAGTTAAACAGACTAATGCGAGAAAAAGAAGATTATGAAGTGTTAGTCCCGATTAGCTGCTCCCATTATGGCAGGATATGTAGTAATTCCCGATGCTTCCAACAGAAAGAGTTTTCCATTTCTCATTCTCGAAAGAGCAATGATAAGTGCAGAGTCGTTTATCGCTTGATAGCCCATAAGGAGTTTGCGCAAAGTTTGGGAATTGTTTTTCAAGAAAAAAGAATGTCGGTATACGAAGGAACAGTATGTCCATATACCAATAACTTCGAGGGAGATCTCGACCCGTACCGTCTAAACGGCGAACGATAGGTCTGTATAATACATAGAAACAATAATATGGCAAAAAGAAGTTTTTACGTAAAAGACTCTGAACTTGACGATTATCAAGTTAAAGTCATTAATAAGCGGACTGATAATTCCTTCATAGTCAAGGGTTGTGCTGGGAGCGGAAAATCGATTCTTGCTCTTTGGAAAGCAAAGCAAATCCAGGAGAAAGCGATGGGGTCGTATCTTTATGTTGTTTATACGAAAGCGCTCAGACAGTATATGGAGGATGGAATCCGTACGGTCGGACTGAATGATAACAATGTCAAGAATTTCGACAGCTGCTTTTCATGGACCAAGACCGATACAGGGTTTGTTAGAGGTGGTTGGAAGGTCGGCTATTATGATTATATCATAGTCGATGAAGCACAGGATTTCTCCCGCGCAGATATCGAAGTGTTCCGCAAGTATGCCAGGAAAGCGTTGCTTCTTTATGGCGATTCGGCCCAGCAACTTTATAAGTTCAATCCCGAGAAAGAACCTCTTTCCATGGAAGAGATTCAGACCATGACAAAGTATCCGATGGAGCAGTTGGTTTTCAACCATAGACTACCCAAGAAAATAGCAAGGGTGGCTGAGTATATCAATTCCGAACGCGATGAACTAGAGGAACGGTGTACTATTGAAGGGACTGAGAAGCCTAAGATTTTACGGTTCGCTTCTCGTGACGCTGAACTGGATGCTATTGCCAGTATCATCAGAAACAAGAGCCTGGAAGATGTTGGCATCCTGTTCAGGCATAATGAGGATGTCGAATATGCGTACAGATATCTAAGCAACAAGGGACTGACTGTGGAAGCGAAATATGGCCGACAGATGGATCTGGATTTCACATCTGACAATCCAAAACTAATGACCTACCATAGCTCGAAAGGACTCCAGTTCGAAAACGTCTTCGTACCTGACTGTGTGGCTGAAAATGAGGATGAACGCAATCCTTTGTATGTTGCGATTACCAGGACCTATGAGATGCTGTACATAATGCATACCGGGAATCTATCCAGTTTCTTCGATCCGATTCCCAGAAGTTTATATGACACGTCGCTGCAAAGCGCTTCAACCATAACTCTGTAGTATTATGATTCTTTACATCCCTACATGTTCTCTGAACATGAATAACATATTGAGCACCGATTCCATTTCGCCGGCTGCTCTTTATCCTAGGAGAAAGACTGGTAACAGACGTTTCTTCCCTGTTGTCGCCTGCCCTTCAGACGAAGTCATCTATTTATATTCAAAGATTCCTTCATATAAGGTGTCTGATGGGGGTATGGAGAATTATAGGGTTGTAATTGCGCTAGACGCTGATAAGATTGGCCAGCCCATCAAGAAGATAGGCTCCAAACATAATGTTGACGTCTATGTTTGCGAATCCTCCATATTCTTTACACCGCAGAATGCCACCTTCTTATATGAGGGGAAGAATGCATTTCAAACATGTTCGATTCAGGCGGAACAGAGTCTTGAGAATAAAACTTTTCACTTATACGACCACAAACAGATTGCACATGATTTAGAATTCAAGTGGGATAAATCTTATTGTGGTAAGTATAGTTCAGAGATTCTGTCATCCGCAAGTATTGAGGATGATAGAATAGATAGGATCAAGGGAGCGATTGTCTGTTATTATGCTGGGTTAAACCAGGTGATGAGTCCTAAGCTTGCGACGCTTAAGAAGGATGCACGAAAGATCAAGAACGTCTTTTCTGCTATAGTAAACTCCCCTAACAAGGGACTGTCTCCAGAGCAGGATAGCATTCTTGAGCCAATAGTCAAGGAGTTTTATGAGGTTTTTCTAACCGTAGATCCGGTCTCATTAAGAAACAAGGAAACTATTGACTTACATCTGTCGTCATCAAAGACCTTACGCGCGAATGAGGGCGTTATTTCGAGATCAGCAATTCTGAATATCATCGAGGAGCTTGGGCTGATGCAGGGCTTAATGCAGCGGCTTGGCCTCAGGGAACCATTCGATATCTATTCCTTGTACGATATCATTGGTAATAGCAAAATGGCCGACTTAATGCCTGTTAAGATGGGAGAAATGGATAGAGCTATCGCCGCTGTCGAGATGAGCTTGTCGTCGTCGTCTTCCAAGTCGCAGATTAAACTCGATGATGTATTCCATATATCGGATAAGCATGAGTTAGTTATTTCCGATGCAGAGTCTAAACTTGATTTTTATAATAAGTTCCTGAACGCATTGATTGACGGAAAACATTTGGAAAATGCTGACCAGAAACCAAGTCTTGCGATTGCTTTGCTTGGTGGACAAATCCTAAAATCTTTTTATGACGAGGAGAAATGGAGCAATTCTCCTTCTCGCGGATATGTTAATGCCTTGTTAAGCAACATTCAGAATGGCACTCCATTCGATGTCTTATCAGATCAACATGATATCCTTCAGGCTTTTGCTATTTTCTCCCTGAAAGGTACAGACATCGATAAACTATCTGATAACCTTTCGCAAAATGGCATATTGGAATACCGTTATGCATGGGGCTTGTATGGTGCCACATATGGATACTCACAGCTTCCCAAGACATTCACGGCCAGTGTCCTGAAGAAAGAACTATTAGATGAAGTTCACAAATTGTTGTTTCCTGAATGCTCGAAGATCTGTGAGGCTGTTGCTCCAGACATGGATGAAGTTCAGAATGTGGAGGGCGAACCATCAGTAGTTGATGAAGGCCCTCTCAATGAGAAACCTGTCTCTAATGGAGAAGAGATAGAACCAGAGGACAATCCGAGAGAGACTCCGAAAACAGAATCCGACCCGTCAAAGGAGCTTAGACTCAAACTTGATGCAGTAAGATTCGGCGAAAATAACAAGTCACTTGGGAAAAAACATATTGAACAGATATTAGAGCTATTTGTTCAATCTGGTCAACGTCTCGATGAAGGCTTTGTTATCAGGATAAGTAGGATTCAAGGAATTGGAGAGGTATCTTTATCAGCCATTAGGGATGCGCTTAATATTCATCCCGTTAAAACGGCGGAGTCTTTTCTTCAGTTCCCAGATGAGAGTTATCCTCAGGATGCTGGGTTGTATTTTGTGACCGACAAAGGTCTGACTGATGTTGTTAAAGAACTTCGTATTGGAGACCCCAATGTTGAAAGGATAATCTTGGATGACATTAAGTTTGTACAAGAAAAGCACTATAAAGATAATCCAAGAAACAACAACGATTGTATAGATCATTTGGATAATTTATTGTTCTCCGAAAAGGCGAGGAAACCACTTAAGAGGACTGCTCTAAATGAACAATTAGCCGAAGCATTAATTGATGCTTTGAGAATTCGATACAGGTGAGTAATGAGGTAACAATTTCGCTTCCGTCCGGGAAAACGGTAATCGGTCATGCACCGATTATAGTTTCAGCAAGTCGTTCGACAGATATTCCGGCTTTCTATGCAGACTGGTTCATGAATCGTCTGCGAGCTGGCTATTGTGTTTGGTACAATCCCTTCAACCAAAAACCGATGTATATCTCCTTCGCCAAGACGAAGGTTGTGGTTTTCTGGACGAAGAATCCGGAACCGATGTTGAAATATCTTCCCGAACTGGATAGATTGGGACTTCACTATTACTTTCAGGTGACGTTAAATGATTATGTGGATGAGGGATTTGAACCGAACGTTGGGCCAGTTGGCCATCGGGTCGAAGTATTTAAGCGGCTCTCTGACACTATTGGGAAGGAGAAGGTCATTTGGAGGTTTGACCCTCTTATCGTTACGCCAAACCTTTCTGCCAGGCAACTGTTGACGAAGGTATATCATGTTGGAAATCAGATGAAGGGTTATACCGATAAACTGGTATTCAGCTTCATTGATGTAAAGGCATACCGTAAAGTTCAGAACAATCTTATAAAGGAAACACCCTTCTTTACGCGTGATACTGTCGAGTCAGCTGAACCCTCAGGCTCATATTTGACCGAGTTGGTTGAAGGGCTCGCCAAGCTTCGTGATCACTGGAAGGAAGAAGGATGGAATCTGACGCTGGCTACCTGCGGGGAAAGTGTTGACCTAGACAGGTTTGGCATCGAGCATAATCGGTGTATCGATGGGGAACTGATGGAGAAACTCTTCGCTGATGATAAAGAGTTGGTTTACTACCTTCATACCGGTAAACTCCCGGAACCTGACTTGTTCGGTGGTATTCCAGAGATCCCCGTGGAAAGAAAAAATCTCAAGGATAAGGGTCAGCGTAAGGTATGTGGATGCATGATAAGCAAAGATATCGGGATGTACAACACCTGCCGACACTTTTGTGTGTATTGCTATGCCAATACTAGTCGAGAATCCGTACTTAAGAACAAGGATCTCCACAATGACTATTCAGAGAGTATTATCGACTAGGTTGATATTCCCACACTGTCCGTGTTTCAAGAAGAACTAATAAAGCGTATGAAGAATTGGGTTATCCGTGAAGATGAGTTAGATGAAGTGTTTCCACCAAGAACGCGAGATCCTTTTTCAGGGGCAATCCTTCCTCCTGAGCAAGTCGAGCTTCTAAATAGACATCTTGATTCATCGGAATTAGTATCTGGCGCTCCATGCACCGGGAAAACGGTTTTGGCATTATTGAGGGCAAAGCGTCTTGTTGATGAAGGGAAAAAATGTCTCTATGTTGCTGGCACCTCTTTGGCGCTCAAATATGTAAAGCATGCGGCTACAGCCTTAGGTATATATGGCTTACGGTGTGCTGCTTTTTATGACGTAACCAAAGAGAGTGCCAGATATGATGTTATCTTTCTTGATGATTCTCATAGGTACTCTCTTTATCAGATACAAACGCTTCAATCACTGACCCAATATCTTCTTCTTTTTGGAGACTATTACGGCAATCCAATTTGTAGAAGAGAAGATTCTGCTACGATTGATGAGATCAGCAAGGCTATTTCAGGATGTCGCTTTTATTCCCTTCATTCTCCATTTGGTGTTCCCAACGAGTGTTTACGACTGGCTTCAAGATTCAAACATGTCGTACCCTTGACTTCTGTAAGGTGGCGTCTTCCTGTCATTGCAAGGATGGGTTCTATCGAGGATCAATGCTTAAGTGTACAGCAGTTGGTTAAGGCCCATGAGTATGATAACGTTGGAGTGCTATGTTATACTCGAAATCTAGTTAAAGAGGCTCTTGACTCATTTATTAAGTTAGGGATGATCATAGAGGGATACTTGCCCGGTAGAGAGGATGGGTTAGACACTTGGAATCCTGGCTCCTCTATCCCCAAATTGACGACCATAGCCAGCGCATATGGGATTCACTTTAATACTGTCTTTGTCATCGGATTCGATTCGAGAATTGTATGGAATAATCCCGAGACTGTTATAGAAACGGCTGTAACAAGAGCTACTGATAACCTGTTTATCTTCTATGACAAGAAGTTGCCAGAGCCTCTCGACTCCATACCGCAGTCATATTATAGGACAGGTTTACACAACTCAATTGAGTTTTAAAAATATGTAAGATTATTCCTTTGGGGTGTATAGAATAGAAAAAAGATTCATGAGAATAGGTGCTCTAAAAAAAACAATCGCAATCCTTTCTACTTGCTTCGCGTTCACAGCAAGCCTCGCCGCTCAGGACAGGACAATAATCGGTTTTGTCGAAGATGCGTCCTCATCTGTTCGTCTTGCAGGTGTTTCTATTAGTACTCTATCTGGAAACTATGGCACGGTTAGTTCCTCGGACGGGTCATTCTCTTTAACAGTAAAGAATGGAACTACTTCCATCGTACTCTCTTTCCTTGGATTTGAATCACTTGATGTCGACATCTCCGGGCGAGACAATGTTGGCGTTCTCAAAATGCAGCCAGATAATCTCCTGCTGAAAGATGCCTTAGTTATTGGGCAAATAGCACTTCCCCGAAAGACGCCAATCGCCGTAAGCGCTGTTTCAGCGTCGATGCTAAATGAGAACTTAGGGAATCAAGAACTAGTAGAAATCCTCAAACGCACCCCCGGCGTTCATGCTAACCGACAAGGAGGCGGATGGGCAGATTCCGAGATTTATATGAGAGGTTTTGACAACAGTAACATTGCCGTGATGATCAACGGCATTCCCGTCAATGACCCTGAGAATGGCATTGTATATTGGTCAAACTGGGCTAGTTTGTCGGATGCGGCATCTATGATTCAATCTCAAAGAGGTATAGGTTCTGGTAAGGTTGCCTCCCCTTCTGTTGGTGGCACAATCAATATTATTACAAAGGGGATTGAAACGACGCAGGGAGGGTCTATCAGCTATGGTCTTGGTAACGATGGATTCCAAAAACTAGGTTTTTCAGTTAGCACCGGCCTAATGAAGAACGGCTGGTCTGTGACACTTCAGGGTGGGCGATCTTCCGGAGACGGCTATTTTGATGGTGGAGAATTCAAGGTATCGGACTTCTTTACCAACATCTCAAAGCGTTTGAATGACTCGCATCAGCTTAGTTTTACTGCCTTTGGTTCGGTTCAGGAGCATTACTCCAGAAAAGATGCGCTTACTCAATCAGAATGGGCCAAGGTTCGTTCGCTGTATAAAGTGAATGGTGATTGGACCAAATACAATCCGGAACTCGGTTACAATAGCAATGGACAGAGACGTTCACAAGGGCTGGAACACTTCACTAATGCCATGGCATTCCTTAGTCATGTCTGGCAGATTAGTTCTGAAGCAAGTTTGAGTACCAGTGCATATTACTCTTTCGGAAAGGGTTACTCCCATTCTGGCCTTGCTGATGAGGACACGTATTCGGAGTATGATTGGTACAGTGCTGATTTTGGTGAGCTCAACACCAAGTTCCGGGCGAATGACGGCACTTTTGATTATGCAAAGATCGAGAGCGTCAATGCCTCATCTGACCGCGGGTCTCTCTTAGTAATGTCGAATACTATTGGCAACTACGGAACATACGGATTGGTTTCCACTTACAAACAGTCTTTTTCCGACATGCATCTTACAGCGGGTTTAGATGTTCGCTCGTATAAAGCCCTTCATCAGAACACATTGGATGACTTGCTTGGCGGCACTTATTATATTGATCCGGGCCGTGGTGATGTATCTAGTGACAACAACCCAATTGCAACAGATGCGTGGAAACAAGCCCATCTTGGGATTGGAGATATCCTCTATCGCGATTATGATTCTCACATTGTTCAGGAAGGTGCATTTGCGCAGCTTGAATATGTTGGGAACAATTTTAGCGCATTCGTTGCTGGTGCCCTCAGCAATTCGCAGTTCTGGAGATATGATCGATTCTATTACTCCCAGGATAAAGCCAAATCAGATATTGCAACATTCTGGGGTGGAAACATTAAAGCCGGTGCCAACTACAACATCAACGAGAATCATAATATCTATGCCAACATAGGATATGTCTCCAGGGCTCCGAAGTTCAAAGGTGGCGTCTTTATGTCTGCGACCTCATCTCATAAAATCAATGAACGTGTCGCAAATGAGAAGGCCGCTTCTGCTGAATTGGGTTATGGTTTCCACAATGAATATGTTGATCTGGCCGTAAATGGCTACTTCATTGAATGGCTTGATAAGGCTATGGCCAAAAGAGGAAAGTTGAACGGTCAGTATTATTTGAACATGACGGGAGTGAACTCTCGCCATTTAGGAGTGGAGGTTGAACTAACCACACGTCCTTTCCGATGGGTGGAGATTTCAGGAATGCTCTCGATTGGTGACTGGAGATGGGATAGTGACAATGTAAAGGGCTACGCTTATAACCTGTCCGGCCAGGCTATCAACATGGACGGTGGTGTTACTACACCAGGTGCCGAAGATCATGCATGGGCAGTTATCAATATGAAAGGCATACATGTCGGCGGTTCTGCGCAGACTACCGCTTCAGTCGATGCTTTATTTAAGCCCATCAAAGGGTTTAAGATTGGAGGCGGATACACGCATTTCGACCGGAATTACGCCTATTACTCCCTTTCTGGCAGCAATCTGTCCATAGGTAAGGAAGTCTACGGAAGCGAGCCATGGAAAGCACCTGCAGGCGGGTCTCTTGATGCCAGGGCGAGCTACTCATTCAAGATTGCAGGAATGGACGCATCTCTTTCCGGTTTGGTGAACAACATTCTTGACAGCCACTATATTGAGAAGGCCTGGAATCCGTCCAATGTCTCAGCGGCCACAAAGGAAGTGAATCCTGATGATGTTTACATGTTCTACTCACTGGGACGTATGTGGAGCATAAAGCTTCAGTTGAAATTCTGATCGGTATGACAAAAAAAGGCAGCATGAATTATCTGGGGCTGATAGGTCGGTTTTTCCCGAAATACAAGGGCAGCATCGGACTTAATATCCTTTTCATGGCATTAAGTTCAGTATTCAGCATCGTAGGTTTTTCAGCCGTTATTCCGATAATAAACATGCTGTTTGGCATATCTGTGGAATCGATACAGATAATGAATAGCCCGGCAAGCTCATCCTTTCAAGATATCTTCGATTTCGTAAAGAATAACACACTGTATTACCTCCAAAGAGCATCCCTTGAACACGGTGCCGGATATGGGTTGATGATTATAGCCCTGTTCATTATCATTACATCTCTTCTCAGTAATGGCTGCTCGTTCCTTGCAGAATTCTTCAGGATTCCAATGAGAGTAGGCATTTTGCGTGACCTCCGGAAAGAACTTTACGACAAGATTCTCGACTTCCCGGCAAATTTGATGAGTAAGGATAACCGTGGCGATCTTGTCTCCAGGACAACCAATGATGTGCTGGAAGTTGAGTGGTGCGTTAACAATACTTTGGATCTGTTGATAGAACACCCTATCCCTGTCATCATATACCTCATAACACTCTTCACAATATCCCCTAAGCTAACCCTATTCGCGTTTGTTCTTTTGATGCTCTGCGCCTTGATTGTCATCTTCATTGGTCGCTCATTGAAGAGACTCGCTCATAAAGGACAGAGCGAAAGAGGCACAATTCTTTCTCAATTTGAGGAAACAATAGGAGGCCTTACTATAATCCGCTCATTCAATGCCGAAAAACAAGTGTCAGAACGCTTTGAAGAGATTAATGAAGAGAACAGGCGTACATTCAGAAAGCTGAACAGGGTTCTTGCCTTATCCTCACCCGTTACCCGGTTTACAGTTTCGACCGTTCTTGCTTTACTCCTCTGGTTTGGAGGGAATAGTATCTTATCTGGCGGGACGCGTTTATCCGGTGCCGAGTTCGTCTATTTCCTGTTGATTTTCCACTCTATCATCGCTCCCGTCAGGGGCATTGCAAAGGCGTCTTATAGCATCAGAAAACAAGTCGCATCCTTGGAGAGAATCAACAAGGTCCTGAATATGGGAGGTGGGCAAATTACCGATGACCAGAATGGAAATGAGGCTATTGAGATTGAGCAGAATGTACCTGCTTTAGAGTTCTCTCATGTCTCGTATTCATACGATGATGTCACTCCAGTACTTGAGGATTTCTCGTTTGTTTTGCAGCAAGGAAGCAGTATCGCGATTGTTGGTAGCGTAGGTGTAGGAAAGACTACAGCCGCAGAACTTGCCATCAAACTGTTTACTCCTCGGGCCGGTGACATCAAGGTTTATGGGAAAGATATCACGACCGTCTCGGCGGCTTCGATAAGGAAAAACATAGGATTCGTTCCCCAGGATGCTGTTCTGTTCAACGACACCATATTCAACAATATTGCTTTAGGGGCCGATAAGGCCTCCGTTAATGATGTCGAAGAAGCGGCAAAGAAAGCTGGCATCCATGAATTCATTATTTCCTTACCGAAGGGCTATGAAACAGTTGTCGGTGATAGAGGATCACGTCTCTCCGGAGGACAGAAACAGCAGATTGCGTTGGCCCGAGCTTTCCTCAAAGACGCGCCTATTCTTATCCTGGACGAGGCTACAGCACCGTTTGATTCCAAGACCGCGGCTTCCATTATGGATGTCATTGCTAAACTGATGCAATCTCGCTCTACCTTGCTGATAACGCATGATGAAAAAGTAGCAGGCATGGCAGATTCGATTGTTAAATTGACCTAATAAATGAAGCTCCTGCACCTTTCTGACTTGCATTTGTGCTCATCTCCTGATGCCATTATCTATGGCATTAATCCATATGATAACTTACAGAAAGCAATTGCAAACATACAAGCATTTAAGGATACAATTGATTTCGGCGTTATTACTGGCGATATCTCAAATGACGGGAGCAAGGGATCATATGAACTGGCCGATATTTCTTTATCGATCCTACCATTTCCCATATATGTTACAAATGGGAACCATGATGATTACCATAATCTTATCGACATCGAGCATAGAAAACTTGTCTATTGTCCCAGGGTAACAAGACAAGGGATTGATTTCCTATTCCTTAATTCTGTTGCTATCGCGGAAGATGGCACTAATCGTTCTAAAGGCCATTTAAGTGATTGGGAACTCGAGAGGGTGAAGAGGGTTAAAGACCAAACTAATCCGACAATAATTCTTATGCACCACCCTGTGCTAACATCCGAATCTTGGATGGATAGGAGGATTTTGATTAATCGTGTGGACTTCATATCAGTGGTTACTTCCATACCACAGATTGTAGCAGTCTTATCAGGGCATAACCACCGATCGTTTAAAAAGATTATTGGATCTTGTCTCTTTAGCACGAGTCCTTCTGTGAGCACGTCTTATAGCGATTTTCTTCGTCCTTACGAGGAGGCCAATTCCCCCGGTTTTGATGTCCTCGAAATAGAAGGCAATAATGTCTCTTTTAATACAGTAAATACAAGATAAGCAATGTGTTCTAACCGCAAAAAAGTCACCCGTAGTTTTGTCAGATTAGGTGAATATGCCTCTGATATTATTAATCGTAAAAACGGAGTTCGAGATGATGAACGTCATGGTGGATACGCATCGGATGAATGCGCAATAATCGGCGCAATAGTCGGAGACATTATTGGGTCTGCACACGAATTGAAAGGAACAAGGATCAAGACAACTGCATTTGAACTATTCCCCAACAATGCAACCTTCACTGATGACACGGTCATGACTATGGCTGTTATGAAGTGGCTATCTGATATCTATAGAATTCCATCAAGTGATGATGGCTTGGTTCCTATAATGAAGGATATTGGATTGCGGTATATGGAAGTAGGCTACGGGCATAGCTTTAAGCAATGGCTACGTTCCGAGAATCCGGAGCCGTATAACAGTTTAGGAAACGGTTCTGCCATGCGTGTTACAGCAGCTGGCCTATTTGGCCAAAATCTAGAGGAATGCCAGAGAATAGCTAGGATATCAGCCAGAGTCTCCCACAATCACCCAGAAGGAATTAAAGGAGCTGAAGCGGTTGCCTCGGCCATTCATTTGGCAAAGATATTCACGACGAAAGAATGCATCAAAACCTATATCGAGAGAAAATTCGGTTATGATTTGTCAAGAACGCTTGATGAGATACGCCCTTCTTATGGTTTCGATCCAACATGTCCGGGGAGTGTCCCAGAAGCAATAATATGTTTTCTAGAGGGTAACGACGTTGAATCCACCATTCGAAACGCAGTTTCTTTAGGCGGAGATGCGGACACCCAAGCTTGTATCGCGGGAGCCATAGCTGGCTCGTATTATGGAACGGTACCACGCCAATTCGTTGATAGAATTAAGCGCGTACTTCCTCAAGAATTCCTTGATATTATTTCTAGGTTTCTATGTCTAAATAATGATACGGCTAAGACTATATGTTATGAGCCATCAGAAGATACCGGTGAATTGAAGCGAGTTTTGGGATTAGGATGGGATTTTCATGCAATTATCTGAGGCTGGGGCCGTTAACATCTTTATAAATTAAAGAGATTCAATTGCTCAAATGATTCAGGAGCATATTTGTTCAATACGTCCTTCATCTTCGAAATAATGATCAATAGCTCTTCTTTATCCGTTTTTAAGCGTTCAATAAGAATCTCCTGTCTCTTAATTGTATCATCCATCTTTAATGCCTGGATTACAATATCGGTAACAATAGTATCATTCCTATCCATAACACATATCACTTGTGGTTTCGATAGTATATACACACATATAAACGATTCTTACATTTTCTATGCAAAAAGAAGGGTAAGGTAAAACAAAAAGCCGCCGAATCCCCATATGGAATTCGACAGCTTAATGTGTGCGTGGTTTATTCACTTGTAAAGGGTCTTTACATACCGGAGGATTTTCTGACGGAGCCTCGACTTGCAAGTGTCGATGTTGCCACCACTCTTGTGTGTGATTTCCATCATCTCATCCTTCGATAAACCATCCTTCATCATCTCGAGCAAAAGCTTGTCGCTCTCGTTCAACGTCGCGAGGAAACCGGTGAGCCGTGTCAACCGCTCACGGGACTCAGAGCTCTCCTCAATCTTCTGAAATGGCTCCAGGATTGAAAAGTCTTCCAAATCCATCCCCTCGACGATGTCAAACCGTGTTTTGGCTGTAATTATCTTTTTCAGCTTTTTGGATTCACTGATAGTGTAATTCCTTGCCACTACACATACCCAGGTCTTGAATGGGGTTCCGTGCTCAGGATCATAGGAGGCGCTTCGATTCAGGATGTGCAAACTCGCACTCTGAATAAAGTCATCAACATCTAGATATCCTTTCTTCACCCAGGAACTGGCGTTCTTCATTAACGTAAACCGGACAGTGTCAGAAATTGACTGAATGACATCATCGTTGAATAGTGCCAGGTTTTTGCCGATTGATGAATCGCTTGAAGGTGATAAGTTCCGAGACATGGTGCGTGAAAGATTGAGAGTTGATGGAATAATGGCGGTTGCCCGCCATCCGCCTAGAAAAAAGTCGGTTTAGCGACTCCGTCTAACACTCAACCGTGTTCAGAACTCTATTTCAAAGAACTAATCGCCTTCTCGGCCGCACAAATATATACTTATTTCTTGTACATTCTTACAACCTTAACATGAAAAAGGTGTATTAAAGGTTTACTTCACCGCGTTGATGATTGATGCAATGGCATCAATTCTCCCTTTGGCATACAAGTTCTGATCTTCAAGAAACTCTCCAACCATTTTCCCGATATTACGGTATCATCGACTTTCAGACCGATAAAGACCAAGGTAATGAAAAGAAACACCACCTCGACGCATTCCAGAGTATCTTCAGGTTAGGCGTTCATAGTGCAAATTCACACGCAAGCTTCTACGAGGGACGATCCAAAGAGTTTACATAATCACCTCATTCTACGACCCTGACCAGCGGCTCGCCAAGTGCGGTTGAAATCTCGGCAATGGATTTCAGCGTCAGGTTGGGGAAACCCGTGGTCCACCTTGATATGACAGCTTCCGACCGTCCCATCTTCTTGGCGAGGTCTCGCTGGGTCATGTTCTTCTGTTTGAGAATGGTGTCGATTCGGGCAATGATGTCGGCCGACAACTGCACTTCGGATTTGATCTCCGGAGATACGGCAGCCATCTTTGCATTGAACCATTCCTGCTTGTTTCTCATATCGATATCTATATTTCGAATGTGATGTTCTCTATGCCAGAAAGCTCCTTCTCTTCTATGCTCACATACCCCTTGGCGATGTTCTCGTTAAGTATTCTCTCAAACTTTTGGAGGTCCAGAACATAACCGTACAGTTTGGGATCCTCCTCATATGTACGTGTTTTCTTCTCCCCACCATTACCCAGTATTACTATCTGGTCCGATAGTCTCAAGCAATACAGCCGGAGCTTTCCACTCTCGATAGGCAGCGCTTGCACACTATCGTTCATACCGCCTTCTGGGCGGAAAAACCGTTCAAGTGCACCTATACGGAGAATGGCTTGAAGCGCTGCGATGATACGCTGATAATCGCGGTTGAAAGTTGCATTCATTTCAAACTCCGCCACGAACTTTTCAAACTCCGTAGTCCCGTCCATCTCAAAGCTGATAGAGTACAAAGAAGCTTTCTCAGACTCATTCAGCAATTCAACTGTTGTTCTCTTCTTCACGTTCATGTGCCAAAGATACGAAAAGAAAACTTAACATACAAGCTAATTTTTATTCTATTTTAGGGCATGCCTACGTATGAGTTATCGTTGCATGACAGACAGCGAGCGCGTCCGGAGAATCCTCCATCCTTTCCGGACCTCCTAGCTTATCCTGAACGAGATGGAGATTAGCCTTCATTCTGGTATCCGTTTCAGCAAGGCCGACGTGAAACCTATGAGATGAAACTTGTCACATCGAAATTCTATGGCCGAGTGGCGTCCTTCCTTTGTGTACGCATCCCATGCGTACACGATGCCATGCATATCCATACCCTACAACCCTCGGCCGCATCGTCCCCAAAGCAGACATTCTGACCCGAAAATGGACTTTCTGGCACTTCGTATGCCGTTTTGTCCACTTTTCCGGCAGTGGCCCCGGGTTTGCAATTCCCTTATGCGGTTCCGATAAGGAACTCCGGGAATAAGGGTCCGCTGGAGGGCCTCCAAACCGGGACGATTAAAGTTTTTGAACTATGTTACCTGCAAGAAGAACGCATGATAGCTGGTTGCCGGACATTTTCAACGACTTTTTCGACAACAGCTGGATGGAACGGACAAGCTACACGGCTCCGGCCATCAATGTAATTGAGAACGAGAAAGAGTACGATGTGGAACTCGCCGCACCGGGACTCACCAAGGAGGACTTCAAGGTCCACATCGACGAGGACAACAACCTGCACATTGAGATGGAGAAGAAATCCGAGAACAAGGAAGGCAAGAAGCACGGCAAATACCTCCGCCGCGAATTCTCCTACGAGAAATTCCAGCAGACGCTCCTGCTGCCGGATGATGTCGATGCCGACAAGATCGACGCGAAAGTGGAGCACGGCGTGCTGAATATCCATCTCCCGAAGAAGGAGAAAGCTCAGCAGCCCGACACGGTCAAGCAGATCGCTGTCCAGTGATAGAGAATCCCAGTTCCCGCCCATGGCGCCACCCGTCCAGGTGGCGCCTATTTTTATGTACGCATCGGATGAGTTCCCCTACTTACCCTGCTCTACTTCGCCCGGATAGGCCGCTACGAGGTTGTCCACGACATGCTTGGCGACGGGGAAAGCCGTTCCGTGGCTCATGCCTTCCGGCATGCTGATGAGATCGGTCGCGTCCTCCCAGGTCTTGCCGCCGTCATGGCTGAGGGAGGCGCCGTACTTGTGTTCGCGGTACATGTCGAAGAAGACGAGAAGGTCGTCCCCGACGACCAGGGGCGAGGGGCCCTCGGCCCAGCAGTCCGGACCGCGGCCGATGCCGCTCATCGGGCCGGACACCTCCGTGGGGAAGCCGTCCGCCATGCTCCGGGAGCGGGTGATACGGATGTTCTTCTCGGCCGGGACGAGGTTCTCGTTCTTGACCGCCATGACCAGTTCTCCCGTGGAAGGAAGACGGACGACGGCAGCGTCAATGGCATTGAAATCCGGATTGAACCAGATGCGGGTGGGAGTGAAGGTGGTGAAGTCCCGCGTGGTCGTGCAGTAGATCCGGTGGTTGTTCCCGCCTTCGCTGATGCAGCCTTCCGTACTGACATCGGGAGCATCCGGGACGGTGGACGCCCAGAAAATGTAATACAGCCCGTCGTCACAGAACAGTTCGGGAGCCCAGCTGTTTCGGGCCGACGGAAATGCCTCCATGACAGGGATTTCCTGCTGCTCGCTCCAGTGGACCAGGTCCGGCGACGAAGCATGGCCGATGCTGCGTCCGGTCCAGCCGACGGTCCAGATCAGATGGAACGTACCGTCCGGTCCCTGGCAGATGCTCGGGTCCCGCATCAGCCGGTCCGGCCCTACCTCGGGCTTCAGAACCGGCTTTCCGCCATTCAGGGCCGTCCAATGATATCCGTCATAACTATAGGCGAGGAGCAGCCCGGCCCCTTGGTAGGTATTGTCGAAATAAGAGAAGACATAGGCCGTCTCCTCCGCCCGCTTGGAACAGGACGCGAAGAGCAGCACGCACAAAAGGAGGGATAGAAATCTTTTCATGGTTGAGTAATTCTAAACAAATGTACATAAAAAATTGGCGTTTGTAGGCCGGTTTTTATGTACATTTGTGCCCAAATGAGAAAACGCTACCTTTTCTTCGACATTGACGGGACGCTGATCGCCGGCGGTTATTACGGGAACAACTATATTCCCGCATCGACGATGACGGCTATCCGGAAGCTCAAGGAGGACGGACATTTCCTGTGCCTGGCCACCGGACGGTCGGAAGCGCTCTCGCGCGCCTACATGGAGGAATGCGGCATCGACAATATGGTCAGCGACGGCGGGTATGGGATTACGATCGACGGGGAGCTCCTCGGGATCCGTCCCCTGCCCCGCGAAGACGTCATCGCCCTCATCCGGGAATGCGACCGGAAGGGCATCCCCTGGGCCCTCCAGACCGACAATTCCGACACGCGGCTTGCCCCCGACGGACGGTTCAACGAGGTCGCCCGGGACATCTACCAGAAGACCCGCATCGTCCCCGGACTGGACCCGGAGGATTTCGAGAACCTGTACAAGGCCTTCATCGCCGGATACTACCCGATGGAACGGTCCATCGAATCCCTGAAACGGCTGCCCTGGTGCCGGTTCCAGGACGAATACATCTTCGTCGAGCCGGCCGACAAGGCCGCCGGGATCCACCGGATGCTCGAACACTTCGGCGGCAGGCCCGAGGATGCCATCGTGTTCGGCGACTCGAAGAACGACCTGTCCATGTTCGGCGACGACGGCTGGATCCGCGTCGCCATGGGCAACGCCTCGGACGAGCTCAAGGAAAAGGCCGACCTGGTTACGACCGACGTGGACCAGGACGGCATCTGGAATGCCTGCGTGACGCTGGGACTCGTGAAGCCCGACTGACAGGCCGGACATCCCCTTGCGGGGGAACGCTTTTTTGCCTATCTTTGCTTGATATGGACAAACTGTTTCTCATTGACGGGCATGCGCTCATCTTCAAGATGTACTACGCCTTTTTGAGGAGGCCGATGATCAACTCGAAGGGAGCGGACATGTCCATCCTCTTCGGGTTCACCAAATACCTGCTGGAAATGGTGGAGCGGGAGAAGCCCACGCACCTCGCGGTAGCGTTCGACCCGCCGGGCGGAACGTTCCGGAACGAGTTGTACCCTGCCTACAAGGGCACACGCCCGCCTACCCCGCAACTCATCATCGACGCGCTGGAACCGCTCACGGAGCTGGTGCAGGCGATGAACATTCCCGTGCTGATGGTCAAGGGGTTCGAGGCCGACGACGTCATCGGCTCGATGGCCCTCCGCAGCGCCCGGGAAGGGATGGACGTGTATATGGTCACGCCCGACAAGGACTACGGCCAGCTCATTTCCGAGCATGTTTTCCAGTACAAGCCCGGAAAGGCCGGCGGGGATGACGAGGTCATCGGCCGCAGTGCCATCTGCGAGAAATGGGGCATCCTGGATCCGGTCCAGATCATCGACATGCTGGCCATCTGCGGCGACACGGCGGACAACGTGCCCGGCGTGAAAGGCGTCGGTGAAGTGGGCGCCGGAAAGCTGGTGTCCAAGTACGGCAGCATCGAGAATATCTATGCCCATCTCGGCGAACTCCCCCCTCGCCAGCAGGCGCAGTTCGAGGAGGCCCGGGACCATATCCAACTCTCCAAGGAGCTGGTCACGATCAAGACCGACATCCCGCTGGAGACGACGGCGGAGGACATGCGCCTGGACATGAACTTCTCCCCCGCCATCGCGGACCTTTTCGAGAAATACGAGTTCAACTCCCTCAAGCGGTTCATCGCCCATATCGGCCCTTCCACGGCCGCGAAGGAACGGAAGGAGTTCATTGTCAATGAGGTTTCGGTCGATGAAATCGTGAAGGATATCCGTGCGGCCGGTCACTGCGGCCTCATCACCGAAGCTTACGGCGAAGGGATCTTCTCCCCCGTCAAGCGGCTGGTCCTCGGCTGCGGGGACAAGGCCTGCACCGTTCCGGGCGACCGGATCGACAGCGTCCGGGATATCCTGGAAGACGAAGGCATCGACCAATACGGCTACGACCTCAAACTGCAGGCGAACCTGCTGGACCACGCGGGCATCGCGCTCCAGGGGAAATGGCACGACATCGCCCTGATGCACTACCTGGTGGATCCGGAGAAGAGCCATGCCGTGGATATCCTGTCCCGGAGTTACCTGAACGTGGAACTGGAAGAGGCGCCGGCCGAAGTCAGCACCGGATCGCTCTTTGACGAGGTTCCCGAAGAAGGCGGCCATTCCCGCATCCGGGAAGCCGCCGTCCTGCCCCTCCTGGGGCGGAAGATCCGGGAAGAGCTCGGCGACCGCACCCGGCTCTATGACAACATGGAGGAGCCGCTGGCGAAGGTCCTTGCCAAGATGGAGCGCGCCGGCGTGAAAGTGGACCTGCAGCAGCTGGACCGCTTCGCCCAGGGACTCCGCCGCGAAATGACGGAACGGGAAGCCCATATCCGCGAGCTGGTGGACGAACCGGGGTTGAACATCTCCTCCCCCAAGCAGGTGGGCGACGTCCTCTTCGACAAGCTCAAGCTGGACCCGAAGGCGAAAAAGAGCGCCCGGGGCCAGTATTCCACCGACGAAGCCACGCTCCTCGCCATCGCGGACCGGCACCCGGTCGTGAACGAGATCCTGGAGTTCCGGGCCGTCAAGAAACTGCTATCGACCTACATCGAGCCGTTCCCGACCTATGTATCCCCGGTGGACGGCCGGGTCCATACGACGTTCAACCAGGCACTTACCGCCACCGGACGGCTCTCGAGCTCCAACCCGAACCTGCAGAACATCCCCATCCGCACCGAGCGGGGCAAGGAGATCCGCAAGGCCTTCATCCCGGGGACGCCGGAAGGAGTGATCGTCTCGGCCGACTACTCGCAGATCGAGCTCCGCATCATGGCGCACCTCAGCCAGGACGAACACCTGGTGAAAGCCTTCCGCGACGGGGTGGATGTCCATGCCGCCACGGCCGCCCGCATCTTCCACATCCCTGTGGAGGAAGTCTCCCGCGAACAGCGCGGACGCGCCAAGACGGCGAACTTCGGCATCATGTACGGCATCTCCTCCTTCGGCCTCGCCCAGCGGCTGAACCTGGGCCGGAAAGAGGCCAAGGACTTGATTGACGGTTACTTCGCATCCTTCCCCGCCATCCGTTCCTTCATCGACGAGAGCATCTCCTTCGCCCGGGAGAACGGATACGTGGAAACGCTGTTCGGACGCAGGCGCTTCCTGCCGGACATCAACGCGAAGAATGCGACCGTCCGCTCCCTGGCAGAGCGCAACGCCGTGAACGCCCCGATCCAGGGCACGGCGGCCGACATCATCAAACTCGCGATGATCCAGGTGGACAAGCGGCTTTCTGAAGCCGGCCTCCGCAGCCGGATGGTCCTCCAGATCCACGACGAACTCATGTTCGACGCCGTTCCGGAGGAAGTCCCCGCGCTGGAAAAGATCGTCGTGGAGACCATGGAAAACGTTCTGAAACTCTCCGTCCCGCTCACCGTGGAGTGCAGCGGCGGCAAAAACTGGCTGGAGGCACATTGAGTATGGGATATCTGGACATGCCTGAAAAAGAACTGGTGGAGCGCGCCGTCGCCGGAGACCAGATGGCCTACCGCGCCATCTACCAGCTGCACGAGAAAGCGATCCGTAGCCGCGTGAGCGGCTATTTCAAGTGGAAGGCCGATGTCGATGACGTCGTCTCCGAGAGCTTCCAGAAAGCCTTCCTGAACCTGCCCCATTTCGACACCTCCCGGGAGCTGCGGCCGTGGCTCTCCACCATCGCCACCCGGACCGCCCTGGACCATCTGTCCAGCATCAAGCGCGAGGATGCGAAGAAGGAAGGCATCCTGCACAAGGCGGAGGAGGACGGCATCGAGGGACAGGGACCGCTCACCGAGGCGGACCCGGAGGAAGAGATTATCAACAGCGAGAACCACGAGCGCCTGATGGCCTTCATCGACGAGCTCTCACCGCTGTATAAGGAAGTGATGGTCAAGTATATGATCGAAGAACTGGAATACGAGGAAATCGCGAAGGCGCTGAACCTGGAACTGAACACGGTCCGCACCCGCATCCGCCGGGGCAAGCAGCACCTCGCCGAAATGATGCTCAGGGGGGAAATCGAATGACACCAAAGGAATTCATCGACTTTATCCGGGCCGACTGGGAACTGACCGCCGCACAGGAGGAGCAGTTCCTCGCCTGCGATGCGCTGTACCGCGACTGGAATGCCAAGATCAACGTCATCTCCCGGAAGGATATCGACGGGCTGTATGACCACCATCTCCTCCACTCCCTCGCCATTGCCCGGTACCTGCTTACGCAGCCGGAACTGCTGGAACGCTTCCGGACGGCTTCGGTTTTGGACCTCGGCACCGGCGGCGGATTCCCGGGCATCCCGCTCGCCATCCTGTTCCCGGAGGCGCAGTTTGTCCTGTGCGATTCCGTGGGCAAGAAAACCATTGTGGCAAAGGCAGTTGCCGAGAGCCTGGGGCTGAAGAACGTCACGGTCGTCAATGCCCGGGCGGAGTCCCTCACCCAGCCTTTCGGCTTCGTCGTTTCCCGGGCAGTCGCTTCCCTCACGGACTTCTACCCCTGGGTGAAAGGCAAGTTCTCCGAAGGCATCCTGTACCTCAAGGGCGGCGACGTCGTGGAAGAAATCGCGGAAGTCATGGCCCGTCACCGGCTCCGCCGTGGCTCCGTCCACACCTGGCCCGTCTCCTCCTGGCTCCACGACCCGTATTACGACGGCAAGCTCGTGATTCATTTTGAAAAATAAATTTGGCAGTTTGCCTCAAAATATCTACCTTTGCACTCCGTCCGTAAAAGCGGGCCGTTTAACCGTAAAATATAAAAAAGAGATATCATGAAAAGAACGTTCCAACCTTCCAACCGCAAGCGCGTGAACAAGCACGGCTTCCGTGCCCGCATGGCCTCCGCCAACGGCCGCCGCGTGCTCGCTTCCCGTCGTCGCCACTGCCGCAAGAAGCTCACCGTCTCCGACGAAGAGCGCTGGTAATCCGCGACACACCAGAAACTGAAATGCAGACCTTCCGGGGCCTGCATTTTTCGTATAGGACGGCGTTAGGGTTACACCAGCTCCAGCACCTGCAGGCACATGCGGGTGTTGTGGTAGGGGCACTTCCAGAAGCCGGCCTTCGGGGAGTCCTTGTCGGGGGTGCCGTCGGCATTGACGCCCCAGAGCCAGTCGCCGTTGTCCCGGTCCACGATGTTGTCGCGGATATAGGCCCACGTAGCGAGGGCCCGGTCGGGCGCTTCCACGTCCCCGTGGTACTTCCAGAGCCAAAGATTGCCCACGACCGATTCCGCGAGGACCCACCACTGGCGGGAGAGGTCCAGGGTGCCATCCTCCAGCTTCTCGTAGATCATGGAACCGTCGGCCCGGAGTCCTTCGTTGCCGGCGCGGCCCATCAGAAGGGATGCCGGACGCACGCGGTTGATGACGTCGATGTCCCGGATGGCCGAGGCGCACTCCAGCGCCAGCCAGGAAGTCTCGATGTCATGTCCATAGGAAACACCGCCCGGCAGGACGGACCAGTCCCGGCGGAAATACAGCTGCAGGTGCCCGTCCGGGGCCATGACCTTCATGCAGACGATGTCCAGCAGCTCTTCCACGGCCTTCCGCAGCCCCTCGTCCGGCCAGACCTGATACAGGTTGGCATAGGCCTCCAGGATGTGGAGGTGCGAGTTCATGGTCTTGTCGGCATTGATGTCGTGGGCGCTGAGGGACATGTCCGCGAGCGGGGAGAAATCGCGTGCAAGCGCCTCCGTATAGCCGCCGAACTCCCCATCCCGGAACCGGGACTCGACAATCCGGTACAGGGCGACGGCCGCATCCAGATACTTCTTCTCGGGACAGACCCTATACAGTTCGCTGAGGCCGTAGATGGCGAATCCCTGCGAATAAAGCTGCTTCTTGGTATCCTGCGGGATGCCGGAAGCTTCCACGCCCCAATAGACTCCCCCGCATTCCTGGTCGCAGAAATGCGCCAGGAACCAATCCGCCGCATGGACGGCGGCATCCAGGTATTCCTGCCGGGGGAACTGCCGGTAGGCGGCCGCGAAA
This sequence comes from Bacteroidales bacterium UBA3289, assembly GCA_002361625.1. Classification (GTDB taxonomy): domain Bacteria; phylum Bacteroidota; class Bacteroidia; order Bacteroidales; family UBA932; genus Cryptobacteroides. Next base: position 39,979 of record DETL01000034.1, on the reverse strand, counting down.
GCCCAGATGATGCGGGCGTTCAGAATCACCCCGCGCGGCGCGTCCCGGAGGATCTCCCCCGTGCCGTCCGCCTCACCATAGAACCCGCCCCGCGGGTCCTTCATCGTCAGCCACCAATTGAGGATGTTGTGATGGAGGACATCCTCGACCTCCCTGCGAAAAATATCGGTCCGGTTCATAGCACAAATATACGCAAAACACCCGAGTCCGGCAAGGGGACCCGGGTGTTCCTGGTATGGGGCCGGGGAATCAGATGCCGGAGGAAAGCCGGTAGGTGCCGGAAGCCAGTTCGACGGTGCCACGGGCTTTGATGCCGCTGCCGGAGAAGGAGGCGCCTTCCACGGGCCACGCCAGCGTGGCGGTGCATCCTTCGGGGATGGTGATTTCCATCGACAGACGGTTCCCGGAGCGCTGCCAGGCCACGCGGAGGGGCCCATAGACGGTGTCCAGCGCATAATCGACATGGTCCAGCCCGTCGGCAAGGAAAGGCCGGATGAAGGAATGCCGGTACGCCGGATGTTCGGGATCGATCCGGATGCCGGCGAGATGGCGGTAGAACCAGACCAGCGAGCCACCGAACATGGGATGGTCGTGACTGTACCGCGCATCGAACTGCTCCCACATCGTGGTGGATCCTTCCTTGATCATCTGGCCGAAACTGGGATAGTCGTCCTTATGGAGGATTTCCCAGGCAAGGGCGTCCAGGCCGCACTCGGAGAGGACTTCGAAGAACACCCGGCTGGCGATGAAGCCCGTCACGATATGGTTGTCCCGCTCCCCGATCCGCTTCCTGAGGTCCTCGACCACCCGCGCGCGCTCGGATGCCGGCACGCCGATGCGGAGGGCCAGCACGTCACATTCGTCGGGGCCGTAGGTCCCTTCCCGGGCATCGTAGAATTTCGCGTGGAAGGCGGCGGCGATCCGGTCGGCCAGGGCCCGGTAGGCTTCCGCATCCTCCGCATGTCCCAGGACACCGGCGATGCGGGAGGTATAGTCGGCACAGGTCCAGGCGACGTACGTGTGGACCATTTCCTGCGACGGCCCGGTGAAAGGCGGGACATGCTCGCCCAGATTCATAATGAAGCTGTCGTCACAGACCTTCACCCGGATCGTTCCCTCCGGCGTGGGCCAGGAGGCGAGGAAATCGGTCTGCATCCGGATGGCATCGTAGTGTTCCGCCAGCAGCTGCGTGTCGCCGTATGCGAGGTAGTACTCCCAGGGCACGATGGTCATCGCCGCCCCCCAGGCCGCCCCTCCCCCGCAGCCGGGCTCCCAGGGAGCGCCGTTGGGGACATAGCCGCTCACCGTGTCCTGCGTATTGGAGATATCCTTGATCCACTTGTTGTAGAACGAGCGCGCATCGAAGTTGTGCATGACCATGGCGCTGGCGATCTGGCCGTCCCCCGTATAGGGACCGCGCTCACGGTGGGGGCAGTCCGAAGGGACGCCGCCGTGCATGTTGTTCTTCTGGGTGCGCACCCAGATTTTCGCAATGGCGTTGATCAGCGTGTCCGACGTCCGGAAAGTGGCGTTTGTCGGGACATGGCTGCCCACCGCTTCCGCGACGGCGTCATCGGCCGTCAGGTCACCTTCCCAGTTCTCGACGATGGCGCTGTGGAAGACATACCAGTCAAAGACAGGGGCATACGTCTCGTCGCCCCGGCCTCCGCTGACGTACTCGCTGATGCCGTTGTAGTCATAATCCTCACCGATCGTGCACAGATAGCGGATCTTGAGCGTGTCCCCAGCCGCATTGCGGATATGGCTGAGTTTCAGGCGTCCCGCAATCTCTTCCGGAAAAACGACTTTGTAGGTCCGGTCCGCCAGCTTTTCCACCCCGACCGGGCGGAAAGTCTCCGTCACCCGATCGGGAGGGCCCATCTGGGCGCGGAGCGTCCCCTCGGGAGCCTTCCGGAGCACGGCGGCGGCCCATCCGGAACCGTCGGTTCCGGGAGCGCTCCAGCCGGGCGTCTCGTAGCGGGCGTCATAGATTTCGCCGCCGAAAACGTCGTTGGACCGGACCGCACTTTCCTTCACCTTCCAGGTTTCGTCCGTACGGACGGTCTCGCGGGAGCCGTCCTTGTAGGTGATTTCCAGCTGGGCCCTGACCCGCGGCGACCCGTAGCCCGCCGTCCAGTCCTGGGCGGAATTGAAGAAGCCGTTCCCCAGCATGCAGCCGATGACATTCTCGCCCTGGCGCAGGCTGGAGGTAAGGTCGTAACCCAGATAGAAGACGCTGTACGCCCGGGGATTCAGGAGCAGCGGCAGACGCCGGCGGTCCATGTCATGGCGGACGCCATAATCGGTCTGGTTGGGACTGAGGAGGTCCTCGCCCACCTTGACGCCGTTGCAGTAAGGCTCGCAGTAGCCCAGGCCGGAGATGAACAGCTGGGCGCTTTGGACCTCCTTATCGACCGTGAATTCCTTACGGAAAAGAGGGGCCGGTGTCGATGGGGAGAAGGCCTGTATCACCGCGAGCTGCCGGTTCCCGCCGAGGTCATCGTAGATGGGATGCCCGTCGCGCCAGTCGCGGGGATTCTCGCCATCCCAGGGAGCGCCGATCCACTCCGCCGTCCAGTCCGAAGGATGGAGGTAGCCGCTCACCCACTGGGCTTCGGGACTCCAGTCCGACACCCTGTCCTTCGAATCCCAGACCCGGACACGCCACCAGTAGCGGGTCGCGGATTGCAGGGGCGATCCCGCATAGTTCACAAACGGAGCCGACGGACCGGCGACCTTGCCGCTGTCCCACACGTCCGGTCCCGCAGCCAGGGCTTCCGGCGAAGTGGCCACCTGGACCTGCCAGGCCGTCTGGTCATTCCCGTGCAGCTTCCCGCGCTGGATGTTCACCCAGGAAAGGCGCGGGGCCGTCTCGTCCACCGCCTGGGGATCGCGCTGGTACTCGCACAGAAGGTCCTGCGGCTGCAGTCCGGATACGCAGCCCGCACATACCAGTGCCGCTGCGATGATGGAAGATACCTTACGCACGGCGTCAGCAGCCCAGCGTCGCGACCATGACGGCCTTGATGGTGTGCA
>DETL01000034.1:0-36896 GCA_002361625.1 Bacteroidales bacterium UBA3289 | reverse complement strand
GCATGCGGTTTTCCGCCTCGTCGAAGACGATGCTGTTCGGGGACTCGAAGACGTCCTCCGTCACCTCGATACCGTCCAGTCCGAACTGCTCATAGACGTCGCGGCCGGCCTTGGTCTCCAGGTTGTGGTAGGACGGGAGGCAGTGCATGAACTTGCAGGCGGGATTGCCGGTGCGCTGCATCAGGGAAGCATTGACCTGGTACGGCATGAGCATCGCGATGCGCTCCTTCCACACTTCGGCGGGCTCGCCCATGGACACCCAGATGTCCGTATAGACGAAGTCGCAGCCCTTCACGCCGGCATCCACATCGTCGGTGATGGTGATCCGGGCACCGGTTTCCGCAGCGATTTCCCGGCACGTTGCCACGAGCGCCGCATCCGGCTGGAGGGCCTTCGGGGCCACGATCCGCACGTCCATACCCATCTTCGCACCGCCCACGAGCAGCGAGTTGCCCATATTGAAGCGGGCGTCACCGAGGTAGGCGTAGGAAACTTTATTCAAAGGCTTGTCCACGTGCTCGGACATCGTGAGGAAGTCCGCCAGGATCTGCGTGGGATGGAACTCGTTCGTGAGGCCGTTCCAGACGGGAACGCCCGCATACCGGGCCAGTTCCTCCACGGTCGTCTGCGCGAAGCCGCGGTACTCGATGCCGTCGAACATCCGGCCCAGCACCCGGGCGGTGTCCTTCATGGATTCCTTGATGCCGATCTGCGAGCCCGAAGGGCCGAGATAGGTCACGTGCGCACCCTGGTCGTAAGCAGCCACTTCGAAAGAGCAGCGGGTCCGGGTGGACGTCTTTTCGAAAATGAGGGCGATGTTCTTGCCCGTGAGCGTCTTGCGCTCCGTACCGGCCTTCTTGGCCTGCTTGAGGGTGCGGGCAAGGTCCAGCAGATACCGGATTTCCTCCGGGGTAAAGTCGAGCAGTTTCAGGAAACTGCGGTTTTTCAGGTTCACAGCCATATTCATCAAGTTCAATTAAGGGACAATCCGGGTTCCGCAGGCGGGATTTCCGAGCTGGCCCGCCTCCGTGATGATACTCTCCTTTCCGCCGTTGGTGACGAAGTATATCGCCGCCCGCACCTTCGGGGCCATGGACCCTTCGCCGAACTGGCCCTGGGCCAGGTAATCCAGGGCTTCGTCCACCGTCAGGGTGGAGAGGGCCTTCTGGTCGGGCTTGCGGAAATTGATGTACACCTGCGGGACATCCGTCAGGATGTACAGATAGTCGGCGCCGATCTCATAGGCGCACAGGGCCGATGCGAGGTCCTTGTCGATGACGGCCTCCACCCCGTGCCAGCCCATGTGGTCCCGCACCACGGGAATGCCGCCGCCCCCCACGGTGACGACGATGTTCCCCTCCCGGGCGAGCCGGCTGACCAGGTCGATGTTGGCGATGCGCCGGGGCGTCGGGGACGGGACGACCTTCCTCCAACCCCTTCCGGCGGAATCCTCCCGATAGACGGCTCCGGTCTTCTCACTCAGGAACTTGGCTTCCTCGGCCGTATAGTACGGGCCGATGGGCTTGGTGGGCTTCTGGAACATCGGATCGTCGGGATACACTTCCACCCGCGTCACGAGGGAAATCACCCGGCGGTGGATGCCGTGCGTCGTAAGCAGGCGGTCCAGCGCGTTCTCGATCAGATAGCCGATCGCACCCTGGGTCTCCGCCCCGCACACGTCCATCGGCATCGCCTCCAGGCCGTATTCCCGGGCGCCCGCCTCATGCTGCAGCAGGACATTGCCCACCTGGGGGCCGTTTCCGTGGCCGATCACCAGATGGTATCCCCGCTCCAGCAAAGGCAGCAGTTCATTACAGGTCTCTTCGATGTTTTGCAACTGCTCCGCGTAGGTTCCCTTCTGGTTGCTGCGCAGGAGGGCGTTGCCACCGAAGGCGATCATCGCGAGCGGTCTCATATCGTCTCGAAGACTTCCTTGATGATGCCGATGGCTTCACGAAGCTGCTCCTCGGTGATGACGAGCGGCGGAGCAAAGCGGATGATGTGCCGGTGCGTAGGCTTCGCGAGCAGGCCCTTCTCCGCCAGGCGGAGGCAGATGTCCCAGGCCTCGATCCCGTTCTGGGGTTCGGTCACGACCGCATTCAGCAGTCCCTTGCCCCGGACGAACTTGAAGTACGGGGAACGGATCTTGCCGATCTCCTCCCGGAAGATCTCGCCCAGCCGGGCGGCATTCTCGGTCAGATGCTCGTCGCGGATGACCTCGAGGGCGGCGACGGCGACCTTGGCGGCCAGCGGGAATCCGCCGAACGTGGACCCGTGCTCGCCGGGGCCGATGGTCAGCATCACCTCGTCGTCGGCGAGGACCGCGGACACCGGCAGCGTGCCGCCGGACAAGGCCTTGCCGATGGTGACGACATCCGGGCGGACCCCTTCATGGTCGCAGGCGAACATCTTGCCGGTACGGCCGATGCCCGTCTGCACCTCGTCGGCGATGAAAAGGACGTTGTGCGCATGGCACAGGTCATAGCACTGCTTGATGTAGCCTTCCTTCGGGACATACACGCCGGCCTCGCCCTGGATAGGTTCCACGATCATGGCACAGACCTTGTCGCCTTTTTCGTCCAGCACCTTGCGGAGCGCGTCCACGTCGTCATACGGGATGGACACGAAACCCGGGGTGAACGGACCGTACTGGGAGTAGCTGTCCGGATCGGAGGACATGGTGACGATGGTGATGGTGCGGCCGTGGAAGTTCCCTTCCGCGACGATGATGAGGGCCTCGTTCTCGGGAATGCCCTTCACCTTGTAGCCCCAGCGGCGGGCGAGCTTGAGGGCCGTCTCCACGGCCTCGGCGCCCGAATTCATGGGCAGAAGCTTGTCATAGCCGAAGAACTTCGTGGCCATCTCCTCATAGGGGCCCAGGCAGTCGTTGTAGAAGGCGCGGGAAGTGAGGCACAACTTGTGGGCCTGGTCGCAGAGGGCCTTCACGATCTTGGGATGGCAATGTCCCTGATTCACCGCGGAATAGGCGGACAGGAAGTCATAATAGCGTTTTCCGTCCACATCCCAGACATAAACGCCCTCACCCCGCTCCAGGACGACGGGCAGCGGGTGATAGTTATGGGCGCCATACTTTTCCTCGAGCGCAATGAGCTCGGCGGCAGAATACTTCTTGTTGGTCATAGTTATGTGGTTAGTGTTTCGTGTGTCAGCGTGTCAGTCCCTCCGGAGCGGTAGCGTGGAGCATCGCAGCAGGCCGCCCATCTTGGAGATCTCCCGGTACGGGACCGTCTCCACGGTCATGCCCCACACATTGCGCAGGTGCTCGTTCAAACGGTTGAAATGCTCTTCCGTCACGACGACATCCTCGCTGATGGAGAAGACGTTGGAGTTCATCCAGTACATTTCCTCCTTCGTGAGTTCGAAGACATTTTCGGGGCCGAACAGTTCCACCAGATGCGCCGCATCGCGGGGGTTCATGAACCCTTCCTTATAGATGATGGCCTTGTCCTTGCCCACCGGCATAAAGGTGCAGTCCAGGTGCAGGATCCCCTCGTAGGGGTCCGTATCGCTCTTGCGGAGGTTCAGCGGAATGATGGTCTTGGTGGGGAAGATCATCCGGAGATAGTCCAGGGCCAGGCGGTTCGTCCGGGCGGTCTTCAGGGAGGAATAATCCGTAAAGTCGTACTGGCCCAGGAAGATGTAATCATTGTACAGGACGACATCGCCTCCCTCCACATGGACGGTTTCCGGCAGGTTGTAGATGTTCTTGTAGTGGATCTGCTGGTAGATGTGCCCGTAAGCGTCGATCTCCTCCTGGCGGTCCGGGATAATGTTGGAGACGATGATCTTGTCGTCGATGACAAAGCCCACGTCGCGGGCGAAGACCTGGTTGCAGTCCGGCACCAGGGCGGGCCGGTACACCTTCACGCCGTACTTCTTCAGGACGGCCTCGAAGGCGTTCATTTCGGAAATGATGTCCTTCTCTTCGGGATAGACTCCTTTCAGGACGGACTCGTAGGACTTGCTGTCGTAGGTATTCTCCAGCGCCGGCGTGGGACCGTTGGACCAGGGCAGGCCAAGGACGACTTCCCGCAGGCGGGCGGTTTCATTGGTAACGTGTAATTCCATATCTCTTCAATTCTTTTACAAATATAACATATTTACCGGATTCTCCGCATATTGGTACGAATAATTTCAATTCGAGCGAATACAAGTTAAAGATATTCAGAAATTGGAGAGTTTTCAACAGCAACCTGTGGAAAAGTTTCTTTGGAATCCCCGCAGATTTTAACGAACTTTGAGTGGTTTTGTGGGGATCTTGACGCAAGGACAACCTTAAACCTATACATATGGCTCAACAACAGCAAGCGATCTATGACGCCCGCACCCTCGGTCGCGGCAAGATGCTTACCCTCGGCCTCCAGCACATGTTCGCCATGTTCGGGGCCACGGTCCTGGTTCCGGTCATCACCGGCCTCTCGATGAGTGCCACCCTCCTGTTCGCAGGTCTCGGCACCCTTCTCTTCCACCTCCTCACCAAGATGCGGGTCCCGGCTTTCCTCGGCTCGTCCTTCGCCTTCCTCGGCGGCTACGCGGCCGTCGTCTCCATGGGAACGGAGCAAGGGCTTACCGCCGCCGAATCCCTCCCCTACGCCTGCATCGGAGTATTCTGTGCAGGCCTTTTTTATTTCGTGCTCGCCGGTCTGTTCGCGGCCTTCGGCGCGAAGAAGGTGATGCGGTTCTTCCCGCCTATCGTCACGGGTCCGATCATCATCGCCATCGGCCTCACCCTGTCCGGATCGGCCATCCAGAACTGCACCCAGAACTGGTGGATCGCCCTCCTCGCGATCGCGATCATCATCGTGTGCAACATCTGGGGCAAGCGGATGATCAAGATCATCCCCATCCTGCTGGGCGTGCTGGGTTCCTACCTTGTGGCCGCCTGCTTCGGCCTGTGCGACTTCTCCACCGTGAAGGAGGCCGCCTGGATCGGACTTCCGTTCCATTGGGAAAACACGGCCTTCCACGTGTTCCAGAACCCGAACTGGGGCCTGGTCGTCGCCGCCATCATCGCCATCCTGCCGATCTCCCTCGCGACGATGATCGAGCACATCGGCGACATGTGCGCCATCTCCTCCACCGTGGGCATCAACTACCTGGAGGATCCGGGCCTGCACCGCACCCTCATGGGCGACGGTCTCGCCACCGCGCTGGCCTCCCTCTTCGGCGCCCCGGCGAACACCACCTACGGCGAGAACACCGGCGTGCTGAACCTCACCCGCGTGTATGACCCGCGCGTGATCCGCATCGCCGCCGTCTTCGCCATCATCCTGTCCTTCTGCCCGAAGTTCTCCGCCCTCATCAGCGCGATGCCGGCCGCCACGATCGGCGGCGTGTCCCTGGTCCTGTACGGTATGATTTCCGCCGTGGGCGTCCGTAACATCGTGGACAACCAGGTGGACTTCACCGCTTCGCGGAACGTCATCATCGCCGCCCTCATCCTGGTGCTCGCCATCGGCATCAAGTACGGCGCGAACGACAGCATCTCCCTCGGCTTCACCTCCCTCTCCGGCCTCGCCGTGGCGGCGCTCGTGGGCATCATCCTGAACGCCATCCTGCCGGGCAAGGACTATGAGTTCGGCAAGAATCCGAAGGGCGACCGGGCGGTGGACTTCGAGATCAACCCGTCCCTGAGAAAAGACAGATCTACCAAATAATTCTTTCCTAAACCCCGCTTTATGAGCAAAAAAATCATCGTCGCTGCCATCGCAGCCCTCGCGCTGGGATCCGTCGCCCAGGCGCAGACCAACTTCCAGACCTTCTATGATTTCGGCCGGAAGCATTTCACCACCACCCTCGAAGGTTTCCACACGGACAACTGGGGAAACACGTTCTTCTTCATCGACTACGATTACAACAACAGGGACGGCAACAAGGTCATCTCCCCGAACAACACGTACTTCGAGATCGCCCGATGCCTGAATTTCTGGGGTGATTCTGCGCTTGCTCCGCTGAGCCTGCAGGTGGAATACAACGGCGGCTTCGGTACGGGCGGCAACATGGCCTATTCCTTCCCGGTCAATAACGCGTTCCTCTTCGGCGTGGACTATTTCATCCATTCCGGCGACTTCAAGAACACCCTGAACCTCAAGCTCCTGTACAAGCATTTCGTAGGCCTTGACAGCAAGATCCCCATGCAGTTCACCGCCGTCTGGGGCCTCCAGGACCTGTTCGGCCTGAGCGGTCTGCGCTTCTCCGGCTTCGCCGATGTCTGGTGCGAGCTCGATCATGTCGTCTTCCTCTCCGAGCCGCAGATCTGGTTCCAGGTTTTCGACCATTTCAACATCGGCGGCGAGGTGGAGCTCAGCTACAATTTCGCCGGCATGAATGGCTTCCATGTGATGCCTTGCCTGGGTACCAAGTGGGTCTTCTAATCTCTGAGAACTATGGCTAGCTTTCTGACCAAGGCTTTCGGGTTCGATCCCAAAAAGCACAGTGTCCGGACGGAAATCGTCGCGGGCATCACCACCTTCCTGACGATGGCCTACATCCTGGCCGTCAACCCGAGCATCTTCAGCGCGCTGGACATGCCCAAGGGGTCCGTCTTCACCGCCACCGCCCTCGCCGCCCTCATCGGTACGCTCGTGATGGCGCTTTACGCCAAGAAGCCGTTCGCCCTCGCCCCGGGCATGGGCCTCAACGCCTTCTTCGTCTTCACGGTGTGCCTGACGATGGGGCACAGCTGGCAGTTCGCCCTGACGGCCGTGTTCCTCGAGGGTCTGCTGTTCATCCTCCTCACGGTCACGAAAGTCCGTTCCTGGATCCTGAATGCGATTCCGCTGTCCCTCAAGCATGCCATCGGCGCGGGCATCGGCCTGTTCATCGCCTTCATCGGCCTGCAGAACGCCGGCATCATCGCCAACAACGACTCCACCCTCGTTTCCCTCGGTGACATCACGCACGGAGCCGCCCTCCTCGGGGTCATCGGCATCGTCATCACCGGCGCGCTCGTCATCCTGAAGGTCAAGGGCAGCATCCTGATCGGCATCCTCGTGACTTCGATCATCGGCCTCTTCATCAAGGGAGCGGACGGTGAGGCGCTTACCCACTTCTCCGGCGTCATTTCCGCCCCGGACAGCGTCGCCCCCATCTTCTGCCAGTTCGAGTGGGGCCAGATCCTGAGCTGGGACATGCTCGCCGTCGTGTTCACCTTCCTGTTCATCGACATGTTCGACACCATGGGCACCATCATCGGCGTGTCCCAGAAGGCCGGCATGGTGGATGAGAAGGGCAATGTGGACGGTATCGACAAGATGTTCATGGCCGACTCCATCGCCACCGTGTGCGGTGCCTGCCTGGGCACCTCCACCACCACGACCTATGTCGAGAGCGCTTCCGGCGTGGGCGAAGGCGGACGTTCCGGCCTCACGGCCTTCACCGTCGCGATCCTGTTCGCCCTGGCGCTCCTGTTCTCCCCGATCTTCCTCGCCATCCCCGGCGCCGCCACGGCTCCGGCCCTCGTGATCGTAGGCGTCATGATGATGAGCCCGGTCGCGAAGATCGACTGGGAGGATTACTCCGAGAGCATCCCGGCGTTCATCACCATCCTGATGATGCCCGTCGCCTACTCCATCTCCGACGGCATCCTCCTCGGCGTCATCTCCTACGCGCTCCTGAACGCCTGCGCGGGCAAGTTCAAGAAGATCTCCGTCACGATGTGGATCCTCGCCGCGCTGTTCATCTGCAAGTATATATTCATCTAGCTGAGTGATAAGCATTTAGCTTGGGGTCTGTGTCCTTTTTGGAACACAGACCCCATTTTAATTGCCTTTCCGTCAAGCACATAAACGAAGGCCTGTGTTACAAAAAGGACACAGGCCTTCGTTTAAGCGTCAATCACTCAAGCGCTTGCTATTCGTAATCGAAGTGATAACCTTTCAGGTATTCATCCGTATAGACCGTCGAGAGAAGCTCATACATCTGCGGATCGTGCTCCTTGAGCTGTTCGCGGGTCTTGAGCGTGAAGTTCTTTCCGGTGGCCGGGTCCTTGACGATCATGCGGCAGGTGTTGTACCACGCCTGGGAGGCCTCGGCGAAATACTCTTCGGAGTTGGTCATCGCATAATCATACACGCCTCCCCGCCAAAGACCGGTCGTCTTCGCATGGTTGTAGCAGTCCAGGAGCTTCTTCTCGAAGCCGGTCCAGGCCTTGCGGAGGGCGTAGTCCACATTGTGGGCGAACTCGTGGACCATGATGCTCTCGGTGGCGTAGCGCTCCGTGAAATTCGGGATCTTGACGATATTCTCTTCGCCGATGCTCATGACAGGAAGCGCCTCCGTGGCGCCATAGCCACGCCCTCGGGCGTTCCAGTCGGTATCCGGCCACCAGACAGGCATGATGGCACACTCCGGGATGTCGGTAATGTTCTGCTGATAGCCGCAGATCGCCACACGCCAGTGCAGTTCGATCATCTTCTTCCGGGCCTCGGGATGCTTGGCGAGCATCGTATGGACGATATATCGGCACTGGATCAGCGCCTCGTCGCGGACCACGGCCGACGCCAGGATGGGAAATCCCTCATCGGCAATATATTTCTTGTACCAGGAACTGAGCGGCGAAGACTTGCCGTCCAGCCACTGCAGCAGATCTGCCGGCGGGGCAGTGATGACGTCGGAGTCCTGCTCGGTCTTCCCTTTCGGGTCGGTGGCGGGATCATACGGACGCTTGGCGCAGCCTGACACAGCCAGGCAGGTGCACAGGAAGAAAAGAAGGAAGCGTCTCATCGGCTTACAGATTCCAGTCGTCACTCCGCAGCGGCGGAACGGGGATACCGGGAGTCTTTTCCAGATTGGCGCCCATCCAGTTGCGGAAACCGTAGCGGACGGCGACGGGCTTCGGGACCTCCGGGCACTTCACGTAGATGGTCTGGCCGTCCCAATCGACCTCCGCCTCAGCGAGGTGGAACTGCCGGTCTTCTCCGGCCAGTTCGAAACCGACGATGCTTCGGGCGGAAATGGACTGGAGATTGGACCACACATGGGTGAGAAGCACCTTCACGCGCCCATCTTCCATATACTCAATGCTCTTGAACTCAGGAAGTTCGATATCGAAATTCAGGTTCTGTCCATACACGGACTGCAGGGCGCGGAGAAGCATCATGCCGGCCACTTCCTGCTTCTGGGAAGGATGCACTGTCACCTTGTTACCCCAGGTTTCGGTGCTCACGGCATAACTGTTCGGGATGGTCTTGAGGCTGCGGAGCTGGGTTTCCACGAACTGCGGACGCCAACGGCCGTTGGGATCGCCATGCTCGTAGGGAGCCAACAGGGCGAAGATGAACGGCATGTCTCCCCTTCCCCAGCGGTCGCGCCAGAGTTTCACCATCGCGGTCTGGAGTTTGTCATAGCAGTTCTGGCCGATGTTGGAGCAGCCCTGATACCACAGGAAACCCTTCGCGGCATAGCCCGCGATCGGGGCCATGCGGCCGTTCCAGATCAGTTCCGGCGTCTCGGGCCAGCGATCGGGAACATCCTGGATGGCGTCGATGGCGGCACGCTCCTCGGCCGTGATGCCGGAAGCATTGATGGCCTCATTGGTCATCCACGGCTCGATGCGGCTTCCGCCCCACGGATTCACGACAATGCCCACGGGGACGTCCAGGTTATCGGCCAGGCCGGTCGCGAAGAACCAGCCCACGGCAGAGGTACCGGCACAGACACCGGCTGATGCCCGGGTCCACGTAGCATCCACATCGTCAATAGGTTCCTTGCATTTGGGCGTCTTGATATTGAACACACGCACCTTATTGGCATAGGTCCCCGCCTTCAGGATGGCCTCCCGGGCTCCCGCCACTTCCTGGAAACCGAAACCGCCGACAGGCATCTCCATGTTGGATTGGCCGGAGCAGACCCACACCTCGCCCAGGAGCACATCGCCGAAAGATACCGCCTCGCGTCCGGACCGGACTGTCATGACAAACGGGCCGCCGGCCTTCCCGGTGACGACATCCACCCGCCAGGTGCCGTCTTTGGCCACCTTGGTCTGGACGGTCTTCCCGTCCCAGGAGGTTTCTACCAGCACCGTCTTCCCGGGATCGCCCCAGCCCCACACCGGAGCCGTGGTTTCCCGCTGAAGGACCATGTGGTCGGAGAAAATGTGTGCGACGCGGAGATTCCCCGCGAACAGGGCCGTCGCCGACAGCAGCAGCGCCAGGCTCAGAAGAATTCGTTTCATCATATCAATGTTTATTCCTATAAAGATAGGCATTTTCCATAAAAAACGTACAAGGTGTGATTTCAGACAGCACACCTTGTACGCAAAATAGTCTTGGAGAGCGTTGGAATGCTACTGCTTCTCGAACATGATCACATACTCGAGCGGAGCGTTCACGAAGCGGTCCACGTCGGTCCAGCGCTGGGAAGTGGCCGCAATCGGGTCCATCAGGTGGAAGGCCAGGGCGAAGCAGCCGTCGCGCACTTCGAAGGTCTTGCCATAGACGAACTCGTGCGTACCCGGCGTGAGGAACTTCGCCACATGCCCGTTGCCCAGGGTGACCGTCATCGTGACCATGTCCAGCGTGAACTCGTGCTTGCCCTTCGGGATCTGGTCATAGAAGCGGGACAGGTCCTCTCCGGTATTCTTCCAGGTGTAGTTCCAGAAGGCGCCGTCGTTACCGGCCCACCAGTTGGTCGTACCCTTGACGGTCGTTCCCTCCATGGAGGTCACGGCGATCACGAAACCGTTGTCGGACTCCTTCCAGATGCTGTCGTCCCAGTCCCAGCTCTTGTCGATGGGGCTCACGAAGGCCGGGTCGTCGCCGGAACCACCCAGGACGAAGATGCCGTACGGCGAAGCGTTGCCGCCGAACACGTTCCAACTGCCGGGCAGGCTGGCCCAGTCGAACTTGTCGCCCGGATCCACCGGCGGGACATACTCGAAGTCCGCATCGAAGGTACGGGAAGCCTCGGGAACGACGAATCCGTCCGGAAGTTGCTCCAGTTCGACGATGAAGGCCCGCGGCCGGGCCGCGATCTTGTCGTAGTCCTTGTAGATGTTGTTCCAGTCGTCCTTGCCGCCCGTGACGGTGAACGCCAGGGCCTGATGCGTGAGGGTCACCTTCTTGCCCGTACCCGGCACATCATACTCGCCCGGAGCCATCCAGGCAGCCGTCGTGGTCGTACCGTCGGCCTTGGTGAGCGTGACCGTGGAGCCGTCGACGGCATACTGTCCCTCGGAAAGCGGAAGGACGTCATAGAACTTTCTCAGGTCGATGTCCTTCCCGTTCACGGGATTCACGCTGCCGGAATAGACGAACCACCAGTTGCGGGCGTCCTCGCCGGCATAGTTCACGAACGTCCCGTCCGGACGGAGCTGGTAATAGTTGTCCGCAAGCGCCGTGATGCCGCGGCCGTCCTCGTCGTTGAAATAGTCGGGCTTGGTGAGGATGTCGATGATACCGCCACCGCCGTACTCCGGACCGGTACCGCCGCCGACCCACAGGTTGGTGATGCGGTAGGTCGGGATATCCTCGGCGAAAGCAGGCAGCGTAGCGGAAAGTCCCTCCTTCAGTTCCACGGCTTCACCGGTGATATGGGCCTTTTCCGCATCGCCGGCATAGACGATGACGCTGTAGCCGTCCAGGCTGCCGGGAAGGGCGGAGAAAGCATAGGCCTTTCCCTTCTCGAAGGGGCCCGCCACCTCCACATAGTCCGAAGAACCGGTTGCTACGGGTTTCTCCCCGGAATAATCGACCGTGACCGTTCCGGCGATCTTCTCACCGGCGGTCTGGAACCGGACCTTGGTCGCCCCTTCGAAATCCACCGTGAAGCGGATCTCGGAGACCAGGCTCTGGAAGAACAGGTGCGTCCCGGAGGCCTTCGCCACCCGGAAGGCGGCACCGGCGCCGGACTGGGTTACGGGAATCTCGAACGAGAAACCGCTCCCGCTGAAAGAAATCCCTTCCGCCGCCGGAGAGACGGCGACGAAAGAAGTCTTCCCTTCCGTCACCTTGCCGGGGAACTCGGCCACCTGATCGGCGGCGGCCCGGTTCGTGAGCGTCTGGACCGTGGAACCGTCCGACAGGAGGATGGCGTCGCCCTGCGCCCAGGTGGGCTGGGAGCCGTCAGGCAGATCCGCCAGGGTGGCCGTGAACACGACGTCGCCCGCGAGCGGGACGTCCGGGTTCACGTTGCCGGGCGTATTCCCGGAGCCGCTCACATCGGGAATCTCGATGGCATCGCCGCAGGACGCCAGCAGCGCCAGGGCGGGGACCAAAAGGATCAATGCTTTTTTCATATCGGTAAATGTTTAATCGTTATTTCTTGAAAATCCGTCCGGCGAAAGCATACAACTGCTCGCGCCAGAACTGCCACTCATGCGCATAGGGCGCAGATTCGAAGGCATGGGCAATCCCCAGGGAATCCAGTTTCGCGGAGAAGGCCCGATGTCCTTCCCAGCGCTCGTCCTCGGTTCCGCAGGAAATCCAAAGGAGATTCAGCGCCCCATTGATGCGGGATGCATCCAGGCTCACGCCATAAGTGCCGAGGTCCAGTGCCACGTCACTCAGCAGGCCCGAGCTGAACTCGCCCACCCAGGCGAACTTGTCCAAATTGTTCAGGCCGATGACGAAGGCCTGGCCGCCGCCCATGGAAAGGCCGGCGATGGCCCGGGACTGCCTGTCCTTCTTTACGCGATAGCGTTTCTCCACCAGCGGAATCACGTCCTGCAGCAGTTCCTGCTCAAGCAGGGCGATTCCTTCCGGCGTGCTTCCGCCGGCCCAGGAACCGTCCGTGAGGCCGTTCGTCATGACGACCAGCATCGGTTCGGCGCCGGAAGCGATGGCGTTGTCGAGGATCGCATCGGCATGGGCGCTCTCCCACCAACTGCGTTCGTGGTCACCGCCGCCATGCCGGAGATACAGGACCGGGTACTTCCGTTTGGGCTGTTCATAATAGACAGCCGGAACATATACGCAGACGCGGCGGTAAGTCCCCAGCGCCGAACTCCGATAACTGATGACATCCACTTCGCTGCCCGTCAGCCGGCGCTCGTCGATGCGGGGTTCGGATCCGAAGACCTCCACCGTATTGCCGTAGATCTCGGTGCCGGCCTTGACCGAAGGATTGCCGTAATCCAGTACCTTCAAGCCGTCCACCTCGAACTTGTATTCATATTCACCCGGAGCCACCGGGCCCACAGTCGCCTCCCACACGCCATCCGGGCGCTGGGTCATTTCCTTCACTAGCACATCCCCTTCCCCGAACGCCAGCTTGACCTGCCGTGCTTTCGGAGCCCTGAGACGGAATGTAATCATCCCGTCCTCCCCGACGACCGGGGAGAATTTCGGCGCGGACGGCGCCCACCAGCCGGCGGTGGAGAAAGTCTGTGCCTGCAGGGTCATGGCACAAAACAAAACCAGAAGTGTCAGGATATTCTTCATAAAGCCCACTCGTATGTACCCACGGCGCCCGAAGGAAGGGTTACCGTGGCAAACTGTCCATTGTATTGGATCTTCACCCTCTGGACGGAGGAAGACGTGTTCGCAACGACCAAGACCACCCGGCCGTCCGGTGTCCGGAAAGCCACGTTGGGAAGCACGCCCGCCCGGTCGTAGCGCATCAGGCGCATGGCTCCGGGTGCCTGTTCATCCTCGAACAGGAAGCCGGCCGGATCGTCCGGAGCCGTGGAATGGATCCGGAAAGAGCCCTTGGGGACCAGGGCGGAGGCATGCGCCACCACGTAATAGGCCAGGTTCCGCGTCACCGTATTGCCGTCCAGGGTAATGGCGCCGAAGCAGAACGGGCAGCCCCCGTTGCCGGTGTGCGGATTCGCCTCCGGATCGGCCGCCAGGTTCCACAGGATGACGTTCCGGCTCCAGTTGCGGGGAATGTCGATGAGCATCCGCTTCACGGAGGGGGCGATCTGCCGCGTCACCGGCCCGCCGGAGCGGTCCACGATCATCTGTTCGGTGAAATAGATATCCTTGTCCGGCCGGAACTGATGGACCTGCGTCATGGCCGAAGGGTCGCCCATATAGTGGTGGAAGGCCGATCCCGCCGCATAGGATGCGGCCTTCGGGTCTTCCAGGATGGAGAGCGGGTAATCCGGCCGGTCGCAGTTGTGGTCGAACAGGAGGATGTCCGTTCCGATTCCCTGCTTCTCGAACTGCGGGCCCAGACAGTCCCGGATGAAGACCTTCTGGTCTTCCGGACTCCAGGGCATGGAGGGTGTGTTCCGCGAGTTCAGCGGTTCGTTCTGGATGGTCAGGGCATCGATCCGGATTCCCTTTTTCCCCATTTCCACGATATACCGGGCCAGGTAGCGGGCATACACGTCATAGCATTCCCGGCGCAGTTTCGGACCGCGGACGTCATATTCTTCCTTCATCCAGGCAGGTGCGGACCAGGGCGAGGCCATTACCCAGATATCCGGATGGATGGACAGGATCTCCTGCATCACCGGCACCACGTCCTTCAGATCCTGCGACAGGGAGAAATGCTCCAGGTCCCAGTCCGTCTTACCCTCCGGCATGTCGCCGTAGGAGAAGACGAAACTGTTCATGTCCGAGGCACCTACCGTAAGGCGTACCACGCTGATATTCAATTGGCCGGGATCCTGGCCGAAGAGTTCAGAGAGGATGCGGGAACGGGCCGATGCATCCATCTTCATCAGGAGTTCGGCACTGCCGCCGGTGAGCGAGAATCCGAACCCCAGCATTTCCTGGTAGGATTGCCGCCCGTCCACGATGATGGGGACGGAACGGTCTCCGCGCTCATCCACGAAAGCCACATCGGGAGCGGCGGAATAAAGTTTCTCTCCGTCAGGGGTCGTCACCCGCTGCTGCAGCGTCCGCTGTCCGGAAGCGGCCAGGCCCAGGAAGATAAGCGGTATGAGAATCAGTCTTTTCATCGGATTCCGTCAATGTTATAGCCTTCGGCGGAAAGGGTAACCACCCCGCCGCCGTCATATTCCACGTCGATGATGCGCTTCTCCCGGGGAAGCAGATGGAAGTACCCGTCGGAGAAAAGGGCCGGGAGCACCTGCTCGCCGCCACGCATCAGATTCAGTTTCACGCCCACGGCCAGGACCCTGGACGGATTGGAGATTTCATAGCGGCCGTCCCGGAGGCGGCGCGCCTTCAGCGTCACGCTTGGAAGATCGTTCAAGGGGAGGAAATCATCTCCGCCCGAGAGCAAATAATCATTGATTTCCAACACTTTCGAGTCCATGTCAAGCAAACGAAGCCGGGCCAGGACCACTCCCTCGAAAGAGGAAATGTCCGCCGTAAAGACGGGGATCGACGAATTTGCTTCGACCGAGACCTTCCGGGCGAAACGGCGATAAAGCACTTTCCCGGAGAGGTCCGTCACGGTCAGTTCCACCGTGAGGTCCGGCGTATCGGACGGGGTCGTATTCACCAGGACCACTTTCCGGTCGTGCAGATTCATCTGGACATGCAGCGGCGTGCAGGCCTTCTTGCTGCCGAACCAGGAGCCCATGGTTTCGCCGTCCCAGGAATAACTCTGCCATTCCACGCTGGGCCAGGCCGGATGCGACATCCAGAGGAGGACGCCGGAGGTATTGTCCCACAGCCGGCTGTTCCAGGACTCGAACATGGCGCGGTAACTGTCGTAGCCCATGAGCTGGGCCTTGCGGCAGAAGTCGTCCAGGTCCGTCGCCGGGCCGTAGAGACGCTCCAGCGACTCGCGGAACACCTTCGTCTCGGGATGCAGGTCATGGTAATGCCAGGCATCCCCGATCGGCCACAGGTCGGCCTCCGGCAGGAATTTCCGCATGGATCGGGCCGTGGGGACGGAGGGAGAGCCCAGTTCGGTATTGAAACCGGCAGCAGTCTCGGTGTAGTAACGGGCCGGATCGGTGAAATAGTGCCAGGGTCCGCTCGGCCGCAGGTTGCAATCCCGGGAATTCGGGAGATACAGCCGGGTTCCGTCTTCCTTCGCGATCAGGGCCGACAGTCTCGCTTCCAGACTCTCCGGGGCATACCCCTCATTGCGGGGACACCAGATGGCGATGGAAGGATGGTTCCGGAAGCGTCGGACGACATCGGCGGCATTGGCCATGAAAAGGTTCTCGTCCACCGGCTGGAGGTTGTACCCTTCCGTGGACATCCAGAAGTCGTTCCAGACCAGGAGGCCGTACTCGTCGCACAGGGTGTAGAAGACCTCCTCCGTATTTTCGCCGGTCCAGTTCCGGACCATGTTGAATCCGGCGGCCCGATGGAGTTTGAAATAGGGTTCCAGATGCTCCCGGGCCGTATTCTTGAGCATGTCATCCATGCCCCAGTTGCCGCCTCTGCAGAAGATGCGGACCCCGTTCACCCGGACCACGAGATAGGGCGCCATGGCGTCCGGTTCCAGAAGCGGAAGCCGGTCCGGATCGATACCCTCCTTGAGCGAGGGGACCGAAACGCCGCCACCGGCGCCTCGGAGAAGGCGGTTGTTGAAGATGGCCCCGAGGGCGGGATCATAGCCGATCCGAAGGCCCGGTCGTCCGGGTGCATCGGCCGTCAGTTCGTAGGTGAATTCCCGGACGCCGAAACGGAGCGACTGGCGGTCGGACACCCGGCCATCGACGCTGCAGGTAAGCGAAAGGTCATAGAGATTGGGTTCGCCATAGCCGTTCGGCATCCAGAGCGCCGGATGGTCCATCCGGGCATGCAGTTCGACCGGGACGGTAGCGCCCGCAGGCACTTTTACGAGGGTCTCTGCCATGAACCCGTCACCTGCAGCCCGGACGGTGACCGGGGCGGCATGTTCCAGGGAATTGGTCACGGACGTCCGGACCGTCAGGTCGGCATACTCCGTGGAAGGCAGCGGCAGGTCCGTGACGACCCGGGTATCCCCCAGCGTCAGTCCGTCGGAGGCGATCAGACGCACATCCTGCCAAATGCCGATGTTACGGTCCCGGACGCCCGGCACCCAGTCCCATCCTTCGCTGCTGATGAAGGTGGGGCCGTCCAGGCACAGGACGCCACCGTTCGGTCCCCGTCCGGTCCGCGCCGACTGCTCATGCGGAATACCGGGATTGGCCGGCGGGAAGATATGGACCTCGACCAGGTTCTCCTTCCGGGCCAGGGCCGTGATGTCGAAGCGGCCGCGGACGAAAGCGCCGTCGACACGGCCGAGTTTCCCGCCGTTCAACCAGACCTCCGCCCGGTAATTGATGCCGTTGAAGAGCAGTTCCAGTTTTTCCTTGGCCAGCAACTCATCCGTCAGGGGCAGTTCCGTCCGGTACCACCAGTCCTTGCGGCACAGGTCCTCGGGAATGGCCAGGTTGTTCAGCCCGTAATGCGGGTCCGGATACACCCCGTCAGCGACCAGTGACGTCAGGACCGTTCCCGGGACGACGGCGTCCAGCCATTCGTCGGAATCCGCCGCGCGGAGTTCCCAGCCGCCGACAAGCAGCCAAGTGCCATCCTCCTGAAGGTCCAGCCGCGGGGCCGGCACCTGCTTCGGATTCCGCTCCGGCCATACGACCGCCGCCCGCGACACCGGCAGGTCCGCCGGGTCGTGGGGAGCGGTCAGCCCGAAGTTGGAGGACACCTGCTGGCGATGCCTTTCCTGTGCCCCGAGCGGGCAGGCCATGAGGGTCATACTTATAATCAGGAGAATGGACTTTCTCATAGACAGTTACTTGATTTCAAAGAGGGCTTCGCAGCGCGGCGCCAGGTCCAGCGGGATGACGAGGCGGCCGTCCTGCGGCTTCACCCGTTTCCCACCCCGGAATGCGGTCTTTCCGAAGTCGTACGGCGTCACTTTGCACCGTCCTCCCATCGGGATGGAAACGGAAGACACCGGTTTGTCGGATACGTTATAGGCATAGACATACACCTTCTTCCCGCAACGGACGGCAAAAGCGTCGGCGCCATCGGCCTGTACGGGGACCGTCTCGAAGGATCCCTTGCCATCCTTGAGCATCCGGTCGCTTACATACCGGACATGCCGGAAGTACGGGACCATGCCGCGGTTCTCGAAATACTCCCACCACCAACTCATCGGCGTAATGGGCGTCGGCGAGAAGATACCGTACCAGAGTCCCCGTTTGAAGTCCAGGTCCATGTCCTCGGCGAAATCGTCGAAATTCCGGGACCAGTCCCACTCGTAACTGAACTCGCCGATGACATACGGTTTTCCGGACTGCTGCTCATAGCGGATGATCGTACCCGGGATGGAAGAGGTGGCCCGGTAGATGTGCTTCTGATTGATGTCCATGTCCTTCACGCTGTTCAGCCCTTCCAGGTCGCGGTGCGAGATGGAGGTGGTGACGATATGGCCGAAAGGATCGATGGACTTCAGGTAGGCCGACATCTCCGTATGCCAGGCCACGATTTCGGAGGCCGGGATCGGATTCCGCTGGTCGCGGAACTGGATGTTGTCGATCTCGTTGAAGAATTCCCACATGCCGATAGCCGGGCTGTAGCCCCAGCGGGCGACGATGTAGCGGAGGTAGTTGCGGTAACGGGCCTTCGCTTCCGCCGAATTGAAGAAATCCCGGTCCGTCCGGACATTGCCACCGCCCATGCACAGCATGATGCGGATGCCCAGCCGTTCGGCCAGATCCACGGTATGGTCCAACCGGGCGACGGCGCTCGGGTTCATGTATTCGTCCGAAGCCTCGTAGCGGGGATTGTTGAAACGGTCCTGCCGGTCGATCGGGAAGTTCCAGGAGCACATCCACATCCGGGTGAAATTGCCGCCGGCGGCCGCGAACTGCGGTAGCATCACGTCATAGTTGTACCGGTCGTGCATCTCGTGGAGGGAACTGAAGAACTTGGAATCGTCGTTCGCACGGGATTCCCAGCAGATGTTCTCCGCCACACCCCGGAACGGGGTTCCGTCATCGTACCGGAGCGTCCAGTTGTCCTTCACGTGCAGGATGCCGTGGCCAGCCGGCTTCCCCGTCTCGAAACTTCCTTTCGCAGATTCCGAGACAGGACGGCCGTCCTCACTGTAGCGGAACAGGTAGGTGTAGGTTCCCTTCTCCTGCGGGGTGAAACGGGCCGCCCAGCGGCTCTCCGCCCCGCTCTTGCCATCGACATAGAAACAGGGCAGCACGAGCTGCTTTCCGGAAGGAGCCGTCAGGAGCAGGTCCAAGGCGGCTTCTTCCTGAAGCCAGGGGTTGTTCCACTCCCCTTTCAGGGTGACCGTGAAGTCGGCCCGGCCGTACTGCGGCACGCGGGCGGCAGGCCCCTGGACCGACACCACCTGGGCGACGGCCGTCAGGGCACAGAAGGTCACGGCAAGGGAGGTCAGCAACTTTTTCATATCAATAACCCGGGTTCTGTTCCAACGTTCCGGCAGCGTTCTCGATTTCGGAACGCATCAGCGGCAGGTAATAGTTGCGGGCGGCGAAAGTACGGTCGGCCACATCCACGACCCTGTAGGAATACGTATTGCCCGTACGGGTGACTTTCACGCCCTGGACCGGCTGGTTGAGCACCGTCATGGCATCCTTCCAGCGGAGAAGGTCCCAGTAGCGATGGTCCTCGAAGGCGAGTTCCACCTGGCGCTCGTGCTTGACGGCCTTGCGGAAGGAATCGACTGTACCCGCAGCTACGGCCGGAAGACTCACGCTGGCGCGGTTACGAACCTGCTGCAGGGCCTCGGCGGCGCTCATCGGGAAACCGGCAGGCACCGTGGTCGGGCCCCAGGCCTCGTTCACGGCCTCCGCATAGTTCAGCAGGACCTCCGCATAGCGGTAGGCGATCCAGTTGTGCTGGGCGGTCTGGCCCTGGGTGAGGTTCAGTCCGTCGGTGAGGAACTTCTTGAGGTAGTAACCGGTCTTGCTGGCATTGGCCCGGGCCATGTCGTCGGTCTCGCCGGCGCCCTGGGCGATGACGCGGCCGTTCCAGGTGCTGCCGTTCGTGACGACGGAAGCGGCAAGGCGCGGATCGCGGTTGGCGTACGGGTCGGCCGGGTCAGGTTCGCCTATCCACTCATAGGCCGAAACCAGGTTCTCGGTCGGGCATACGCCGCTCTTTCCGCCGGAGGTGGCGATCGGGTAATTGTTCGTCTCCATCGTATTGTTCGCGGCGCGGCGGACGATGTAGATGGCCTCCTTGCTTCCCAGGGAGTTGCCTCCGCGGAAAAGGGCCTCATAGTCGCTGTCCAGCGTATAGGACAGGTTCGTATTGGAAATCAGTTCATTGGCGGCCTCTGCAGCCCGGACCCACTTGGCGCGGTCGTTCGAAGGATTGTGCAGTGGAGAGGCGGCATAGAGCAGGGTGCGCGCCTTGATGGCCAGCGCGGCGCCCAGGGTGAACCGGCCTTCACGGGTGTTGTCGGCATCCCAGTTCAGGGCGAGTTGGTCCTTCCAGCCGTCGATTTCCTTCACGATGTACTCCACGCAGGCGTCGTAGGAGGAACGCTCCACGAGTGCGCCGCCACTCTGCTGCTGGGTCTGTTCGACGATGGGAACGCCGCCGTACATCTTGATCAGTTCGCTGTAGTAATAGGCGCGGGCGACATGGGCCTCGGCGATGTACCAGTTCAGGGAAGCGAGGTCGCGGGCATAACTCGCCGCATCGGTGATCAGGTTGCGGTTGAGTTGCAGCAGGGCCACGCCCTTCCCGTCAGCCACATAGTCTAGGAAGAAGTTCGCCGCGCGGATCCCTTCGTAGCAGTTGTTGTAGTAGGTCCACATCGGGTTCACGCTCGCATTGAGCATGCCCTTGTTGAAGAATAGGGCATTGGAGGACGCGGCCGTCTGCTGCGCCTCGTCGGAGGCAGCGGCGAACAAGTTGCCGTCCAGCACGCCATACCCGTAGATGATCGGGGAATAGAACGCGTTCGCGAAACTCCAGATGGTACCGCGGTTGGTTTCCACGGTTTCCCCGGAGGAGTTCAGGTCCAGGCTGGTGTCCAGGAACTTGTCGCAGGAAACGGTGAGGGCTGCCGCCAGGATGGCCAGTGCGATATATCTTGTTTTCATCTCAGATGCTCTTTAGAAAGTTATGGCGATACCGGCATTGAAGGATTTCAGCGTAGGATACAATCCGGAAAGGTTCTCAGGATCCCGCCCCCACTCTTTCAGCAGCGGGCTGAAAGTGAGGAGGTTCTGTCCGTTCACGAAGCAGCGGAAAGCCTTGACACCGGCCTTGTCCGAATCCTTGGAAGCGAAGGTGTAGCCCAGTTCGACATTTCTCAGTTTCAGGAAGGAAGCGTCCTTGATCCACAGGGAACTCGCCCGGTAGTTGTTGGAATTGCCCTGCGTGGTGAGACGCGGGTAGGTGGCGTTCGCACGGTTGTCGATCCCTTCCGTGGGATAGTAGGCCCAGGCGCCCTTCGCGATGGGGTAGGCGTTGCCGTTGTCCACGAAGGCGACGGTCTGGGTCCAGTTGTCCAGCAGGTTCGCGCTCACCCCGGCCATGCCCTGGAACAGGCATTCGAGGTCGAAGCCCTTGTAGGAGACCTTTCCGCCGAAGGCGAAGTTCCATTCGGGGACCCAACTGCGGCCGATCTTGGTGACGTCGTTCTGGTCCACGATGCCATTCTTGTCCAGGTCCAGGTACTTCACGTCACCCGGCTGCACGGCGCCGAAGGCCGGCAGGGCGATGCCGGAGACGAGGTTCCCGGCGTCGTCGAAGTCGTCGATGTCATAGAATCCGTCGGCCACCAGGCCGATGTACGTGCCGTAGGAACGGCCCGTGGCGGCGCTGAAGGCATTGGCCGGCGTGACCTCCGCCATATAGTCCACAGTGTTGTGCGTATAGGCGGCCGATCCGAAGATCCGGTAGCCGAAATCACCGCTGCCGCCCTCGTAAGCCATCTCCAACTCGACACCCTTGTTGGTCATTCTGCCGATGTTGGAGAAGCTGTACTGCTTGCCGTAGTAGCCCATCAGGGAGTTGTCCAGGGTGAGGATGTCGGACCGCTTGTCCAGGAAGGCGTCCGCCGTCAGCGAGAACCCGCCGACCCGGGCGTCCAGACCCACGTTGAACTTGAGGCTCTTCTCGGCGTGCACGTCCTCATTGGGGACGAACATCGGGACGAGGGTGCTCTGCCAGGCCGGATTGGTGGCACCGGTGTAGAAGGAACCGATGTAGCTGTAGGTGTAGTAATCCTTGAACAGGTAGCGTCCGTTGGAGGAGTAATCCGCAAGGACCGAGGTCGAACCGGAATCGGAGAAACCGGAAAGACCCGCCGACGCGCGCAGTTTCAGGAGGCTGAAGGCCGATCCCTTGAGGAAATCCTCATTGGAGAGGACCCAGGCGAAAGAGCCCGTCGGATAGAAGGCCCAGCGGTGTCCCGGCGCATAGGCGTCGTTGCCGAACTCGGAGAAGGCGGCCTCCAGGATGTACCGGTGGTCATAGTCGTACTTCACGTATCCGTTCAGGTTCAGCGTGTTGTACTTATAGGAGAAGTAGCCGTCACCCTTGTAGGCGGACACGTAGCCGTTCAAGGCGGCGCTCACATAATGCGGGCCTTCCGTCTTGTCGTAACCAAGGGTGAGCCGGCCCTGCTTCCAGTCCTGCATGCCGCCGGAGCCGTAGCCACTGGCGGTGATAGTCGTGGTCTGGTTGGTGGTGGTATTGACGCCGTTGTGCCAGCGGGCGTAGTCCTTTGTCTTGGAATAGGTGCTGAGCGTGTAGCTGTACAGCGACACCGCCTTTTCCAGATACAGGCCCTTGGCGATCATATCCAGGCGTTCCCGCACGGCGAGGTTCGTCTGCAGGCTGCGTCCCTTGTAGGAATACCAGCCCAGTTCGTTGACGGAAGCGTACGGGTTGTTGGGATACACGGCCGTACCGCTCAGGTGCGTCCGCTCCGCGTCGTCATAGACGTCATAGATATTGGACGGATAGCGGGCGAGGTCGCCGAAGAGGCTGGACACGGCATAGTTCGGACGGTGCAGCATCTCGATCCGGCCGCCCATGTCGAAGCGGACCTCGAAGATCTTCAGGACGTTGAAATCCAGATTCGCCCGGATATTGAAGCGGTCGTAGCCGAGGTTCCGGGCCGCGTCGGAATTCTTGGCCGACAGCAGGCCGGAATTGCCCAGGTAATCCAGGTTCACATTGTAGCGGGCGTCCTTGGAACCGCCGTTCAGGATGACGTCGGCATCCCGGAACTGGCCGAAGGAACGCATCGCCTGGCCGTACCAGTCCACGTCCACGCCGGTGCCGTTCTTATAGGCATCGAGTTGGGACTGGCTGTACGCCGGAGTCCAGACCATGCCGTTGTCGTTGGAGACGGCCTGGTTGTACAGGGACGCGAATTCATAGGAGCCCAGGGGCTTCTGGAGGGAAGCGGGGGCCTGCAGGCCGTAGCGCACGCGGGCGCTCACGGTCGGACGGCCTTCCACGCCGCGACGGGTGGTGATCCGGATGACACCGTTGGCGCCCCGTTCACCGTAGAGGGCGAGGGCCGCAGCGTCCTTGAGGACTTCGACCTTCTCGATCTCGGCCGGCGAGATGGCGGACATATACTCCTTGTTCACCTCGAACCCGTCCACGAAGATCTTGGCGGTGGACCAGGAGCCCACGCCGTAGGATCCCATGCCGCGGACAAGCCACTTGGCCGTGTTGTTGCCCAGTTCGCCGCTTCCCTGCATCACCGCGAGCCCGTTGAAGGCACCGGCGAAGGTATTGGACAGGTTGGCGTTCTCGGTCTTGTAAAGTTGGTCGCCGGAGGCGGTGGAAATGGCGCCCGTGCCGTATTCCTGGGCCGAGAGCGTCACGGCCGAGAGAAAGGCGCAAAGGAGCGCGGAATATCTAGCAATCAATTGTTTCATAGCAATCCTCCTTTCAATCAATAACCGGGGTTCTGCGTGATGGTTCCCTTGTTGATTTCGGTCTGCGGGAACGGCTCCAGGAACATCGCGTCGGACCAGTAGGAATTGTAGGCGACGGCGTCCCAGTAAGTCTCGACATTCTCCGCCGCGTACGGCCAGACCACACTGTCATCGTTCTTGATGTTGAACTGGAGCATCCGCATCGTGCCGCCGCAGATACCCTTGTCGATATCGGCCAGTTTCCAGTGTTTCACGTCGTAGTAGCGGTGGTTCTCCTGGAAGAATTCCACGGCGCACTCCCGCTGGATGATGGCACGGAGTTTCGCCTGGTCAGTCTCGGTGACGGCCGGAAGGCCGGCGCGGTTGTGGACCTTGTTCAGGTTCTCCAGGGCCTTGGCGCTGTTGCCGTACTCGTTGTAGGCCTCTGCCAGATTGAGGTAGGTCTCGGCCAGGCGGAAGAGCGGCGGTTCGAACCAGGTACGGCTGCCCGCATGGTAGAAGAACTTCGTGCGCTCGCCGCAGCCCTTGTCACTGTCGATGGCATTGGGGAAAACGTCGCCCTTGTCCTTGTCCGCCGCATAGCCGCCGCGGTTCCAGCCGGCATTCTGCCAGTAATAGTCGCCGGGATTGTTCGCGGAGTCGTGACCACCGAACTTGATGTCGGCCTTGGCGCGCGGCTCGATCTTCGCGACGTTGGCGATCCAGTCCGAGCCGCTCCGCGGAAGCGCGTCACCGACCTTCGGCCAGGACATCTCGGAGCCGTCGGCGGCCCAGTACTTCTCCAAGTGGTTCGTCAGGACGCCGCTGCAGTCCGTATCGTAGCGGTTGTTGCCCTGGTAACGGGAGGTGTTGATGAAGTTCACGAGCGGATCCCAGCCGCCGGTGTCGTCGAACTTGTAGGCGAGGATCAGTTCCTCGTTGGCGGGGACCGACGTCGCCTTGCCGTAGTCGTCGAAAGCATTCGGATTGGGCTGCCCCGCACCGGCGCCGCCGGTGTTCAGGAGGGCCACGCCGTTCGCGGCCGCCCAGGCGAGGACCGCCTCGTTGGCGTCGATGGCCGCCTTCCAGCGCTCCTTGTCCGCGTTTCCGAAGCAGATCAAGTCATTGTGTTCGCCGTTGTCCAGGTAAGGCGTCGCACTGTTGAACAGCGGACGGGCGGCGAAAAGCAGCGTCCGGGCCTTGATGGCCAGGGCGGCACCCTTGGTCATGCGGCCGGTGTTGGCCCCGTCCCACTTGGCGGGAAGGACCTCGGCGGCCTCGTCGCAAAGGCGGGAGATGAATTCGACCATCTCGGCGAGCGAGGCGCGCGGGGCGCTCAGGTCGTCGGAGGATTCGAAGGACTTCTCCACGATGGGCACGCCGCCGTAGCGGTAGAACATGCCCATGTAGCGATAGGCGATGAGCGCCGTGGCTTCGGCCTTGATCACGGCCTTGTCCGCGTCGGACATGTCCGCGACGTTGTCCACATTTTCGATGACGATGTAGCACTCCCGGATGAAGCGCCAGTTGTTGCCGTAATTCTCGGCACCCGCGTCGGAGCCGTCCGTGCCGTTCACGGTCAGGCCCTGCTGGGAGATATGGTAACTGCCGTGCCAGTTGTAGCCGCGGCCCACC
The DNA here is from genome assembly GCA_002361625.1 of Bacteroidales bacterium UBA3289. Lineage (GTDB taxonomy): Bacteria > Bacteroidota > Bacteroidia > Bacteroidales > UBA932 > Cryptobacteroides. The sequence continues at coordinate 11,569 of DETL01000034.1, read as the reverse complement.
TCGCCGGAGATGGCCCCGTAGGTACAGTGGCCGATGCCCATGCCGCCCGGCCAGCCGTGGCGGAGGACGTTGCGATAGCAGGACATCAGGGCGGCGCGGGCATTTTTCGTGGTGGAGAACACGGCCTCCTGGTCCACGGTACCCGTGGTATCCGGCTTCTCGAGGAAGAGGCTGCACGAGGTGACGGACAGAACCGCCGTCGTGAAGAGTATGGTGATAATCTTTTTCATGTCTCGCGGAGTTTTAGAAACGGAAGCTGATGCCGGCCATGATGATCCGGGTGAGCGGATACACGTAGGTGCTGCCGTCCGTCGCTTCAGGGTCGATGCCGTAGCGGGTCAGCGCGTTCCGGAAAGTATAGATGTTATTCGCATTGACATACAGGCGCACGCCCTGCAGGATGGTGTCGCGGCCGCCCTTGCCCAGGTCGAAGGTGTAGCCGATCTCCACGTTCTTGAGCTTAAAGTGGTCGGAGGAGACCATCCAGTAGTCGCTGGTCAGGAAGTTGTTGTGGGAGGTGTCACCGGAGTACACGGCACGGGGATAGGTGATTTCCTCCCCGGCGAGGTACTTCGCCTCGGTCCAGCGGCCGTCATACTGCCACTTCCAGGCATTGCCCGCGTTCTTGTAGAACGGAATGGTGTAACCGCTGGGCAGATAGTAGGAACCGTCCTTGCTGCCCGTGAAGAGCAGTTTCAGGTCGAAGCCCTTGTAGCCCAGCTGGACCTTGAAGTTAAAGTGGTACATCGCGTAGCGCGGGAAGCCGATGGGACCCACATCGTTCTGGTTGATCTTGCCGTCCCCGTCCAGGTCCTTGTAGCGGATGTCGCCCAGGGTGGCCTGGTTGCCGGTATAGGTGTTCTCGGGACGGGCGTCCAGTTCGGCCTGGGTGTTGAACAGGCCGTCGCTCTGCAGGCCGAAACGCTGGCCGATCATGTGGCCGGTCTTGTTCATCCACTCGTAGGGGTTGTTGGCCTCGGCCATGTAGATGATCTTGTTGCGGGAATAACTCAGGTCCGCACCCAGCGTATAAAGCAGGTCACCGACCTTGTCGGTCCAGTTCACCACGACCTCGTAACCTTTGTTCATCGTAATACCCACGTTGGCCGGCGGGACATCGCTCTGGCTCACGCCGTAGATGGCCGGGATGATGCCCAGGGTGGTGAGGATGTTGTTGCGCTTCTCGTAGAACCAGTCATAGTCGATGGAGAGGCGGTTCCGGAAGAACTTGGATTCCACGCCGGCGTCGAACTTGCGGGCACGCTCCCAGGTGATGTCCTTGTTGCCGAGACTGCCCTCGGTCGCCCCTTCGAAATAGGTGTTGGGAGCCGATCCGTCGCCGTTTCCGAGCCAGTAGCCGCCCTGGTTCAGGTTCCAGGTGTTGGGCAGGTAGTAATACCGGCGGCTGGCGCCGAGTTGGTCGTTACCCACCTCGCCGTAAGAGGCGCGGAGTTTCAGGAAACTCAGGACATCGTTCTGGGGGAACCAGGGTTCCAGGGTCGGAACCCAACCCACCGAGACGGCCGGGAACAGACCGAACCGGTGTCCTTCCGCGAACTGCTCGGTACCGTTGTAACCCACGTTCACCTCGGCCATGTAGCGGTCGGCGTAGTTGTAGGTGACACGGCCCACGAAACCCATGATGCCGGAAGGCACGTGGTAGGAGTCGGACGGCATCGTGAACTTGGAGGCCTTGCCCAGGAGGAGGGCCGACCAGTTGTGGTCCCCGAAGGATCCGTTCCAGTCGAAGCCGGCGTCCACATAGAACTTGTTCCAGTTGGAATAGCCGTAGGAATTGAAGGAGCCGCCGCCCATGGAGCCGCCGAAGAAGTCATACTTCAGCGGATTCTCCGCATTGCGCTGGATGCTGTAGGAAGGGAGGGACGGGGTGTACCGGACATACCGGTTGTAGTTGTCCTGATAGGAGACCGTGACATGGGAAGAGAGGTTCTTCAGCAGGTAGTCCATCTTGTGGTTCAACTTCAGGGTGTTGTCCAGAAGACTGTTGTAGACGGTGGCCGTTCCGCTCGTCAGGAGGTTGTACACGGCGTTCTGGAAACCGATGCTGCTGTTGGTCTTCGTGGCGAGGGGGTTCTGGGCGGAACCGGCGATGCCGGCGAAGCCGCTGATCAGATGGTCCTCCACGATGCCCGGGCTGATGAACGGATTACAGTCGTAGATGTACTGCATGATGATCTTGTAACGGCCGGAGAGGTCGTAGGCGTCCGCGCCGTTGCCCGGGCCCGTGGTCTCGCCGAACTGGCCGGCGGAATTGACGGTGAGGGTGGTGCGGTCGGTGATCTTGATGTCGAAGTTCGAACGGAAGTTGTAGCGGTTGAACAGGGAACGGGTGTCGGCCCCGTAGTACTGCACGGAACTCGTGATACCCTCCTGACGGAAGTAACCGAAGGAAACGAAGTACTTCACCCGGTCGGTACCGCCCGCCACGTTCAGGTTCGCCTGGTACTGCGGCGCCAACTTGTTGAACTGCTCCTTGTACAGGTTGTGGTCGGCATAGTAGAGGGCCGGGCTGTTCTTGAGCTGCTCCTTCTGCGCGTCGGTGAGATTCGTCATCGCATCCACTTCCTGCGGGGTGAAGTCGCGGTTGTTCTTGAACTTCCACAGGTCGTAGTCGTCATAGATGTACGAATTGAGGCCTTCGTTGCCCGGATAGGCCTTCTGCTCGTTGCGGATGGCCTCGTTGCGGAACAGGGCGTACTCGTAGGCCGTCACGCCCTCCTGCAACTGCGTCGCCTGGGTAAGGCCGTAGTTGGCGGAGAAGTTGATGACCGGCTTACCCTGGGAACCGCGCTTGGTCGTCACGATGATGACGCCGTTCGCACCACGGACGCCATAGACCGCCGTGGAAGCCGCATCCTTGAGGACGCTGATGCCCTGGATTTCGTTCGGGTCCATGGCATTGAACTCGGCGAAGGCCTGCTCGGACGCCTGCTCGACCCCGTCGATGATGATGAGCGGGGTGGAAGATCCGTAGGTGGAGACACCGCGGACATAGATATTCGCCGCGTTGCGGCCAGGCTCGCCGGAAGTCTGGAGACCGGCCACGCCCGGGGTGTTGCCGATGAGGGCGTTGGAGATGTTGGAGACCGGGGCCGACAGGATGTCGCTGCCGTTCACGGAGGAGATGGCGCCCGTCACGTTCACCTTCTTCTGGGTGGCGAAGGCCGTGACCACGACCTCGTCCATCAGGTTGGTGTCCATCGACATCGTAACGTCGAGGACGGCCTGCGACGCCGGGACGGTCTTCGCGAGGGTCGTGTACCCGATGAACTGGAATTCGAGGACGACCTGCCCGGCCGGTACCCGGATGGAGTACTTGCCGTCCAAGTCGGTGGAGACGCCGTTGGAAGTCCCCTGCTGGACGACGAAGGCGCCGTACAGGGGCTCCCCGCGTTCGTCCAAGACGGTACCTCCGACCGTCCGCGTACCCTGCGCCTGCAGCGCCGGGCCGACGGTTCCGAGCAGCGCGGCGAGCGCGCATGCCAGGACAGTTTTCAGTGTCTTAGTCATTATCGTAAGGTTTTATTTGATTTCATAGCCTTCCGGCAGGGTGTACATGTCCGGGAGGTCCCGGCTGAACAGACTGCGCGGCTCGTTGTACATCTTCCGGAAATCGTCCTCGGACGGATGGCCGGGATAGACGCTGTAGTAGTGCTTGTCGGACTCGTTGTTCCCGACATATTTGTTGCGCCACATCGTCACCAGCGAAATGCGCCGGTCACCGACGGGGGCCACGACGTGACGGGTCCAGAAATCCGTCTCGGTGAAGGATTCCTTGCCGTCCTCGGTCACTCCGCAAGGCTTCTTCTTCTCCAGGGAGAGGGCCTCCAGGGCCTTGACGTTGGACTGGAAAGCGTCATCGTTGGTGCCATGGTAGCAGTCCATGCCGATGAAGTCCACCCAATCGTCGCCCGGCCAGCGGAACAGGAGGCGGTCCTTCGTACCGTCGCCGTAATTGGCATCCATCTGCGGGGAAACCGCATACAGGAAGTTATGGACGCCCTTGGTGTCGCGGAGGTACTTGACCGTAAACTGCCAGAATTCCACGAACTCGGAGGCGGTGGTGCAGGAGGAGCCCCACCAGGACCAGCCCTGGGTATGTTCATGGTACATCCGGAAGATGACCGGAATGAGTTTCCCGCGGCTGTCCTTGAGGTTGTTCGCAAAGTCGGCGCAGCGGTCCAGCCAGGTCAGGTACTTGGTCCGGGTGGCCGTTCCCGCCGTAAGGATTTCCTTCACGACGTCCTTGGAAGAGTTGTCCCAGGAATCGCCTCCCGTCTTGGGATTGTTGATGTGGATGCACGCGAGGATCACCTCTCCCCTTTCGCGGGCTTCGAGGATCACGCGGCGGCGGATGGCGTTGGCGCTGCTTCCGTGGCGGTCGTCCATGATTTCGGCGAAATCCACGCTGAAAACGCCCGGATAATCGCCGCAGACGGCTTTCGTATCGGAGTTTCCGGCCTCGTCATACCAGTAGCGGCCGTACCAGAGGTCGTCGTGGTGCCCGAACATCCAGCCCTTGTCGGCAATGGCCCAGAGGTTCGCGAGGAGAGCCTTCGTCTCGTCCGTGGCGTCCTTGTCCACAATCTTGAGGGTCACCTTCTCCACCGGATTGGCCGCCTGGGTGACGGTCACGTCCTTGGCGAAGTAGCGGTCCTTCTTGTCCGCAAAGCGGATCTTGGCCAACCGGGAGGAAGTCGTTTCATTTGCCAGGGCGATGAAATACTGCGTAGAAGATGTGGAGGTCCGGGCGGGATCGGCGACGATCCAGTCGGCCTGGATATCCACGGAGTAGTCGAAGTTGGCATCGACGCTGACGGAAAAGCCCGTCTCGGCATAGCCCACTTCCACGGCGTCCTTGGCAAAGCTCATGTGCCGGGTGTCCGACGGAACGACCGGATCCGGTTCCGGTTTGCCGCATGAGGAGACCAGCACACCGACGAGGGCGAAGAGGGAAAGAATCGTATTCATTTCCTTCCGCATGGCTTAGTCCAGATAATCGGAGTGGTCGGGGATGGGCGTGTCGGCGTCCTTCTTCACGAGCCAGAAGGTGTTGCGGACATTGTCCGTGAACCAGCGGGTGTCCGGCCAGTTCCAGTCGATGACGTCGAAGGGGCCCGGGAAACTGCGGCCGAAGGCGAGGTTCGGTACGTTGAACGTCTGGCCGGCATAAGTATGGTCGCCTGCTTCGACGAGTTCCACGCTCCAAAGCGGGTTCGCATACTCCTCGTCCGCATAGTCGTAAACGACGATCGTCCCGTCACCGGGCTTCGCCCAGCGGCTCTTTCCGGCCGGGAAGATCCGGTACTTGTCGTTGACGTCGATGCTGTTGTTGTACATATAATTGGCATACAGGCCGTTGTCGCCAGGGGTATTCACCAGGGTCCCGTAGGTGGCGCCGGTCTCGGGATCGGCCTCCTCCAGACGGAAACTCAGGGTGTTGTCGTCCTCGTCGGTAGGCATGTAACCGGTACCCCAGTGCCACCATTTGTCCATGACCGTGGAGCGGACGACCGCGTCGTCCCAGCCGCCCACGATGATGAAGGCACAAGGAGGAGCGCTGCCGTCAAGCAGACCACCGACCTGGGTAAAGGTATACGTTCCTTCCAGCGGATCCTTGAACTGGGTGTAACTTACCGTGTACGTGCGTGTTTCACCGTTGTAGGCCGTCACGGTGAAAGATGCCTTTCCGGAACTGAAATCCAGCGTGCCGCCGGGGGCGACGCTGGCCTTCGGGCAGTACTCGCTGTCCGGGAACTTGAAATCCAGGGCTTCCACTTTCACGGCGGACATGTCCAGTCCGCTGGTGATGAGGTTCACGACAATGGAGCCCTCCCCGTCGTTGCGCCAGTCGTCGGAGATGACGGCGGCGCCGATCTGGGACTCCAGGCGGAGGTTGACCGGCGTACGCTCACGGAGCCAGGGGTCCACCAGGGGTTCCGTGTTGCGGGGCGCCTCGGTGCAGGAGAGCACGGCGACAAAGGCGGATGCCCCGATGACGAATCGGTTGACGAATGTATTCATATCGTTAAGACTATAAAGTTTTTATGGCATGTCGGTCAGGAGGACCAGGCTCTGCGCGGGAACGGCCACTTCGTGCCGTTTTCCGCCGATACCGGTCGATACGGGGACGGGCATGCCGTCCGCATCGGCCGGACAGGCGCCCTCCACGTATTCATAACGGACGGCGCCAGAAAGCGGCAGATGCACTTCCAGGTTCCGGTCCGTGTCGGAGAAGTTCACGACGGCCAGCGTGTGCCGTCCGTCCAGGACGGCGGCGGCCATCCGCAGGCCTTCCATCGGCGGCGTCTCCACCCGGAGGATGTCGCAGCCGGCCGGGAAAAACCGGCTCATCAGCGCCCAGCCGTAGAAAGAAGGCTTGGGTGTTTCCAGGGAGGGATCACCGAAGAGTTCCTCTCCCAGAATGTTCCAGAAGCCCCAGACCTTGAGATTCCGGGGGCTGTCGCCGCCGGCGTGCAGCGCATCGTCCAGCATCCATACGGCCATGCCGGACACGCCGCCGTTCATCACGTCCATCGCCAGGACGGAGAGGTCCAAACCGTAGAAGAAGTCTCCGCAGAGCATCTGGCTGTCCGTCCCCTGGGTATAAGGGGATGCCGCCGCCCGGCGGTCGTTCTCCGCCTGCAGGGCCGCATCCTCCTCGCGCCAGTACTTGTAACCGGCCTCTCCGAGGACGAGCCGCTTCCCCTCCGGGATGCGGTATTCCTGCAGCAGATCAGCGAAAGCGCCGCTCCGGACCTGCTGCTGTCCCGGATAGGCGTGAATGTCATACAGACCGACCAGGGAATCCAGGTCAGCCGCGGTCTGCGCCACCCAGCCGGGGGCGTCATAGGCCGATGCCGGGTTGCGGTATTCCACCACCACATCCGGTCCCGCCAGGGAAACCTTGTCCAGCAGACCCGGATGGAGGGCCATCTCTTGATGGAAACGCTCCATCATGGACTTCCAGAAAGCATAATCGCCCTCCGGGGTGGCCCAGTCCCCGTCGGGTTCGTTGAAGATGATGAAATGGCGGATGCAGTCGAAACCTTTTTCCTGTACCAGCCAGTCCAGATAATCCACGCTCATCTTCACCCAGGCCGGATCGGCCTTCAGGGACTTGTCCGGCGGGTTGAATTCCCCGAACAGGACTTCGATGCCCCGCTCCTGGCAGTAAGCGAGCAGTTTCAGGAGCGGTTCCGCGTTCCTTTCCCGGTCATAGGTGCCATGGTCGTAATACAGATTCTGGCCGCCGATCATGCAGCGGATGAAACCGGGGCGGAGGAAATCCATGCGGGCGGTCAACTTCTTCCAGTCGGCGTCCGAGACTTCGACACCCCAGCCGGGGGCTTCGTCGTAGGGGTCCCATTCGACACCGTTGCCCAGATAGGAAGACTGCAGGACCGCATCCGATACGCTGACCCGCAGGCGCTCCGTCCGGGAGCACCCGCAGGCAAGCATCACCATAACAACCAACCAAAAGCGTTTCATCCGTGTCAGAAATGTGGTCCTGATCTTACATTGCAAAGTAACCGTGTTTTTTCCTAAGATAAATTCTAATTTCTGCTCAATGATTATACTTTTTTGAAATCGAGCAATTCGTGCAGGAGTTCGTCCAAGCGGCAGGTCGCAACGCCCACATACTGATCCGCCGCGCCGTAATAGACATAGAGCGTTCCGTCCACAACGACGTTTCCCGTCGGAAAGACGCATCCTTCGTAGCACCCTTGCGTCTCGTAAGGGAACTCCGGGACCAGGATCGGTTCCCTCAGCCGGGCAATGACTTTCCGGGGATCTTCCCGGTCCAGCAGCGCGGCACCGACGCTGTACCGGGAACGGCCGCCGTCAGCCACGCCATGGTAGAGCATCAGCCAGCCTTCCTCCGTCAGGACGGGCGGCGTGCTTCCGCCCACCTTCTCCTCCCAAGTGCCGGGACGGCCGGACAGGAGCAGGTGGCTGGGCTTGTCCTCCCAGTCCAGGAGATCGTCCGAAAACTTGATCCAGATGGAGGGATACGCCACCCCATACGCAGGCCCCACGTATTGTTTGGGCCGATGCAGCAGTGCATACTTCCCCGCCACCTTCTCCGGGAAAAGGATGACATCGCGGTCGTCCAGGACCGGGGACGTAATCCGGCCCAAACGGCGGAAGCGCTTGAAATCCTTTGTCATCGCCAGCCCTGTGTTGCCCAGGTTCTGCTTCCAGGCCTCGGGCGCGGAAGCATCGGCCTCGGGATACCGGACCGTATCGTGCGGGAAAGTCCAGTAGCGTCCTGGCGCATAGGGCCTGTACGCGTACGTGATATAGAAGGTGTCTCCGAATTTGACGATGCGCGGATCCTCCACGCAGCCGCTGTCCGGCCCGTCCTCGCTGGGGCCGAAGGCCGGCGCGTCGGAAACGCGGGTGAAATGGAATCCGTCGGTACTCACCGCATGGCCGAAACGGATGACGTGCTCCTCATCGTCACCGGCAGCCCTGTACAGCATATGGAAGGTACCCTGGTCGTAGATGACACCGGGATTGCTGGTTACGAGGCTCTCCCAAGGATGCTCGGGATGCGGGGACAGGATGGGATTTCCCGTATATTTGACAAGTTTCATAGCCTATTGGAAAAGGATAAGGACGAGGGCGCAGGCGGCGAGGAGACAGCCGGCCCAGAAACGATAGTTCTGATAGAAAGGTCCCTTGCGGAGAGCGGCGCCTTCCGCACGGAAATCCCTGAGGGAAAAGGTCGTATCCCGGAGTTGGTCAGCGGACGGACGCGGAAACGCCAGGGACGAAAGCCCGATGACGGCCATGCTGAAGACGAGCAGGATAGGGATGATCAGCAGGAAATGCAGGTCGCCGAAGATCCGATGCCGCCACAGCAGCATGACCACCGCCATCCCGAGTCCCGAAAGCAGGCCGATGAAGGCGCCGCTCCCGTTGGCCCGTTTGGAGAACATACCCATCAGGAAGGCGGCCACGACCGGTGGCGCGATGTACGAAAGCATTTCCTGGTAGTATTTCAGCAGGGAGCCGAACTTGCCGATATTGGGGGCCCACAAGGCGGCGATGACAATAACCACGAGCGCCGTAACCTTCCCCACGACAACCAGTTTCCGGGAATCCGCCCCGGGCCGGGCCTGGGCATAGAAATCCATCGTGAACAGGGTGGCCGTAGCGTTGAGAATGGCGCTGATGGTGGAGGTCAGGGCGGCCAGCAGGGCCGACAGCATGACGCCCAGCAGGCCGGCGGGCAGCAGTTTCAGCACCAGGGTCGGATAGATCATGTCGGGACGCTCGATTCCGGGGAACAGGTTCCGGGCGATGACGCCGGGAAAAACGATGATCACGAGGGTGAGCAGCGTCAGGAAGCCGGCGAGCATGACCCCTTTCCGTCCTTCGTCCACACTCCTGGCACTGAGCACCCGCTGGACAAGCGTCTGGTTGTTGGCCCAGAAATAGATGCCGGAAACGGGCATGCCCACGATGAGGCCCAGCCACGGGGTCGCCGGATCGTCAAGGGGCCGGATCAGTTTCATGGAAAGGTCGCCGGAAGCGAGCAGGCCGGAGAGGTACTCCCCGCCTCCCCGGGCGAAACAGGCCACGGTCAGGATCACAGAGCCGACGATCAGGATGAGCGCCTGGATCAGTTCCGCATTGATGGCCGACGACAGGCCGCCGGGAATGGTATAGGAAGCGGCGAGCAAGGCGAAGATGAGGATGATCAACTGCAGGTCCGCCTGCGGGAACACCAGTTTGATGATGAGCGCCGCGGCATACAGGGCCCCGGCCGCGTCCAGGAAGATGTTGCCGATGATGCAGATGGCGGAAAAATAGTACCTGGAGCGCCTGTCGAAGCGTTTCTGGAGGAACTCCGGAATAGTGAATATCCGGGACTTCAGGTAAAGGGGCAGCAGGAAAGTGGCGAACAGGACCATGACCACGACGCCGGTCAGGTTGTAATTGAACACGGCGATGCCGGTGTCATAGGCATCCCCGCACTGGCCAATCAGGGTCGTGGAGGAGATGCTGGCCGCGAACAGGGAAAGCCCCACCACCCACCAGGGCATGGACCGTCCGGCCAGGAAATACGATCCGGCATCCCCGCTCCTGCCGTGGCGGAGTCCCCACCAGACGATAAAGACAAGATACAGGACGATGATGGCGACATCGACCCAACCGATAGCAATGGACCCCATGGCGCTTTAGTTTCTGTGGTAATGCAAAGATAGCGCATGCGACGGACGGTTGGTTATATATATCGGTTAAAAAAGTGTACTTTTTTGAAAAGCTGGTTCTCTTTTCCGAATTCTTGCTACCTTTGTACAAACCACAGCACCATGAGTGAGTTCCAGCAAGAAATCGTCCCCATCAACAAGGATGACCTCTTCATCATCCTCAATCACCCCAACGCAAAGTTCGACTATCCGGTCCATTATCATCCGGAATATGAGATCAACCTGGTCATGGACTGCACGGGAACGCGGGTGGTCGGAGATTCCGAGGAAACCTTCGGCCGGTCGGACCTGGTCATGGTCGGGCCTTCCCTGCCCCATGCCTGGAAATCCGAAGCGGAGACCAACCACGTGATCACCATCCAGTTCTCGGCCGACATGCTCACCTACCCGATGGTCTCCAAGCGGATTTTCGCCCCGATCCGGCAACTGCTCCAGGATTCCGTCCACGGGCTCAGTTTCGAAGGGCCGGAGCAGGCCGCCATCAAGGAACAGATCATCGCCCTGACCCGGATGCAGGGTTTCCAGTCGGTCACGACTTTCCTCGGCATCCTGAACCTCATGGCCAACGCGAACCGGAAACGGCTGGTCACCAACCTGTACGAGCAGGAACTCGGCGCCAACGCGAAGAGCCGCCGCATCTCCAAAGTGTGCGAACACATCGACAAGAACCTGGACAAGGAACTGAGTCTCAGCGAAGTGGCCGCCCTCGTGAACATGTCCGACTCGGCCTTCTCCCACTTCTTCAAGAAACGCACGGGCATGTCCTATATCAACTATGTGAACAACCAGCGCGTTGCCAAGGCCTGCACCCTCCTTGCCGAAACCACCCTCAGCGCCTCGGAAATCTGCTACGACTGCGGTTTCAACAACAAGTCCAATTTCATCCGCATCTTCCGGAAGAAGAAAGGCATGGCGCCCATCGAATACCGCAAGTTCATCAGCCAGATGCTGATCAAATACTAAAAGGAATCCCGGCCTCACAGCCGGGATTCTTTCGTTTACTTCTTGATCGGATAGAACCGCATCAGCAGGACGATGAGGAGGGCGATGGCCGCCGGGAAGAGGGAGAACAGGGCCCAGATCATGTGCTGGACGGAGGCCTCGTTGGTGATGGTGACGACCGTCTGGCCGGTGGCCGGATCGGTTCCGGAGACAAAGCCGGCGATGCCGAGCAGCAGGGCCACCAGGGCGCCGGAAATGGCCGAGCCGAACTTCTGGGCCATGGTACCGGAGGAGAAGATGAGGCCCGTGGAGGAGGTGCCGTTCTTCTCGGTGGCGTAGTCCGCCACGTCGGCGTACATGGACCACAGCAGCGGGGAATAGAA
>DETL01000021.1 GCA_002361625.1 Bacteroidales bacterium UBA3289 | reverse complement strand
AAGTACTTCAACTCCATGCTCATGAAGAACCCTTACAAGAACTGGAAGTAACTTCATTATGACAACAGATACGGAGACAAAGGCGGCGGTGTTCGACCCGCTGGACATGGGCAATTACAAAGTCGAGAAACTGCCCAAGATGCAGAAGTCGAAGTTCGAGGTGTGGATGGCCCGGCTGGGCGGTCCGCTCGCGATCGTCGCCTTTGTCTGGATCTGTTGGTTCTGCCACATCGGCTTCATCGACAACCTGGATACGTCCATGCTGGCCGCGACGGCGCAGAAGCGGCTGGACGCCCTGGGCCTGGACGGATTCATCCGGGCCAACTATGCGATGCTGGGCATTTTCGTGGCGAGTCTTATCCTCTGGATCACGGAGGCCCTGCCGAACTACCTGACATCCTTGATCCTCATCCTGTTCGTGGTCCTTTTCAACGTGACCACGCAGAAGGAGGCCCTCGCGCAGCTGGGCCATCCGGTGATGTGGCTCAACATCCTGAGCTTCGTGCTCGCCTCCATGCTCGTGAAGACGCAGTTCGCCAAGCGGCTGGCCCTCGCCTTCGTCATCAAGTTCGGAAAGAGCGCGAAGGGGGTGCTGTGGAGTTTCCTCCTCATCAACCTCGTCCTTTCCGCCTTCATTTCCGCGACCACGGTGAAGGCGACCATCATGCTCCCGATCTTCATGGTCATCTGCGCCATCTATGGCGCCTCGGGCGGGAACCGGAATAACTTCGGCCGCAACCTCGTGATCCAGAACCTGTTCCAGGTGAATATCGGGGCCAATGCCTTTTATACCGGCTCGGGAGCGCACCTGCTTGCCATCTCCCTGATTGCCGGCTTCCTGGGCTCCTGTGACTTCGGCTACAAGGAGTGGCTCGTCGCCGTGGGCCCTATGTCGATCATCATCCTGGTCGTGGGTCTCCTGCTGGGCATGTACGTGTTCTTCCCCATGAAGAAGGAGGAGCAGGTCCCCCAGATTGAGGGCGGCATCGACCGGCTGCGGGGCGAACTCGCCGCCATGGGCAAGATGTCCATGGAAGAGTGGAAGGCCGTCGGCATCTTTGTCCTGGTCCTGGTCCTGTGGGTGACCAAGGGCACTTTCCATAACATCGACGAAACCATCGTCGCCCTCATCGGCGCGGTCTTGGCCCTGATTCCGGGCATCGGCGTCGTGAAGTGGAACGACGTGGACATCCCCTGGCACCTGATGCTTTTCTCCGCCGGTGCCTATGTGCTGGGCAGCGGCCTCAACGCCACCGACCTTCCGAGCACGATGGTCAATGCGGCCTTCGACTCGCTGGGCATCACTTCCGACACCCCGTTCTGGGTGTTGTATGTCATCCTGACCTTCCTGATGATGTATTCCGGCCTGGTGTTCCAGAGCAAGACCATCCGGACGATGGTCTTCGTGCCCATCGCCCTCGGGGTGGAGAAGCGCTTCGGCTTCCCGCCCATGAGCCTGGCCCTCCCGGTGGCCATGCTCATCGAGCACTGCTACGTGCTCCCGTTCAACAGCAAGCCTGCGGCCCTGCTATACACCACGAACCACTACAGCATGACGGACGCTTTCAAGTTCGGCATCACCATGATGACCTTCTCCTGGGCCCTCATCCTCCTGTTCGGCGAGACGGTTTTGAAGTGGCTGGGTATCACGCCGGGGCTTTTTTAATATCTTTGCATCATGACTATTGACTGGGATCTGATATTCCGCCTGCTGCTGGCAGGCCTGATGGGCGGTTTCATCGGCTTCGAGCGCGAGTTCCGCGCCAAGGAGGCCGGTATCCGCACGCACTTTATCGTGGCGCTCGGCGCCGCGCTGTTCATGATTATCTCGCAGTTTGCGTTTACGGGCCGGTTCGATGCCGCGCGCGTGGCGGCGCAGGTGGTTTCCGGTATCGGTTTCATCGGCGCCGGCGTGATCATTTTCCAGAAGAACGTAGTCCGGGGCGTCACCACGGCCGCCGGCCTGTGGGTGGCCGCCGCCATCGGCCTCGCCTGCGGGGCCGGCATGTACGATGTCGCGGGAGCCGCTGCCCTGATGACGGCCATCTGCTTGGAGATGATGCATTTCTTCCATCTCCGGTATGGAGAGAAGGTGGTGGAGCTTACGGTCCTGAGCTCGGGGAACAGGGATTTGAAAGAGGTCCTGGAAGCCCTGCGGGCAGCGGGGATTAACGTGGAGACCTATTCGGTCTTCGGCAACAAGATCCACCTGACGCTCCGCCTCAAGGTCAAGAACTATGTGGACTCCCTCAGCAGCCTTGTCTCCTTGCTGGACGGATTCACAATCGAAGATTTGAATTAACTAACTGACTATGAATACGCTGTTCTACCTGGTTCCCGCCGCTTCGCTGGTGGCGCTCCTGTTCGCCTGGATCTTCTTCCGGCAGATGTTCAAGGAGAGCGAGGGAACCCCTACGATGAAGGAGATCGCCCAGTATGTGCGCGAAGGCGCCATGGCTTATCTCAAGCAGCAGTACAAGGTGGTCGTCATCGTTTTCGCGGTGCTGGCCTGCCTGTTCGCCGTCCTGGCCTATGGATTCGGGGTGCAGAATCCCTGGGTCCCGTTCGCCTTCCTGACCGGCGGTTTCTTCTCCGGACTGGCCGGCTATGTGGGCATGCGCACGGCCACGTATGCATCGGCCCGGACGGCCAATGCGACGATGCGCTCGCTCAACGGCGGCCTTCAGATCGCTTTCCGCAGCGGCGCCGTGATGGGCCTCACCGTCGTGGGCCTGGGCCTGCTGGACATCTCCATCTGGTGGATGATCCTCCGGGCCTTTGTCCATGAGGCCTCCGACGCGCAGACGCTGGTCGTCATCACCACGACGATGCTTACCTTCGGGATGGGCGCATCGACCCAGGCGCTGTTCGCCCGTGTGGGCGGCGGCATCTATACCAAGGCGGCCGATGTGGGTGCCGACATCGTGGGCAAGGTGGAACAGGACATCCCGGAGGACGATCCCCGGAATCCGGCCACGATTGCCGATAATGTGGGCGACAACGTGGGCGACGTCGCCGGCATGGGCGCGGACCTGTACGAGTCCTACTGCGGCTCCATCCTCGCGACCATGGCCCTCGGCGCTTCGGCCTTTTTCAATGCCGGGACGGACGTCCAGATCCGGGCCATCATGGCCCCGATGCTCATCGCGGCCATCGGCGTGGTGTTGTCCATTATCGGCATCTTCGCCGTGCGTACGAAGGAGGGGGCGACGCTGAAGGATCTGCTGAAGTCCCTGAGCGTGGGGACGAACCTTGCGGCGGTCCTCATCGGCGTACTCACCTTCGGCGTGTTCTATGTGCTGGGATTCAAGGCGGAAAACGGCCTTCCGGAGTGGTGGCGGCTGTCCCTGTCGGTGATTTCCGGCCTGCTGGCGGGCGTCGTCATCGGCAAGGTCACGGAGTATTATACCTCCCATTCGTATAAGCCGACGCAGAAGCTGGCGGAGAGTTCCCAGACGGGC
Source organism: Bacteroidales bacterium UBA3289 (assembly GCA_002361625.1). Classification (GTDB taxonomy): domain Bacteria; phylum Bacteroidota; class Bacteroidia; order Bacteroidales; family UBA932; genus Cryptobacteroides. Next base: position 104,939 of record DETL01000021.1, on the reverse strand, counting down.
CCGGCGACGGTGATCATCAACGGCGTGGGCCTGGGGATGATTTCCACGGCGGTGCCGGTCGTGACCATCGCGGCGGCAATCCTGCTGGCGTACGGGTTTGCGACGGGCTTCCATTTCTCCACGGAAACGCTTTCGCTGGGCCTGTACGGCATTTCCATCGCGGCGGTGGGCATGCTCTCCACGCTGGGAATCACCCTGGCGACCGATGCTTACGGCCCGATCGCGGACAATGCGGGCGGTAACGCGCAGATGTCCGAACTGGACCCGTCCGTGCGCGAGAAGACGGATATCCTGGATTCCCTGGGCAATACCACGGCCGCGACCGGCAAGGGCTTCGCCATCGGCTCGGCGGCCTTGACGGCGCTGGCCCTCTTGGCGTCCTATATCGAAGAGATCAAGATCGGCCTCGGGCACATCGGCAAGAACGTGCTGGAAATCGGCGGCCGGACGGTGGACACGGTTTCTGCGTCCATTACGGATATCGTTGAATACTATGACATTACCCTGATGAATCCGATGGTGCTCGTGGGCATCTTCATCGGGGCGATGATGGCTTTCCTGTTCTGCGGCCTCACGATGAACGCCGTGGGCCGTGCGGCCGAGAAGATGGTCGTGGAGGTCCGCCGCCAGTTCCGCGAGATTGCGGGCATCCTGGAAGGAAAGCAGCGGCCGGACTACACCTCCTGCGTGCGCATTTCCACCAAGGCGGCGCAGCATGAGATGATCTTTCCTTCGATCCTCGCGATCGTGGTGCCCATGCTCGTGGGCATGCTGCTGGGCCCTGCGGGCGTGATCGGCCTTCTCGCCGGCGGCCTGGGTGCGGGCTTCGTCCTCGCCATTTTCCTGGCTAACTCCGGCGGCGCTTGGGACAACGCAAAGAAGTACGTGGAGGAAGGCCACTTCGGCGGCAAGAACTCCTCCTCCCACCACGCCACCGTCGTGGGCGACACTGTGGGGGACCCCTTCAAGGACACCTCCGGCCCTTCCCTCAACATCCTCATCAAGCTCATGTCCATGGTTTCCATCGTCATGGCTGGCCTGACGGTGATGCTGCACTAGGAAGCGTCAGAACTGGAAATAGATGAAGGTCTGGAGGCCGGCGGTGATGAACTGATACACGCCGATGACGATCGCCACCACGGCCACGGCCATCACGGGCAGCGGAAGCGTCGCGAACCCTATGCGGTAGCGGCGCTTCCAGCGTTCCGGAAGCCAGTGGACGAGCATGCCGAAGAGGAACACGAGCAGCACGCCGCGGTGCTGCCAGGCCATCGTGGGGATGAGGGAGAGGTCCCAGTCTCCGCCGATGCGCTCCACCATGCTCTTGGCGGCGAACCAGGCCTGCTCGTTCGCCAGGGCCGGGTCCAGGTTGGAGCCGCTCCGGAAAAACAGGCGGGTGAAGGTGATGAAGACGAAGGTCTGGAAGACGGCCCAGGCGTTGGAAATCCAGGACACGGTCTCCGCCGGGCCGTCTGATGGCGGCCTGGAATCCTTCGAACGAAGGTAATACCCCAGTCGGACGAGGGTACCGATGGCCAGGACCAGCGTCCAGACGAAGAAGAGGTTCCAGACGGGGGCGGGGGTGAAAACCGAAAGGGCGTAGCACACGGCGCAGAGGGTGCAGATGACGATGCTCTGGACCGGACGGGACCAGCCCGCCCAGAACTTGTAGATGACCTGTCCGATGCCGTTGAGGCCGCCCCAGATCATGAAATTCCAGCTGGCGCCGTGCCAGAGGCCGCCGAGGAGCATCGTGTCCATGGAATTGACCTGCGTCCGGAGGAACTTGCGCCTGTCGGGCCGGAGCCAGCCGTAAACGAGCAGTCCCACCGCCAGCGCAGCGACGGCTACCGCTACCCACCACGAACCGGACAGGAAGGAGCCGATGACCGCGATGGCGACGATGATGATGTAGGTGCCCCAGGTCGCGTTCCGGTTGCCGCCCAGCGGGATGTACAGGTAATCCCGGAGCCAGCGGGAAAGGGACATGTGCCAGCGACGCCAGAACTGCTGGGCGTTCTCCGCCTTGTAGGGGGAATTGAAGTTCTGCGGGAGGTGGAAGCCCATCAGGAGGGCGACGCCCGTCGCGATGTCCGTGTAGCCGGAGAAGTCGGCATAGACCTGGAGGGAGTAGCAGAACAGGGCGGCGAGGTTCTCGAAACCGGTGTACAGGAGCGGATTCCCGAACACCCGGTCACAGAGGTTCACGGCGAGGTAATCGGCCAGGACGAGCTTCTTCACCAGGCCGTTCATGATCCAGAACACGGCGATGCCGAACCACCGGCGGCTCAGGTTGTAGGGCTTGTGCAGCTGCGGGAAGAACTCCGGGGCCCGGACGATCGGGCCGGCCACAAGCTGCGGGAAGAAGGTCAGGAAGAAGCCGAAATCCAGGAAATTATGGATGGGTTTCACCTTCTCCCGCTTCACGTCCACCACGTAGCTGATGGCCTGGAAGGTGAAGAAGGAGATGCCCACGGGAAGGACGATGGCATCGACCCGGAAGAGCTGCGTTCCCGTGACCAGGTTCCCCAGTTCCCCGAGGACGTCCCGCACCTCGATGGTGATACCGAAGAGGTCGCCGACGAAGTCCGCCAGGAAATACGCGTACTTGAAATACGCCAGGATGCCCAGGTCCACCACCACGGAAAGCACCACCCAGAAGGTCTTCCAGCGCGGCCGCGCCCGGTACAGCCACCGGGCCGCGAAAAAGTTGTAAGTGACGACGAATAGCAGCAGCACGAGGAACACCCCGCTCGTCTTGTAGTAGAAGAACAGGCTGACGAAGAACAGATACGCGTTTCGCAGGAGCGGCTTGGAGTGGATGAGCGAGAACCCGGCGAACACCAGCGCGAAGAACGCCCAGAAATAGAACTGGGTGAACAGCAGCGGGTGTGCGCTGTCAAAGGAGAAGAGTCCCCCCAGCAGGTCCCGTATGACATCCACGGCGGTCATCGGCCCATGCGCTCGGCGTAGGTGTCCATGAGGGCGTTGAACAGGAGGTTGCCGAGGATGGTATAACCCTCGGGCGTGAAATGGATGTGGTCCGGCCGCGCGAACCCGCCATTGACCCAGGTGTCCATGGAGCCGGCGCCTCCCATGATCTCGAAGAGATCCCAGTACGCCGCGTCACAGCCGGCGGCGATTTCTTCGAACGCCTGCCCTGCACGGGCCGTGAAGGGATTCGGCCGTCCGTTCTTCCAGCTGTCGTTGCAGGTCGTGAAGAGGAAGGCGCAGTGCGGATTCGCATGCCGGACCATCTGCACGAGCTTGCCATAGTTGGCGATGAACCGCCGTGCATCGAAATCCAGGCCCTGGAGGTCGTTGATGCCGATCGAGAAGATCACCAGGTCCGGCTGCAGAAGTTTCAGGTCCTTCACGAAATCATCGCACTTGAGGAAGGAGGACGTCGCGGCGCCATTGACCCCGACTTCGCTGAGCGTCAATCCGTTATCCGGATTGTCCACATAGATCCCCTTGATGGTGTACCGGCCCGGGAAGCCCCGGAAACCGATGCGGATGAAATCGGCATAGTACGGGAGGTCGAACCGCCAGTTCTCGCCCACCTGCCGGCCCCGGACGGTGTCCCGGCCCATCATGATGACCGGCTCCAGCTCCCCGTATCCCAGGACATCCACCGACCGGAAGGTATAGCGGACATCCCAGAGGCGGCGCTCCTCCGGCAGCAGGTCCAGGGCGACGGTCGCGGCGGTATCGGCCGTGGAGACCGTCATGCCGCTGAGTCCCATCACCGTGTCCGGCTTCAGGCAGCGGCTGGAGGTCCAGGTCCCCGTGTAGGAGGTCTGGTAGCCCACGGGCGTATTCGTCCCGGCCGCGGCGTACGGGAACAGGAGGCCCCGGCCGCCGTCGATGCCATACCGCATGGTCAGGAGATTCTTCCGGAGGGTATTGGTCCATGTCCCGCCCTGGACGTGGGAACCGCCGATATGGACGATCCGCACGTCGCCCCGGCCTGCCAGGACCAGGGTGTCCAGTTTCCGCAGGAAGGCGTCGAAATCGGGCGACTCCCCGCCGGGGAACTGCAGGACGTTCCGTTCCTCCCTGAGGTAGGGAAGCGCCGGAATCCGGGTATGGAACCGGAGCTGCTGCGCTCCGGCAGGAAGAAGGGCCGCCAGGGCGGCGACCAGGAGAAGGATAGGACGTTTCATCATCGTTCCATATTTTGTTCGACGAGGGAGGGCGGAAGCGTCTTCCGCAGGTCGTAGAAATCGTAATACGTAAGCAGGGACTGGGACAGGGTCTCACCCACGAACTTGGCGCCGGCCGGGGTGAAATGGACATAGTCCGGTCCGGCCAGGGGAGGGCTGTGCCGTACCCACAGGGGCATCGAATTTGCTCCGCCCATCATCCCGTACAGGTCCCAGTAGGCCGCTCCGCACGCCAGCGTGACCGCCTTCAGGGAATCGACCACCTCGCCCAGGCGGCGGTAGGAATGCAGCCGGCCGTCCTCTTCGTTCCAGGACGCCATGTCCGACGGGCCGATGAAAAGGACCTTCCCGCCGGGAACCGCCTCCTGGAACCAGGCGATCTGGTCCCGGACCTTGTCCATGTAGTCGGAAATGGCCTTGGAGGAACGGGCTGCCGGCACGAAATTGCCGCCGAACTGCAGGATGATGAGCCGGGTGTCGTCCAGCTCATAGGCCGTTTTCATGAGGTCTTCGTCGATGCGGGTGAGAAGGGTCCCCGTAGAGCCCCGCAGCGGGACATTGTCCACGGTGACGCCGGCCTTTCCGTCGGTGGCGATGCCATAGATCTCCGCGCTGCCGACGAACTTCACGGTGGCCCTGTCCACGGGCTTGGAAAATTGCCAGGTGGTCCAGGCAAGCCCGTTCTGCACCTGGGTGGAAGGCCTCGGTTTCAGCGTGTCCGACTGGACCGTCACGGCGAAATCCTCCGACGCACGGCCGTAGAGGACGGACACGGACGAAAAGTGCTTCACCCGTTCCAGGGTCGATTTCTGCCGGAGGGCGCGGAGGGTCACCGTGCCGTTCCCCTGGACACTGACCACTTGCGACAGCGGTCCGTAGCGGTTGTGCCCCGCCCGTCGCGTGAGGGAATCGCCCACCATCGGGAAACCGGCCATGCTGCCCGCTGCCGAGTGGGAGATCGACGCCATAGGTGTCCGGGTCAGGGCCGGAAACATGCCGGTCCCTTCGCCGCCGAAACGCTTCTGCAGCGCATCCCGGAGATTGGACGAGATCCGGTCCAGTTCGATCTGGGAATCGCCGTAATGGACGACCCGGACCGTCTTTCCTTCCTTCCGGGCACGCTCGAAGGCCTGGAACACCGGGTCGAAGAAGGTATAATCATCGTCCGGCAGGTAGATCCGGTCGGGATCGTCATAGAAGAATTCCCGGTAATAGGCCAGCGTGTCCTGTTGCATCTCGAAGCGGCGCTGCTTGGCCAGGAGGAGGGAATCCAGGTCCAGCTTCCGCTCCTGCAGGTCCCGCAGGTGCCCCTGGTACGAGGCGAACCGCAGCCGCTTATTGCCAATGCGTATGCCCTCTGCCGGGAACACGGCCCAAACCGCTCCCAGCATCAGGCATACGCTCAGTATGAATAGCAGGACCTGCCGCGCCTTCATTTCTACCGGTTCTCCGCCGCCTCGACGGCCTTGAAGTAGCGGTAGCTGTTCACCTTCACCTCACCGATGGCGGCCTCGTCGCAGACGATGATGCCGGCCGGGTGGCTCTGAAGGGCGCTCACGGTGTTGTAGTGGGACATCGGTCCCTCGATGGCGCTCGCCAGGGCGCGGGCTTTCTTGGAACCGAAAGCGAGGATGAGGACTTCCTTGGCGGAGAGGACGGTGGCGACGCCCACGGACATGGCCTGGGCGGGAACAGCCTCGGGATTGCCGCCGAAGAAGCGGGAATTCACCTCCCGGGTGTCCTGGGTGAGGGTCACGACGCGGGTGCGGGACTCCAGCGGGGAGAACGGCTCGTTGAAGGCGATGTGGCCGTCCTCGCCGATCCCGCCCATGAACAGGTCGAATCCGCCGGCCTCGACGATGGCCTGCTCGTAGGCGGCGCACTCGGCGTTGAGGTCGGGGGCGTTGCCGTTCAGGATGTGGATGTTCTCCTTGGGCTCGTCGATATGGTCGAACAGGTTCTTGTGCATGAAGGAGTGGTAGCTCTCAGGGTGCTCCTCGGGAAGGCCCACATATTCGTCCATGTTGAAGGTGATGACATTCTTGAAGGACACTTCGCCGGCGGCGACCATGCGGGCGAGCTCGGCGTAGGTGTTCAGCGGCGTGGAGCCGGTGGGAAGGCCCAGCACGAACGGCTTGTCCGTGACGGCGGCTTTCTCCTTGATCTTGGAAGCGATATAGTGAGCGGCCCAGACGCCGCCTTCCTTCGCGTTGTTGCGGATGATGACTTTCATGATATTTAGCAGAGTTTAAGGAATACTTCGATAGCCTGGTATTCCGCCATGCCCAGCTGGTCGTAGAGCTTGGCGGTGTTCTGGGTGCGCTCCTCGGCCCGCTGCCAGAACTCGCGCGGATCTTCGCCCGGGAACGGGACGATGTCCTTCTGCGAGAGGTGGCGGAAGATGGCGTGGCGCTTCTTGACGACCTCGTCCGGGCTCAGCGGGACGGCCATGTCCACGCGACCCAGCTCCCACTCCATCCAGGCGCCGCGATAGAGCCAGATATGGGTGTCGGAGAGCCAGTCGTTGCCCTCGGCTTTGAGCTGCTCCACGGCCTCCAGGGCGGCTTCGGTGCACACGCGGTGCGTTCCGTGCGGGTCCGCCAGGTCGCCGGCCATGAAGATCATGTGGGGCTTCAGCTCCGTGATGAGTTTCTTGATGATGTCCACATCGGCCTGCGTGCGCGGATTCTTCTTGATGCCGCCGGATTCGTAGAAGGGGAGGTTCAGGAAGTGCGCGTTGGTGTTGTCGTTGAGGCCGAAGGAACGGACGGCTCCGCGGGCTTCGCTCCGGCGGATGGCGCCCTTCATCTCTAGGAGGGCCCGGGGCTCGGGCTCGCCGGGACGCTTGCTTTCCACGAGGGCCTTCGCTTCGGCGAACTTGTCGGCAAAGCCCAACTGGAAGGCGGCGTCCATGTGCTGGAGCACCACGTCGTCGTGGACCGCCACGTTGCCGGAGGTTTCGTAGGCGACATGGACGTTGTGCTTCTGGGACACCAGGCGGATGAAGGTACCGCCCATGGAGATGACGTCGTCATCCGGGTGCGGGGAGAAGATCAGGACCGTCTTCGGGAACGGAGTGGCAGCGACCGGACGCGTGCTGTCGTCGGCATTGGGCTTGCCGCCCGGCCAGCCGGTGATGGTGTGCTGGAGGTCGTTGAAGACGTCGATATTGATCTTGTCGAAAGGACCGTATTTCTCCAGGAGTTCGCCGAGGGAGTTCTCCAGGTAGTCCTTTTCGGTGAGTTTCAGGATGGGTTTTCCGACGGTCTGGCACAGCCACACGACCGCCTTGCGGATGAACTTCGGCGTCCAGTCGCACGGACCCACGAGCCAGGGGGCGACGACGCGCGTGAGGAGGGCGGCCGCCGTCTCGTCCACGAAGAAGTGGATGTGGTCGTGGCGCTGCAGCAGGGATGCCGGGCAGGCGGGGTCCATCGGCCCCTCGGCAATGGCCTTCACGGCTTCCGCCTTATCCTCGCCCCAGGCCATCAGGACGATGCGTCCGGCGGTAAGCATCGTGCCGATGCCCATCGTGATGGCGCTCTGCGGGGTCGCGTTGATGTCGTGGTTGAAGTTCCGGGCCTGGCGCTTGCGGGACTTGTAGGAGAGGCGGACAGTGCGGGTACGCGTCTTTTCGTTGCTACCGGCCTCGTTGAAGCCAACCTGGCCTTCCTCTCCGACACCGATGACCAGCAGGTCCAGGTTCCGGGCCTTCTTGTCGAACTCGGCGCAGTAGGCGGAAACAAACTGCTGCGGAACTGTTCCATCCGGGATGTGGATGTTCTCTTTCTTGATGTCCACCTTGTCCAGGAGCGTCTCGTGGAGGCGGTGGTTGCGGCTCTGGAGTTCGTCCTTGGAAGAAGGGTAATATTCGTCGATGGAGACGACTTCCACGTTCCGGAACGAGACCGTACCGGCCTGATACCGGCGGGCGAGTTCGTTGTACAGGGACGTGGGGGTGGCGCCGGTGGTGAGGCCCAGGCGGAACAGGCGTCCTTCCGGGCAGGCCTTGATGGCGTCCACGATGAGGTCCGCCACGGCGTAGGAGGCGGGTCTGGACTCGGGATAGATCTCGGTCCAGATCTTTTCATAGTTGTGCAGGATGCCCTTCGGAAGATCCTTCTCGATCAGGCCACCCTCGTACGGTAAGGTAAAGTGTTTACTCATAACTGATTATCAGACAGTTCGAATGTATTTCCCTGGCGGATGTCGCCCGTCTGCAGGCCCTTCTTGAGCCAGCGCATGCGCTGCTGGGCGGTGCCGTGGGTGAAGGATTCCGGCATTGCGTACCCCTGGGCCTTCTTCTGCAGGTAGTCGTCGCCGATCTTGGAGGCGCAGTTGATGGCTTCCATCAGGTCGCCGTCCTCGAGCGAACCGAACAGCTGGCTCTCGTAATGGCCCCAGATACCGGCGTAGAAATCGGCCTGGAGCTCGATCCGCACGCTCACGCGGTTGGCGTCGGTCTTGTTCATCCGGGCCATCTGCTGATGGGCCTGGCCCAGGGTGCCGAGGAGGTTCTGGACGTGGTGTCCCACCTCATGGGCGATCACATAGGCGTAGGCGAAGTCGCCGTCGGCCCCGAGCTGCTGCCGCATGGTGGAGAAGAAGCTCAGGTCGATGTACAGTTTCTCGTCGGCGGAGCAGTAGAACGGGCCCATGGCCGCCTGGCCGGTGCCGCAGCTGGTGGAGGTGGTGCCGGTGTAGAGGACCAGCGTCGGAGTGCGGTAGGTGCCGATGCCGTTCTGCCGGAAATAGGCCGACCAGACGTCCTCCGTGGAGGCAAGGATCTGGCGGGAGAACTTGGCGAGGGCCTCGTTCTCGGCCGTGGGTTCGTAAGAGGATTCCTGCTGCATGCCGCCGATACCGCCGGCATTCTGGACGTTCTGGACCACGTCGCCGAGGTTTCCGCCCATCAGGAAAGTGATGATGGCCACGAGGGCTACGCCCCCGAGTCCGAGTCCGGCAACGGTGCCGCCGCCCATTCTGCGGCGGTCTTCCACGTTGGAGCTTTCGCGTCTTCCGTCGAGTTTCATGATTTCCTTATTTTAAGATTTGTTCGATTCGTTTCAGGTCTCCGTCTACCGGGGCGGGCTTGATTCCGAGCAGGTGGCAGAGCATCGGGTACAGGTCGATGTTCTTGAAACCGGCGATGCGGCCCTTCTCATACGGGACGGCTTCGTAGCCTTTCTTGAAGTCCGGGCCCACGGCGCGGAAGCACACCAGCATGTCGGTCTCCTGCGGCGCATAGCCGTGGGAACCCTTGTTCTTGGAGGGGGCGAAGTTGAACTGCCACCCCAGGTCCGGGTTCACGATGATGTCGCCCAGGCGGTCGGAGGTGCCGTAATTCAGGGAGTCCGGCATCTCGCCATGGCGATAGACATTCAGGTGGGGAATCTGCGAGAGGGCGTTATAGACCGTATCGGCATAACCTTCCTTGCAGAAGATGCTGGTGGGGCTGGCCCCGGCGATGTCCTCGATCCAGGACTGGTCCAGGGCGTCGGCCCAGGGGACGAAGCGCTCGGGGCTGATCTCGGTCATGCCGTGGTCTCCCGCGAGGATGAAGTTGATTTTCTTCCCATGGGGAAGGGCCATGAGCCGGAGGTAGAAGGCGTGCATGAGCGAGTCCATCCGGTGGGTCATCTCCGCGGTTTCCGCGGAGTGCGGGCCGAAGACGTGGCCGGTGTGGTCCGGCTCGTCGAAATAGACCATCAAGAGGCGCGGACGCTCCTTCTGCGGGAGGGCCATCAGGCGGACGGCCTCATCCACCCGCTCCTCGAAGGTCCAGTGGGGCTGCTCGTTCCAGTTGCGATAGTAGGTGGGGAACCGGCCCTGGATGGCGACGTCGCCGCCGAGCCAGTAGATGTTGCCGGTCTTCACTCCCTGCTTCTCGGCCGTGATCCAGATGGGTTCTTTCAGGTAGTATTTGGGGTTGAACCGTTTCGTGGAGTCGGACATCGAATAGTGCGAGCCGTCGTCCGGATCGCGGAAGCTGTTGTGCACCATTCCGTTGTGGTCCGGGACGCAGCCCGTGGCCATCGTGTAGTGGTTCGGGAAGGTGGAAGCCGGGAAGGACGGTTCCATCGCCGCCTTCACGCCCACGGTCGCGAGCGAGTCGAAAAACGGCATCTCGTACAGTTCCGGGTAGTCCCAGCGGTCGCCGTCCAGCGAGACGATAACGGTATAGTTGTCGTGGCGGTTGCAGGCGACCGCGGCCAGAAGCGCGGCGGTCAGGATCAGTCCATGTACTTTCATGCGTGTTTCCCTCTTTTTTTCCAATCTACAAAGATAACAAAAAATAACGGAAGGTTGGGCGCTCCGATAATTTTCGTATTTTTGTGCAAATGCGGGAGAAAAGGCCCAAGGCCCCGAGGAGGAAAGGGTGGACCTGTCCTTCCTGGAGCGGATGGAGTTCCTGGGATAGCCTTCAGGCCGGTTACCGGAGGTTCCGGATGTTCCGGTCCATCCAAGACCATTTTTCCAGGTAGGCCTGCTTGGCACGGTCCACGGCCTGCTGGAAGGTCATGTCCTCGTCCCCGTTCTCGGGGTTGTTCACGATGGGCCACTGCTGGTGGTTGTACTGTTCCGACAGGCGGATGCGGTCGGCCTGGGCGTCCATGTACTCCGGAAGGCCCTTCAGGGCGTCCTTGTACCGGTCCCACCGCTCGACGAGCCGGGCGCGGAACTTCCCGTCCTTCAGGAGGGCGGGATAGAACAGGGTCTTGGTCGCTCCCACCCACTGATGGGTGAACTGCGGGCAGAAGACATGGTAGTCGAAGTCCCAGACGGGGCCGTGGTACAGCTTCCCGCCGCGTTCCTTGTACAGGTAGGCGCTGTGGGTGCCGGGCCAGGGCCAGGTGTTGTAGAAATCGTTGTTCCCCGTGAGTTCCTCCACGATGAGGTAGTCGATGGCCGTGTCCACGTCCAGGTATTCCTCGTAGGCATGGGCCTGCACCTTCCCGGTGTCTTTCAGGAGCACTTCCAGGTCCCGGATCCAGTCCCGGATGTACTGGAAGGCCGCATCGGAAATGTCGTCCTCATCCGGTTCCCTGACCATCCAGGGAAGGTTGAACAGGTTGTCGAACTTGAACCGGTATTTCTCGTCGTAGTAGGTATCGACTTCCAGCAGATAGCCGCCGGTGACCTTCTCCGGGTCCGTTTCCCCCGGGTCCATCTTCTCGACGGCGATGCGGTGCTTGTTCAGCTTGATCTGCTCGCACAGGTAGTAATTGCCCATGTGGAGGCCGTTCAGCACCAGTTCCACATGCTGTCCGCGGACCGTGTAGGGAAGGCCGGTCTGCCGGGAAAGCCAGAAGGCGGCGTCGTTCCTGAGGAGGGTGCGGTCTTTCCAGTTGGCGAGGAGGACCCAGCGCCGGTGGGAGGGCATGGACAGGATCTCGGACTTCTCCGCCAGCCGGAGGGCGTAGGGTTTCTTGGGGTACCAGTTCCAGGTGGAGTTCCCGCGGCCGCGGATCTCCGTCGTGCCTTCGTAATCGACGGTCCCGTCCGGGCGTTCGATGCGGAGGGTGGCTCCCTGTTTCCAGACTTCCTTGCTGGTGATGCTGCTCCGTCCGGGCGTCTCAATGCGGACGACCGGGAGGCCGGTGTTGCGGACGGAGAGCGTATAGTCCTGGTACACGCCGTCCTTGATGACACGGAGCGTCTGCGGCTCGGAAAGGTCCACCTTATGGCTCTGGGAGGCGATTTCGCGGTCTCCGAGACGGATGACGGTCCCTTCCGTCCGGACGGTCACGTCCATGGAGGAGAAATCCGTCACGTCGGGCAGCGTGGCCAGGAAAGTGCCGGTCTCCACATCCAGGATGGCGTAGGCGTTCCCGACTTTCACGGAATTCACCTTCACGTTCCCGGGCTGGAGCCGGGACTCCGGATCCTCCTTGCGGCAGGAGACCGGGGCCGTCAGGAAGGCCAGGAGAAGGACGGCTGTCAGGTTTTTTTTCATCGTCGGTACGGATTTCACGCTGCAAAAATAGCAAATTAATGATTTTTTAAGCGGGCTTAATCCGGGAATTAAGGGGGAATAAAGGACGCGCGGGTATATTTGCCCTGAAAAACGCCCGCGATGAAACTGATTCCCCGCCTTTTCCTGCTTGCCACCCTGCTGTTCCCGTCCGTCCTCACGGCTGGGGTGCGCTTCCCTTATCGGTTCGCTCCTTCCGAGGGTTTCACGAACCGCCTGGAGAAGCCGTACCGCGACGAGGTGTGCCTCAACGGGTCCTGGAACTTCCAGCCCGGGGCGGCCTGCACCGGCGCCTGGGACAGCGTCCCGATCCGGATTCCTTCCCCCTGGAACGTGAACGGGTTCGCCTGGAACCGGCTGGAAGGTCCGGACCACCGCGATTTCCCGTCCTATCCGGAGTCCTGGAACGGCGTCCGCGAGGCCTGGATGCAACGGACGGTCCATGTGCCGGCCGGCTGGGGGAACGACCGGGTGGTCCTGCACTTCGAGGCCGTGGCTGGCAAGGCGCAGGTGTTCGTGGACGGACGGAAGGTGGCGGAGAACTTCGACCTGTTCCTCCCCTTCGAGGCCGATGTCACCGGCCTCGTCACGCCCGGGAAGGACTTCGACCTCCGGGTTTTCGTCCAGTCCCAGCGGATGTTCGAGGACGCTTCGGGCGTGGGCCGGCGGATCCTTCCGGCCGGATCCATGTGGGGGACTTACATCAACGGAATCTGGCAGGACGTGTACCTGCTGCGCCGCCCGGCCGTCCGGGTGGATGACGTGTATATACGCCCTTTGGTATCGGAGGGCCTCCTGGAAATAAGGGTCCGCATCCGGAACGACGGGGAAAGGAAAGCCTCCGTCCGACTCGCGGGCCGCATAGATGGTTGGTTGGACCGTTCTGGTAAAACGGTGCAGGAGGCCCCCGTACCGGCGTGGGAACTGGGCGGGAAGGCGCTGGACATCCCCGCGGTGAAGCTGACGGTTCCCGCCGGCGACACCCTCACGCGGACGGTCCGCATCCCGGCGGCGGGCTTGCGGACCTGGACGCCGGAACATCCCGACCTGTATGCCCTGCAACTGTCCCTGGAACAGGGCGGAAGAGCCATCGACAACAAGTATGAACGCTTCGGCTGGCGCGAATGGACCTTCCGGGACGGGACGCTGTGCCTGAACGGCGAACCGTACGCCCTCCGGGGCGATTCCTGGCACTTCATGGGCATCCCCCAGATGACGCGCCGCTACGCCTGGGCCTGGTTCACGGCCATCAAGGCGATGAACGGCAACGCGGTCCGGCCCCATGCGCAGGTATATCCCCGCTTCTATCTGGACCTGGCGGACGAGATGGGCATCTGCGTACTGGACGAGACGGCCAACTGGGCCAGCGACGGCGGCCCCGCCCTGGAGAACCCGCAGTTCTGGGAGCACTCCAGGGACCATCTCCGCCGCCTGGTGCTCCGGGACCGCAACCACGCTTCCGTTTTCGGCTGGAGCGTGTCCAACGAGAACAAGCCCGTCATCCTGCATGTCCACAAGCGGCCGGACCTGATGCCGCTCCAGGAACAGGCCTGGCGCGACTGGGTGGCCATCGTCCGGGAGAACGACCCGTCCCGGCCGTGGATATCCTCCGACGGGGAGGAGGACGGGATGGGCATCCTGCCGGTGACGGTGGGCCATTACGGCGACGCGGGGTCCATGCGCGAGTGGAAAGCCATCGGCAAGCCCTGGGGCGTGGGAGAACACAGCATGGCCTATTACGGCACGCCCGAGGAAGTCTCGAAATACAACGGCGACCGGGCCTATGAATCCGCCGAAGGGCGGATGGAGGGTCTCGCCTACGAGTGCTACCACCTGATCCGGTCCATGCGGGAGGCCGGCGCATCCTACAGTACCGTGTTCAACATGGCCTGGTACGCCCTGAAGCCGCTGCCGCTGGGAAAGAGAGACCTGACGACCGCCCCTACGCTGGAAGACGGCATCTTCTTCGGCCCGTACGAAGAGGGCGTTCCGGGCGTCCAGCCCGAACGGCTGGGCCCCTACGGGACCACGTTCAATCCCGGTTACGATCCGGCCCTTCCGCTCTGGGATCCCTGGCCGCTGTTCGATGCGATGCGCGCGGCGAACGCTCCGGAAGGCAGCGTCTGGTGCCGCTGGCAGGAACAAGAGAAACATAAGGTTGAGTTGGTTAAGATTGCGGCCCCGGAGCCCTACACGCGTGTAGTATGTTATGGGGCTCCGGACGGTCGCGTGCGGCGGATTATGCAGGCGCAGGGCGTCGTCCTGTCGGACAAACCGAAGGGACGTACCCTGTCCATCGTGGACGCCGCCTCCGGTGCGGCCCCGCCCGCCGACGGCTCCGATGTCTGGTACTGGGGCGTGACCCAGGAAACCGCTGCCCGGTACGGCCTGGACCTCGTCCTCACCCCGCTCCGCCGCTCTTCCTTCCTGCCGGCGCAGCGCTCCTGGACGCGGGGGATGACCAATGCCGATTTCTATTTCTGCGAAGTGCAGCGGCAGGATGCCGCGCAATATACGCTCTCCGGCCCGTTCGTGGAGGAGGGGGAAGTGCTCCTGGAGGCCTGCCGGACCGACTGGCGCCGCTGGAACAAGCGGGCGGAGGAGATGAAAACCGCCGCCCTCCTCCGAAGCGAATACGAATGCACCGCACCGCTGCCGGTTTTCGTGAAGAACGGGAACCGGTATGTGAGCACCCTGGACGACTTCCTCTCGTCCGAGAAGGGATGGAATACCCTGCACAAACTGCTTTTGAACGCCGGCGTTCCCTGCGCCGAGACCGGTCCGGGCTCTTTCGCCCGGTTCGACGACGGCATCTACCAGCCCGGCATCCTGACAAGACCTGTCAAATAAACCGTTTATGAAACGACTGATTACCATAGCATTCATTCTGGCAGCCTGGACAATTTCCGCACAGGTGCGGGTGACCTTCGTGGGCGCCAGCATCACCGAGGGCGCCGGCACTTCCGACCCTTCCGTCCGGTCCTATCCGGCCCGGACGCAGGCCCTGCTCGGGGACGGCTATGCCGTGGTCAACTATGGCGTCGGCGGCTGCACGATGCTCCGCCATTCGGATGGCCCTTATTGGACGAAAGGCCGGCTGGGCGAGGCGCTGACGAGCCGTCCGGATATCGTCCTCATCGACCTGGGCGGCAACGACAGCAAGCCCTGGAACGAGCCGGCCATCGACAAGGGGGAACTCACGGACGACGCCGAGACGCTGGTGTCCATGTTCCAGGCCCTTCCGTCGCATCCCCGGGTGATCCTGATGACTCCGACCCTGTTCACGAAGGATTCCTACGGCATCTCCGACGAGGTGAGCCAGAAGAAAGTGTGTCCCGCCCTTTACGAGGCGGCGAAACGCACCGGCTGCGAGGTGCTGGACATGTATCCGGTCCTGCAGGACGCCCCGGAAACGCTCGAGGGCGACGGCATCCATCCGGATGACCGGGGGGCCGCGCTACTGGCGGAGAAAATCGCCTGGTACCTGAAAGCCTATCCGGAGAAGCCGGCGGAGTTCATGACCATCGACGGGATGGCGGACAACCCCTTCATCACGCATCTGTACACGGCCGACCCGTCCGCCCATGTCTGGGCCGACGGCCGTCTGTACGTGTACGCCTCCCATGACATCGACCCGCCGCGGGGCTGCGACCTGATGGACCAGTACCACGTGTTCTCCACGGACGACATGATCCACTGGACGGACCACGGCGAGATCCTGCGGGCCGCCGACGTGCCCTGGGGCCGCAAGGAAGGCGGTTTCATGTGGGCCCCGGACGCCGCTTTCCGCAATGGCAAGTATTATTTCTATTTCCCGCATCCGTCCGGGACGCACACCGGCTCCACCTGGAAGATCGGAGTCGCCACCTCGGACAAGCCGGCTTCGGACTTCAAGGTGGGCGGCTACATCCAGGGGATGACCTCCTATTACGATCCATGCGTGTTTGTCGATGACGACGGCCAGGCCTACATCTACAACGGCGGCGGTGGCAAGTGCTTCGGCGCCCGCCTGAGGAGGAACATGACCCAGCTCGCCGGCAAGATGGCTCCGATGGAGGGACTGGTGGATTTCCACGAGGGACCCTGGGTGCACAAATACAACGGCAAGTATTATCTGTCCTATCCGGACAACCATGAAGGTCACAACCGGATGCACTACGCGATGAGCGACAGCCCGCTGGGCCCCTGGGAATACAAGGGCATCCTCCTGGACGAGACCGACTGCGACACCTCCCACGGCAGCATCGTGGAGTTCAAGGGCCAATGGTACCTGTTCTATCACGGCTGCCAGCTCTCCCAGATGGGCAATCTCCGTTCCATCTGCGTGGACCGGCTTTATTACAACGAGGACGGGACCATCCGGAAGGTCCGCCAGCGCCATCACAGTTATCTTCCCAGAAAATAAACAGACCCATGAAAAAGATACCGGCCCTGCTGCTTTGTGCCGCCCTCTTGGCGGGCTGCTCCGAATATGGTCCGAAGGACCCCGTGGACTATGTTAACCCGTACATCGGCAATATCAGCCACTTGCTGGTGCCTACTTTCCCCACCGTACAGCTCCCGAACTCGATGCTGCGGGTGTATCCCGAGCGGGCCGACTATACGTCCGAGTATGTGAACGGCCTTCCCGTCATCGTGACGAACCATCGGGAACGGTCGGCCTTCAAGCTGGGGGTGACCGCCGGAAACGAGCTCCGGCCAGTGATCCCGGTGACCTATGACAACGAGCACCTGACTCCCTACGGATTCAGCGTGGACCTCCAGGACGGGGCCATCCATGCCGATTATGCCGTATCCCACCAGAGCGCCGTGTACCGGATCCGTTTCCGGGACGGGAAGGGAACGCTTCTCCTGACCTCCCAGAATGGAGCCGTGAGCCTGGCGGACGGGGTCCTCGCCGGGTATCAGGTCGTGGACGGGGAGACGAAGGTGTATGTCTATATGGAAGTGCAGGAAAAGCCCGTGCAGGAAGGGTTCCTCCGCCACGGCCAGCTCGTGGACGGCAAGTCCGACAGCGGGCGGAACGCCTGCGTCGCGATGACCTTTGACGTCCCGGAAGTGCATCTCCGCTACGGCGTGTCCTTCATCAGCCAGGAGCAGGCGGCGGCGAACCTGCACCGGGAAATCGGTACATATGACGTGGAAAAAGTGGCCGCCGAAGGCCGCCGGGTCTGGAACGAAACGCTGGGCCGCCTGGAGATCCGCGGCGGGAGCGAAAGCGAAAAGACGGTTTTCTATTCGTCCTACTACCGGACCTTCGAGCGTCCGGTGTGCCTGAGCGAGGACGGCCGCTACTGGAGCGCCTTCGACAACCAGGTCCATGAGGACGGCGGCACGCCGTTCTACACGGACGATTGGATCTGGGACACCTACCGCGCCGCCCATCCGCTGCGCGTGGTGATGGACCCTTCCCTGGAGGAGGACATCCTCGCTTCCTTCGTCCGGATGGCGGAGCAGACCGGCAACGACTGGGCCCCGACCTTTCCGGAGGTGACCGGCGACTCCCGCCGGATGAACTCGAACCATACGGTCGCGACCTTTGCCGACGCGCTGGTCAAGGGGCTCCGCCTGGATACGCTCAAGGTTTATCAGATCAGTCGGAACGCGCTGGTAGAGAAGACATTGGCGCCCTGGTGCGGGAATCCGGCAGGTGCCATCGACGCTTTTTTCTGGGAGAAGGGTTATATGCCCGCCCTGGCGGAAGGGGAGCCGGAGACCGATCCGAATGTCCATTCCTTCGAGAAACGGCAGCCGGTCGCGGTGACCCTCGGAACGTCCTATGACAGTTGGTGCGCTTCCGTCCTGGCGGGTGCCGCCGGCGAACGGGCCGATTCCGTTTTCTTCGCCCGCCATGCCCGGGATTACCGGAACCTGTACAATCCGGCCACGGGCTTCTTCCATCCCCGGGACGCCCGGGGGAATTTCATCGAACCTTTCGACTACAGCTTCCCCGGCGGCATGGGCGCCCGTGAATACTACGGGGAGAACAACGGATGGGTCTATCGCTGGGACGTCCAGCACGGCATCCCCGACCTCGTCTCCCTGATGGGTGGCCCCGAGGCCTTCGTCCGCAAGCTGGACGAGACCTTCGCCACACCGCTGGGCCGTTCCAAGTTCGAATTCTACGCAAAGTTGCCGGACCATACCGGCAACGTGGGCCAGTTCTCGATGGCCAACGAGCCGTCGCTCCACATCCCTTACCTGTACGACTATGCCGGTGCCCCGTGGAAGACGCAGAAACGGATCCGGCAGCTCCTCCGCACCTGGTTCCGGGACGACCTGATGGGCGTTCCGGGCGACGAGGACGGCGGCGGCATGACCTCCTTCGTGGTGTGGTCCTGCCTGGGCCTGTATCCGGTGACGCCGGGAAAGGCCGAGTACGCCATCGGCTCTCCGGTGTTCCCGGAGGCGGTCGTGCACCTGCCCGGGGGCAAGACCTTCGAAATCGTCGCCCGGGGCGTATCGGAAGACAACAAATACATCCAGTCCGCCACCCTGGACGGGAAACCGCTCACGCGGCCGTTCCTGTCGCACGAGGAACTCATGCGGGGCGGAAGACTGGTATTCGAAATGGGCAACGAGCCCGATAAGACTTGGGGAATATGAAAGGCTTTCTGATTGGCGCGGCGGCCGCTCTCCTGCTGCTGACGGGCTGCAACGGGCCGGTCCGCCGGACCGCCCACGGATTCCGGACCGAGGGACCCGTCTCCCGGTTCGAAGTGGTATGCTATGCTCCGGACATCGTCCAGGTGGTGAAATCGCCGCTCTACGGGACGGTGGATACGGCTCCCACGGCATCGGTCGTCATGAACCCCGGGAAAATCCGTTTCGACGTGGATACGCGGGAGGACGGGACCGTGGTCCTCAGGACCGATGCGCTCCGGGTGGAGCTGGACCCCGGGTCGGGCGCCTTCTCCTTCTACGGGAAGGACGGGGAAATCCTGCTCCGGGAAAAGCCGGAGACCGTCTCCCATGAGGAGATCCACCAGGCCTTTCTCCTGGAAGCGGATGAAGCCGTCTACGGACTGGGGCAGCACCGGGGCGGCGGCCTGGACCAGCGCCGGAAGGACTATCACCTGGAGAATGTCAACATGGAAATCGCCATCCCGCTCTTCCATTCCGTGAAGGGTTATGCGGTCTATTGGGACAACTACTCTCCGACCGAGTTCCGGAGCACGGAGGACGGCGTGTCCTTCTCCTCTCAGGCAGGGAAGAAATGCTCGTACTTCTTCCTCGGCGGCGGCAGCGGCGACGCCGTGGTGCGGAACATCCGCACCCTCACCGGCCACGCCCCGATGAATCCGCTCTGGCAGTTCGGCTTCCTCCAGTCGCGGGAACGCTATGGGTCGGCGGAGGAGCTGGTTTCCGTCGTCCGGAAATACCGGGAACTGGAGGTGCCCCTCGACGGCATTATCCAGGACTGGCAGTACTGGGGCGACAACGCCCACTGGAACGCCGTGGAGTTCTTGAATCCCGCTTATCCGGATCCGAAAGGCATGATGGATGAGATCCATGGTCTCCATGCCCATGCCCTGATTTCCGTATGGCCGTCCTTCGGCCCCGAATCGCACATCTTCCAGGAGTTGGCGGCGGAGAACCTGCTGCTCGGCCAGGAGACCTTCCCGCAGGGGAACGGAGTCCGGGTCTATGACCCCTGGAACCCGCGGGCCCGGGACATTTTCTGGAACTACATGGAGAAGAACCTCTGGTCGGTGGGTATCGACGGCTGGTGGCTGGACGCCACGGAGCCCGAGCACCAGCCGGTGCGTCCGGAGGACTATGACTACGTCTCGCCCGAGGGCACCTACCGGGAGATGCGGAATTCATTCCCGCTCTACAGCGTAGGCGGCGTGTATGACCACCAGCGGGCACTCACTTCCGACCGCCGCGTCTCCATCCTCACCCGTTCCGCCACCGCAGGCCTGCAGCGCTATGGCGCCCATGTCTGGTCCGGTGATCTGGAATCCACCTGGACCTCCCTGAAGGAGCAGGTCCAGGAAGCGTTGAACCTGTCCCTGTGCGGTATCCCGTACTGGAACTCCGACATCGGCGGCTTCTTCGCCGGGTCCTGGAGCGGCGGCTACGAGAATCCCGGATTCCGGCAGCTGTACGGCCGCTGGCTGCAGTTCGCGGCCTTCACGGGCATGATGCGCTCGCACGGGACGAATACGCCCCGGGAGATCTTCCGGTTCGGCGCTCCGGGCGATCCGGACTTCGACCTGCAGGAAAAATACATCCGGCTCCGCTACCGCCTGCTGCCCTATACGTACAGCGCTGCGGCGGCCGTGACCCGGGAGGACGCCTCCCTGATGCGGGCCCTGTTCATGGATTATCCGGAGGACCGCCGGACATGGGACGAGGATACGGAATTCCTGTACGGGAAGTCTTTCCTGGTCGCCCCGGTCCATACGGCGGACGATACTCGGAGCGTCTATCTCCCGGAAGGGGAATGGCTGGATTTCTGGGACGGATCGCGCCTGAAGGGCGGTGTAAGCTTTACCCGGACCTTCTCCCGTGACCTTCTCCCGCTGTATGTCAAGGCCGGCACCGTCCTGCCCATGGGCCCGGAGGTCCAGTATGCCTCGGAAAAGCCCTGGGACGATCTCCAGATCCGCATCTACACGGGTTCCGACGGCTCTTTCATCCTTTACGAGGATGAAGGGGACGGGTACGGCTACGAGAAGGGAGCCTGCTCCACGATCCGGTTCGACTGGAACGATGCCGACGGGATCCTGACCATCTGGCCCCGCCAAGGGACTTTTCCCGGCATGGTCACCGGACGTACGTTCCGGGTTGTCGTGGTCCGAAGCGGCGTGGCGACGGGTCTCGACAATACCTCCTGCGACCGGGAGGTCCGCTATACCGGGGAAAAACTCACCGTGGACCTGAACTGACAGGTCTTAAAAAAACATTAAAACGACATGTTAAGCGCCGGATTAAGTATGCGTTCCGCCTGTTTTTAAGGAACCGCGCGCATATTTGTGGCCGGACACTGCCTGACAGACAAATGACCAAATCAATCACATAATCCTTTTTCGTCATGAAAAAACAGTTCATCAGCGTGCTCCTGATCGGAGCCATGGCCGTCCCCTCCTTCGTTGGGTGCAACAACAAGGAACTGGACGACCTCACCCAGCGGGTGGAAGCTTTGGAAGGTGCCTGGTACCAGACTCAGCAGGACTTGAAGAATGCGGTCGTGACCGGTCTGACCATCACCAGCGCCACCCAGGCCGCCGGCGTGTGGACCTTGGTCCTGAGCGACGGCAAGAACGTCGTGATCGACACCAATGGCGGTGGCGGAGCCGCCGTCTCCGTCGAAGAGACGGCCGATGCGTTCATCATCACGGTGAACAGCACCTCCTACACGATTCCGAAGGTCTCCTCCGCGGCCGTCAATTCCATCGTCTATGTCCCCGAGTTCACCGACCAGATCGTCAATCTCGGTGAGGACGGCGCCGAGGTCCGTTTCCTCGCGACGCCTTCCTTCAACGCCGCCGAGGCCACGTTCGACATCGCCGATGCCCGCGAGGTGAAGACCCGCGCCGGCGCCGGCCTGTTCAAGGTGGAGTCGGCCGAGAACGACGGCGACCTGATCAAGGTGGTCATCAAGGCCCTCGCCGCCGAGTCCCAGAAGGACTACACCGTGGCCCTGAAAGTGGACCTGAAGGGTACCGCGATCAGCTCCAATTACTTCGTCGTCCATGTGGGTGAGAACAGCTTCGAGCCCGAGGCGCTCGAGCCTGCGCATTTCATCGATGCGGTGAGCGCCGCCGAGGTGGGTGACAGCTACCGCGCACAGCTTCCGGACGACGTGGCCGACTTCCTGGGCACCTTCAACTTCAAGGACCTGTACAAGGAACTCCCGGCCGGCAACGTGACCTTCGAACTGGCTCCGGCCGAGGAGCAGAACGGCCAGGTGGCTTCCCGCTACGACCTGTTCAAGGGCTGCCTCGCTTCTGACGGTACCTGGACCATGAACACCCGTCCGGGCACGAGCTGCTACGATCCGGAGAAGGACGGCATCTACATCTACTGCAAGGTCAACGACCAGATCAAGAACAAGGTCTTCTGGACCGTCAACGACCCGATCCGTACCGGCCTCGCCCAGTTCGGCCGTGACGACGACGCCACCTACGGCGACATCCACTACAGCCCCGACTTCCCGGAGGCCCAGCACATGGAATACCGGACGATGGTTCCCGCCGGCGAGAACCGGATCAGCTTCCTGGATCTCTTCCTGAAGTCCACCCCGGGTGAGGAGAACGACTACCTGTGGTTCCAGCACGGCGACGCCCCGAAGGCCATCGCGTGGATCCAGAAACTGGAGATTTCCGCCGTCGAGCCGGGCGACATCCTCTACTGCGACGGAGAGAACATGACTCTCGGCGAACTGGGCCAGAAGCTCGCGCGCCACAGCCGCGGTCTCTGGTGGCAGAGCACCCAGCCTTCCGTGGTCTCTTCCCAGCGCGACAACCTGACGGACGAGCAGAAGCAGGCCGTGAAGGACGCCTATGGCGTGGAGTGCAACGGTGAAATCATCGGCGGCTGGGACGGCAACGCCTACGATGCCCACGAGCAGCAGGGCTGGGACTTCGATTCCAACGGCTACTTCGTGACCAACGCCAGCTACACCGGCACCGCCTACCGTTTCGGTATCGGCATGCGCTTCGAGTACGACTACGGCCAGATCCGTATCGGCGGCTGGCATACCTGCTATATGTTCTTCAACCGCCGCATGGCTCCGGAAGGCGCCGTGGATCCGTCTCCGCGGTAATGAATGACCTGAACCGAACCCTTTCCGTCATTCATTCAGAACATTTTAATCCAACGGTATGAAATTCAAGCTTTCACATCTAATCATCACCGTGCTGGCGGCGCTGCTCCCGCTCGCCCTCCCGGCCCAGAACCGTATCGTATCCGGTACGGTGAAGGACCAGGGCGGGGAGCCGCTCGTCGGCGCCGGCGTCCTGGTGCAGGGTTCCGCCACGCGCGGAGCCGTGACCGACGTGGACGGACGGTTCCAGATTTCCGCCGCTCCGACGGAGAACCTGGTCGTCTCGTTCATCGGCTATGAGGACGCGGTGGTCAGCGCAGCGCAGACCACGCTCAGCATTGTCCTCCGGAGTGACAACAACTTCCTGGAGGAGACGGTCGTCGTGGGTTACGGCGTCCAGAAGAAGGCTACCCTGACGGGCGCCGTTTCGGCCGTAACCAACAAGGACATCGTCGTCACCAAGAACGAGAACGTCGTGAACATGCTCTCCGGTAAGGTCGCCGGCCTGCGTATCTCCCAGCGTTCTTCCCAGCCGGGTGCGTTCGACAACGCGATCGATATCCGCGGCATGGGCACGCCGCTGTTCGTGGTGGACGGCATTCCGCGCGACCAGGGCTACTTCTCCCGCATGGACTCCAACGAAATCGAATCGGTGTCCGTCCTGAAGGACGCATCGGCCGCCATCTACGGCGTCCGGGCCGCGAACGGCGTCATCCTCGTGACGACAAAGCACGGTTCCAACGGTTCTGACGGGGCGAAGTTCGACATCGACCTGTCCGCGAACTACGGCTGGCAGAACTTCCTGTATGTCCCGCAGACGGCTTCCGCCGCTACGCACATGATGCTCATCAATGAGAAGAACCTGTACGGAAACCTGAACGGCAACTACTGGCTGCGGGCTACGCCCAAGTACACCTGGGAACAGATCATGGACTACTCTTCCGGCAAGAAGGAAAGCACCTACTGGACCGACGAGCTGTTCCGCAACAACGTTCCCCAGAGCCAGTACAACCTCTCCGTGAACGGTGCGTCCGACAAGATCTCCTACTTCTTCAACCTCGGCTACATGGACCAGGAAGGTTCCTACGCCAGCGGTTCCCTGAACTATCACCGGTGGAACTTCCGTTCCAACGTGGATGCGAAGATCACCGACCGTCTGCGTACCACCCTCTCCCTGAGCGGCTATACCGACGAAACCAACCAGCCGATGACGACCATCTGGGCGGTGTACAAGAAGGGATGGACCTACACCCCGTCTTCCCATCCCTGGATCATCACCGAGGATGGCCAGAAGCTCCCGAACTACGACACGGAGTTCCTGGAGAACGAGAACCCGGTGGTGTCCACGGACAGCGCCTACTCCGGTTACCGCCGGAACAAGCGCTACAACTTCAACGGCTCCCTGGCCATCACCTACGACATTCCGTATGTGGAAGGCCTGAACGCGCGCGCTTTCTACAGCTATGACTACTACACGACGGACAACACGAACTATACCCGTACCTACTACCTGTACACGCAGCAGACCGGTACGCTGACGTCCCTCGTGCAGCAGAGCCCGGGTCAGGTGTACCGCAGTGCGGACCCGAACATGGGCACCGTCCTGCAGCTGTCCCTGAATTACGCGCACAAGTTCGGCAAGCACAACGTGAGCGCGATGGCCCTCTACGAGGAGACCTACAACAAGTGGGACAACTTCTACGCCCAGCGGAACATGCTTCTGGACAACGAGTATCTGTTCGCGGGTGAGGAAGAGGACCAGAAGGGTTCCTCCGGAGGTCTCGGCGACATTTCCCGCCGGGCGCTCATCGGCCACCTGAACTATGACTACGCCGGCAAATACTTGCTTGACGTCGCGGTCCGCCGGGATGCTTCTTCCCGGTTCCCCGAAGCTTCCCGCTGGGGTACCTTCCCGTCGGTCTCCGTGGGCTGGCGCATCAGCGAGGAACCGTTCATCAAGGACAACCTCAAATGGATCACGAACCTCAAGCTCCGCGCCTCCTACGGACGGATGGGTGATGACGGCGCCGCCGGCACCTATCCCTCCATCTACACGGGTTTCAACCTGGCGAACAACGTCCAGTGGTTCTACGGGAGTTCCCTCCTTTCGGGTATCACTCCTTCGGCGATCCCGAACCCGAACCTCACCTGGTACACGGCCGACACCTACAACGCCGGTCTGGACTTCAACTTCTGGAACGAGCTGCTGGGCGGCACCTTCGAGGTGTTCAAGCGCCAGCGCTCCGGCCTGCTGGCCACCTCCTCCGTCGTCCTTCCGGGCACGGTGGGTGCCTCCATGCCGCAGGAGAACATCGAGAGCGACATGACCTACGGCTGGGAGTTCCAGCTCACGCACCGCAACCGCATCGACGAATTCCGTTACTACGTGACGGGGCAGATGTCCGCCACCAAGAACCGCTGGGTCTATCACCTGGATTCCACGGCGGGCAACTCCATGGAGAACTGGCGCCGCGGCGCGGTCTCCGGCCGTAACAAGGACATCTGGTCCACCATCGTGGAGGCCGGTCGTTTCGATTCCTACGAAGATATCCAGAACTATCCCTACACCGGTTCCAACTATGGACAGGGCACCCTTCCGGGCGACTACTACTACGAGGACTGGAACGGCGACGGCTTCATCAACGGTGAGGACAGCCATCCGGTGGCTACCTACAACCTCCCGGTATTCAACTACGGCGTGACCATCGGCGGTGACTGGCGCAGTTTCGACTTCGCCATGAACTTCCAGGGTGCGGCCGGCGTGAACTCCCAGTACGGGGAAGTGTTCACCGAGGTGGGTCCGTTCAACGGGGGCGCCGTCCTGACCATGTACTCCGACCGCTGGCACATGACCGATGTCAACGCCGATCCGTGGAACCCGCATACCACCTGGGTATCGGGCTACTATCCGGCTACCGGCCACAGCTTCAACACGGGTACCACCGGCATCAAGGACGTCTCCTACTGCCGCCTGAAGACCGCCGAGCTGGGCTACACCCTGCCCGCCCGCTGGACCCGGAAGGTCAATATCAAGAGCCTGCGCCTGTATGTGAGCGGTTACAACCTCCTCACCTTCAGCGGGCTGAAGTACATCGACCCGGAACGTCCGGGCGTGAGCGGCGGCGCTTCCAACAGCTCGGTCGCCATCTACAACTATCCGGTGAACCGGACGTTCAACGTGGGTGCCAACATCAAGTTCTAGAGAAGCCATGAAAAAGATAACGATATCGATGATTCTCGCGGTTGCGGCCCTGCTGGGCTTCACCGCCTGCAACAAGATGAATCTGGAGCCCAAGGGTATGATCGACGAGGGACTGCTGTTCAACTCCGAGTACGGCGTCAAGAAATACTTTACGCTCCTGTACAGCGACATGCCCATCGAGGACCTCACCTACAAGTATGCCGGTGACGGAAAGGGCTATGTCAACGACCGTTCCGCCGGCTGGCACACGGGTAACGTGTGGGAGCCGCAGAAGGGCTATGGGTCCACCATCGCCGCCGAGACCACCGGCCGTGGCAACGAGGACATGGGCGGCCAGTGGGGATACTGGCCCTACGGCCGCATCCGTGACGTCAACGTCTTCATCAACAATTTCCCGAACTACAAGGACAATTTCACGGAGACCCGCTACAACGAACTCCTCGCCGAGGCCCGCTTCATCCGCGCGTTCTATTATTTCGCCCTGGCGAAGCGCTACGGCGGCGTGCCCATCGTGGACGTCGCCCAGGACCCGGCCGCGGACATCGAAACGCTCCAGCTCTCCCGGAGCACCGAGTACGACTCCTGGATGTTCATCCATGACGACCTGAAGTTCGCGATGGAGAACGGGGCGTCCGGCCGCAGCGCCGACGACCTCTCCCGCGGTACCCGCTGGTCCGCTGCGGCCCTGATGGCCAAGGCGATGCTCTGGGCCGGGTGCGTGGCCAAGTACAACCAGTACACCGGCATCACCGGTCCCGCCACCGACGCCGGCCTGATGGGGATGGACCCGTCCGTGGCCCGGGAGTTCTTCCAGTATGCCTACGACGCCTGCAAGATGATCTCCGACGGCGGCTTCAGCCTGCACACCGGTGCGGACAAGGAGAAGGCCTACACGGAAATCTTCATCGCCGACTGCTCCGCCGACGAGGACATCTTCGTCAAGCACCTCGGCGACAGCAAGGTCGTGAACTGGAATTCCGGCCTGTACAGTTCCTATGATTCCATGACCCTGCCTCTTGGTACCGGCCTCGCCCAGAACGTGGGCTGCGCCATCCAGGGCGTGTGGGAGATGGTGGACCTGTACGAGCATCCGGCCATCGCGACCGAGAATGCTGACGGAACCCATTCCCCGATCTACTTCGACCGGCTGGAGGACTTCTGGGACACGCCCGAGATGGAGCCGCGCTGCCGCGCGAACTTCTTCTTCTCCGGCATGACCGAGCCCGCTTCCGGCACTGTCATCGACCTGCAGTCCGGCCTGTACAAGGAGTTCCCGGGCACCTGCGAGGACGCCGCTCCGGAAGACAGCAACGGGGAGAACGAGTACCACCAGGCGCACCGCATCCGTGCCGCCCAGCCGGGAACCTACCAGGAGATCGGCGGTGTGCGGTACAAGGTCAACGGAACCCACGGCTATGCGACCGGTACCGGCGACGAAGGGTATATCTACACCGGCATCGGCGTGCGCAAGTACACGAACTACAACGCCCCCGCCGAGCAGCGCGCCCTCCACACCAGCCAGCAGGGCTGGAAGGTTTTCCGCTACGGCGAAATCCTCGCCGACTGGGCCGAGGCGGCCTACGAGCTGGGTCTCGAGACCGGGAACAACGCCCTTAAGGCCGAGGCCTTCGAGCATGTGAACGAACTGCGCGCCCGCGCCGGCGCCCATCCGCACGAGATGGTGCAGAATCCTGCCGACATCGGCACCGAGCTCTACGGCTTCGAGGTGGACGAGAACCTGCAGTACATCCGGGACGAGCGCAAGCGCGAACTGTGCATCGAGAACCAGGGCGAGTGGGACCAGCGTCGCTGGAGAATCGCCCACAGCATCTATGAGAACAAGTGGGTGCACACCCTCTCCGGATACTATGTCATCTCCGAGGGCAAATACATCTACCTGAACGAGGCGAACCCGCACGGCCGTACGCTCACCTTCAACAAGCTGAACTACTACGAGCCCATCCCGGGCGGCGAAATCAACAAGAACCCGAACCTCGTCCGCAACGACGGTTATTGATCCCTAGCCTGAAAGAAGATATGAAAAAGACATTTTATATCCTGACTGCCGCCCTGGCGCTGTCCGCGTGCATGAAGATCGACAACTTCGCCGCTCCGGACGCCCAGGTGAGCGGAACCATCATCGACGTGACGACCGGCAAACCGTTCCTGACCGACCACGGGACGAACAGTATCCGTATCTGGGAGATGAGCTATTCCACGAATCCGACTCCGCAGGACCTCGGAATCAAGGAAGACGGCACCTATGCCCACACGAAACTGTTCGCCGGAACCTATGACATGCTGCCCCGCAATGGAGCCTGGTGGCCCACCGACACGACCTACAACGTGAAGATCGGATCCTCCGGAGCCGTCCAGGACTTCAAGGTCACGCCGTACACCCATGTCCAGGATTTCACCGTGGAGATGGTGCCCGGTACCGATTCCGACTATGCCCTGGTATTCACCTGCCGGCTGGAGGCTCCGATCCAGGAAGGTCTCCCGCAGCTGACGGAGATCCGTCCGTTCCTGAGCCTGAACCAGCACTGCGGAAACGGGAACCACCTGGACTACTACTACAGCAATACCTACCGGATCAACCTCCGCTCGATGTGGTCCAACATCGACAAGGACGGCGACGGTGTCTCCGACAAGGAATACTCCGTCACGGTCCCTGTGAAGAACGGCTACAAATACTGGTGCCGGATGGGTGTCAAGTTCAACGACACCTACGAGTCCTGGAATCTGTCCGAGAAGAAGGTGATTGAAATCCCGCAGTAGGCATGAAAAGAACCCTCTATGTCCTCCTCGCCCTCGTGGTCGCCTTCTCCTGCGGAAAGCCGGAGGAGGTGATCCCGGGACGGGTGGAACCCACACCGCCGGAGCCGGGGCCGGCAGAATCGGAGTATGCCGATCCGGGCGTGGAACCCCACAAGGACGGCCAGCCGTACGATACCTACCGCGGTCTTGTCATGGCGGGCTACCAGGGCTGGTTCGGCACCCCGGGAGACGGCTCGCCGATGACCCAGGTTCCCAACCAGGGCTGGTACCACTACCGTGAAAGCGAGCAGTTCCGCCCCGGTGTCCTCCGCAACTCCATCGACTTCTGGCCGGACATGTCCGAGTACGCGAAGAAGTACGTGGTGGGAGACGGGGACGGAACCGGTTACAGTTCGCCGTTCATCCTTCCCGACGGGTCGCATGCCACGGTGTTCAGCTCCTATGACGAGTCCACGGTGCTCACCCACTTCAAGTGGATGAAGGACTACGGCGTGGACGGGGCCTTCATGCAGCGCTTCGTAGGCGAGATCCAGGATGCCAAGCACAAGGACCACTTCGACATGGTGTTGAAACACGCCATGAAGGGATCTAACCAGTACGGCCGCGCCATCGCCATCATGTATGACATGGGCGGCGTGGTACCCGGGAAACCGTCGATGGCGACGTCGATGGTGGCCGATGCGCAGAAGCTCATGGACGAGTACCAGCTCAAGGACCGCAACGTCCAGAAGTACTACCTCCATGAGAACGGGAAACCGCTCCTGGCCCTCTGGGGCTTCGGTTTCAACGACAACGACCACCCGAAGCCTTCCTTCCTGGAACCGTACATCGAGCAGCTCCAGGCCCAGGGCTGGGCCATCATGCTGGGCTGTCCCGGCTACTGGCGTGCGGGCGGAAACGATTGCGTGAGCGGGACCGAGCACCGCAAGATGATCGAAATCATCAAGAAGTGCGATGCCTTCATCCCCTGGTACGTGGGGCGCTACGGAAACGATAATTTCGAAAGCAGCGACTGGCTCACCCGGATCAAGGACGACATCGCCGAGGCGAAGAAGTACTCCACCGACGGTCACGTCGTGGTGTATGCCCCGCATGTGTTCCCGGGCGGAAGCGACCGCAACATGCATCCGAACAACGGTTATCCCGACGGCGACGCCACCCAGACCGGATTCCGCTATGGCGGCAAATTCTACTGGAAGCAGTTCTACCGCGACATCAAGGCGGGCGCCCAGGCCATCTATGTAGGCATGTTCGACGAGATCGACGAGGGCACGGCCATCTTCAAGCAGATGCACGTGTCCGAGGTTCCGTCCAACGTCCCGTACAAGAAAGCCAACGTCCCGGCCGGATATGGCTATACCTCCGACGACGACTACTGGGTGACCAGCTACACGAACGGAAACTACCGGATGAATTCGACGGAGCAGACCGGGGACGGCGTCCGCTGGAGCAGGAAGACCTCCGACCTGGACATCCGCTTCCAGGGCATCGACGACAACCTCCCCACCGACTGGTACCTGTTCCTGACCGGCGAGGCGGCGAAGATGCTCCGCGGCGAAGTGAAAATGACCCCCGATATGCCCTCCAAGTAAAACAATACAATGAAAATCAATCATCTCATCACCATACCTGTCCTCCTGGCCGCTCTTCTCGCCTCCGCCTCCTGCGGCTGCGACAAGACCGCCCCGAAGGAGGAGGTCGTGGAGCTCCAGATGCCCGGCAATCCTTTCATCACGGACATCTACCTGGCCGACCCGTCCGCCCATGTGTGGGGTGATGGCCGCCTGTATGTCTATCCCTCCCATGACAACGACCCGCCCCGGGGCTGCGACCTCATGGACGGCTATCATGTGTATTCCACGGACGACATGGTCCACTGGACCGACCACGGCGAGTTCCTCCATTCCCGCGACGTGGAATGGGGACGTCCCGAAGGAGGTTTCATGTGGGCTCCGGACGCCGCGTTCAAGAACGGCAAGTACTATTACTATTTCCCGCACCCGAGCGGCACCGACTGGAACAATACCTGGAAGGTGGGCATCGGCGTTTCCGACAAGCCTACCATGGAGAACCTGAAACTCCTCGGCTATCTCGAGGGCCTAGGCGATGCTTTCTCCATGATCGACCCGTGCGTGTTCGTCGACGATGACGGCCAGGCCTACTTCTACTACGGAGGCGGCGGCCGGATGATCGGTTGCAAGCTCAAGGACAACATGACCGAGATCGACGGCCCCGTGGTCACGATGACCGGCATGAAGGACTATCACGAAGGCCCCTGGGTGTTCAAGAACAACGGCAAATACTACCTGATGTATGCCGACAACCACCAGGAACCCGGCAACCGGGGCGCAAACCAGCTGCGCTACTGCTGGAGCGACTCCCCGCTGGGCCCGTGGCAGTACCAGGGCATCATCCTCACACCGACCGACTGCGACACCTCCCACGGCAGCATCGTGAAGTACAAGGGCCAGTGGTACCTGTTCTATCACAACTGCAACATCTCCCATCAGGGGAACCTCCGTTCCATCTGCGTGGACAAGCTGTATTTCAACGAAGACGGCACCATCCGCGAGGTCGTCCAGACCTTTGCGAAATGAGACGGCTCGCCGCGCTTCTGACCCTGACCGCTACGGTCTCTGCCTTCGCGCAGGGACCGTATCGGTCTTCTATTACGTACGAGTCCTATGAGGGGCTCGTCATGGCGGGGTATCAGGGGTGGTTCAACACCCCCGGCGACGGGGCCGGCCGGAACTGGCACCATTACGAGAAGGGCCGGCGCTTCGAACCGGGCTGGTGCACCATCGACCTGTGGCCGGAGGTGGACGAGTATCCGCAGGTGTACGAGACGGCGTTCCGCTTCGAGGACGGCACACCCGCGTATGTCCCGTCCCCGTATGACAAGAGTACAGTCGATGTCCACTTCCGCTGGATGAAGGAATACGGCCTGGACGGGGTGTTTCTCCAGCGGTTCATCGCGGAAATCGCCAATTCCTCCGGGAGGAAGCATTTCAACAAGGTGATGGACTCGGCGATGGAATGTGCGAACAAGTACGACCGCGCCGTCGCCATCATGTACGACCTCAGTGGCATGCCGGAGAACGGCCCGGAAATCCTTCTCCATGACATCGATGCGCTTGCCGAAGCCCATCATCTATTTGATCATCAAGCGAATCCATCCTACCTGTACCAGAACGGGAAACCACTCGTGACGGTTTGGGGCGTAGGCTTCAACGACAACCGGAAATACGGCTTCGACGAATGCGAAAGGATTATCGACGGTCTCCGGGAAAGGGGGTTCAGTGTGATGATCGGCGTGCCTACGCATTGGCGGACGCTTACGAAGGATACCTTGCCCGACGAGCGGCTCCATGCCCTCATCCGCAAGTGCGACATCGTGATGCCCTGGTTCGTGGGCCGGTACAACGAACGGACCTATCCCGATTACCAGCCGCTCATCCGTGAGGACATGGCATGGGCCGGGAAAGAAGGTATCGCCTATGCGCCCCTCTGCTTCCCGGGTTTCTCCTGGGCCAACATGCAGCGCCCGGGACGCAGGAGCGTCCAGATTCCCCGGAATGGCGGACGTTTCTTCAAACAGCAGCTGGACTTCTGCCTGGACAGCGGCGCCAAGATGCTCTACATCGCGATGTTCGACGAGATCGACGAAGGCACGGCCATCTTCAAGATTGCCCGGAAAGTGCCCGTGGCGGCTCCCGGAAGCACCTTCGTGCCCCTGGAGGATGGCGTTCCGTCCGACCGGTACCTGCGCCTGGCCGGAGAGGCCGCGGCGCGGTTGAAAGGGAAATAGGAAAATCCGTTATTTGTTGTATCTTTGTCTTGGATAACACGAAACGGAGACCAGGATGAGACATCTTTTCCGAATAGGCTGTGCCTTGCTTTTCGCCGGCGCGTCGCTTTTCGCGGCGTCGGCGCAGACTGTGCCAGACAGTGTCGATACCTCGGAGGCGGAGCTGGACTATGGCCTCCATATCGTTTCCTATCCGGCGCATGCGCATGAGTTCACCGGCCTCGCGCTGGAGGACGGGAAGGCGATTCCCGTACGGGGAAAGAAACTGGACCTGTCCTTCGACCTGTACAACCGCTCGGACAATGTGTTCGGGTGCATCTTCCGCATCATCACCGACAAGGGGGAAAACGTGGACCTGATGTACACGGCGGACCTGGACGACAGCAAGGAACCGATTCTCGTCACGGGGGAACAGGTCCATCAGATCGGGACGGACATCCCCCTGGAGCAGTGGATCCACGTCTCGGTGGCCCTGGACACGAAGACCGGCCAGATCGACCTGGACTATAACGGAACGGTCCTCTCCATCCGGGATGCGGGCACCAAAGGGGCGGAGACTTTCCGCATCTCCTTCGGTCTGTGCCAGCTGGCCGGCTATACCCTCGGGGATGTCGCGTCGGTAGGCGTCCGGGACATCCGGCTGCACCGGGACGGAAAGCTGTTCCGTCACTGGGAGTGCGCCCGCCACGACGGCGACCTGTGCTACGACGAGGTGCGGGGCGTTCCCGCCCGGGCGGTGAACCCGCAGTGGCTGATCGACCGGTACGTCTCCTTCCAGCCGGTATTCTCGCACGCCTTCAGCGATATCCCGTCCATCACCTTCGACGACCGGGACAAGTTCTACATGACCTGCGGGGACGAGCCGATCCATGTGTTCGACGCCTCTTCCGGGGAGCTGACGGAGATTCCGGTCGCGGGTGGACACTGTCCGGCGAATTTCCCCAACCAGCTGTTCTACGTGGGCGGCGGCCACGACTGGCTTACGGCCTACAACCTGGACGAGGGCCTCTTCTCCCGCTTCGATTTCAAGACCCGCCGCTGGGAGAACGAGAAGGTCCCGCAGCGGGACCACAGCTACTGGAACAACACCAACACGTGGGAGCCCCGCGTCCACGCCCTGTACAGTTTTGGCGGCTATGGGCACTATCATTTCAGGAACGAACTGATCGTCAGTTACCTGGACGACCCCGAGAAGAATTTCCGGACAATGGTGGCGGACATCACTCCGCGCTATTCGGCGACTTCCTACATCGTGGACAGCCTCCTGTACGTGTTCGGCGGCCGCGGCAACCTGTCCGGGAAACAGGAACTCTCCCCGAAGAACTACTACGACCTGTACACCATCAACACGCGGACACTGGAAGTCCGCCAGCTGTGGGACATGGGCACGTCCCCTTTCGGAGATTTCGTCTCCAGCGAGAATTTCGTCTATAACTGGGCCAACGGGGATTTCTACTTCCTTTCCAACCTGGACGGCTACACCCTGCTGAAGCTTCGTCCGGAGCAGCCCGGCCTGGAGAAGATGTCCCTTCCCATCCCGCCGCTCCGCAACGCGCAGTACACGTACATCAATCTCTGGCACAGCTATTCGCTCAAGAAGATGTTCGCCGTGATCCTGCAGTCGCAGGTGGATGGCAGCACGGATGTGGACATCTACGAAATAGGCTATCCGCCCCTTCCCGTAAGCATGATCATGCAGGAAGGGCATGCGGAGCCGAAGAAGGGGAGCGGCCTGTGGTGGAAGATCCTGCTGGGAATCCTTGGGCTCGTCGCCGCCGTGGATTACGTCTTTTACCGGTTTTTCCGGAACAAGGTACGACACCGGAAGCCTGCTGCGAAGGAATCTTTGGCCGAACGGGAGGAGAACTATGAGCCGGAGCGGTTGTTTTACGATTTCTCCCGTTCGTCGGTGAATTTCTTCGGCGGATTCCGGGTGACGGACCGGGAAGGGAACGACGTGACCGCCCAGTTCACCCCCACGGTGAAGGCCCTCCTGATCCTTCTCATCGTGTCCACGGCGAAGTCCGGCGGCATCGCCTCCCAGAAGATCAACCATCTCCTGTGGTCCTACAAGCCTGACGATACGGCCAACAACAACCGGAATGTCTATATGTCCAAGCTCCGCGGTCTCCTGGAGGGAGTGGGCGACATCCGGATCCAGAACCAGAACAAGCTCTGGAGCATCTCCTTCGAGGGCGATACCCAGTGTGACTACCTGGAAGCGCTGCGCCTTTTCCAGGATGGGGCGGTGGAGGACGACGTGGACCGGCTCCTGGAACTGTTCCTCAAGGGACAGATGCTGCCGAACACCGAACTGGACTGGATCGACGAATACAAGAGCGCTTTCTCGAATGCGGCCATCGACTTTCTCAGCCGCCAGCTTCAGAGGGGGGATCTCTCCGACAAGACCCTCCTGCAGGCCGCCAACACCATCTTCCAGCACGATTTCCTGAACGAGGACGCTCTCCGGGCCAAGATCCGCATCCTGTGCCGGGAGAACAAACCGGGCCTGGCGAAGACCATCTACGACAACTTCTGCAAGGAGTACCGCAAGTCCCTGGGCATCGAATACACCGTCCCTTTCAAGCAGATGATCGAGGAAGAGTAAGTCCTTTTTTCAGAATTCTTCAGCGTTGATCCGCTCGTTCAGCCAGGCCAGGCGGGCTTCATAGAATTCCTTCAGGAACGCATATTCTTCCTCATAGGTGGGGAAGTAGTAGTAATTGGGCCAGACCTTCACGCCCAGGATCTTCCAGCGGTCGAAATTGGCCTTCCAGGCGCCGCCCATGAGTTCCAGCTGCCGGTCCATGAAGGCGGGGACCTTCGTGAGGAGGTCGGGGTAGAGTTCGTTCCAGCGGTCCACGACGGCTTTCTTGAAGGCCGGATCAAAGAACAGCTGGTTGTACCACTTCACGTAGCGCATCTGCCAGCCTTCGGGCTTCTCGAAGTTCGTGTAGTCGCAGTTTCCGAGGGTGATGTCGAAGTCCCATACGTGGTACATCTCCAGCGGCTTCCCTTTCTCCTTCGTGAGGTAGGTGCTCTTGCGGACGTTCCCGTCCGGATTCTTTGTGATTTCCTGGATGATGTAGTAGTTGATGAAGGAAGGGATGTCGATATAGGAACGGTAGGCGTAGTCGTGCTCGTCCTGGACCCGTTCGAGGGCATGTTCGAAGTTGTCGAACCAGGCTTTGACGTACTTCTGCTGGGCTTCGGTCGGGTATTCCGGCTCATGGAACATCACCGGGGTGTCCCAGACGGTCTTGAAACAGACCGGCTCGTCCATCGCTTCTTCGAGCTCCAGGTAGTAGCCGCCCTCGAGGTCGGTTTCCGTCGCCACTTCGATATTGACCCGGTGCCCTGCGATCTCCTTGTGGTCGGAGAAGGCATAGACGCCCTGGTATTGCCCGTTCAGGTACACTTCCACGCTGAGCATCATCGGGGTCCAGCTCATCCCGCAGATGCGGGAGATCTCCATGGCCATGATATTCCGAAGGAGGGTCTTGTCGCTGTAGTTGGCCAGCAGGATCCAGTCCTTGTTGCCCCAGCGGCTGAAGGCGTGGGTCTTCTCGTCCAGCTTGATGCGCCAGGGCTTCTTGGGCATCCCCCAGGTGGTGTTCCCGCGGCCCTTGATCCGGCCGGTCACCTCCACTGTCGCTTCGTCGGTATAGAAACGGGAGGGGTCCTCGAACCGGAAGGAGGCATTGACATAATTATGTTTGCTGTCGATGGCCTTACCCCCTTCCGTCGTGATGTGGACCGACGGAATCCGGAAGTTCGAGGGGATGGGCTTGTCGTGCAGCGGGTCGATGTAGGGCTTTTCGGGCTCCTCCCCGGGGTCTGCCGGCTTTTCCGGCTCCCAGCCGTTGTCGAATTCCATCATTTCGCCGTTGGAGGCCCAGATCCTCAGGTATTTCAGGTTCCGGTAGGCATAGATGGGAACGCTTTCTTCGAGCGGGCCGTTGTCCCTCTCGACGCCGGTGTCCTTCCCGTCCAGGAACCAGTCCGTTCCCTGTCGGGAGACCGTTTTCGGGACATAGGCGAGGGTATCGGTTCCGTCCTCGATGACCCACTCCGCCGTAGGAACGACCACGCTGGTCCCGTCCTGGAAGAAGACCTTGGAGAAGGTGGACAGGGTCCGCGTTTCCACGTAGGTCCTCCCTTCCCGGTAAGCCGAGACCATCTCCCGGAAGGAGGGGGGCGCGGTCGGCTTCTCCACGGGCACAATCCTGTCCTCCCGGCAGGAAAGCGCAAGGAGAAGGACGCCTGTCAGGACGATGAAAGGAAGACCCGGGTTTCGTTTCATGGTGCAAAGATAACAAGCCGGCATTAACCTTTTGCTGTCTTTGGCGGTTAATGCCGGCCTTAACGGTCGTTTTAAGCGGGAATTAAGCGAGGGCGGCCCTCTGTTCGTGTCTGGCAAATGATTGCAGATGAACCCAAATAGTTGTATATTTGTAGGAACGAAACACTGAAACACGAAAACCATATGGAACGACGGACTTTTCTCAAGACGGCCGGACTCGGAACGGCCGGCGCTATTCTGGGCGTGCAGCATCTTTCCGCGATGAATCCCGGTGACTGCCAGGCCCCCAAAAAGGGCGCCAAGGTGCGTCTCGCCGCCATCGGCATCGCGAACCGCGGTGCGCAGATTATCAACGACTTTATGAACACCGGGCTCTGCGACATCGTCGCCCTGTGCGACGTGGATCCGGAGAGCGCCGGCAGCCGCGAAACCATCGCCAAATTCCCCAAGGCGAAGCTGTTCAAGGACTTTCGCAAGCTCTTCGACGAGTACGGCGACCATTTCGACGCCGTGTGCATCGCCATTCCGGACTTTGCCCATTTCCCCGTCGCGATGCTCGCCCTGCACTGCGGCAAGCACGTGTATGTGGAGAAGCCCATGGCCCGGACCTTCTACGAGTGCGAACTCCTGATGGACGCGGCCCGGCGGCATCCGGAGCTCGCCACCCAGGTGGGCAACCAGGGCCACTCGGAGGAGAACTACTTCCAGTTCAAGGCCTGGAAGGAAGCCGGCATCATCAAGGACGTGTACAAGATCGTCGCACACCACAATGACTGGCGCCGTTGGCATCCTTACGACGTGAACATCAAGAAGTTCCCGGAGGCGGAACCGCTGCCCGAGGGCATGGACTGGGACACCTGGCTCACTACGGCCCAATGGCATGATTACAACGGGAAGTACCATCCCGGCAACTGGCGGGGCTGGTTCGACTTCGGCATGGGCGCCATCGGCGACTGGGCCGCACACATCATCGACACGTGCCACGAGTTCCTGGAACTGGGCCTCCCTTACGAGATCGAGCCTTTGAAGCTCACCGGGGCCAACGACTTCTTCTTCCCGCAAGAGACGACCCTCCGCTTCAAGTTCGGACCCCGCGGCGACATGCCACCGGTGGAGATGATGTGGTACGACGGACAGAAGAACTTCCCGCCGCTCCCGGCCGGGTACGGGCCCACCACGAATAACGCCGCCGACGTTCCCGCGACGAATATGGACGGAACCTTCACCCCTTCCTCCCTCAGCCCGGGCAAGATCATCTATTCCAAGGAGTTGACCTTCAAGGGTGGCAGCCATGGATCCCCGCTGCAGATCATCCCGAAGGAGAAGGCCCTCGAGATGGCTTCCCGCCTCCCCGAGGTTCCGGACGAGAGCAACTTCTCCAACCACTTCGCGAACTTCCTCCTCGCCTGCCAGGGTCTGGAGAAGACCCGTTCGTCGTTCGAGATCTTCGGCCCCATGTGCCAGACCTTCGCCCTGGGCGTCGTGGCCATCCGCACCGGCCGCAAGCTCATCTTCGACCCGGCTTCCAAGAAGATTGTGAACGATCCTTTCGCCAATGCGCTCCTCGTGGGGATGCCGCCGCGGAAGGGATGGGAAGAGTACTATAAAATGTAGGATATGAAAAAGTTAGCACTGATCCTGGGTCTCGCCCTCGCGGCGACCCTCGCAAACGCCCAGCCGTGGGAACCGCTGTTCAACGGCAAGAACCTCAAGGGCTGGAAGCAGGTGACCGGTACGGCGAAGTACGCCGCGAAGGACGGCATGATCGTGGGTACCGCCACCAACAGCAAAGTCAATTCTTTCCTCGCCACGACCAAGGAGTATGGCGACTTCATCCTGGAGTTCGACTTCCTGACGGAAGGTATCAATTCCGGCGTGCAGCTGCGGAGCCACAAGGACGACGCCCGTGGCGTCGTGTACGGGTACCAGTTCGAGATCGACCCGGCCCCGCGCGCCTGGACCGGCGGCATCTATGACGAGGCCCGCCGCATGTGGCTGTACCGGATGACGGAGAACGAGCCCGCCCGGAAGGCTTACAGGGACGGCTGGAACCACGCCCGCGTGGAATGCATCGGCCCGAATATCCGCACCTGGGTGAACGGCATTCCCTGCACGAACCTCATCGATGACGTGGATCCCACCGGTTTCATCGCCCTGCAGGTCCATGTGGTGGGTGCCGACCAGCTCGGCGTCCATGTGTGCTGGAAGGACATCCGCATCATCACGAAGGATGTGGAGAAGTATGCGACGCCCACCGACGCCCCTTGCGTGAACTGTGTGGCGAACACGCTCACTCCGGAGGAAGTGGCTGACGGATGGAAACTTCTGTTCGACGGCAAGAGCACGGCGGGCTGGCAGAGCGCGAAGAAGCTGGGGACTTTCCCGGATCATGGCTGGACCGTGGAGGACGGTGTCCTTTCCGTGAACAAGGGCGACGGCAGCGAAAGCACGAACGGCGGCGACATCATCACCGACCGGAAGTATAAGAACTTCATCCTCAAGGCGGAATTCAAGCTCACCCCGGGCGCCAACAGCGGCATCAAGTACTTCGTGGATCCCTTCACGAACCAGGGCGCCGGCTCGGCCATCGGCTGCGAGTTCCAGGTTCTGGATGACGAGCGCCATCCGGATGCGAAACTGGGTGTGAAGGGCAACCGTACCATGGGCTCCTTGTATGACCTGATCCCCGCGCCCAAGGGCGTCTGGGAGACCTACACCATCGACGGTTGGCAGCGGGCCATGGTCATCGTGAACGGCAATCACGTGGAGCACTGGCTCAACGGGCACAAGCTGTTGGAATACGAGCGCAACAACCAGATGTGGAATGCCCTCGTGGCCTACAGCAAGTATAAGGACTGGCCCAACTTCGGCAATGCGGAGGAAGGCTACATCCTCCTGCAGGATCACGGTGATCACGTTTCTTACCGGAACGTCAAGATCAAGGAACTGTAAGGAGTCTTGATTTTGTCCAAGCGGCTTTCAGGGCCGGCGGTTACTGACCGTCGGCCCTTTTTTGGGAAAAATTTACTAAAATTCGATAAATATTTTTGGATTTCCGAAAAATACCACTATCTTTGCGATATCAAAATGATATCATAAAAGAAAAGAGTTATGGAAAACAAGAAAGAAGTAACCTACCACGGTTTGGTCCTTAACGGTTTTGTCGCCCTGCTCCTGATCCTGTGCCTGGTGGCGCTGGGCGTTTTCTGCTTCATCAAGGCCGAGCAAAACGGTACCTACGCCCTGTTCGGTGCACTCTGCCTGGTCGCCGTCGTCCTGGGCGCCAAGGGATTCATCAAGCTGGAGCCCAATGAGGCGAAGGTCCTTGTTTTCTTCGGAAAATACAGCGGAACCTTCACGCGGACAGGATTTTACTGGATTAACCCGCTCCTGAGCGTCAAGAGCGTAAGCCTCCGCGCCCGGAACCTGAATCCCGAACCGATCAAGGTCAATGACAAGGCCGGCAATCCGGTCCTGATCGGCATGGTCCTCGTCTGGAAGCTGGAGGACACGTACAAGGCCCTGTTCGAAATCGACAGCCAGTCCCTTGCCGGTCCGACGACAGGCAGCGCCGCCCGGTCCCTCTCGCATGCTTTCGAGAATTTCGTCCGCGTGCAGAGCGACGCCGCCCTGCGCCAGGTGGCCGGCTGCTATGCCTATGACAACGCCGACTCCAAGGAAGAGCTCACCCTCCGCAGCAACGCCGAAGAAATCAACGAGCGTCTGGTCCGGACCCTCAACGACCGCCTGTCGATGGCCGGTATCCACGTGACGGAAGCCCGGATCAACTACCTGGCCTATGCGCCGGAAATCGCTGCCGTGATGCTCCGCCGCCAGCAGGCAGACGCCATCATCGCCGCCCGCGAGAAGATCGTGGAAGGGGCTGTGAGCATGGTCAAGATCGCCCTGGACAAGCTCGAAGGCGACGGGATCGTCAATCTGGACGAGGAACGCAAGGCCGCGATGGTGAGCAACCTTCTCGTCGTCCTGTGCGGTGAAGAGCCCGCCCAGCCGGTTGTGAACTCCGGAAGCCTCTATTAGGATGGCGAAAGAGCCGATGAAGACATTCGTGCTCCGGATCGATCCGGACACGATGTCGGCCCTGGAACGTTGGGCTGCGGACGAGTTCCGCAGCACCAACGGCCAGCTTCAATGGATCATCCACGAAGCCCTTCGGAAAAACGGGCGCCTCGCTCCTGCGCAGAAAGCCGATCCAGCCGAGGAATGATCTTTTCCTTTGCATAGTTCGGCCTTTTGTCGTACTTTTGCCGCCCGAAATGGACAAGAAACGGGTATATGGTTATATCGCAGGCGTTGTAGCGGGGGTCTCGTACGGGACGAATCCGCTGTTTGCGAAGCCTTTGCTGGAGAGCGGCGTGCCGGTGCTGGTGATGCTGTTCTTCCGGTATTTCCTGTCAGCCCTGCTGCTGGCGGTGTGGATGGGCCTGCGGAAAGAGCCCTTCAAGGTTCGGGGGCGGGAACTTCCCGTGCTGATCCTGCTGGGCATTCTCTTCGCTTGCAGCAGCCTGCTTCTGTTCTACTCTTATGAATTCATTCCCAGCGGGTTGGCAACGACGCTCGTGTATCTGTATCCCGTATTCGTCGCCTTGATCATGGTGGCCTTGCGGCTGTATCCGAGCTGGCAGACCTGGGTGTCCATCCTGGCGACATTCGGCGGCATCGTCCTGTTGTCCAAGCCTTCGCAGGGGGTGGAAATCCGGTTCCTGGGCTTGGTGCTGGCCATGCTGGGCGCCCTCAGTTACGCCTTCTACCTGGTCATCGTGAACCGGAGCAAGCGCATCCGGAAGGTGTCGGAGCATACCCTCACGCTGTATGCCCTGCTTACGGGGTCAGCCCTGTTCATGACG
The DNA here is from genome assembly GCA_002361625.1 of Bacteroidales bacterium UBA3289. Classification (GTDB taxonomy): domain Bacteria; phylum Bacteroidota; class Bacteroidia; order Bacteroidales; family UBA932; genus Cryptobacteroides. The sequence goes on along the minus strand of DETL01000021.1, from coordinate 63,065 downwards.
ATTCGCGCCGTCCAGGGCGGGTCTCCCGTGGAAGGGGTGGATACGGCGGCGGACTGGGCGAACCTCATCGGCCTCGCCATCGTTCCCACGATGGTGTCGATGCTCACCCTCGCCGTCTCCACCCGCTACATCGGCCCCACCAAGACCTCGGTCCTGGGCGTTTTCGAGCCCATCACCGCCATCCTCATCGGCACCCTGATGTTCCGCGAGCCCCTGACGGCCCAGATGGTCGTCGGCATCGCCATCTGCATCGGCGCCATCGTCTTCATGATCCTCAAACCCGGCAAGAAGAAATGAACAAACAGCTGACAGCCCTGGCCGACACCTACCGCCAGGCCGGTGACGCCATCCACGATGCCATCCGGGAGTCCATCCGCGCGGCCGGCGGCTTCGTGAACTGCTCCAACAACGACGGCGAGAAGACCGACATGAACGCCCTCGTCTTCGACAGCAAATCCGGCTACTCGGAACCCTTCCCCATCCGGGCGATGAAGGTCGATGCCACCGGTTCCGTCCAGGTCTACATCGGCACCTACGGCACCATCTACACGGACAAATACCTCCGCTCCTCCCGTTCCGACGAGCGCTGGTTACCCCTCAAGAACTCCAACATCCTCTTCTACCAGACCATCCTCTCCATCGCCGCCGCCATCGACGAGTACCTGCCGGAGTAGACGAGTACCTGCCGGAGTAACGGCCCGCCGGATCTCCTGTCGACGTAATGGCCTCCCGGCGTATGGGCCTGCCCCAGCATTGACGCGGAAGTATCCCCGTTTGGCGCAGGTGTGCCCATGTATTGGCGCAGGTGTGGAAAAAGGGGTGAGACCTGCGCCGCCAGAGTGTGCCAGGACCCATTTCCTGGCGCAGGTACCTACCCAAAAAACACACCTGCCCCCGAAGGGTCGATGACCTGCGCCAAAGCCGGCCGGAACCTGCGCCAAAACGCCCATACCTGCGCCAAACCCAAACCCAAACTATTCGGCGGTTTCCTTGTGCGGTTTACGACGGGAACGGCCGACCATGCGGGCAACGGTGCCGGGCTCCAGATTGAAACAACGTGCGAGCTGGGCGACCGAGGTTCGGTAGGACCGGTAGATGTAGGGAAGCAGGCGGGCCTTCTTTTCCCGGGGCAGGTCCAGGACCGGAGAATTGAACCAACCTTTGGACACGCTGTCGATGGCTTTGATCATCTCCGTATCGTTCTGCCGCCGCCGGGGGTTATCGACCAGTTTCTGATGCATTTCGGCCATGTTGACCGTCCCGATGATCCTCAGGAAATAGGCCTGGTCATTGTTGAAGGCGGATTCGAGGTACTCGTGGTCACAGGCCGATGCGGGTTCCAGTTCCCCATCGGCATTCAGGATCCAGGGGAGGCCTTTCAGGGAATCGTGGGTGTGGAAGCAGGCTTCTTTCTCCCTGCGCTTCAGCGTACCGGCTGACCGGAAACCGCCGGATACCTTTCCTCCACAGAACATGCCCCGGTAGCCCGACCAGCGGTAATCCTCCACCCGGGAGAGTGCGTCCAGCGCGTTTTTGGGGACATAGGCCAGGGTGTTCCGGACGTACCAGTCCGAGTCCAGATACAGGGCCACGGCCGAAGTGTGGCGCAGGACTCTCTTCTGCCGATACTTGTGGCTGAAGTATTGGGAATACATCCGAAGCCACTCGACTTTGAAGGCATCGGCCTCTTCCTGCCCGGTTGCAAGAATAGTCGCATGCCCATGGTTGGACATGGCGATGTAGATGACGACGAGGACGTTTTTCCGCCGGGCGCAGACAAACAGGTATTTCACCATTACGTCGTAATCCTCATCATCCCGGCACAGGGCGAGTTCCGCCATCCCTTCCAGGCTCACATGGAACGGATAAACCTTCCGGAAACTGCCGTCGGGCAGCCTCCGGAAGCAAATTCTCTCGAAGGCCATGTCAATTCATTCCTTTACCGAAAGGCATGGGGAAGGAGGTTTTCCAAGCGCTGGGAGAGAAAAGGGAGACGTCTCCGCCCACGATGGGCCGGGCGACTTTCCGGTCGTCGAAGCCGAACGGCCTTTTGATCCGGGCGGCAAATCCCTCGTACTCGGGAATGGTGTCGAACATCATCAGGCTCCAGAACTCTTCGGCCTGGTCATAGGGTTGGCTGCTGCCCAGGATTTCCGCCATGGCCAGCATCCGTACGGCTGCGCTGACTTCCTGCTGCGGATTCCGCCACATGAACTCCGTCAGATCGCGGAGAACCTGCCTGAATTCCTGGTCCCACAGGCCCGGGTCGGGTGCTCCTTCTTTCCAGGGAAAACTTCCGTCGGTAGAGAAGTGGAACTTTCCATCCTCATCCACCAGCACTTCCAAAAACTTTCTCATACGCCAGTGTGTTTTAGCGGGCGTCACCGTTGACGACCCGCTGCAATGTTACGGAAAAATTGGCGGTTATCCCAAAAATCGGGGCCGTTGCCGCCTTGCATGCAAAATCGCTGTATATCAGATGGTTAGTCTTTCGCAAGACCATTTTATTTTTCTGTTTATCCAAGATAAACGGCTTGTTCTCTGCGCATTGCAGGATCGGCTTCCTGCAATGAAATAATCTCTGTGCAAGTCCGGAGCAGGTGGTGTCTCTTTTGGTGCAGGTGGTAGCTGTTTTTGGCGCAGGTGTGGAAAAAGGCGTGCGACCTGCGCCGCCAGAAAGCGTCTGTGCCCATTTCTTGGCGCAGGTCCCTACCCGAAAATCACACCTGCGCCAATTGGGAAGGACACCTGCACCTGAATGACCGGTAAGGAAGGACACCTGCGCCAGGATGTCCGGTGACCTATACCAGGATAGCCGGTGACCTGCGCCAGCTGTGGCATTTCTGTGCCGGAAATGCCAAAGAGCCTGGTCAATAGATGTAGTTCACCGCATACCAGACGGCCATGAATTCCGGGAGGGTGAGGGAGCCGTCGATGGTGAAAAGGAGGTCGGAGCGGTAGGTGGAGGTTCCCCGGAAGACTTCGCGGCCCGGGCGGCCGTTGCGGGAGGCGTCCTGCAGGTGGGCGAGGATGTCGCTTCGGTAGGTCGATGTGCCCTTGTACAGACTGCCGTCGCGGAGGGTCCAGAGGATGTCGGACCGGTAGGTGGAGCGGCCTTCGTAGGCGGCACCGTCCCGGATGGTCAGGACGATATCGGACCGGTAGGTAGAGTTCTTGCGGTAGATGTCGTTTCCGTCGATGCGGAGCAGAATGTCGGAGGAGTAGGTGGACCGCCCCTGATACACCTTGCCGTCCCGGACGGTGCATAGGATGTCGCTCACATAGCGGGAGTCTCCTTTGTAAACCTTGACTTCCTTGCCGGCGAGGGCGGGCAGGAATAGGAGGAGCGAAAGAAGGGGCAGGAGGGTTTTCATCGTTCGGGGTGCATCTCCTGCAAAGATAACCAATAATTTCACTATTTTTGTATCAGATAAACCGATACCCATGAAACGGATCCTTCTCGTGTTGGCGGTCCTGGTCTCCGCCGTGTTTTCCACCCGGGCCGCCGGGACCATCGACGAACTCATTCCCGTACGGGGACTTGCCATCCAGGCGCCTACGCCCGGGCAGATGAACGATTTCCTGAAGTTTGTCGAGGGAGACCTCGTGCCGGCGCACTTCAACCTGCTGATCCTGCGGGTGGACTGGGGTTATGCCTACGAGTCGCATCCCGAATTGCGGGATCCGGAGACCCTGTCCCGGGATGATGTGAAGCGGATCGTCAACGTGTGCCGTTTACGGGGGATCCGCCTGGTGCCGCAGATCAATCTCCTGGGTCACCAGTCCTGGGCGAAGCAGACGCATGCCCTCCTGCGCGAATACCCGGAATTCGACGAGAACCCTTCCGTGAAGACGGAGAACTATACGCAGTGGCCGAATCCGGACGGCCTTTATTGCAAGAGTTACTGTCCCCTCCATCCGGACGTGCACCGGGTGGTATTCGATGTCGTCGATGAGATCTGCGACGTCTTCGAAGCCGATGCGTTCCACGCCGGCATGGACGAAGTGTTCTATCTGGGCGAGGAGGAATGCCCCCGCTGCCACGGCCGTGACAAGGCCGAACTTTTCGCCGGGGAGGTTTCCCTCATCCGGAACCATCTGGCGGAAAAGGGCCGGCAGCTCATGATCTGGGGCGACCGCCTGCTGGACGGCCGGACGACCGGCCTCGGCGAGTGGGAGGCCAGCTACAACGATACCTGGAGGGCCATTGACCTGATTCCGAGGGATGTCTTCATCTGCGACTGGCATTACGAGCGGGCAGACCTCACGGGTGTGTATTTCGCGACGAAGGGCCTTTCCGTCGCCTCCTGCGGCTACCGGAATCCGACCGCTTGCGAGCAGCAGATCCGGGACATGGTCCGGTTCCGGAAGCAGTCCGCCCCGGAGACCGCCGCCCGTCTCCAAGGCTATATCCACACCGTCTGGTCCGGCTTCGGCCCCTTCCTCCGCCGTTTCAACGCCGTCCGGAACGAGCAAGAGCCCGACACGGCCGAATGGAACGACGCCCAAGCCCTCCGCACCGTCATGGAAACCTTCAAAGCATTAGGCCAATAAATATCCTATCAATTATTTTTATTGCTAAATAATTAGAGAAATCTTGCTATCTTTGGGAAACTGTACTAAGACCACCTATGAAATCCGAGAAGCAGTCTTATTGGCCGTCTCCACAAGATGTCGATGGTTTCCGTTTGAGTGACGATTTGTCGGCCTTGGCCGAAACGCTGGCAGAGAATACCCACGAGATTTGGGCGCAAGCCCGTCTCGCGGAGGGTTGGCGTTATGGCCCCAAGCGGGATGACGAGCGGAAACTCCATCCCTGTCTGGTCCCTTATGCGGAATTGCCGGAGTCGGAGAAAGAGTATGACCGGCTTACAGCCCTGAATGCATTGCGTCTGGTGGGGAAGCTCGGTTTCATGGTTCTGAAAAAAGCTCCTGAGGCCTGTCCGGCCTGCGGGGCTGATATCACAGTCGATATGGCATATTGCCCCCAGTGCGGGAGAAAGTTGAAAGGATGAAATATACAGCGTTTATCAGTCATTCCAATAAAGACGTGAAGGCGCTTCATGCCATCCGTCAGTATCTTGAAGATCGCGGCATTCCGTGTTTCGCATCCGAAAGGGACCTTCGGCACAACGCCAACTGGCAGACCCAGCTGGTCGAAGCGATGGATTCCAGTGAGATGCTCATCTATGTCCATTCGAAGAATTCGAACGTATCCGCGGAAGTCAGCCGGGAAATCAATTATTTTGCGGACAAGTGCCATCGGCCGATCCTCGTATACCGGCTGGATGATGTCGCATACAATATTGACCGCGCCTATTATCTGCAAAGCATCAACTACATTGACTCCCTGGACAAGCCCGAGGACGGATTGGACCAGCTTGTCCAGAATGTCCGGCACACCTTGGATGGGACGTCCGTCGAATGGGAGTCGCGTTCATCCGGTAAAAAACGGAGAATTCGCCGGATCGCGTTCTCCGCACTCGGTTTGCTGGTGATTGCGGGCGGTTTGATCGGATTCCATGCGTTTGAGAAAGGAAAGGCTACGCAGATGCAGGCCGAGAGTGCGGCCATCCTGGCCCGTACGGAAAACTGGCTTTCCCGGGAAGATTCCCTGGAGTTTGTCCTGCCCAGCGTGGACGAAGCCGAGACGCTGATGAAACAATGCGCCCAACTCCATACCGTGTCTGCTCCTGAAGGACCGGATTTCCAGAAAATCCGGGATGAGTACAGACAGGATCTTCTGGAAATCCATACGAGGAGAGTCAATACGGTCAAGGCTTTGTATGAGCCGCTCAAATATGCATCCCCAGAAAACCGGATATCGACCGAGGAAGCCATCCGAGAGAATGTGCAGGCTATTCATCAGCTGGATGAGATCCTGGATATCCCTGCAGATGAAGAAATAGAAATGATAATGACCCGCTTAAATACGACAGAATGATGAAAAAAATGCTCTTTACGTTGCTCTTCCTGATCGGGGGAATGGCAATGGTCTCTGCCCAGACGGCCGGCGAAAAGAATTCCTTCGAAACCATGAAGAATGCCGCCAATGTATACATGTTGAATGGAGACTTTGCCGCGGCCAAGGCTCAGTACGAAGGAATATTGAAGCTTTACCGGCAATATGACAGTTTCATCAAGGAAATCCGTCCGGATTATGAAAAGTGCCTGAAGGAACTGGACAAAGCCGCTGCCGTAAAGAAAGAGAGCGAGCGACTGGTTTTTTCGGAGCCTTTCGTGAATTTTGCCTATACTGAAGAAGCGCACAGCGTCACCGTTACGGCCGGTAAAGGCGGACTCGGGAAGTGGGAGGTGGTAAGCTGCCCGGAATGGTGCACCTTGGACAGGGGTGGCAATAATTTGGTCATCAAGGCGCTGCGGAATCCGGACCCGACTTTGCGCAACAGTGAAATCATCATCAAAATGACCTCGGGAGGGAAGACGGTCACCCGCGGCCTTCCGGTGCTCCAGATTGCCCGTCCGCTTCAGGAACGGAGTGTCCGGATCCTTACGAATCCCGAAGGAGCACAGATCACGGTAGGCAGTGATCCCACCCCCCGTATCTCTCCGGTCACGCTTACTTTGAGTGAGGGTGAAACCCCGATTCATATCCTGCGGAACGACTACTTCCCCATGGATACGTTCGTTTCCGTCAGCGCGACGGACGATCCCAAGATGACAAAAGAATACAAATTCGATCTTGTGCCGCGCTTCGCTTTGGCCAAATTGACGCTCAAAGCCGGCTCCGGAAATCTGGACGATAAGAATCCCAAGCTGTTCATCGGCGGGAGAGCCATCAACCTGGACGGCTATTATGGCAGGGGAGGCCTCAAGACGTTCAATTCGGCGGGTACGATGATCAATCATTTCGAATTGTATCAGGATTCGGAACGCAATATCGTCATTCCGCTCGAACCTGCTACTTACCAGGTCATCGCTACTGCGAACGATTTTGAGGATTACAGCTATTCCTTTACCGTCCGGGAAGGGGAGATGATCCCCCTGGATATCGTCATGACCCCGAAAAGCGGAACCATCCGCTTCTTCAGCGGGAAGAATGCGGAAGGAACCGTGATCAAAGACGGATCGACACCTATCGGAACCATCGTTGACAAGCTCGAACTGCCGTTCACGGCAGACGACCATAAGATTTCTTTCGAAAAGCCGGATTATATGTCCGAGATTCCGACCTATGCGGTTCATGTCAATCCGGGAGAGACCATTGACTTCGAAATCAATATGGTTCCGCTCTCTTACCTGACGATCAATACGGATCCGGTGGGCGTAGAGGTGGTCATCAATGATGTGGCGGAAGGAATCCGGACGCCTGTTTACAGCAAGCCGGTCACGCTGGGTGAGAATACGATCTTGCTTCGTCAAAAGAATTATTATCCGGTCAAGCTTGTCAATACCTCCCGTATCCTCGGGGAGAGAGATACGATTTCCGTATCCTTGAAGCCCACCCATCCTCTGAAGGTACTCTCGGATTCTTTCCAGGCTCCGGGAAATCCGAATGCCGGATTCAATATCTACATCTCCTCCCTTGACGGTGGGGAAGATTTCGTCATCAATGAGTATGACCATTTTACCGATGCGGTTTTGGATCTGCCCTATGGTCGGTACAAATACGAATACCGACGCTATAGCCTCGGCCCTGATCCCGGATTCAACCAGGGGATACGGCTTCGCGGCGAGAAGAGACGCCGTGATCTGGCCTACAAGGGTACATTCCGTTTCTCTGAAAAGAAAGATGTCCTGAACAGGATGTCCTATTCGGCGAACGGCAATTTTGCCCTGCTCACCGGTAATCTGCTCCTGATGGACCATCAGGTCACGGCCAATGAGCTGCCCTTCAAGGAAGTCGGAAACCTGGAATTCCTGAAGATGTATGTATGGCCGGGATTCTCTACGGCATTTGCGAAGGGTGTCTTTTTCAACGCGGTCGATGAGGGAACGACTCCCAAGAATCTTTTCAGCGCATCCTGCGTCTTCCTGAATGGTGAACAGCGGATTGGCGGAGGCCTTCATCAGTTCCTTGACGTGGATCTGCTGGCCTCCTACTACTGGCTTCCTGTATTGCATACCATAGAGAAGATTGACATGAGTTGGATGACATTCAACTATGTGAATATGCGGGACCTGTTTTTCGGCTTGGAATTCCATTCCCGGTTCCCTGTCCTGAATGCGAATTTCAAAATTGGCTACAGAAGCCTGAAAGGCGGTGTCAACCTGTATAATAAGAACGGCAAAAACAGTGGTTATGATGTCTCTCCTTTCGAGTTCGGAGGGATTATGGCCTCCATCGGTTTCACGCTTGGTGGCAAGGAGAGCAAGGGCGCCAATATTCTCCGCGTATTCTATCTGTAGTCCATGCCACTCTTTTTTGAAAGACTCACTGCCGGTCAAGCGACAGGAATCGTCATACTTTTTGTACTGTTGTACGGCATCGTCACCTTGCGCATGCTCAAGAGGGGACCTAAGCTGCTATGGATTCCCGCGATGGTCATCCTCGTCTTGTCAATGTGGTTCTACTGGTATGCCTACGACTATGCTGCAGCCAAGCACTGGTTTCCAAAACTGATTCTTGCCCTGATCTCCTCGCTGGACTTGTTCCTTTTCAAACTGGCGTCGGGATTCGGCAATCTCGTCGGTTTTTTCAACTTGAAAGCCGGCGTTCCTGTGGAAGGTGTAACGAATCCGCAAGTCCACCTGATCCTGCTGCAGGGACTGTATTTGTGTGCCATATGGACCACCTCCATCCTGGCCATCCATTTTCTGGCGGGCCGTTTGTTGAGCCGGGCCTGGTTGTGGCTCCATTCTTTGCGTGCCCCGAAGGTGCGGACCCATATCTTCTTGGGAACCGGTCCCTTGTCGATCGCGTTGGCCAAAAGTATTCCTTCCGGGGACCGGGTCCTTTTCGTAGAAGGGCCGACCCAGGATCCGGTTCCGGACAAAGTCTCTATTTTCAGGCTGTTCCGGGGTGTGCGCTCTACGTCGATTACCTTGGAAAAGATACGGTCACTCCTTCCGGATGCCATCTTGCTCAAAGCGAACAAGCGGATCGGGAAAAGTGTGGAGGAGTCGTTGTTCGAAGAGCTGGGACTGAAGAGGTTACGTTACTGGGCCGACAGGGAGGATTCCTGTTTTTACCTACTGTCGGAAGATACAGATGAGAACGTCGCTGCACTTAAGCGGATGCTGCCTGTCAAGGCACAAGTTTATTATTATGCCAAAAGGGAAGGTCTGGCGCTGAAGACAGACCTTGCCTCTCCGGAGAATCTCCATATCGTCGATACCTCTTTCCTGGCGACGAAAGCGCTCAAGCTGGACGAATCTTTATATCCGATCCATTTGGTCGATATCGCGAAGGATGCAGATGGGGAGCCGGCGGGTTATGTGGACAGTCCTTTCCATGCGCTGGTCTGTGGCTTTGGGGAAAGTGGCCGGGGAGCCCTTTCCTTCCTTTATGAATTCGGGGCTTTCGTGAACGGAGAAGGGAATCCCAGTCCGTTTCAGTGCGACATCGTGGACGAACGGATGGAACGCTTGTCGGACGAATTCCGCTCTTCCCATCCCGCTTTGGATGAGAGCCGTGTCCATTTCGTGTGCGAGGATGTCCGCTCCCACGCTTTCAAAGTCTTTTTAAGAGAAAGGATCGGCTCGTTGAACTATGTCTTCATCTCTTTGGGCGAAGATGGACGGAATATAGACCTTGCCATTGAAATCCTGGCGTGCGCCTACCAGTATCGTCCTTCTCTGGACAAGTTCCTGATCGTCGTCAAGATGGACCATGCTTCCGATTACCAGGAAACGATTCAATTTTTTAACAGCAGCTACGGTGATCGTGATTGTATCCGGATCATCGGGAATGTGGAAAAAACGTGGACCTGGGACAATATATCCGGAGAAAGCTATATCCATTATGCCAGGTTGTTCCAGGCAGCTTACGCGGCCAGTACTTCCAGCGAGGTCTTGTGGGACGACCGTATGGATTGGATCCGCAGGAAACCCGGAACGGGACTTGCCCACAAACTGGAGATCCGTCGCAAGACCGAACAGGATTTTGCCAATTATTTCCATGTCCGGGAGAAAGCCGCCCTTTGCCCACGTTCTTTTTGGAATGGACATGCGGTCCCGGAGGGGATCCCGGATAAATACGAGGGATGCCATTTTGTCGGGGATGATTCCCGAACGGTTTCCGTACTGGATTATTTGGCGCGGTTGGAGCATCTCCGTTGGAATGCCTCTCATGAAATGGCCGGATACCGGTATGCGGAAGAAAAAAAAGAAGACCTGATGACGCATCCGGACATGCGCCCTTACGCTTTGCTGGATGAAGAGACCCGGCACCATGACTGGATTGTCGTAAAGACAACGTTAAATATCCTTGCAGACGGTATGCAGGATCAGGAGGAAACGAAATGAAAAAGATTCTTGGATTACTTTTAGTATCGATTTCCTTGTCGCTGGCGGCCCAGGAACGCGTGGCCGTGTGGCCCAAGGGGAAGATGCCCGATGCGCAGGCGCATCAGATTGCGGCCATGACCGACGAGGCGGAGCGGCCGGAGTTCAATCCCGACAAGCATCGCGTCGCCTATCTGGAATGGTTCGAAAAGCCGGCCAACCCCACCGGCGCCTGCATGATCCTCATCTCCGGCGGCAGTTACATGAACTGCTGCGACGTGGGGCTGATCGACCAGTGGCACAAGCGGTTTACGGAACTGGGGGTGCAGTGTGTCAACTTCGTGTACCGGACACCCAGGCCCGTGGGGCTGCCCATCTATCAGACGGCCTGGGAGGATGGCCAGCGGGCGGTCCGCCTCGTGCGGAAAGAGGCCGCAAAGCGAGGTTTCGACCCGGAAAAGATCGGCGTGATCTCCATGTCGGCCGGATCGCACCTGGCGCTCCTGTTGGCAACGAGCAGCCAGACGCCGGCGTATGAGCGGATCGACAAGACCGACGACATCCCTTGTCACATCAACTGGGCGATTGTCAATGCGCCTGCCTATGCCACCACCGACGGCGAGACCGGTACTCCGGCCACCCGGGAGGGTTACGGCCCGGACGTGCGGCTGTCCGACGTGTTCAAATTCGACGAAAAGACCTGCCCGATGAGCCTGCATCACGGGGAGATCGACCCTTACACCCCGACGGCGTCCACGCTCGTGTACCGGGAACTCCGCAAGCGGGGGATTCCGGCCGAGGTCCATCTGTACCCGGGCAAGGGTCACGGAGCCTTCGGCCTGGAGCGGGGCGTCGAGTTCATGCGGCAGATGGGCTACCTGGGCCCCGTGGCGCCGGAAGTCCCGTTGACGGACCGTTTTACGTCGGATGACGCGCGGGCGGAATACATCCGCGAGGATATCTGGCCGGAGGACCGGATGCCCGACGTACAGGAGAACCAGGGCACGCCCTATATCGAGTGGCATTTCCCCAAGCAGCTGAAAACCACGGCCATCCAGATCATCTATTCCGGCGGTGCCTATGTGGGCAACGGAACGGACAGTTTCGAGGTGACGCCAGCCCGGCGGTACCTGAACGAGCTGGGCATGACGGTCGTGACCATGCGCTACCGCACCCCGCGTCCCGAAACGCTCGCCAAGCACACGAACGCCTGGCAGGACCTCCAGCGGGCTGTCCGCGTGGTCCGGAGCAAGGCGGCGGGCTTCGGCCTGGACCCCGACCGCATCGGGATCATGGGTTCTTCCGCCGGTGGTCACCTGACCGTGATGGGCGTCACATCGTCCCGGCACCGTTCTTATCTGCCGATTGACGACATCGACAGGCTTTCCTGCAAAGTGCAGTGGGGCATCGGCATTTATCCCGCGTACACCCTTGTCGATGGGGCCGACGGGCATAATGCGCACCGGGGCAACGGGGACGACGACATACTGGTTCCGGACTTCTCCTTCGACCTGGATACCGCGCCGATGCTCATGATCCACGGCGATGCCGACGGGTATGCCTCCATGGGCTCCGTGAAAATCTGGGAAAAGCTCCGCGCGATGGGCATCCCGGCCGAACTCCATACCCTCGCCCTCCGCGACCACTGTTTCCAGCGTACGGCTTCCCCCGGCACCGGCAGCTACACCTGGCTGGACCGCATCGGGGAGTATCTGCAGCCGATCTGCTTCTGAGCCTTATCCGATGCAGGAGGCCGGCAGGCCGAAACTGTTCTTGATCTCGTTCATCACAAACCAGCTCTGGATGGACCCGAGGCTCTCGATGGTGCCCAGGGTGTTGATGATGAAATCATTGTAATACTGCATGTCCGGTGCGTAGATTTTCAGGAGATAGTCGAAGTCCCCGGAAATGTTGTAGCATTCCGCCACTTCGGGGATGTCCCGGACGCGGGACACGAAGTCATGGGCGATATCCTTGCCCATGCGGCGGAGCCGTACGCTGCAGAAGACGGTGAAGCCGCGTCCCAGGCGCGCAGGGCTCAGGACGGCCGTATAGCGCTGGATATAGCCGCCGGCCTCCAGCCGGCGCATCCGCTCGAAAACGGGAGTAGGGGAGAGGTGGACCTTCAGGGCGAGGTCCTTGACGGTGATGCGGGCGTTCTCCTGCAGGATGCGCAGGATGGCGATGTCGGTTTTGTCCAGGGATTCGGTCATGGTGGATTCTTCTGCTAAAAGGACGTCAAAGATATCCGGATAATGGATTATTCTACAAATATACTTATTTTTAGAGGATTCCTGCTAATTTTCGTGTTTTCTTGTTGGAAATGTCCGCATGCTCTACCTTTGCAGATAGAAAAAACGAACTGATCATGAGCACGCACAAACTCCACTTCGAAACCCTCCAGCTCCATGTGGGGCAGGAGCATCCGGACCCGGCATCCGACGCCCGCGCCGTCCCCATCTACCTCACTTCCTCCTATGTCTTCCATAATTCCGAACACGCCGCCGCGCGTTTCGGCCTCACCGATCCCGGCAATATCTACAGCCGCCTGACGAACTCCACGCAGGACGTCCTGGAGCAGCGGATCGCCGCCCTGGAAGGAGGCGTGGGCGCCCTGGCCGTCGCTTCCGGCGCGGCCGCCGTCACATACGCCATCCTGAACATCACCCGTGCGGGGGACCATGTCGTATCGGCCAAGACCATCTATGGCGGCACGTATGACCTGCTCGAGCACACACTGGTCCCCTACGGGGTGACGACCACCTTCGTGGACCCGTCCGACCTGTCGAATTTCGAGAAGGCCATCCGGCCCGAGACCAAACTGATCTTCATCGAATCCTTCGGCAACCCGAATTCCAACCTCATCGATATCGAAGCCGTTGCGGACATCGCCCATCGGCATCGGATCCCGCTGGTGATCGACAATACCTTCGCGACGCCCTTCCTGCTGCGGCCCATCGAATACGGTGCCGACATCGTCGTCCATTCCGCCACCAAGTTCATCGGCGGACACGGAACGGCCATCGGCGGAGTCATCGTGGATTCCGGCAAGTTCGACTGGAAGGCTTCCGGCAAGTTCCCGCAGTTCACGGAGCCCGACTACAGCTACCACGGGATCGTCTTTGCCGACGCCGTGGGGCCGGCTGCCTACATCACCCGGGCCCGGGCCATCCTGCTCCGGGATACCGGCGCCACCCTTTCTCCGGTGAGTGCCTTCATCTTCCTGCAGGGCGTGGAGACCCTGTCCCTGCGGGTGGAGCGCCATGTCGCCAATGCCCTGAAGGTCGTGGAATACCTGTCCCGGCACCCCAAGGTGGCGAAGGTCAACCATCCCTCGCTTCCCGGCCATCCCGACCATGCCCTCTACCGGCGGTATTTCCCGGACGGAGGCGGGTCCATCTTCACGTTCGAGATCAAGGGCGGAAAGGAAGAGGCCTACCGGTTCATCGACTCGCTGGAAATCTTCTCCCTCCTGGCCAATGTGGCCGACGTGAAGTCCCTGGTCATCCATCCTGCCACGACGACGCATTCCCAGCTCACGGAGGCCGAACTGGCGGACCAGGGGATCTTCCAGAGCACCATCCGCCTGTCCATCGGTACGGAGCATGTGGATGACCTGATTGCCGACCTGGATCAGGCCTTCGGGAAGATCTGACGCAGAGGAGGCGGAGCGGAAGCGATTGTAAATCGCGGGGAAAGTCGTATCTTTGCCCGCGATTTTTTGGATGCCGATGGATACGGGAAAACTGACCGGTCACCTCGCTGCGCTGGGGGCCTATACGATTTTCGGCCTGAACATCGTCTTCTGCAAGGACATTGCGAATTCGGAGGCCGTGTCGCCCGTGGTGCTTTTCACCTTCCGGGCGCTGGGGGCGTCGGCCCTGTTCTGGCTGCTGTCCCTCCTGATGCCCCAGGAGAAAGTGGAGAAGGGGGATCTGCCGAAGATTGCCCTCGCCGGGTTCTTCGGCCTGTTCCTGACGCAGATGGCCTTCCTGCTGGCCATCCCCATGGCAACCGCCATCGACACGGCCATCCTGAGCACGCTGGGACCGGTGTTTACGATGTTCTTCGCGTATATTTTCCTGAAAGAACCCATCACGGGCAAGAAGGCGGGCGGCGTGGCCCTGAGCCTGGCCGGTGTCATCTTCCTGATCCTGAATTCGGTCCATGCCGGAGGCGCATCGACCAGCAAACCCCTGGGCATCATCCTGCTGCTGGTGAACAGCCTCACTTTCGCCCTGTACCTGGGAAAGTTCCGGCCGCTCATCGCCAAATACAGCGTCGTGACTTTCATGAAGTGGGCGTTCCTGTTCTGCCTGCTGCTGGCCCTGCCGTTCTCGGCGAAAGGGCTTGTGGAGACGGACTACGCGGCCATTCCGGTGAATGTCCGCTGGGAGATCGGCTACCTGGTCTTCTTCGCCACTTTCGTGGCATATTTCCTTATCCCTGTGGGCCAGAAACACTTACGGCCCACGCTGGTGAGCATGTACTCCTACCTGCAGCCCATCATCGCGGCCGTCGTGAGCATCTGGGCCGGCCTGGACACCCTCACTTGGCAGAAATGCCTCGCCACGGTGCTCATCGTGGGCGGCGTGATCCTCGTGAGCCGCAGCCGCGCCGCCGCGCAGGAGAACGGAAAGCAGGCCTCTGCTCCCCGTAAGCGCATCGAGGTCGTCGCGGCCATCATCCGCAAAGGGGACCGCATCTTCGCGACGCAGCGGGGGTACGGCGACTGGAAGGACTGGTGGGAGTTCCCCGGCGGGAAGATGGAGCCGGGGGAGAGCCGGGAGGAAGCCCTCGTGCGGGAAATCCGGGAGGAACTCTCCGCCGACATCCGCATCGACTCTTTCCTCCGCACTGTGGAGTGGGATTATCCCGCCTTCTACCTGACCCTGCATTGCTTTATGTGCTCGCTGGAGGGTGAGGCGCTGCACCTGAACGAGCATGAGGCCGCCCGCTGGCTTTCCGCCGACGAACTCACCTCCGTCCGCTGGCTTCCTGCCGACGAGGACCTCCTGCCGCTGATCGCCGCGGAACTGCAGCGGCCTGCCCGGGCCTAGGATACCGGAATCCCGGATAAATATGCTATCTTTGCAGCCCCATGGAAATCGCGCTGCAGGGACATTACGGATACAGGCGGCTGGTGTGGTCGTCGGTGCCGAGCATCCTCATGATGCTCGTGGGAAGCATATACAGTGTGGTGGACGGGCTGTTCGTGTCCAACTTCGTGGGGACATCGGCCTTCGCGGCGCTCAATATCATCTGGCCGGCCGTGATGATCGTGGGGGCGCTGGGGCTGATGATCGGAACGGGCGGGGCGGCGCTGGTGTCCCAGACGATGGGCCAGGGCGACTTTTACCGGGCCGATGTCATCTTCTCCATGCTCATCCGTTTCACGATCGTCCTGTCGCTGGTGTTCATGGTACCGCTGCTCATTTTCATGGAGCCCCTGGCCAGGCTGTTAGGCGCGGAAGGTGATACGGTAAGACTCTGTGTGATTTACGGTTCCATCTGTACTCTAGGCCTTCCGGCCTTCATGCTGCAGATGTGTTTCCAGTCCTTTTACATGACGGCGGAACGGCCGCAGCTGGGGACGCTGATGTCCATCGTCTGCGCGGTCACGAACATGGCCCTCGACGCCCTTTTCATCGTCGTCTTCCATTGGGGGCTCGCCGGGGCGGCGGCTGCGTCGATGCTTGCCTGCTGCGTGGGCGGCTTCTTCCCGCTGTGGTATTTTTCCAGCCGCCACAACCGCAGTTCGCTGCGGATGGTCCCCGGGAAGATGGAGCGGGAACCCCTCCTGCAGGCCTCCAGCAACGGACTGTCCGAATATGTGGGCAATATCTCTTTCAATGTCCTCGCCATCTGCTACAACCTCCAGCTCCTCAGGATGATGGGCGAGAACGGAGTGGCGGCCTATTCGGTCCTCTTGTACTACGGCTACATTTTTGCCGCCGTTTTCTTCGGATACAACATCACGGTGACGCCCATCATCGGTTATAATTACGGAGCCGGTAATACGAAGGAACTCAAGAGCTTGCTGCGGCATTCGCTGATCCTCCTGCTGGTACTCGGTGCCCTGATGACGCTGGTGTCGGAAGTGTCCGCCGGTCCGGCGGCCCGGCTGTTCGTCGGCTACGATCCGGAATTGTCTGCCCT
Source organism: Bacteroidales bacterium UBA3289 (assembly GCA_002361625.1). Classification (GTDB taxonomy): domain Bacteria; phylum Bacteroidota; class Bacteroidia; order Bacteroidales; family UBA932; genus Cryptobacteroides. Next base: position 46,499 of record DETL01000021.1, on the reverse strand, counting down.
GACGGAACACGCCATCCGGCTGTATATGATCAGTTTCTTCATCGCCGGGGTGAACCTGTTCACATCGGCCTGGTTCACGGGCCTCGGGAACGGGAAGGTGTCGGCGACCGTATCTTTCATCCGGAACCTCGTGTTCGAGCTGGGCTTCGTATTCCTGCTGCCCGCCGTCATGGGTGGCGACGGCATCTGGCTCGCCGTGGACGCGGCCGACCTGTGCTGCCTCGTCCTTTGCGTCAGCCTCCTCGTGGCCTACCGCAAGCGGTACGGATATTGACTTTAGAAAAGATGCGCGCAGAATCCCAAACCTGCGAGCACGCAGAAGAGGAATGTCGCGATGACGAGGAGGGGCAGCATCGGATCGAGCGCTTTTCCGGAACGCTGCCAGACGCCGCGAAGGTGGAGGACGTAGAGCGGCAGGGTGGCCACAAACAGGTAGTGCCACCAGGAGAACATCCGTAACTGACAATAAACCAGCATGAAGACCCAACCCAGGACGATCAGGACGGTCTGGTAGATCTTTGCCTTCCGTTCGCCGAGGCGGATGGCCACGGTGACGCGGTTCGGGGCATCGGTCTCCATGTCGCGGATGTTGTTGACATTCAGGACGCCGATGGAGAAGCATCCCACGGCCGCCCCGGGCAGGAGCAGCCGCCAGAACAGGGTGTGGCTCGCCACGAAATAGGCCCCGAGCACGGCCACGATGCCGAAAAACAGGAACACATAGAAGTCCCCGAGGCCGCGGTATCCGTACGGGTTCCGTCCCAGGGTGTATTTCATCGCGCCCATGATGGCGGCGGCGCCGAGGAGCAGTACCAGAATGGACGTCATATCCCACAGGGTGCCGAACGACACCAGGGTCATCGCCGTGCCGGAAACGATGCACAGGCAGACGAACAGGCCGATGAGCCCCTTCATCTCCCCGATCGTGAGCACACCGCTGTTCAGGCCGTACTGCGGGCCTTTCCGGTCCGCCGTGTCCGTCCCGTGCAGGACGTCGCCGAGTTCGTTGGAGAGGTTGGACAGGATCTGGAGGCAGAGGGTCGTCAGGACCGTCAGGAGGGCGACCCAGATGTTCACGCGGAAATCGGCCGTGGCCAGGAGGAGGCCCAGGAGGACACCTGCGGCAGACAGCGGCAGGGTACGGAGCCGCATGGATTGGATAGCGGCACGGAACTTATTCATAGACGGACAGATTGTGGATGACGAAACGCCGGAAGGCGGATCGGAAGAAGAACCAGATGGCGGAGAAAAGACCTTTGGAACGAAGGTCCAGGAGGAAATCGGCACCCAGGGTGCGGTCCGGATCGGGACGTACCGGACAGGTGCAGGTGATGCCCGGGGCGATGACGCTGGGATACCCGGCCTTGCGGGCCCGGATCGCATAGTCGAAGCCGGCGAGCTGGCCGCGGTAGCGTCCCCCCAGCAGGCCGATTTTCCGGTACACGACCGCCGGGATCAGGGCGAACAGGCCGTCGAACATCTTGCAGGCGACGGGAATCACCGGGTCTGGCTGCATCAGCCGCCGGTTCCGGCCGAACCCGCCGCTGACGATCCTTCCCTCCCCGTCCTGCACCGACCCTACGAGCAGGGCCCGGTCACCCAGGAAGGAGGAGTTGTCCAGCAGGCTGTAGATGGCGCCGTCCACCGGGGTGACGAGACCATGGACCCAGATATAGAAGTCCTTCGTCCCGGCCTCGCGCCAGGCGGCGTCCAGGTCCGGATTGACAAAGATTTCGAAGGTGTATTCCTCGGCCGGGACGAGGCCCGCCTGGCGCCGGCATTCGGCGATGACGGCCTCGGTAGCCTCGGCATAGATGAGCAGGGCGACGGTCTTCATGGGACTAATCCAGCTTCAGGACCGCCATGAAGGCGCTCTGGGGAACCTGGACGGTTCCGATCTGGCGCATCCGCTTCTTGCCTTCCTTCTGCTTCTCGAGGAGTTTGCGCTTGCGGGTGACGTCGCCGCCGTAGCACTTTGCCGTCACGTCCTTGCGCACCTGGCGCACCGTCTCGCGGGCGATGATCTTCGCGCCGATGGCCGCCTGGACGGCGATGTCGAACTGCTGGCGCGGGATGAGCTCCTTGAGCTTCAGGCAGATCTTGCGTCCGAAATCGTAGGCATGGTCCTCGTGGATGAGGGTGGAAAGGGCATCGGCCGGATCACCGTTCAGGAGGATGTCCAGTTTCACGAGCCGGGCCGGACGGAATTCCGTCACATGGTAGTCGAAGGACGCGTAGCCCTTGGAAATGGACTTGAGCTTGTCATAGAAGTCGAAGACCACCTCCGACAGGGGCATGTCGTAGTTCAGCTCCACCCGGTCGGTGGTCAGGTAGTGCTGGCCGATGAGGGTGCCCCGCTTGTCCATGCACAGCTTCATGATGGGTCCGTAGAAATCGGACTTGGAGATGATCTGGGCGCGGATATAGGGTTCTTCGATATGGTCGATGAGGGTCTGCGGCGGGAGGCCCGAGGGATTGTGGACATCGACCACCTCGCCCTTGGTCGTATAGACCTTGTAGGACACGTTCGGGACGGTGGTGATCACGTCCATGTTGAATTCCCGGAACAGGCGTTCCTGCACGATTTCCAGGTGCAGCAGTCCCAGGAAGCCGCAGCGGAAACCGAATCCGAGGGCCAGCGAGCTCTCGGGCTCATAGACGAAGGAGGCGTCGTTGAGTTGGAACTTCTCCAGGGTGGCGCGGAGTTCCTCGAACTTGGAGGCGTCCACCGGATACAGGCCCGCGAAGACCATCGGCTTCACCTCCTCGAATCCCGCGATCGCCTGGGAACAAGGGTTGTCCACGTGCGTGATGGTATCGCCCACCTTCACTTCCACCGCCGCCTTGATGCCGGAAATGATATAGCCCACGTCGCCGGTCCTGACCTCGCCCGTGGGGTTAAGTTTGAGTTTGAGATTGCCGATCTCCTCGGCCTCGTATTCCTTTCCGGTATTGAAGAACTTCACCTTGTCGCCCTTGCGGATCGTGCCGTTCACGACCTTGAAATAGGCGATGATGCCGCGGAAGGAATTGAACACGGAGTCGAAGATGAGGGCCTGCAGGGGCGCTTCCGGATCCCCCTTCGGGGCTGGGACCTTGTCCACGATGGCGTCCAGCACCGCCGGCACGCCCTCGCCCGTGCGGGCGGAGACGCGGTACACGTCCTCCGGGTCGCAGCCCAGCAGGTCGCACACCTGGTCCGTCACCAGTTCCGGCTGTGCGGAATCCATGTCGATCTTGTTCAGCACCGGGATGATCTCCAGCCCGTGGTCGATGGCCTGGTACAGGTTGGAAATCGTCTGCGCCTGGATGCCCTGGGAAGCATCGACCACGAGCAGCGCCCCCTCGCAGGAGGCGATGCTGCGCGACACCTCATAGCTGAAGTCCACGTGGCCGGGCGTATCGATGAGGTTCAGCCGGTAGGTCTCCCCGCCGCGGGTGTACTCCATCTGGATCGCGTGGCTCTTGATGGTGATGCCTTTCTCCTTCTCCAGGTCCATGTCGTCCAGCACCTGGTTCTCCATCTCCCGGTCGCTGAGCGTACGCGTCAGTTCCAGCAGGCGGTCCGCCAGCGTGCTCTTCCCATGGTCGATATGCGCAATAATGCAAAAGTTGCGGATGTTCTTCATAACTTGCAAAGATACGCATTTTCTTGCAGATATCGTGTTTCGCCGTCCGGAGCGCTTTTGTGGTGCCCCAATGGCACCTCAGACGTGAGCGTCGTACTTACAGTCGCGGCTTCTTGACGATCCGGACGATGAGGGAAAGCAGATAGATGATGATACCGTAGAAGACAGGGATCAGGCCGACTTTCATCCCGCCGAAGAATACGCCGGGCGAAATCAGGTCGAAAATGCCCCTGACCCCGTCTCCCTGGTCCATGGAAACCTGCTGCAAGGCTTGGAACATCTGGTACAGGCCGATGAGGTACGTCAGGAATCCGAACACCAGGGCGAAGGATCCGATTTCCTTGATCCAGCGGGGGGCTTTCCAAGCGGCGAAAAAGACGGCGACCAGGAGGACGGTGAGGATGGTCATATATCCGGCACCTCCTTGCATGAATACTTTAAACATGGGACAACAGTTTTAATGGATTTGACATTCTGGGCCAAAGGTAAGGGTTGGCCGCCCTTTTCCCAAACCGAAACCCCACGATGAAATGTCAAATCCCCCTTTTCGCACCCGGGCTCCGCTGGAAATTCGTTTTTTATGCTATTTTTGCATCAGTCCGATGAAGCGTTTTCTGGTCATATCCTATTGGGTGGTTTCCATCCTGCTGGTGGCGGTTGTCCTCACCAGCGTCGGTTACAGTTTCCTGGAAGCGCTGTTCATCGGGTCGATGTTCCTCCCCGGCGCATTGGCGGCCAAGTACTTTTTCCCGAAGGTAAAGGGCGTCAAGGACACGGTCTTCGTCACGTTGGGAATCCTGGTCGGGGAAATGCTTCTGTTCCTGATTGCTCATTACATCATCCTCACTTTCCGGGTGAACCTGCCGGTCTGGGTCCTGGAATGGCCGGACATTCCCCAAATCCTGACGAATCCCGTTTTCATCGCCATCATCCTGACAGCCCTGGCGGCCGGCAGCTACTTCTTCGAATCTTGGATGGACCGGAAGCGCCCCTCCCGGCCGGCTCCCATTACGTTCACATCGGACCGGAAACCGGTGACGCTCCCGCTGGAAGAAATCCTGTACGTGGAATCCAACGACGACATCACCACCGTCATCGCGACGGGCGACCGCCGTTTCCGGAACAAGACCCCCATCTCCCAGTGGGAAGCCATCCTCTGTCCCCATTTCCTCCGGATCCATCGGTCCTTCCTCGTCAACAAGGAGGCAATCACTCGTGTTGACGGAGACCTTCTTTATGTCGATGACATCGAGCTCCCCATCTCCCGGAAGTACAAGGATGCGGTCCTGAAAGCCTGCTCTGTTTCGTGAGCGAATAAGGGCAGAGGTCAAATCCGGAAGGTTACCCCTGCAGCCAGTCCAGGAAGGCGTCGGCGCGGGCACGGGAGACGACGAGGTCCGCATCGACCCGGATGCCGGGCTTCAGGGAGATCCGGAGGCGGCCGCCGAGGAGCTTGGACACGGTGTCGATGACGCTTTCCGCGATGATGGTTCCGCGGGAGATGCGGAAGAAGGATTTCGGGTCCAGGGAGCCTTCAAGGCTGTCCAGGGAATCGTCCAGGACGAAGGTGCGTCCCGCCCGCGTGACGATGTAGGTGTTCTTCGCCTCCGAATAGAAGCAGGCGATCTCGTCCGTGCGCACCGGGACGATCCGGTCGTTGAGGCGGATGAGGAACTTTTCCCGGGCGGGCAGGCCCGAGACCGGACGGAACGACGTCTCCTCCGGGGCCTGCGCCTGTCGGAAGGCCTCCAGCACTTTCGAGAAATCCACGGGCGCCGGGGCGGCGAGCCGCTCCTTGACGCGCTCCACGGCCCGTCTCAGGTCATCCACCTCCACCGGTTTCAGGAGATAGTCCACCGAGTTCACTTCGAATGCCTTCACGGCGTAATTGTCGTAGGCCGTGGTCATGACGACCTGGGCGTCCACGGGACCGGCCGCGAAGATGTCGAAACAGTTGCCGTCCTGCAGTTCGACGTCCATGAAGATGACGTCGGCCTTGTTCCGGGACAGCCAGCCCAGCGTCTCCTGCACGGAGGCGGTGGCGCCGATGACTTGGATTTCGGGGAAATGGGTGTGGAGGAGGTTCTCCAGCATGCGCTGCGCGCGCGGTTCGTCTTCTACGATCAGGGCTTTCATAAACATCACAGGAGGGGAATGCGGACCCGGAAAACGTCCTCGTTTTCCTCGACGAGGATGTCCTTTCCGGAAATGTCCAGATACTGTTTGCGGATATAAGGGAGCCCGAGGCCGGTGGAGACCGGCGGGGATGTTCTGGGGATGCGGTTGTTTTCCAGGGTGAGGAACTCTCCGTCGCTCCGGACCCGGATCCTGACGGGATGGGCGGCGGAGATGGCGTTGTGCTTGGTGACGTTCTCCACGAGCAACTGCAGCGTGCAGGGAACGACCAGCCGGGTGAAGTCCTCCTCCCGGATTCCCTTGTCCACGGAAATGCCTTCCGGGAAGCGGATCTTCAGGAGGTCGTAGTACATGGTCACGAAGGTGTCCTCCTCGCTCAGGCGTACGAGCTTGCTGCCGTCATGCTGGAGCATGTAGCGGTAGATGCCGGCGAGCTTGTGGACATACCGGCTGGCTTCCTCCGGGTCGCCTTCCTGGATGACGGAGTCCAGGATGTTCAGGGAGTTGAACAGGAAATGGGGATTCACTTGGTTCTTGAGGGCCATGTAGCGGTATTCGGCGAGATGCCGTTTCTCCCGCTGCGACGTGAGTTCACGCCGGATATTGAGTGCGTATTCGATCATGTAGGTGATCCCGAAGAGGGTCATCTCCACCAGCAGGGCGATGACGATGTTCCGGGAAAGGGCCTCCACGTCCAGCTGCGGCCTCCAGTGGAAGGGGACGCCCAGGGTGTGCAGGAGACCGCCCAGGATGGAGATGAGGCCGATGAAGAGCGTCGTGCCGATGGTGGCGACATCCAGGCTGTAGTGCTTGTCATGCCCGGACCGGACGAAGAAGATGGTGCCCACGAACATCCCCAGCAGGACCAGGGAATTGCCCAGGAAAGAGCGGAACGCCTGGATGACGTTCACGCCCTGGAACGGGCCTTTCTTGAAGAGGACCAGCTCGATGAACATGCGGAGGGCGAAGACGGCGATGGCGGCGAAGACCAGCCACCCCAGGTTTTCCTTCCAGGCGTCCTGCCGCCCGGAAGGAATGTGGTAGGTCCGGGCGAAAAGGTCCAGCGCCCAGCCCAGGATTTCCGTGGTGAGGAAGGTCGCCAGGGCGTGGTTCAGGAGGGCCGACGGGAGCTGGAAGAGTTCCGCGCCCAGGTTTCCCAGCACATAGCCCAGGATGTTCACCAGGATGATGCAGATGGCCGTGAATTCCACGGCGAGGTTCCGCCGGTAGCAGATGAGGACCGTCATGAGCATGGTCAGGAGGGTGAGGATGACCGAGTCGGGAATGCCGGTGAGGGTGCATACGATGGTCACCACGGCGTGCAGCGCCGCGAAACCGTGGATAAGCCAAGGAGTTCGGATCCGTTCCATATTCTCTGCTAAATTACAAAAAACGCAGGATTTGTGCAAATTGCGAAAGTCCATTCATCCCGAAAAACGCACCGCCCGTCCGTCAAATCGGCGGTCTGGGGAGATTCCCGTAGGGAATTGCGGGAAAAAGAATTTACTTTTGCATGCACCAAACCGCAGAAATGGTAACGCTATGAGTACGAAACGCAACTTGACTTTCAGGCAGATGGTGGACCTGAGCTTCGGCTTTTTCGGGGTCCAGATCGCCTATGCCCTTCAGAGCGCCAATATCAGCCGCATCTTCGCCACCCTCGGCGCGGATCCCCACCAGCTCTCCTGGTTCTGGATCCTCCCTCCGCTGATGGGCATGATCGTCCAGCCCCTCATCGGCAAATGGTCCGACCGGACCTGGACCCGGATGGGCCGCCGCAAGCCCTACCTCATCGTGGGGGCCGTCGTGGCCGTCCTGGTGATGCTGTTCCTCCCGAACGCGGGATCGCTGCATTTCTCCGCCCGGCTGTTCCTGGGGCTCAACATGGCGATGTGGTTCGGCCTGTTCTCCTTGATTTTCCTGGACACCTCCATCAACGTGGCGATGCAGCCCTTCAAGATGATGGTCGGCGACATGGTGAACGAGGAGCAGAAGACCACGGCCTATTCCATCCAGAGCTTCCTGTGCAATGCGGGATCCCTGGTGGGCTACCTGTTCCCGATCTTCTTCACCTGGATCGGCATCGCCAATGAAGCGCCGGAAGGCGTCGTTCCCGACAGCGTCATCTATTCGTTCTACTGCGGAGCCGCCATCCTCATCCTTTGCGTCCTTTATACATTCCTGCGCGTGAAGGAAATGCCTCCGAAGGAGTATGCCGAGTTCCATGACATCGACCTGCAGAAGCAGGAGGAGAAGTCCGACAAGGGGTTGGTCCGCCTGCTGGCGGAAGCCCCGAAGACCTTCTGGACCGTGGGCCTCGTGCAGTTCTTCTGCTGGGCTGCGTTCCTGTACATGTGGACCTATACGAACGGTGCCGTGGCCGAGAACTGCTGGGGCGTGGACATGAGCGCCGCGAACGCCGCTTCCTCCGCGGGCTTCCAGGCCGCGGGCAACTGGGTGGGCGTGCTGTTCGCCGTGCAGGCCGTGGGCTCCATCCTCTGGGCCGCCGTGCTTCCGCGCTTCAAGAGCATCAAGCTGGCCTATGTGGTGAGCCTGCTCATCGGCGCCGCGGGCTTCGCCTCGGTCATGTTCATCCACAACCAGTACGTGCTCTTCCTGAGCTTCTTCCTGATCGGATTCGCCTGGGCGGCCATGCTCGCCCTGCCGTTCACCCTGCTGACGAACGCCCTGGAGGGAAGCCCTTACATGGGCTCCTACCTGGGCCTGTTCAACTGCACCATCTGCCTGCCGCAAATCGTTGCGGCGGCCACAGGCGGACTGGTGCTGAAGCTCCTGGGGAACAGCCAGCCGGCCATGCTGCTCGCCGCCGGCGTGTTCCTCGTGCTGGGAGCCCTGAGCGTCCGTCTCATCCAAACCCGGAAGTAACCTAATTAAATATAAATAACTAACTACACGCTAATGAAAAGGTTTCTAACGACAGTCGCAGTGCTTGTCATAGCCTGCGCGACCGTATTCGCCCAAGGCGGATATACGGTCAAGGGCGTTGTAGTCGATGCCCAGGGACCGGTGATCGGTGCCGCCGTGCTGCAGCAAGGCACGTCCAACGGTACCTCCACCGGCATCGACGGAGACTACACGCTCACCGTCCCGAGCGGAGATGCCATCATTGAGGTCAGCTGCATCGGCTACGCCACGCAGTCCTTCAAGGCTTCCGACATGCCGGGCACCATCACGCTCGTCGAGGACACCGAGTTCCTGGACGACGTCGTCGTGATCGGCTACGGCACCGTGAAGAAGAGCGACCTCACCGGTTCCGTCTCCACCGTCAAGGGCGACGACATCAACAAGGGTGTCATCACCTCCCCGGCCGACCTCCTGCGCGGCAAGAGCGCGGGCGTGGTCGTGACCTCCGGTTCCGGTATGCCGGGTTCCGGCGCGACCATCCGTGTCCGCGGCGGCTCCTCCATCAACGCCTCCAACGACCCGCTCATCGTCATTGACGGCCTGCCCGTGTCCAACGACGGCATTTCCGGCATGTCCGATCCGCTTTCCTCCATCAACCCGGAGGACATCGAGAGCTTCACGGTCCTCAAGGACGCTTCCGCAACGGCCATTTACGGATCCCGCGCGTCCAACGGCGTTATCGTGATCACGACCAAGAAGGGCTCCAAGAGCTCTACGTCCCTGCCCAAGATCAGCGCCGATTTCACCACTTCCGTGAACACCATCGCCAAGTACAACCAGCTTCTCGACGCTACCGGCATCCAGAGCCTCATCCGTGATTTCTACGGTGAGAATTCCGCTGCCGAGCAGCACCTTGGCGTGAACGGCAAGCTCTATGACACGGACTGGCAGCGGGAGATCTACCACACCGCCACCACCCTGGATGCGAACCTGAGCCTCACCGGCAAGATCGGCAGCTTCCTTCCGTACCGCGTTTCCGGTGGCGTCATCTCCCAGGAAGGTACCCTGAAGGGTTCGCAGATGGACCGCGCCACCGTGGGCCTGAACCTGTCTCCGTCCTTCTTTGACAACCATCTGACGGTGAACCTGAACGGCAAGGGCACCTACGCCCTGAACTGGTATGCGAACCAGGACGCCATCGGCGCCGCGAACCACTACGATCCCACGAAGCCGGTCTATTCCCAGGTTCCGGGATTCTCCCTCAACGGTTACACCACCTGGATCGACGCGTCCAACAACGTGAATACGATGGCGACGATGAACCCGGTGGGCCTGCTGGACGCCAAGCACGACACGGCCGACGCCTACCGCTTCATCGGCAATGCGCAGTTCGACTACAAGATCCACGGTTTCGAGGACCTGCGCCTGAACCTGAACCTCGGTCTGGACTGGGCCAAGTCCGGCGGCGTGACCACCCTCAAGCAGGGTTCCGAGGCCTCCTGGCACAATACGAACCAGTCCGGCGGCGGCCTGCACACCGATTATGACTATGCGCGCCGCAACACCACCCTCGAATTCTACGCCGACTACAACAAGACCTTTGCGGAGAAGCACAACGTGGACCTGATGGCCGGTTATTCCTGGCAGCACTTCTACAACGAGAGCAGCAGCAAGTCCGTCCGTCTGTCCGACAACGCCTCCCTCGGCAACTCCGTGGGCAAGGGCGAGCTGTACCTGATCTCCTTCTTCGGCCGTGCGAACTACAGCTTCGCGGACCGCTACCTCCTCACCGCTACGCTCCGCGCAGACGGTACTTCCCGCTTCCAGAACCACAAATGGGGTATCTTCCCGTCCGTGGCCCTGGGCTGGAACGTCATGAACGAGCCTTTCATGGAGAACGCGAAGAACCTGAGCACCCTCAAGTTCCGTCTCTCCTGGGGTGAGACCGGCCAGCAGGAAGTGGGCGGCTACTACGACACATTCGCCCAGTTCCTCACCGCCCAGCAGGGTTCCTACTACTTCGCCAACGGCGGGAACTACACCACGCCGATCGTCGCCCTCGGCTACAGCGCCGACCTCCGCTGGGAGACCACGACGACCTACAACGCGGGTCTGGACCTCGGCTTCTGGAACGACCGTCTCCGCGCCGGGATCGACCTGTACAAGCGCGACACCCGGGACATCCTGAACTTCATTCCGGTCCCGGCCCTTTCCAACCTGACGAACTACCTGAATACCAATATCGGTTCCATGACCAACATGGGCGTGGAGGTGGACCTGAACGCCGTGCTCGTGGAAACCCGCGACATGAGCTGGACCTTCGGGGTCAATGCGGCCTACAACCGCAACCGGATCACCAAGCTCACCGTCTCCAGCGAGGATGCGACGGGCGTCGAGACCGGCGGCATCTCCGGCGGTACCGGCAACAACGTGCAGATGTTCCAGGTGGGCTATCCGATGCGCACCTTCAACCTGTACCAGCAGGTGTACGACACCGCCGGCAACCCCGTGAACGGTGTCTATGTGGACCGCAACAACGACGGCCAGATCAATGCCGACGACAAGTACCTCGGCCACCACGCCGACCCGGACTACACCATCGGCTTCAACACCTCGTTCAGCTACAAGAACTGGACGGCGGCCCTCTCCGGCCACGCCTCCATCGGCAACTGGGTGTACAACAACGTCGCTTCCGACACGGAGATGCTCGCGGACCTGTGGACGAACCAGTTCGTCTCCAACCGCGTCGCCACCGCCCCGAACTCGATGTTCTCCCAGGCCCAGTACCTGTCCGATTACTACCTCCAGGACGGCTCGTTCCTGAAGCTGGACAACTTCACCCTGGGCTACACCTTCCCGAAACTCTTCCTGGTGACGGCCGACCGTCCCTTCTCCCTGAACCTCTTCGGCACCGTGCAGAACATCTGGACCCTGACCCGGTACACGGGCATCGATCCTGAGATCTACGGCGGTATCGACGGTACGGTCTATCCGCGTCCGAGAACCTTCGTCCTCGGTGTGAAAGTCAACCTTTAATCCGCGACGACCATGAAAACGATCAAATATATCCTCGGTGTCCTCGCCCTCAGTGCCGCTTTCACTTCCTGCGTTGGCGACCTCAATGTGACGCCGATCGACCCGAACGCCAATACGGCCGACAAGGCGCTGGTGGACGAAGCGTCCTACCAGCAGTTCCTCGCCGGCGTGTACCTGGGATTTGCCACTTCCGGTTACTACGGCAAGGACGGCAGTGCTTCCATCTCCGGCCTGGACGGTGGCGCCTCCCAGTATATCCGTGGCCTGTACCACCATTCCGAACTCACGACCGATGAGAGCGTGTGTGGATGGAACGACCAGACCATCAAGAACTTCCATTGGATGAACTGGACCACGGACGATACCTTCATCTATGCCTTCTACTCCCGCATCTTCATGCAGGTCGCGATGGCCAACGAGTTCATCCGCGAAGCCAAGGCCTCCGAGGTCACCTTCGCCAAGAAGCAGCAGTACATCGACGAAGCCCGCGTCCTCCGCGCCCTCGCGTACTACCATGCCATCGACAATTTCGGCAACGTCCCCTTCGCCGACGAGACCGCCGTCGTGGGCGTGAACCCCGACCAGATCTCCCGGGCCGACCTGTACAAGTGGCTGGAAGAAGAACTGACCGACCTCGTGAACAACAGCGCCCTTCCCGAGCGCAGCGCCACCGAGTACGGCCATGTGAACCGGAGCGTCGCCAAGTTCATCCTGGCGAAACTGTACCTCAATGCGGAAGTGTTCGCGGGTACCGCGGCCTATGACAAGTGCGCCAAGGTACTGGCCGATCTCATGGATGACGGCTACACCCTGCACACCCAGTCCCGCGGCGGAATCTACAACGCCTACCAGGAACTCTTCCTGGCCGATAACGACAAGTGCACGGACGAAATCCTGTTCGCCATCCAGCAGAACGGTGCGATGACCAACAGCTACGGTGCCACGAACTACCTGATCTTCGCCTCCACCGGCGGCGCGATGGATCCGGCCGAGCTGGGCATTTCCTCCGGCTGGGGCGGTCTCCGCATGACCCCGGAGTTCTACAACAAGTTCTCCAGCGGCGATGCGCGTGCCCTTTTCTACACCGCGACCCAGCAGGCGGACATCGACGATATCGGTGAATTCTCCCATGGCTATGCCTTCATGAAGTTCCGCAACGTCGCGAGCGACGGCACGCCCGGTTCCGAGCCCGGTTCCGTGGATACCGACTTCCCGATGATGCGGTATGCGGACGTCCTGCTGATGGCGGCCGAGTGCCAGGTGCGCGGCGCTGCCGTTCCCGGTGCGATCGACGGTTTCAACGCCGTCCGTGCCCGTGCCGGCCTCGCTCCCATCGCGAACCCGACGCTCCAGAACATCATCGACGAGCGCGCCCGCGAACTCTACCAGGAGTGCTGGCGCCGCAACGACCTCATCCGTTTCGGCCAGTTCACCTCCAGCCAGTATCTCTGGCAGTGGAAGGGCAACGTGAAGGAGGGCACCGGTGTCGATGAGTACCGCAACCTGTTCCCGATCCCGGACAGCGACCGCCTGGCGAACACCAAGCTCCAGCAGAATGCAGGTTATTAACAGAAAGGCCCTATGAAGAAGATATTGACCCTTATGGCAGGCGTGCTCGCCCTTGCGGCGACCTCCTGCGTGAAAGAAAGCCAGGCCGTCTTCGATGCGGCCAAGGCGACGGCTCCGGTCCTCGGCTCCTATGAGATCGGGGAGGAGGCCATCACCGCTACCTATACGCCCGCCGTGTTCAAGGAGGGCTTCAACGAAAAGATCGCTCCGAACCATACCCTCGCCCTCGTCTCCCTGAACGGAAAGGCGATGAGCAAGGTCATGGGTTCCTCCGACAAGGACGGCGTCCTGACCCTCAAGAACGTCACGCTCGCGAAGTCCCTGATCTCCCTGGGCTGCGCCGAAGGCTCCACGGCTTCCGTGGAACTGGCGGTCCGCGCCTCCATGCAGGATCCGTCCAAGGACAACGGCCGCAACGGCTATGTCGATTCCGACGGACACATTTCCATCGGCTCCTTCGAGGTGGTGATCCCCGAGGTCGTTGGCAGCCCGTATGCCGACTACACCGAGGCCAGTGACTGGACCGTCATCGGCCATCTGGACGCCTACGGCATCGACTGGAACGGCGACCTGAACATGTGGACTGACGGTTCCAACCATGTGGCCGCGCACGTCACCCTGAAGGCCGGCGACGAGTTCAAGTTCCGCAAGGACCTGGATTGGGCCGTGAACATGGGCGGTGACTTCGGCGGACTGGACAACGAGTTCTCCGTCACGCAGGACGGCCCGAACATCAAGGTGGGCGCCGACGGCGTGTACGACCTGTATGTGAATCCGGACGCCGGTACGGCCTGGATTACTGCGGCCTATGATCCGTTCCCGGATTACACCGAGGCCAGCACCTGGACCGTCATCGGTCACCTGGATGCGCTCGGCATCGACTGGAACGGCGATGTCGCCATGATTTCCGACGGTACCTGGCATGTCGCCCTGGGCGTGAGCCTGAAGGAGGCCGACGAGTTCAAGTTCCGCAAGGATCTGGATTGGGCCGTGAACCTGGGCGGTGACTACGGCGGGCTGGACAACGAGTTCGCGGTCACCCAGGACGGTCCGAACATCAAGGTGGGCGCCGAAGGAACGTATGACCTGTTCGTGAACCCGGACGGCGGCGTGGCCCGCGTGAGCGAGGCTTCCGGTGCCAAGGTGAGCTCCGTCGTGGGCGCTGACGAGCCTGAACCCACCCCGGCCGTGACCGGCTGGAACGTCATCGGCCTGAACGGTGACTGGGACAACGACGTCATCGCCACCCAGAACGGCAATGTCTGGTCCGTGTATGTTACTGCGACGGATGCTACCACGTTCAAGTGGCGCAAGGACGGCGCCTGGGACGAGAACTACGGCGGCACGATGGCCACCCTCGGCGAGCCCTTCGAGGCCGTTGCCGGCGGCGGCGACATCCAGGTCCCGGCCGGCTTCTATGAGGTCATCCTGGACCTCGACGCCATGACCATCACCGTGAAGGAAGGCAATGTCTATTCCCTCATCGGCGAAATCAATGGCGACGCTTGGACCAAGGATGTGTACATGACCGAGAAGAACGGAGTCTGGACGAGCGTGACCGTTTCCATCGAAGGCGGCTTCAAGATCCGTCACAACTGTTCCTGGGCCGACGCCGACGTGTATGGCGCCGCGGATGGCTTCACAGCCGAACCGGGCGTCGCCTTCACGGCGGTCCAGCCGGGTGCCAACATCTCCGTCGAGCCCGGTCAGTACAAGGTGACCTTCAACCCGGAGACCGGGGAAGTGCTCATCGGCGAATCCAAGTATCCGGAGCACCTGTACATGATCGGTGAGGAATTCGGCGGCTGGAGCTGGGAATCCGACGGTGTCGTGGAGATGACTCCGGTGATTTACCAGCCCGACTGGGGCGCCGGTAGCAACAACAGCGAGGCCCAGTTCTGGACGGTCCGCTACCTGAGCGCCGGCAAGGGCTTCAAGTTCAGCCCGGAGCGTGCCTGGGGCAAGGACTTCTGGGGCCTGACCTCCAATGACGGCTTCACCGAGGCGGGCGGCAACTGCACCGTCGCCGAGGATGGCTTCTACCTCATCCACATCGACATGAAGAACGAGAAGGTCCATGTGGAACCGGCCCGTGTCTATGGGATAGGCAACTGCTTCGGCGGTTGGAACGAAGCCATGGAGGGCGCGCTCTTCACGGCGGACGGCAAGACCCTGAAGGCGACCGTTCCGGCCGCCGGCGAGCTCCGCATGTACGTGGCTTCTTCCATCTCCACGTCCGAGTGGTGGACCCGCGAGTTCATCATCCTGGACGGCAAGATCGACTACCGCGGCGACGATGAAGGCCAGGGTGACCAGGCCCGCGTGTCCGTGCAGCCGGGCCAGACCGTCACCCTCGACTTCAACGCCGGAACCGGTTCCATCACCGGTGAGGGCGAGGCCCCGGCGCTCCCGGAGACGATGTACATCATCGGCGACGGCATCGGCGGCTGGGACTGGGGTGCCGACTACATCGTGGACATGACCCCGGTGAACGGCAAGGCCGGACAGTTCTGGGCCATCCGTTACATCGAGGCCGGCAAGGGCTTCAAGTTCTGCGCCGTCAAGGAGTGGAGCGGAGACTTCACCGGTCTTGGGGAAGACAGCGGCTATACCGTGGACAGCGGCAACTGTTTCGTGGCTGAAACCGGCGTTTACATGATCTATGTCGATGTCGAAAACAAGAAGGTGTGCGTGGAAAAGGCCAAGGTCTATGGCATCGGCGACTGCTTCGGCGGCTGGAGCGAGGCCATGAGCGGCGCGCTCTTTGCAGAGGAGAACGGCACGATGACCGTGACGGTTCCCGCTGACGGCGAGCTCCGCATGTATGCCGCTTCCTCCATCGCGACCTCCGACTGGTGGACCCGTGAGTTCATCATCCTGGACGGCAAGATCGCCTACCGCGGCAACGGCGGCGACCAGACCCGCGTCCCCGTGACGGCCGGGCAGAAGGTCACCCTGAACTTCAATGCCGGTACCGGCACCATCGAATAAGCTTTTCGGGCCGGGGCCCCTGACCGGACCCCGGCCTGCCAATAACTGTGAATTGCCCTATGATCCGGAAGTATATTCCCCTGATGGCGGCGCTCGTGCTGGCCTTTTCCTGCAACCCGACGACGGAACCGACGGTCCAGGACACCCTGACCGTCAGTCCTGCGTCCCTCTCCTTCGAGGCGGAGGATGCCTCCGTGAAACTCGTGTATGTCACCACCGCCGGGGACTGGAGCGCAAGTTTGTCCGCGAACTGGATGCACCTGGAAAAGTCCTCCGGGACCGGCAAGGGCACCCTGGCCCTGAAGGTCGATGCCAATACGGGCGAGGACCGCACCGGCACCCTGACCGTGAAGGGGGCTTCGACGGCGACCGTCTCCGTGACGCAAAAGGGTAAGAACATCGTACAGATCGTTCCCGTGGCCGATGCCTTTGACGGGACCAAGCGGGCCTCCACGACCTACCAGCTCCTGATCTATTCCTTCGCCGACAGCGACGGCGACGGAATCGGCGACTTCAAGGGCATCCAGGACAGGCTGGGTTACCTGGACGGCCTGGGTGTCACGGCCCTGTGGCTGTCGCCGGCGCATCCGACCAGCTCCTATCATGCCTACGACGTGGACGATTACAGTACGGTGAATCCCCTGTACGGCACCGAGCAGGACTTCAAGAACCTCATTGACGCGGCCCACGGGAAGGGGATCAAGATCTACATGGACTATGTCCTGAACCATTCCGGGCGGAACAATGCCTGGTTCCAGCAGGCCCTGGCCGATCCCGCCAGCCCGTACCGGGAGTACTATGTCTTCTCCGACGACCCGGAGTCCGATGTCAGGGCCGGAAAGATCGACAATTACGGCGGTGCTTCCAGCCCGGGGATGGGTTCCTGGCACCAGGTCGCATCCGGAAGCGCGGGCTATGCCGGGCGCCTGCATTTCGTCCTGAACAGCACGGCGAAGACCATCACGGTGACGGAGACGACGGCCCCCGCCGACACGCCGCTCGCCACGGCCGACTGGTACATCTACAACAACGATTTCCAGGGGATGAAGAAAACGGCCGACGGGATGTACGAAATCACCCTGGACATGAACAACGACTGGGGTTTCCTGGTGTGCAGCAAGAAGGACTGGAGCTCCGGCAGCAAGTACGGGGCCTCCTCTTCGGCCGGGAACATCCAGTTCGGCGTACCGTTCTCCCTCTACACCAATGCCAACAACGACGCGGTGGGGAACATCCGCTTCGGCGGCACGTCCACCAGCTATTTCGCCAGTTTCGACGCTTCCATGCCGGACCTGAACTACGGGAAGTATGCCCAGGCGTCCGAGTCTCCGGCCTTCCAGGCCATCGCGGCGACGGCCGACCGGTGGATCACCGACTTCGGCGTGGACGGATTCCGGCTGGACGCGGTCCTGTGGATCTATCAGGCGCAGGTGAAGGCCAACCAGGCCTTCCTGAGCCAGTGGTATGACCACTGCAATGCCACCTGGCATGCCGCCGGCCACGCGGATGACATCTTCATGGTCGGAGAGGCCTGGGAAGGGCATGATACGGAAAAGCAGTATTACAAGGGCCTGACCTCTTGTTTCGAATTTGAGTATTTTGACGTGTTGGCCCGTGCGGTGAACGGAAATGCGTCTTCGTATGTCTCCTCCGTGAACCGCTTCATCTCCGACCATACCGGCCAGCGGCCGGATGCCGTCACTTCCTTCCACATGACCAATCACGACCAGAACCGTGCGGCCGAAAGCTTCGGACGTGATGCGGCGAAGGAAAAGCAGGCCGCCGCGATGATCCTGACCACTCCCGGCAAGCCTTTCATCTACCAGGGTGAGGAACTGGGTTACTATGGCAAGAAGGATAACGGCGACGAGTATGTCCGCACCCCGATCCTCTGGGACAAGGCCGGTACGCAGTGCGCAAAAAAGGGCGTGAACAACAAAGTGGACACGGGGATGCTCAAGGCCGAGATTTCCGTGGAATCCCAGACGGCCGACGCCGGCTCGCTCCTGAACGTCTATAAGACTTGGAGCCGTCTCCGCAACACCTACCCGGCCCTGGCCGAGGGCACGATGACCGACGCCGGCCTTTCCGGCGGGAGCTCCGTTGCGGCCTGGTACATGACCTCCGGCAGCCAGAAGATGCTCGTCATCCACAATGTGGCCTCCTCCGAGAAGTCCGTGACGGTGAAGGACAATCTCTCCAAGCCCGTCGCCCTCCTCGGCTCCGCCACCCTGGACCACGATGTCCTCACCCTCGGGGCCCGCTCCTCCGTGGTGTTCCTGCTGTGACGATCAGGGTTACAACGTACGTTTTGTTGCATAGGTATTTCGAAACTTTCGTATCTTTGTGCAACACAGTCAATGACCAATCTCTATGCGTACGTTTCGCGGAGCCCTGCTCCTTCCTTTCATTCTCCTGGCGGTTGCCTGCGGCAGCCGGACCAGCGTGGTGCGTGAATCCATCGATACCGACCGTTACACTTGCGAGGTGACGGTGTATGCGCCGGATATCGTCCGGGTGGTGAAGTATCCCCTGGGCGGTAAGGGAGCTGCCGGGAAGCAGAGTTACTCGGTGGTGCTGGAGCCGCAGCCTACAGCCGTCGATCGGACGGAAACGGAGTCGGCCGTGGTCCTGCGGACGGAGAAGATGTCCGTTTCCATCGACAAGGGAACGGGCGACGTGACGTTTGCCGATTCGGCGAGCGGCGCCGTCCTGCTCCGGGAGACGGGAACGTTTTTCGAGCCGCGTCCCCTGGACGATCCCGATGCGATGCGTTTCCGGGTGAGCCAGTCCTGGCGGCTGGACGGGGATGAATTCCTGTACGGCCTGGGACAGCGGCAGGACCCGGACCTGAGCCTGCGGGGCAAGAAAGTCCATCTGTGGAACGAAAACATGTATATCTACATCCCTTTCTTCTGTTCCGAGAAGGGCTATGGTGTCTATTGGGACAATCCGGGGATGACCGATTTCGAAGACACGCCGGAGGAAGGGACCGTGTTCTCCAGCGAAGTGGGGGACTGCACGGACCTGTATTTCCTCTATGGCGGGGGTGATATGGACGCACTCATGGCGGCCGAACGCGCCCTGGGCGGCAAGGCGACGATGTTCCCCCTGTGGCTCCATGGCTATTGGCAGTGCCGGGAGCGTTACCACAGCACGGAAGAACTCTGCGAAGCGCTCCGGACCCATCGGGAGATGGGCATTCCGCTGGACTGCATCGTCCAGGACTGGCAGTACTGGGGCCCGAACACCAACTGGAATTCCATGCGGTTCGACAATCCGCTGTACGAACGGGCGGATACGATGATTGCGAACGTCCATGACCACCACGCGCACCTGGCGATCTCCATCTGGCCGGACTTCGGCCCCGACACGCCCCAGTATAAGGAGTTGGAAGCGATCGGCGCCCTGTTGCCGTTCAAGACCTGGCCCCTTGAAGGCGGTGCGAAAGTCTATGACCCTTTCAACGAAGAAGCCCGTGAAATCTACTGGAAGTACCTGAAAGGCCTGGTGGACCAGGGCGTGGACGCCCTCTGGAGCGACTCCACGGAACCGGACCACTTCGACGAGACCAAGGCCGACGACGACTACCGGACCGTCGACGGCACCTGGCGGAGCGTGAAGAATGCGTTCCCGATCGTGACGAACCAGGGCATCTATGACCATTACCGGGCCGAGGGGTATGCCAAGCGGGCCGTGCAGATGACGCGCAGCGCCGCCTTCGGCATCCAGCGATACGCGACCTTCAGCTGGAGCGGGGACGTGACCGCTACCTGGGACGTCCTGAAGCGCCAGATTCCTTCCGGCCTGGACTACGTGCTGTGCGGCATTCCCTATTGGAACACCGACATCGGCGGTTTCTTCAACTGGTTCTACGAAGGCGGCACCGCCAATCCGGCCCTGCAGGAGCTGCAGGTGCGCTGGATGCAGTGGAGCGTGTTCGTTCCGGTGATGCGAAACCATACCTCCGGTCCGCTGACGACCGAGATCTACCGGTTCGGGGGGCCGGGCGAATGGGCCTACGACGAGCAGCTCCGGGCCATCCGGCTCCGGTACCGCCTCCTGCCCTACATCTATTCCCTGGCCGGGGCGACCGTTTTGGAGGACGGGATGATCATGCGTCCGCTGGTGATGGATTTCGCGAAGGACCGGCAGGCGCTCGCCCTCAGCGACGAGTATCTCTTCGGCCCGTCCATCCTGGTCCATCCGGTGACCGATCCGGTCCTGACCGACGGCAAGTCCGCCCTGACCGGAAAGACCGTCGCACCGTTCTCCACCTATCTGCCGGAAGGGACGGACTGGTATGACTACCATACCGGGGAACGGCTCGAAGGCGGCCGGGATTTCTCGCGGGAGTACTCCATCTCCGAGATCCCCGTCTTCGTGCGGGCCGGTGCGATCCTTCCGCTGGGACCCGACGTGCAGTACTCCTCGGAGAAGCCCTGGGACAACCTGGACATCGTGGTTTATCCGGGGGCGGACGGTCGTTTCACGCTGTATGAAGACGCTGGCGACGGATATGGATACGAAAAGGGAGAGTACGCCACGACCGACCTGATCTGGGACGATGCCTCGCGGACCCTGGAAATCGCTCCGCGCAAGGGTGTCTTCCCCGGCATGCTGTCGGAACGGACCTTCTCCGTCCGCCTCCCGGCAGGCGATCCCGTCACGGTCCGTTACGACGGCCGGAAGACCGCCGTGCGACTTTGACGGACCCGATAATCATTAGCTTGCGAAAAGATGAAAAGATGGTTCCATATGGCTCTCCTGCTGACCCTGGCCTTCCCCCTGTGGGGGCAGGAGCCGGAGCGCTGGCTGGATGAGCTGGATGCGGAGCTGGAGCGGAAAGGGGAGTACGATGCGCAGAAAGAGGAGCGGATTGCGCGCCTTCGCGGGTCCCTGCGGAGCGCCCTGGACGATATGGACCGGTACGGAACCACGCGTACGCTGTTCGAGGAATACAAGAGCTACAAGTACGATTCGGCCTTCGCCTATGCCACCCGGATGGGCGAACTGGCGGCCCGGCTGGAGAGCCCGGACAGCCGGGTGGAGGCCGGGTGCGCCACGGTTTTCTGCCTGATTTCCGCCGGCCTGTACAAGGAGGCGTTCGACATGCTGGACGGCCTTTCCGTGGAGGGGGCCTCTCCGAAGGGATTGCTGGAGTACTACCGGATGCAGGTGAAACTGAACTATTCGGCCCGTGGCTACTCCCAGACGGAGCCTTACTGGAGCCAATACACGCGGACGGCCGAGGCTTACACCCGGAAGATCATGGAGACGGTTCCGCCGGATTCCCCGCTCTGGTACCGCTACAACGCCAATCTCCTGATGGAGGAGACCCGTTTCGACGAGGGTATCGAGGCCTATCGCCGGCTGCTGTCGGACAAGACCCTGGACCTGCATTCCCGCGCCATCTATGCCTCTTCGCTGGGCTGGATGCTCCACTGCCAGGGGCGGGAGGACGAAGCGGTGGAGGCCCTGTGCGAGTCGGCCATCTGCGACCTGCAGTCCTCCACCAAGGAGACGACGGCCCTTCGGATGCTGGCGGAATACCTGTCCCTGCAGGGGGAGGTGGACCGTCCTTCGCGGTATGTCCACGAGTCCTTCGACGATGCGAATTTCTACAATGCCCGGCTCCGGAAGCTGGAAGTCGGTGCGGTCCTGCCCATCGTGGAAAAGAACCATTACGATACGCTGCAACGGGAACGCAATGGCTTGGTCCTGAGCGTCATCCTGGCCATCCTGGTCATCCTCGCCGCCATCGCGGCCCTGTGGTTCATCCGCCGGCAGAACCGCCGCCTGCACGAGGCCCGGAAGACCATCGGGGAGCGCAATGCCCAGCTGGAGGCCGCGAATGCGCAGCTGGAAACGGCCAATGCCCAGCTGGCGGAGGCCAATGAGATCAAGTCCGAATACATCGGCAACTCCTTCTACATCAATGCCGAGTTCATCGACAAGATGGCGCAGCTCTACAAGACCGTGGACCGGATGATCGTCACCCGGCAGTACGACGAGCTCCGGCGTTCGCTGAAGGAATCCACCATTGACAAGGAACGGGACGAGATGTATGCCTCCTTCGATGCGACCTTCCTCAAGATCTTCCCGACCTTCGTCAATGATTACAACGCCCTGTTCCCGGAAGCGGAGCAGCGTTATCCGGCCGGAGGACTGACTCCGGAGATGCGTATTTTCGCCCTGATCCGTCTCGGCATCACGGAGACGGACCGCATCGCGAAGTTCCTGGACTACTCCGTCCACACCATCAACACCTACAAGACCCGGGTGAAGAACAAGTCCTGGGTGGAGAACGAGCTCTTCGAGGCCGAAATCATGAAGATCGGCCTTCGGTAAGGCCAATACAAGCGTTATATTTTTCTCCCTCGGCACATACGACAATATGCTGAGAGTCAATGTATTAAAAAGTTTTAGAATTATATTTTCCTTATTTAATTCGGCCGCGCGCGAAAGACCGGGTAATTTTGCGGTACACTGACAACTGTAACCCAAAATAACCAACTGCCAACCCCATGAAAAGGATTCTTTCCGTGATCGCCCTCCTGCTACTCGCAGTGGGTGTGGTGTCCGCCCAGGGCGGATACCTGGTCAAAGGTGTGGTAGAGGACGCACAGGGCCCGGTCATCGGCGCTACCGTCTTGCAGCAAGGCACGACGAACGGTACGACGACCGGTCTGGACGGAGACTTCATGCTCCGCGTCCCGGATGCCGATGCGAT
The DNA here is from genome assembly GCA_002361625.1 of Bacteroidales bacterium UBA3289. Classification (GTDB taxonomy): domain Bacteria; phylum Bacteroidota; class Bacteroidia; order Bacteroidales; family UBA932; genus Cryptobacteroides. The sequence continues at coordinate 23,540 of DETL01000021.1, read as the reverse complement.
CGTCGAGATCAGCTGCATCGGCTATGCCACGCAAGTTTTCAAGGCCTCCGAGGTCCCGGCCCGCATCCTCCTTGCCGAGGATACGGAGTTCCTGGACGAGGTGGTCATCATCGGCTACGGTACCCTCTCCAAGAAGGAGGTCTCCGCGTCCATCGTCCAGGTGGACAGCAAGGACTTCTTCCGCGGTACTACGAACAACCCCATGACGATGCTCACCGGTAAGGTCGCCGGCCTCAATGTCGTCACGAGCCAGGGCTCCAACCCAAACTCCGGTTCCGACTACCAGATTCGCGGCGCCACCTCCCTGCAGGCCGGCAACGGCCCGCTCGTGGTGATCGACGGCGTCCCGGGCGGCGAAATCCGCTCCCTGGCCCCGCAGGACATCGAGTCCATGACCGTCCTGAAGGATGCGGCTTCCGCCTCCATCTACGGTACGGCCGGTGCGAACGGCGTCATCCTCGTGACCACGAAGAAGGGTTCGAAGGACGAAGCCGGTACTGCCCACGTCACCTATGACGGCGCCTTCAACGTGAACTTCGTCAAGGATCCCATCGCCGTCCTGACTCCGGAAGAGTGGGTGCGTTCCCGCCGCGGTACCGACTACGGTGCCCGGACCGACTGGTACAACGCCCTCCTCCGCGATTTCTCCTACGGCCACAGCCACTATGTCGGCGTGGACGGCAGCACCGCCAAGGGCTCCTACAACGCTTCCGTGAGCTACAAGAACTCCCTCGGTGTGGACCTCGTGGACGCCCGTGAGGAATTCGGCGCCCGCGCCGCCGTGGAGCAGCGCCTCATCAAGGACATCCTCCAGCTGAACATCAGCCTGAACGCCCGCCGCGTGAACGAGGAGTACGGTAATGACGGTTCCTTCGGCACCGCCCTCACGATCAACCCTACGTTCCCGATCTACAACGAGGACGGTTCCTACTACCAGCCTACCGCCCCGACCAATGCCACGAACCCCGTGGAGGCCATGCTCAACAAGACCGCGAACGGCCAGCGCCTGTACACCACCGGCGCCGTGTCCCTGAAGGCGAACTTCATCAAGACCGATGTCCACAACCTCAGTTCCACGGTCACGTACTCCCTGGACTACAACGACTACAAGTCCAACAACTACACGCCCATCGAGTCCCACGACAAGTACTGGAACGGCTATGAGGGCACCGCTTCCCTGAGCTATTCCAAGAACTGGCGCAACCAGCTCGAGTGGCTGTTCAACTACTCCTTCCAAAGCGGGGAGCATCACCTCAACGCCGTGGCCGGCTACTCCTACCAGGATTTCAACTCGGAGAGCATGAACATGACCAACCGCGGCTTCACCTATGACTCCATCCTCTGGAACGACATCGGGGCCGGTACCGCCCGTACCGAGAATCCCGCCCAGACGAGCATGGGCTCCGGCAAGTCCCTGTCCAAGGTCATCGCCCTCCTGGGCCGCGTGAACTACAACTGGAACAACACCATTTTCGCCTCCCTGTCCCTCCGTCACGAGGGTGCCACCAACTTCGGTGTCAACAACAAGTGGGGTAACTTCCCGGCCGCCTCCATCGCGTGGGAAATGGCCAATATGGACTTCATGCAGGGCGCCCGCTGGATCACCAGCCTCAAGCCCCGTGTCTCTTACGGCGTCACCGGCCGCCGCGGCGGTTCCAACGTGTCCCGCCCGACGTACGGCAGCCATGGCCAGTACTATATGGACGGCGAATGGGTGAAGGGCTACCGCCCGGCCACCAACGCCAATCCGGACCTCCGCTGGGAGAAGCTCGTCGCGGTGAACGCCGGTATCGACTTCGTCCTGTTCAACAACCGCCTGCGCGGTAGCCTGGACCTCTACGACCGCCGCAGCCCGGACCTGCTGTACAACTACACGGCTCCGCAGCCGCCGTTCATCCACAGCTCCATCCTCGTGAACGTGGGCGAGACCCAGAACCTGGGTGCCGAACTCTCCCTGGACGGTGACATCATCATGAAGAAGAATTTCAGCTGGACTTCCGGAATCAACGCCTCCACGGGCTATTCCAAGATCCGCACCCTGTCCAACCAGATCTACGGCGCCTCCTACATCGACATGCTGGGCACCGGCGGACTGGGCCAGACTTCCTACTACTATCGCTACACCGAGGGCAGCCGCATCGGCACCCTGTACGGCTATGAGGCCGCCGGCGTGAACGAGTACGGTGACATGATGGTCTATGACAACGACGGCAATGTCATCACCGCCGCTTCCGCCAATGCCGCCTTCAAGCGCTACATCGGCAACACCATCCCGAAGCTCTTCCTGTCCTGGAACAATACGTTCCGCTACAAGAACTTCGACCTGAGCATCTTCATGAACGGCGCCTTCGGCCACATGATCTACAACAACCGGCGCGCCGGCAATCTCCAGAGCTCCGGCAATGCCAATGTCTTCCGCACGGCCTACACCCGCGACAAGGATGTCCGCGAGTACGGCGGCGTCGTCACCTCCTACTTCCTGGAGCACGGCGACTTCATGAAGATCCAGAACGTCTCCCTGGGTTACACCCTGACCCCGAAGAGCGAGATCATCCGCAGCCTCCGCGTGTTCCTGACCGCGACGGACCTCTACACCATCACCGGCTATACGGGCACCGATCCGGCCCTCCTTTCCACCAACGGCCTGACTCCGGGCGTGGACAACGGCACCGGCTACCCGGAAACCCGCGTCGTCACCTTGGGCGCTACGGTCACCTTCTAAACAGCGAGCGACATGAAAAAGATATTCAATACCATCGCACTGGCAGCGGCCGCCCTCAGCCTGACCGCATGCTTCGACCTCACCGAGCAGGCCTTCAACCGGATTGAAGCCGACAACTTCTACCAGAATGAAAGCAGCGTCAAGGGCGCCATCGCCTCCGTGTACTACACGGCGGAAGGCTCTTTCGGCGAGTATTTCTTCTACCTGAACGAGTTCTCCGCCGACCAGATCGCCTGGCGTGTGTGGAACGGCGGTACCTGGGGATGGGACAACGCCGAGAAGTTCGTCCTCTCCTCCCACACCTGGACTTCCCAGTCCTCCATCATCCAGAGCGCCTGGAACAACACCTGGGGCGCCATCGGCGAGTGCAACAGTATCATCAACGACCTGCAGACGATGGACCTCGAGGCCATCGGCGTGTCCGATGAAAAGGCCGCCCAGTACATCGACGAGATGCGGACCCTCCGCGCCTGGTGCTACTACAACCTCTTCGAGGTCTGGGGCGGTGCCCTGCCGCTCAACACCGAGGTGACCTCCGACGTCCCGCCCACGGCGGATCCCGACTTCGACACCTCCTGCAAGAAGATCTGGCAGTTCATGATCGATGAACTGGACGAGAGCCTTGCCGGCCTTCCGAAGAACAACGTGAACCGGATGAACCAGGCGACGAACCGGATGATCAAGGCCCGCCTGCTCTTCAACGCCGAGGTGTTCGTGAAGGAGAACCACTACAGCGAGGCCGCCTCCATCTGCCAGGAAATCATCAACGGCGCCTATGGAACCTATGCGCTGGCCGACGACTACCGGGATATCTACGAGATCGACAACGTAAACTGCCCCGAGGTCATCTTCGCCCTCGCTTCCGAGTACGGCAAGTCCCATGGCAACGCCTACAACTGCCGCGACGTCACGTTCCTCCCGTACAACGCCTTCGGCGATCCGCTTTCCATCCTGGGCTCCAACAATGACCAGGGCCGCTGGAACTGCGTCATCATCGCCCCGTCCCATGACAACTCCGGTACGGTCCTGCCGACCGGCGGTACCGACACGGGCGGCAAGTCCTTCCTGTTCGACTATGGCGACAAACTGGGTGCCGTGTACGACCGCTTCGACAACCGTGACATCCGCAAGAAGCCCTATCATGCCGACGAGAACGGCAACTGGGAAGGTCTCTTCCTGATGGGTCCCCAGAAAGACTACTACACGGGCGTGGCCCTGCCGGCCGATGCTGACCGCGAAGGCCAGGACCTCGTGTACGTGGACCAGGTGGGTACCTTCCAGAACAAGGGCCGCGACCTCGCGACCGTGATGTCCCCGCACTGGGGCGAGACCAACTCCGGTTACCGGATGCTCCGTTACCCGATCCTTCCGGATGTGTGCGGCGTGGATTTCCGCGACATCGACGAGGTGGAATTCCGTCTGGCCGAGGTCTATTACATGCTCGCCGAGTGCAAGCTCCGCAGCGGTGACTCCGCCGGTGCGAAGGACCTCGTGAACCAGGTGCGCAAGCGCTACTTCAAGGCCTCCGACTGGTCCACCGTCCAGAATGAGCCGGGTCCGGGCTTCGACGCCTTCGACATGGACTGGATGCTCAACGAATGGGGCAAGGAATTTCTGTGCGAGGGCCGTCGCCGCCGCACCGACCTGCGCCGCTTCGACAAGTTCACCCAGGGCCAGTGGTGGTTCTTCGGCCGTGGCGAGGGTGACGATTCCTATCCCGCCAAGCGCGACCGCAAGTACGAGTGGTTCCCGCTTCCGGAGGCCGCCCTCACCGTGAACCCCGGCCTCGTGCAGAATCCTAACTATGTAGCCGAATAACGATCATGAAACGAATCATATCCTATCTGTCGATTCCGGTCCTGGGCCTTCTCGGCGCGGCCTGCGCCACGCAGGAACCCATCGAGTTCGCGCACGAGTCGCGGGCCTTCGACACCCGGAGCAACATGATCCTCGTGGAGGGCATCATGCCGCAGGCATCCACCCAGGACGAGGAGATCTACATCATCGGTGCGTTCAACGGCGGCGAGGCCGCCATCGGCAATCCGGACTACCTGATGATCCATTCCGAGGTAATCACCTCCAAGTGGGGCGTTTACCTGGATCCTTCCCGCTTCCAGGGCAGAAAGACCCTCGCGGACGGTTTCACCTTCTACAGCGTCCAGCAGGGAATCGAGCGCGGTCCCAAGAACGAGGACGTCGAGCACAAGCTCAATATCGGCGTCGGGGACTGGGCCAATGTCTATGTGGACAAGTGGGCCAAGTACTTCGCCCCGCCGGAGAATCCGGACGAGATCGTCCTGCCCGAACATGAGGGCGTGCGCGTGTACATCATCGACCAGACCGGCTGGGATGCCATCGCCCTGTACCAGTGGGGTGACGTGAACAACTTCGGCGGTGACTGGCCGGGTGCCCAGGTGGCCGGTTCCTGGACCGCGAAGGGCCAGGAGTACAAGTACTTCGAGTATGGGGACGAGATCTTCGGCCTGGGCCAGAACCTCATCTTCAACAACAATAACGGCGGCACCCAGCTCGCGGACTACAACGTCAAGTTCGAGGACGGCGTGAAGGATTACTTCTTCCTCGTGACAGCCGACGGTGTGTCCGAGGCCGAGAATCCGGTCGAGGGCGGCTCTTCCGATCCGCGCAAGGCCATGACCGAGACCAGTCCTTGGGGCGTCATCGGCTCCATCGCCTCCACGGGCAACTCCTGGGGCGCCGACGAGCCCATGGTGACCGACGGTACCTGGCATGCCTGCCTGGGCCTCGCGCTCACTGCTTCCGACGAGTTCAAGTTCCGCAAGGATGCCGACTGGGGCGTGAACATGGGCGGCGCCTTCACGGCGTTCGGCGAGCCTTTCGTCGTGGCGCAGGACGGTGCCAACATCAAGGTGACCGAGGACGGCACGTACGACCTCTTCCTGAACCCGGAGACGACCACGGTCATCATCGTGAAGGCCGGCGATCCGGTCACGCTGCCTTCCGGCGGCGACGTCCCCTCGGAGCCTCCGGTGGAGGAGACCAAGGATCCCGTCGTGGTCTATGTGCAGGACCTCACCGGCTGGGAGACCCTGAACCTCTACATGTGGGGTGACAAGGAGCTTTGCGGCGGCTGGCCGGGCCTTGCCCCGGCGGAGAACACCGTGAAGATCGGCACCGTGAACTACAAGGTTTACAACGTGGCCGATGCGCTGGGCCGTGCGGAGAACCTGATCTTCAACGGCGACGGCGGACAGACCGGCGACATCAGCCTGACCCTGGCGGCGGAGCAGTTCATCCGGGTGGAACTCGTGGACGGCGCCGTGACCGGTACGGTCATCGACCCGCGGAACCCGGACATCAGGATCCTGGTGAACAACAAGACCGACTGGGATGCCATCACCCTGTATGCCTGGGGCGACGCCGAGGCCTTCGGCGGCTGGCCGGGCGCGGCGCCGGTGGGCACCGAGGAGGTCAAGGGCGTGACCTATACCGTGTTCGGCCTTCCGGCCGAGATGGCGGGCAAGGCCCTGAACCTGATCTTCAACAACAACGGCGGCGGCAAGCAGCTCGCTGACTTCGCCATCACCGTGCCGGAGGAGGAGATGTTCCTCAACATCAACGCCAACTACTATGTGGACCCGGTGCAGGGCAATCCCCGCGGCGAAGCTTCCACCATCTATGTGGTGAACAAGCAGGGCTGGGAGACGCTGAATCTCTATGCCTGGGGCGACGCCGAGGTGTTCGGCGGCTGGGCCGGTGCCGCCGGTACCAAGATCGGGACCTGGTGCGGACAGCCCGTCTATACCTATGACGTGGCTGCCGATGCCTCCGGCAAGACGGAGAACCTCATCTTCAACAACGGCGAGGGATCCCAGTTCGACGCCATGTCCGTGGTTCTCGGCGAGGACCTGTTCCTGGAGATCGAGAACTCCGCGTGCAAGACCACGGAGCCTGCCACCCGCGTGTATGTGATCGACGAGACGGGTTGGGACGAGATCGCCCTGTATGTCTGGGGCACGTCCGAGATCTTCGGCGGCTGGCCGGGCGCTGCGCCTGCCGGTACGGAGGAGATCGGCGGAGTGACCTACAAGTACTTCGAGGTCCCGGCCTCGGCCTTCGGCAACACGGCGAACTTCATCCTGAACAATGGCGGTAACGGCGTTCAGCTGGAGAACTTCGACGTGCTGAAGGGCCAGACCATCACCCGTGACTTCTATTTCCACTTCACGGCCGACAACGTGACGGTGGTTGAATAATGTCATTTCGGGCCGGGGCCCCTGACCGGACCCCGGCCTGCCAGAAAAACCATGGATATGAAAAAGACCTTGTTGCTTTCGGCGGCCCTTCTCATCCTCGCCGCCTGCGGATGCGGGAAGCCCCAGACGCTGCCTGTCATCCATACGGAGGACTTGGCAAACGCCCCGACCGAACTGCTGTCCCTGCCGGCTACCGCCCGGGACAATTGGCAGATCTATCAGGTGAACCTGAAAATGTACGGCTCTTCGGGCGCCTTCCAGAAGGTGGAAGCCCGCCTGGACGATATCCAGGCCCTCGGGACGGAGATCCTGTACCTGATGCCGGTCTATCCCGAAGGGAAAGAGAAGGCGATCGGCTCGCCGTACTGTGTGAAGGATTTCAAGGGGGTGAACCCGGATTACGGAACCCTGGCCGAACTCAAGTCCCTGGTGGATGCGGCCCATGCCAAGGGCATGAAGGTGATGTTCGACTGGGTGGCGAACCATACCGCCTGGGACAACGCCTGGATCAAGGACCATCCCGCGTGGTATGAGCACAAGGCCGACGGTTCCATCGCCTGGCCCACCAAGGACGGCGAATGGAAAGACGTCGCGCAGCTGGATTATTCCAACAAGGAACTCTGGGCCGCCATGGAGGACGTCCTCGAGTACTGGGTGAAGACCCTGGACATCGACGGGTACCGCTGCGACTATGCCCATGGGGTCCGGGACGATTTCTGGAAAGAGGCGATCGGCCGCCTGAAGGCCCTCAAGCCCGGTTTCATCATGCTCGCGGAGTCCGATTTCGAACGGATGTTCGACGACGGGTTCGACATCATCTTCGACCGGGCCATGAAGTCCCGGATGCGGACGCTCTTCAACGCGGGCAAGGCCTCCGATTTCGCCTCCTGGTACAAGGAAGACCAGAATGCGGCCCCGGCGCCCAAGACCAAGCTCCATTTCGTGACGAACCACGATGACGCCACCGAGGCGGCGCCGGCTTCCCAGTTCAAGTCCAAGGAAGGCGCCCTGGCGGCTTATGTGCTGATGGCGGCCCTGAACGGCTCCGCCATGATCTACGGCTCCCAGGAAACCGGGTACGACAAGGTCATCAACTTCTTCAACACCATGACGATGGATTGGAATGCCGATGCCACCCTTACGAAGTCTTACCGGGAAGCCATGCAGTCCCTCTCGAAGGTGGACCGCAGCGGGGCGGTGAAGATCTACGGCCTGGACGGCCTGGTCATCGTCGCCTATCCCAAGAGCGTCATCGCCGTGAATACGACCGCTTCCGCTGTGGGCGTGAATCTTTCGAAGGTCGCTTCCAAACTCGGCGAAAAGGAATCCATCCCCGGTTACGGGTATAAAATCTGGAACTTATGAGAAAGTGTCTGACTGCGCTGGCCGGCCTGTGCCTGGCCGTCGCTGCCTGGGCGGGTGAAGTGACCCGCGTGGAACCCCTGTCCTGGTGGACCGGGATGAAAACCGACCTCCAGCTCCTCGTGAACGGGGAGGGGATCGGGGCGTACTCCGTGGCCATCGAGGGTGGCAAGGGGGTGAAAATCAAGGCCGTCCATCAGGCCGACAGCCCGAATTACCTGTTTGTCGATGTGGACGTGACCGCGAAAGCCAAACCCGGAACCTATACGCTCGTGTTCAAGAAGGGGAACGAGGAAATCCGTCGCCCCTATGTCATCGCCGCCCGGGAAAAGGGTTCCGCCGACCGAAAGAGCTTCACGACGGCCGACCTGATCTACCTCATCGTCCCCGACCGGTTCGCCAACGGTGATCCGTCCAACGATTCCACGCCGGATACGGCCGAGAAGGCGCGCCGGGAGTCCCCGATGGGCCGGCACGGCGGTGACCTGCAGGGGGTGATCGACCATCTGGACTATATCGCCGACCTGGGGGCGACGGCCCTGTGGAGTACGCCGCTGTTGGAGGACAACGCCCCGCGCGGCTCCTACCACGGCTATGCCTGCTCCGACTATTACCACATCGACCCGCGCTACGGATCCAACGAACTGTACCGGGAGATGGTGGGGAAGGCCCACGAAAAGGGAATCAAGATCATCATGGACGTGGTCACGAACCACTCCAGCACCGAGCACTGGTGGATGAAGGACCTTCCTTTCAAGGACTGGGTCCACATGAACGACCCCTACGTGAACTCCAACCACCAGATGGGCCTGGCCCTGGACCCGAATGCCTCGAAGGCCGACCGTGCCGTCATGGAAGAAGGGTGGTTCGTCCCGTCGATGCCGGATATGAACCTGGACAACCCGTACATGCTCAAGTACTTCCAGCAGTGGGCCGTGTGGTGGATCGAGTATTCCGGCCTGGATGGATTCCGGGTGGACACCTGGTTCTACAACGAGAAAGTGCCCATGTCGCAATGGGCGAAGGCCGTGACGGACGAGTTCCCGGACTTCAACATCGTGGGCGAGAACTGGCAGGCCAATCCCGACTACGTGGCCTATTGGCAGAAGGACAATCCCAATACCGACGGGTTCAATTCCTATCTTCCGTCCATCATGGACTTCCCGCTGCAAGGGGCCATCTCCAATGCGCTGACGGCTCCGATCCCGGGACGGGAACAGCCGCAGGGGATGCCGGGGCGCGGACGCCGCGGAGCCGATATCTCCGGCATTTACAACGCCCTGTCGCACGACTTCGTGTACCACGACCTCTCCCACATGATGATTTTCCTGTCCAACCATGACATCGCCCGCATCGGCGATACCTTCGGGCACGATCCCCGCCGGATGAAGATCGCCTTCACCCTGCTGGCCACCCTGCGCGGCATCCCGCAGATGTTCTACGGCGACGAACTGATGTTCGTGACGGGCAATCCCCGCCGGGACGACGGTCGCCTCCGGATGGATTTCCCGGGCGGATGGGCCGGCGATCCGGTGGACCTCTTCACGGAAGAGGGCCGCGCGAAGGCTGCCGCCGACAGCACCTGGGCCCATGCGGCGGACCTCCACGATTATGTCCGCACCCTGTTCCAGTGGCGCAAGGGCTCATCGGCCGTGCAGAACGGCAGGACGCTGCATTTCATTCCCGAGAAGAATACCTACGGCTATTTCCGGTATGACGGCCGGGAGACGGTGTTCGTGTTCATCAACAACTCCGACGAGGAGGTCACCGTGCCCTGGACCCGCTTCCGCGAAATGTCGGAAGGCCTGGGCGAGGGCGTGAACGTCCTGACCGGGGAGCGGGTGACCGTTTCGGATGCGACCCGGGTCGCCCCCCAGTCCGCCCTGGTGGTGGATTACAGACCTTGAACGATTGGTTAGTTCGTGTATATTTTGTCCTTTCCTTAGCGTGTAGTTAGTTTTTTGGGGTAAGGACAGGTCCGGGGCCTTTGGCCGGGCCCCGGACCGCAAATTTTCAGAGAAAAATGAGAAAGACCGTTCTTGCGGCCCTGGTCCTTCTGACCGCGGCCTGTGCTCCGAAAACCTCCGTCACTTCTCCCGACGGCCGCATCGCCGTCCGGTTCGGCCTGGATGAGGCCGGTATCCCGTCCTACTGCGTGGACGTGGATGGACAACCGTTCCTGGAACCGTCCCTGCTGGGCTTGCTGTCGGACGATGCGGTCCTGGACCGGGGCTTTTCCCTGAAGTCGTCCCAGGTGCGTTCCGTGCAGGAAACCTGGCACCAGCCCTGGGGGGAGAACAAGGAAGTGGAGGACCGCCATCAGGAGCTGGTCCTGCATCTGAAAAACGATGCCGGCGTGGGCCTGGACCTGGAATTCCGGGTCTTTGACGACGGCCTGGGCTTCCGTTACCGGTATGCGGTTCCGCAGGATACCCTCCGGATTGTCCGGGAACGGACCCAGTTCGCCTTCGCTTCCGATGCGACCTCCTGGTCCATCCCCGGCGACTTCAATTCCTACGAGCATCTGTACCGCAAGATGCCGCTGTCGGAACTGAAGGACGCCAATACGCCGCTTACGCTGAAGTTCTCCGATTCCCTGTATGCGGCTGTCCATGAGGCGGCCATCGTGGATTTCCCGGAGATGGTGCTGCTTCGCGAGGAGGGTTTGACCTATCATGCCGCCCTGGCGCCGATGAAGCAGGTGCGCCGTCGGCGGGGCGCGCCGATGGAAGAGAGCCCGGAGGTCAAAGCGGTCGTTCCCGGGAACTTTTCGACCCCTTGGCGGTCCGTCCAGATCACCCGTTCCGCGGTGGGCCTCGTGAACTCTTCCCTGGTCCTGAACCTGAACGAACCCTGTGCGATCGACGATGTCTCCTGGATCAAGCCGATGAAATACATCGGCGTCTGGTGGAGCCTGCACCTGGGCGTGGAATCCTGGGGCGGGGAAGGGCACGGCGCCACGACCGAGAATGCGATGCGGTATATCGACTTTGCTGCCGCCAACAATATCCAGGGTGTCCTGTTCGAGGGCTGGAATGACGCCTGGCGGAATTCGGACGCCCTTCCGGACTTCGATTTCACCCGGGCGGCCCCGGACTATGACGTGGAAAAAGTGGCCGCTTATGCCCGTGAGAAGGGGATTTACCTGATTACGCACAACGAGACCGGCGGAAACTACCTCCGTTTCGAGGAGCAGCTGGAGCGGGCGTTGGACTGGGATGCTTCGCTGGGCATCCATGCGATGAAGACCGGCTACGCGGGTGGTGGCCTGGCTGGCGGCGCCCCGCGTCACGGCCAGACCGGCGTCCGGCATTTCCAGAAAGTGGTGGAGGAAGCCGCCCAGCGGCAGATCATGGTCGATGGGCACGAGGTCATCAAGGCCAGCGGCCTGCGCCGTACCTGGCCCAATTTCATGACCCGGGAATGCGTCCGCGGAATGGAATACAACGGCTGGGGGCCCGGAAATCCGCCGTCCCATACGGTGACGCTGCCCTACACCCGGCTGCTGGGTGGTCCGGTGGACTATACGCCGGGCGTGTTCGATATCCTGTACACCTGCACGAAGGGTCGTCCGCAGCTCCGCACCTGGGGACAGCCGGCTACGGAGTGCCGCGAGCATACCACCCTGGCGAAACAGATCGCGAACTGGGTGGTCCTGTACTCCCCGATGCAGATGGCCTGCGACCTGCTGGAGAACTACGAGGGGCATCCCGCCTTCCAGTTCTTCCGGGATTTCGAGGCCGACTGCGACGCCTCCGAAGCCCTGCAGGGTGAAGTGGGCGAGTGGATTTCCATCGTCCGCCGTGCAGGTGACCGTTTCTTCCTGGGTGCTACGACGGATGAATCGGCCCGGGTGATCGAGCAGCCCCTCACCTTCCTGAAACCCGGGGTCCGCTATACGGCCACCATTTATGGCGACGCGCCCGATGCACATTGGGAGTCAAATCCCACCGCTTATGAAATCTCCACCCGGTCCGTCACGTGTGAGGACACGCTTCCCTTGCGCCTCGCTCCCGGCGGCGGTGCTGCAGTTTCGTTCCTCCCGGAGTAGTCGGGCGGGGATAATCCAATAATTCGTATCTTTGCGAAAATCAGCGGTATATGAAACGAATCCTGACCCTGGTGGCCGTGGCCGCTGCCTTCCTCTCCTGCAACAACAAGCCCATGAGCAAGCTTTATGAAATGACCGCCCTGTCCAACAAGGGCGAAGAGGTCGCTTTCTCCGACTATGCCGGGAAGGTGCTCCTGATTGCGAATACCGCCTCCAAGTGTGGTTTCACCCCTCAGTATGACGGCCTGGAGGCCCTGTACCAGAAGTACAAGGACCAGGGACTTGTCGTGATCGGTTTCCCCTGCGATCAGTTCGGTCACCAGGAGCCCGGCTCCAACGAGGAGATCGCCGAATTCTGCCGCCTGAACCACGGCGTGACATTCCCGCTGATGGACAAGTGCGACGTCAACGGCGAGAATGCCCATCCGGTGTTCCAGTGGCTCTATGCCGAGAAGCCTTTCGCCGGCTTCGGGGAAGGGGAGACCGCCCAGTTCATGGACAAGATGCTCTCCTCCCAGGATCCGGAGTACGCTTCCAACCCGGACATCAAGTGGAATTTCACGAAGTTCCTCGTGGACCGGAAGGGCAACGTCGTCGCCCGCTTCGAGCCCACGGTCGCTCCTGAGCAGATGGAGCAGCAGATCGCCGACCTGCTCTAGTAATACTGGTAGAACAGCGCGATGGATTCCATCCCGGCGAAGAGTTGCCGCAGCAGGTAACTCTCGTTGGGAGAGTGGATCGTGTCGCGTTCCAGACCGAATCCCATCAGCAGCGGGTCGATCCCCAGGATCTGCTGCAGGTCCGCCAGGACGGCGATGGATCCGCCTCCGCGGGACGGAACCGGCTCGATGCCATAAACCTCCGTCATGGCCTTGGATGCAGCCTTGTAGCCGTCCGAGGTGATGGGGATCAGGAAGCCGTTGCCGCCTTCGCAGGGGGTGACATCGACCTTCGCATAGGGCGGGCAGATGGCCCGGAAGTGTTTTTCGAACAGCTCCGTGATCCGGGCCGATGTCTGGTTGGGGACCAGGCGCATGGAGATTTTCGCATGGGCCGTGGAGGGGAGGACGGTCTTCGCACCCTTTCCGGTATAGCCGCCCCAGATGCCGCAGACGTCCAGGCAGGGACGGATTCCCACGCGCTCCAGGGTCGTATAGCCCTTTTCACCCTTGACTTCGTTGATGTCCAGGAAGGCTTTGTACTCGTCCATGTCGAAGGGGGCGCGGGCCAGCATGGCGCGGTCTTCGGCCGACAGTTCCACGACATCGTCATAGAACCCGGGCACGGTGACGCGGCCGTCGGCATCGTGGAGACTGGCGATCATCGCGCAGAGGGTGTTGATCGGATTGGCGACGGCGCCGCCGTAGTGGCCGGAGTGGAGGTCCTTGTTCGGGCCGGTGACGGTGACTTCCAGGTAGGACAGGCCGCGCATGCCGCAGTTGATGGACGGGACTTTTTCGGAGATCATCGTGGTGTCGGAGACGAGGATGATATCGGCCTTCAGGAGGTCCTTGTGGTCCTGGGCCCAGGCGGCGAGGGAGGGACTGCCCACTTCCTCTTCCCCCTCGAAGATGAATTTCACGTTGTGCCTGAGGAGGCCTTTCCTAAGCAGGTATTCGAACGCTTTCAGGTGCATGAACAGCTGGCCCTTGTCGTCATTGGCCCCGCGGGCGTAGATGGCTTCTTCGCCCGTGGCGGGATCCTTGGCGATGACGGGCTGGAAGGGATCCGTGCGCCATTTCTCCAGCGGCTCCGGGGGCTGGACGTCGTAGTGGCCGTACACGAGGACGGTCTTCTTCGCTCCGGGGATGGTCTTGGACCCGAAGACGACCGGATTGCCGGTGGTCTCATAGACAGCGGCCTTGTCGGCCCCGGCGGCGGTCAGGAGTTCCGTCAGGCGGCGGGCGCAACGGTACATGTCGGGCTTGTATTCGGGCTTGGCGCTGATGGAAGGGATGCGGAGGAGGGAGAAAAGTTCCTCGAAAAAGCGCTCCCGGTTCTGTTGGATGTATTCTTTCATTTGTTCAGTGTTTGCACAAAAATAGCAATAATCCGGAAAATGAGAACCAAGTTTGGAGAATAATCCATAACTTTATGGGCACAAACACTAACCACAGATGAAAGACATTCTCCGCTACCTGGGAACCTGGAAGTTCTGGAAGGAACTCATCATTATGACCGTGGGCATGACCATCGCCGCCGCAGCTGTCTATTATTTCATGATGCCGGGCAAACTCGTGCTGGGATCCATCTCCGGCCTGTCCATCGTGATCGCCAACGTCCTGGGCCTGGCGGGCATCACGGTCAAGGTTTCCTGGGTCGTCACGGCGATCAATGCCATCCTGCTTTTGCTGGCATGGCTCCTGATCGATTCGGAATTCGGGGCCAAGACCGTCTATACGGCCATGATCCTGGGACCGCTGCTGGATTTTTGGGCGTGGGTGTGCCCGTATGAGAAGCTCATCGAACCGGGGCTGAACTCCGTGATGGGCGACCCGCTGCTGGACCTCATCGTCTTCGTCCTGGTGGTGAGCATCTCGCAGACCATCCTCTTCAGCATCAACGCCTCCACCGGCGGACTGGACATCCTTGCGAAGATCGTGAACAAGTACCTGCATTTCGACATCGGCGTCTCCGTGACCGTCGCCGGGGCCATCATCTGCTGCACGGCCTTCGCCATCAATCCGTTCCGGATGGTCGTCATCGGCCTCGTGGGCACCTGGATGAACGGCCTTGCCCTGGACTACTTCATGGCCAGCGTGAACCGGCGCAAACGCATCTGCATCGTCTCGGACCAGAGCGAGCAGATCCGCTCCTACATCGTGGACACCCTTTCCCGCGGCTGCACCATCTACGACGTCCGCGGTGGCTACAAAGGCGATCCGCACACCGAAATCCAGTCCCTCCTCACCACCGACGAGTTCTCCAGCGTCATGAACTACATCAAGGCCCACGACATCAAGGCCTTCATCACTGCCGGCAACGTGAGTGAAGTCTATGGCCTGTGGAATCATCGCAAACACAAGAAAGTTGAAAAATAATTTGCACTTTCACTTTTTTGCGTTAACTTTGCATTCCCAATCCATTTGCGGTAGTGGTGAAATGGTAGACACGCTACTTTGAGGGGGTAGTGCCCGTTGGGGTGTGTGAGTTCGACTCTCACCTACCGCACAAGAGACAGTCTCAGAAGAGGCTGTCTCTTTTCGTTGTACCCGTTCGGGTAGGGAAGCGGGCTGATAGGGGGCTGGTAGGGGGTGTCGTCCTGAAATAAGTTTACCGGCGGTGTATCGAAGAGGCTCTGATAAGTGCCTTGGCAAGAGGCGGGCCCTACCGGCCTGCGGGATATTCCATCGGAAGCGCCTGATTAATAGCTGCTTACAAGACTGCCTTCCGCAGGCTCCTGGAATAATGCAGGGGGTGCGGTGTGTATTTTTCCGGTGCCGAAGAATAATTGTCCTTTTTCTTTTCGGCCAATTGACTTATCTTTACATCGATCAAATCGTGACTATGGATAAAGGATTGCTGATACAGGCGCTGGCAAAACTCTTTCTGGGCGTGATTGTCCTGGGAATCCTCATCTTTCTCCCGGCCGGGTCTTTTCACTATTGGCAAGGCTGGTTGCTGATGGGTATCCTTTTCGTGCCGATGTTTGTGGGCGGGCTTGTGATGATGGCCAAGAATCCCGATCTGTTACGGAAGCGTCTCAACGCGAAGGAACAAGAGACGGAACAAAAGACCGTCGTGAAGGTGAGCGGACTGCTTTTTATTGCCGCCTTTGTGGTGGCCGGGTTGAACTGGCGCTTGGGTTGGTGGATCTTGCCGGATTGGGTCGTATGGGTAGCTGCAGGGGTATTTCTGGGGGCTTATCTCTTGTATGCGGAAGTGCTTCGGGAGAATACTTACCTGTCCCGGACCATCGAGGTCCAGGAGAATCAGAAGGTGATCGACACGGGGCTTTATGGCATTGTCAGGCACCCGATGTATATGGCCACCACGGTCCTTTTCCTGGCGATGCCTCTGGTACTGGCCTCACCCATCTCATTCGTGATTATGCTGGGTTATATTCCCGTCATTGCCAAGCGCATCAGGAATGAGGAGAAAGTGCTTGAAGAAGGGCTGGAGGGATATGCCGGGTATAAAGAGAGGGTAAAGTACAGAGTCCTTCCTTTTATCTGGTAAATTCAGCATTTGTCAAGTCATGGAATACATCAGGGTAACGAAAGAGAATCTGGAAAAGGAGCATATCTGCTGCGCCATTTCCAATAATAACGATGTGCAGGTTGCTTCCAAGAAGGACTGGCTTTCCAAGCGTTTTGATGACGGGCTCGTGTTCCTCAAGAGCGTGGAACGCGGCAAGTGCTTCATCGAGTACATTCCCGCCGAGAATGCCTGGAATCCCATCCTGGCCGATGGATACATGTACATCGACTGCCTCTGGGTCTCCGGTTCCTTCAAGGGGCACGGGTATTCGAACGATTTGCTGGATGCTTGCATCAAGGACAGCGTAGCCCAGGGGAAAAAAGGGCTTTGCATCCTGTCATCGGCTAAAAAGAAGCCGTTCCTGTCCGATCCCCGGTTTCTGAAGCATAAGGGGTTTTCCGTCTGCGACCAGGCCGATAACGGAATCCAGTTGTGGTACATGCCTTTCGCAAAGGATGCCGTCGCCCCCAGGTTCAAGGATTGCGCTCGGCATCCACGCATCGACGAGCCCGGCTATGTGCTGTTCTACACCAGTCAATGTCCGTTCAACGGCAAGTACATTCCTATTATCGACGCTGTTGCCCAGGAGAATGGCATCCCTTTCAAGGCCATTCATTTGCAAAGCAGGGAGGAAGCGCAGAATGCTCCCACGCCCATCACGACCTATGCGGTCTTCCATGATGGCGATTACATCACCAACGAGCAGATGAACGCCCAGCGGTTCCTGAAGCTGATCGGCAAGTGATCGTGCAGTATTGTCACGAAAATAATAACTCCGCAGGTCTCATGTGACCACTGTTCGTATGGGTCCTGCCGATGGACCTGTACGGGCGGTAGGAGGGTGGTGCGGACCTCGTGCGGTCATCGTGCGCTCATCGTAAAGTCTGGCTTGTGCAGGGAAACGTCCGTGGAACGATGATTCTATGTACAAGTCTCGCGGATTGTGCCGATATCGGCTGGAATTCTGGAGACTTGTACGGGAAATCGCCGCGAGGCGCGCATGTCGATGTACAAGCGAGACATGTACATCGAGTACATCTCCCTTTTGCCGCAAATGCAGCCACGCTATCAAAAACAGAATCACCTTCGGGGATCCCGACCGCGTGGAGACTGGTTCATCAATTCGGTAAGGAATAATTATGGTTCTTCCACGCAGTATTTTACCCTTTTGCGGTCTTTATATAGAATAAGCCGCGAACTATATGGACAAGCGACAACTCGTGGATGGCTGCAAACGTGGGGACCCCGCATCGGCGGAGGCCCTCTATCGGGGCTATTCCGGCAAACTTATGGGGATATGTCGGCACTATGTGGATTCCCAGGAGGTGGCGGAAGACCTGTTGCATGACGCTTTTGTTGTAATCTTGTCCTCTATCGGCCAACTTAGGAATCCGGAAAAGCTGGAAGCCTGGATGGGGGTCATCGTGAAGAACCTTGCTATTGATTATCTCAAGGAGAGCCAGCATTTCACACATCCGGAGGAAGACATCGACATAGAGGATGTCCCGGAAGAGACCATGTATCCCGTCCCGCCGTACGATGATTTGGTGGCACTGATTGAACGCCTGCCGGAACAGTATGGGAAGGTGTTCCGCCTGTCCGTTCTGGAGGGGCTTTCGCATAAGGAAATCGGGGCGCTGCTGCATATCGGAGAGAAGTCATCCTCATCCAATCTTTTCAGGGCAAGACAGGTACTACAGAAGGAGTTGAAACGGTATTGGCTGGCACTCCTTGCCTTGATAGCCCTGATTGTCACTCCACTCCTGCTGCATAAAGAGACGGAGTCCATGCCGGGACAGAATGGTCCTGTGGCCATGACGCCCGCCGAAGACAGTGTCCATGTGGTACTGCCGGTGGATTCGTTGTCGGCTCCCGAGACTCCTTCCTTGATAGAGAGTCCCCAAATGGCAGCAATCAGCGCCAATGATACAACGCTGACGAAGACCGATTCTTCCATAATACGCGAGAGGCTGGCTCCTATTGACATTCGTCCTCTTTCTATCCCGTCCGTTTCACTCAGAGCATCCGGACAGAAATTCAGGATCAGAAAGCAAGAGCGACAGGCGGCAGAGTTCAACCAGCCACTGCTGGCCGAAACCAGAACAACGGCGCGTAAGAATATCCTTGGACTTCTGCCTTCCATTTCGGCACTGCCCAGCGCTATTGCCGGAAGCAGCCCGATTGTGATGGGTTCCGGTATCCTGGCACAAGCATCGTCCTACATCCTGGCTCCGGACACGAGGGTCTCCTCTTGGGATGACTTCCTCACGGCAGTACAGTCCATGGAAGGCCATTACAGCACCGGCGATTCGCTCGCTTACTACAACTCGCTCCTCCATATTGCGGAAAGGCTGGCAGTACCGGACGTAATGGATCCGAATCCGAAGCCTGTAGAAGAGAAGGCCGAATATGAAAAGCCGTTTACGCTGGGCCTCAGCGCCAATATCGGCTTGAATGACCGCTGGAGCGTACTGACAGGTCTGGAATATACTCGGTTACGTTCTACTCATTCCATTGGCCGAGATACGTTGTATATCAAGAATCAGCAGACCATCCATTATCTGGGTGTCCCTCTCGGTCTATCCTATACGGTCTGGTCAAAGGGCAATCTGAACCTGAATGCATCTGCTTTCGGCAAGATGGAGATTCCGGTTGCCGGAATCCTGAACAGTGAGCACCACAACGGAGTGGCCTACACTTATCAGAACACATTGCAGTTAAAAGCTCCTGTTCAGTGGTCTGCGGGTGTAGGCATCGGGGTTCAGTATAATCTTACCCCTTGGATGGGCCTGTATGTAGAGCCGCAGGTTCGATATTATTTCGATACCGGAGGTGGCGTTCAGACAATCAGACAGGTTCAACCCGTCGAATTTGCTGTACCGTTTGGCGTACGACTGACATTCTAAGGCACGCAGTATTTACCCATCCGGTCAGTCTAATAGGAAAACAGGCCTGATGGGAAACAGATACCAGGACCGGCATCAATACTTCGACGAATTGGTGG
Source organism: Bacteroidales bacterium UBA3289 (assembly GCA_002361625.1). Taxonomy (GTDB): domain Bacteria; phylum Bacteroidota; class Bacteroidia; order Bacteroidales; family UBA932; genus Cryptobacteroides. Next base: position 3,966 of record DETL01000021.1, on the reverse strand, counting down.
AGACATCGACGGCTTTCTACGTCGATTATATCCGCCAATACATACCCGTTGCCGATGGTACTCGTGTTTTGGAAGTGGGATGTGGCGAAGGGGGGAATCTTTTGCCCTTTGCGCTGATTGGCTGCGAGGTGACAGGAGTTGACTTTTCCGAGAAGAAGATTGAAAATGCGCGGAACTATTTCCGGATGAATGGCGCTGAAGGTAGTTTCTTCTGTGCGGATTTCTTTGATTTTCCCAAACAGGACAAAGCATTTGACGTAATACTTGTCCACGATGTGATAGAGCATATTGCGCCGGAAGACAAGGGACGTTTTCTGGAACGGATTCATACATTCCTGGCTCCTGAGGGTGTTGCATTCCTGGCCTTTCCTGCCTGGCAGATGCCGTTCGGCGGCCACCAGCAGACCTGCGTCCGGAAGGGAGTCAGAGTCCTCCCGTGGATCCATCTACTGCCGATGCTGGTATATCGGGGCGTTCTCCGCCTGTTCAGGGAACCAGAGCAGCATATATTAGAGTTGATGGACATACGACGCTCACGGATGACTGTGGAGACATTTGAAATCCTTTGCCGGATGGCAAGTTACGTTGTTTTGGACCGGACTCTCTGGCTCGTCAATCCTCACTATAAAGCCAAGTTCGGGCTCAGCCCCGTGAGGTTAAGGCTGGGCTTGGACAGGATTCCGTATCTGAGGAATTGGCTATCGACAGGTTGCTGGTATGTCATCCACTGATTCCATACTTATCAGAAGACTCCGTTTCCCCCTTGCCGTAATGGTGGTATTCATCCACTCAGGCAATAGGCCGTTTGTGCATGGTGGAGAATGGATTCGAGTAATGTTTGCGGATGTTATTCCTGCAATAGCTGTCCCAATGTTCTTTCTGATTTCCGGGTACTTGTTCTTCCGGGGGCTGGAGAGATGGAACTGGGATGAATGGATGAAGAAGATGTATCGGCGGGTCCATACACTGCTGATTCCGTATTTAATTTGGACAACGCTTTATATCGCATACGTCTATTTCCATCAATGCCGCCTTTCTCTATGCGCAGACGAAGGATGGATTCCGGTCGGTCAGTGGTTTTCCGATCATGGCGGAATAAGTATGTGGTGGGATTCAATTGTGACGGAAAACAGTCATCCGCTGGGGTACCGGATGATCTCCGCCCATCCCTTTCATCGAGTACTTTGGTTTGTCAGGGATTTAATGTTGGTTAACTTACTATCTCCCTTTCTTCATTGGACGCTTCGCAAAGGAGGGAAGATCGTCCTGATAGCGTTACTTATCCTGTACCTTCTGCAGCTTTGGCCACCATTTCACTGCATCGGGATAACCTGTGTGTTCTTCTATACGGCAGGTGCTTATCTCTCAATCAGAGGAAGAGACTTGAACGAAACCTTTTCAAGGTGGAAGACATCATCATGGTTGATATCGTCACTCCTTTTGGTACCGATGATTCTCATTCGGCAAAGCGAATCTTTCATAATACTGAAACCAACGTGGTGTATCGTGGAGGCTGTCGCTTTTGCAAACCTTTTGGTCGCGCTTCCTCTTGAATCGCACGCAAGGACTATCTCATTGTTATCCGATAGCACTTTCTTCGTCTATGTTACACACTCTGTTGCCCTTTCTAACATCAGACAAGCATTACTTGTCTTGCTTCCGTTTCATTTAAGTGAAGCAACCGTGTTTTTGTTGACAGCTATATTCACCGTCGCATTCTGCGTCTTGGTTTATTTATTTGTGCGGAAATGTTTCCCGCAACTTTGTGTTTTCATCTGTGGAAGATAATTGATTCTTGTATATTATGCTTCGGTTTAGGTTTTTTCAATCATTGGCCATCTCCCTTTTTGCCGTTTCGATACTCTCGGGATGTAACCCCGCCTATTATGATCCGATTGTGCCAGAGGTTTTGGTCGGTCAAGGAGTTCATAGGGATGGCGGAACTTGTTATTCCATGATTATCTGGGAAATCGACACGGGGCCACACTTCCCGGAGCATTTCCGGAACTGGGGATACAGGATAAGAGTGGAGAACTCCGGGGAAGAGTTCTTGACGGAAGAATATAAGACCATCGAAGAAGTCTTAGTTCGGAAAATGCCTGGTGCTAATTGGGAATATGATGAAGAGAGCCAGTGCTGGTTAGTCCCTTTCACAATGCCCGCCAATCTGAACCTTATGCCGCGGGGTTATCGTGTTGAAGTCATTATCGCTTCCGATTATAAGCAGTACGGTTCCGTGCAAAAAATAGATGACGGGATTAACCAATGGCAGACAGTGTATCAGGGGATCCAGTTCGGACGGTTTTGATCATAAAACAGGTCTACTCATCCTGGTCGGCTATGAGTTCTTTTGCCGTTCCAACTCACGGGCGGTCCAGCCGTTGTTGGCCGCTGCCAGTTCATAGTACTCTCTCTTGTCTGCGTCTGTGATTTGAATCAAGGTCCGGTATATTGTGTCCAATTCAATTGTGAACGCAGTGCGTTCACTATTTGCCGCCTCATAATACAGAGTTCGTAACTTTCCCCGAAGTGTGCAAATGGTCTCGTGTCCCGAAGTTTCAAGAATCAGCAACTACAACACATTTCAAAATGAGCGGAGAGAGGTGTAGAAAGAATCTGTTTCAAATGAAGAAGAATGACGACTTCACCAGAATTCATCTTCCTATAGCCGTTGAATGACATCTATTTTTACTCCTATTTTACACCTGTATTTACGGTAAAAGTTCGACTCCATTTCACTCTCTGCAACGTTGAATCGTGTACGTACCTGATGCGTACAGAGCTAGCAGGCTACCACCCTTAGTTGGCTTATACTAATTCCCATAGACCGGAGTTCTTCTGGGCTGGATTGTTTTGTTTGTAATTAATTTTGCATTATATTTGCAATACAAATGAAAACGATTGACGCATGACATCCATAACAATCAGAGTAGATGAGCAACTGAAGAGGAACTTCGATGTCCTTTGCGACCAGTTCGGACTCAGCAACAGTGCGGCCTTCAGCCTGTTCATGAAGGCTGTCGTCCGCGAGCGCCGGATTCCGTTCGAGATCAAGGCCGATTCGGAGATCGAGACGAGACAGAAAGGCTGGGAGGCTTTTCAAAGAATGAGAGAGGTGGCGCTGGCTTCCGGTGCGGGGGACATGAGCTTGGAGGATATTAACACGGAGATAGCGGCATCCCGAAATGGACAGTAAACTATTTGCGGTCATCGACACCAATGTCCTTGTTTCCGCGCTGATATCGACAAACCTGGCAACCCCTCCCCTCGTCGTCATTGCCCATGTTTATTCCGGAGACATCACTCCAGTCTTTAACGACGAAATCATCCGGGAATACCGCGATGTACTGTCCCGGGAAAAGTTCCATTTGGATCCGACCGACATTGACCATGCCTTGCAGGTGTTTCTTGATCATGGCTTGAACCTCGACCGTACCAAGGTCGTTGACGAAACCTTCTCCGACCCCAAGGACATCGTTTTCTATGAGGTCAAGATGAGCAAGGAGGATGCGTACTTGGTTACGGGAAACACGAGGCATTTTCCCCGGAAACCGTTCGTCATCACGCCGCGTGAAATGGTTGAGATCCTTGAAAAGGTTGACTGACCCTTTCATTTTCCGGACCGGGAATCTGCAACCTCGACTCTATCACCTGTGGCTCTATTGTCCACGTCCACGGCCGTCTCAAATGCAACAGGTACGTGGACGGCAATGGCAACGAACAGGTAATCTATGAAATTGTCGCCCGGAAACTCGAAATCATAAATCAGGAGGACCGGCGGAATGGACTGACAGGCGAAGCGGCTCGAAGGAAAAGTCTTCACTGTGCGCTTCATCGACTCAGCCGGACAGATTCACCTCGAAGAAACCGGCATCGCACTCCTCCCTGGTGTCGATGAATACGAGATTGTGACGTAACGCTATGGAGAAAGGGCTCGTGCCCTTTTTCTTTCCGCGTCCCCGCATC
>DETL01000015.1 GCA_002361625.1 Bacteroidales bacterium UBA3289 | reverse complement strand
GGAGCTGGAGCTGCCGGTGGACCGGTTGGTCCGGGTGTTCTGGTCCACGCCGCTCGCGGAACGGGTGGTGGTGGAACCGGTGCTGCGGCTCACGGTGGAGCTGCTGCCGGTGGACCGGTTGGTCCGGGTGTTCTGGCTCATGCTGCTCGCGGAGCGAGTGCTGGAGACGCCGGAAGAGCGGCTCACGGAGGAGCTGCCGGTAGAACGGCTCGTGGTGGCTGCGCCTCTGCTGGAAGAGCCGGAAGAACGGCTCGTCTGGGTCTGCATGGAGGCGGAACGGGAAGGTGCGGCAGTAGCGGAAGCTCTGCCATAAGAAGATCCACGGGTCGTAGTCTGAGCGGAGGACGACCGGGATGCAGTGGAGGAACCGCCGGAACGGCGGGTCTGGGCAAGTGCCTCAGGGGCCGCGATCATCGCCATCGTGATGAAGAGTGCGGCAACGGAGTTGATCATCCTTCTCATAGCTTTGTCGTTTTTAAAGTTAGCGATATAAGTAATAATTTTCGGAAAGTTTCTTGAAAGCGTCCACATCCTGCATCCACCGGGAGCGGATATCTTCGACTTTCAACCGCTTTCCGAATTCCCTTCTCACATAATCCGTGCCACAAACGATATCCAGCATCCTGGTTTTCTTCAGGGTCTTATACGGATTGCGGGAAGGATACAGCTCCTGAAGGGCCTGCATGACATAAAACTGGGTCAGCGTAATCTCTGCGGCTTCATAGTCCGTATAGAAGAACTGGACGCCGTGCTGCAGGTCCGGAGCGCTTCCGGAGATGGGTTTGTAGTGGATGGTCCGGAAAGCGACGCCGGGAAGGTGATAACTGTCCAGCCGCTCCTTGAGCTTATCGGCATCGATCCAGGGAGCCGCGAAAGTCTGGAACGGGATGGTATATCCCACGCCGATGCTCAGATAACCGAATTCCCCGGCGATGCCGGCGGAAGGATAGCCGATGGCGGATTCCATCGAGGGGATGTTCGGGGAAGGAAGGATCCACGGAAGTCCGGTATCCCGGTACAGCATCCAGCGTTCCCAACCCCGCATCGGGATGACGGTCAGGCGGCACTTGAGGGGCGGTTCCTTTCCATCGACCCCGCAGTTGAGCCCCTCCTCGTTGATGAGGGAGGCCAACTCCCCTACCGTGAGCCCATAGACATACGGGATCCGGAACTCGCTGACGAAGGAATGGAAGCCCGGCTCCACATAGGAACCCTCGACCTTGAGGCCGCCGAGGGGATTCGGTCGGTCCAGGACCATGACTTCGATGTCCTGCTCGGCGCAGGCACGCATCACGAGTCCCAGGGTGGAAATGAAAGTATAGGAGCGCGTTCCGACATCCTGGATATCATAGACCATGACATCGACGCCCTTGAGCATCTGCGGCGTAGGTTTCCGGGTGCTCCCATAGAGCGAATAGACCGGAAGGCCCGTCTTCGGGTCTTTCCCGCTGGCCACATGGTCACCCGCATAGGCATCCCCCCGCACCCCGTGCTCAGGCCCGTAAAGGGCGACCAGATCGACCCCGGGCGCCTCGAAAAGGACATCGATGGTGGAACGCAGGTTCCGGTCCACCCCGGAAGGATTCGTCACCAATCCCACGCGCTTCCCCTGGAGCTCTTCGAACCCATAGCGCTCCAGCATATCGATACCGGTATATACCTGTGCCTGGGCAGTAATTCCCAGAAGCAGGAGCACGCCCAGCGCGTATTTCCTAAGTTGTTTGCTGTCAATCATTTCCTTAAATCGCTTTGCGTCAAAATACATAAAGCACTTTCCATATCGGTCTGTCGGTCAATCAGTTCCGGATTACGCATCGGCCGGAAGGGAGCGGCGGGCGGCGAGGGTGACAGCGACGGTGGCAAGGCAGCAGACCATCACCATGACATAAAAGCCCACATACCCGAGAGATTCTTGCAGATATCCTGCCACGGCGCCCGGGAGCAGCATGGACAGGGCCATGAAGCCCGTGCAGATGGCATAGTGGGAGGTCTTGAGCGGGCCGTCGGCAAACCGCATCATATACACCGTGTAGGCCGTGAATCCGTACCCATAGCCGAACTGGTCCAGCACGACATAGGCGCCTACCGTCCATACGGACGAGGGTTGCGTGAGGGCCATGATCAGGTACACGACACAGGGCAGGGCCAGGCTGAGAGCCATGGGAAACAGGCAGCGGCGGAGTCCCCGCCAGGAAATGTGCCATCCTCCCAGGATTCCGCCGGCGAGCAGGGCGATGACGCCCGCCGTCCCATAGACCATGCCGAAGGCCGCCTTGTCCATCCCCAAGCCGCCGTCTGCCAGGGAATCGCTGAAGAACGGATACAGGAGTTTCACCGAAAACGCCTCCGGAAGACGGTAGAGCAAGAGGAAGCACAGGGTCAGGACGATGCCCGGTTTCGTAAAGAAAGTGCCGAACGCTTCTCCGAACTCCCGGAAGATCTCCCGGGCCGTCTTGCGGCCGGCCGTGGCGTCTTCCGCGGGACGGGGCAGCACGAAGGCATGATAGGCCGTCACCAGGGCCAGGAGGATGGAGGTTCCGAGGAGGGTGACCGACCAGGCACGGGACACGGCCCCGGTGCGCTTCTCCAGAAGGCCGGCGATCACCACCAGTACGCCCTGTCCGAAGACCATGGCGATCCGGTAAAAGGTGTTCCGGATGCCCACGAAGGCCGACTGCCGCCGCTGGTCCAGGCCGATCATGTAGAATCCGTCGGCCGCAATGTCATGCGAGGCCGAGGCAAAGCCCGTGATCGTGAACAGGATCAGTGTCCAGGTAAAAGGCGATTTCGCCGGAAGCGTCAATGCCAGGACGGCGACCGTGACGGCCATGCACAGCTGCATCGTCACGATCCACCAGCGCTTGCTCTTGAAGATATCCACGAATGGGCTCCAGAGGGGCTTGACCAGCCAGGGAAGGCCGATCAGGCTCGTCAGGAGCGCCAGCGTGCTGTTGTCCATGCCCAGGTCCTTGAGGATGATGACCGAGATGGTGTTTACGATGAAATACGGCAGGCCTTCCGCGAAGTAGAGGGTAGGCACCCACAGCCAGGGGGATCGTGCTTTCATGGTTCGAGGGTGGTTCCGGGATAATAGAAGGAAAGGATTTCACGGTAGGTCTTGCCGGAAGCGGCCATCACTGCAGCCCCGATCTGGCACAGGCCAACGCCGTGCCCCCAGCCGTGCCCGTGGAGGATGACTTCGTCCGGAGTCATCTCCACGTCGAACCAGGAGCTGTATAAGTGGGATTCCGAAAGGAAACGTCTGATAAGGAGTTCTTTGCCGATGGTGATCGTGCGTTCGGTCCCTGTGATGCGAAGGAGCTTGATCCGCCCGGAGCCGCCCCGTTCCAGCGGTTCCAGGTTCACGAGGTCGCCGATATCGACACCGGATTTCCGGGTGATGAGGGCCGCCAGTTCCTTCCGGCCGTAGCGGACGGTCCAGTCATGGAAATCTTCCGTTTCCAGATCGTAGTCATTGAGCACCTGTCCCAGGATCGCCTTGTCGTGCGTATCGCACCAAGGGTCCTCATGGACCGTGAGATAGGGGTAGTCCACATCGGCCCAGGCGGTGGAGAAGCGCTCGGTCTTCCCGCCGCAGCATTTGTAGAAGCGGGCGTCCACCAGTTCGCCCTCGCAGCGAAGGACCTGGCCCCAGGTTTCGTCGATGGCGGCCCGGACGTTTTCGCCGATGGCGAGGGTAAGCCCCTGGTAGCGCTGGCAATGGTCGTCGGCACAGACATCGAAACGGCGATGGTCCTCGTGGTCGAACCACTTGACGATCTCTCCGGAAGGGGCCTCCGGGGAAGTATGCGTCCCGTCCAGCCAAGTGACGAGGGAAGGAACATTGTCAAACTGATACGGGACGGAAACGGCCTTCCCGGCCCGCCGATGGGCGATCTGGGCCATCACCCAGGAACGGGAGATGACCGCATGGGCCTTCAGGAACTCCGGCGAAGCCGTCGCCTTCATCTCCGACGAAATCACGCTCAGGAGATAGTCCTCCACGCCGATGACATTGACCGCCACCACTTTCCCTTCGTCCACGATGAACTTGAGCGTCCCGGCAAACTGCTGGTCCTGCTGGCGCTGCCAATGGAAATCCACGCCGATGGTCACCCCGTACAGGATGAAGGAAGGCTCGGCGAACAGGGTGGAGATGGTAGGCGCCTCGAAAACGAGTTCATCATAGAGGGCTCCGTTATAGTCGATCTTCCCTTCCCGATAGGAGACCTTCTGGGGTCCGGCACCGTCGGAGATGATTTCGAAAGTGATTTCCGGACCGGACAGAATCCCCACTTCAATCCGGGGCTGGGTGCGTACGAGGCGCCAGAGGAGCCGTTCCTCCTGCTTTTCGGACAGGGAGATCTCCTGGAGGATATCCGTCAGGATTTCCGGAGTAATCCGCTCATAATCGGAAACTTCCGGTATCACGAAGAAGCCGGCCATGTCCGCGGCTCCGGGGCTGATGGCGAAATGGTCTTCCCCCTCCGCATAATAGTGATGCGGCCGATGGAGGGCGCGGCAGGCGACGACGGCCCGATACTCGCCCTCGCTGTAGAATGTCAGGGCGTTGAACCGGGGCTCCGTCTCCCCACCCACGAGGTCGCAGCAGTCCAGCAGACGGTAGAACATCTTGGCCATGGACTTGGACGTCCGGGCCCTCAGGAGGAATACTCCCCGCGTAAAATGCTTGTAATGGAAAAGTTGGGCATCCTGGACCGAAGCGACGAAGGACAGGTCCCCGGCATGGGCTTCCGGGACCACTCCCCCATTTTCGGCGACAGCATGCAGGAGCCGGTCGGCGATGCGCTCCATGGGCATGTATCCTTTCGGACAGGCCTGGAAATGCGCATGGCCGGGAACCGTGGTACCACTGAAGGGACTGTTGTAGAAGACGACATAATCCGGGAACTGGACGGAGAGGTCCAGCATGTCCGGATACCGGTGCCAGATGGTCTGCGGGACATGGATGTCCCGGGTAATCACCAGATGGTTCGGGAAGATGGGTGCCCGGTTGACCAGGACGCGGTATTTGCGGCCTTTCCGGCCCTCGAAGGGAAGGAAATGCTGATGGTCCAGATAGTTCTCCTCGCAAAGCGGACAACCGTGGTCGAAGATGGGCAGGCGCCCCGGATTGGACTGCACGGTCACCAGGATGCCGCCGATCACCATCTGCCGGGTATCTACGCTCTTGAGCGCCCGGTATTTCGCCGCCACGGCCGGCCACACGGAGAGCTGGTCGTGAACGAATTTGTCAATGTCCATTGCCATAACCTTGTAAAGGTAGGCAATTTTCGGGGGATTTCCTACAGGAGTGCCAGGAGCTGCGGCTGGATCCGGGCATATTCCGCCTCGAAGTTGGGAGTCAGGATGCCTTTTCCGATGGCGGCGGTGAGTTCCTCCTGGGTCCACCAGCGGCCCTCCGTCACTTCGTCATTGTCCGGATGGAGGTCCGGATGGCCTACACAGGCGAAAATGTAGATGAACTCCCGGTCCCTTTCGGTCTCCCACTCCCAGGTGTCCACGAAGACGGGATTGAAGGCCGTCAGGCCGATTTCCTCCCCCGCTTCCCGATAGAGCGCTTCCGCCGCCAGTTCTCCATAGGTGATGTGCCCACCCACGGCCGTATCCCAATAGCCCGGGAGCAGGTCCTTGGTCATGGAACGCTTCTGGAGATAGATCCGGCCGTACCGGTCGATCAGATGCAGGTGCACCACCGGATGCAGCGGTTTCGCCCCGCTGTGGCACCAGGAACGGGTTGCCTGGCCATATACCAGCCCGCTGGGATGGATCAGGGGCAGCATTTCCTCCGGGGAAACCGCGGCATTCCCGGGATGGTCCACGCTCGGACGGGGAAGTACCGGAGCGGGTTCCAGCGGATAGACGAGATCGGGGAACATCAGGCGAAGGAGATCAGGATCAGCAACTGGGCGACCAGCACGCGAAGGAACATCGACAACGGATAAACCGTTGCATAATTAACGGAGGTATAATCACTTCCGTACATACCCTGCGCAAAGGCAAGCACCGGGGGATTCGTCGTCGAACCCGAGATGAGGCCGCAGATCTGGTAAAAGTTCAGGTGACAGAGAGCCCGGGCTACCAGGAAGGTGATGCTGAGCGGAACGATGGTGATGAGGGCTCCGTACAGGATCCACCAGTAACCGCCGTTCACGATGGAACTGACGAAATTCTCGCCGGCCCCCAGACCCACGGCTGCCAGGAACAGGGAGATGCCGATCTCGCGGATCATCAGGTTGGCGCTCATGGTCGTGTAGGTCGTCACCTTGTATTTGGGGCCGAAATGGCCCAGCAGGATGGCGATGATGAGCGGTCCGCCCGCCAGGCCCAGCTTGATGGCCTGGGGAATGCCGGGGAAACGGATCGGCAGCGAGCCGAAAATGATACCCACCACGATGCCCAGGAAGATGGGGACGAGGTTCGGTTTGTCCAGGGAGCTGCTGGAATTGCCCACTTTCTCGGCAAGGCGGTCGATATGCTCCTCCGTACCTACGCAAATCAGGCCATCGCCCATCTGGATGTACAGATCCGGGCTCGCGACCAGCTGGACCCCGGCGCGGATGACACGGGTGACACTCACCTCATAGACACTCCGGAAATGCAGGTCTTTCAGTTTCTTGCCCGTCAGGGAGGATTTGGTGACCGACACGCGGCGGGCCACCAGGTGATGGTCCTTTTCCACCCAGTCGGAAACATGCATGGGCACTTCCTGGCCAAAGAGGATGCGGATCTTGTCCACTTCCTCCTGCGAAGTCACGATCAGCACCTTGTCGCCCTCGTTGAGGACCGTATCGCCGGTCGGGAAGATGATTTCGTTCCCTTTCATGATGCGGGAGACGACGAAATCGGCCTCGAACTCATGCAGGATATCGTACAGTTTCTTGCCGAAGATGGCCGGATTCTCCACGGCGACATGCATCCGCCGGGCCTGGCCGGAATTGTCTTCATGTGCCTGGAGGTCAGCGAGTTCCCGGGAAGGATCGATCTTGAAGATGGCCTTGAACAGCAGGATGACCAGGATCACGCCGATGACGCCGATCGGATAGGCCACCGCATAGCCGGAAGCCAGGCCGGAAGCGGCCCGGGAGGCCTGGACGGAGTCCACGCCGGCCGAGGCGGCCACGTCGATGAAGGTCTGTTGCGCGGCACCGAGGCCGGGCGTGTTGGTCACGGCACCGGACATGACACCCACCATGGTCCTGAGGTCCTCACCCGAAATGGCGGAGATAGCCCAGGTGAGGATGACCGCCAGCAGGATATTCATCGCGGCCAGCAAATTCATCTTCACGCCGCCGGACTTGAACGAATGGAAGAAGCCGGGGCCGACCTGCAAACCGATGGAAAAGACGAACAGGATCAGGCCGAATTCCTTCACGAAATGCAGGATTTCCGGATCGGCCCGGAGACCGAAATGGCTTAGCAGGATGCCGACGAACAGGATCCAGGTGGATCCCAGGGACACCCCTTTCACCTTGAATCGGCCGAGATAGATGCCGATGCCCATGACCAGGGCGATCAGCAGGATGGAATGGGCAACGCCTTGCCCGAGGAATAGTTCTCGCATAGTGTCAGAAAACGAGTTTCACGCAGAAGACGGACTTCCCGTCCACATGGCCTTCCACGAACTGGACCATCCGCCCGTCCTCTTCCGTCTCCAGCCGGTAAAGCTGCACGACGGTACCGGGGGTGGTCTCCTTGTTGAAATTTACATAGGCATCCCGGATGCGGCGGCCCGAAACCACCTCATACGGGAGACAATCCATCGCCCACACCATGTAGCGGGCGTTGTTGGTATGGCCGATGATATCCACATCGGAATAGACGACCGTATGCTCTCCGGCGGGAACAGGCTCGCTGCCGCGGGGCATCATCACCTTCGGGGCCTCCTCTGCGATGGCACTGTCCACGTCTCCGTCCACGCTCAGGAGGTGGTTCATTTCTTCGGGCCGGACCAGGCGCCGCGTACGCTCGTCGATGACCACCCAGGAGCTGGTGCAGGTCACAAGACGGTTGCCTTCGCCGTCCTTCAGATAGAAATCACGGAGGTAGAACAGGCCGGAAGGGCCTTTGTGCCAGGTATATAGGGTGACGTTGTCACGCCACTTGGGAGGATTTGCAAAATGGAAATGCATCCGGGAAAGGACCCAGGCCGTATGGTGGACATGCAGGTCGTCATAGCCGAAACCCAGTTCCTGGGCGGCCCAATAGGCGATTTCCTGGGCCATGTCCATGAAAGAGGCGGGTTTCAGATAAAAAGAAGCATCCGTTTCGTAACAGGGAATGCAGATGTCCTGACAGAACTTGTAACCTTCTCTTTTGACTTCACTCATACAGCTAACCTTGCTTTTGCGGGTGCAAAATTAGCATTAATAACGGAGAATTTCAAGTTCCTCGGGGGAATAGAGGAGTTTGTCCACCCAACCCGGAGCCAGCCGGCCCACCAAGGCATAGATGGCAAGAAGGACGACCAGGGCGCCAAGCACGATCAGAAGCACCTTCCAGAATGTCGGGAAGGATTCCCTCTCCCGTGCACGCGTCACAACATGCTCATGCCGGACCTCCAGCGTCGGCTCAGGGGCGGGTTCGGGCTCGGGTTCGGATACGGGCTCCGGCTCAACCACTGGAACAGGTTCCGGTTCCGGAGCCGGTTCCGATATGGGCTCAGGCTCCAGCGCCGGTTCGGAAGCAGACTCGGCAACGGGCTCGGGTGCGGGCTCCGGGGAAGGTTCGATGATCAGTTCGGCCAGGCCGGCGACGGCAGAGGCGACCTCTTCCGGTGTCTCCACATGGGTTTTCAGGGAGATCGGGGCAAGTCCCAGCCCTTCCGGCCAGATGTCCAGTTCCTCGTCGGCAACGAAGAAGAAATGATTCTCGCGCGTGGCCCGGAGGCGCCCCAGGCCCGGGAAGAGGACCATCTTCCGCACCTTGAGGATTTCTTTCATCTCCGCGAGGAACTCCGTTAGGATGCGCTCCGCCATCGGGGCATCCACCCCGTCGGCACGGTTGGCATCGACATACATGTCCCGGAGAAGGGTATCCGTCCCCTGCCTTGGCGAGAAATACAGACGACGGTACGGCGGATTGATCGTATAGCCTTTGTCCGAGAAAGTGGATGGCATGAGCTCCGCCACGAAACAGCCCACCCCCGGAAGGGTGACCGCATCGTGGTCCAAGATCGCTTCCTTGACCATCTTTGCGAGGAGGTCGATATCCATCGTTCCGTTTCCGTTAGAATTTGTACATGCAAAGATAGTGAAAAAAACATCAAAAATGTTTGGAGTTTCAGAAAAAGGTTGTACCTTTGCAATCCCGAAACGAAACAAGGGCATCGGAAACGATGAAAACATTCCTCAGTAGCTCAGTTGGTTAGAGCATCTGACTGTTAATCAGAGGGTCCTAGGTTCAAGTCCTAGCTGGGGAGCCAAAGCGGACAAATTGCATTTTTCGGCAGTTTGTCCGTTTTCTTTTTCTACGTTATTCGTTGGATTTAAGATATAATTGGGGTTATTAGACATTTCGGGTGATGGAATCGTTGTAATGGTCTGAAATTCATATCTTTGCAGCGTTCATTACTGATATGCTTAAAAAAATGCTTTTTCTGTGGGTCCACAAATGTGGTCCACAATGGCCTGAGAGGCCGTGTCCAGCGGTATAAATGCAAGGACTGCGGACGTCGTTTCGACGGCGGTAATCGCAGGGATAGGGCGCAGG
>DETL01000024.1 GCA_002361625.1 Bacteroidales bacterium UBA3289 | reverse complement strand
CAAGGGTACTTTGTCGGAGGCTTACTGCGTACCGGCGTCTTGGTATAAAAGACCACGCGCCAAAAACAATAATCCCGGCTTCCGCCGGGCTTATTTCATCATGAGGTTTCCCTCTGTCATCCTGAGGGAGCGAAGCGACCGAAGGATCTACTTCACCTGCACCGCAAAGTCCTTTTCCAGCCTCAAACCGTTCCACTGATCATCGACCGTGAGGATCTGGCCCTGAAGAGTTTGGCCGGAAGTGTAGCCGTATTTGCGAAGAAGAGCTCCGTTCAGTCTCCACTCGAGGTCCATCGGGTTCTGGGCGAGGATGAGGTCCTTGTTCTTTGCGTCGTAGGCGATCCACTGCCCGTCGATTTTAACCTCGGCGCCGGGGATAGCGAAGATGAGGCCCTTGTACCATTCTTTGGTGAGGTTGATGGTTTCCTCTGCGCCGATGCTGGAGGGGATGTCTGCTGTCACGCAGTATTTCTTGAAGACCCCGGCAGGATTGATTAGTTGAAGAGGTTGAGACTCTGGTTGACCATCAATCTCGTCTTTTGTGTCTCAGTCTCCATTTAAATCAAATCTGATGTAATCTGTAAGGGCAGTAGATCTAATTATATCTAAAACTTCATCTGCATCTTCTACATCTGCCTTCATTTGAAAGCATAAATCTGTAAGTGCGACATTGAAATAGTTGGTAAATGATGTGGGATATTTTCAATTATCTGCTCTAATTTTCTTGTCTGGTGAATAACGAGAAGGAAAATCACGTCATGCAAACAAAACTTTATTATGGAATCATACTGGAAATTTACTCGATTCTTCATCTTCGTTTGTTTGCTCAATATCTCCAGTTTTGTCAGTGCTAATCGTTAGAAATAAATGCCTATCAAGCGTATTGTCAGTTTTATTGTGGGCGCGAGACCATTCACAATAAACTCCGTGTTCATCGATTAAATAATCCTCTTGATATATTTTATTTTTAAGTATCCAATCATCTCCCTTTCTAATATTTGATCATGAACAAAAAACAATTCGGTTTTTTTCTTTATCATATTCTTTGCATTTTTCTTCGTGCCATGCATCATATTGTTTTTTGTCTACATCTGCTCATGCAGAAAGTCACATTATATTAATTTTTGTTGGATCAGTTTTACATAAATTATATAAATTCTCTCGATGATTTGCATTGTCAATTACTTTAAAATTTGCATGTTTTATTAGGGTATTTAAAATATAGTATTCTCTATATGCATGGCCCATCGGATCTAATCAATCATTCCAACTTCCTCAAACAGTTTCAAAATTATCCCATCAAATTGGAGTCTCTCTCAACATACCAGTATTAAGTCTCATCATTAATTCTTGGTATTCTTCTGGAGAATGTTTCCCTGTACCATATTCCCACATCATATCTATAATTCTAGTAGCTTCTGCAACCCTTAGATGTTCAATGTGTTCATATGCTTTTTTGTCTCCTACTTCAATCTGTCCAATGATAGGAAGAATACTGACGGGCTTGAGATTGGAAATGGAGGGTGAATTATAAATCAATGCTTTTACGGACAAGTTCCCAACCCAAACCTCAAATGCACTTTCGTCTGGCTTAACGAGGGTCAGGATTATGTTGATAGTGCCAGGGACCTCCGGAATGTAAGACTTCGGATCGGCGATTTCAGTGCGGACGCCGTCCTGCTCGATTTCGACCTTCTGGAGCGTCAGGCCCTCAGCGATGGTGAGGCCTTCGAGGAGATTGACAGGAGTATCAACTTGCAAGGAAAGATTCTGGAGATTCTCCAGACCGGTTACCGCCACAGCCGTGAGCGTAATCTCTGCGGTAGCGCTGTTATTGAACTCGTCAGTAACCATGATGGAGAGGATTCCGGCCTCGGAGAGTTGGTCGCCCGACAGGATCTCCTTCGGGGAGGCTCCCTCAGGCGTGAAGGTCAATTCTACTTTACATTCAGCGGTATAATCATCGGTCCAGTTGGCGGCGACATCTTCATCGAAAAGAAGTTGACTCTCCCTGACGGATACTGTCACTCCGGCGATAACGTTCTTCTCGGCAATCTTCACCTCAATTACCGGAGCCTCACTGTCGGACCTCGTGAGCGTGATCTCCGCCGTGGCGGCATTGCCGACCTCGTCGGTAACCTTGAGCTGGAGTTTACCTTCCTCGGAGAGTTTGTCTCAGGAGTTGACGGTCTTGGCGGAGCCGTCTTTCGGAGTGAACGTCAACTCTACCTTGCAGGTGGAGGAGACTTCGTCCTTCCAGGATGCGACGGACTCCTCCCCGATCTTCAACTCATTGCTGGAGATAGTGATGGTAGGGCTGGCGATGACGTTTACCGAACTCTTAGAGACCGTAATGACCGGAGCCTTGGTGTCCTTCTCCGGAGTAGGATCTACCGGAGTGACTGGCGTAACCGGAGTTACCGGCGTCGGATCCACCGGCTCAGGCTCTCAGCAGGAGGCAGCGAAAGCGCAGACCAGCAGCGTGGTCACCAGATTCTTCGCTACGCTCAGAATGACAGAGTTGAAGTTCAGGATTGAACGATTGAATCAACGCATAATCTTCACAAATGTTTTGGATGGAATGCCCTGCGGAAACGATCTTCCGGGGATCAGGAACAAGACCCCTTGCGGAGGGAAGATAACTCCCTGTGCTTGTCTTCGGACGGCAGCCAGGCTGACTTGCCTGGATATCCCTATCCAGCGTAATACAGCCCGCTTTCCATTCCCCGTCCTTGCACGCTTCCCTCCCGGTCTGTCCTCTTCGGAAGCCGCGTCCTGAACGCAGACAAACGCTAGTCGCGGCCACAGCCCTTTCGGAACGTCTCCCGGACGCATCCCGCCCGGTTCATTTCTTCAAATATAAGGAGTCTTCTTCGTAAATCCAAACAAATCAGCGGATAGCCCTAATCTACCTCTATCTCTGCGAACTCGCCGGGGTGGATCCTTATAAGGAAGTCCCTGTGAAATAATCCTATGGCCGGTCCGGCGGCAGAAGCACCGGCCGGTGCTCCGCGTCGTGGATGGGCATGCCCAGCTCGTCCGATGCGACGGTGCGGAAGATGAGCGAATCGATGGGCGTTCCCAACGGCTCGACGCCCGACGGGAGGGGAAGTCCGGAGGCGCGCTGGAAATAGCCCACGCAGGCGTCGCGCCACCAGCGGGCGTCGGCGGCCTGGATGGCGAGTTTCTCCGCCGTCTCTTCCCAAAGTTGCGGGGAGACATACGGCTTCAGCCCTTCCCAAGTCTGCGCGAAACCATCCACGGCCTGGATGCCGTCGTCATAGTGCAGGCAGATCTCTTCCCACAGCGTGCGTCCGGAAGCCATCCGGTGGTCCCACGGCAGGTGATGGAACCACAGCAGGAGGTTCTCCGGGCAGGTTTCCACGGAGTTATAGGTCGATGCGAGGGGCTCGTTGTACTGGTCCACGTTGCCGGAGCCGCTGCGCGTCCGGTCGAAGCCGATGCCGGCGCTGTCGGCCTGGTGGTAGTAGCGTGGGCACCAGTCCGGGCGGCCGAGGATCTCCCACGGACCCGGGCCGTAATGCGTCCCGCCGAACAGGTGGTGCAGCCCCAGGGGCATCTCATAGTTCACCACGGCTTCGCGGGATTCCATCAGGATCTTGCTGACGGGCTTGATGAACCGGTCCCCGAACTGCTTATCCGTCAGGCCCTCAGGCTTGAGGAAGGTCTGTCGGACCCATTCGTCGGCAATCTGCTCCGCCGTCAGGTCCGGATTCCAGGCGAGCCGCCCGAAAGCGTACCAGTTGGCCTGGGCGAACACGTAGCCGCAGAAGTTCGGATCCTGGCCCGTATTGGCGACTCCGGCGATGGCTTTCACCGTGTGGGAAACGGGGCAGCCCGGTCCGTCGCGGTAGGTATCGGCCTTCAGGCATTCTTCCCAGGTGGTGCCGTGATAGGCGAGGTGGTTGGAAAAGCCCAGGTATTCCTGCGTGATCTGGAGTTCGATGGCGAGCGGAGTCTTCTTCATTTTCCCGAACAGCGGGCTGAAGGGCTCCCGGGGCTGGAAATCCACCGGCCCGTTCTTCACCTGGATGATCACGTTGTCTGCGAAGGCCCCGTCCAGGGGGAGGAATTCCTCCATGGCCTGGTTCGCCCGGTCGGGGCTCTGGGGGTTATATACGAAGGCGCGCCACATGACGATGCCGCCGTGGGGCTTCAAGGCCTCGGCGAGCATGTTGGCCCCGTCGGCATGGGTGCGGCCGTAGTCCAGCGGGCCGGTCTGGCCTTCGGAATTGGCCTTCACCAGGAAGCCGCCGAAATCGGGGATGGCCGCATAGATCTCATCGGCCTTGGCTTTCCACCACGCCCGGACGGCGGGATCCAAGGGGTCGCCGCTCCCCAGGCCGTCTAGCCGGATAGGGGAGGCCCACTGGATGGACAGGTACGTGCGGATGCCGTACTCCCGGAGAATGTCCGCGATGGACGCCACCCGGGCGATATGGGCCGCATCCAGGATCAAAGGATTGGCGTTCACGTTGTTGAGGACGGCCCCGTTCAGGCCGATGGAAGCGCACAACTCCCCGTAATGCCGGATGCGCTCCTCCGGAATCTCCGGCGAAGTCCACTCCCACATGGATTTCCCGGCATACCCGCGTTCTACGCTGTCGTCCAGGTTGTCCCAGTGGTTGAGGATGCGGATGTCGTAGAAGGGTTTCTCCCTGAGGTCCATGCCCGGGCCATCCTGTCCCGTCACCTCCGCCCGCTGCAGGGCGTACAGGCCGTACCGGAGCCCGGCCTCGGAGCCGCCATCGACATGGCGGATCCCGCCGGTGTCGTAGATATGGAATCCCTCGGCGGCGAGGGTGGTGTCGATTCCGGTTTCCACGGAGGCCCGGATTTCAGCGACCGGACGGCCGGCGGCGAGCCAGAGTCCGCTCCCGTCCTGTTCCACCGGCTTTACCGGAGCCGTGCAGGCGGAAAGAAGGAGGATTCCCGCGAGAAGGGTCAATGGATGGATGCTGCGCATTGCGTTCTTGCTTTGACACAAAGATACACTTTTCCTTCGGAAATGGGGCGCTGGGAAGTCAACCTGTACCAAAACTGAAAGGATTTGCAACATCCTTGCAAGCCCGGGCGGCGGAATCGTCGTAACTTGCCACTGTCAAACTGTATCCGGATGAAACCTCTATTGCTGTTGCTCGTTCCCGTCCTCGCCCTGTCCTGCCGGACGGAGATCCCTCTGGTGTATGACGCCGAGAATCCCGCTGCCGTCTTTGCGATTCCCGACTGGAACCCGAATGGCCTGGACGAACCCGTGTCCATGCTGCCTAACCCGCTGGTCTTTGCCGACGGCTCCCGCGTGAAAAGTTTCCGGGACTGGCCGGCGCGCCGTGCGGAAATCGCCACGCAGTTACAGTTCCATGAACTGGGCGTGAAACCCGCCCCGCAGCCGGTGCAGGCCCGGATGGACGGGGACACGCTCCGGGTCGATGTGACCGTCGGGAAGGAAAACCTCTCCCTGTCCGCCGTCATCCATTATCCGGAGGGGGAGGGACCGTTCCCCCTCCTCATCGGGGCCAGTTTCATTACTCTGCCGCCGGTGCTGCTCGTGGACCGTCCCGTCGCGACGATGAATTTCAACGAGCGGCAAGTGACGAACTACGGCCAGTTCGGTCCCCGGGACGACCGGGGCGCCTACGCCTTCGACCGGCTGTTCCCGGACTTGCGGGAGAACGGAGCCTACATCGAATGGGCCTGGGGCTTCAGCCGCCTGCTGGACGGTCTGCAGCAACTGGGGCCAGAGAAAACGAGGATCGACACCCGGCACATCGGCGTGACCGGCTGCTCCTATGCCGGCAAGATGGCCCTGATGTGCGGGGCCTTCGACGAGCGGGTCGCCCTGGTCATCGCCCAGGAACCGGGCGGCGGCGGAGCAGCGGCGTGGCGCGTCTCCCATACCCTGGAAGGAGTCGAGGACCTGGAACATACGGATTACCACTGGTTCAAGGAAAGCTTTCGCGACACCTTCTCCGATCGTGAGGAGTACATCCCCTATGACCGCCATGCCCTCTGTGCGATGGTCTTTCCCCGGGCGCTCCTGCTGCTCGGAAATCCCGATTACAAGTGGCTGGCGGACCCGTCCATGTACGTGTCCGTGAACGCCGCCCTGACGGTCTGGGACCGTTTCGGCGTCGGCGACCGGATGGGCTGGTCCATCGTGGACGGCCATCCGCACTGCCTCCTGCCGGAATCCCAATACCCGGAGGTGGAAGCCTATCTGGACAAGTTCCTGCTGGGCCTTCCGGACACGGACACCCGCATCCGGAAAGCCCCGATGTATGAAGGCATGGACCTGACCCCCTGGATCGATTATTTCCCCGAATGATGCGGTCTCGTCCTGGCCCTTCCTCTGGGGCCAGAACGAAGGGACCATTGCCGGCAACACCGGCTACCTCATCTGGGGAGAAACCTTCCGGGGACTACTTTAAGTTCTTCACGAAGGCGGAAGGCGTCATGTTGAACTGCTTCTGGAAGCAGGTCGCGAAGTAGGACGGCGACGAGAATCCCGTCAGATACGCGACTTCGCTCACGCGGTAGCGGCGGCTGGCCAGCATCTCGGCCGCCTGCTTGAGCCGGCACACCCGGATGTATTCGTTGACATTGAGCCCCGTACCGGCCGTCACCTTCCGGTAAAGGGTGGATTTGCTGGCGCCGAGTTCCGTCGTGAGCGTCTCGATGCCCAGGTCCGGTTCCGCGAGGTGCTTCATGACCACCCCATGGAGCTTCTCCATGAATTCCTGGTCCATGCCGCCCGTTACCATCGAATTGAAATGGGTGAGCGGGGACTGGGTGAACTGGCGGTTCGCGATCTCCCGGTTCTTGAACAGGTTGGCGATATTGGCCTGCAGGAGTTCGATGGAGAACGGTTTCTCGATATAGCCGTCGGCTCCCGCGGCAAGGGTTTCCATGCGGGTTTCCATGCCCACGGCGGCCGTCAGGAGGATGACCGGAATGTGACAGTATTCCGTCGTGGACTTGATCCGGTTGCACAGGGCTACGCCGTCGATGCCCGGCATCATGATGTCGCTGACCACCAGGTCAATGCGCTCCTTCTCCAGCAGTCCCAGCGCGTCCTCGCCGTTGGCGGCGACGAGGATGTTGTAATCCTCCGCCAGTTCTTTCGCCAGATACCCGCGCATCTCCGGATCATCCTCCACGATGAGGATGGTGTGGTGCAGGTTGTCGTAGGTGGAAGGGGCTTCGTCGGATTCCCCGGCCGTGCGGGCGGAATGGATTTCCACGCTTCCTTCCTGATGGACAGGAAGTTCCAGGACGAAGGAATTGAAATCCGGGACGGAACGGTCCAGCACCAGCGTGCCGCCGTGCAGTGCCGCGAGGCTCCGGGCGTAGGGGAGACCGAGGCCGGTTCCCTGGCCCGCCCGTGCGCTCCCGCTCTGGAAGAACTTCTCGAAGATCCGTTCGGCGTCGTCCTCGGGGATGCGCTCGCCGTCGCTGTCCACGCGGATGCGTACCCGCTCCTGCTGAGGGACCGGCTCCAGCGAGACGATGATTTGTCCCCCGCCGTATTTACAGGCGTTGGAGAGCAGATTTCCCAGGATCTTCTCCACCATCTCTTCGGCGCAGTCCACCGGACAGGACGTCTCGGGAAGGCGGATCTCCAGGTCGATGTGCTGGTCTTTCGCCATCGGGACGAAACGGTCGCAGGCCTTCCGGACGAGGGCGGTCAGGTCGTTGGATACGAAGACCGGTTTGATCTCCTGCTTCTCCATCTTCCTGAGGTCCAGCAGCTGGTTGATCAGGGAGAGGAGCCGGTCGGCATTGGCCTGCATCGTAAGGAGTTCCTGCCGGTTCCCCTCCGTGTAGTTTCCGGAGGAGATGATCTTGTCCAGCGGCATCTTGATCAGGGACAGCGGCGTCCGGATCTCGTGGGTGATGTTGGTGAAGAAATTGATCTTCGCGTCGTAGAGCTCCTTCTGCGTCTGGACCTGGACCCGTTCCATCTCACGACTCATCTTGAGCTGGCGGAAGTAGTCCCACTGCCGGGCGATCAGCAGCAGCAAGGCCAGGAACAGCAGTGCATAGACCGCCAAGGCTACCTTGGAGACATAGAAAGGCGGGACGATTTCGATTTCCAGGGTACGGGAGGCATGCTTCCTTGCTCCGACGCCGCTTACCTGGAACCGGTATTTCCCGGGGGCGAGGTCCGTATAGGTGGTCTCGCCGGAGGAGGAAAGGCTCTGGATGGACTTCCGTTTCCCCTCCAGGACCGTCCGGAACATGCCGACGCGGGAGGACTGGAAGTCCGGGGCCGCATAGTGGAGGGTCAGGGAGGAAAGGTCCTGGTAGCGGATGCTGATTTTCCCGGTCCGGAGCGTGGATTTTCCCTTTTCCGTCACCGGGAAGGTGCCGCCCGGCCCGCTTACGGAAATGTCCGTGATATACAGTTTCAGCGCCTCCCGGCCGGTCCGGTCTCCGGGCGTGAAGCCCACGAGTCCCCGGCTGGTCCCGAAGAAGAGTTGTCCGCTGGAGGTGGAACAGGCGGACCCGTAGGAATACTGGTTCACCAGTTTGCCGTCCTCTTCCAGGTACACTTCCCGGACGGACAGGTCGTCCGGGTCAAGTTTGACGATGCCGTGGGTGGTGGTCAGCCAGAGGACCCGGTCCAGGTCTTCCTGGATGCCGCAGGTGATGGAAGCGGTGAGTCCGTTTCGGCGGGAAATGTTGCGGAAACGGAAATTGCCGTCCCGGATCTCCAGCAGTCCGGCGTAGCAGGCGCCGCCCGTTTCCGTCAGGACCCAGAGTCGGTTCCGGCTGTCTTCCCGGATGCAGGTGATGTAGTCCGAGGTCAGGCCCGTCTCCGAGTCCCGGGTGAAATGCCGGAGTTCCCCAGCCTTGCCGGTCCAGATGCCGTTTCCGTAGGTTCCGACCCAGAGGTTGCCCAGCGAATCCTCGAACAGGGCGTGGACAAAATCGCCGCCGGTTTCGGGACACGGGTCGAAGCGGTCCGCCGCACGGTCGTATCGGTACAGGCCGGCGGTCGTGCCCACGTAAAGTTCACCGCTTCGGGTATTCAGGACGCAGGCGGCCGACAGGCCGGGCAGGTAGTTCTTCGATACCTTCCGACGGGGGAAATCCATCCGGTACACGCCGTTTCCGAAGGTCGCGATCCACAGGTCGTTCCCTTCCAGGCTGAGCCCCTGGATGTTGAGCGTGCCGCCTTCGGGACCGGGGAAAGTCAGGTCTTCCACGCTATTGTCCGTCAGGTCCAGCAGGGAGAGTCCGCCGTCTTCGGCGCCGCACAGGATGTGCCGGTCATCGACCGTGACGACCGGCCGGATCATGCTGCCGCGGAGGTCCCCGCCTTCCCTGCGGCCCAGGTGGCGGGTCACCAGGTCCTGCGGGTTCCTCAGGAGGGAGAGACCGTTATAGAACAGGCCCACCCACAGGTTTCCCTGGCGGTCGCGTAGCATGGACCAGATATCCTCGCCTGCGACGGATTCCGGATTGGTCCGGTCATGGGTATGGTACCGCACCTGGTCTCCGTCCAGGAAGATGAGGCCCCGGTCGGTGCCCAGGGAGCAGCTGCCGTCCGGACCGGGGACGATGCAGCGGATTTCTCCTCCCTCCGTCCGGTATCGGACGGACGAGGCGTTCGTGAAGATGTCCGTCTGAAGGACCAGGCCGCCCGGGACGGAGGAAAGGATGTGCCCGGCGCCATCCGAAACGAGGTCCTGGCGGGAAAACACTTCTCCAGCCCCGTCCCGGACCCGTTCGAACCGGCTGCTCCGGGCCTGGAAACGATACAGGTCTCCGCGGGAGGAGAGGAACCAGACGGCGCCGTTGCTGTCGGCCTCGACCGTGTTGCTGCGGAACTGCGCCAGGGCGGAGTAATCCGTGAGCCGCCCGGCGGAGGGGTCCCAGCAGTAGATGTCCTCGTCGGCGAACCAGACCATGCCGCTGCGGTCCACGGCGATGTCCCCGGCGCCCACCACGACGCCGGATGCGTTCCGGTGGACGGTCCGGGTCTCCCCGGTGGAAAGGTCCAGATAGCCGATTCCCCGCGTGGTGATGAACCAGAGATGGTGCTGCCGGTCCTCCGCCAGGGCGAGGGCGAGCCCGTTCAGGATGTCGCAGGAAGGATCTTCCAGCGGCTTGAAATGCAGGCCGTCGTACATACAGATGCCTTCGCGCGTGCACAGCCAGATGAGGCCGTCGCTGTCCTGGAAGATGGCGCGGACCGAATTGTCCGGCAGGCCGTCGTCGGTGCTGTAGTTCCGGAACCGGAACGGGGTGTCCTGCGCCTTCGCGGCCAGGGACAGGACTATCAGGAGGGTGAAAAATAAAACTCTTTTCATGGTTTCTCTTTGACATCGCAAGTTAGCAAATTTAACCTTCAAAAATGGTTCAAACCCTTTCAAAATCCTTCCAGAATGCCGCCCGGTTCCCTCCCCGGGTTTGAAAATGGTTGATTTGTAGTGTTTTTCGGTTGTGTTTTGAAAGCCCTCTTTTTTGATAAAGGATATTTTTGTCTTCGGCTGCAGGCACAAAGACCAGGCACAAAGACTACAAACCAAATTACTAACCAATAAAACCAATTGTATGACAAGGCAATTTTTTGCAAGAATGGCCGCCGTCGCGACGATCCTCGCGGCGTCTTTCCTGGGAACGGTCGCATCCGCCCAGAACCGTGCCATCAGCGGCATTGTCGTCGATGAATCCGGCGCCCCCGTCGTGGGTGCGGCCGTGGTCCTCGTCGGCAATACCTCTGTCGGAGCCGTCACCAGCCTGGACGGCACGTTCGGCCTCAGCGTCCCCGCCGGGGCCTCCATCAGCGTCACCTGCATCGGTTATGCCGAGCAGGTCATCCCCATCGGGAACCAGTCCCAGTTCCGCATCGTCCTCAAGGAGGATACGATGTTCCTTGACGAGACCGTCGTGATCGGTTACGGCGTCCAGAAAAAGAGCGACCTGACTGGTTCCGTGGCCTCCGTCCGCAGTGAGGACCTCCAGAACCGCTCGACTTCCGACGCGGCCGCCGCCCTCCAGGGCAAGGCCGCCGGTGTCCAGGTCATCAACGCTTCCGGCGCGCCGGGCAAGGGGGCCGATATCCGCGTCCGCGGTTATTCCTCCAATTCCGGTTCCCTGGGACCGCTCCTCATCGTGGACGGCCTGAAGGTGGACAACATCCAGTATCTGGATCCGGAAATGATTGAGTCCATCGAGGTCCTGAAGGATGCCGCCTCCGCGGCCATCTACGGTGCCGAGGCCGGTAACGGCGTCGTGCTCGTGACCACGAAGACCGGCAAGAAGGGAGAAGGCAAGATCTTCTACAACAACCAGTTCACCCTCTCCACCCTGTCCAAGCATCTGGATATCATGCGCGCGAAGGATTATATCGACTTCGGTCTGGCGCAGGGCTACCTCAGCGAACGCGACATCACGGGTCCCGACGCCGTCTATGACGGCGTGACCGACGTGGACTGGAGCAGCGAGATCTTCGTCCCCACCTGGAGCAACCGCCACACCGTGGGTTTCCAGGGCGGCAATGACCGCGGCCACTTCTTCGCGTCCATCAACAACGTGATGAACGACGGTATCTTCCGCGGCGACAAGGACCAGTACCGGCGCCTGACCTTCCAGGTCAATGCCGACTACAAAATCAAGGACTGGCTCACCGTGGGCACCAACAACTCCATCGAGAAGTGGAGCACCAAGTCCGTCTCCGAGGCGAACGACAACGGCTCCGCCCTCCTGTCCGCCATCACTTCCTCCCCGCTGTTCCCCGTCCGCGGTGACGAGAGCAAACTCTCCGCCGGCCTGAAGAACGCCCTGGCCGCCGGCAAGAAGATCCTGACCGATCCCGAGACCGGCCTCTACTGGACCGTCCCGCTCATCGGCGAGACCCAGTCCGGCCATCCGTTCGTCCAGCGTGACGCGACCGACTCGCAGAGCGGCGGTATCAGCGTCCGCGGCGTCGCCTACCTGAACTTCATGCCTTTCAAGGGCTTCACCTTCACCTCCCGTTTCGGTTACCGGATCGCCCAGAGCACGTCCCACACCTACACCGAGCCGTATTTCTCCACCGCGACCATCAAGGCCGACAACTACACCCTCGAGGCCAGTGCCAACACGAGCCTGTACTACCAGTGGGAGAACTTTGCGAACTACAACCGGACTTTCGGCAAGCACGATGTCTCCGCGATGGCCGGTATGTCCTTCATCCAGTACCAGAGCGACAATGTATGGGCCCAGGCCACCGGTCCGGACATCCTCAAGGGCTACCAGCCCAACTTCCAGTACCTGAGCTTCCTGAAGGCGAGCGACACCACGACCAAAAACATGAGCAACGCCCCGGGCCGCAGTGCGAACCTTTCCTATTTCGCCCGTATCGGTTACACCTATGACAACCGCTACTCCGTCCAGGCGAACTTCCGCGCCGACGCCTTCGACTCCTCCAAGCTCCCGCTGGACAAGAAATGGGGGTATTTCCCGTCCGTCTCCGTGGGCTGGACCATCAGCAACGAAAGCTTCATCAAGGACAACGTGGACCAGAGCCTCCTGAACTTCCTCAAGTTCCGCGCTTCCTGGGGCAAGAACGGCAACATCAACGTCCTGAACAACTATCCGTACTCCACGGACATCCTCCTGAACCGCGTGTGGTACCAGTACCATGTGGATTCCGCCACTTCCTCCACCGGTTCCCTGCCGTCCGGCCTGTCGAACCCGAACCTCCGCTGGGAGGAATCCGTCCAGACGGACCTCGGCCTCGACATCCGGATGTTCAACAACCGCCTCACCCTGGGTCTGGACTGGTACAACAAGGACACCGACGGCCTGCTCGTGGACGTCCCGTCCGTGATGGAAATGGGCATCCCGGTGTTCTGGGAGTCCGGTGACGTGAAGGCCAGCACCACGATGAACGCCGGCAAGGTGAACAACCGCGGCTTCGAAGTGGAGCTCGGCTGGCGCGACCAGATCGGCGACTTCAGCTACTCCGTGAACGGCAATGCCGCCTGGCTCAAGAACAAGATGACCTATCTGGAACCGCTCGTGGGCCGTCTGACCGGCCGTACCGTCCAGGGCACTTACCTCACCACCTACTGCGAGGAAGGCATGCCGCTGTGGTACATGAAGGGCTACAACGCCGAGGGTATCAACAACGAAGGCCGTGTCCTCTATACCGACTATGACGAGAACGGCGAGCGCGTGGGCACCACCATCTCCCCGGACGAGTCCGACCGCGTCTATCTGGGCAAGGGCATCCCGAGCCTGACCTACGGTATCACCGTCAACCTCGCCTGGAAGAGCTTCGACCTCTCCATTTTCGGAACCGGCGTGGCCGGCAACAACATCTATCCGACCGCTTTCCGTGTGGACCGTCCTTCCTGCAACACCTACGCCTACTACTGGAACAATTCCTGGAAGAAGCCCGGTGACGAGGCGACTGCCAAGTTCCCGGCTGCCAACTACTGGTCCTCCGAGGCCTTCAGTTCCTCCCTCACCGTTTTCGACGGTTCCTACTTCAAGATCAAGCAGATCCAGCTGGGTTACACCCTGCCGCAGAACCTGACGAAGAAGGTCGCTATCAGCCATCTCCGCGTGTTCGCGATGCTGGACAACTTCTTCACCTTCTCCAAGTACATCGGCCTGGATCCGGAGACCGCCACCACCGGCGGCAATGCCATCGGCTTCGACATGGGTAACTTCCCGACCGCCAAGTCCGTGATCTTCGGTGTCAACCTCGAGTTCTAATCCCCTTATACTGCAAGCGATATGAAAAAGATATTCATTGCCTTGACCGTCGCCTTCGCCGCCTTCGCCCTCACCGGCTGCGAGAAGATGCTCGACATCCAGAAGAAGGGCGTCATCTCCATGGAGGACTTCTACAAGACCGACGAGGATGCCGAGTCCGCCCTGGTGAACGCCTACTACCAGGCCGCCCGCTGGCTCTCCAACACGATGGGCACCGAGGCCGGCTGGAACGAATGCCCGCTCCTGAACCCCTTCGAATACGCCTCCGATGACATGTTCGCCGCCGGCGAAAACAAGGCCGACGGCATCGAGGGCAACCAGATCAACGCTTTCTGGTACTCCGACAACAACTCCGTCATCACCGGTTCCTACCACTGCTACTACATCATCATCAACGCCGCCAACCAGGTGATCGACCATTTCGCCGAGAGTGCCGATACCCCCGTGAAAAAGCGCTGCGTGGCCGAGGCGCGCGTCCTGCGTGCCTACATGCACCTCACCCTGGCCATGGGCTGGTGCAACCCGCCCATCGTGGACCACGTCCTGGAAGGAAGCGAGCTCCCGGCCAATGCCGAGTCCCAGAAGGAAATCCTGGACTTCGTCATCGCGGACTGCAAGGCCGCCCTGCCCGACCTGGACGAGAAGAAGTCCAAGGAAGACAAGGATGGCGCCGTGAAGGTGACCAAGGGTTTCGCCAACGCCGTCATGGCCAAGGCCATGATGTTCGAGAATGACTATGCGTCCGCCAAGCCGGTCCTCAAAAGCATCATCGATTCCGGCAAGTACGACCTGGTCCCTTCCGACCAGATGTCTTCCCTGTACCACTACAGCGGCCGCGGCAACATGGAGTCCGTCTTCGAGTTCAACCTCAAGTACGACGCCACCGTGGACGGTTACTACCAGCGTGCCCAGCCGAATTTCAAGATGCTGTGGGGCTGGCGTTCCTCCCGGGTCCGTCTTCCCGACGGAACGGGTTCCGAACTCCCTCCGGAGGGCCCCTGGGGCTGGTGCAACCCGTCCAAGAAGTTCGTGGACACGATCCTCGAGAACGACGGCTACGATTCCGCCCGCCGCAAGGCCTGGATCAAGAGCTACGACGAAGTGCTCTATGAGATGCCCTATTCCACCGATGCGGCGAACCCGACCCTCGCCGACAAGAAGAAGGATTCCTACCGCGGCATCTTCGACGGCAGCGGCCTGTACGGTCATTGCGGCTGGTTCATGTGGAAGCGCCTCTATCGGTCCGAGGACCGCACTCCTACCGCCGAGATCCAGTGGAACCTGGTCATCATGCGCTACGCTGAGGTGCTCCTGATGTATGCCGAATGCTGCGCCCAGACGGGTGACAACGCCGGTCTCGCCGCCCTGAACAAGGTGCAGGAGCGTGCGCAGGCCCAGCATCGTTCCACCTCCCTGACCCTCGCCGAGGTCCAGAAGGAGAAGTACATCGAGTGCTGGCTGGAAGGCAGCCGCTTCCCGGACCTGGTCCGCTGGGGCATCGCCGACAAGGAGCTCGCCGACAACGGCAAGTACCTCCCGAACTTCTGCGACGCCATGTCCTCCAAGGGTGAGGCCGAACACCGGGGCTACATCGATGACAGCGACGCGAAGTGGTGCACCACCGCCCACCCGGAGATGGGCTTCAAGAAGGAGAAGCACAGCTATTTCCCGATTCCGTTCGACGCCAAGAACGTGAATCCGAACGTGCACGACTGGTTCGCCAAGTAACCGTCTCCCGATTTTGACCCGGTCCGGGGTGATACCCGGCCCGGGTCCCATATTACATTGATTTACAGGAAATAATACGTCTATTTGGAGGTATGAAACGACTCCTGACCCTACTGCTGGCGTCCCTGCTCCTCGTCCCGGCGCCGGCCCAAGACAAGAATTTCCATATTTTCCTTTGCTTCGGGCAGTCCAACATGGAAGGAAACGCCCGGATTGAGCCGCAGGATTCCGTGGGCGTGTCCGACAGGTTCCTGAACCTGTCGGCCGTGGATTTTTCCGACAAGTCCCGGAAGAGTGGAAAGTGGTACAAGGCCCTTCCCCCGCTGTGCCGGGAGAACACGGGCCTGACGCCCGCCGATTATTTCGGACGGACGCTGCTGGAGTATCTGCCGGAGGACCACCGGGTGGGCATCGTCCATGTGGCCGTGGGCGGCATCAGCATCGACGGCTTCCTTCCGGACCGCATCGACGCCTATGCGAAGACGGCGCCCGAATGGATGAAACCCATGCTGGCGGCCTATGGGGGCCGTCCCTATGACCGGCTGGTCGCCATGGGGAAGATTGCGAAGAAAAAAGGGGTCATCTCCGGCATCCTGATGCACCAGGGCGAGACCAATACCGGCGATCCCGCATGGCCGCAGAACGTCAGGACGGTCTATGAAAACCTCCTCCGGGACCTGGACCTCCGGGCCGAAGACGTCCCGCTCCTCGCCGGGGAAGTGGTCGCGGCGGACCGGGGCGGCGTCTGCGCTTCGCACAATGCGCTCATCGACACGCTGGACCGGGTGATCCCGACGGCCCATGCCGTCTATGCCGACGGATGCACGCAGAACTTCGACTTCCTGCATTTCAATGCGGCCGGATACCGGGAACTGGGCCGGCGCTATGCCGCGGAGATGCTCCGGATCTGGGGAATTCCCTATACGCCGGTGCAGGACTACCGTCCCGCCACCCCCGAATCTCCGCTCGTGAGCGGAGCCGGTGCCGTGACGTTCAACCTCCGTGCCCCCGAGGCGGAGGAGGTCCTCCTTTCGGCGCAGTTCCTGAAGGAGCCCGTGCCCATGGTGAAGGGCCGGGGCGGCCTCTGGACCCTGACCGTCACCCCGGAAAAACGCGATATCTACCCTTATAACTTCATCGTGGACGGGGTTTCCGTCTCCGACCCGCTCAACCGCGAAATCTTCCCGAACGAGACCTTCAAAGCGTCCCTGGTGGAGATTCCCGGCCCGCGCTGGCCGAAGGCCGAACCCGCCCTGTATGAAGTCCGCGACGTCCCGCACGGGAAGATGACGCACTGTACCTACCGGTCGTCCGTCCTGGGTGCCTGGCGTCCGCTCGTCGTCTATACCCCGGCCGGGTATGAGACCTCCGGCCGCTCCTATCCCGTATTCTACCTGGTCAGCGGCACCACCGATACGGAGGAGACCTGGTTCAAGGTGGGCCGCCTGAACACCATCCTGGACAACCTCATCGCCGACGGGAAGGCCGAGCCGATGATCGTCGTCATGCCGTACGGCAACATGGGATCGACCCCGATGCCGGCCTCCATGGCGGCGACCCGGATGTATGCCCGCTTCGCCGAGGAACTGACGGGCTGCATCATGCCGTACGTGGAGGGGAACTTCCGGACGGTGAACGACCGGGACCACCGGGCCATCGCCGGCTTCTCGCGGGGCGGGGGACAGTCGCTTTTCACCGCCCTGTCGCATCCGGACCTTTTCGCCTGGCTCGCTTCCTACAGCGCCTACCTGACGCCCGAGATGATGGACACCTGCTTCCCGCAGTATGCCGCCGACCCGTCCCTGCTCAACGACGGATTCCGGCTCCTGTGGTACGGCGTCGGCTCCGACGATTTCCTGTATCCGCAGGTCGTGGAGAACCGCAACTACCTGGATGCGAAGGGAATCCATCATGAAGACCTGACCACCGGCGGCGGCCATACCTGGATGAACGCCCGGACCTACCTCGCCGAGACCCTGCAGAAATTCTTCCAATGAACCATCGAATCATCAGGAAATGAAACGAACCCTCCTGGCGCTTGCCTGCGCCCTCGCCGGCACCGTCCTCTCCGCCCAGAATCCCATTATCCGGGACCAGTACACGGCGGATCCGACCGCCCGCGTCTTCGACGGGAAGGTCTGGCTCTACGCTTCCCATGACATCATCTCTCCGGTGGAGCCGGAACGCAGGTGGTTCTGCATGGCGGACTACCACTGCTTCTCTTCCGAGGATCTGGTGCACTGGACGGACCACGGCGTGATCCTGGACCAGAAAGACGTGCCCTGGGGCAATCCGGAGGGCTATTCCATGTGGGCGCCGGACTGCGTGGAGCGCGGCGGAAAGTACTATTTCTATTTCCCGAACGCTCCCCGGGAAGGCCGTGGTTTCGCCGTGGGCGTCGCCGTGGCGGACCGGCCCGACGGTCCCTTCACCCCGCAGGAGAAGTCCATCCAGGGCGTATTCGGCATCGACCCCTGCTGCCTGCTGGCCTCCGACGGGAATGCCTACCTCTACTGGTCCGGCATGGGCTTTTCGGGCGCGAAACTCAAGGAGAACATGACCGAGCTGGACGGGACGCCCGTCCGGCTGGATACGCCGCTTCCCGCGGGCGGACTCAAGGAAGGGCCGTTCGTCTTCGAGCGGGAAGGGAAGTACTACCTGACCTATCCCTGGGTGCAGGACCGCACGGAAAGTCTCGTCTATGCCATGGCCGACAGCCCGCTGGGCCCCTTTGAGTACAAGGGGAAGATCATGGAAAAGTCCCTCAGCGAGTGCTGGACGAACCATCATTCCTTCGTGGAATACCAAGGCCAGTGGTACCTGTTCTACCACCACAACGACTTTTCTCCGGACTTCGACAAGAACCGGTCGGTACGCATCGACAAGGTCCGGTTCAATCCCGACGGCACCATCGAACAGGTCACCCCGACCTACCGCGGCGTGGGCGTGACGCCCGCTTCCGACCGGATCCAGATGGACCGTTACAGCGGCATCTACCACGTGGCGGCCGGCATCGATTTCCTGGATCCGGCGAGGCCCTTCGACGGCTGGTTCGTCCGGCTGGGCCGGCCCGGGACCTGGGTCCGCTACGATGAGATTGACTTCGGGGAGACGTCGCCGGAGGCCGTCACCTTCCGCTACCGGGCACCGGAGAATGCGGAGGTGTCCGCCCCGCTTTCCGACGAGGAATCCCTGGGCACGTTCCTGCTCCCGGCCTCGGAGGACTGGACGGAAGCCACCCTGCCGGTGACGGGAACCGCCACCGGCCTGAGGAACCTCAAGCTCCTGGTCCTGCGGGGGAGTGCCGATATCGACTGGGTCTCCTTCGGACCCGCTTCCGCACCGTCCGAGAACGTTTTTGCCGATTCTTCCACGCATCTGGAAAAGTACCTGGTTCCGGCCGCCGGCCCTTCCGCCGTACCGGATGAAGAGGGCTTCCTCCGCCGCTGGCTCCTGCTGGAGCCCATCAGCAAGCCCAACCGCAGCAACACGGTCTTTACCGACAGTTACCTCCGCGAAGTATTCTCCACGCCATATTTCCCCGGGCAGCTCGGCTCCGTCCTTCCCAAGGTTGGCTCCAGAGTGAAGGTCAAGGTCGAATACCAGCCGCCCGTGGACCTTTCCGGCGGCCGGCCGAAATTCCCGCAGGAGCCGGTCGTCTATGAGAAGAAAGTGAAGAAACTCCAGTGGCACGCCTTTGACAGCCGGCGCTATAACGTGAAGCTGTTCCGCTTTGCCACGAACCTCACCGAGGACCGTTACGGCGTCATTTTCTGGGTTGCGACCGTCGTGAACTGCGAGGAGGACATCCCGGACGTCCGCCTCAGCGTAGGCTCCAACTCCGCCTCCATGTGGTGGGTGAACGGGCAGGAGGCCCTCCTCCTTTCCGGCGACCGGCGGATGGTGGCCGATGACGCCGCCTCCGAGCCCCTGACCCTCCGGAAGGGCCGCAACGTTATCTGGGGCGCCGTCATCAACGGCCCCGGCATGAGCGATTTCTGCGCCCGTTTCATCGACAAGGCCGGGAATCCGGTCCGCGGTATCACCCTTACAACGGAGTAAGTTATGAAGAAGCGTTTGATTATCACGGGCTTGTCGGCCATCGTCGCCCTTTCTGCCGCTGCGCAGACGGGTGCGCCCTATATCCACGATCCGTCCACGATCCAGTTCTGCGACGGGAAGTACTATACCTTCGGAACCGGAGGCGGCGGCCTCATCTCCGTCGACGGCTGGGTCTGGGAAGGCGGGGCCGTCCGGCCCGGCGGCGGGGCCGCTCCCGACGCCATCCGGATCGGAGACCGTTATCTCGTGGGTTACAGCGCCACGGGCGGCGGCCTGGGCGGCGGTCATGCCGGCCGTGTCCTGACCATGTGGAACAGGACGCTGGACCCCTCTTCCCCGGATTTCGCCTTCACGGAGCCCGTGGAGGTCGCCCATTCGGAGGTCGATGAGGACTGCGACGCGATCGACGTCGGCTTCCTCATGGACCCTTCCGGCCGCCTGTTCTGCACGTACGGGACCTATTTCGGCAACATCCGGATGGTGGAGCTGGATCCCGCTACGGGCGGCCGCCTGCCCGGGAACCGGGCGGTGGACGTCGCCATCGACTGCGAGGCCTCCACGATGATGTACCGGGACGGCTGGTACTATCTGCTGGGCACCCATGGCACCTGCTGCGACGGCGTGAACTCCACCTACAACATTGTCTGCGGCCGTTCCCGGAGTCCTTTCGGACCTTTCCTGGACAATGTGGGGCGCGATATGCGCAAGGGCGGCGGCAAGATGGTCGTCGCCGCGGAGGAGCGCCGGTTCGGCGCCGGCCATTTCGGCCGCTTCATCGTGGAACCGGGCGTGGAGAAGATGTCCTTCCATTTCGAGGCGGACCTGGACCGCAGCGGCCGCTCCGTCCTCGCCGTCCGTCCCATCCTCTGGAAGGACGGCTGGCCCGAGGCCGGCGAACTGGTCCAGGACGGCACGTACAGGATCCTTTCCCGAAGGAGGGGGTATGCGCTGGAACTCTCCGTGGATTTCGTCCGGGCCCAGGGCGGCATGCGCGGCTTCTGGATGAAACCGGACGAGCCGGTGGTGGTCCTGGAAGGCCAGAAGCTGTCCGATGTGGAGGCGGCCTGGCCGTCGGGTGACATTCCGGTCCGCGCCGGCGATTACATGGCCCGTCCGCATCAGAAATGGGTCATCGAGGCCGTCCCCGAGGCGGGCGGCTTCCTCGGCGGCCCGTATTGCCGGATCCGGATCGAAGGCACGGACCGCGCCCTGGCGGTCACGGAAGGGGCCGGACTCGTCACCGTCCCGGCCTTCACCGGAGCCGACGGGGAACTCTGGCGGATCGAACAGCTTTCCGACGGAACCTGGCGCATCCTCCCCAAATCCGTTCCGGGAAGCGGAGAGACCCTGTGCCTGGGCTGCATTGCCGACAGCACTCCAGCCCTCCTGCCTTTCGATTTCACCGCTGACAATTGCAAATGGGACTTGAAAATGATCAGATAAAGCTTATGAAACGTGGTATCATCCTTTTGACGGCTCTCCTCGCCGTCGCCTGCGCTCCGAAACAGCCGGAGCCGGGAACCTTCGTTTTTGCGGGAAATCCGCTGATCCGGGACTGCTACACGGCCGATCCGGCCCCGATGGTGGCCTCCGACGGCCGCCTGTACCTCTTCTGCGGCCATGACGAGCAGTTCGACGACAAGCCCGGCTACGAGGGCAAGTATGGGTTCAACATCACCGAGTGGCTGTGCTATTCCACGGATGACATGAAGACCTGGAAGGCCCACGGAGTCGCGATGAAGCCCACGGACTTCAGCTGGGCCGTCGGAGAGGCCTGGGCGTCGCAGTGCATCGAAGTGGACGGGAAATACTATTTCTTCGTCTCCTGCCAGAGCGGCGACCCGGACTGCAAGGCCATCGGCGTCGCGGTCGCGGACCGTCCGGAAGGCCCCTACAAAGATGCCATCGGCCGGGCCCTGATCCTGGATGACATGACTCCCAACGGTCCCCGGGGCTGGTGGAACGACTTCGACCCCACCGTGATGATCGATGACGACGGCACTCCCTGGCTATGCTGGGGCAACGGCACCTGTTTCCTCGCGAAACTGAAAAGAAATATGGTGGAACTGGACGGGGAAATCCAGATCCTTCCCATGGAAAACTACGTCGAAGGCCCCTGGCTCTTCAAGCGGGACGGACACTACTACAATGTGTATGCGTCCATGGGAAAGGGCCTGGAGACGATTTCCTATGCCATGGCCGATTCCGTCGAAGGCCCCTGGGAGTTCAAGGGAGAACTGACCGGCTCCGCCCCGCAGAGTTTCACCATCCATCCGGGCGTCATCGATTACGCCGGGAAGAGCTGGCTGTTCTACCACGGAACCGCCCTTTCGCTGGAAGGGTACGGCCCTGCGACCGGCCGCCGCAGCGTCTGTGTCGACGAACTTCACTACAATCCGGACGGCACGATGCAGCCGGTCGTGCAGACGCTTTCCGGCCCGGTCGCCGAATAGCTTTGATAGAATTGTTCTGCTACTTTCAATAATTTTGCTCAAACTAACCGAAAAACACCCACTAATAACCATTCATTCTATGCAAAAGCATCCATTCATCTGGTCCGTTGCAATCGCGGCAGCGCTTGTGGCGGCATGTCCGGCGACGTCCTTCGCGGCCTCGTCGGAGGAGGCGGCTCCCCAGGCGGGACCCGTCGTACAGGTGCGCGGTGTCGTCCTGGACGCATCCGGACAGCCGGTCATCGGCGCCGGCGTCGTGGAAGTCGGGGCCAGCCGCAACGGTACCCTGACCGGGGGCGACGGCTCCTTCGTCCTGACCATCCATCGGGGCGCGAGCCTGGAAATCTCCTGCATTGGCTATGAGACCGTCACCGTGACGCCCGTCGAAGGAGAACGGCTGAGCGTCATCCTCCGGGAGGACGCGGAAATCCTGGACGAGGTCGTCGTGATGGGTTACGGTACCCAGCGCAAGAAACTCGTCACCGGTTCCACCGTCAACGTCACCGGCGAGAAACTGGCCTCCGTGAATGCGGTCGATGCCTTCGGCGCCCTGCAGAGCCAGGCGGCTGGCGTGAACATCGTCCAGAATTCCGGTCAGCCGGGCGAAAGCTACAAGGTAACGATCCGAGGGATGGGCACGGCGGGCTCCAGCACGCCGCTGTATGTCATCGACGGCGTCCCGGGCGGCGACATCGCCTCCCTCTCCCCGAACGACATCGAGTCCATCGATGTCCTGAAGGACGCAGCTTCCAGCGCCATTTACGGCGCCCGGGCCGCCAACGGCGTCATCCTCGTGACGACCAAGAAGGGCCGGGCCGGCAAGGTCCAGGTCACCTTCGACGCTTATTACGGCTGGCAGAACCCGAACACCAACGGGGTCACCCCGCTGAATGCTAAGCAGTACATGGAGATCAACGACAAGGCGTATGACATCCAGGGCGCGTCCAAGTACGACTGGGCCTCCCTCATCCCCAAGCAGTACGCCCAGATCCAGGCCGGCACCTGGAACGGCACCAACTGGCTGGAGGAGACCACGGTCCACAACGCCCCGATCCACAACGAGTCCGTCAACATTATCGGCGGCAGCGACGTCTCCCGCTTCGCCATCGGTTTCTCCAACTTCGGTCAGACGGGTACCATCGGCTATCCGGCCACGCCGCAGTACGACCGCAACACTTTCCGGATAAACTCGGACTACTCCCTGATCAAGAAGCATGGACGCGACATCCTGAAATTCGGCGAGAACGTGACTTTCTCCACCATCAACCGGAAAGGCCTGCAGATCGGCGGTATCTACTCCAACAACGTGCGTACCCTCCTCGCCCTCACACCGCTCCTCCCGGCCCGCAACGAGGCCGGCGGCTGGTATGAGTACAAGGATATCGTCGCGGACGGCTGGGATTTCAGCGCCGAGGTCGCGAATCCGCTCGCCCAGATCTACTACACGCGCAACAACCGCTACAACAAGGGCTACCGGCTCCAGTCCAACTTCTTCCTGGAGTTCGCGCCCATCAAGGGCCTGACCTTCCGCTCCAGCGCGGGCTGGCTCTACTACCATGGCGAGAGCCGGAGCTACGTGCCTGTCTATGAACTGAGCACCAAGACCTCGAACCCGCTCGACGACGTGAGCCAGAGCCAGAACTACAGCATCCGCTGGACCTGGGAGAACACCGCGAATTGGGTGAAGTCCTTCGGGAACCACAATTTCGACATCCTCGCGGGCCAGTCCCTCGAGAAGTGGGGATACGGAAGCAGCGTGAATGTGACCAACTCCGTCTCCCTCTTCCCGGGCTCCTTCGACCATGCCTACATCACCAATGCCAACGTGGTGGATCCCGCCTACACCTCCATCGGCGGCAGCCCGAACGGCCAGGGAGCCCTGTCTTCCTTCTTCGGCCGTCTCAACTATAACTACAACGAGACCTATCTGCTCTCCGTCGTGATGCGCGCGGACGGTTCCTCCAATTTCGCGCGCGGACACCGCTGGGGCTACTTCCCGTCCGTCTCCGCGGGCTGGGTCCTTACCAACGAGCCCTTCATGGAGAATGTCTCCCGGGATTTCCTGAGCTTCCTGAAACTCCGCGGCAGCTGGGGCAAGAACGGTAACTGCAATATCTCCAGCTTCCAGTACGTGGCGACGGTCGCCTTCGACGACCCGTACTATTTCGACAGCAAGGACAACCCCGGCATCGGCGCCTATCCGGACATCATCCCGAACGAAAAAGTCGAATGGGAAAAGTCCGTGCAGACGGACATCGGCTTTGACGCCCGCTTCTTCCGGAGCCGCCTGGGCCTGTCCTTCGACTGGTACAACAAGGTCACCAAGGACTGGCTCGTCCGGGCCCCGTCCCTCCTTTCCTACGGTACCGGCGCCCCGTATGTCAATGGCGGCGACATTCAGAACCGGGGTTATGAGATCCTCCTGAGCTGGGACGATGCCGTGAGCCGCGACTTCTCCTACGGCTTCTCCGCAACGTTCTCCCACAACAAGAACAAGGTCACCCGGATCGCGAATTCCGAGGGTATCATCCACGGACCGTCCAACGCCATCGCGCAGAACACCGCCGAACTCTACCGCATCCAGGTGGGCTACCCGATCGGTTACTTCTGGGGCTTCGAGATGGACGGTATCATCCAGAACGAGCAGGACCTGAAGGAGTACCTGGACAGGAACTGCGGCGGCGAAGCGGCCAATTCCCTCCAGGGCGAGGCCATCCAGCCCGGTGACGTGAAGTTCGTCGATGTGAACGGCAACGGCAAGATCGACAAGGACGACACCGACAAGACGATGATCGGCGACCCGAACCCGGACTACAACCTGGGCCTGACGCTGTATCTCCAGTTCAAGGGCTTCGACTTCTCCATGAACGGCTACGGCGCATTCGGCCAGCAGGTGGCGAAGAGCTACCGCCAGTTCTCCGACCATCCGGACGACAACTACTGCACGGACGTCTATACGAAGTACTGGACCGGCGAGGGTACGACCAACCGCTATCCGCGCTTCACCCACGGCAAGCATGTGAACCAGTCGGAACTGTCCCGCGTCTGGATCGAGGATGCGGATTACTTCAAGATTTCCCGCCTGTCCCTGGGTTACGACCTCAAGCGGGCGATGAAGTTCCTCCCGGTCGCCCGGTTCCACCTGTATGTGGCCGCCCAGAACATGTTCACCTTCACGAAGTACTCCGGCATGGACCCGGAGGTGGGCTTTGGCAACGACACCAACTGGGCTTCCGGCATCGACAACGGTTATTACCCTTCCGCCAGGAGCTGGCAGGTGGGCGTGAACATCACCTTTTAATCCTTGAACACCATGAAAAAGAATATACTGTATCTTGCGGCGGCAGCGCTGTGCGTGATGTTCCTCGGGGGCTGTGACGACTTCCTCGATACGCAGAACCTCACCAAGAAGGATACTTCCAACTTCCCGGTCAACGAGACCGACGCATTCCAGATGGTGAACGGCATCTATGCCGTGATGAACCGCAACCTGGCGGACCCGGAGGAGGACCCGTTCTTCATCTTCGACCTGGCCGGGGACGACCGTCTGGGCGGCGGCTCGCAGTCCAACATCGGCGCCCAGGGCGTGGACCGCCTGATGAACTCCTACGTGAACTGGATGAACCCCTGCTGGAGCAACCGCTACAAGGGGATCAACCGGGCCAACAACGCCCTGGAAACCATCGACAATGTGACCGATTGGAGCTCCTCCACCAAGAAGGAACAGCTCCTGTGCGAGATCTATACCCTCCGCGCCTGGTACTATTTCAACCTGGCCCAGGTCTTCAACGGTGTTCCGCTCGTGCTCTCCACCGAGCCGCAGAACCTCCCGCGTAACACTCCGGACGAGGTGTATGCCCAGATTGCTTCCGACCTCAAGGCCGCCATCGAGCACGGCCCGTCCCAGAAGTACCTGGAACTCGGCGAAGGCCGCGTGAACAAGTGGGTGGCCGAGGGCCTGATGGCCCGTGTCTGGCTGTTCTACACCGGTTTCTACGGTAAATCCGAGCTCCCGCTCGCCGAAGGCGGCTCCGTCTCCAAGTCCCAGGTCGCGTCCTGGCTGGAAGACTGCATCCAGAACTCCGGCTACGGCCTTGTCTCCGACCAGCGCAACCTCTGGCCGTACACCAATCCGTACACGAAGCCGGATTATCCGTATGCCAAGGAGAACGACCTGAACTGGGAGACCGACGAGAACAAGGAGAACATGTTCGCGGTCAAGATGTCCAACAAGGGCGGCTGGAGCGCCGACTCACAGCTCCGCCACAACCGTATCGTGGAGTTCTACAGCCTCCG
The DNA here is from genome assembly GCA_002361625.1 of Bacteroidales bacterium UBA3289. Taxonomy (GTDB): domain Bacteria; phylum Bacteroidota; class Bacteroidia; order Bacteroidales; family UBA932; genus Cryptobacteroides. Next base: position 16,112 of record DETL01000024.1, on the reverse strand, counting down.
CAAGACCAACGCCACCGCCTTCCCGTTCTCGGTCCAGGGTTATTCCAACGGCCCCGTGTGCGAGAAACTGTGGACCGACTGGGCTTCGGATCCGGACTATGCGGGCGACTACCGTCGCGTGGGGTCCATCTGCGACCGGCTCGTGGAGATTCCGGATTATCCGGGCGACAAGGCCAAGGAAGTGGAGAATACGAACCTCCTCGCCAAGAAATACATCGGCGTCGAGGCCTGGAACGAGGACCATTCCGCCCGCTACCTGAGCTACGGCTACTACTACGGCTCCGAGAACAACCGTCAGACGGGTCTCACCCAGTCCCTGGTGTGGTTGCGTTTTGCCGACGTGCTCCTGATGCACGCCGAACTTACCGACGGCAAGGCCATCTATAACGGCAAGAACGGTTTGAACGCCGTCCGCGCCCGCGCCGGCCTTCCGGATGTGGGATACTCACTCGCCGCCCTGAAGAAGGAACGCCGCTACGAGCTGTGCTTCGAGGCCATCCGCTGGAACGACCTGCGCCGCTGGGGCGATGTCTCCGAAATCGTGAAGAACCAGGAAGGAAACAAGATCCTGAACGAAAAGGCGACCGGCACCTATCACTTCAAGCAGGACTTCATGCAGCGCTACAACGATACCGGCGGCGGATTCTTCAAGATCCCGGAGGACCAGGTGACCCTGTCCGAAGGCGTCCTGGAGCAGAACCCGGGCTGGGGCGAAGGCACCACCTGGGCCAAGGGAGACCTTCCGTACACTTTCAAATAGAATGGTTGGTTGATAATGGTTGGAAAGGGACCGCTGCCGGAAGGGGCGGTCCCTTTTTCCATCAGAACACCCGCTGGTGGAACCAGTCGAAATCGGCCGTGCCGCCCTCTTCCTGGGAGGTGAAGCTGTATAGGGCGCTGCGGTAGCCGGTGAAGTAATCCAGCGTGTAGCGCATGCGGAGCGTGTCGGGGAACTCGGTCCATTCCGTTCCGTCCAGGGAGTAGCCGAAGAAGGCGGTATCGGCCTCCTCGCCTTCTTCCTGCGGGGTGAAGACATAGCGGATGCGGAGCTGGACCTGGTCGCCGGTAAGCGGAACCGCGGCCAGGATCTCCTCCTTTTGCCGGAGGACAATCTGCCGGGATCCGTCCGGGGAGATTTGGACACCGATCCGGCCGCTCTGGCTCTGGAAGGCGCAGATTCCCGCTTCGTCGCCGGGCTTCATGAGAGAAGCGTCCAGCAGGGTTTCGCTGATACAGCGGGGGCCGACAGTGCGCTGGGTGAGGGTGCCGCGGGCGTCGGCGATGCCGGTGGCTTTCGTGGCGCGGAGGCGGAGCCAGCCGGGCTTTTCCGTGAGCGACCACCCTTCGGGGGCTTTGTGGTTCCATTGCCAGACAAGGGCGAGGCGGTCCGTGTCGAACTCGTCGGAATCCCAGACGTAGTCGCGTCCGGCAGCCGGGAGATTCACCGTGACTTCCTCGAGAGGCACGCCGTTCTCTCCCATGATGGGCCAGCCATCGATCCAGGTGACGGGCTGGACCGTGGGAATACGGCCGACGGCCCCGTGGTCCTGGAACTGGATGGCGTACCAGTCCCCGGCGGGCGTGTCGATGAGGGGACCCTGCGCGATACCGTCGCTGCGGCCGCCCAGGGTGCCCTGGAGGACGACTTTGGATTCGTAGGGACCTTCGATGGACCTGCTCCGCCAGACGGTCGCCGTACGCGGCTTCTCCTTGGGCCAGTCGATCTCCAGGACGTAGTAATAATCGCCGATGCGGTAGAAATGCGCTCCTTCCGCCCGGAGGCCCATGCCTTCCTTCGGCGCCTGGATGATGATCCGTTCCTCCGCCCCGGCCTTGACGGCACTTCCGTCCGGCTCGAGTTCGATGAGGTGCAGGTCTCCGTTGCCCCAGACCGACCAGAGGCGGCCTTCGTCGAAGAGCAGGGAGGCGTCGTGCATGAAATACCCGTCGATGACGTTCCGTTCCCACGGGCCTTTCACGATGTCCGCCGTCCGGTACAGATAGGTCTTCTGCTGGTCGTTTGCGACGAAAAGGGCGTAGTACATGCCGTCATGATACCGTAAGGAAGTGGCCCACTGGCCTTTCCCGTAGGCGTTTTTCCCATCGCGGAGGTTATAGACATCGTCATCTTCCAGCAAATCGTAGATGTAGCTCACGATCTCCCAATGCACCAGGTCGCGGGAATGCATGATGGGTGCTCCCGGGCAGAAGTACATCGTCGTGGAAACCATATAGTAGTCTTCCCCTACGCGGATGACATCGTTGTCCGGGATATCCGTGTAGGTGAGGGGATTCACGGCAATCTGGGAGGTCTCCGGGGAAACGGTGCAGCCTGCCGCGAAGACGAGGCAGGCTGCCATTAAAAGGATGATCCGTTTCATCTTACTGAATTTCCAGCACGACAACGGAAGCGGCCGGGAGAGTGAGTTTCACGCCCTTGCCGGAGATCTTGGCGCCCGTGAAGGCGGCCGGGCTCACGGCCGGGGCCTTGCCGAAGTCGTTGTAGGCGTCGATCCGGTCGGCTTTCAGGATCTCACCGGTGACGGTACGGGGCTTCAGGGAGTCGAAACTCAGTTCCACGGTAACGGCCTTTTCCAGGTACGGGTTCGCCAGGGAGACATGGAGCTTGCCGGCGGCGTCGCGGGACACGCAGGCGCTGAAATCGTCCATGATCCGGCCCTCGGCGGACACGATGCTGCCGGTGTTGTAGTCGGCGGGAACGTAGGTGGCGTTCTGGTGGACATTGAACATCCGGAACACATGGTAGGTGGGGGTGAGGACCATCCGCGGACCGTCGGTGAGGATCATCGCCTGGAGCACGTTCACGATCTGGGCGATGTTCGCCATCTTCAGGCGGTCGGTGTGCTTCTGGAAGATGTTGAGGTTCAGGGCGGCGACCATGGCGTCCCGCATCGTGTTCTGCTGGAAGAGCCAGCCCGGGTTGGTCCCCGGCTCCACGTCGAACCAGGTGCCCCATTCGTCCAGGATGAGGGCGACCCGCTTCTCGGGATCGTAAGCGTCCATGATGGCGAAGTGGTTCTCGAGGACTTCCTCGATCTCACAGGTCTTCGCGAGGACGTTGTAGTACTCCTCGGGGGTGAACTGCGTCGCGGAACCCTTGCTGCCGCTCCAGCCCTTGCAGGTGTAGTAGTGCAGGGACAGGGCGTCCATGTTGTTCCGGGCGTTCTTCATCATGACCCGGGTCCAGTTGTAGTCGTAGTCCGAGGCGCCGCAGGCCACTTTGTAGAGGCTGTTGCCGCTGTAGTTGCGGGCGTAGAGGGCGTAGCGCTTATAGACGTCGGAATAGTAGTCCGCGGTCATGTTGCCACCGCAGCCCCAGGTTTCGTTGCCCACGCCCAGGTACTTGACCTTCCAGGGCTCCTTGCGGCCGTTCTTCTCGCGGAGCTCGGCCATGGAACCGGCCGCGGCGGTCATGTACTCCACCCACTTGGCCAGTTCTTCCACGGTGCCGGAACCCACGTTGCCGGAGATATACGGCTCGGTGCCCAGCATCTCGCACAGGTTCAGGAACTCATGCGTGCCGAAGGAGTTGTCCTCCAGGGTGCTGCCCCAGTTGTTGTTCACGAGCTTCGGGCGGTTCTCCTGCGGGCCGATGCCGTCCATCCAGTGGTACTCGTCGGCAAAGCAGCCGCCGGGCCAGCGGAGCACGGGAACCTTCAGTTCCTTGAGGGCGTTCAGCACGTCGGTGCGGTAGCCGTCCACGTTGGGAATGGCGGAGTCCTTGCCCACCCAGATTCCCTCATAGATGCACTTTCCGAGATGTTCGGAGAACTGGCCGTAGATCTCGGCCGGGATGACCGGCTGGTCCTTCGCCGTCTCGTGGACGGAAACCTTGACCTGGGCCGTGGCGGTCAGGGCGGCGGCAAGCGCCGCGATGAGGGTCAGAGTCTTCTTTATCATAATCATTATCAAGTTATTAGTCTCTAATCACAAATATAGGTCTTTTCGCGCGTACCGGGTGCGAAAAATCGTTCATTTGCTACGAAGAAAAAACCAATTCTCCCGGGAAGGGTCATTTGACCTTCTTTCCCCACCAGGTGGCGTTCAGGGACTTTTCGGTTCCGGCGTACACGACCGTTTCCACCTTTCATCGCTCAAACTTACATATTTTTGCGTAAATTTGAAAATCCAACCACATAAACCACCTAGAGATGATGATTCGCAACCGCTTCCTGCTCGTCGCTCCGGCCCTCCTGCTGGGCCTGGTCGCTTCCGCCCAAGTCCACCGCATGGACATCGACCTCAAGAAGGTCGGCGCACCCATCCAGCCCACGATGTACGGCATTTTCTTCGAGGACATCAACTTCGCGGCCGACGGCGGCCTCTATGCCGAGCTCGTGAAGAACCGCTCCTTCGAATTCCCGCAGGATCCCCTCCAGGGGTGGAAAGCCTTCGGCAAGGTGGAAGTGAAGGAAGACGGTCCCTTTGACCGCTGCCCGCATTATGTCCGCCTGTATGATCCCGGTCATCCGCACAAGTGGACCGGCCTGGACAACGAAGGTTTCTTCGGCATCGGTGTGAAAGGCGGGGAGACATACCGCTTCACCGTGTGGGCCCGTGTCCCGGACGGCGGCACCTCCGACCTTCGCATCGAACTGGTGAACACTGCCTCCATGGGCGAGGACCAGTTTATCTGCCAGGCCCCTCTCACCATCGCCGGAAAGGAATGGAAGCAGTATGAGGTCATCCTCACCCCGGATACCACCCTGGCGAAATCGGTCCTGCGGATCTTCCTCGTCGGCGATCGCGCGACGACGGACCTTGAGCACATATCCCTGTTCCCGACCGATACCTGGATGGGCCATCGCAACGGCATGCGCAAGGATCTGGCGCAGGCCCTGGCGGACCTCAAGCCCGGCATCTTCCGCTTCCCCGGCGGCTGCATCGTGGAGGGCGCCGACCTCGACACCCGCTATAACTGGAAGAACACCGTCGGCCCGGTGGAGAACCGCCCGATCAACGAGAACCGTTGGGAATACACCTTCCCGCACCGCTTCTTCCCGGACTACTTCCAGAGCTACGGCCTCGGTTTCTTCGAATTCTTCCAGCTCTCCGAGGAGATTGGCTCCGAGCCGCTTCCGATCCTGAGCTGCGGCCTTGCGTGCCAGTTCCAGAACGACGATCCCGCCGCGCACTGCCCGGTGGACGAGCTGCAGCCTTTCATCCAGGATGCCCTGGACCTCATCGAATTCGCCAACGGTCCTGTCACCTCCACCTGGGGCAAGGTCCGTGCGGACATGGGCCATCCGGCTCCCTTCAACCTCAAGTTCATCGGCATCGGCAACGAACAGTGGGATGCCATCTATCCCGAGCACCTGGAGCCTTTCGTGAAAGCCATCCGCGCTGCCTATCCGGACATCAAGATCGTGGGCACCAGCGGCCCGAACTCCGAGGGCGACCAGTTCGACTACCTGTGGCCCGAGATGAAGCGCCTGGGCGCCGACCTCGTGGACGAGCACTTCTACCGCCCCGAGAAATGGTTCCTCGCACAGGGCGCCCGGTATGACAACTACGACCGCAAGGGTCCCAAGGTGTTCGCCGGCGAGTATGCCTGCCATGGCGCCGGCCGGAAGTACAACCACTTCAACGCCTCCCTGCTCGAAGCGGCCTTCATGACCACCATCGAGCGCAATGCCGACATCGTGCACATGGCCACCTACGCCCCGCTGTTCGCCCATGTCGAGGGCTGGCAGTGGCGTCCGGACCTCATCTGGTACGACAACCTCCGTTCCATGCGCACCGCCAGCTGGCACGTCCAGCATCTGTACAGCGAGTACAAGGGCCAGAATGCCCTGACTCTCAAGATGAACGGGGTCAATGTCACCGGTGCGCCCTGCCAGGACGGCCTTTTCGCCAGCGCCGTCAAGGACGGTGACAAGGTGTACGTGAAAGTGATCAACACCTCCGACCAGCCGCAGTCCGTGGAATTCGCCTTCACCGGCCTCAAGAAGAAGGAAATCGTGAAAGCCGTCGAGTGCGTCAAGTTCCACTCCGACCTGCTTTATGAGGACAACACCCTGGACGTTCCGGACCGGATCGCCCCTGTCAAGGCCGCCTTCACCGGCGAGGGCAAGACCCTCTCCGCCACCGTGGAGCCCCTCACCTTCGCGATCTACATCCTGACGAAGTAAAAGAAGTATTTGATTCAGAATACGTTTTAGTTATGACGAAGAGGCCGGCACCAGATGTCGGCCTCTTTATGTGGTAAGCAATTGATTGTCAATTATTTTTGCTAAAGTATAACCGACTATTTAATCTTTACAACAGGAAAAGGAACGGGTTTGAGCGAAGAGAATGAACTTACTAATTCATCATAATTCTCAGCAAAGACCCACCCCGTATTCTGGAAAAAAAGTGAGATACTCTCTTCCACTTCCATCTTGCACGAAAAGACCAACTTACCGTCTTTCAAGAAGAATATTCTGCAATCATAGTCTGTTGTCTCCACTATTTCGTCACTTATTCTTTTAAATACAAAGTTCTTTCTCACTGATTCAATTACAGAATTATCCTTACTTTCCAAAACTGTCCATCTTCTCATTCCTTTAGGTAAGAAACGAATATCTGCCCAATTGGTATATATTATGATCCTGTTGTCTCCTCGTGTAAAATCGAATGCCTCTATAGGATTGAATCGATCGTCTGATATTGAAACAGAACAACAAGGGTATCTATTTGGCCCATGAATGATTATTGGGTGGAAGCAGATGTATATGAAAAGTGCAAGTATAATCAAGAAGCAAATACATAGTATGACAATAGTTTTATTTCTAATCGGCTGATGGAGTTTCATGTATTTCACTTTGTTTTTGTTAGTTTCCCACCGATGGTTACTATTTTCCCATTATTCTTTTTCAAAAGTGATTGATTACTCTGGATACCGCCTTGATAAACAACATGAAGAAAGCCATGTTTCATTGTTGTTGCAATGTATGATACAATAATCGAGAAAGTCTTCATTTAGTCGGGATGCCAGAATAAAACCTTGAACAAACGCTTCATCCCAGCAATTTGTCACGAATTCAATTCTTTCATTGCGAATTACAATATATTTATTTTGATACTTCTTTTTTATGGAATCTTGGTTCGCGACAACATAATTGAGATTTTTTTCAATAGCCTTTTTGTCCATGGTTTGCAATTATCATATAAGTGAATTAAATCTTCAAAAACTATCCCGTCAATACTTTCCGCTTTGATTCGAGAGAACAGAGCATCTTTGAACTCGACGGGACAAATTTCAGGTTTCTCTTCCAGAATACGTAAGCCATCATAGAGCATCAATAAAAGCTGCCAATCTTCATTTCTGAGTTCAATTGAATCCTCTGGCTTAGAGCAACGTGAAAAATAGTCCCAATCTCCCCGATACTTAATGAATATCTTTATTTGATTTTCTGTTATCATATTTTTCGTTCTCATGATCAATAGGGCATTTTATACCGGACACAGTATGTCATTCTGGCATCTGTTTGCTTTTCAGGCTAATCTCTCTCCGTCGATAAAACCTTATATTATCCAAAGGGTACTCCACGAAGCTGTGATAATCTTTCTCGGACAGATTGAACACTACTATCCAGATTTCATACTTCTCCCCCAGCGGATCCGGCACAAGCCACCGAGATAGGACCGGGCTGTATTGCCTCGCGCCGAAATCGGAATAGTCGACGCCGAAGTCCGGTCCCTGGTCCTCCTGGCCGGTGAACCCGTCGCGCAGGGAGACCGTCGAACCAGTGGAGGCCAGGCTGAGGTATGACGAAGCACTGGATGTGGACTTGGTGCCGAACGGGGCGAAGTCGTCGACGGAGTAGAACCCGGCCAGCGGGTAGGAGGTCGTCGATGCATTTCCATTGATGACCGCCCTCACGCTGCCCAGGTGGTCGGTGACGTGGTAGCGGACTCCAGCCTCGGTGAGACGGCCGCGGTCGAACGGGGCGCTCTCGAAGGTGAGCGTCCCGCCGGAGCTGCGACTGAGAAAAGGAAGATGTCGCATTCGGTGCCGTATCATTGTCGTCAAGTCCTTGATTTGCAGACAAGATACGAAATTAATTGAAATCATCGTATGATTTCCAGGTTTATTCCGCGTCGATCCAGTGGATCGAAGGGTCGCGGCGCCACCAGGTGAGCTGGCGCTTGGCGTAGTGGCGGGTGTTGCGCTGGATGAGGCGCACGGTGGTTTCGAGGTCCTGTTTCCCGTCGAAGTAATCGAACATCTCCCGGTAGCCGACGGTTTGCAGGGCGGGGAGATCGCGGAAGGGGAGCAGGCTTCGGGCTTCCGCCTCCAGGCCTTCGTCCATCATCTTTTCCACGCGCGCGTTGATGCGGGCGTAAAGCTCCTCCCGGGGCCGTTGTAGGCCGATTTTCACGATTTCGAAATCCCGGTCCTTGATGGACCGCGTCTTGAAAGAGGAGAAAGGCTGGCCGGTATATAGGCAGACCTCCAGGGCGCGGATGACGCGCTGGCCGTTGGACAGGTCGATCTCTTCGCAGGTGACGGGGTCCAGTTCCCGGAGCTGCTCCGCCAGGACCTCCACGCCTTCGTCCCGGAGGCATTCCATCAGGTGTTCGCGGAGCATCAGGGGCACTTCCGGGAAGTCGTCCAGACCGTAGCACAGGGCGTCGATGTACATCATGGACCCGCCGGTCACGACCAGCGTTTCATGCCCCTCCGCAAACAGGCGGTCGATGAGGACCATCGCGTCGGCCTCATACATCCCGGCCGTGTAGTTCTGGGTGACGGAAAGCGTCTGGATAAAATGATGCGGCACCGCCGCGAGTTCCTCCGGGGAGGGAACGGCCGTGCCGATGCGCATTTCCTTGTATAGTTGCCGGGAATCGCAGGAGATGACGGGACTTCCGAGCTCCAGCGCCTTCCGGATGCTGTAGGAAGTCTTTCCGACGGCAGTCGGTCCGAGGATCACCAGGAGCCGCCTGCCCATCCGCTACTCGTTTTCGTCGTAGATTTCCTTGCCTTCCTCGTCGTCGTCCTCTTCCTCCTCGTCCTCCTCTTCGTCGTCGAAGTCCTCGTCGTCAAAATCCAGTCCGTCCTTGGATTTCTCTCCGGGGAGATGGCGCATTTCGTCCGGCAGGTCCTCATAGGCCACGTAACCGTTCTCGAACTCGATGGGATTCGGACCCTTGGAGGAGGCGATGACGGGATAATCGGGCCGGACGGTGACTCCTTCGACTTCACCTTCCACGGTGATGTTCACGCTCTTGCGGTTGGTGACGTCGTAGAAATAGACGAAATCGGTCGCGCCGGCCTTGACGGCCTTCTCCAGGGAGATCTGGTCCACGGTACCGCTGCCCAGGTCGAACAGGCCGTAACGGCCCACGACCTCGCCCAGGGGATCCAGGGCCTTGAACATGATGAGCTGGTCCTGCGGGAACTCCATGTCCGCCCGCAGCTGTTTATGGAGGGTATATAGCGTCGTGGCTCCGTTCACGTGGTAAACGCGGAAAAATCCCTTGATGCCGGTGAGGGTCACTCTGAGTTGGAATACCATAGTCTTTTCTAGTGTCTGTTTCGTAGTTCAAAGATACAATAATTTTTCGGTCCGGATTGCAAAATATCGCAAAAAACGCTACTTTCGTGGAGGTGGAATACTTTGACGCATACCGGAGCATTGCCGCCCGGAGCGAGGGACTGTTCAAGGACAACGGTTCCCGGTTCATCGCACTCGCTTATCCCGTGGAAACCGAGGAGGAGGTGCGGGAGATCGTCGCCTCCCTCAAGAAGGAGTACCACGACGCCCGTCACCACTGCTATGCCTACCGGCTGGGGTACAAGGGCGACCGGTTCCGGGCCAATGACGACGGCGAGCCATCCGGCTCCGCCGGCCGTCCGATCCTCGGGCAGATCGACTCGATGGGCCTGAGCGACGTCCTCGTCGTCGTCGTCCGTTATTTCGGCGGCATCAAGCTGGGCATTCCGGGGCTCATCCGGGCCTACAAGACCTCCACCGCCGATGCGCTGGGTCAGGCGGAAATCATCGAAAAGGTAGCGGGAAAACGGTTCCGGCTCACGTTTGACTACCTGTCGATGAACAGGGTCATGAAGGTCCTCAAGGACCTGGGACTGACTCCTGTCGGACAGGATTTCGGCCTGCAGTGTTCCCTGGAGGTGCGCGTTCGGCTGGCTCTGGAGGAAGATTTCCGGAACCGGCTGACCGACCTTGCAATTTTAGAGGATATTTAGGAAAATCAATAATAATTTTTTATCTTTCGGAACGAAATTGATAACACTTTGAAACCATGAAAAAAGTCCATGTCTTCAATGCCGGCCCCTGCCTCCTGCCGCAGGTCGCCATCGACAACGCGATCGAGGCCCTGAAGGATTTCAGCGGCACCGGTGTCTCCGTCCTTTCCATCTCCCACCGCACCAAGGAGTGGGATGCCGTGATGGACGGTACCCGCGCCCTTTGGAAGGAACTCCTCCATATTCCCGACACCCATGAGGTCGTCTTCCTGGGCGGCGGCGCCTCCCTGCAGTTCCTGTATGTCGCGATGAACTACCTGGAGAAGAAGGCCGCTTACCTGGATACCGGCGTGTGGGCGCACAAGGCCCTCAAGGAGGCCCAGGGAATCGGCGACGCCTATGCCATCGCCTGCTCCAAGGATAAGAACTATACCTATATCCCGAAGGGATTCGAGATCCCGGCGGACCTCGACTACCTCCATATCACCACGAACAACACCATCTACGGCACGGAGATCCATGAGGACATCGACTGCCCCTGCCCGCTCATCGCGGACATGTCCTCCGACATCATGTCCCGTCCCGTGGACGTTTCCAAGTATGACCTGATCTATGGCGGCGCCCAGAAGAACGTCGGCCCGGCCGGCGTCATCTTCGCCATCATCCGGAAGGACTCCCTGGGCCGCGTGAGCCGCTACATCCCCACGATGCTCGACTACCGCACCCATATCGACAAGCTCTCGATGTTCAACACCCCGCCCGTGTTCTCCATCTACGTGATGTACGAGACCCTGAAGTGGCTCAAGGGCATCGGCGGCGTGGAAGCCATCCATGAGATCAACAAGAAGAAGGCGCAGCTCCTCTACGACGAAATCGACCGCAATCCGCTCTTCGTGGGCACCGCGGTGAAGGAAGACCGCTCCCTGATGAACGTCTGCTTCGTGATGGCCCCCGGCTACGAAGCCCTGCAGGACGAGTTCATGGCCTTCGCCAAGGAACACGGCATGATCGGCATCAAGGGCCACCGTTCCGTCGGCGGTTTCCGCGCCTCCCTCTACAACGCCTGCACCGTCGAGGATGTCCAGGCCCTGGTCGATTGCATGAAGGAATTTGAATCTTTGAAGAAATGAAAGTACTGTTAGCTACCCAGAAACCCTTTGCCGCCAAGGCGGTGGAAGGGATCGTGAATATCCTCACCGAGGCCGGTCACGAGGTCGTGAAACTTGAAAAATACGAGGAACAGAAGGACCTCGTCGCGGCCGTGGCCGACGTGGAGGCCATGATCATCCGTTCCGACAAGGTGACGGCCGAGGTCATCGCCGCCGCCCCGAAGCTCAAGATCGTCGTCCGCGCCGGTGCGGGATTCGACAATGTGGATCTCGCGGCGGCCACGGAGCATGGCGTCGTGGTGATGAACACCCCGGGACAGAACTCCAACGCGGTCGCCGAGCTGGCCCTCGGCCTCATGATTTTCATGGCCCGCACGCATTTCACCCCTGCAACCGGCAGCGAACTGCAGGGCAAGCGCCTGGGCGTCCAGGCCTATGGCAACGTGGGCCGGCTGGTGGGCCAGAAGGCCAAGGCCCTCGGCATGAGCATCCACGCCCTGGATCCGTTCCTCAGCGACGAGCAGATCATCGCCGGCGGCGCCGAGCCCGTCCACTCCGTGGAAGAGCTGTATGCGAACTCCGACTACCTGTCCATCCACATCCCGGCCCTTCCTGCGACCATCCGTTCCATCGGCTATGACCTCATCATGAAGATGCCCAAGGGCGCCACGCTCGTGAACACCGCCCGCAAGGAAGTCATCGACGAGGACGGTCTCCTGAAGGCCCTCGAGGAGCGTCCGGACCTGAAGTACGTCACCGACGTCATGCCGGACAACTACGACAAGCTCACGAAGAACTTCGGCTACCGCGTCTTCGCGACGCCCAAGAAGATGGGTGCCCAGACCGCCGAGGCCAACATCAACGCCGGCCTCGCCGCCGCCCGCCAGATCGTGGACTATTTCGCCACCGGCTGCACGAAGTTCCAGGTGAACAAGTAGCGTTTCGTACGGACTCTGTTTTAACGCACTGACAGAAAGCGAATTAAGAAGAAGCGGTACCAAACCTTCTCTTTTTATGGAGGGTTTGGTACCGCCTTTTTTATAACATACTGGCGGAGAGCCGGTAACGGATTTCCCCGTACTATACCAGCTCGTGAATCGCCAGGCCGCTGCGGAGCTTGGGCTCGAACCAGGTGGTCTTCGGAGGCATGATGTTGCCCGTGTCGGCGATGTTGATCAGCTGCTGCATGGACACGGGGTACAGGGCGAAGGCGACCTTCATCTCGCCGGAGTCCACGCGGCGGGCGAGTTCGCCGAGACCGCGGATGCCGCCCACGAAATCGATACGCTTGTCGGTACGCAGGTCCTTGATACCCAGCAGTTTGTCCAGCACGAGGTTGGACAGGATGGTCACGTCCAGGACACCGATCGGATCGTTGTCATCGTAGCGGCCGGGCTTGGAGGTAAGGCTGTACCACTTGTCGCCGAGATACATGGAGAAGTTGTGGAGGGCGGTGGGGGCGAAGGGTTTCGCCGGCCGGCCGCAGCGGGGCTTCGTCGCGACGCTCACCTCGAAATCCTCCTCCAGGGCTTTCAGGAAGTCTTCCGGGGTGTATCCGTTCAGGTCCTTTACGACCCGGTTGTAGTCGATGATGGCGAGTTCGCTCTCCGGGAAGCACACGGCCATGAAGTAGTTGTACTCTTCGTTGCCGGTATGGTTCGGGTTCTGGGCCCGCTTCTCCGCGCCCACACGGGCGGCGGCGGCCGTGCGGTGGTGACCGTCGGCGACATAGAAGGCATCGACCTGGGTGGTGAAAAGTTCCGTGATGCGGGCGATGACAGCGTCGTCGTCAATCACCCAGAAAGTGTGGACGAACTTGTTCTCGTCGGTGAACTTGTATTCGGGCTTGCCGGCGGCCGCTTTTGCGACGATTTCGGCGAGCTCCGCGTTGTCCTTGAAGGCGAAGAAGACGGGCTCGATGTTCGCGTTCTGGATGCGGACATGGACCATGCGGTCGTCCTCCTTGTCCTTGCGGGTGAGTTCGTGTTTCTTGATGATACCTTCGGCATAGTCGTCGGTATGGGCGCAGAGGACGATGCCGTACTGGGTGCGCTTGCCCATGGTCTGGGCATACACGTAGTACATGGGCTTCGGGTCCTGGACCAGCCAGCCCTTTTCGCGCCAGGCCTTGAAATTCTCCACGGCCTTGTCATACGTGCGCTGCTCGTGCTCGCCGGCGATGGGGGTGAAGTCGATTTCGGGCTTGGTGATATGCAGGAGGGACTTCTCGCCGGCCATGGCGAGGGCCTCTTCAGAATTCAGGACGTCATACGGGGGGGCGGCCACTTCGGTGACCAGGTTCTTCGGCGGACGGATGGCCGCAAAGGGTTTTACTCTTACCATGGGTGTTCCAATGTTATGTGGTTAATCGTTCCCAAAGATAGCCAATTTCCCGAATTTTCGGAAATGAACCGTAAAAAATCGGGATTCGTACAAGCCTGGAGCAGGCTGCAGGGCCGATTCCGGACTTTATCCGTACTCGTTTTTGCTTAGACGGATAGCCGTCCGTAACTTGCGGGCAACATAATTAAAGTACTTGCGTATGAGAACTTTTTTCCTTACCCCCGAACAGTACGGGGAAATGAAGCAGCGGTACGACCGCTTCAATGAGCCCTGGTCCGTGGACGAAGTGGCCGAACTCCGGCAGATGGCCGCGGACAACGTCCCGCGCGGCGAAATGGCCGCCCAGCTGGGCCGCTCGCCGAACGCCGTCCGGATGAAGCTCCAGGCCCTGGGCCTTTACGTTCCGAAGCCCTCCGTCCGGCCCTGGACGGAAGAGGAGGAGGAAAAGCTCCTGGCGATGTACCGCACCGGCGCGGCGTTCGCAGACATCGCCACCGCCTTCGGCCGCTCCGAACGCGCCATCCTGACGCGCCTCGTCCGCCTCCGCGCGGGGCTGGAGCCCGGAACGGCTGCGGGCGAAGAGTCCGCCGCTCCGGAGCACGAAGATCCGGACAACGGCTTGTCCTCCTGAGTCCATTTTGCGAGGCCTGCGGGAGAATCGTTTGTAACATCTTAAATGTCAATTATCTACACAGATTTCTCCCGCAATCCTCTCAAAAAAACAGGGCACCTGCGGTTAGCGGTTTTGCAAATCACTTGTAGCCAGGGATTTCCAAAAGAGATTGCCGCAGGCCTCTTCGGAACAAGTCACGAAAGGACATGAACATCAAACAATTCAAAGATCCTTGTCCCGGAAAAGATTCCGTTTTCATGTTTACCACGGAACATCAACTCCGGACCCGGATCTTCCGTTTACCGGAAGACTTTATCTATGGAGTAAACACACTGGCCATCGGCACGTTGAAATTCCGGGTTCGGATCCTTTGCTATACGCTGATGGACAACCATTTGCATCTGTTGGTAAAAGGCCGCTACGAAGATTGTCTCGCATATTTCAACTGGGTGTTGCACCGGCTTGCCATGATGTTAAAAAGCCGATATGGCCTCCACGGTGTTCTCAAAGCCGACGGAGCGGATGTCCAGCATGTCAAGGACTCCCAGATGCTTCTGAACGAAGTGGCATACCTGCTCCGCAATGCATACAAAGCGCGGATCGACAGCCCATTCTCATATGAATGGGCTCCGTTCGAAGTGTATTTCAATCCCTACCTTTCCTTCATGAAGGGCGTCCGCTTTCCTGGTCCGGAAGCAGCCAGGGACATGCTGGGCACACACGCGACGATTCCAGCGGACTGGGAACACGTGGAGGGGCGCATCCTCAACAAATGTTTCGTGGATTACCGGGCTGTGGAACAGATTGTCGGATCCGGTCTGACCTTGTTCGACCGCCTGCGCAGATATGACTTGGAATCCGTTGTCGCCCAGTCACATGGCGTACAAGAGCAACTGGCTTTCACGGATAGTGAAATGCAGGAGAAAGTGCTTGCCGTATGCCGGAATGAACTGCACTCCGAATCTCCGCATCAGTTGGGACGGAAAGACCTCTTGCGCCTGGCCCGGACATTGGCATTCCGTTTCGGTGCCGCCAAAAAACAGATTTCCCGGCTGCTGGGCATCGATCCGGAAGTGCTGGACTCGGCACTTTGACCTCCGCCTCTGATGATCTGACAACCTGTCTTGTCCTGAAATAGGTTTACCGGATTTGTGAGTTAATGAGTTAGGACTTGAACGTCCTGATATAGGTTAACCGGTGTTGTGCAAAGATAGTCAATTATCATTGGTAGGCAAGGGCTGTTCTGACTGATTCATGCTTCCGTGCAAAGTAGTTCTTCCACAACTTCGCCGCCTCTCCCTTCATGGACCTGGCCTCCTCGGGGGTCAGGTTTCCTATACTCATATGAGGCCTCCTGTGGTTGTAGGTGTAAATGATTTCATCGATACGCTTTTGCGCATGGGCGGGCCCGCGAAGGACCTCGTGGTAGAGCCATTCCGTTTTCAAGATGCCGTTCGTGCGCTCTGCGATGGCGTTTTCATAAGGATCTCCATTCTCGGTCATGCTGACCCGGATCCCGTTTTTCTGCAACACGGCCACGTACTCTTTTGAACAGTACTGGGCGCCCCGGTCCGAATGGTGGATGAGCCCTTGCAGCGTCCCAGCCGGGAACTTCCCCCTCGCCATCTCCAAAGCGCGGAGAGGGCCCGCCGTGTCCAGCGTGTCGTGGAGGGCATACCCTACGATCTCATGCGTGTAGGCGTCCGTAATCAAAGAAAGGTACATCCAGTAGCTCCTGTTGACGGCCTTGATCTCCACGTACGTGATGTCGCTCACCCAGATCTGGTTCATGCAAACGGGGACAACGTCGCGGATCAGGTTGTCCCATTTC
>DETL01000011.1:149595-155124 GCA_002361625.1 Bacteroidales bacterium UBA3289 | reverse complement strand
TCACCCTTTCGCCGGTCGCCGCCAGGTATTGCTACCCGCGCTGCCCCTCGACTTGCATGTGTTAAGCCTGCCGCTAGCGTTCATCCTGAGCCAGGATCAAACTCTTCATTGTATATTCTTATATATCTAGCTTGTCCTTGGCACTGTTTCCTAAAGAAACTGACGCTCGTTTAAAGTTGATATGTGTTACATATCTCGGTACTTGCTTGTACTTTTTTAGTCTTTCAGTATTTTCAATGAGCGTAAAAAATCCCGTTCGTTTCAAACGGGACTGCAAAGGTAGAAACTTTTTTTGAACGTGCAAAATTTTTTTGACTTTTTTATTCGTACCTTTGTGCTCAACAAGGATTGTATCATGAAAAAGTTATTATGGGCCGGCCTGATCGGGCTGGTGGCAGCCTGCGGCCGGAATACGTTTGAAATTGACGGAACGTACACCGCACCCGATGGAACCCGGGTGTATCTGATCGATCTGGAGAAGAAGGATACGCTGGGGACGGCGGAGGTGAAAGACAATGCCTTCTTTTTCGACGGAGAGACGAAAGAGCCCTTTTATGCCCATGTAGGACAGGGCCGGGAGCGCGTACGGTTTATCCTGGAACCCGGGACGGTGACCGTGGACATCGACGAGAGGACGGCCGGCGGCAGCCCCATGGAGGATGCCTACAATGCCTTCCACCGCCGTTTCTTTGCCCTGGACGCCGCCGCGGCGGCCCTGCTGGCCGATTCCCTGGTCCGGGCCCATCCGGACGACCTGATCGGTGCGCTGGCGATGGAAGACTTGTCCGGGGTGGATACGGCCGCGTTCAACGTGCTATATCCGGAAACGGGCGTCGTAGTCCGGGAATTCTCCGCCGTGGAGAGCGCCCATGCGGCCATCGAGGCATCGGCCCGGACCAGACCGGGACAACCTTTCACGGACTATCTGATCCCCGGCGGGAATCCGGACGGAACGGACGCTCGCCTCTCCGATTACATCGGCAAGGGCAAGTTCATCCTGCTGGACCACTGGGCCTCCTGGTGCGACCCCTGCAAGCGGGAGATGCCGTATGTCAAGAAGGTCTATGAGACATTCAAAGGCGACCGATTCGATGTCGTGGGCATCGCCGTCAGCGACAAGCGCGAAGACTCCCTCCGGGCCATCACCGAATGGGACCTGCCCTGGAACCAGATCCTGAACGCCCAGCGACTGCCTCGGGAGCATTATGGGATTGCCTTCATCCCGCACATCATCCTCTTCGGCCCCGACGGAACCATCCTGGCCCGCGGACTCCGCGGTGAAGACATCTTCGAGACCGTTCAACAGGCGCTGCAATAAAGCATGGAAAAGAAACAAGTTTCCCTGTGGCAAATCTTCGCCGTGTTCGCCAAGATCGGGGCGTTCACCATCGGCGGAGGCTATGCCATGATCCCGATCATCCAGGACGAGATGGCCCGGAGGGGCTGGATCTCCGAGGAGGAACTGCCCGACATCGTGGCCCTGTCCCAGTCGGCTCCGGGCGTGATGGCCGTGAACATTTCCATCTTCGCTGGCTATCGCCTGCGGGGTGTGAAAGGCAGCATCGCCGCGACGCTGGGATCCATCACGCCGTCCTTCTGCATCATCCTCGCCATCGCGATGCTATTCACCTCCTTCAAGGACAATCCCTATGTGGTCAAGGCCTTCAAGGGCATCCGTCCGGTCGTGATCTCGCTCATCGCCGTGCCCATGATCAACATGGCCAAGAAATGCTGCAAGTCCTGGTGGGCCTGGACGCTCGCGATTGTTTCGCTCCTGCTGGTGGCGCTCCTGAACGTTTCTCCCATCTACATCATCCTCTGTGTCATCGTGACCGCCTTCGGTTACACTTACATCAAGGAAAAATGGACACACTGATGCTCTTTCTCCAGCTTTTCTGGACCTTTTTCGTGATCGGGGCTTTCACCATCGGCGGCGGGTATGCGATGCTGTCCCTCATCCAGGGCGAGGTCGTGACAAACCATCATTGGATTTCCGAAAGCACCTTCACGGACATCGTCGCCATTTCCCAGATGACCCCGGGGCCCATCGGCATCAATTCGGCCACCTATGTAGGCTATGACGTCCTGTCCCAGGCCACGGGAAGCCACCTGATGGGCATTGCGGGGTCCGCTACGGCCACCCTCGCCCTCATCATCCCCTCCTTCATCCTCGTACTCCTGATCGTCCGGTTCTACACCCAGTTCAAGTCCAGCACCCTGTTCGAGGGGGTCATGGGCTGGCTGCGGCCGGCGGTCGTGGGCCTCATCGGCGCCGCAGCGGTCATCCTCATCGTCAAGACCACATGGTTCCAGGGAGCGCCCACTTTCACCATCGTGGAAGAGAACTTCCCCGACTGGAAGAGCTGGTGCCTCCTGGCCGCCGCCTTCGGGGCCTCGTACTGGGGAAAAGTCAATCCCATCCTGGTCATTGTGGGCGGTGCCGTGCTCGGGCTATTGATTTATTGATTATATTTGTAGGATAAGAATCACTTGACATGAAACGTACAACCTTACTTCTCACCCTGATGCTCGCCGTGGCCTGCTCCACCGACAAACAGCCGCAGCCCTTCAGTGTGATTCCCATGCCCAACGACGTCACCCTCTCCGAGGGTTCCTTCAACCTGGCCGGCCAGGATTTCTATGCCGATGCAGCCCTGGACCAGGCCAGCCACAAGGCCATCGCCGATTTCTGGGACCAGCTGTACCGGGTTTCCGGAAAGAAATCCACCCTGAGCTCCGAAGAGACGGGCCAGAAAGTCCGTTTCATCCCGAACCCGAACCTGGGTGCGGAGGAATATGCCTTGAATGTCAATGACAAAGGCGTCACCGTGGAAGCATCGGCCTTCGGCGGCTTCTTCTACGCCATCCAGACCCTCAAGCAGATGCTTCCGGCCGAGATCTACGGAAACAAGAAGGTCCATGCGGACTGGGTCCTCCCCTGCGTGAATATCCTGGACGCTCCGCGCTTCGACTACCGCGGCATCCACCTGGATCCCTGCCGTCACTTCTGGAGCATCGAGGAGACCAAGCGCTATATCGACATCGCCGCCACCTACAAACTCAACCGCCTCCACTGGCACCTCACCGAGGACCAGGGCTGGCGCATGGAGATCAAAAAGTACCCCAAGCTTACGGAAGTGGGTGCCTGGCGCAACGGAACCTGCATCGGCAAGGACTTCGACTCGAACGACGGCATCCGCTACGGCGGCTTCTACACCCAGGAGCAGATGCGCGAGATCGTGGCCTATGCCGCCGAGCGCAACATCACCGTCATCCCGGAAGTGGACCTCCCCGGCCACATGGTCGCCGCCCTCGCCGCCTATCCGGAACTGGGCTGCACCGGCGGTCCGTACGAAGTCTGGACCCGCTGGGGCGTGTCCGAAGATGTCCTTTGCGTAGGCAAGGAAGAGACCTTCACCTTCCTGGAGGATGTCCTCACCGAGGTCATGGACATCTTCCCGTCCGAGTACATCCACATCGGCGGGGATGAGTGCCCGAAGGTGCGCTGGGAGAACTGCCCGCTGTGCCAGGCCCGGATCAAGGAGCTGGGACTCAAGGCCCATGGCAACATCACCGCCGAGCAGGAACTCCAGTGCTATGTCACCGCCCGCATCCAGAAATTCCTGAACGATCACGGCCGCAAGATCATCGGCTGGGACGAGATCCTGGAAGGAAACCTGGCCGAAGGGGCCACCGTCATGTCCTGGCGCGGCACGCAGGGCGGCATCGAGGCCGCAAAGCGTGGTTTCGACGTGGTCATGACCCCGAACAGCCACATGTACATCGACTACTACCAGAGCCAGGAGCGCGACAAGGAGCCCCTGTGCATAGGCGGTCTCGTCACGGTTCCCAGACTCTATTCCTACGAGCCGTACGAGGGCATGGAGCCCGGCACGGAAGACCACATCCTGGGCGTCCAGGCAAACCTCTGGACCGAGTATGTCACTTCTCCGGAGTTCCTGGAGTACATGCTGCTTCCGCGCATGTGCGCCCTTTCCGAGGTCCAGTGGTGCAACGCGGACCGCAAGGATTACAACCGCTTCGACGCTTCCCTGGACCACACCTTCAAGATGCTGGACATCATGGGCTACACCTACGCGAAGCATGTGCGCGGCATCATCGGACTGCCCGGGCAGGAACAGCCCGCCCGCAGTGAGGAAGAGCTCAAGAAGTATCTGGAAGAGAACCCGATCGGATGGTAATGAGACATTACATCACCCTTGTTTCACTCGTCCTTCTGGCCGTTTCCTGCGGTGGACGGAGGAGCAGCAGTCAAGCGGCCGTCGATAGCGACGATGCACCGGGAGCGACCATGACCTTCACGCCGGCCGAGGAGACTCCGGCCGAGAAAACAGCCGAGAAGCCCAAGGAAAACGCGGACAGCACCGCCCTCATGAAGAAAGCCCTCCGGGACCTGCCCGAGGAGCCGGTCTTCGACATTGTCACGTCCATGGGCACGATCCGCGTGAAACTGTACAAGGATACGCCCAAGCACCGGGACAATTTCATCAAGCTCGTGGGATCCCGCTACTACGACGGGACGCTCTTCCATCGGGTCATCCCCGGATTTGTCATCCAGGGCGGCGACCCGTTTACCAAAGACAGCACCCGCATCGAGGAATGGGGCGAAGGCGGACCGGGATACAACATTGACGCAGAATTCGTTCCGGAGCACCGGCACAAGCGCGGAGCGCTCGCCGCCGCCCGCCGGGGCGATTTCGCCAACCCGGCCAAGGAATCCAGCGGTTCCCAGTTCTACCTGGTCCAGGACTCCACCGCCTGCGCACATCTGAACGGAGAATACACCGTTTTCGGAGAAACCGTGGGAGGACTCAACGTCATCGACCGGATCGCCCGCGTCCAGACCGACCGCTACGACCACCCGGTAAAGCCGGTGGTCATCCGCCACATCACGCCCAATGAGCAGATGAACCGTCGTGCCAAAGAGGAGGAGATGCGGGCGGCGGAAGGCCTTCCGCCGGTAGAGAAACCGGTCATAACGAAAGTTTCGGGAGAATAAGCCTAAAATTTTTACTTTTTTCCCTATGACAAAAAGACTTTGGCACGGAATTCGCAATAAATCCTGTCGAATAGTTTTTTCATAGGTTAAGTTTTAGGTTAGAATTGCGACCGCCGCTTGTTGGGAAACACGCGGCGGTATTCTTTTGGCCTTTGCCCGCAAAATGGCTATCTTTGCACGTCAAAACTGTATGTACCATGACGATTGAACTGGAACAGAAACAGATTCCGGTACTGCTGCTTACCGGATACCTCGGGAGCGGGAAGACGACGCTCCTGAACCGGATTCTCTCGAACCGGAAAGGAATCAAGTTCGCCGTGATTGTCAATGACATCGGCGAAGTCAATATCGATGCGGACCTCATCGAAAAGGGCGGCATCGTGGGCCAGACGGACGACTCGCTCGTGGCCCTGCAGAACGGTTGCATCTGCTGCACCCTGAAGATGGACCTGGTGGCCCAGCTGGCGGAAATCTCCGCCATGCGCAAGTTCGACTACATCGTCATCGAG
>DETL01000011.1:128319-149552 GCA_002361625.1 Bacteroidales bacterium UBA3289 | reverse complement strand
CCAGCGGCATCTGCGAGCCGGCCCCGATCGCCCAGACCATCAGCACCCTGCCGGCCTTCGGGCCGCAGTATGTCCATGAAGCCCTTCCCTACCTGGACTGCATCGTCACCGTGGTGGATGCGCTCCGCATGAAGGACGAATTCGAAAACGGCGGTGCCCTCCAGAAGGAGGACATCGGCGAGGACGACCTGGAACGCCTCGTCATCGAGCAGATCGAGTTCTGCAACATCGTCCTGCTGAACAAGGCCTCGGAGATCACCCCGGACGAGATGGGCAAGCTCAAGGGCATCGTCTCCAGCATCAATCCGCAGGCGAAGATCCTCGAGTGCAACTACGGCGACATCGACCTGGACGAGATCATCTACACCGGCATGTTCGACTTCGACCGCGTGGCCACCTCCGCCGCCTGGATCGCCGCGATCGAGGGCGAGGACGAGGAGGAAGAGGCCGAGGGCGAGGCCCTGGAATACGGCATCGACACCTACGTCTATTCCGCCCGTCCGGCGCTGGACCTGAACAAGTTCGACTACATGGTCGCGAAGAAGTGGCCCGCGAACATCATCCGCGCGAAAGGCCTGTGCTACTTCTCCGACGACATTGACAAATGCTACCTCTTCGAGCAGGCCGGCCGCCAGAAGAGCATCCGCGACGCGGGCCTTTGGTACGCCACCATGGAAGAAGATGAGCTTGAGATCCGCCTGCAGCGCGATCCGATCCTCCGCCGCGACTGGGACCCGGTCTATGGCGACCGCATGCAGAAGATCGTCTTCATCGGCCAGCACCTGGACAAGGCAGGGCTCAAGAAGCTGATGGACGACTGCCTGGCGGAATAAAGATTCCTTCGCTTCGCTCGGAATGACAAAAGAGCCGTCCCGGTCGGGACGGCTCTTCTATACTCACTTTGGAAGATTTTAGTCAGCAAGCGAGAAGCGCTTGAAGCAAAGGACCTTGGCTTCCTTGTCGATAGCGGCGAGGGCCTGCTTCACGGTCTCCTTGTTGTCGCTGAGCTGGTACTCCTGCTCCTCGAGGGTGTTCTCCTTCAGGAACTTGGCGACGCGGCCCTTGGCGATGTTCTCGATCATCTGGGCAGGAAGGTTCGCAGCCTTCTCGGCACCGACGGTGGCGATGATCTCGCGAGCCTGGGCGGCCTGCTCCGGAGTGAGCCAACCCTTGGCGGTGTTGGACTCGATGTGATCCTCGCTGTCCACGTGGGCCGGGTTGATACCGACCTTCTTGAGGGCGGCGTCGATGGCCTTCTGGACCTGCTCGTCCTTGGTCTTCTGGATGGCGACGGTCTTCTCGGACTCGAGCACCTCGGCGGGCACGGAGGCCTCATCGACGGCGACCGGGTTCATGGAAGCGACCTGCATCGCGATACCGCGGGCGATCTCGGCGGGAACCTCCTTGTTGAAGGCGACGATGGCGCCGAGCTTGCCGTTGAAGTGCACATACTCGGACACGAACGGAGCCTCGATGGCGGCATAGTAAGCCAGCACGTGCTTCTCACCGGTCTTGCCGGCCTGGTTGGTGATGTCCTCGTCGAGGGTGTAACCCGTGGCGGTCTTCGTGGCCTTGAGGGCCTCGAGGTCGGCCGGGAACTCGGCGATGGCGGTGTCGGCGATGGTCGCGGCGAGGGCCTTGAAATCAGGCGTAGCGGCGACGAAGTCGGTCTCGCAACCGAGGCACACGAGGATGGCCTTTCCACCTTTCACGCGGCTCAGGACGGCACCCTGGGTGGTTTCGTTGTCACCCCGCTTGGCGAGGGTGGACTTACCCTTCTCGCGAAGGATCTCTACGGCACGCTTGAAATCGCCGTCGGCCTCGGTGAGGGCCTTCTTGCAATCCATCATGCCGGCGCTGGTCATGTCGCGCAGCTTCTTGATGTCAGCTAAAGATACTGCCATGGTGTTCTTGCTTTAAAGGGTTCTACAAAACTTACTCAGCGGCGGGAGTTTCCTCCTCGGCCTTGGGGGCGCGGCGCGGACGGAGCTTCTTGGCGGGAGCGGCCTCGGCGGCTTCGGCCTGGGGCTCGTTCTCAGCTTCCTTCTCCTTCTCCAGCTTGCGCTCGTCGAGACCTTCCTGGATCGCCTTGGTGAGGACGTCAAGGATGAGGGCGATGGACTTGGTGGCGTCGTCGTTGGCCGGAATCACGTAATCAATCGGAGTGGGATCGCAGCAAGTGTCAACCATGGCGATTACCGGGATGTTCAGGCGGTTGGCCTCCTTGACGGCATTGGCCTCCTTCTGGACGTCGACGACGAAAAGGGCGGAGGGGAGACGGCTCATGTCGCGGATGGACCCGAGGTTCTTCTCGAGCTTGGCGCGCTGGCGCTCCACCTGGAGACGCTCTCTCTTGGCGAGTTTCTCGAACGTACCATCTTCCTTCATCTTGTCGATGGTGTTCATTTTCTTGACGGCCTTGCGGATGGTCGGGAAATTGGTGAGCATTCCACCCGGCCAGCGCTCGGTCACGGACGGCATGTTGACGGCGGCAGCCTTCTCGGCGACGACGTCCTTAGCCTGCTTCTTGGTGGCGACGAAGAGGACTTTACGGCCGCTGCGGGCCATTTCCTTGAGCACTTCAGCCGCTTCGTCGATCTTCACGACGCTCTTGTGCAGGTCGATGATGTGGATACCGTTCTTCTGGTCGAAGATATACGGAGCCATCTTAGGGTTCCACTTGCGGGCGAGATGACCGAAGTGTGCACCTGCATCGAGCAGTTCCTGGAAATTTGTTCTGGACATTGTGTCTAAAATTCTTTTTTGTTTTTCTCTTTCTTCAATCCGGAGTAGCGGTTCCTCGAACCGGTCTCCGCAATTTTTCGCAGTTCGGCAATCCTTTTTGTAGCTCGGGAAGATTCTCATCCTCACCGGGATCTCAGGATTTGAAGCACCGGACTGTGCAAAAGTAAATCAGTCCGTTGTAGCAAACATTAACGCTTGCTGAACTGGAAGCGACGGCGTGCGCCAGGCTGACCAGGCTTCTTACGCTCGACCTCACGGGCATCGCGGGTGAGGAAACCGGCGGCTTTCAGGGAAGCGCGATAGGCCTCCTTGTCCACCTCGCAGAGGGCGCGGGCGATACCCAGGCGGACGGCCTCGGCCTGTCCTTTGGTACCACCGCCCACGAGCGTGACCTTGACGTCAAACTGACCTGCTGTGCCGGTGACCTCGAAGGGCTGGTTCACGATGTACTGGAGGGTCTCCTCCTTGAAGTAATCGTTCAGCTCGCGGCCATTGATAACGATGTTACCGGTGCCGGCGACAACATAAACACGAGCGACTGCTGATTTACGTCTTCCAAGGGCGTGTTTCTGTTCCATGTGCTCTGTTTAGATTTCGTTTAAGGTAATGGTTTTGGGGTTCTGCGCCTGGTGCGGGTGCTCGGAACCTGCATACACGTACAGGTTGTTGATGAGCTTGTCACCAAGACGCGTCTTAGGAAGCATTCCGCGGACGGAACGGCGGATGAGTTCGGCGGGCCTTGTTGCAAGGATCTCCTTGGGGGTGGTGAAGCGCTGTCCGCCCGGGTAGCCGGTGTAACGGACATAGACGCGGTCGGTCATCTTCTTGCCGGTCAGACGGATCTTGTCGGCGTTGACGACGATCACATTGTCACCACAGTCCACATGCGGGGTGAAGCCGGGCTTGTTCTTGCCGCGGAGCACGAGGGCGACGCGGGAAGCCAGGCGACCCAGGATGAGGTCGGTTGCATCAATGACGAGCCACTCCTTGTTCACAGTCGCCTTGTTCAGGGAAACTGTCTTGTAGCTAAGTGTGTCCACTGTCTTGATAGTTAATGGTTTAACAATAAATAATGCGATCCCCACACTTTTTGGGGACCGCAAAGGTAGCAATTATTCAGGATAAATCCAAAAATTCCGTACCTTTGCCATCGAAATGAAAATCGGGAACATCGACCTGGGAGAGCGCCCCGTGGTGCTGGCGCCCATGGAGGACGTGACGGACGCGTCCTTCCGCATCCTGTGCCGGGAGGCGGGCGCCGCCATGGTCACCACCGAGTTCGTTCCCTCGGACGGGCTCATCCGCGACGCCTCCAAGGCCATTGCGAAGATGCGCACCCTGGAGGAGGAATCCCCCGTCGCCATCCAGATCTACGGTCATATCCCGGAGTCCATGGTGGATGCCGCCCGGATGGCGGACCACGCCGCGGAGCTCGCCGGCGGGCACGGGGCCGACGCAATCGACATCAACTGGGGCTGCCCGGTGTCGAAGATCGCCGGCCGGGGCGCCGGCAGCGGCATGCTCCGCGAGCCGGACAAGCTCGTCGCCATCACGAAAGCCGTCGTGGACGCGGTGAAAAAGCCGGTCACGGTAAAAACCCGCCTGGGCTGGGACGACAGCTCCAAGATCATCGTGGAGCTGGCCGAGCGCCTGCAGGACGTCGGCATCCAGGCCCTGACCATCCATGGCCGCACCCGCTGCCAGATGTACAAGGGCGAGGCGGACTGGACGCTTATCGGCGAAGTCAAGGACAATCCGCGGATGCATATTCCCATCATCGGCAACGGAGATATCAGTACGGCGCAGCGCGCGAAGGAGATGTTCGACCGCTACGGCGTGGACGGGATCATGGTCGGGCGCGCCAGCTTCGGCCACCCCTGGATCTTTACGGAGATCCGCCACCTGCTGGATACCGGCGAGGAGATGCCGCCCATGAACGTGCGCGACCGCGTCGCCCTCGCCAAACGCCATTTCGGCCTGTCCCTGGACCTCAAGGGTCCCGTGACGGGCGTCTTCGAGATGCGCCGCCACCTCTCCTGCTACTTCAAGGGCCTCCCCGGCTTCAAGGAAACCCGCATCAAGCTCGTCACCTCCAAGGACCCGGACGAGATCCTCCGCACCCTGGACTATGTCGCTGAAAGATGGGGAGATGCGGCACCGGAATCGGAAAACGTGTACGGTTTGTGACGAATTTTCCGTATATTTGTGGGATTTAAAACCTGATCCTGCAATGGAAAGACATATCAACACCATCGGCATCCTCACTTCCGGAGGAGATGCACCCGGCATGAACGCGGCCATCCGGGCCGTCACCCGCGCCGCCCGTTACAACAACATCAATGTGGTCGGCGTCATGCGCGGCTACCAGGGCCTCATCGACAAGGAGTTCGTCAAGTTCACCTCCTCGTCCGTGTCCAACACCATCCAGCGCGGCGGCACCATCCTCAAGACCGCCCGTTCCAAGGCGTTTATGACCGAGGATGGCCGCAAACAGGCCTACGCCAGCATGGTGGAAGCCGGAATCGACGCCCTCATCGTCATCGGCGGCAACGGCTCCCTCACCGGCGCGCAGCTTTTCGCCCGGGAGTATGACATCCCCATCATCGGCCTCCCCGGCACCATCGACAACGACCTGTACGGGACGGACTCCACCATCGGCTACGACTCCGCGCTGAACACCATCGTGGAGTGTGTCGACAAGATCCGCGACACCGCCAATTCCCACGACCGCATCTTCTTCATCGAGGTGATGGGCCGCGACGCGGGCTTCCTCGCGCAGAACAGTGCCATCGCTTCCGGCGCCGAGGCGGCGATCATCCCGGAGAGCGCGACCGACGTGGACCAGCTCGCCGACTTCATCGAGCGGGGCAAGCGCAAGAGCAAGAACAGCGCCATCGTCCTCGTGTCCGAAGCGCAGAAGGACGGTGTGGGCGGCGCGTTCTACTATGCCGAGCGCGTGAAGAAGGAGTATCCCCAGTTCGACGCCCGCGTGACCATCCTCGGCCACCTGCAGCGCGGCGGCACGCCTTCCGCCTACGACCGCATCCTGGCTTCCCGCATGGGCTATGCGGCCATCGAGGCCCTGCTCGAGGGACAGCGGAACATCATGGTGGGCATCAAGAACGACGAGATCGTGTACGTCCCCATCTCCCGCGCCGTGAAGATGAACAAACCCATCAACCAGGAACTCATCACCGTCCTCAACGTCCTGAGCCTATGATCCACCGGCTGGTGCTGGCTACGCGCCACCTGTTTTTCGACAAGGGCTGGAAAAAGTCGTACAAGGCCGATGTCCCCACCATCTGCGTGGGCAACATCACGGTGGGCGGCACCGGGAAGACCCCGCATACGGAGATGATCCTGAGGTATCTGCTCCGGAGCGACGAATGGGCCTATTCCAACATCGCCGTCCTTTCCCGGGGGTACAAGCGCAAGTCCAAGGGCTTCCAGAAGGTGGGCCGCGACGGGACGGCGCTCCAGTTCGGCGACGAACCGCTGCAGATCGCGAAGAAGTTCCCCTCCGTGACGGTCGCCGTGGACAAGGACCGGGTGGAGGGCTGCCGCTTCCTCACGCATCCCGAGGAGCTCGAGACCTCCAAAAAGGCCCGGAAAACCCTGGACAAGGACATTCCCAAGGCCGATATCATCGTCCTGGACGACGCCTTCCAGTACCGGCGCCTGCGCGCGGACGTGAACATCGTCCTCATCGACTACAGCCGCCCCGTGCAGAAGGACCACCTGATGCCCTGGGGCAAACTCCGCGACCTTCCCTCCCGGCTCAAGGCCGCCGACATCATCATCGTCACCAAGTGCCCGACCTACCTGGACGAATGGGAAAAGGGGAAATGGGCCGCCCAGCTGGGACTGAAGGATTTCAGCCCTGCCACCAGCACCGGCACCCGGAAAAACGGCCGCACCCAGACCGTCCTCTTCACCACCATCGGCTACGAACCCATGGTGCCGGTCTTCCCCGACGAGTGCGACAGCCGCTTCACCTACGCCCAGCGCCTGATCCTGTTCACCGGCATCGCCAAGGATACGCCCCTGCGCGCCTATCTGTCAGACAATTACAAAGTCGTACGGCGTTTCGGTTTCCCGGACCACCACAAGTATTCGAACGGGGATATCAAGAAGGTGTGCAAGGCCGTGGGCGCCTATCCCACCGCCTGCGTCGTGACGACGGAAAAGGACGCCCAGCGCGTCGTGGACACGAAAAAAGTACCCGGAACCCTGCGCGAGCGCCTGTTCCAGGTACCGATCAACGTCCAGTTCCTCTCCCCGGAGGAAGAGCAGATCTTCGAGACTACGCTTGAGGGCCTTTTGCGAGGACTTCGTTCTGAACCCTGACGGATTCCTCGTGGATCGCGTTGAAGACGTCATCGACAAACTTCTCTGAGAGCCCGTATTTGCGGGCTTTTTCCTTCATGCCTGCGAGCAGCTGGTCCCAGCGGCTCGTCTGGAGGATGGCCACGTTGTGGGTGCGCTTGTACTCGCCGATCTTCTGGCTCACGTTCATCCGGGAGCCGAAGGTATAGAGGAGGTTCTCGTCGATGATGTCGATCTGCGCACGGAGCTGGTCGATGCCCTCGCGGTAGTCCTGGTCCACGGAGTCCTTTTCGCGGATCTGCAGGCTCTCCAAAAGGGTGAGCAGGTCCTGCGGCGTGAGCTGCTGCTTCGCATCGGAAAGGGCCACGGCCGGATTGCAGTGGGACTCGATCATGAGGCCTTCCAGGCCCAGGTCCATCGCCTGCTGGGAGAGTTCCAGGAGGTATTTCCGGTCACCGCCCATGTGGGAAGGATCGGCAAAGAACGGGAGGTCCGGATAACGGGTCCGCAGTTCGATGGCGATCTGCCAGCCCGGGGCGTTGCGGTACTGCGTGCTTTCCGTCGTGGAGAAACCGCGGTGGATGACGCCGAGTTTCCGCACGCCGGCGCGGTTCAGGCGCTCCAGCGCCCCGATCCACAGGTCCAGGTCCGGATTGACCGGATTCTTCACGAGCACCGGGATGTCCGTGTCCTGGAGCGCATCGGCCATCTCCTGCATCAGGAAGGGGTTGGCGCTGGAACGGGCTCCCACCCAGAGCATGTCCACGCCGTATTTAAGGCATTCATACACATGCTTTTCGGTGGCGACTTCGCAGCATACCTTCATGCCGGTCTCCTCCTTTACCTTCTTGAGCCACTTGAGGCCGGGCGTTCCCACCCCCTCGAAACTCCCCGGGTGCGTCCGGGGTTTCCAGATGCCCGCCCGGAATACATGGATGCCTCTTGCGGCGAGGTCCCGGGCCGTTTCCATCACCTGCTCTTCGCTTTCCGCGCTGCAGGGACCCGCGATCACCATCGGCCGCGGGAGCGTGAAGAATCCCCATTCACTGACAGGGACGATATCGAGTGTTCTTGCCATCGTTATCTGATGATTTTCTTGATCCGGTTCGCCTCTTCGATGAAACTCCGGACCTTGTCTTCATCGAAATTGTCTATCGCCTCCCGGAACCCCTGCATCTTTTCGATGTAGGTGTCCATCACGTGGAGGACGTTCTCCCGGTTCTGGGTGAGGATCGGGACCCACATGTCGGCGCTGGATTTCGCCAGGCGCACGGTGGAGGAGAAACCACCGGAGGCCAGGTCGAAGATATGCTTCTCGTCCTGTTCCTTGTCCAGGACGGTGAGCGCCAGCGCGAACGACGTAACATGCGAAATATGTGACACATACGCCGTATGGACATCGTGCTGGGCGGCGTTCATGTAGATCGGCCGCATGCACAGCGCGTCGTACAGGTCCTCGATGACCTTCAGGGCCTTCGGGGCCGATTCCTCGCTGTTCGCGAAGATGCAAGCCCGGCCGTCGAACAGGTTCGGCATCGCCGCCCAGGGGCCGCTGTACTCCGTGCCCGCCATCGGATGCGTGGACACGAACTGCTTCCGGCAGGGATGGTAGTGCGTCGCCTGGCAGATCTGCTCCTTGGTGGAGCATACGTCGATGACGATCTTCTCCGCCAGGCCGCCTTCCTGGAAGCGGTCCAGGATGTCGCACACCGTCTTCACGGCTTCGCCCACCGGAATGGCGACAACGATGATGTCGGCCTGCGCGATGCAGTCCTCAAAGGAAACGACCTCGTCCACCAGGCCGATCTTCTTGGCCGCCGACGCATTCAGCGGCTCCTTCTCCACCCCCAGCACCTTCGACGCGAACCCGCGCCGCCTGAGGTCGATTGCCATGGACCCTCCGATGAGGCCCAGGCCGATGATTCCTACTGTTTTCATTTCTGTAAAAACGCCTTCACCTTCTCCAGCGCCTTCTCCAGCTTCGGGACCGGGGCGCAAAGGGAGATGCGGATATAGTTGTCCCCGTTGTGGCCGAAGATGAAGCCCGGAGCCATGAACACGCCGGCGCCGTACAGGATGGCGTTCGAGACGGCCTCGCCGCGGGTCTTGCCGGAGGCTTCCGCCTCACGCAGGATGGCGGCGAGTTTGCTGCTGCGGCTTTCGGACGGCAGCTTCCCGAAGACGAACAGCCCGGCGCCGTTCGGATCGTACTCCGCCCCGAGGGCGTCCATGATCTGCCCGGCGACCTTGGCGCGGCGGAGATACTCGGCATTCAGGGTAGCGAACCATTCCGGACCGGCCTTGAGGGCTTCGACGGCCGCAAGCTGCAGGGGCTTGAACATGCCGGAGTCCATCTGGGACTTCACCTTGAGGATTTCCCGGATGTAGTCGGCCTCGCCGCCCACCATGCCGATACGCCAGCCGGCCATGTTGTGGGCCTTCGAGAGGGAATTCATCTCCAGGCAGCACTCCTTGGCACCCGGTACGGCCAGGAGCGACAGCGGATGCTCGTTGCGGATGAAGCTGTACGGGTTGTCATTGACGATGAGGATCCCGTGACGGCGGCCGAAATCGGCGATCTTCGCGTAGAGTTCCTCCGTTGCGCGGGCACCCGTGGGCATACCCGGATAGTTGGTCCACATCATCTTCACGCCGGTGAGATCCATCGCCTCCAGGGCGTCGAAATCCGGCACCCAGCCCTTCTCGGCCACGAGGTCGTACTTGATGACCTCCGCCTCCGCGATTTGGGAGGCCGACGTGTAGGTGGGATAGCCCGGATCCGGGACCAGCACCTTGTCGCCGGCGTTGAGGAACGTGAGCGAAATCAGGAGGATACCTTCCTTGGAGCCCGTCAGGGGCTGGATTTCGGTTCCGGGGTCCAGCGTCACGCCGTAATAGCGGGCGTACCAGTCAGACAGGGCCTGGCGCAGTTCGGGAAGGCCCGTGTAGCTCTGGTATCCGTGGACACCGTCCAGAACGGCCGTCTTCGCGACGACTTCCAGGGCGGCCCGGGGCGGCGTTCCGTCGGGGGAACCGATCCCGAGGTTGATGATGGGGTCTTCACCGCGGGCGGCACGCTCCTGGTTGAGCTTGGCCATCTCCCGGTTCTTGATGGAGAAGAAATACTCTTTGACGGACTCAGTCCTCTTGGCAGGTTGGATAATCATAAGGCTGCATGGTATTCGCCCAGGATGTCGAGGTCCTCCAGGAGCGGGCGCACTGCCGTGAGGGCCTGTTGGTAACGGGAATAATTGTCGAATTTGATATCGACATAGAAGAAGTACTGCCACTCCCTCCCCGGGAAAGGAAGGGACTGGATACGGGTCAGGTTCATATCGTAGAACGACAAAATCGTCAGGATGTGCGCCAGGGAGCCGGGCTTGTGCGGCAGGGTGAAGCAGATGGAGGCCTTGTCGATGTCGTCCTCCTGGATTTCGAGTTCGTCGTCGAAGACCAGGAAGCGGGTGTAGTTCTGCTTATAGGTCTCGATGCCGGGCGCCAGGATCTGGAGGCCATAGAGTTCCGCCGCCAGGGTCGATGCAACCGCACCGATGCCCCGCAGCTTCTTCTCCGCCACGTCGGCTGCGCTTTTCGCCGTATCCTCGGACTCCACGAGGTGGATCCAGGGGGCGGCCTTTTCGAAGAAAGCGCGGGTCTGGTTGATGGCCATGTAGTGCGTCCGCACTTCCCGGATGTCCCTGAGGGACTGTCCAGGCAGGGCCATCAGGTTCTGCTGGATGCGGAGATACACTTCCCCCTTGATCTTCCGGTCATATTTCCGGAGCAGTTCGAAATTGTGGATAAGTCCGCCGGAGAGGGTGTTCTCGATGGCCATCACGGCCGCATCGGCCATTCCGGCCCCGAGGGCCTTGTACAAGTCCTCGAAGGTGTCGCACTCGACGATGGCGGGGACATCGTCGGCATAGAAATTCCGGGCGGCCTGCTCGTGGAAGCAGCCCTTATAGCCCTGTATGGCGATCCGTTTCATGGCACCATTCATCAAAAAGGGCCGTCCGTTTCCGGACAGCCCAACATACATCTTATTATGACCTATGATGATACGACGTCCGGCTATTACCGATCCTGGTAATAGTACTTGGAAAAGCCGAAGTCGTAAAATCGCATTGCCTTGTTAAGTTCGTTTCGGCAAAGGTAAATAAAATTATTTACAATCCAAGGTTAAACCGTAAGAATTTCCTTCTCTTTGGCTGCGATGATCGCATCCACGTTCTTGACGTACTTGTCCGTCACCTTCTGGAGTTCGTCTTCCCCTTCCTTCTCGCCGTCCTCGGAAAGGCCCTCGTTCTTCTGGGCTTTCTTGAGGGTGTCGATACCGTCGCGGCGCGCGTTCCGGATCGTCACCTTGGTCGTTTCACCCTGGGCCTTCGCCTTCTTGATGAGTTCGCGGCGACGTTCCTCGGTGAGGGCGGGAACCACGCAACGGATGATTTCACCGTTGTTGGACGGGGTAAGTCCCACATTGGCATCCAGGATCGCCTTCTCAATCTTGGAAATCATGTTCCGCTCCCACGGCTGGATGGCGATGGTCTTCGCATCGGGCGTCGTGATGGAAGCAACCTGGTTCAGCGGCGTGGCGCTACCATAGTAGTCCACCATCACACCGTTGAAAATGGCCGGCGAAGCCTTGCCTACCCGGTAGTTCTTGAGGTCTTCCTCAAGAAAGTCCACCGCTTCCTGCATCTTGAGGTCGGCGGCGTCCACAATTTCTTTCGCTCTCGGTAACATAGTTCTCGTGCTTTTTTCAGTCAATCATGCAAATATAATAAAAATCCGTGGACAATCACCAACTTCCATGCCGAGAGCTCGGATTTGTTCCCCTCTTCCCCACCATCGCACGCACCTTCGGTCAAGGAAGGCGTTTTGACGGACGGATCGGCAGGAAATCTTACGGATGCACGAGGGTGCCCACTTTTTCGCCCTTGATGAGCTTGGTGAGGTTGCCGGTGGCGTTCATGTCGAAGACGATGATAGGCATGTTGCCGTCGGAGCAGAGGGCGTAGGCGGTCTGGTCCATGACTTTGAGGTGCTTGGAGATGGCCTCGTCGAAGGTGAGCTCATCGTACTTCACGGCGGTGGGGTCCTTTTCCGGGTCGGCGGTGTAAACGCCGTCGACGCGGGTGCCCTTCAGGAGGGCGTCGGCGCCGATTTCGAGGGCGCGGAGGGCGGCGCCGGAATCGGTGGTGAAGAAGGGGTTGCCGGTACCGCCGGCGATGAGGGCGACTCCGCCCCGCTCGAGGACCTTCACGGCGTCGTCGCGCATGTAGTATTTCGCGACAGGCTCCATGGGCGTAGCAGTAAACACCTGGGCTTCAACGCCTTCGTCCTTGATAAACATGGAGAGGGCGAGGGAGTTGATGACGGTGGCGAGCATGCCCATCTTGTCCCCGTCCACACGGTCGAAGCCTTTGCCTACACCCTGCAGGCCGCGGAAGATGTTGCCGCCGCCATTGACGATGGCAATCTGGAGGCCGGCTTTCGCGGCGGCCGCGATTTCTTTTGCGTAAGCGGACAGGCTGTCCGTATCCAGGCCCTTTCCGGCAGGGCCGCCGAGGCTTTCGCCACTGAGTTTGAGGAGGACTCTCTTATACATGTCTTGAATGGGTTCAGATTTGAAACAAAAGTATTGAAATATTATGAATCTTGCAAGAAAGACATTATATTTGCATACTTATTGACTAACGCAACAACTAACTTATAATGGCAAATTTCCTGACTTCCTCCATCGGCAAGAAGTTCATCCAGAGCGTCAGCGGTGCTTTCCTCGTGATCTTCCTGCTCCTGCACGGTACCATTAATTTCTTCTCCGTCATTGACTCCCTGAAGGGCCAGTTCGGCAAAGTGGCTGAAGACGCCGTCCGTTTCTCCGAAGGCGACGGCTGGTTCCAGCTGGGCTGCGACTTCATGAGCACGCCGGTTATCGACATCATGGTTCCGATCCTGGCACTGGGCTTCCTCATCCACATCCTCTACGGCTGCTGGCTCAGCTATGAGAACATCAAGAAGCGTGGCGGTATGAAGCGTTATGAAGTGCCGTCCAAGGCAAAGAACGACAGTTGGTCTGCCAAGAACATGGCTGTCCTGGGCATCATCATCCTGGGCTTCATCGCATTCCACCTGACGCACTTCTGGGCCAAGATGCAGCTCCGCGAATTCATGGGCAGTGAGGCCGAGAACCCGTACTACCTGCTCATCACCACCTTCAAGAACTGGTGGGTCCTGGCCCTCTACATCGTATGGTTCATCGCCATTTGGCTGCACCTCAACCATGGTTTCTGGTCCATGTTCCAGACCATCGGCTGGAACAACAAGAAGTGGCTGCCCCGCCTCAAGGTCATCGGCGTGATCGTTTCCACCCTGATCGTCCTCCTGTTCGTGTGCACCGCGGTCAACGCCTTCGTGGAAGCGAACTTCGTAACCGCCTCCCATGAGTGGACGGCTCCCCTTCTTGCGAAATTTTAAAAAATTTCTTGCAATTTAGATTTATTCTCCACATCTTTGCAACAAGATGAGAACGAACATGGTCAACAGCTTCTGGTGGCGCACTTGCAATTCCGCATTGTAAGTCGCATCGCCGTAGGTATAGGAGACCATGAAAAGATAAAGGCGCGCTGACTTACAGCGCGCTTTTTTTGTGCGGAAATCAAATGTCAAACGCTTAACAAATAACACCATGAGACAGAAAAAGTACCTGCTCCCGGAATCCGAGATTCCGACCCATTTCTTCAACATCCAGGCGGTCATGCCCAACAAGCCCCTGCCGTTCCTGAACCCGGCCACCAAGGAGCCCCTAAAGCCCGAGGACCTGTATCCCGTCTTCGTGGAGGAGTGCGCCCGCCAGGAGCTCAACCAGACGGACGAGTGGATTCCCATCCCGGAGGCCGTCCGCGAGCAGTACGCGTCCTACCGCTGCACCCCGCTCGTGCGTGCCTATGAACTGGAGGAGGCCCTCGGCACCCCGGCCCACATCTATTTCAAGAACGAGTCCGTCTCGCCCGCCGGCAGCCACAAGCTGAATTCCGCCCTGGCCCAGGCCTATTACGCCAAGCAGCAGGGAATCACCAATATCACCACCGAGACCGGTGCCGGCCAGTGGGGCGGTGCCCTCAGCTATGCTGCCAAGAAATTCGGCCTGGAATGCGCCGTCTATATGGTGAAGGTGAGCTACAACCAGAAGCCCTACCGCCGGAGCATCATGCAGACTTTCGGTGCCGCCATCACGCCTTCCCCGTCCATGTCCACCCGTGCCGGCAAGGACATCCTCACCGTGAATCCCAATGACCAGGGCTCCCTGGGCAGCGCCATCTCCGAGGCGATCGAGCTGGCCGTCACCACGCCGAACTGCAAGTACACCCTGGGCTCCGTGCTCAACCACGTGTGCCTGCACCAGACCGTCATCGGCCTGGAGGCCGAGAAGCAGATGGCCCTCGCCGGAGAATATCCCGACATCGTGATCGCCTGCTTCGGCGGCGGCTCCAACTTCTCCGGCATCGCCTATCCGTTCATGCGCCACAACATCCAGGACGGCAAGAAGACCCGCTTCATCGCCGCCGAACCGGCCAGCTGCCCCAAGCTGACCCGCGGCAAGTTTGAGTATGACTTCGGCGACGAGGCCGGCATGACCCCGCTCCTGCCCATGTACACGCTGGGCCATACCTTCAAGCCTGCGACCATCCATGCCGGCGGACTCCGCTACCACGGTGCCGGTGTCATCATGTCCCAGCTCATGAAGGACGGCTTCATGGAGGCCATCGACCTGAACCAGACCGAAACCTTCAAGGCCGGCATCCTCTTCGCCCAGACCGAGGGCATCATCCCCGCTCCGGAAAGCTGCCACGCCATCGCCGCCACCATCCGGGAGGCCTTGAAGTGCAAGGAGACCGGTGAGCAGAAGACCATCCTCTTCAACCTCTCCGGCCACGGTTTCGTGGACATGGCCGCCTACGACCAGTACATCTCCGGCGAACTGCAGGACTACCACCTGTCCGACGAGGAACTCGCCAAGTACATCAAGAGTGCCGATGCGCTGAACCAGTAAGGATTTCCTGACGGATGCCCGCCGGATGCCTGCCGGATGCGCCCTTCGCAGGCAGGGATTACATCGGCAGGGTCTTCTCCCGCAGCCAGGCGGCGATTTCCGCGGGGAGGCGGGGGCTCAGGACGCGGTACACATGCTCGTTGTAGGCATTGAGCCAGGCGATCTCGTCCGGGGTCATCAGCTCGCGGACCAGGACGGAAGTGTCGTAGTGACAGAGGGTAAGCGTTTCGAAGGAGTACCAGGTCCCGAAGTCGTTGGTCCCGTCTTCGCGCACGAGGACGACATTCTCGTGACGCACGCCATGCATGCCTTCGCGGTATAGGCCCGGTTCGATGGTGTTGATGATGCCCGGGACGTACGGATAGGCGT
This sequence comes from Bacteroidales bacterium UBA3289, assembly GCA_002361625.1. Lineage (GTDB taxonomy): Bacteria > Bacteroidota > Bacteroidia > Bacteroidales > UBA932 > Cryptobacteroides. The sequence continues at coordinate 134,056 of DETL01000011.1, read as the reverse complement.
TGAAATTCTGCCGGAATTCCTGCGGCCCTTCATGGACGTTGAGGAAGAAACCCACGCCGTGACCGGTTCCGTGACCGAAGTTGCGTTTGCTCTGCCACAGGGCATTGCGGGCGAGGATGTCCAGATGGCAGCCGCAGGTTCCCTTGGGGAACACCGCCATGGCCAGGTCGATGTGGCACTTCATCACGAGCGTGTAGTCTTCCTTCTCCAGGGCGGTGCAGGGGCCCATGGGCACGGTACGGGTAATGTCCGTCGTCCCAAAGAGATACTGTCCGCCTGAGTCGCAGAGGTACAGCCCGCGGGGTTCCAGGACGGGCGCGCCCTCGCGCGGGGTGATGTAGTGCGGCAGGGCCGCTCCGGGTCCGTAGGCCGATATGGTCTCGAAGCTGTCGCCCCGGTAGCCCGGAATCTCCGCCCGGAGGGACTGCAGCTTACAGGCCGCCTGCCACTCGTCCACCTGCCCGGCCTGGCCTTCCAGCCAGTAGAGGAACTTCTCCACGGCCAGGCCATCCTCCAGGTGCGCCTCGCGCATGCCTTCGATCTCGACCGGATTCTTCACGGATTTCCGGAGCGGAACCGGCGAAAGGCCTTCCACGACCTCGTACTCCCCTTCCCGCAGCGCTTCGCGGATATGGATGTTCAGCGTGCCCGGATCCACGAAGATCCTGTCCACTTCATTATGGATGTAGGTGGACAGGGCCAGGACGGCCTCCTCGTAGTCGCAGATGGTCACTTCGTCGGCGGCAAGTTCGTCGAAACTCGCCTGCGTCTCCTCGTCGGGAACCTCATAGGCGTTCTTGCGTACGAACCAGTACACCCGGTCCATCGTCACGAGCAGGTAGGAAATCACCACCGGATTGTATTCCACGTCCGATCCGCGGACATTCAGGAGCCAGGCGATCTCGTCCAGGGCCGTCAGGAAACAGGCGTCCACGCCCTGCATGATCATCCATTTCCGGAGCCAATGCACCTTCGCATCCCGGGACTCGCCCGTCAGGTCCTCCCCCAGCGTGATGATCGGGGTCGATGGGATCGCGGGCCGGTCCGTCCAAAGCGGAGACAGCAGGTCCGGCACCGAAACGATGGACACGGGAACATCAAACGCCTGGCGGAGCGTCTCCATGGCACCCACGGTCTGGCACAGACCATCCACGGCGACGACGGGTTCCGCAAAGCCACGGGACGCAAGCCACTGAGGAATAGGGATTTGCTCGGGTACACGCATCTTGTGCAGCTCGATTCCCGTCCCGGCGAGCTGCTTCACCGCCTGGATGAAATACCGCGTATCGGTCCACAGGCCGGCATGGTCCAGGGTGATGCACAGGTCCCCCGCCTCGCCGGTGAATCCGGACACCCACTCGACCTGTTTCCACCGGCGGGCCGGATACTCGCTGGCATGGGGATCGCTCCCCGTAAGGATGACTGCGTCCCAGCCTCTCTCCCGCATGAGGGAACGGAGGGCTTCTACGCGTGCCGCAAAGATGTTTTCCATGGTATGATTATTGACAATTTTCACAAATATAAATATATTTGCAGATATTTAAAACGAAAACAACGATGACTGAAGACCCCCTCGAGAGAATCGAGCGCGAAGAGCGCGAGAAGAAAGAACGCAACAGCGGCCTGAGGACGACGACCATCATCCTGGGCGTCGCCGCTGCGGCCCTGGCCATAGCCCTGGCCTGGATCTGGAGCCAGAAAAGCGGCCTCGTGCACGAACTGGAAGGCGAAAAGGCGGAACTCACCGAGCAGCTCCTGCACCTGCAGAGCGACTTCGAGAACCTGAATTCCGATTACGAGAACATCAACAGCCAGCTGGATACGTCCCGCGAGCAGGTCGCCCTCCTCATCGACAAGCTCTCCAAGACCGAGGCGACGAACCGCGCCAAGATCCGCCAGTATGAGAAGGAGCTGGGCACCCTGCGCTCCATCATGCGGGGATACATCGTCCAAATCGACTCCCTGAACACCCTGAACAAGAAGCTCACGGCCGATGCCGCCGCCGCGCGCCGGGAAGCCGCCGAGAGCCGCCAGGCCAATGAGAACCTCACCCGCCAGGTGGAGAGTCTCACCGGACAGGTGGCCGCCGGGGCCGTCATCAAGGCCCGCGGCCTGCATGTGTCCGCCTACAACGGCTCCGACAAAGTCACCGACCGTTCCAGCCGCGTCACTTACCTCGTCGCTACGCTTTCCCTCGTGGAGAACGAGATCGCCGAGCGGGGCCCGGTCCGCGTCTATGTGCGCGTGAAGGATCCGAACGGCAACATTCTCCAGAACGGATCCTCCACCAGCGTCACCATCAATGGCGAGGCCATCGCGACTTCCGCCTCCCGTGAGGTGGACTACGAAGGCCAGGAAGTGGAACTGAGCATCTATGTGAAAGACGTCGGCGAATTCGTCAAGGGGATCTATACCGTGGATGCCTACACCGCCAACGGGCAGGTGGGCCGCGCGGAACTGATGCTCCGGTAAGATGATTTACGTCCACGTCCCCTTTTGCAAGCGTTTCTGCACGTACTGCGACTTCTACTCGGAGATTGAGCGCGAAGGATGTTTCAAGCCGTATGCCGATGAACTCTGTGCGGAGATCCGCCGGCGTGCGCGTGAAATCAGCGACAGTCCCAAGACCCTTTATTTCGGCGGCGGCACCCCTTCGGTGCTGCCCCTTTCCGTCTTGTCCCGGATCCTCATCACCCTGGACGAGGTCGGCCATGGCGGCCCCTACCGGGAATTCACGATGGAAGTGAACCCGGAGGACCTCGTGGAACGCGGCCCCGGCTATGCCGACAGCCTCCGCGCCCTCGGGGTGAACCGCATCAGCATCGGCATCCAGTCTTTCGACGACGGCCTCCTGAAATGGATGAACCGCCGTCACGATGCAGACGGCGCCCGGAAAGCCTTCCGGATCGCCCGGGAAGCCGGTTTCCGGAACATCAGCATCGACCTGATCTTCGGCCTCAGCCACCTCCCGGACGAGGTCTGGGCCGCCACGGTCGATGAAGCCGTCGCCCTGGGTCCCGAGCACATTTCCTGTTACCAGCTTACGGTCGAAGGCGAAAGCGCCCTCGCGGACATGGTCGCCGACGGCCGGTACACCGAAGCCGACGACACCCTCTGCCGCCGCCAATATGACATTTTGTGTCAGAAACTGGCAGAGGCCGGCTACCGCCATTACGAGATCTCCAACTTCGCCAAACCCGGCTTCGAAGCGGTCCACAACGGCGGCTACTGGGCCCGGCGTCCGTACGCAGGATTCGGCCCAGGAGCGCATTCCTTCCAGGGAAACACGCGCTCCTGGAACAGCAAGGAGCTCCGCGGATGGAAGTCCACCCGGGAAACCCTGTCCGCAGAAGACACCCTCGTGGAAACCATCATGCTCGCCCTCCGGACTGACAAGGGCATCCCGGCGGATTTCCTGCACGGAAATTGCAGTAAGGAAGACATCGGATCACTCGTACGGAACGGAGCCCTGGTCGCCGAAGGAGACCGCTATCGCATCCCCGAAGACCATTTCTTCGTTTCCGACGAAATCATCCGCGAACTGATTTAAACCACATAACACCATGTCCAAAAGCAAATCTTTCCTCTCCATCCTCCTGGGCCTTGCCGCCGGCACCGCCATCGGCATGCTGTACGCTCCCGACAAGGGCTGGAAGACCCGCGCCCGCATCCGCAAGGCCGCTGAAAACGGTTACGAAGACCTCCAGGACAACCTCGAGAACCTGGGAACCAAGGTCGATGAAAAGACAGCCCAGGCCAAGGAAACCCTCAAGGCCCTCGGGGACACCCTCAAGGAGAAGGCCGGTGTCATCAAGGAAGAAGCACGCGCCAAGCTGGTGGAACAGCTGAGCCGTCTCGAAGAGGCCCTGAAACAGGCCGAAAAGGCGGCCGAAGAGGCGGTCAACGACGCCCAGGAAGCTCCGGCCGACGACCAAGCCAAAGCATAATGAGCGGTTTCACCCGTCCGGCCGAGGAGCTTTCCCGAAAAGCCCAGGACTATGTGGACCTTCGTTTGGACGAGATCAAACTCTCCGCGGCGAAGGGCCTTTCCATCTCCCTGTCCAAACTCGTGGGGATGATCCTCATCCTGGGAATGGCCACGAACTTCGTGCTGGTCCTGTCCTTCGGCATCATCATCCTGGTCGGGGAGCTCATCGGCAGCTATGCCTGGGCCGCCCTGGGGACGGCCGCCCTGCTGGGCATCGGCCTCTGGATCCTGATCCGGAAGCGGGACGTCCTGTTCCGGAATACCTTCGTGCCGCTGTTTGTCGGACTCTTCTTCAACAAGGACGATGATGAAAAAGAGTAACTACCGGGATATTACGACGTTGGACCAGCTGAACGAGGCCATCCACCACAGCCGGCAATGCCTCGAATCGCAGGGCCTGACGGTCCGCGAGAATCTCGAACAGGTGCAGCAGTTCTACACCCCGCAGCACGTCGCCCTCTCCGCCCTCCAGCGCTTCGCCCTGGACAACCATCTGTACACCATCGCCATCAACGCCGTCCGTGGCCTCAAGAACCTTCTGAAAAAATGATGACCTACCTCCGCCGCGCCCTCAAATATTTCATCCAGATTTCGCTGCTTCTCGCCGTCATCCTCCTGGTCCTGATGGGAACCGGGATGGTGTCCAAGGACATCTCCGTCGCTTTCCAGCAGGGCTGGACCTCCGTCTGGTGGATCCTGGCCGCTTTCGCCGCGATGTCCCTTGCCTATCCCTTCTTCGGTTACCAGAAGCGGAAGATCCTGGTCAACGGCGACCCGGCCGACTATAAGGACGGGATCGTGGAGGCCCTCAAAATCCGTGGATATGTCCTGGAAAGCGACCGGGACGGCGTCCTCTCTTTCCACCTGTCATCCCCGCTCAACCGGGCCGCCCGGATGTGGGAGGACAGGGTGACCCTTACCCCGGTCCTGGGCGGGTTCGAGGCGGAAGGCCTCTCCCGTGACCTGGTCCGGGTCGTCAGTGCTGTCGAACACAAATTCAGAAATTATGGAAACGACTGACACCCAAAGATTCAAGACCGTTGCTAAGTTCTCCGAGCGCATGCCTGCCGAGATTCTGGCCGCTATGCTCAATGACAACGGTATCCCTGCCGGCGTCTTCGGCGCCGACTCCTCCTACCCTTCCCTCGGCTACGTGAAGGCCATCGAGGTGAAGGTCAATGAATCCGACTTCGAGCGCGCTCTCGCCCTCGTTCCGGAGCAAGATCGCGTACAGGCGTAATTTTTAGGCCGCACAGAGCTAACCTTTCTAAAAAATCCTTAAATTTGTGTCCCGATAAATCCTAAAGAGATGTCGGGCACTTTTTTCATTTTCGTCACCGGAGGCGTCGTTTCCTCCCTGGGAAAGGGGATTATCTCCTCCAGTATCGGCAAGTTGCTCCAGAGTTCCGGTTACCGGGTCACCATCCAGAAATTCGACCCGTACATCAACATCGACCCGGGTACGCTGAATCCTTATGAGCACGGAGAGTGCTATGTCACGGAGGACGGGATGGAGACGGACCTGGACCTGGGGCACTACGAACGTTTCACCGGCATACGGACCACCCGGCGGAACTCGATGACGACCGGGAAGATCTACCAGGCGGTCATCGACAAGGAGCGTCGGGGAGATTATCTCGGGAAGACGATCCAGGTGGTCCCGCACATCACCGACGAAATCAAGCGCCGGATCATGGCCAATGCATCCGAGGGGGAGTTCGACTTCATCATCACCGAGATCGGCGGCAC
>DETL01000011.1:123756-128279 GCA_002361625.1 Bacteroidales bacterium UBA3289 | reverse complement strand
GGCACCATCGGCGACATCGAGAGCGCGCCCTTCATGGAGGCGATTCGGCAGCTCCGCTGGGAACTCTCCGGAAGGACGCTGAGCATCCACCTGACCTATATCCCCTACCTCCGGGCAGCCGGGGAACTGAAGACCAAGCCCACGCAGCATTCCGTCAAGGAACTGCAGGGCATGGGCATCCAGCCGGACATCCTGGTCCTGAGGACGGAGAAGCATCTGGAACGGGGGCTGCTGGACAAGGTGGCCGCCTTCTGCAACGTAGGGAGGGACTGCGTTATCCAGAGCGAGGACCTGTCCAGCATCTACGAGGTGCCGCTGAACATGCACCGGCAGGGGCTGGACGCCCGCATCCTGGAAAAGTTCGGCTTGAAGCAGGAGCCGGAACACGTCCAGACGCTCGCCGTCTGGGAGGACTTCGTCCGGAAGGAGAAGTCCCTGACGGACAGTGTCACGGTAGGTCTCGTGGGCAAATACGACCTCCAGGACGCCTACAAGAGCATCCGGGAGAGCCTCCACATCGCCGGGGTCCATGCCGGACGGAAGGTGGAAATCCGCTTTATCAACAGTGAAACCTTCACGCCGGATGCTTTGGCGGGTGTCGATGGCATCGTCATCTGCCCGGGATTCGGCCGGCGGGGTATCCAGGGGAAGATCAACGCGGTCCGGTACGCCCGGGAGCACGACCTCCCCTGCTTCGGCATCTGCCTCGGGATGCAGATGATGGTCATCGAATTCGCCCGGGACATGCTGGGCTGGGCCGATGCAGACAGTACCGAGATGAACCCGGAAACCGCCCACAACGTCATCGACCTCATGGAGGAACAGAAGAAAATCACGGCGCTGGGCGGGACCATGCGGCTCGGAGCCTACGGCTGTGACCTTTCCGAAGGAAGCCGCGTCCGGAACATCTACGGCTGTGCCCATATCGCCGAACGGCACCGGCACCGGTACGAGTTCAACAATGCCTGCCGGGCGGATTTTGAGGCCGCCGGCATGCGCTGCACGGGCCTCAATACGGAGAACGACCTCGTGGAAATCGTGGAAATCCCGACGCTCCGCTGGTTCATCGGTACCCAGTTCCATCCGGAATATGCCACGACGGTCCTGCAGCCGCATCCATTGTTCCTGGACTTCGTAAAGACCTTATAAAGATGGATTTCCGTTCTTTGCACGAAGAATGCGGCGTGTTCGGGGCCATCGGGGTGGAAAACGCCTACGACGTGGTCATGACCGGCCTGGCGGCCCTGCAGCACCGTGGCCAGGAGGGCTGCGGCATCGCCTATACGGACGGGCAAGGGGAAATTCACGTGGACAAGGGGCCGGGGCTCGTGTTCCGTGTCTTCTCACAGGTCATCCCGGGAAGCCATCCGGGGCGCAGCGCCATCGGCCATGTCCGGTACGGGACGGCCGGCGGGCGGGAAGCGGACAACATCCAGCCGTTTGCCTTCCATCAGCACGGGGACGACTACGCCATCGCCCATAACGGGAACATTGTCAATGCCAAGGAGTTGAAAGCGGCGATGGGCCGTCGCGAAGTCCTGTTCAGTTCCTCCTCCGACAGCGAAATCCTGGGGCATCTGGTGAAGATGCCGCCCTCCGGAAAGGCTCCCCTTTCCGGCGATACCCTCTCGCTCGCCCTCAACCGGATCGAGGGCGCTTTCTCCTACCTGGTCCTGACCCCGGACCGGCTCTATGCCGCCCGCGACAAGCACGGATTCCGCCCGCTGTCCATCGGCCGGCTGGGAAGCGGCTTTGTCTTCAGCAGCGAGACCTGCGCCCTCAACGCTGTCGGCGCACAATATATCCGCGATGTGGAGCCTGGCGAACTGATTACGGCCGATGCCTCGGGCCTCCGGACCCGCCGCTGGTCCCGATTCCGCCGCAACGCCCTCTGCGCGATGGAATACATCTATTTCGCCCGCCCCGACAGCGACATCGAAGGGGTCAATGTCCACGCCTTCCGGAAAGAATCCGGACGGATCCTCTATGAGGAGAATCCCGTGGAGGCCGACATGGTCTTCGGCGTCCCGGACTCCGGCCTGAGCCCCGCCATCGGCTATTCCGAGAGGAGCGGCATCCCCCTGGAAATGGGTGTCATCAAGAATTTCTACGTGGGCCGGACCTTCATCGAGCCCACCCAGCAGATGCGGGAAGCCGGCGTCCGCCTGAAGCTGACGCCCGTGAGAAGCGTCGTAAGGGGGAAAGATGTCGTGGTCATCGACGATTCCATCGTCCGAGGTACGACCTCCCGGCAACTTGTGAAAATGCTCCGGGACGCAGGTGCCCGGCGCATTCACCTGCGCATATCCTCGCCTCCCCTGAAGCACCCCTGCTTCTACGGCATCGACATTTCCTCGGAATCGGAGCTGATTTCCAACCGGCTGGACGTGGAGGAAGTCCGCCGTTTCATCGGCGCCGACTCGCTCGCCTTCCTCTCGAAAGAGGGCCTGCTCCGAGCCGGCCACCGCACGGACCTGTGCATGGCCTGCTTCGACGGGAACTACCCGACGGCATTGTATTCTTTCCGGTAAAGGCTCCTATTCCTGGCTGCCGCCGGCGAGGTCGAGGATTTCGGCCGTGATCTTTTGCTGGCGGGATTTGTTGTACTGGAGGGTGAGCTCCTGCAGGAGGTCTTCGCCGTTGTCGGTGGCTGTCTGCATCGCGACGGTGCGGGCGGCATGCTCGGAAGCGTTGCTGTCCAGAAGGGCCGTGTAGAACTTGAGTTTCTGGGACTTGGGAAGAAGTTCCTCGAGGAGTTCCCGGGCCGAGGGTTCCAGGATGTAATCGGTTTCAGATTCCTTCGCTTCGCTCGGAATGACAGCCTCCATCGGAAGGAAGGTTTCCCGGACGGGAACCTGCTTGCCGGAGGAAACAAAATGATTGTAAACGAGTTCCACCCGATCGACACGGCCTTCACGGAAGTCTTCCATCAACTGCTCGGCCAGCACGGCGGCCTCCGTGTAGGACGGCTTGTCGGCCAGATGCTGGTAATCCGCGGGAGAAGGATAGCCCACCTTTTTCATTGCATCGGCCATCTTGCGGCCGACGCTATAGACCGTCACCTGCGCGTCCCCGAAAGACTGGATGGTCTCCAGGGCCAGCCGCATGGCATTGGCATTGAAGGCGCCGCATAAGGATGAATTGGACGCGAAAGCGACGATGGCGACCTTCTTGGAAACTTCGGGCTCAGGTTCCGGGGTGGTGCTCTCCGGAGCATATGCCCGTATTGGGTCGCGAAGCGACGCGGAGGAGAGTACCACCCCGGAACCATCAGCCTGCCGGGTCAAATGAGCCAGCATTTCCTGCAGTTTCCGTTCATACGGGCGCATGCCTTCGATGGCCTGCTGGGCCTTGCGGAGTTTGGCGGAGGCGACGAGCTTCATCGCGGAAGTGATCTTCAGCGTGCTCTTGACGGAGGCGATGCGGCCTTTGATTTCTTTTAACGTCGGCATAGGGCAGATTCTTCGCTTCGCTCAGAATGACAATCACATACCCGCGACGATCGCGGCGGCTTCGGTGCGGATGATTTCGCCGATCTCGTCGGTCATCTTGCCTGAGGCCAGCGGGATGAGGACATCGTCCTTGTGGGCGGCGCGGAGACGGTCCAGGAAGAGTTCCTGGAACTCGCGGACGCGAGTGACCGGGATGTCCCGCATAAGGGCGTTCGTGCCGCAGTAGAGGACGGCGACCTGTTCGCCCACAGGCATCGGGCTGTACTGGGGCTGGATGAGGAGCTGGTTGTTCTTCCGGCCCTTGTCCAGGGCCATTTCCGTCACCTTATCCATATCGGAGGAGAACTTGGAGAAGGCCTCCAGTTCGGCGTACTGGGCCTGGTCGATCTTGAGGGTGCCGGCCACCTTCTTCATGGACTTCACCTGGGCGCTGCCGCCCACACGGGAAACGCTGATACCCACGTTGATAGCCGGCCGGATGCCCTGGTTGAAGAGGGCGCTCTCCAGGTAAATCTGGCCGTCGGTGATGGAAATGACGTTGGTCGGGATATAGGCCGATACGTCGCCGGCCTGCGTCTCGATGATCGGAAGGGCGGTCAGGGAACCGCCGCCGCGGACTTTCCCGCGAAGGACCTCCGGAAGATCGTTCATCTGCTCGGCAACCTCCTGCTGGTCAATGATTTTCGCCGCTCTCTCCAGCAGACGGGAGTGCAGGTAGAAGATATCGCCCGGATAGGCCTCGCGCCCCGAAGGACGCCGGAGGATCAGGGATACCTCCCGGTAAGCGACTGCCTGCTTCGACAGGTCGTCATACACGACGAGGGCATGCCGCCCCGTGTCGCGGAAATACTCGCCGATGGCGGCGCCGGCGAAAGGCGCATAATACTGCAGGGCGGCCGGATCGGCAGCCGTGGCGGCGACGACGACCGTGTAGTCCATCGCCCCGTGCTCCCGAAGCGTCTTGACGATGCTCGCAACCGTGGAACCCTTCTGGCCCACAGCCACATAGATGCAGTACACGGGCTTCCCGTCCAGGAAATTCTGCCGCTGGTTGATGATGGTGTCGATGGC
>DETL01000011.1:119481-123723 GCA_002361625.1 Bacteroidales bacterium UBA3289 | reverse complement strand
GTGTCGATGGCGATGGCGGTCTTTCCCGTCTGGCGGTCGCCGATGATGAGTTCACGCTGGCCGCGGCCGATTGGAATCATGGCGTCGATAGCCTTGAGGCCCGTCTGCAGCGGTTCGCTCACCGGCTGGCGGTAGATGACGCCCGGGGCCTTGCGTTCCAGGGGCATATCGACCTTCTCCCCTTCGATGGCGCCCAGGCCGTCCAGGGGATTGCCCAGCGGGTCCACGACGCGGCCCACCATGGACTCGCCCACCGGGATGGAGGCGATGCGGCGGGTGCGCCGGACCACGGCCCCTTCCTTCAGGAGGTCCGTCGGGCCCATCAGGACGGCGCCCACATTGTCCGGTTCCAGGTTCATCACGACGGCCATCACGCCGTCGCCGCAGTCCAGCAGTTCGCCGGCCTCGGCATGGTCCAGTCCGTAGATGCGGACGACACCGTCGCTCACCTGCAGGACCTTGCCGATCTCCTCGAACTGGAGGTCGCTTTTCATTTCCCGGAGCTGGCTCAGCAGCACTTCGGAGATTTCACTGGGTTTTATCGCATTTGCCATACTTACACGATTCTTCTGTTTTTCTCGATGAACTGTTCCCGGATCAGTTCCAGCTGCCGGGACACGCTCTTGTCGATCATCGCATCGTCGATGTCGAAGACGAAGCCGCCGATCAGGGACGGATCCACCTCCACCTCGATGAGCGCCTCGCTCCCGGTCCGTTCCCGGACCATCGCCTTCAGCTGCTCCAGGAGACTTTCGGGCGGCGGAACCGCGACCCGCAGGGATGCCTTCCGGATGCCGATGCTCCGGCGGTACTGGTCCACGAAATCCCTGAGCGTCAAGGGTAACAGGTCGATCCGACCGTTTTCCATCATGAGGCGGATAAAGCGTTCGAGGTCCGGTACCATGGGCTCGTCCAGGGCGGCACGGAGCAGTTTCATCTTCTCCGCGTCCGAGACGACATCCTTCGCGGACACCATCCGGGAGAGGTCCGGGACCTCGCCGATGACCCGGACGAGCTTTTCCGCCTGGGCGCAGACGGCCTCGCCCCGGCCGGTCTCATGGACATACTTGGTCAGGGCTTCCGCGTAACGAAGACGGACGATGCTCGTATTCATCAGTTGATGCCGGCTCGGGTGGTTTCGTCGACCATCTTGTCAATGTACTCCCGCTGGGCCTCGTCGACGGAAAGGTCCTTGCGGAGAATCTTCTCGGCGATGGACACGGAAAGCAGGGCGACCTCCTTCCGGACGTCCCGGAGGGCCGATTCCTTTTCGGCCGCGATCTGCGTGCGGGCGTCGGCAAGGATCTTGTCGGCCTCCGCGCGCGCCTGCTCCTTCGCCTCGGCGAGGATCCGCGCCTTGGTCTCGGACGCCTCCTTGAGGATGGCGCTCTGCTCCTTACGGGCCTCGTCGAGCATTTGCCGCTGTTCCTCCGCCAAAGCCGCCATTCGCGCCTCAATGGCACGGGCGTCCGCGATAGACTGGTCTATCCGTTCTTTCCGTTTCCGGACCATATCCGTGATGACGGGGAATCCGAATTTCGCAAGCACGAAGAAGACGATGCCGAAAATCAGCGTCATCCAGAACAGGAGTCCGAAATCAGGCGTAATGAGTGACATGGTTCTACTTGCCGATCAGGCAGACAAGGATGGCGAAGAGGCAGGCACCTTCCACAAGCGCGCCGATGATGATGGCGGTGAGCCGGTAATGGTCAGCCTTTTCCGGCTGGCGGGCACCGGCTTCAAGAGCGGCCTTACCGATGTTACCGATACCGAAAGCGGCGGCGATAGCGGCGATACCCGCTCCCAGGGCCGCACCGGCCTTACCGAGCGCAGCGCTGCCGACAGCCTGAAGAATCATCGTAGAGAGTAGCATAATTCTATGGTTTTAATGGTTTATTCTTTTTCCTCCTCAGGATGCTGTCGGCTGAGGCCGATAAACACGCTGGAGAGCATCGTAAATATATATGCTTGCAGGAACGCCACCAGGAGTTCCAAAATATCCATGAAAACACCGAAGACAACCGCGATGACAGTCAGTCCCGAATTCATCGCTGCCCCGAGTTCCGCCGTCAGGAAAACAACCGCAACGACACCCAGGATCATCATATGTCCCGCCAGTATGTTGGCAAAAAGCCGGACCATCAAGGAGAAAGGTTTGGTAAACACACCGATGATTTCGATCAGGGGCATCAAGGGGATGACCTTCAGGAACATCGGGACGTCCGGCCAGAAAATGTCTTTGTAATAATGCTTGTTTCCGAACAGGTTCACGGCCAGGAATGTGAACATCGCCATGGCAAAGGTGACCGCAATGTTACCGGTGATGTTAGCCCCGCCCGGGAAGAACGGGACGATTCCCAGCAGGTTGTTCACAAAGATGAAAAAGAACGCCGTAAGGAGATAAGGAGAATACCGCTTGTAATCGGGTCCCACGCAAGGTTTGATGATATCGTCTTCCACCATGGAGACAAGCATCTCGATGAGTCCGGCAAAGCCACCGGGAGCCTCCTCCCGTGCATCGTGTTTCTTGTACCAACGCGCTCCAATGAGAATCAGAAGCACCAGCACGAGACTGTTGAACATCAGACCCGCAACGTTCTTTGTTATCGAGATATCCAGTGGACGCACATCACCGTCCGGCGTCTGTTCCATAATCCTTTCTTTGTGGGTTTCCGGGTCGTGGACCAAGTAGAAACCCTCATAAGGGCCTTCTTCCAAATGACGGGAAGAAAATACATGCCACCCTGTAGTCTTGCTATGGACGATGACAGGCAACGGGATACTTACGGGGTGACCGTTGACGGTCGTAATGTGCCATTCATAGGAGTCCAGGACATGGCCATACAGGTACTCGTCCATATCCAGCTCCTCTGCGGACAAAGGAACCGATAATATCGACAGGAACAAAACGGCTATGTACCTCAACCACTTCATACTTCCACGCAAACTTCCACCTGATTGTCACGCACTTCTACGAATCCCGAAGCGATGGGGAGGCGATGCTCACCGCGTTCATCGACATAGACGATGTCGCCCTTGTCCAGGGAGGAGATCAGGGGGGCGTGGTCCTTCAGGACCTCGAACGGCGCCAGCGAGCCCGGCAGCGTCACGGCCGACACTTCCGTCTCCACCAGCGTCCCCTCCGGGGATACGATATGCAGTCTGATATCCATTATTCCTTCGCCGCCGCCAGCAGTTTTTCACCCTTCGCGACCGCATCCTCGATCGTGCCCACGTTCAGGAAGGCCTGTTCCGGAAGGTAGTCCACTTCCCCGTCCAGGATCATGTTGAAGCCCTTGATGGTGTCCTCGATGGAGACCATCACGCCCGGGACGCCGGTGAACTGCTCGGCCACATGGAAAGGCTGGGACAGGAAACGCTGCACGCGGCGGGCGCGGTTCACGGTGGTCTTGTCCTCGTCCGAGAGTTCGTCCATGCCCAGGATGGCGATGATGTCTTGAAGCTCCTGGTTGCGCTGGAGGATCTGTTTCACCCGCTGGGCCGTGTCGTAATGGGCCTGGCCCACGATGTTCGGATCCAGGATGCGGGAGGTGGATTCCAGCGGATCCACGGCCGGGTAGATGCCGAGGGACGTGATCTTGCGGCTCAGGACCGTAGTGGCGTCCAGGTGCGAGAACGTCGTTGCCGGAGCGGGGTCCGTAAGGTCGTCAGCAGGGACGTAAACAGCTTGGACAGAGGTAATTGAACCGTTCTTCGTGGAGGTGATCCGTTCCTGCATCTGTCCCATTTCCGTGGCGAGGGTAGGCTGGTATCCCACGGCGGACGGCATCCGTCCCAGAAGGGCCGACACCTCCGATCCCGCCTGGGTGAAACGGAAGATGTTGTCAATGAAGAAGAGGATGTCCCGCGGGCCCTCGCCCGTATCGCTGTCGCGGAAGGATTCCGCCAGGGTGAGGCCGCTCAGGGCCACGCTGGAACGGGCACCCGGGGGTTCGTTCATCTGGCCGAAGACCATGGACACCTGGGATTTCTTGAGTTCTTCCCGGTCCACGAGGGAAAGGTCCCACTTCCCCTCTTCCATCGCCTTCTCGAAGGCCTCGCCGTAGCGGATGACGTGGGATTCGATCATTTCCCGGAGAAGGTCGTTGCCCTCGCGGGTACGCTCGCCCACGCCGGCGAAGATGGAGAAGCCGTTATGGGCCTTGGCGATATTGTTGATCAGTTCCTTGATCAGGACGGTCTTGCCGACGCCGGCACCGCCGAACAGGCCGATCTTGCCGC
>DETL01000011.1:0-119409 GCA_002361625.1 Bacteroidales bacterium UBA3289 | reverse complement strand
CAGGTCGATGACCTTGATGCCGGTAAAAAGGACCTCCTGCGAAGTCGTAAGATCCTCGAACTTAGGCGGTTCGCGGTGGATCGGGAGCGCATCCTCCCGGGAAAGGGGACCCATGCCGTCGATGGTCTCGCCCACGACGTTCATCACGCGGCCGCGGATCTGCGCGCCCACCGGCATCGCGATCGGGGCACCCGTGGGCAGGGCTTCCATCCCGCGGCTCAGGCCGTCCGTGGAGTCCATGGCCACGCAGCGGACCGTGTCCTCGCCGATGTGCTGCTGCACCTCGATGACGAGGGAACGTCCGTCCGCCCTTTTCACTTCCAGCGCTTCATGGATGCGGGGGAGTTCCCCGCCCTCTTCCAGGTCAAAATGCACGTCGACGACCGGCCCCACCACCTGGGTTATCTTTCCTGCAGAACTGCTTGCCATACGCTTCGTTTTTGGTGTATCCACAAAGATAACAATTTCATTTCAAAATCCGTCACTTTCGTCCTCCAGAAGGCAAATGTTCCAGCCAAAAGCGAAGCATGGTCCGATACAGGTGCATCGTCGTGTTCTCACGTTCGCTGATGCCGTGGGTGCGCATGGGATAGGCCATCATCGAGAACTGCTTGTCCTGCCTGACGAGTTCGTTCACCAGCATTTCGCAGCTCTGGTAATGGACGTTGTCATCCCCGGTGCCATGGATCAGGAGCAGGTCTCCCTGCAGGCCGGCGGCATGGGTGATCGGGGACCCTTCCCGATAACCGTCGGGATTCGTGGAAGGAAGGCCCATGTAGCGCTCCTGGTAGATGGAGTCGTACAGGTATTGGGAATATACGCCCGCGACGGCGATGCCCACCGAGTAGATATCCGGATACTCGAACATCAGGTGCGCCGTGGAGGATCCGCCGCCGCTCCAGCCCCAGACGCCGATGCGCTCCGGGTCCATGAACGGGAACATCTCCTCCGCGAGGCGGACTGCCTTCGCGTGGTCCTGCATCGCCAGGATACCCACTTTCCCATAGATGCATTTACGCCACTCCCGGCCCTTGGGGTTGTTGGTTCCCCGCGGGTCGATGCTCATGACGATGTATCCCTGCTGGGCCAGCAGCTGGTTCCAGTAGTCGCCCGACCAGCTGTTCTGAACGGTCGAGGAAGCCGGTTCGCCGTAGATGTTGAAGATGACGGGGTACTTTTCCGCCGGGTCGAAGTCCCGCGGCTTGATCATCCAGCCGTCCAGGACGGCCTCGCCGATATCGACCTGGAAGTATTCCCGGGTCCGGAAGCCGTAGGAGGCATAGACCTCCTTGAGCGCGGCGTTGGTCTCCAGCGTACGGACGACCTTGTGGTCCGGAAGGGTGACCATCTCATACACCCGCGGTGTGGCGGAATTGCTGTAGGAGCACAGGGCGAACTTCGCGCCCGGAGAGATGTTGTAGGAATAGGTGCCCCGGAAACCCGTCGGCGTCACGCGCTCCGCTTTTCCCTTTCCGTCCAGCCGGCTGCGGTACAGATACTGCTCCACGGCGCTGTCCGGCGAGGCCAGGTAATAGACATAACCGCCTTTCGTGTCGATCTCCAGGACGTCGATCACATCAAACTCGCCTTTGGTGATGAGGGTTTCCTTCTTGCCGTCGCGAGTTACGCGGTACAGGTGCCGCCAGCCGTCCTTTTCGCTGGTCCAGGTGAAATACTTGTTGCCGTCCAGCCAGACGATGTTGTCATGGACATTGAGGAAGGCATCGTCATGGTCGCCGTAGAAGGGCTCCAGGGCGAGGGTCCGGACATTGCCGTAATACACGGTGTTGGTGTTCTGGAGGCGGTTCAGCTGCTGGATCATCACCTCGTCGGTCCCGGGGACGAACTCCATCCGGGCGATATAGTTCTCGCGCGGGTCGCCCGGCACCGGGAACCACTTCGTCTCGGCGGTCTTGACGTCCACGACACCCACCTGCACGGCCGAATTCGTGGTCCCGGCCTTCGGATAAGGCAGCGGGATGGTGAAGGAATAGAGCGAATCGATATTGTCGATCATCAAGAAGGTACCCGTCCCTTCCGTGTCCGAGTGCCAATAGGCGATCCGGTCTCCGGCCGGATTCCAGCGCCAGCCGTCGTAGCAGCTCAGCTCCTCTTCGTACACCCAGTCGAAGTTGCCGTTCACGAACCGGTCTCCGCCGTCGAACGTAAGTCTCCGGCGCTCCCCGGTCGCGACGTCCTCCACATAGAGGTCGTTGAAATAGACATAGCCGAACTTGTCCCCTGCGGGCGACAGCTTCCCGTACATCATCCGGGCGGGTTCCAGTCCTTTTCCAAGCTGGCTGAGCTTTCCGGACGCGACGTCCAGGAGCCAGTAGTCTCCCCGGGTGTTGCGACGCCAGACACGGCGGGAATTCGTGTAGATGACCAGTTTGGTGCGGTCGTCCGACCACTGGTATCCCTCCATCCGGAGCGGACGGTCCGTCCCTTCCGGGATGAAGGCCGATGCGGGGACGACGACCGTCTCCGCGAGCGTGGCGGCGTCCACACGGATCAGTCCGTCCGCCGTGAAGGCGGAGTAGGAGCGGCCGTCCTCCAGCCACGTGGGCTGCGGGACACCCCGCGACCGGAACGTGCCTTTGGCGTAAATGTCTTCGAGGGTGATTTCAGGCTGGGCCTGCAGCGCCGTGGTCAGGCCAAGCAGCGCAAGAAGGACTAGATGTCTCATAGGAAACGGGTTATAACAGGGACTCGATGAGGCCGCCGAGGAGGTCGCGCAGGACGCTGGTCTTGACGGCGGCACCGTTGACCATCAGGGAGAAGACATGGGTGGGACGGCCTTCCGGATCCAGCACATAGCCGGAATAGCAGAGGACACCGTCCATGGAGCCGCTCTTGAAGCGGAGCCGGGCTTTCTGGTCGGCGGGCAGTTTCGGAAGGACGGACGCCAGCGTGCCCTCGCCGGGCTGCGGCAGGCTCGTGAGGAAGGCGTCGAAGGTCTTGGAGCCGGCCATCGCGCGGAGACAGGCGGTCATGCAGGCTGGAGAAAGGAGGTTCTTGCGGGAAAGGCCGGAGCCGTCTTCCTGGTAGAGTCCGTCCGCCGTGGCGGCGGGGATCCCGGCCTGGGCGAACAGGTCTTCCAGGACTTCGCGCGCCGCGACCCGGCAACTGTCATAGACTGCGATCCCGCACGCCTTCTCGCCCATCTGGCGGAATATCGCCTCGGCGTAGAAATTATCGCTTTCCACGAGGGTCCGGCGGGTGATCCGGGACAGGGTCGGAGAAAGGGAAGTGCCGATCACCTTGGAACTTCCGGCCTTTTCCATGGGCACGAAATCACTCCCACGGACATAGCCGTCCCGGTCGATGTCGGCATAGCCGCCGGAAACTTCCCAGCCGGTGCTCCGGAGGTTCTGCCAGAAGTAGTAGGCGCAGGTGAGGGCGCCGTATTTGTTCGCGAAATGCTCGATCTTGGGCTTGCGGTCCACGGCGAAAGTTCCGCGGAGTTCCGCATAAGGGGCCAGGTCCGTGGTGTACAGGTACAGGCTGTTGCCGGTACCCTTGGGCCCGGTCACCGAACGGTTCGTGAAATGCATCCAGGGCGTGTCGGGATAGCGCTGGACCACTTTCACGGGTTCGTCTTCCAGGGCGGCCGAAACGCTGTAATCGATGGCGTTCTCATAGAAGCTCAGAGCACTTGTCCCTGCGCCGTAATAGGTCCCGGTGTCGTCGTAACCCCAGGTCGTGTTTTCCAGATGGCCTTCATACTGCCTTCCGTCGCCGATGATGCGGCCATCGATCCGGCTGATGCCCTCCTGCTTGAGGATGGATTTCCACCGCCAGAACAGGGCGTCGGGTTTCACGGCCATCGTGTCCACGACACCGATGGTAGGGTCTCCTCCGCCCACGAGATAGACATCGCCGTGCAAGGTACCGTCCGCATCGACCTCACCGGTGTAACCGATGCCGGTCTCGAAACGGAAGTCCGCCCCGAGGGCGTGCAGGGCCGTTCCCGCCGTGACCAGCTTCATGTTCGAAGCCGACACCATCCGCCGCTGCGCCTCCCTTTCCGCCACGACATTCCCCTGCATGTCCTGCACCATCACGCCCACGACGGCACTCCTCAGCGGCTCCTGCCCCACGGCCCGGTCCACTTTCTGCTGAAATGTTGTCTGCGCCTGCATCGTCAGGCAGGCCACGAGGGTGCAGCAGGCACCCGATACCTTGATTCGCATACTGCAAAGATACCGATAAAATTCGTACCTTTGCATCGCTTAAACCGAGTGAAAATGAAAAAGACTGTGCTTGTATCCGGCGGGGCCGGCTTCATCGGAAGCCACGTGACCGTGGAACTCATCGAGGCGGGCTACGACGTGGTGGTCGCCGACAATTTCTCCAACTGCGACCGCACCTGCTTCGAGGGGGTGAAAAAGATTACCGGGCGGGAAGACATTCCGCTGGTGGAGATGGATTTCTGCGACCTGGCGGCCGTGAAGAAGATCTTTGCCGACTATCCGATCGACGCGGTCATCCACTTCGCCGCCTTCAAGGCCGTGGGCGAGTCCGTCGCGAAGCCGCTCATGTATTACCGGAACAACCTGACCAGCTTCCTCAACGTGCTGGAGGCCGCGCAGGAAAAGGGCGGCTGCAACGTGCTGTTTTCCTCCTCGGCCACCGTTTATGGCGAGCCCGGCGTGGTTCCCGTGACGGAAAAGACACCGCGAAAGCCCGCCACGTCCCCCTACGGCAACACCAAGACCATGTGCGAGGACATCCTCCGCGACACGGTGAAAGCGTCCGGCGGCATCATCAAGGGCATCCTTCTCCGGTACTTCAACCCCATCGGCGCCCATCCCAGCGCCCTCATCGGCGAACTCCCCCGCGGCGTTCCCAACAACCTCGTGCCGTACATCACCCAGACCGCCATCGGCAAGCGCGAGTGCCTCAGCATCTTCGGAAACGACTATCCCACGCCGGACGGAACCTGCCTCCGCGACTATATCGACATCGTGGACCTGGCGAAGGCCCATGTCTTCGCGGTCACCCGCATGATCGAAGGGAAGATGAAGGAGGAGTGCGAGGTCTTCAACATCGGCACCGGACGACCCGTTTCCGTCCTGGAGCTGGTCACTGCCTTCGAGAAAGTGAACGGCGTGCCCGTTCCGCACAAGTTCGCCCCGCGCCGCGCCGGCGACGTCACCGCCATCTGGGCCGACCCGACCCTCGCGAACACCGAAATGGGCTGGAAAGCCACCCGCACCGTCGAGGAAACCCTCGCCGCCGCCTGGGCGTGGGAAAAGCACCTGGCCGGAAAATGATGCGCAGACTGCTGGCCGCCACGCTGGTCGCCCTGGCCCTGTTCCCGGGACAGCGAAGCCAGGCCTGCACGAACATCATCGTCGGACGGAAGGCCAGCGCCGACGGGTCGGTGATGTGCAGTTACAATTGCGACACGTTCGGATACAGCGGATGGCTCACGCATTCGCTCGGCGGGAAACACGCCCCGGGCGAGAAGATCGCCATCCGGGACTTCTGGCATCCCGGGGAAATCCGGGGTTACGTAGATCAGCCCCCACAGACATACAACGTGGTGAACTACATGAATGAACACCAGTTGTGCATCTACGAAACCACTTTCTACGGCCGGAAGGAACTCATCGATCCGGAAGGGATCCTGGGATACGACAACGTGATGCAGCTGGCCCTGCAGCGCTGCAAGACTGCACGGGAAGCCATCCTCACGATGGGCAAGCTGATGGACACCTACGGCTATCGGGATCCCGGGGAGACCTTTACCGTCTGCGATCCGACGGAAGCGTGGATCATGGAAGTCATCGGCAAGGGACCTGGCCGGAAGGGCGCCGTCTGGGTGGCCCGCCGGATTCCGGACAACGCCATCTGCGCCCATGCGAATCACAGCCGGATCCGGAAGTTCCCCCTGAACGACCCGGAGAACTGCCTGTATTCCAAGGATGTCATCTCCTTTGCCCGCGAGATGGGCTATTACGACGGTCCGGATGCCGATTTCAGCTTCCGCGAGGCCTACTGCCCGCTGGAATTCGTGAACATGCGCCTGTGCGAGCCGCGTGTATGGAGCGTTTTCCGCCACCATACGGACACGGCTTACATGGACAGCTTCCTGCCTTTCCTGGAAGGCCGGTTCGACGAGTGCGACGAACTTCCCCTCTGGATCGTGCCCGACAAGCCCCTCACCCTGCAGAACGTGATGGCCGATATGCGCGACCACTATGAAAACACACCGCTGGACATGACCGCCGACGTGAGCGCCGGTCCCTGGGCTTCTCCGATCCGCCCCCGGGCCAAGTCTTTCACGTCGAACGGAAAACAGTATTTCCGGGAACGGCCCATTTCCACGCAGCAGGCAGGGTTCGCCGCCGTGGCGCAGCTCCGTTCCTGGCTGCCGGATGCCGTGGGCGGGGTAACCTGGTTCAACCTGGACGATCCGGGCATGGTGGCCTATGTGCCGGTTTACTGCGGAACCACCGAGATTCCGGCGGCCTTCGCCGCGGAGCATAACCGGGACGGGATTTTTGACGAGGAGGGCGCCTACTGGCTGTGCAACTGGGTTTCCAACATGGTGTATCCCCGCTACGGGGCCATGATCGGCGACGTCGTTGCCGCCCGGGAAGAGCTGGAAACCGCTTTCCTCTCGGAGCAATCTACCGTTGAAAAGGAAGTTGCCGCCATGAAGCCCGCCGAGCGTACCGCCTACCTCAACGGAAGGACCGACGATTATACCCGGCGCATGATGTCCCGTTGGTCCCGTCTCGCCCGCGAACTCATCGTCAAGTACAATGACCAGCCCGGGACCTGGACCCAGACCTTCTGGGATGCCGTGGCCCGCGACACCGGCGACCGGTATCTGGTTCCCTAGTCTATCGGCTCAACGCCTCACGCAAGGCCCGACGGTAAAGATCGCTTACCGGAAGCGTGATACCGCCTTCCAGGACAACGGAAGTGCGGGAGAATTCCCTCACCTGGGACAGGTTCACAAGGTAGGAACGGTGGATGCGCTGGAAGCGGTCGGCCGGGAGCTGCCCGGCGAGACGCTTCAGGCTGTACAGGACCACGAGCGGTATGTCCGTATCCATCAGCCAAATCTTCAGGTACTCGCTCATGCTTTCCGCATAGCGGATCCGGTCCGGCTCCACCAGGACGGTCTTGTAGTCCATTTTAAATGTCAGCGCCTTCGGCTGAGCCGCTGCCGGACGAACATGCTCGATGATGTCGCGGATCCGAAGCGCCGATGCCTCGAACTCGGCAAAGCTGAACGGTTTGAGCAGATAATCCACGGCATGGACGCGAAACCCTTCCAAAGCGTATTCCGAATAGGCCGTCGTGAAAACCACCAGCGGCGGGTTCTCCAGCGAACGGACAAAATCCATTCCGGAAAGATCGGGCATGTTGATATCCACATAGAGGACATCCACCTGCTCCACATAAGGCCGGGCGGCCGTGGCCGAAGGGCAGGAAGCCACGAGTTCCAGGAACGGAATCCGCGACACATACGACTCCATCTGCCTGAGCGCCAGGGGTTCGTCATCCACAATCGCCACCCGGATCATGAACGGGCCGCCTCCATCGGCAACAGCAGCAGAATCTCATACACTTCCTCGTTCTCGTCCATGTACAGGGTGTATCGGCTCCCATACAGGATATCCAGACGCCCGCGGATGTTGGAAAGCCCCACCCCATGGTTCCGGACCTGCTCCGCACTTTGCCGGCTGTTTACGCACTTGAAAGCAATCCGCCCGTCTTCCAGCGAGACGGACACCCGCACGAAGGACGGCTTCTCATAACTGATGCCGTGCTTGAAGGCGTTCTCCACGAAAGAGGCCAGCACGAGGGGCGGGATTTCGGCCCCGTCGGTCCTGTCCGGGAGGGAAAGGTCTATCCGGACCGAGTCGGAATACCGTATTTTCATGAGCGACACATAGTTGCGCAGGAACTCAAGTTCTTTGGAAAGCGGAATCGTAGGCCGGTCCCCTTCGTACAGGATGAACCGCATCAGCTTCGAAAACTCTTCGATACTGATCTTCGCCTGCTCCGGGTCCACGTCCACAAGTGCATGGATATTGTTGAGGGTGTTCATGAAGAAGTGCGGATTGATCTGGTAACGCAGTGCTTCCAACTGCCGTTCCAGGTTTTCCGCCTTGAGCTCCTGCATCCGCCGTTCGCCCCGCTGGGACTTCAGATAATACTTCACGCCCAGGTTCACTCCCAGCATGAGCAACCCCAGCAGGAACTTCATCACCTCGGGCGTCAGGGGCAAGTCCCCATTCCGGGGCGGACGCTTCCTATCCGGCCGTGGCGGCTTCCCTTCTCCGGCCAGATCCCTCGGAGGACGGTTCTCCTCCATCCTTTCCACGGGTGGCGGCCCATGGGGATGACGAGACTCAGGCTCCCGACGGCTCGTCCAGACATACCCTCCGAACATGAAAAGCAGCACGACTGTCACGGCGATATAGGCACCCGCCTTTCCCTGATCCACCCAAAGCGGCGCCGCCACCAGGTCATGCAAGAGAAACAGGATGAGGAACGGCAGGATATTCAGCCAGATGCGGAACACGTCCGAGAGCCGGAACGCAAGGCCGTTGGAATGCCCATTGAGAAGCATCGCGGCCGGCACCAACAGGAAAACGACCAACCAAAGGATGCCGTAGATGACAACCTCCTGTTTCTTTTCCGCGTCCATCCGATTCATACCACGGCAAAAATACGAAACATTTCCAAGAGCAACATCCCGTTCGCTGAAAGAATCGGGCCGTTCACTGAAAAAATCCCTGAAAGGAGGGATTCTTGATACCTTTGCCAGGGCATGCATGCATTATCGTAGTGTAACTAAAACCGAAGAAGTCATGAAACAGCGCTTACTCCCCTTCCTCGTGGTCCTGTCTCTCCAGGCCTGCGCCAAGGATATGATCGGCAACCTTCTCCCCGACAACGAAGATTCCGCCTCCACGGTAACGACCGCCGATGATTCGGCGGGCCAGGATATCATCACCGACAATGACGATGACAACGTGAAGAACGCCTCCTTTGACCGCACCGTCAAAGTAACCTACGCCGGCAGTTCCGCCAGCGTTTCGGGCACGACAGACAGCTTCGCCGTCAGCATCGACGGAGCCGGCGTTACCATTACGAACAACGGCTCCGAGGCCGTCATTTACGAACTCTCAGGATCCTCTTCCAACGGGTATTTCAAACTGTACAGCACCCGGAAGCAGCAGATCCTCCTGAACGGAGTCTCCCTTACCAATACGAAGGGCGCCGCCATCAACAACCAGAGCCACAAGCGTACCTACGTGGTCGTGAAAGGAACGAACACCCTGGCCGACGGAGCGTCCTACACGGAAACGCCCGACGACGAAGACGAAAAAGCGGCTTTCTTCTCCGAAGGCCAGCTGGTCTTCAGCGGCGACGGAACCCTGACGGTCACCGCGAAAGGCAAGGCCGGCATCACGTCCGACGACTATGTCCGCTTCATGGACGCCCCGGTCATCAACGTATCCTCCAGCGCCGGTCACGGCGTCCGGGGCAAGGAAGCCATCATCGTCAGCGACGGAACCATCGACGTAAATGTCTCCGGCACAGGCAAAAAAGGCTTCTCTTCCGATACGCTGGTCTATTTCGGCGGCGGCGTGACCACCATCCAGACCACCGGTTCGGCCGGTGAGGTCGACGGGGAACTGACCGGCGTCGCCGGCATCAAGGCCGACCTGCGTTTCGTCATGGACGACGGCGTCCTGACCATTACCAGCACCGGCACCGGCGCCAAGGGCGTCAGCGGAGACAACGTGGCCTACTTCAACGGCGGCACCGTCACGGTCAATGTCACCGGTGCCAATTACGGCACCAGCTCCTCCGGCGGCATGGGTGGCTGGGGCGGCCGGCCCGGACAGTCTTCCGGCTCCTCCGACAATTCCGTGGCGTCCAAGGGCGTCATGTTCGACGGCAACCTCTATGTCACCGGCGGTAAATTGACCGTGAAGAGCGCCAAACACGAAGCCATCGAAGCCAAGGGCATCATCAGCATCACCGGCGGCGAGGTCTATGCCTATTCCAGCGACGACGCCGTCAACGCGGCCGGCGACCTTACGATCGAAGGCGGTGCCGTCTATGCCCAGTCCACCGGCAACGACGGCCTGGACGCGAACGGCAACCTCTACATCAAGGGCGGCATCGTCTATGCCCTCGGGAGCGGCGGGGCGGAACTCGCCATCGACGCAAACTCAGAGGCGCAGAAGAAGCTCTACATCACCGGCGGGACGATCATCGCTGTGGGCGGGATGGAAAGCGGCGCCTCCATCGGCCAGAACTGCTGGTCCGCCGGAACGGTCAAGGCCAATACCGCCTATGCGCTTTATGACGGCGACGGCAAGGTCCTCGGCGCCTTCAAAACCCCTTCCACCGGCAACCTCAGCCTCATCGTCTCCGGCCCGGACCTGGAATCCGTCAAATACGGTGTTACGGTCGATGGCGGAACGCCCCTTTTCGACGGCCTGTTCACCTCCGGCGCCACGGTTTCCGGCGGCAGCGGATGCACCCTCAGCACGTACACCGGCGGGAGCGGCATGGGCGGAGGCGGAGGACGGCCGGGCTGGGGCTGGTAGGAATGGAAATAATGTGTATCTTTGTAAGATTTACATTTACTATGAAACGGATACTCACCCTTATCGCCCTCTCCCTGGCGCTGTCCGCCCCGGCCTGGGCCCAGAATACGGCCGCCCCGAAGATCAACAAGAAGAACCTGGTGATCAAGGAGTGGAAGACCGACCCCAAGAACGGCGCCAAGGCGCTGGACCATATCACGACCTTCGACGCCGCGGGCAAGAAGATCGAGGAGATCGAATACAACTCCTACGGCCAGAAGTGGCGCAAGCGCTACGAGTACGGGACCGACGGGAAATGCACCAAGGAATACCTGTACAACGAGCGGAACAAGCTGGAGACTGTCCGGAAATACGAGTACAACGAGTTCGGGCGCAAGAAGACCCAGTACAACTACGACCCCAAGGGGAAACTCGTGTCCATCAAAGTATTCGAATACCTCACCGAAGATGCCTGAGGAAGCGCACATATCGTTTGTGGAACCGCTGCAGGCGCTCGCGCCCATCACGCTCGATGAGATGGCGTCGGTGAAGCTGATGAACCGGATCGACTCGAAATACCTGACGGACGAGAAGACGCTCCTCGGCATCCTCGCCGATGCAGCCGCCGCCGGCTACCGGGTCCTCGTCGCCGACGGCGCCCGGATCAGCCCCTACGACTCCGTGTATTTCGACACCGAGGGGCTCCGGATGTTCTCCGACCACCACAACAAGCGGCTCCGCAGGCAGAAGGTGCGCACCCGCGCCTATGTCAATTCCGGCGATGCCTTCCTGGAGATCAAGCGGAAGAACAACCGGGGACGGACGAAGAAAAAACGGACGGAAATCCCGATCGGGGAACTGCCGGATTTCCGGAGCGACGAAGCCGCCTGCCGGTATCTCGCGGGCCATTCGGACTTCCAGGCGGCGGAACTCCAGCCGACGCTCGAGACCCTGTTCAAACGGATTACGCTGGTGAATC
Organism: Bacteroidales bacterium UBA3289; assembly: GCA_002361625.1. Lineage (GTDB taxonomy): Bacteria > Bacteroidota > Bacteroidia > Bacteroidales > UBA932 > Cryptobacteroides. Next base: position 107,859 of record DETL01000011.1, on the reverse strand, counting down.
CGGCCCGGACCGAGCGGGTCACCATCGACACTCGCCTTTGTTTCAAGAACTTCCGCACAGGATTTGAGACATCGCTCCTCGATGCCGTCATCATCGAACTCAAGCAGGACGGCCATGCCGCCTCGCAGATGAAGGGCATCCTCCTCGACCACCGGGTGAAACCTGCCCGGATCAGCAAATACTGTGTTGCCGTAACCCTGACGGACCCGTCGGCCAAGTCCAACCGGTTCAAGGTGAAGGTGCGCCAGATAGAAAAAACCATCCACCATAAAATCACCGTAGCATGATATCGATGCAAGACCTGGACGAGTTCAACCTCGCCGACGACAACTTCCTGGACGTCCAGACCATCACGGACGCGATGATGACCACGTCGCAGAGCCTCACCGAGCTCGCCGTCCGCTTTTTCCTGAACCTGCTCGTGTGCTGGGTCATCGTGGGCCTGTTCTACTACCGCAAGAGCCGGCGCCGCGACTATTATTTCACCTTCATGGTGTTCTCCACCGCCATGCTCATGCTCCTGTATATCATGGGCAATGTGGAAGTGGGCGTAGGACTCACCCTGGGCCTGTTCGCCATCTTCGGGATCATCCGGTACCGGACGGAGACCGTGCCCATCCGGGAGATGACCTACCTGTTCGTCATCATCGCCCTCGCCGCCATGAACGGCCTGGCGCCGCTGTACCATGTCGTAGGCGCGGCCGGACCGGACCCGCACTACGCGCTGAACTGGGGTGCGCTGCTGGTTACCGTCCTTTCGAACGCCCTGGTCGTGGCCCTGATCTGGGTGCTGGAGAACGAGAAGCTACTCAAGCACACCTCCACGAAACTCATCCTGTATGACCGCATCGACCTGATCGTTCCGGAGAAGCGCTCCGAACTCATCGCCGACCTGGAGAAGCGCGTCGGCGTCAAGGTGGACAACCTGGAGGTAGGCCATGTCGATTTCCTCCGCGATGCGGCCTTCATCAAGATTTTCTACACCCTGGACAAGGGTCAGACCGGTTCCATCGACCAGCTCACCCGCGCCAAAGACTTCGTAGAACAATGAAAAAGATTCTGATTACCCTTCTGGCGCTGGTCCCTTTCGGCGCCCTGGCACAAACCATGTACGACGAAGGCACTTCCTTTGGCGCCCGTGTCTCCGTGGAGGCCGATGAGAAAGTCGCGAACGGCCTGCACATCCTCGCCCACGAAGAGGCGCGCTATTACTCCAATGGGGAAGACATCCTGCGGTTTTACACCGGCGTCGGCCTGGAATACAAAGTCCTCCCGTTCCTGAAAGTGGGAGCCGAGTACGAGCTGATCAACCGCTACAAGTACGACGAGGACCTCCTGTCCAATACCTGGAGCGTCCGGCACCGGGGGAACTTCTTCCTCACCGGCACCTGGAAAACGCCCTGGTGGCAGTTCGGCGTCAAGGAAACCCTCCGTTTGACGCACCGGCCGGACGATTTCAACGCCTTCCAGGCACCGCGCAATGCCCTGGCCCTCAAACACAAGGTGAGCGTGAAGTACCGCGGCTGGGAGAAGGTCATCCCCTTTGCCGCCTTTGAGGTTCGGAATACGCTCAACGACGCGGCGTATTCCGGCACCTACAACGCTTCGGCCGAAAAGAACAAGGACAGGTACACGAACGAGGCATTCCTGGGCTATACACACGCTTATGTGAACCGTCTGAGGCTCCAGCTGGGCGTGACGGTGAAGTTCAACAAGCACCACGAACTGGACTTCTACCTCCTCGGCGACCGCTACAAGGACAAGGAGATAGACACGAACCGGGAAGGCTCCTCCAGCTGGGAGAAGAACGGTCTCGTCCTCAAGTCCATCGACTGGTACCAGGGCAACCTGGTTTCCGCCGGCGTCGGGTACAAGTGGTCGTTCTAGCGGCGGCCCGCATACAAGAAAGGTGTCCGGAGCGCTGGCTTCGGACACCTTTTATGTCGATGGTGCGGCTTACTCGCCGAGACCCTTCTTGACCGCTTCGCTGAGCTTGTCGTAAAGGCCGTCGGTCTTCTCAAGAAGCTCCTTGCGGATGCCGTCATAGTAGGCGCGCTTGCTGCCCTCGGGCTTGCCCAGCTTGTCGCGGAGCTCGTTGTACAGGTCCACGGCACCGTCGATGAGGTCGGCGACCTCGTCGGCATTCTTGCCCGGATGGACGGAGAGGAACAGGGCGCAGTCGTCCACGAACGCACCGATCACATACTCGATGTCTTTCTTGATGTCACGAAGATTCATAACTTTCTTTCTGTTTTGAAATACGTTGCAAAGATAGTGATTATTTTGCAAAATCCACTTATCTGCGGATCACCTGCTTCCATGTCTTGTTCACGATGACGGGAGGATGGCATTCATTATTCTCTGCGTCATCAGTCTCCACGATGCCGGCCTTAGTAGCGGGTGACGCGGACATTTTTGTCGGATGGGCCTGATCCCACTTGACAAACTCTTCGTAGTCGAACTGCCAGTCCTGACCTTCGGAAAGCTTCATTATGCGAGTGTAGATCTGGGCTCGGGACGGAGCGTTGAAGAAGTTGTTCTGGTTGCCGTAGTTGCTGTTCATCACACTCGTCCTGGTCGGTCGCCATACGTCGGAGAAGTAGGTGAATCCTCCTTGATAAACACCGATCTCTTCGTCGGCAAAACGTCTGTCGCCTATGTAGCGGCTCCACAAAATGCTTTGTGGATCAGGAGTGACATCGACGTTGACGAACCAGTTTATCTTATGCATTTCTTTCAGGTAAGAGATCTCTTCGTCGCTGATTCTCCCGTAGGCGCGGACTTCGTATTCGTCGGCGAGCCGCCCGAATCCGTGTCCACCCGCCTCGTGGATCACCACTTCCGCCTTGCGTGAGATTCCGTCATTTACTTTAGGATCACGGTAGGGCACATAGGTTACGGAAACTCCACCGGCGTAGTGGGATCCGGCCGATTTATAAAGATAGGCCGTGCCCCCTCCGAGTCCGCTGTTCATCAGCACCAGAATCACTGCGTCGTCCATTCGGACATCATCCAGTGCCTTGGTTGCATAGGAGATCGCTTTTTCGTCATCTCCGCCCACGAACGTCGGTCCCCAGAAGGCACCCGAATAGGCCGTGGACCCGCCGTGGAAGTACTCTTCATTCTTGGATACGGCGTTGACCAGATATATGTTGAACCGGTTACGGAAAGACTTGAATGGCTCCTGGGAGAAATAGTCTTCCGCCGCCTGCCGTGCCAGTCTTTCCAAAGTCCCATCCTTGATGAGACGGTCCGAGAAGGCATCTCCAGTGATGACCAGATCGATACCGTGGCCAACAGAGGCTTTTTGAAGCACTTTCACAGTCCCGTCAGCAGAATAATCGCTTGACTCATAGCGTACGACGGGCGTATCAAAAACTTCGCGGATATAATCCATAAAATGCTCCAGTTTTTCCCTGGCCAGACACTGGCTGTCCAGGAGGGTCGCATATTGGACTGTTCCTTCAGGACCGATGACCACAATTTCGTCCATTGAGCCGTAGGGATAGAGCCCGTGCCCCCTTTCTGTGTAGAAGGGTGCTGCGGGATCGTTCTCGTACATATGCCTGGTAAATGAATCCCAGGGAACATTGTAGTCTGACAGGAACTCCTTGAAGTCGTTGTCGCGTTTGGCGACATCTGCGGCATCGCTTGAGTTGTTGTCGAAGTAGGTGATGATATCCAATCCCTTGTCTTTATTGGCGTTGTAGAGTTCGACAAGGGCAGGGATGATATCCCACCCTTCGGAAGCCGGACCGGTATTGAACAGGACCGTGTACTGGTTGCTGGCGATTTCTGCGGCCAAGTCCATGGTTTTTCCCGAGAGCATCTTGATGGGAGGCGATTTGGGCGCGGGAATCATTGCCTTCCGGATCTGATCCTGTGTAAACTTATTGCCCCAGATAAGGTCAGGCCACAGTTTCCAGAAATTATCAAGCAGGTAGAATGAAGACGGGATTTCCCCGGAGAGTTCGTTGCAAGAGAGATCCAGCCACTCCAGACTGACGAGGTTACCGAAGGTTTCCGGAATGCCGCCGGTCAGTTCGTTGGAGAATAGGACCAGGCGCTGAAGATTGGTAAGCATTCCGATTTCCGGGATGAGTCCCCCGGTCAGGTTCATACCGCTTAAACAAAGCTCTGTCAGTTCCGTGAGTTGCCCTATTTCTTTCGGGATGGGCATAGGAGTCATATCCTCGGCATAGCATATCCGAAGCGTCTCCAGGTTTTTCAAGCCGAACAGGGACGCAGGAAGTGTTCCGTTCAAAGAATAATTCTGGAGATCCAGGACCCTTAATCTTTCCAAACGGCCTATGGACTCGGGAAGCGGATGTGATACTTTGGCTAAATACATATAGTTGTAGACAGCCAGTTCTTCCAGTCGGGACAGATCCCCGATTTGTTCAGGGATAAATCCGTCGACTTCGTTGTAATACAGATTGATGCCTCGGACGTGCTTCTTGTCTGGAGTCAATGTTATGCCATACCACTCGCTGAGTGGCTTGTCGGAGCACCAGTTGGTATTCTTTTCCCAATTATCTCCGTCATTGGCATAATAGAACGCTTCCAGTGCCGCGCGCTCCTTCTCATAGGCGGAAGGAGCTACCGTCACTGTGCAGGCTGCACCCTTCTCTCCGGAAGTGGCAGTAATAACGGCCTTTCCTTCCATCAGGGTTGTCACGAGACCGCCCTCTGACACAGTCGCAACCGCCTCGTTGTCGCTCGACCAAATAACCGTCTTGTCCGTCGCATTGTCCGGAAGCACCGTGGCCTTCAAAGCCAGTGTCTCCCCGACCTCCAATTCGGCGGTCTCAGGAGCGATTTGGATGGATGTTACGGCAATGAACGGATCCTGCTCGAACGTCAACGTAATTGCCCCGACTTTTCCCTCGTTGTCCTTCACCGTTGCCTTGCCGGTACGTGCTTCGCCTTCGTTTGCATCGACCTTGAATATCAGCGTGCCGCTCTGCATGGCTTTGGTCTCCACGAAGTGGAGCCATGACTGGGCCGACTGCTCAATCTCGATGGTGTAGGAGGTATTGTACTGTATTTTGAACTCTGCCGTGCCACCCCGGGCGGGGACCTTTGCGGTATTCCCGGTAATCACGATCTTCGCCTGTTCGGTGACCTTCACGGAGCAGGTGGCAGTCTTGCCGCCGTCGGCCGTGACGGTAATGGTGGCGGATCCGGCCTTGACTGCCGTGACCTTGCCGTTGTCGTCCACCGTGGCCACCGCAGTGTCGGAGGACTTCCAGCTGACTTTCTTGTTGGTCGCATTGTCGGGAGAGACGGTCGCGGTGAGCGTCTCCGTGCCACCCTCAAGCAGGTCGAGCGAGGTCTTGTCAAGGGATACTCCGGTAACGGCTACTGTCGCCGGTGTCGGATCCGGATCAGGCTCGGTAGGTCCGCAGCTGACGGAAAGGCCTGCAGCCATAACCAACAGTATGGCCAGGGACACAATGCGATAAAGAGTCTGTTTCATAGTGATTCGAATAATAATATGCCTCTTCTACAAATATAATTATTATCAGCCGATACGGCAAATCCTGCGGGCAGGACCTTGCAATAGTTTGCAATCGCAGCGCAATTGAATTAACTTTGTGGAAAACGTTGAGATTATGTCTGATATAGAGAGAATACAATTGTTTGAGAACAAGAGAGTCCGGACAGTTTGGGTAGAAGACGAAGACAAATGGTACTTTGTTCTGGAGGATGTTATCGAAATCCTCACAGAAAGCACCGATCCCAAGCAGTATGTCAAAAGAATGAAGCTGCGCGACCCAGAACTTGCTAAAGGGTGGGTACAAATTGTACCCCTCCTCCCGATAAAGACGGAAGGAGGTCCGCAAAAAATGCGCTGCGCTAATCTGGAAGGAATGTTCCGCATCATTCAATCTATCCCCTCCAAGAAAGCAGAGCCGTTCAGACGCTGGATGGCTAAGGTCGCGGCAGAGAGGATCAATCAGATGATCGATCCCGAGCGCAGCATCGATCAGGCAGTGGCGGATTATCGTCGGCTTGGGTATTCAGAAGCTTGGATTAACCAACGGATCAAAACGATCGAAATCCGAAAAGGCCTCACGGACGAGTGGAAGCGTGGCGGTGTGACCAAGGAGGTGGATTTCGCCTTCCTTACAGACTTGATGTCAAAAACCTGGAGTGGCCTTACCACGAAGGAGTACAAGAAGTACAAGGGCCTTACGAAAGAAAACCTGAGGGATAACATGACCAATATGGAGCTTCTGCTCAATGCTCTTGCGGAAGAGACGGCAACAGAAATCAGCAAACAACGCAACCCGGAAGGATTGTCAGAAAACGCCGGCGTGGCCAAAGAAGGCGCTGAGGTTGCTAAAACGGCTCGCAAGGAGGTCGAAAAGAGGCTTGGACATAGCGTTGTTTCACCTGAAAAGGCCATCGACAATATACAATCTCCCGAAGAACTGCCTTTCCCGAAACCTGATGAACAATGAAACAGGCCGCTTCACCGCGGCCTGTTTCGATATATCCCGACATCAGTCATTACAATTCTTTATGACCTTTCTTGATGTCACGAAGAGTCATTGTTATTCTGTTTTAATTCGGTGCAAAGATAACAATTTTTTTCAGATTCTTCGTTGCTTCGTTCCTCAGAATGACAAACCCGTGTGCTCTTCTGTAATAACCCTATTATTCTGAGCCATTGTCCGACAGCTGTGTCTTGCAACGATTTGGATTCACAGAGCAATTGGATTATCTTTGTAGAAAACGTTGAGGCTAATGTCAAAGAAAAAGGAAATAACCCTTCGTTCCAGTGCAGCAGAGTATCTTACTTATATTGCCTCTGTCGGAGATCAGCCGCTAAGTGTCGAACTAAGGTATGAAGACGAGAATATCTGGCTCACACAACGGCTGATGGCCGAGTTGTACGGAGTAGATACCCGCACAGTAAATGATCATATAGAAAAGATCTATCGCGACGGCGAGTTGATTAAGGACTCAACTATCCGAAATTTTCGGATAGTTCAACAGGAAGGTAATCGCTTGGTCCATCGAGATACGTTGCACTATAATCTTCAGATGATTATTGCCGTGGGCTTCAAAGTCAACAATGAACGCGCCGTCCAGTTCCGCAAGTGGGCCAATGCCATTGTCAAGGACTATACCATCAAAGGCTGGGTGATGGACGACGTCCGGCTTAAGGAAGGCGGTTTCTTGACGGACAAGTATTTCGACGCGCAGTTGGAGAGAATCCGGGAAATCCGTATGAGCGAGCGCAAGTTTTACCAGAAAATAACAGACATTTACGCCACCTCGCTTGATTATGATCCCCAAGCACCTGCCACGATTCGCTTTTACGCAACTGTCCAGAATAAGCTCCACTATGCCATTCACGGACACACCGCTGCGGAACTCATCATGGAAAGGGCGGATGCCGACAAAGAGCACATGGGCCTCACGACATGGGCGGATGCTCCAGGCGGCAAGGTCCGGAAATCAGACACAACCATCGCCAAGAATTACCTGAATGAGGACGAATTGGGACAGTTGAGCCGGATGGTATCGGCCTATCTGGACTTGGCTGAGAGCATGGCCCGCAGACACATTCCCATGACAATGGAAGACTGGGAAACCCGGCTCAACGGCTTTCTGACCCTTATGGACCGTGAGGTTCTTGCAGACTCCGGAAAGGTAAGTGCTGAAATGGCTAGAATACACGCAGAAACTGAATGGGAAAAATACCGTATCATCCAAGACCGGCTTTATCAGAGCGACTTCGACCGTTTCCTGCTTCTTGAGGATGTCTCTGCTCAATATGGCAAGAAAACAAATTCTTGAAGATTGCAGATAATGTCCCAATCCTACCTTGCAATGATTTGCATCAGCCTTGCTTTTGGATTAGAGAACTAGAAGGTACGGACAGCATGGGATGAAGAGAAACAGGAATGGTTTTTCTCTATTGTGGATGTGTGTGGTGTTTTAACTGAGCAGCCAGACTATGACGGTGCCAGAAAATACTGGAAAGTATTGAAAGGCCGGCTGATTACAGAAGATTTTGAGTTGGTATCAAATTGTTACCAACTGCATATGAAATCCCCTAAAGACGGTAAGAATTACAAAACAGACGTGGCGATTTATCCTGGATATTACGTGCCTTTCCCGAAAGCAGATGAACAATGAAAAAACGGAATACGCGTCCTACTCCGGCGGAAGCGTGAAGTAAATGATGTCCGAGTACTTGAGTCCGGAAACGTTCCGACCGTAGGCCTGGAATCCATACTCCATCCCCGGAACGAGAGATTCCCAGACGTAGTACAGTTTTCCGCCCTGAGGGGGTACCTCCACTTGCAGCGCTCTCCAGGTCTCATGACCGTCGGGAAGGATTGCGTGCTCGTCCAAGAGGATGAATCCAGAGCCCGACAGGTTTTCGACAGGGGAAATCTCGGCCTGAAGGACAACGGAGCGTCCCTGGATCTCATATTGTAGGGAGGAGAGCTGTGGCGCAGGCACGATCAGCGGGTAAAAGGATGTCAAATCAGTCTTGTGAATCTCCCCTTCCACCGTGTAATAAACATAGAAACCATACACCTGATACCACATCAGGTCGGTGACTTCCACCTCGATCCGGTCGTCGTTGGGCGTGAGCGGATAGTCCTCCCAGATTTCCATGGAGCTGTTCCGATTGAACATGATCCCACAGGGTGTGTATGTGATGTCCGCATCAAATGTCGCGGAAAGGACGGCCGAGGTGTAGGAGGGCTTCACCACTTGTTCCACGTTGACTGTGTATGGAGGCGGAAGAGTCAGGAACCGCGTCGTGAACCTTTCTCCAATCGCTCCCAGATTGGAATAATCGACATGGAATTCATAAAATGATTCCGGAATAAGTTCCGTAATCCTGCACACATATTCATCGCCCTCCTTTTCGAATTCCGTCCTGGCTTTGTTGTAGGCGCCTTGCGTTCCCTCTATCCAACAGTAGCAGTAATAATTCCGCAGATACTCCTCCTGGTCGAAGCGGAATCGAACGACGGCATCATAGGCGCCCGCTTCAATGGACAACAGCCGGACAACCGGCATGGGATAGGGTTTCGCATCGAAATCGAAGGTCGGCGATTCCCAGTTGGGGAGTGCAGAGGTGGACCAGGAAATGCCACAGTGGTAGCGGACATTGGGGCGAAGATCCCCGAACTGCCCTCTGAAGACATTCCCGGAAACCGTCGCCGGGCAAGTGACGGCTGCGCTCTTCCCTCCGGTCTCCCAGAGGCGGAAAACCGGATTCAAAACGCGCTCCGGGTGGGTGAACTTCGCTTCCATCGTGGCAGAAAAAGGGCCGGACTCTACATCGAATGAGATCAGCTCGGGGACGTTCGATTCAGCCGTCTTCTTCGTACAGCCAGGCATTGCTGCCACCAGAAGCAACATCAACAAGCAAAAGACAGGAGTGAAAACAGACTTTCTCATGGTTGTATCATCTATATCAGGGGACCTCGGCAATCGCCCGCATGTGAGAATGTATCCGACCTTCCAGCCAGTTTTGGCGGTTTCTCTTCGGTCTTGGGATTATTTGATAACTAGCCAGGTGTAACCGCGGGCGGGGATGGTAACTTTCACCTCGGCATTGTATTCTCTGTCGAGACGGACGCTGCGGGCCTTGCCGCCACGCTCTGAGATTCTCGCCATCCTGGTCAGTCCGGTGTAGTAGAGCGGCAGGGAGATCGTGCGGGTAATTTCCTCTCCGGTAGGGTTGTACAGCATGACGAAGCCTTTCTCCTCGAGGCTGGGGTTGACATGCATGATCCCGTCCCAGTCCCGTCCATCGGGGCGGCGAAGATGTATGATGTCACTGTTGAGAATCTCCCTATGCTCCTTGTACCAGGCGATGATCTCTTTGACCGCTTCCTTGGTCCTGTCGGTGTCGTAAAGGCGGAAGCCCCTGTAGCAGGACTGGACTCCGGAGCCGTAATTCTGGATCATGTGGGCCTTGTAGGCGTCAAGATGCTCGTCAAGCGGCTCCAGCGTGGCGGCCGCCCCGCCTCCATGGTACTGCACGAGGGGAGTGAAAGTCCATCCGTCTCCGGGGTTTCTCTTCCAGGTGCCGTCAAAGATGTTCTGCCGCCCCAGGATGATCTGCCTGTCTCTGGGGAGCGACCAGTTGACTTCACGGTAACCGACACCGCACTTGCTTGAACCGATCAGCATCGTCCCCATGTCGGGGACATTCATGTATATTCCAGTGGCTCTCATCCACTTGTAAGTATCCTCAAGCATGCCCCGCTGGGTCCACTGCGAGTCCTCCAGACCCTTGTGGAAGGCATGGGTGGTCGAGGCGCAGGGGTCTCCCGAATAGGAGCCGTCGTGCTCGAACACATCCATCCCGGTCTTCTCGAAGAAGGACCGGATCTTGCGGAAGTATTCATGGCCCCACTCGCTGGAGAGGCAGGGCGAGCTGCCGAAAGTCATGCCCCCGCGCTTGCCGGTCGTGGGGTTGATGATGTCCACATCGTCGCTGATCCAGCGGCTGGCGAGAAGGGAATATCCTCCGATCTCGATTCCTTTCGAATGGGACAGTTCGACAAATTCCCTGAACCTGGCTATATTCTCGGGCGATTCGTCCTCCATGTCGAGTCCGGAGCCGAAACTCAGGATGATCATCTCGTAGCCCGTTTCGGCGCACTGGTCTATCGCGGTCCTGATATCCTCGGGCTTGGTCGAGGTGAGGTGCATGAATATCGGATTCTCTGTTGTCCAAGGAGCAAGCAAACGCTTGAAGTGTCTCACAAACAATCCCTTCCGTTCCTTGTCCTGGCTGTCGAAAGGCATCATCCAGTTGCGGAAACTGGTGAAAGTCCCGCCCGGCCGGATCTCCTGATCCGGGCCGTTGTTGGGTAGCTTCACGGTCAGGAAACACTCTGTCTGCAGACCGTAATTCACCTGTGAGGTATATTTCGGATCGGTTCCCCAGAAGGTGGTCCCGCAGGAGACTTGTGCCCAGTCGCTCTCGATGTGGATCGCGTTTCTTGAAGAGGCCGGGGTATGGTCCACGTCCGACTCGTACTCCACGAAGGCGAGCTCTTCGAGAGAGAACTTGTCCAGTTCGATTGCGGCCCCCGTCTCATTCTTGATTATCAGCCACTTCCCTATGATCGGGGCACCGTCATAGATCTCAAAGTGCAGCTCGGCCTTGACTCCTTTGACTTCCTCTGGGCCTTCAAGGGTGAATATCAGTTCCTTGCCTTTGGGATCCCATTCCTTGACCAGGGCCCAGCGCTTGCGGTTCCACTCCATCCTGGGTTTGAGTTCCGTTACTGTCCAGCCGGTCACTTGGAAGGAATTGTCCGGGGATTTCATCTGGTCGATCCATTCGGGGAGCATGTAGCCTCTCTCTTCGATTCCCTGGAGTCCGCCGAGAGGATAGTCCCTTCCGTTGATTGTCAGGGTTCCTTCCGAGCATGCTGTACGAAGCATCGTCTCTCCGGTCATCTCATTGATGATGTTTGTGGTAGCGAGGTTGGGCGTAATCCGGAAAACCCTGCTGACAAGGCCGTTGGTCAGGATCACGTCCTTCCCGTCGGCGGACTGTTCAACCTTGGAGACAAACCGGCTCCCGTCAATCAACCAATCCTTCGATGCCTTTTGGGTAGAGGAATCCTTGGCGGCCAGGCTTATGGCAAAGGTGGCGCAAAAGGACAGAATGAGGAGGAACAATCTTTTCATTAAAAAACTATCTTATTTATAATCATACCATTCGCCCCAAGTCATGAGGAGCCGGGGGACTGGGCTCTGATGGACGGCCCTGTTCTTGAACATCGTCATCCAATAGGCCTCCCGGTGGTCGATGCCGTGGCCTCCGATCTCATTCTCGTGCTGGGAGACGACCAGGCGGGGATTGAAGTCGGCGACATGCTCGTCGAAATCGTGGATCCAGCAGTCTATCGAGAGGACATCGATCCGGGGGAGCCTTGAATGGATATCCTTCATCCACTCGAGGTCTTCGCCCGCGCTCCTCCACTGGTCTCCGGTGGCTCCGACGACCTTGCCGTTGGGGAGGGTGACGATCCAGATGTTGTTCTGGACCGCGTCCTGGTGACCGGGCAGGACATGGACGGTGATGTTCCCTTTGGGGAGCTCGATATCGAAGGCGTAGAGATCATCCTTGCGGACATGGTTGACCTGGGTGTCGTTCCGGAATATCTCGTCAGTGGCGTAGATCGGCACTCCTGCCTCGTGGCAGAAGTCGCGGACGCGGTTGTCGAAATGGTCGGAATGGTTGTGGGTGTAGAACAGGACATCGACGTGGCCGACGATCTTCCTCATGATCTCGTCCGGGATGAGTTTCCCGTCACGGCCGTTCAGATCAATCGCGACGGTCAGGTCCCGGGTGCGGAACAGAATCCCGCAGTTGTATAACTTATATATCCTCAATGACTTCCGCCCTTTGAGGGGCTTATCCAGATCCTCCAGGACACGGTTCATCCTCCGGGAGAGGTAGTCCACCACGGCGGGGTTGTCGATCGGGGCCGGTTCATGGGTGACGGCATCCAGCATCAGCATGGCCATCTCCCGCTCCCTGTTTATGTCCAAAGAAGGAGGATTCTCGTTGAAGGCTTTGTCCGCGAGATCCAACATGAAGTAAGCCTGATGCTGGAGGTACAGCTCCGGTTGCCCCCAATATTCCTTAAGATACCGCTGTCCAGGTACCGCATGGCGGCTCGGTTGCTCCTGGGCGAGAGTGCTGGTTGAGGTGATGAGAATGGCCGCAAGTGAGAGAAGGGAGGTTCTGATATTCATTTCCGGGGCTTATTTCCCCAAATATAGTCATTTTCCAGAAAGGAAACCACTATCCCAGCAACGCTCCCCAATGGTAGAAGGTGTCGCAACTGCAAATGATCCCGGGTGATGTCCTGAGGTTTGGAATAACCCCGTTCCCTTATTAACTTTGTCCCATGGACCTTGAAGGAAGACGATATCGCGCGGCCAGGGAGCCAGGGCAGAAGCTGGTCGTGGACGCGGGTTTCACGTGTCCGCACGGCCGGTGTACGTTCTGTGACAACGCTGCGTTCCATCCTTCGTACAGCGTACCGTCCAAAAGCATCACGCAGCAGATTGACGAGGGGATTGCCTTCCATGCGGCCAGAGGCCGGACACAGGGACCTTATCTGGCTTATTTCCAGTCATTTTCCAATACCTTTGCTTCCCTTGATCGACTGAAGGCCGTGTACGGGGAAGCGCTGGCGCACCCGGCGGTCGAGGGCCTCGTCATCGGCACGCGACCGGATTGCGTGAATGCAGAGAAACTGGACTACATCGCCTCGCTGGGCTGTGTACGGATGGAGTACGGGATCGAGTCCTGCCGGGATGAAACCCTTCGGCGGGTGCACCGCGGGCATGATTTCGCCTGCACGGAACGGGCCCTGCGGGAAACGGCCGCACGGGGAATCCCGGTGGGCGGGCATTGGATCCTGGGACTGCCCGGGGAAACGCGGGAAACGCTGCTGGAGGATGTCGCACACATCAACGCCCTCCCCCTGGACACGGTCAAATTCCACCAGCTGCAGATTCTGAAAGGGACGCCCATGGCTGCGGAATTCGCCGAAAGGCCCGGGGATTTCGTCCGGTGGTCGCTTCCGGAATACATCGACCTGCTGGCCGGTCTGATCGAGCGGCTGCGGCCGGATATCGCCGTAGGCCGCCTTGCCGCCAGCGTCCCGCCCCGCTATCTTGCCGTCCCCGGCTGGGGTGTCAAAGCCACAGCGCTATCCGCCCTGCTGGAAGCCCGCCTGCGCGAACGCGACACTTGGCAGGGGCGTTACATCACATAGCGGAATTCGCCCGCCTCTTCGTCCCATTCCAGCCGGTGGATGTCCCAGTTCGTCGAGCTGACGACTCTTTCGAGTTTCTGGGCGATGATGACCTTCTCTCCGTCCGTCCGGACGTTGATCATGCCATAGACCGTCACCACCCGCTCCAGCGTCGCGTCGGTCTCCTTCTGTTTTGACAGATCGACGAACTCCTTGCCCGACCGGGCCAGCTCGGTGGAAAAGATCAGGGAGCGTTCCCCGCGGCTGTACTTGCCGATCGTCCCCAAGGTATCGGGACGGGGATGTGCGTAAGGCTCGTCGTCCCCGCTGGAGATGACCGTCGCAATCGGATTGAGGACCTGCAGGAATTCGGTCGAGAAGTCGGAACTTCCATGGTGACAGGATTTTGCGATGTCCACCTGCAGGAATTCCCGGGCTTTTTCGATGGCTTCCGCCATCTGGGCTTCATACTCCGCCCGCTTCGCGGGGGACAGTGTCTTCTTCTTCAGCTCAGCCTTGATTTTCTTGATGTCGATCCCCGAATACTTCTTGATCAGATAGTACTCCGACTTGGTATTCAGGTCCCCACCCAGCAGGATCTTCAGATGACCCATGGTCAGTTTGAGGATGACCGAATGACCGTTCTTGGTTTCGGCGGGCGAGCCAAAATACGGCAGGGCGTCCTTTCCGTCGATCTGCTCCGCGACAGGGCCCATGACTTCGATCTTCAAGCCGCAGTCGTCATAGATGGGCGCGGAGCCTCTCCGCAAGGCGACCTTCGGAACGGACACAAGTTCAAGGGCCGAGACATACTTCCCGATCCCTCCTTTCTTGCGCCCCCTCAGGCTTTCCACACGCGCCTTGTAGTCCTCATCCGTATCACACAGGTCCGTGACATACTTATTGTAGTCATACCCCTTTCCCTTCAGATCCAGGATCGTTCCCAACGAAGACGGTTCGGTCCCGGAGGCCTCCACCATTCCGTTATGATAGACCTTCTCAAAGGACAACTGCTGTTTCAAGCCCTCATGGGGCGGAAAGACATCGTCGAATCCCAGATAATGGTCCGTATCCGAATGGGAGATCACGACCGTCATCGGCGGCGGCGGCACCGAGGCGTCTTTCAGGTTGAACCGCCATCTGAGGAAGCGGAACATGTTGGCGGATTCCCCCGCATCGATCAGGAAATGCCGGTCGTCGGGCGTGACGATATGGCATCCGTCCCCCTGCCCCACGTCGATGAAATTGACCTCCAGGACAGGGTCGGGCAGCAATTGGGATTCCAGGATGACACCGCTGCACCGACGGCTGCTGACCCGGATATACTCCTCGTCGCCGATCTGGACCCGGCTGTAGTCGCCGGTCCTTTTCAGGATGGTCGGTACGATCCGGTCGCCGAAGATCAGTTCCTTGACGAAAGCCAGTTTCTTTTCGCCGGTTTCGGGGTTGGTCACAACCTTCTGCAGTTTGACCGAAGGGTAGGCTGCATAGCCCACTTTCAAGATGTTGCCAGCCATAACTATAAGGATTTAAGGATTTCGGTGATCGCTGCCAGGAGGAGGGGCTTATTCATATCAGTCTATGGAATTGGGCCACCACGTGGGGCGGGTATAGTCGAATGCACGCCGCTCCGCTGCCCAGGCGGGGGATACGAAAACAGTGTCGGCTCGGTCGATATACAGCTTTCCGTCCAGATGGTCGCATTCGTGCTGGAAGATGACGGCGGTATAGCCGGTTACGGTATCGCGCTTAGGCTGAAGCGTTTCAGGATCGACATAAGAGACAATGACGGAGGTGTACCGAGGGACGAGCCCCCGCATGGGCGGGACGGACAGGCAGCCTTCCGGGCCTTTGCCCATCGCCCCGAACAGGCTGTCCAGATGCGGATTCAGGTAGCACTCGAAGGGACTCCCCTCCTTGTCGAATCGCTGCACCCAGATGACACGCTTGTCGATGCCCACCTGCGGGGCGGCGATTCCCACGCCGTCCTGCTTGGGGGATTTCACGGTGGAAAGCATCTTGGCCATCAGCGTCCGAAGGTCTTTCGACTTCAATTCGGCGGGAGTCAGGTCCGCACTCGGAGTCCGGAGGACCAGGCTGTCATCCGGCAGTACCGTCACATACATCACCGAATCGGACTCCCGGATGATGGTCCGCTCCTCGGGCGTAAACGCTTTCGGGCGGTTGACGGCCAGGAACACCGCCGCCACGATCAGGATCGGGAAAAGGTACCGGTTGATCTGTCTCATCGTCATGCTCATCGGAACAGGGATTTTACGAGGGCGGGAATGTCGGCCACCTTGACGATGTCGATACCCTCGGGTTTACGGTCAAAACGGGTGTAGGAGGAAACGAAGATGCGGCGGAAACCGAGGCGGGCAGCCTCCACAGCCCGGCGCTCGGCTTGGGAGACGGGCCGGATCTCGCCGCTGAGGCCCACTTCGCCGGCAAAGCACACATCATTCGGGATGGCGTAGTCGAAGTTGGAGGACAGGACGGCCACCACGACGGCGAGGTCGCAGGCCGGGTCCGTAATGCGCAGTCCGCCCGCCATGTTCAGGAACACATCCTTCTGGGAGAGTTTGAAGCCGGCCCGGCGTTCCAACACCGCGAGGAGCATATTCAGGCGGCGGACATCGAACCCGGTCGCGCTGCGCTGGGCGGTCCCGTACACGGCCGACGACACCAGCGCCTGCACCTCGAACATGAAGGGCCGGTTGCCGTCCAGCATGGCGCTCACGGCCGTTCCGCTGAGTCCGTCCTCATGCTGCGGAATCAGGAGTTCCGACGGATTGGCCACCGGTCGGAGGCCGGCGCCGGTCATTTCGAAAACCGCCAGTTCGGAGGTGGAGCCGAAACGGTTCTTGATGCTCCGGAGGACCCGGTAGGCACCCCGGTTCTCGCCCTCAAACTGGAGGACCACATCGACAATGTGCTCCAGGACCTTCGGGCCGGCGATGGTTCCTTCCTTCGTAATATGGCCGATGAGGATGACGGGAATGCCGCTTCCTTTGGCGAAGCGCAGCAGCGACGCGGCGACTTCCTTCACCTGCGAGACGGAGCCGGCGGTGGATTCCACGTTCTGGCTGTACATCGTCTGGACCGAGTCCACGATGACCAGGTCCGGAGCCACAGATTCCGCCTCTGCGAGGATGTTGTCCATCAGCGTTTCGCTGTAAATCAAACAGTTGGAAGCATCTCCTCCCAGACGGTCCGCCCGCATTTTCACCTGTTTGACGCTTTCTTCACCCGTGACATACAGGACCTTGAGGTTCGGGCAGGAAAGCGGGATCTGCAGGGACAGGGTGGATTTGCCGATACCGGGTTCGCCCCCCATCAGGACAAGCGATCCCTTGACGATGCCGCCGCCCAGGAGCCGGTCCACCTCGGGATTGCCCAGGGAGACCCGGTCCTCCGCCGTCGTGGACACGTCCTTCAGGGGCATGGGCTTCCGTCCAGCACCCGGAACGGACACGGTCGCAGACAACGGCCGCTTCCCGGTGACCACTTCCTTTTCCACCATCGTATTCCACTCCCCGCAGGCGGGGCACTTGCCCATCCACTTGGAGTATTCGTTGCCGCAGTTCGAGCAGAACCAGACTGTCTTCGCTTTCGTCGCCATGTCGTTTCCTTTACTTATGCGAAGATACAAAAAAAAGATATTGTTCCAATCGGGACAATATCCAATCCTTTCGGAGGATATGAAGGGGAGAATTACTCGCCCTTGACTTCCTCGACGACCTCCTGGGCAGCGGCAGCGACGGTGTCGGCAGCAGCAGCGACAGTGGAATCGACAGCCTCGGTGGTGGCCTCGACGGCCTCCTCGACAGCAGCCTCGGCCTCAGCGGCCTTCTTGGAATTGTTGTTGCCGCAAGCGCTGGCAGCAACCATCATCGCGACGATGGCGACGGACATAAATACCTTTTTCATAGTAAATAAGATATACTAACTTAAAAACACTTTTCGGGCGGCAAATGTACAGCACTTTCCGGACATTTCAAAGAAACTTTTCAAAAATTTTATAATCATGGAATGTCCGCGCTAGGAAACAACCTGTCAGCGTTTTAGTTCAAACACTTCCATGTCGTGAAGATTTCCGCTATCAATATGAAAGCGGAGTGCCGTCCGGACCGCATGCCAGCCCTGTTTTCCGCAGGCTCCCGGATTGATATACAGCATGTTAAAAGTACTGTCATTCATCACCTTCAGAATATGGGAATGCCCGCACACGAAGATATCCGGCCGATACTGCCGGATCAGGGTCCGCGCCTCGGGATCATAGTGTCCGGGCGACCCGCCGATATGCGTCATCAGGATTTTCAGTCCCTCACATTCCCAGAACAGGTGCATCGGATATTCGTGGATGAGGCGCCGGTCGTCGCAGTTGCCGATGACGCCTTTGAGGGGCTTGAACGCCGCGAACGCATCGGCCGTGGCCAGTCCTCCGCCGAAGTCCCCGGCATGCCAAATCTCGTCCACCGGCTGCAGGAACTCCCTGAACTCGGGACTGAACACCCCGTGCGAATCCGATATGAGCCCGATATACATTTGACTATCCACGGGCCAGGTACACCGCCGTGGCGGCGACGACCGCGGCCGTTTCGGTACGGAGGCGGGAAGCGCCGAGGTGCACGGGGATGTAGCCGTGCTCGATGGCAAGGCGCGCCTCTTCCGGCGAGAAATCCCCTTCCGGGCCGATGAGGATGGTAATGTCCGTCGCGGTGCTTGCGGCAAGGGCCTCCTGGATGGAGATGCGGCGGGTGTCGCCTTCGAAGCAGTAGGCGATGAGTTTGAGAGATTCCTTCACCTGCTCCGCAGGTTCGGAACGACAGATGAAGTCCTTGACGGACAGGGGCTCGGCGATTTCGGGGATGCGGGCCTTGAGGGACTGTTTGGTAGCAGAAAGGGCGATCCGGTAAGCCCGGTCCGTCTTATAGACTTTCCGCTCGGAGCGCTCGCCAATGACCGGGACGATGCGGTCCACGCCTACCTCGGTGGCCTTTTCCACGAACCACTCGAAACGGTCGTTGTTCTTCGTGGGGCAGCAGGCCACGGTGAGCCGGTACGGATGGCCGCCCCAACCGGGGAAGGCCTCCAGGACCCCCGCCTCGGCCGATTTCGGATTGTCATCCGTCAGCCGGCAGCGGAACATCGTCCCGCATCCGTCAATGACGTGGATTTCATCCCCCACCCGGTGGCGCAGCACCCGGACGCAGTGCCCGGATTCGTCACTGTCCAGCCGGCAATGGCGGCCGTCGGAGTCGTATGCGTAAAAAAGTTCCACCTACATCCGGATAATCTGGACCTGGCCGTCCATCGCGACCTTGATGATCTGCGAGGCCTTGCCGGTGGAGCCGGCATCGAAGGAAGGCGGGACGACGAAGTCCACGGCATCCTTGATCTCCTGCGGAATGTCACTGAACCGCTTGGGCGTAGGTTCGCCGGAGATATTGGCCGAGGTGCTCACGAGGGGACGTCCCAGCTTGAAAATCAAGTCCTTGCACAAGTCGAACAGGGGGATGCGGATGCCCACGGAGCCATCTTCGGCCACCGCGTTCCAGGCGAGGTGCCAGCGGTCGCCGGGCTCGCCTTCGGCACCGGCCTGGGCCTCGGGATAGATGATCGTCATCGGGCTGTCATTGACCTCCACCAGTTCCACGGCCATCGGCGGAATCTCCCGCACGTACTTCGCGACCATGTCCAGGTCATTGGCCAGCAGCACCAGCGACTTGGCCTCGCTGCGCTGCTTGATTTCATAAATGCGCGCTACCGCGGCAGGGTTCGTGGCATCGCAGCCCAGGCCCCAGACCGTGTCGGTCGGATACAGGATCGTGCCGCCGGCGCGGAGGGTCTTCAGGGCCTCGGCAAGGACTTCATCTCTTTTCATAGAAAGTGGTTATGACGGGATAATGGTCAGAATACCTGACCTTCGGAACCTCGCAGCGGACGGCCTCCAGGTCCCTCGGATACAGGATATAGTCGATACGGAGCAGCGGCCACAGCGTCCGGAACGTGGCGCCGAAGCCCTTCCCCGCCTTGACGAAAGCGTCACTGCGGCCGCGGGACAGCCGATACAGCGTGTAGGACAGCGGATTGTCGTTGAAATCCCCGAGCACCACCGAGCGGACCGGACAGGCATCCACGTCCTGCATCACGGCATCGACCTGCCGGGGGCGCTGGACGATGGAGCGGCGCATCTTGCGGCCGGTGTCCTCCACCGCCTCGTCGTCCACTTTTTTCAGGGAACGCACGAGACCCGAGAGCGAAATGTTGTAACTCTCGAAATGACAGTTGTAGAACCGGAGGACGGTGGAATCCAGCTGGACATCCGTATGGAGCGCCATGTTCGTGGATTTCTCGAAATCGATCTTTCCCTTGTACAGGACGGGCCGACGGGTGAGCGTCACGTTGCCGGCGTGGCCCTTCTCTCCGGTAAGTACGTAGTAATCGGCATGATAGCCCGGGAAATGATCCCGAAACCAGGCATCCATGTTCAGGGCGTTGGGCAAGTAGAACTCCTGGAGGCAGATGATGTCGGCCTCCGTTTTCCGGAGGTAGGCAGCGATGGAATCGGCCAGGACCAGGCGCTTGTCGCCCATGTCGCCATGGGCAAAGAGCCCCACGTTGTAGGAGACGACCTTGAGCGTAGGCTCCCGCGTCAGTTCCGGGGCCTTCCTCTGGTAATACTTTCCGATCAGGAAGATGGCCGGCAGGAGCATCAGGAGCAGGAATCCGGTCATCCGCGAGCGCCGGAAGAGGGCCCAGATGAAAAACAGGGTCGTCAGGACCACCAGCGGGATGAACATCAGGCCGAAGATGGTGAAGAACCAGGCTTTGGCCGGATTCACGAACACGGACAGGTAACTCAGCAGGAGCAGGCCCGCGATGACGAGGGCCGCCGTTCCGAAGGTCAGGCGCGAGAACCAGCCGGGCCGTTTCCTTTCTACCTCCGCCATATCGCTCCGGTTTTACGCCAGTACAGGACCAGCAGGAAAGAGAACAGCGCACCGCCCAGGTGTGCGAAATGGGCGATGCCCATCTGCGTCCCGGTGATGCCGGTCAGGAGTTCGATGCCGATGAAGATGGCGACCATCCACTTCGCATCCAGGGTGACCGGCGGGAAGATCAGGGTCATCCGGGCTTCCGGATACAGCATCGCAAAGGCGACGAGGACGCCGTAGATGGCGCCCGAAGCGCCCACGACCGGCGTCCGGAGCAGGTCGATGTACGCCGCGCTGTTCGGAGACATGGACTGCGCCTGGATCCATTCCACACCCGTATGCAGGGCGACGGCACCGAAACCGGCCACGAAATACAGGATCAGGAACTTCTTCGTCCCGAGCGCCCGCTCCACCACCATGCCGAACATGACCAGGGTGTACATGTTGAACAGGATGTGCATGAAGCCCCCATGCATGAACATGTGGGTAAGGGGCTGCCACCACCGGAAGAGCGGGGAAGCCGGATAGAACATCGCGAAGGTCCCGTACATGAAATCCTGGTTGATCAGCGTGGCCAGGAAGACGATCACGTTGATGATGAGGATGTTCCGGGTTACCGTGGGAATACGTTCAAGGAAAGTGGGAAGTGCCATTCAGAATCTTCGGTCTATTTCATCCAGCGGCAGGATGCTGATGATCCGGCGGCCGGCGGCGGTGAATTCGGGATTTTCGCAGGCGAGGAGGGCGTCCACCAGGCGCTGGGCCTCGGTGGGTGACGATAGCTTTTCCCCGCCGGAAGCGCCCAGCAGGGCGAACTTCTGGGCGAGGGACTGCTCCATCATTTCGGGAAGGGCCCCATGGTCCTCGGAGAGGATGAGGATCAGGTCCCCCACCATCGTATGGACCTTGCCCGCTTCGGTGCTGTAGCCTTCGGGGACGCCGTTCACGACCACCGTGTCGGTTCCGAAAGCGTCGATGTCGAAGCCCAGGCGCCGGAGGAAATCCTGGTGCTCGTCAAAGAGGAGACGTCCGCCCACCCCGACATTGACCTGGACGGGGAAGAGAGTGCTCTGGCTCACATGAGCCTCCTTGCCCAGGACTTTGAGGAAACGGTCGTAAAGAATCCGCTCACGGGCGCGGGCGACATGGACCACCATCACGCCGGAAGCCGACTGGGAGAAGATGTATTTCCCCTGCACGGTGAGGACCTGCGCCGAAGGCATCGTGCGGTCCTCGAAAAGCTTGCCATAATCCTCGTGCCGGTCCACGGTATAGGAAGGGTGCGCCGGGGCGCTTCCTCCGCCGCTTCCCTGCACCGGGGCGAAATCCCGGTCATCCAGGTACTTGTCTCCAGCCGTAAAGGGGTTGTAAGTGGGATCCACACCGGCCGTGGGAATGCTCACGGGACGGTATTCGTCGAAACGGGGGCCCAGCACCGGCATCTCCCGGGCTTCGGGATTGTCAAAGTCGATGGCCCCGCCCGAACCGCCGCGGGCCGTAGCCTCCCGGACACAGGCATACAGCGTCTGGAAGATGACGCTGTCCTCCTCGAACTTGATCTCGGTCTTGGTGGGGTGGATGTTCACGTCGATGGTGGAAGGGTCCACCTCCAGGAAGATGAAGTACGACGGCGTGGTCCCCTCCGGAATCAGGGACTCGTAGGCCTTCATCACGGCCTTGTGCAGGTAGGGGCTCCGGAAATAGCGGCCGTTCACGAAGAGGAACTGGTTTCCCAGGGTCTTCTTCGCCGATTCGGGACGGCCCACGAACCCGTGGATCCGGACGATGGTCGTGTTCGCCTCGATATCCATCACCTCCCCGACCACGGCGCTTCCGAGAAGATCCATCACCCGGAACTTCAAGGACTTGGCCGGCTTCAGGACATGGATGTCCCGGCCGTTGTGGATGAGGGTGAAGGCGATGTCGGGACGGGTGAGCGCGACGCGCTGGAACTCCTCCACGATGTGGCGGAATTCCACGGTATCGGATTTCAGGAACTTCCGGCGGGCAGGAGTGTTGAAAAAGAGGTTCCGGACGGCGAAATTGGAACCTTTCGGGGCGGCGACTTCGCGGGTGGACAGATGCTCGGAAGCGGAAAACTCCACTTCCACGCCCACCTC
Source organism: Bacteroidales bacterium UBA3289 (assembly GCA_002361625.1). Classification (GTDB taxonomy): domain Bacteria; phylum Bacteroidota; class Bacteroidia; order Bacteroidales; family UBA932; genus Cryptobacteroides. Next base: position 85,023 of record DETL01000011.1, on the reverse strand, counting down.
GTCCTCGTCCCGGCGGGTCCTGAGGACCACATCGGACACGGCGGCAATGGAGGCGAGGGCTTCTCCGCGGAAACCGAAGGTGAGGATTTCCTGCAGGTCCTCGGCCGTCGCGATCTTGGAAGTGGCGTGCCGCTCGAAACACAGGACGGCGTCGTCCGGGGACATGCCGCAGCCGTTGTCGATGACCTGGATGAGCGTGCGGCCGGCATCCGTCACCGTGACGGAAACCTGCGACGCACCGGCGTCCACGGCATTCTCCATGAGTTCCTTCACCACGGAAGCGGGCCGCTGGACGACCTCTCCCGCGGCGATCATGTCCGCGATGTTCCTGGGTAGGATCCTGAGTTCCATCTAGCCGAGCAGGGAATAAAACTTCGTGATGTAGATCAGGACCACCGCCACAAGGAGAAGGGCTACAATACTGATAATCACCTGCGTACGCGTCTGAGTGGAGCGCGTGCGCTTGTAATTGCCGTCGCGCCAGGCGCCGCGGATGCTGCTGCCGGGAACGTACTTCCCTTCCTTGGCGGCCTTTTCATTGGAGCCGTCCACGTCACCGAACAGGCGCTTGCGCTCTTCCTCTTCGGGATCATAGTAGCGGGGCTTGTAGTTGAACACCCGGTGTTCCTGGCTTCCGAAGAAACCGAAATTGAATCCTGCCATAGTGCCTTCTTTCTTAACTTACAAAATTAATCATTTTTCATTATATTTGCGACCATGGATATCAGAATCGGAAACGGATATGACGTGCACGCCCTCGCAGAAGGACTTCCCATGTGGCTGGGCGGCGTGCGCATCCCCTCGGAATATGGCTTTGTAGCGCATTCGGACGGCGATGTCGCCATCCATGCCCTGTGCGACGCCCTTCTGGGCGCCCTCGCCCTGGGAGACATCGGCCATCTGTTTCCCGACACCTCTCCCGAGTGGAAGGGCATCGACAGCAAAATCCTGCTGGGGAAGGTCGTAGCCCTCATCGCCTCTCAGGGCTGGCGCGTCGGCAATGCCGATATCACCATCGCCCTGCAACGCCCCAAGCTGGCTCCGCACATCCTTACCATGCGCTCGGTGCTGGCGGAGGTCATGGGCATCCCCGTCGATGCCGTCTCCGTCAAGGCCACCACGACCGAGCGCCTCGGCTTCGTGGGCCGGGGCGAAGGCTGCGAAGTCTGGGCCTCGGCACTGCTTGTACGCCCCTGAACAGCGCCGAACACAATTCGCTATATTACAAGCACTTACATTCGACGGGCTATTTCTTCACGAACTCCACGCGGCGGTTCTTGGCGCGTCCTTCCTCGGTCTTGTTGTCGGCCACGGGCTCGTGCGCGCCCTTGCCCACGGCGCGGAGGTTGAACGGGTCCACGCCCTTCTCCTCGAGGGCCTTGACGACGGCCTCGGCGCGCTGCTGGCTGAGCGGGTCGTTGACCTTGTCGGAGCCCTGGTTGTCCGTGTGGCCCTGCACCTCGAAGCGGGCGTTCGGGTTCTTTTTCATGTAGTCGGCGACCTTCTCGATCTCCTCCATGGACTCGGGCTTCAGCGTGGCCTTGCCGGTCTCGAAGAGGATGTTGTTCGTGACGAACTTGCCGGTTTCGGCGATGGCCTTCTCGACGGCGGTCATGGACTGTTCGTTACGGTCATACAGTTCAACAGCGCCCTTGGCGATCACGACATTGCGGATAAACGTCAGGTTCGAATGATCGAAAGGAACCTGGAAAGACATCCATGTCGGCTGCTTGACCTTCGGCAGATTGATCACCCGGTTCCCGTCAAAGTAAACCTTCAGCGCGCGCTTGTTGAACGAAAGCGCCACATGGTGCCAGCCCTGCTTGAATTTGTATTCAAAGCTCACTTCCCGGGTATCCTTGGAGCCCGTGTCATTATTATAATTGGCATGATGGTCCCACGTAGCGCACACGCCATGGACCAAGCAAAAAGCGCAGCCTTCGCCATAATAACCGCTCCATTCGGAACGGTCCGTGTTATCGGCCAGACAGAGTTTCAGGTCATTCAAGCCGACGTCATCCTTATCGTCCCAATAATAGAAATCATACTCGATGGTGAATTCTTCGGGCAAGTAGGCTCCCTGTTCCTTGATCAGAGGCGTGATGACACCGTTGTTGGTAATCTCGACGGCCTTGATTCCGCCCAGGGTCTTGACCTCGGCGCCACCGTCCAGCAGATCCCACTTGGAAGGGAACTCGCCCACCACCTCGGCCGTGAAATCATCCTCGAACAGAATGACTTCGCCGCGCTTGAAATCGGTTGATGTGGCCACTTGCGGATTTCCTTCGCCCACTGCGGGAGTGTTCTCCTCTTCGCCAGCCTTCTTGTCTTTCTTATCCTTTTTCTTGCCGTCGAGGAGGTCGTTCACGCCCTTCTCGACCTTGTTGCCGATGTTGTTTTCCACGGCCTGTTTGGCGCGTTCGCCGAGGCGCCCGAGAAGGCCCTGGGCGGAGGCGGTCCCGCCGACTAGCGCGAGGACAGCCCAAGTGAGGATGTACTTTTTCATGGTCCGGTCTGTTCTGTTTTTCACAAATGTCACGATTCCCGATGTCAAAAGCACCACCCAAAAGGGTGGAAATGACCGTCCGGAAGGGGTATTCGGCACAAACGAGCGCCATTTTACCTATCTTTGTGTTCATGAGACAACTTATCCTCTCCCTCCTCCTATGGGCCTTGACGGCCCTCTGCGTCGGCGCCTACACCGACCACCGCGGTCACAACGTGGACTCGCTGGAGCGGGTCGTCGCCCGCTGGACTCCCGATGCCATCGACAAGGCCACGGAAGAGGAACTCATTGACCTGAACCGGGCCTACCGCGACCTGATGCTGGGGTATGAGGTGATCAATGGCGAAAAGGCGGTGTTCTATGCCCGGAAGGCGATTGCGATCAGCCGCCGGAAGGGATGGACCGAGGCCACGGGCGACGCCGCCCGGCACATCGGTCAGTATTTCTATGCCCGGGAACAGTTCGACAGCGCGATGGTGTGGTTCCAGGAGTCCCTCGCCTGCGTGGAAAAGATGGCTGCCGGCGCCACCTCCCCGAGCCATCCGGAGGGATACGCGGAAATCGACATCGACGACAGCCGGTCCTCGCTATATGGGGCCATCGGCAACCTGTACAATGTAATGGGGGACATCCCGACGGCGATGGACTACTATGGGAAAGCGGGCGAAATCTTTGACAAACATGGGTGGAACGAAAGCAATTCCGTCCTCTATTACAACATCGGAGAGACATGGCTGGAGGAAAAGGATTATGCCCAGGCGCTCCCGGCTTACGAAAAATCCCTGGACTACGCCCGGACCGCGGGGGATTCCTTGCTGGTGGCCAATGCCCTGAAGGGCCTAGGCGGCCTGTACCTGGAAACAGGGAAGACTTGGAAGGCCCTGCATTGTCTGCAGGAAGCGGACCAGTATTATTCCCTGCACGATGACCAGGAATTCCGCTTCCGGATGGAGAACCTGGATTTCATGAGCCAGGTCCTGCAGGCCCAGAAGCGGAATCTGATGGGGTGGCTGGTCGTCCTGGTGGTGCTTGCCGCCCTCGTGGCAGCGGTCCTTCTGATCCTTCGCCGGCTGCGACATATGGAAAAAGAGCAGGCGGAAACCGCACTGGTGATGGACGAGACGCTAGAGGAACTCCGCGCCCCTTCCAACAAAGCGCCTGTACTCACGGACCGCGAACGGCAGATCCTCGCCCTCATCGCCGAGGGTAAGACCAACCCGCAGATGGCCGAGGCTCTTTTCCTGAGCCCGGAAACCATCAAATGGTACCGGAAAAAGCTGCTGGTGAAGTTCGATGTCCCCACGGCAGCAGCTTTGGTGTCTAAGGCAAAAGACCTTGGGCTCTTGTAATCCTTACAAAGCCTTCATGAGCTTTGTCAGCGCGGAAACCGTTGCGGAAACCCCTTCCGTGGAATTGGTCAGGGCGGGCGCCGTACCGTTGGCGGAATAGGCCGACGTCGCCTTGGTGATGGCCGACGTATTGATGTTGGCCAGTGACTTGAGACCGCTCAGCACGCTGGCAACATTGGCAGAATTGACCAGATTCGAAGATCCGCTGATCAGGCCGGAGGTGAAATCGCTGGTGAAAGCCTCCGTAGCGCCGGTCAGGGATTGGGCCCCGGACAGGATCTTGCCCAGATTGATCAGGGTGGTGATGTTGTTCAGGTCGATTCCTCCGGTCGATTTGAAGATGTTGTAGATGGCGGCGATGGCCGACCCGGTGTTACTGCCCGCAGAGGCCGCGCTGGAGGTAAGTCCCTTGAGGACGGAGCAGGACGTAAGGATGGACAGGGCGGCGACCGCCGCGACAATGTGCTTGAGAGTTTTCATATCGCTGTGTGTTACGTGTTGTCTGGCAAGCAAATATACTATTTTTTCCGGAAATCAGAATGAAGGGACGAAAACCGTTCCGACAAGCAGGACCCATCCGATGACGAGGAGGGCGACCACACCTTTCCAAATCCATTTTACCCATTTCGCATAGGGGATGCGGGCCATCGCCAGGGCGGCGATGAGAACGCCGGAGGTAGGGGTGACCATGTTCGTGAATCCGTCGCCGAACTGGAAGGCCAGCACCATCGCCTGACGGGAGACGCCCACCATGTCGGCAAAGGGAGCCATGATGGGAATCGTGATGGCGGCCTTCGCCGTAGCGCTGGGAATCAGGAAGTTGATGAGGGCCTGGATGCCGTACATGGCCGACAGGGAAGCGACGGGGCCGGTCCCGTCCAGTCCTTCCTGCATCCCATGGAGGATACTGTCCACGACATGGCCGTCCTGGAGGATGACAATGATCCCGGAGGCAAAACCCACGACGAGGGCGGCGGAAAGGATGTCCTTGGCCCCGGCAAGAAATTCTTCGGCGATCCGGTTGGCCCCGAAACCGGCGATGATTCCGCACACGATCCCCATTCCCAGGAAAAGGGCCGTGATCTCCGGCAGATACCATTCCCAGACGGTCACCCCGACGATGAGGGCAATGACGGTTAGGAGCAGGACGACGAGAATCCAGCCTTGGCGGGTCGTGAGCGGTGTATCCTCCAACCGGACGGCTTCCGCGGGGGCTTTCCGGGTCTTATGGGCATAAATAACCACGAAAAGCGCAGTAAGCGCCGTGAGGACACCCCAGCAGAACACGCGGTATCCCATCCCGGAGAACAGGGGCAGACCGGCCATATCCTGCGCGATCCCGACGGTGAACGGATTCAGGAAGGCGGCGGAAAAGCCGATGTTGGACGCCACATACACGATGAGCATACCCATCAGAGCATCATACCCCATGGACACCACCAGCGGGACCACGATCCCCACGAAAGGAATCGTCTCCTCGCTCATGCCGAATACAGCCCCGGCCAGGGAAAACAGGACGGTGATGGAGACGAGCACCCACTTGTCCCGCCGGCCCACCCGGGCGATGAAGCGGCTGATGCCTGCCGTGACGGCTCCCGTCGCATTGAGCAGCCAGAAGGCCCCGCCCACGACGAGGATGAAGATGATGATCCCCGCCTGCTTGACAAACCCGTGATAGACGGCGGAGAACACCTGCCAGGTCTGCGGGGCCGCCTCCACCCGCTCGTAGGACAGCGTCCCGTCTTCCCCCGTGACATAGGTTCCGCCGGGGACGAACCACGTCAGGACCGCGCACAGAACGATGAGCGCCGCGATGATTACATAGGTATTCGGGATCTTCTTCATCGGCTTTTATTGGAAATGCTTCGCGAAAGCGGCTTCGTCCGTTATCTCCAGCCGGGGAACGCCCTCGGCATTTCGGACGATCCGGCAACCGGACGGCATGTCTTCCGGAAGGAAATCGAAATCGGCACCCTGCAGGATATACTTTTCATAATCCTTCTCCAGGCGCTCCTTGTCCATCAAGGAGGCCATGGCCGTCAGGAACTTCTCCGCAGTAAAATCGTCGATGAAAGGCTTCACGGCCTGCATGATGGGCTTCCAGGCATTCGGGCGGCCGGTCTCTTTCTCGTAAACGCCGCAAAGGTGGAAGGCATAGCTGAAGCCGCGCCAATAGAGAAGCCAGATATAATCTCCGTCCTCCCAGAACTTCTCTTCCGCCTCTTCGTCAGGGACATTGCGGTAAGGGTTGTGGAAAAGCCCGGAGAGGGCGTGGTTGAAGTAGGTGGCGAAATAGGACGGGTCGTCCAGCCCCGAAGCGACCAGCTGATAGGCGGTCTGCATCTCGTTGAACCCTTCCGGGAACCATACAGGGCCGTCGTTCAGCCACTTGTGCCCGATCTCATGCGTAAACAGGTCCCGGCGGTTGATGGTCAGGATGGTATCCGCCGTGGCATCGTACCGGGAGAAGAAGCCGTTCGTGAAACCGTTTCCGGTCGCTTCCCAGGTATTGTTCCTGAACGGGAAAAAGAGCATGGAATAAGGTCCGGAATACGCGTCTCCCCAGAAATCGGAGATGGTGCCGTAGAAAGCGTGGAAGTACTCCTTGAGCTGTTTCTTGTTCAGATCGACATCCTTTCTCAACGCCGTTACCAGATAGTGCTTTCCACCACCCACCATAACGGTATCCACCGTCAGCAGCGGATCCCCGGCCATGACGGACCAGGCGATGTCGCCGGCGACACCCTGGAACCTGTCGGTGCCTTTTCCGGGATTGTACATACAGAACACCGGATAAGGCGGCGTGGAAGCCCACTCGACCGTAACGGGCATTTCCCCATCGTCCACCGGAACGGCAAAAATGTTCTCGGTCCGCGAAAACAGCATCTCCTGGTCGATGTCCGGCCGGAAAACGTCCATCAGGCATCCGCCCGGCGAGCCATAGCCTTCCGGAAGCGTACAGCGCACCACATAGGAAAACTCCGCTTGGTTCCTCTGAGGGACAATGGTCAGCGTCCTGCTGGCCGAATCGATGGACACGGAACCTCTTTCCACCGCAAACTCCTGAAACCAACTCATCTGGTCCTTCTGCCCCCCGTTCTCCGATGCATACGTGAAGCGCACGGTATCCAGCGGGGTATTGACCTTGAGCGTCACCTTCAGTCCGTCCCCTTTCCACTCCAGCACGTAATCTGCATGACGGTCCTGACGCGCACAGGAGGCGCATACTAGGAATAATGCCGTTATGGGCATGAGAAATCGCATACTTTTCCGTTTTGTCGGCATAAATATAAGACAAATCGCCGGAAAGAAAAAAAACCGTCACTGTTCCCAGTGATGGTTTTTTATTTTCTATCAGCTTGTTACAACCGATCATCCCAAGATTGTGGAGAACAATCGAACAAGGTGAGAACAGGGCTTTCTATCCAAAAACTTGCAAAATCTGTGACCATTTAATAATCAGCGACTGCGGTTGCTTTGCATTCATCAACAATTGATTGTGCCACGGCGCTAGGCATTTCTCGATAAATCTGATGAATCATAGAATCAATATACTCTATGAAATTCCCAGTTAGCCCAAGAAATTGATTATAGATAGCTCCACGAACGCCAAATGCTGTATTTAGTTTAATCGTCATTTTTTTTCTATCATATGAGAGCCAAAAAGTTCTATCACTGATTAAGATTCTATTCCAGGTTTCAAAGAAATAATTGTTTTTGAGTTCTGGATAGAAATGACGTAAACTCTCTACCACGCGAACAAACTTGATACACTTGCAAGTTGCCGACATCCATCTCTGTTTGTCGGAAGGAAGCTTAAATGTAACTTTTTCATCACAAAAAGACCATAACCAGTCTATGGCAGAACTGGGAGATTTAAGTAGTCGTATCTCGCCAATTGTTGTAGTTGTCATAATATAATGAATTGTTATACCCTATGTGAAGTAAAGATAACCACATTTCTAAACATCTCCAAAAAGGCGGTGTGACAACGACGAGATGCAATGGGGTCGAAAAATGCTCTTCTATCAATAGGATTTCTTGAAGGCATCACTTACTTCATTGATAATATTGTCTTTAAGGAGTTTTGCATAGTGCTGTGTTATTCTGGTTGTGCTGTGACCAAGGAGTTTTGCTACCACCTCCAAGCGTATTCCTCTGTTCAGGCACCTGGTAGCATAGGTGTGTCTGGCAACGTGGGAAAAGATAGGTTTATCAATCCCGCACAGGTCCCTGATGGTTTTCAGATAGACATTGAGTTTATGATTCCCGATGATAGGGAGTTTGAAGTGATACTTTTTGAGAATCTCCACCCCTTGCTCCAAGATGACAGCGGTATAGAACACCCCGGTCTTGTTGCGCTTGTCGTGTATGTAGTATTGACCATCTTCCGTTATCTGGAAGTCTGTTGGCACCAGCTTGGCCATATCTGTATAGGAGAGTCCTGATGCTGCCTGGAACACAAACAGGTCTCTTACTCTGTTCAAACTCTCATTGTGGAAGTCTGTTGTTCGTATCTTATCAACCTCTTCTTCTGATAGAAACTGTACGCTCTTTTCCCCCTTCCTCAAATGGATTCCACTGAAGGGATTGATCTTGATTTTCCCGTTATCTATCCCAAACTGAACGATGGTCTTCACCCTCTGGCAGTAACCATTGGTAGTCACATAGTCCAGGTATTGGTTCATAGATGCCTGATAGTCCAGAATGACTGCTTTGGTGATAGCTGAGACTGGTTCTTTGGGGGAGATGACCTGATAGAGCTTGTCCCTTGCTATCTCATATTTCCTGTATGACCTTGCTGTGAGGTCTTTCCCCACCCTCTTTGACAGGATGTGCATATAGTCATTGAAGAGGTCTCCAATGGTATAGAGCACATAACCTCCATTCTGGAAGTAGGCTTTGAGCGCGTCAGCGGTCAAGGGCTGACCTTCCATAAGAAAGGTGGTGGTAATCTGGTTCAGTCTTGCCCTGATACCATCCAGGTATTCTATCAAGTCTGTCCTTTTCTTCCCCTGTGTCTGTGCTTTGAATTGAGAGGGGTATTCTTTCCTTGGGAGTTGGATGAAACACCTCCGTGTATTCAGGATAATGACCAGTTCAATGGGCGCTAACCCATCTTTGTTTTTCTTGCTCTCACGGCAATAGAATGAGACATTTGCTGTACTTCTACTCATAATTTGTGACCAGTTTAATTTGCTGAATACACTGGTCGCATATATGGTCACAGATTTTGCAAGTTTTTGGATAGAAAGCCCTGTTCTCACCTTGTTCGATTGTTCTCCACAATCTTGGGATGATCGGTTGTAACAAGCTGATAGAAAATAAAAAACCATCACTGGGAACAGTGACGGGCATATATAGAGAATATCGATATTGTTCAGTTTCGTAGCGGGAGTGGGTCACCTGCCCGCAAACACTACCATCTCTATTTACCCTATCAAATACCCTTTCCAGCAGATTGTAGAGCGATCTCATCACTTTCCAAATCTGCGACCATATATGCGACCAGTCAAAGCAAGAGGATAGAAAGCATTGGTAAAGAGAACAGAACGGCCTCTTTTCTTCATCTTCCCATTGCCGTATACTGCGCCACCACCTTCCCGTCACGATACACAGCAAACCCCGCCGTCCGCTCTTAAGGGTTATACCGCCGTCATACAAAATAGCGATACACCGTTGCCGAATGTAACACCTTAAGAGTTTGTGTTAAGTTGATAATCAGAAGGGAGAATGGTTTAATGCTTTATTTCCACCATCTCTGTTTAGTCCCGTTGAGGATGCCACAATAGATACCAACCTTGACGAAGCCTGGCTCGAAAGCCCTTACCCCCAATACCATAGTCGTGGTACTTCTTGATTTTACCTTGAGTCAATGCCTCTAAGTCATAGCATATAACTTCTTTACCATCGTCGATGACTCCCCATCCGAGAGCATTCTCCTTTACGAGGAAATCAACACGTCCCATGTCCATCAGTTTGTCAATGATTTCTTTTGACTGAGGGTCTGTATCATCACACCAGAAAAACAGTTTCCCGGCTAAAGTTATCATCTTATTAGGCAAGTCGTGGTAGTCAATTAGGACTTCTTCAGGCGAAAATGACAACGAATAAAACTCGGAATACCAGTCAAAGCAGTCGTTACACATCATAATGGTGTCTTTAGAAACAGGCGAGACCCAAACCAGTTTCTCCTCATCAGGGATAAACACTGGCTTTACAGTGGTGTCTTTTGGACTGATAATGGCAAAGTAATGGTTGAATTCATCATCTACCCTTGCAGAGACAATGAGCACGTTCTGTTCTGGATTGAGGTGGATGTCGAAAATGTCAGACGTGGACAGGAATCGCTTTTCGTGACGAATCATGTTGTTTACCGCAACGGAAATAGCAGGCTCATAATCGCCAACGGTAATATCCGCCCTCATCGGCTGCGATGGCAGAAGTAAACGCTTTTTTTGTGCCGACAAAGAAACGGCGGTCAGAATGCAAAGTGCAAATAGAAAGGCCGGCTTCATGGTGCTAACTGATTTATCGGTGTAAATATAAGACAATCAGTCGAAAAGAAAAAGAGCACGAGCCCTTTCTCCATAGCGTTACTTCACATCATATCCGCAAAGGTAGACGTGAATATGGCCAAAGTGCGGTACAAAGGAATTAGGAAAACAGCCCTAGGATTTTCGGCAAAAAGACTATTACGCCTATCACCGCAGCTGTAATGGCACAGAGAAGGACCGCTCCAGCACTAATATCCTTTACGTCCCGGATTCTTTCGTCTTTTTCGGGTTGAACAACATCGGAAATCCGTTCAATGGAAGAGTTGAAGGCTTCTGCTGCCAAAACCAATCCGATAGCAAAGACAACCGCCACCCACTCTGTCAGGGAAATGCGGAAATGGATTCCTGCTATAACAACCAGAACTGCAATAATACAGTGAATCCATGCGTTATGTTCCTGCCGGATATAGACAAACAGGCCCCGAAAGGCGTTTGCAAAACTGGAGAGCCGGGCTTTTATGGAAAATGATTGTTTCATTTGCTGTTCATCAGAAGTGCAGGTGGTGGAAGCGAAGGGTGTCGCCCAGTTCGATGATACCGGCATTCGCGTCATCATCTTCATAATACAGCATTGCCCGACCGATGCGGTATGCATCATAGTGCTTACCCAAGTCCACTATCCTTTTCAGGCCCTGGCCTGTAACTTGGGCGACCCAGGTTGTCTCCGGGTCGGTAACGATTTGATAAAGCGCCTTCTGCGCCTTAAAAGATGCGTTGAAAACCGTGTCGGATGGCGGCGTTAACGGACCTTCGCACCCATACCAGCCATCATCTCCTTCCCCAAAAGCATAGATGTTGCCAAACGCCTTCATTTCCCGGTAGTGGGAGCGGAGGGCCGGAGGCATCATGCCAGAGGGCTCGGCAAGCGCCGCCGCATAGTTGGATAGGCTGTCGCAGAGGAGACCGACCTTCGGATCGGCCAGTCCACGGAATCGTTCATGGTCTGTGAAATAGAAATAGCCGTTGAACCGGAGAACCTGGCCGGCGGCGACCGGGAAGAAATACTGCTCTCCCGTCTGTTTGTCCATAAACCAGGTATGGTATGGGGAATAACGCATTCTCTTGCAATAGATCCGATAATCCTCATCTTCATAGACGACATCCCGATAGTCGGTCGCGTCCTCCCATGTTTCCCGATCCGGAATGAAACGCCACATCGTATCACACCACTCGGGATAATTCATATATATAGCACCGTTTCTTTCCCGAATGCTCCAATAAAGGTCATCCTTGCACGGGAAATCGACGATATGGGTCTGACCCGTTTTCCGATTGGCTTTCAGTAGATATCTCTGGGGGTAAGGAGAATAAGGCCCTGGTTTCTTTTGCTCGAACGCACATAGATACCCATCCTCCAAGGGCACGGCCCTCACAAAATACAACCACATATCCGGAAGTTCGATACTGCTCACGTCCACCTCCAATGTATCGTAAATGAGCGTAAAGCCCTCCTTCTGTACGACACGGGGCCCTTTGGGGCCACATGCCGCCAGAATTAGTAAGCATGCCTGCAGGAAGATGATTTGCAACGACTTCATGCTCTGGCATCTGCAAAAATCACACCCCCACACAACCAAACAAGAAAAGAAAAAGGGACGCAATGCCCTTTTTCATTCATTCTACTTCACAATCTCATATTCATCGACAACTGGAATTAGTGCGATGCCGGTTTCTTCGAGGTGAATCTGTCCGGCGGAGTCAATGTTGCTATGTACAAGTCTCGTTTGTACACCAAAAGGGGTCTCTGGACGGGGTTTTCTGCACAAGTCTTTCGGAATCGGGTCGATAATCGGCCGAGTCGGCGGGACTTGTACATGGAATCGTCGTTCTGCTGACTGTTTCTTGTACAAACGAGGTTTGTACACACAAGCCGGGCAGCACAAACCCCTTAGGTCCATAACATCCCATCAAACAGCCGGCTCAGCAAGGGAAACAACAAAAAAACCGCCACGAAGGGCAGTCTCCACATATATAGGTATTACGATCTTTTTCCCTGTCACGGCGCTCATCAGAGCGCCCGGCGGAGGCCGTGTCCGTAAGGACTTATAGGCCGGGAGCCGCGGGGGTATTAGGGGGCAGAGCCCCCTCAAACTCGTAGCGGGAGTGGGTCACGATCCCACGACCTCCGGATTATGAATCCGACGCTCTAACCAGCTGAGCTACCCCGCCATACCGTTTTCAAAATAAAAATCAGCTTCAAAAGGCTGATTTTCGTTGAGATAGAAGGACTCGAACCCTCACTGACAGAGCCAGAATCTGTAGTGCTACCATTACACCATATCTCAATTTCCCAAAACGGGACTGCAAATGTACGGTTTTTTTCTGAATCCGCAATAGGTATCAGGCGATTTTTAAGAAAAAAGATGCCCGGACCTGCCGGGCACCTCCTTATCCATTATTCCCATTCGATGGTACCTGTCGGCTTCGGCGTCAGATCATACAGGACACGGTTCACGCCGGGGACTTCCGTTACGATGCGCTTGGTGATGCGGTGCAGCAGTTCGTAGGGGATTTCCTCGATGGTGGCGGTCATGGCGTCGCGGGTGTTCACGGCACGGATGATGACCGGCCAGTCCCAGCTGCGCTTGCCGTCCTTGACGCCCGTGGACTTGTAGTCGGGGACGACGGTGAAATACTGCCAGACCTTGCCCTCCAGGCCATTCTTCGCGAACTCCTCACGCAGGATGGCGTCGCTCTCGCGAAGGGCTTCCAGCCGGTCGCGCGTGATGGCGCCGGTGCAGCGGACACCCAGGCCGGGGCCGGGGAACGGCTGGCGGAACACCATGCTGTCCGGGAGACCGAGTTCCTTGCCCACGACGCGGACTTCGTCCTTGAACAGAAGCTTGATGGGCTCGACGAGTTCGAACTGGAGGTCCTCCGGAAGTCCGCCCACATTGTGGTGGGACTTGACGGGACCGGATTCCACGATGTCCGGATAGATCGTACCCTGGGCCAGGAAGCTGATACCGTCCAGCTTGCGGGCCTCTTCCTCGAACACGCGGATGAATTCCGCGCCGATGATCTTGCGCTTCTGCTCGGGATCGGCCACGCCGGCGAGCTTGTCCAGGAAGCGGTCCACGGCATCGACATACACGAGGTTGGCGTCGAGCTCATCGCGGAAGACGCGCACCACCTGCTCCGGCTCGCCTTTGCGGAGGAGTCCGTGGTTCACATGGACGGAGACCAGCTGCTTGCCGACGGCCTTGATGAGAAGCGCCGCAACAACCGAGGAGTCCACACCGCCCGATAGGGCGAGAAGCACTTTCTTGTCGCCAATCTGGGCGCGCAGTTCCCGGACCTGTTCATCGATGAATTTCCGGGCCAATTCGGGGGTCGTGATCCGCTCCATATCCGCGGGACGAACGTTACCTGTTGTCATTTTTCTGTAAGGGTTATGTGTTAATAATTCGTTTTATTCCCATTCGATGGTTGCCGGCGGCTTCGAGCTGACGTCATAGACGACCCGGTTCACGCCGCGGACCCTGTTGATGATTTCATTGGAAATCTCTCCGAGGAAGTCGTACGGGAGCGGGAACCAGTCGGCGGTCATCGCATCGGTGGAAACCACCGCGCGGAGGGCGACCGGATGCTCATAGGTACGTTCGTCGCCCATGACGCCGACGCTGCGGATGGGCAGCAGGACCACGCCCGCCTGCCAGATGGCATCGTAGAGGTTCGTGGCCTCCACCCGCGGGTCGGAAGCGCTGCGGAAGCCCATGCCGGTGCAGTCGTAGGCGCGGAGTCCGCGGATGAAGATGTCGTCGGCCTCGCGCAGGATGCGGAGCTTCTCTTCGGTGATGTCGCCGAGGATCCGGACGCCCAGGGACGGCCCCGGGAAAGGATGCCGGCCCACGAGTTCCTCCTTGATGCCGAGGGCGCGGCCCACACGCCGGACCTCGTCCTTGAAAAGCATCCGGAGGGGTTCCACGATCTGCAGGTTCATCTCCTTGGGGAGACCGCCCACGTTGTGGTGGCTCTTGATCTTGGAGGCGATGCCGGGAATGCCGGCGGATTCGATGACGTCGGGATAGATGGTCCCCTGGGCGAGCCAGCGGGCGCCCTCGATCTTCCGGGCGTACTGGTCGAAGGTCTCCACGAAGAGCCGGCCGATGACCTTGCGCTTGGCTTCGGGCTCGGTGACGCCGGCAAGGGCGTCCAGAAAAGCCCGGGAGGCGTCGGCCCCGATGACGTTCAGGCCCATGTCCTGGTAGGAAGCGAGCACGTCCTCGTACTCGTTCTTCCGCAGGAGCCCGTTATTGACAAAGATGCAGGTGAGGTTGTGGCCGATGGCCTTGTTCAGGAGCACGCCGGCCACGGTGGAGTCCACGCCGCCGGAAAGGCCCAGGATGACCTTGTCGTCCCCGAGCTGCTCCCGGAGGGCCGCCACGGTGGTCTCGATGAAGGAGTCCGGCGTCCAGTCGCCTTCGCATCCGCAGATGCCGAGGGCGAAATTCGCCAGGATCTTGGAGCCTTCCTCCGTATGGAACACTTCCGGGTGGAACTGCACCGCAAAGGTGGGTTCGCCGACGATCTGGTAGGCGGCGTACGGGACGTCCGCCGTCTCGGCGATGGCAACGCCCCCTTCCGGGAGGCGGGAAATGGTGTCCCCGTGGGACATCCACACCTGGGAATGGACCTTGACGCCCTCCAGCAACGGGGAGTCCGGACGGGTGACGTCCAGCATGGCCCGGCCGTATTCGCGGGCGAGGGATCCCTCCACCTTGCCGCCGAAGTGATGCGCGAGATACTGCGCCCCGTAGCAGATGCCTAGGAGCGGGAATTTGCCCTTGACCATCGACAGGTCCACCTGGGGAGCATTCGCATCCCGCACGGAGCAGGGACTGCCGGAAAGGATGACGCCCTTCACGGAACCGTCCAGGTCCGGCATCTTGTTGTACGGATAGATTTCGCAATAAACATTCAGCTCCCGGAGGCGGCGGCCGATAAGCTGCGTGACCTGGGAGCCGAAGTCGAGGATGATGATCTTATTCACCGCGGGAGTAGTTAGGCGTTTCCTTGGTGATGGTGATGTCGTGCGGATGGCTCTCCGCCATGCCGCTCGCCGTGACCCGGGTGAATTTCGCCGTCTTGAGCGCCTCCAGGTCTTTGGCTCCGCAGTAACCCATGCCGGAGCGCAGGCCGCCCACGATCTGGTACACCGTCTCGGCGAGGGTGCCCTTGTACGGGACCCTGCCCACGATGCCTTCCGGAACCAGTTTCTTGAGTTCCACCTTGTCGTCCTGGAAATAGCGGTCCTTGGAGCCGGCCGCCATCGCGTCGATGGAGCCCATGCCGCGGTAAGCCTTGAACTTACGGCCGCTGTAGATGATGGTCTCGCCCGGGGACTCTTCGGTACCGGCGAACATGGACCCGCACATGACGCAGTCGCCGCCGGCCGCGAGGGCCTTGACGATGTCGCCGGAGTAGCGGAGGCCGCCGTCGGCAATCAGGGTCGCGCCCGTGCCCTTGATGGCCTGGTACGCATTGTAAATGGCGCTCAGCTGGGGCACGCCCACGCCCGCCACGATGCGGGTGGTGCAGATGGAGCCCGGGCCAATGCCCACTTTCACGCCGTCGGCGCCGCCCTTGATGAGGTCGCGCGCGCCTTCCTCGGTCGCCACGTTGCCGACCACCACGTCCAGGGACGGATAGGTGGCTTTCACGCGCTTCAGGAGGTCGATGACACCCTTGCTGTGCCCATGGGCGGAATCCAGCACGACGGCGTCCACGCCCTCGGCGTACAGGGCCGCGACGCGCTCCAGCGCATCCGGGGTGATGCCGATGCCAGCCGCCACGCGGAGCCGTCCCTTCGCATCTTTGCAGGCCTCCGGGTGCAGGCGTTCCTTGATCAGATCCTTATAGGTAATGAGGCCGACGATATGCCCCTTGGCATCCACGACGGGAAGCTTCTCCACCTTCGCCTTCAGCAGGACCGACTTCACGTACTCGCGGTCCGTCCGGGTGTCGGGGATGGTGACCAGGTTCTGGGCCGTCATGACTTCGCGCACGGGAACGGACATATCTTCGTGGAAACGGACGTCACGGTTCGTGACGATGCCCACGAGGTGCCCTTCGCCGTCCGTCACGGGGATGCCGCCGATGTGGTTCTCCTTCATCAGCCGCAGGGCGTCTCCCACGGTCTGGTCCTGGTCGATGGTGACGGGATCCGAAATCATCCCGTTCTCCGAACGCTTGACCTTGCGGACCTCGGCCGCCTGCGCGGCGATGCTCATATTCTTATGAATCACGCCGATGCCTCCTTCCCTTGCCAGGGCGATGGCCATCGGCGCTTCGGTCACGGTGTCCATGGCGGCGGACACGATGGGAATGTTCAGGTGGATGTTCCGGGAGAATCGGGTATGCAGGCTGACCTCCCGCGGAAGGACTTCCGAGTACGCCGGGATCAGGAGTACATCGTCGAAAGTGAGGCCTTCCAGGGCAATTCTTTCATCGATAAAGGACATAGGTGCAGATTTTTGCAAAGGTAGCGATAATTTTGGAATCCGTCAAAGGTTGGCAGCGGGATCCGGGCCTCCGGCCGAAGATTTGAAGTCGAATTTCCCCTGGTGGCATGTCCAGGTGTACAAGGCGCCCGACGCACGGTCCTTCACCGTCATCGCCTGGCGGAAAACCCGGATCTCCTCCACGTCTCCCCGGGCTCCCACGATGCCCATCAGCGTCCATTTCCCATCCCGGAGGATGTACACCTGCGCCTTCACGAGTCCCGTCCCACGCGTTCCCACGACCAGTTCCGGCACGCCGTCGTCCGTAAAGTCATGGGCGCCGATAAGGGTGTTGCCGGCCGGGAGTCCGGACAGGTTCAGTCCCGGTGCCGTAACGCGCCCGCCTGCGAGGGAAACCGTTCCGCCGGGAAAGGACAGGCTTCCGGCGTCGCCGAAATAATAGTTTTCCAGGCCGATGACGAAGGTCTTCGTCTCCATCTCGCCATAGGTGCGTACTTGCGCGGCGGCGGACAGAGAAAGAAGGAGGGTCGTGAGTATAAGGAGTTTTCGCATGTGCAAAGATAATAGAAATCTTCGTACCTTTGCAACTTCCAAGAAACGAACTGACATGGCCATCCATACCGAAAAGACGCCCCCGCGTCCGACTTCCGCCCGCAAGATGAACGGCTGGCTCGCCCTGAGCCCGCTGCTGGTGTTCCTGCTTACCTATCTGGTCTCCTCCCTCGTCGCCCGCGACTTCTACAAAGTCCCGGTGGCGGCTGCGTTCATCATCGCATCGGCCTACGCGATGCTCATCACCCGGAGCGTGGACAAGACGGATGACAAGATCTCCATCTTCTCGGAAGGCGCCGGGAACCGGAACGTCCTCCTGATGATCTGGATTTTCGTGCTGGCCGGGGCGTTCGCCGCGACGGCGAAGGATATCGGTGCCATCGACGCGACTGTCAACGCGACCCTCCGGATCCTGCCCGGGAAGCTGATCTATGCGGGACTTTTCCTCGCCGCCTGCTTCATTTCCATGGCCATCGGCACCAGCGTCGGGACCATCGTCGCCCTCGTTCCCATCGCGGCGGGCATCGCCCAGGAAACCGGCGTCGGCGTTCCTTTCATCACGGCGGTGATCATCGGCGGCGCCTTCTTCGGCGACAACCTGTCGTTCATTTCCGACACCACCGTGGCGGCGACCAAGAGCCAGGGATGCTCCATGCGCGACAAGTTCCGCGTGAACCTGTGGATCGCGGCACCGGCGGCCATCCTGGTGGCGGCCCTGTATGTCGTGCTGGGCCTCCAGGTGGAGGCGGTCCCCTCCGTGGAAACGGTCAACTGGCTGGGCCTGATCCCCTATCTGCTGGTCATCGGCCTGGCCCTGGCAGGGGTGAACGTGGTGACGGTGCTTGCCATCGGCATCGGCGTGAATGGCATCCTCGGCTGGTGCACAGGTGCCTATGATTGGATTGGCTGGATGGCGTCCATCGGCGGCGGTATCGGGTCCATGGGCGAACTCATCATCGTATCCCTCCTCGCCGGCGGCATGCTGGAACTCATCCGCTACAACGGCGGGCTGGACTTCATCATCGGCGCGCTCACCCGGCGCATCCGGGGCAAGCGCGGGGCGTATTTCTCCATCGCCGGCCTCGTTTCCCTCGTGAACTTCTGCACGGCCAACAACACCATCGCCATCATCACCGTGGGCCCGCTGGCGAAGGACATCTCCGACAAATACGGACTGGACCCGCGCAAGACGGCCTCCATCCTGGACACCTTTTCCTGCCTGATCCAGGGCGTCATCCCCTACGGCGCACAGATGCTCATGGCCTCCGGCCTCGCCGGCGTCTCCGCCGCCTCCATCACGGGCTACCTCTATTATCCCTTCGCCCTGGGCCTCCTCGCCGTCCTGTCCATCGTGTTCCGCTTTCCCCGGAGATTTTCGTAACTTTGTTCCATGAAACCTTCCGTCCATCTGGAAGTCCCCCTCGGGGCCGACAAAGTGCTGCTGCACGCGTGCTGCGCGCCGTGCTCCAGTGCGGTCGTGGAGTGCCTCATGGACCATGGAATCCAACCGACCATCTTCTATTCCAATTCCAATATATTCCCCCGCGAGGAGTATGACCACCGGCTCAACGAGTGCATCCGGTATGCGCTTAAATGGGGCATTCCCATCGTGGACGATGTCTATGACCACGACGGCTGGGAAGGCTGTGCCGCCGGGCTGGAAAACGAACCGGAGCGCGGCGGACGATGTCTGAACTGCTTCAAGTACAGGCTTTTAAGGGCGGCACAATATGCCTCCGAGAACGGTTTCCCGGTCCTTACCACCACCCTTGCCTCCTCCCGCTGGAAAAGCCTGGAACAGGTCAATGCCGCCGGCGAGTGGGCCTGCGCCCAGGTTCCCGGCGTCACCTGGTGGCCCCAGAACTGGCGCAAGGGCGGCCTGCAGGAGCGCCGGAACGAAATCATCCGCAGCGAGCGGTTTTACAACCAGCTCTACTGCGGATGCGAATACTCTTTCCGGCCTCAGAAGGCCGAAGGAATCTAGAAGTTGAAACCGAGACCGATCTTGATGTTGGAACGGTGGGCCGGGGTGGCATTGTCTCCCTTGATTTGGTTCATCATGCCATAGTCATAGCCGACAGTGACCTTGAAAGCGCCGGCATTGATGCCGATACCGCCGCCCAGATAGACGTTCATACGGTTGTAGTTGTCATTGTCGTAGTTGTTCGCCGTGGTGCTGCCGCTGATGCCGGCGACATTGGCGTCGTACTTGACCTTGGAGGAAAGACCATACTGAAGGGTGGGGCCGCCGAAGACGAAGAAATTCGTGTCACGGTTGAGGCCGATGGCATAGTTCAGATACACGGGAACATTGACGGCATGCTCCGTGAAAGTGCCGGATCCGGAGAAGATCGTGCCCAGGGAAGCGGTCTCCTTGGAACTGATCAGCGAGTAGTAGATACCCGGGGCGACACCGAGACCGCCGGCAATCGGAAGATTGTAGGAGAGACCGACATACGCACCATTGGCGTTGGAGGGATCTGCGT
Source organism: Bacteroidales bacterium UBA3289 (assembly GCA_002361625.1). GTDB lineage: Bacteria > Bacteroidota > Bacteroidia > Bacteroidales > UBA932 > Cryptobacteroides. The sequence continues at coordinate 65,109 of DETL01000011.1, read as the reverse complement.
TCTGGACCTTGAGGGTGGAGTTGAGGTAACCGGCATTCACGCTCGGCTGAGCAATTGCCTGGATTCCCACGAGCATCAGGGATGCAGCGAGAAGGGTGGAAAGGATTTTCTTCATATTCTTAAAAATTAAAAATAGTTTTCCGGAGGGCATGTGCTACAAAAAGCGCACCACACAAAAAACGGCTGCCGGACTTGCAAGTTTTGGCAGAAACGGGTATTTTTGTAAGAAATACCGAACGGACATGAAGAAATTCGCCATTCTCTGCGGCCTCGTTGCCGCTTTCCTATGCCTTGCGCAAAACGCCAACGCCCAATATATCACTGAAATCCATCGCGACCGCGCCGGATTTACCGACCAGGTAGGCCTGCCGATTTCGGATGCGGAACTCATCAACCTGATCGGCCCGGAGATCTACCGGGAGACGGTCGTCGGCGCCCGGAAGCAGTACCAGGTCGGCCGCAAGCTCATCATCGGCGGCGCCATCGGCATGGGTGCCGGTCTCGTGAGTGTCCTGGGAGGCCTCGGTGTCCTGGCGGCCAGCAGCGAGGACTACACTTATTATGACGGGCAGTACGAATACCGGCATTCCGAATCTCCGGCCGGCGAGGCCTTCGGCATCATGTTGATGGCGACTGGTTACGTGGCCGTCATTGCCGGCGGCGTGGCCCTGGACGCGGGTATCCCGCTCCATATCATTGGCAAGAGCCGCCTGAACTGGGTGGAAAACGACTTCAACGGACGCAACCACGCCGTGACGGCCCGCTTCGGCGCCGCCCCGCACGGCGTCGGCCTGACCATGAACTTCTAACCCCAAAGCAATATGAAGAGATTCACATTCCTCTGCGGCCTTGTCGCCGCCTTTCTGTGCCTTGCACAGAACGCCAGCGCCCAGTACGCCGGCCCCATCCACCGCAGCGGCGCCAACCTCGCCGACGCCCGTGGCAACATCCTGTCCGACCACGAGGTCCTCACCCTCATCGGCGAGCAGGTTTATGACGAAACCTATGTCGGTGCCGTCAAGCAGCGCAAAACCGGCAAGACCCTCATCTGGAGCGGTATCGGCGGCCTGGTCGGCGGTGCGGTCCTCTATGGAGTTGGCGTCAGCAAGGTGTCCGGTCAGGTCAATCAGAACAGCAGCCAGGAAGATATCCAGAAAGCCCTCCAGGACAATCCCGGTGCAGCCGGAATGGTGCTGGGAGGAACGCTCCTCATGGCCGTCGGCGGCATCGCCCTGGACGCCGGTATCCCCATCTCTATCATCGGCAAGAAGCGCCTCAACTGGGTGGCCGACGACTACAATGCCCGGAAAGGCCTGACCTATCAGATCGGTGCTACCCCCAACGGTATCGGTTTCGCCCTGAATTTCTAGCATTTACACACAACAGGGGATTCCCCGCCTCGCGCATTACCAACAAGTTGGGATTGCCCGCGGCGGGGAATCGCCGTATCTTTGCCACAGAAAAAGCCATTAAGACAGTTAGAGTTTTTATCCTTTTATTGTTGTATAAGTGCCCCTCCTCCCTTGCGACAAGGCAGGAGGGTTTTTAATGAGTCCATTTTTTCGTAAATTTGCCTGATAGAACAAGAGCCATGGCTACAACGACCGAACGACACCTGCTGTCCCCGTCCATGAAGATGGCGGACCTCATGAACCTCAGATTCAGCCTCCTGGGCGTCCTGACCCGAATGGGCATCCCTTTCGGCTTCGGGGATGAAACCGTTGAAGAGGTGTGCCGGAAACAGGGCATCAACCCGGAAACGTTCCTCCTGATCTCGGCGGTCTATGCCATCGACGGGTATCTCCCGACGAAGGAAAAGCTGGAGAAGGCGGACCTGAGGGACGTCCTGAAGTACCTCCGTCTTTCGCACGCCTATTACATGAATGTGGCCCTGCAGGAGCTGGAGATGGCGCTGGAGAACCTCATCGCCCCCTGCGGAGAGAAACACAAGCGCATCATCTGGAAGTTCTTCGCTGACTACAAGGACGAGCTCTCCAAGCACTTCGAATATGAGGAAAAGACGGTTTTCCCGCATGCGGAGGCCGTCCTGCGGCAGGGGGCCGACCGGAACTTCACCATCGGCGAATATGAGGAGAACCACTCCAACGTGGAGGAAAAGCTCGAGGACCTGAAGAACCTCGTGATGAAATACCTGCCGCCCGTGTGCGGCCAGCAGGACACGTACAAGGCCCTGTTCTACATTTTCTCCCTGGAGGAGGACCTGGAAAAGCATACGGTCGTGGAGGACGAGATCCTGGTTCCGATCGTCAACCGTCTCGAGAACCATGAGTAAGCGCGTCCTTCTCATCATTCCCTCCGCCATCGTGGCGCGGGGAGTAGAGCATATCTTCAACGACCTGGGGGAGTTCGAGGTATGCGGCATCCTCACGGACCTGTCGTCCTCGAAGGAGGCACAGCTCAGGAACATGGACCCGGACGTGGTCATCGTGGATCCCTCCATCTTTGACCATGCCTCCCGCGGAAACGCCCGCGCAGCCCTCTCGGAGCATACTTCCGCCGCGGTCCTTGCGATCGTAGGATCGCTTTGGGACGAGGAATCCCTGAAACAGTATGACGGCGTCCTGAGCCTGTACGACGTTCCTACGACCATCATCCGGAAGGTCCGCGCGGCTTTGGAGGACCGCTCCGAGACGCCCCGAAGCGAGGGAGAGGAACTCTCCGCCCGCGAGAAGGAAATCCTCGTGTGTGTCGCGAAGGGCATGCTCAACAAAGAGATTGCGGACCTGTACAACCTGTCCATTTACACGGTCATCACCCACCGCAAGAACATCACCCGCAAGACCGGCATCAAGACGGTGGCCGGCCTGACGGTCTATGCCCTCCTGAACAACCTCATCGACATAAACACCATCGAATAATGGATTACAAGCAAGTACTCAAGTTCTACCCGAACTTTCCCATCCATGGAGTCAACTTCGTGGACATCATCCCTTTCCTGCAGGACAAGGAAGTCTTCAAAGCCTTGACCGACGACATTGGCCGCACCTGCGCCTCCCCGAACATCCTCGCCCCCGAGGCCCGGGGTTTCCTGTTCACGGCGCCCCTCCTGTACAGCGGCATGGCGGAGAATGTCATTCCGGTGCGCAAGAAGGGGAAACTGCCCTTCTCAGAGGGCGACCTGATCACCGTGGACATCGTGAAGGAATACGGCAAGGACCAGGTCTTCTACCGCCTGTCCGACCTCGCGGCCTGCAAGAGAGAGGGCGACATCATCCCGATCACCTTCTTCGACGACATCCTCGCCACCGGCGGCACGGCCCGCGGCATCGTGGAGAGCCTGAACAGCCAGAAAATTACCATCGACGGAAAGGAATACCGCGTGAAGGTCACCGACTTTGTCTTCCTGGTGGAGATCGACGACCTCCCGGGACGCGCCCGGATCGAGGACCTTGCCCCGGTGAAGTCACTGATCCACGTGACGGAAGGATAGATTCTTGAATCTATAAAAGGAAGATTCGGTACGCAATAAAGCCGAAGACCCACGCGACCAGCATCGTATAGAGGGCGCAGAGGATGGCCCAGCGCCACTTGCCGGTTTCGTTCTTGATTGCGACGAAGGTGGCAATGCAAGGGAAGTACAACAGGACGAACACCATATAGGCCACGGCGGCCGCCAGCGGAACATCGCCTTTCAGCGCAGCCTGGAGGGCGGTGTCGTTCTCGTCGGCATCCACCCCTTCGTCACCGGCATACATGACGCCCAGGGTACTGACGACAAGCTCTTTGGCTCCCACGCCGGCAAGCAGGCCCACATCCATCTTCCAGTTGAATCCCAGCGGTTCCAGGGCCGGCTCCACGGCCTTGCCCAACATGCCGATATAGGAATGCTCCTGCTGATAGGCGACGCCCTGTTCTTCATTCCGCGGGAAGTAGCCGAGGAACCAGATGACGATGGAGAAGGCGAGGATCGTCGTCGCCATCTTCTCCAGATACTGCCGGCCTTTTTCCCAGGTGTGGCGCCAGATGGCCTTGCCGGTAGGAATGCGGTACGGCGGCAGTTCCATCACGAAAGGAAGGTCGTCATCCTTCACGAAACGCTTGAGCACACGTGCGCTGAGGATGGCGAGAACTACGCCCAGCAGGTAGATGCACAGCAGCGCCGTCGCCGCGTTGTGCGGAAAGAAAGCCCCCGCGAACAGCACGAAGATCGGAAGCCGGCCCGCACAGGACATGAACGGGATGATGGCGATGGTGATGAGGCGTGACTTCCGGCTCTCGATCGAACGCGTCGCCATGATGGCCGGCACGTTGCAGCCGAAGCCCATCACCATGGGAATGAACGACTTGCCATGGAGGCCGATCCTGTGCATGAGCTTGTCCACGATGAAGGCCGCCCGGGCCATGTAGCCGCTGTCCTCCATCAGGGAGATGAACAGGTACAGGATCATGATGTTCGGAAGGAACACCAGGACACTGCCCACACCGGCGATGATGCCGTCCACGATGAGGTCCTTGAGCCAGCCCTCCTTCATGAAGGCGCCCACGAACTCGCCGAACTTCGCGACGAGCCAGTCGATCCAGTCCATCGGATACTGGCCGATGGTGAAGGTGGCCCAGAAGGTAAACCACAGGAGGAGAAGGAAGATCGGGAAAGCCAGCCACTTGTTCGTGACGATGGCGTCGATCCTGTCCGTCAGGGTGCGCCGGGGCCGTTCCTCCTGGTATTTTTCATAGGTCTCCGCCAGGGCGCCCTGGATGAAAGCGTACTTGGCATCGACAATGGCCGCTTCCGGTGTCGTATGGAGCAGCTGGTCGATCCGCTCCGTTTCCTCCTTCCGGGCCGCCTCGAGTGCCTCATGGTTCGGAAGGTTTCCGAGCAGCTGCTCGATGTCGCGGTCGTTTTCCAGGTATTTGATGGCTAAGTAGCGGGTGGAGTATTTGGAACGAAGTTTCTCATTCTCGGCGACCAGGGCCTTGATCCGGTCGATGGCCGGTTCGATCTCGGCGCCGTGGTTGATATGGATGTGGCGGGCAAGTTTCTCATCGGCCCCCTCATAGAGCCGGATGACCGTATCGAAGAGTTCCGGAATTCCCTGGCCGTCGCGGCTCACCGTGGGACACACCGGGACGCCCAGCAGGCGGCCCAGCTGTTCCGTGTCCAGTTTGTCCCCCTTATGCTGAAGCTCATCGTACATGTTCAGGGCCATGACGGTCCTCAGGTTCATGTCGATGACCTGCGCCGTCAGATACAGGTTGCGCTCGATGTTGGAGGCATCGACCACATTGACCACCACGTCCGGCATGGCGTCGATGAGGTTCTTCCGGACATACAGTTCCTCTGGGGAATACGCTGACAGCGAATAGGTTCCGGGAAGGTCCACCAGGGTGATGTCATACCCCTTGTGCTTGAAATGACCTTCCTTCGCATCCACCGTCACGCCGGAGTAGTTGCCCACATGCTCGTGGGAGCCGGAGGCGATGTTGAACAGGGAGGTCTTTCCACAGTTGGGGTTGCCCACCAGGGCGACGCGGATCACGTGATTGCGCTCCTCGGCCAAATGCTTCAGGGCCATGTCCAGGCGCTCACGCTCCTCCATGTCCTCCGGAAGCCCCTGCAGGTGTTCATCGCTCACGAGGGCATCGCGGGCCTCCGCTTCGTTCACCACCTCGATCTGCTCCGCTTCCTCGCGGCGCAGGGAAATCTTATAGCCGATAATCTCGTATTCGATCGGATCCTTGAGGGGTGCATTGAGCACGACGGTCACTTCCTTCCCCTGGATGAAGCCCATCTCGATGAGCCGTTTCCGGAAAGGACCGTAACCGTGAATGCGGACGATGACCGCTTTTTCCCCCGTTTGTAACTCGGAAAGTTTCATAGTTTTGTGCTGAGGGCACAAAGTTATGGGGATTGAACCAAAGATTCAATCCCCATAACTTGGTATTATGCAGGGTTTACTCCCCCACGACCCACACGAGGACGTGGCGGTCGAAGGTGATGTATTCGAGGTCGAACTCCTCTTCCTCGTCCTTCTTGCCGATGAAGGTGGCCTCCAGCTCGCCCTCGCCGCGGGGGCGGAAGCGCTCGATCTCGATCTGTTCGGCGAAATCGACATTGTAGCGGCTCAGGAGCTTGAAAATGGCCTCCTTGGCGCACCAGTAGATGGCGAGCTGCTCGTTCCGCTTCTCGTCCTCCAGGTCCTCGATCTCGTCCTCGGAGAGGGCCTTCTTTTCCACGACGGAGAAGTCGCGGTCCAGGGATTCGATGTCGATGCCCACGTTCTCCTCCTCGTGGAGGATGACGGCGACATATTTTTCGGTATGGGTGATGGAGATGTTCACCGGGTTGTTCTCCAGGTAGGGCTTGCCGTTGTCGTGGTGGCTCAGGTACACCTTCTCGTCGAACATCGTGTTCAGGAGGGCGCGCACCGCAAGGCGCTGCTTCCGCAGGGATTCGCTGCGGATGAACGAGATTTCCTCCATCTCGTCGCTGGGGGTGGAGCTCATTTCCTTGAGCTGCTCCTCGGTTTCGGTGATCTGCCAAACGCCGATCTCCGCTTCATTGTCGAGTTTCTTCTTCAGATATAGTCCCATAAATGTCAGTTTGAGCTAGAAAATGCAGCAGCGCCCGGTTCCTCGAAAGGACCGGGAACTCCAGTATGTATGGCATCGCAACGGGGGTTCGTCAGAACTGACGACCCCTATCAATGACACGACCGGACTGGGAGGCTCCATTTTGCTTGCTACCAATTAACTCTACAAAGATAATGGATTTTTCATAAATGCAAATCAATCTTTGGCGGGAAATTGCTATCTTTGCGGTGCGAAAAGCGAAACGTTGAATATTAAAACATAAAGTCATGAAATTTCTCACTGATGAAAAGCTTCTCATCGTCGGCGCTGCCGGTATGATTGGCTCCAACATGGTTCAGACTGCCGCCATGCTCGGCCTCACGCCGAACATCTGCCTGTATGACATCTATGAGCCCGGCCTCAAGGGCGTGCTCGCCGAGATGGACCACTGCGCTTTCCCGGGTATCAACCTGACCGCAACCATCGACCCGGCCGTCGCTTTCAAGGATGCGAAGTATATCATCTCCTCCGGTGGTGCACCCCGTAAGGAAGGCATGACCCGCGAGGATCTCCTCAAGGGCAACTGCCAGATCGCTGCCGAGTTCGGCGAGAACATCGAGAAGTACTGCCCGGACGTGAAGTTCGTCGTGGTGATCTTCAACCCGGCCGATGTCACCGCCCTCACCGCCCTCATCCGTTCCGGTCTCGCTCCGGAAAAGCTCACCTCCCTCGCCGCCCTGGACAGCACCCGTCTGCAGGAAGCCCTGGCGCAGGAGTTCGGCGTCCAGCAGTGCAAGGTCACCGGTGCCCACACCTACGGTGGTCACGGTGAGGCCATGGCCGTCTTCGCCTCCCAGGTGAAGGTCGACGGCAAGCCCCTCGCCGAAATGGGCCTTTCCGCCGAGCGTTTCGCCGAGATCAAGCACAACACCATCCAGGGTGGCTCCAACATCATCAAGCTCCGCGGCCGCAGCTCCTTCCAGAGCCCTGCCTACCAGGCCGTGAAGATGATCGAGGCCGCGATGGGCGGCGAGGTCTTCACCTGGCCCGCCGGCACCTATGTGAACTGCGGCAAGTACAAGAACGTGATGATGGCCATGCCCACCACGATCGACGCCACCGGCTGCCACTTCACGATGCCGGAAGGCACCGCCGAGGAAATGGCTGCCCTCGACGCCTCCTACGAGCACCTCGTGAAGATGCGTGACGAGATCATCTCGCTCGGCATCATCCCCGCCGTCGCCGACTGGGGTACCGAGAACAAGAACCTGTAGGGTATCTACCTTAAAGGAACCAACGGAACAGTCCCGGGGATGACATCATCCTCGGGCTTTTCGTGTAAATAGATGATGCGCTGGTTGGGACTGCCGCGGAAAAGGAGCTCCGTGTCCCGCTGCTCCAGGATGAAGGGGCCGTCCACCAGCACATCCAGATACGGGAGGATCTGGGCGAGATGGGGATCCGCCAGGACCTCCTCATAGGTGAAGCCGGTCCAGCACCAGATGGTCTTGCCGGTCTCTTCCTTGATGCGGCGGGCGAGTTCCGTGAAGGCATCGACCTGATACAGCGGGTCTCCGCCGGAGAAACTCACGTTGGACATGCTGTCGGCCTTGATGATGTCCAGGATTTCCTGCACATCCATCCACTCACCGGCGTTGAAGTCCCAGGACTGCGGATTATGGCAGCCCTTGCAGGCATGCCTGCACCCCGCACAATAAACCGACGTCCGGAAACCCGGGCCGTCGGCCATTGTCTGTTCGAGGATTTTTAAAACCCGGATTCTCATTCGTGCACGACTCTGTCCTTCAGCTCGGCGAGCTTGCCGGAATTCCAGCGGTTGGTCGTACCCACGAGGTAGCCGGTGATGCGCTGCAGGGTGTCGATGTGGTGACCGTGGCAGTGCGGGCATTCGTGGAGGTTGTCCTGGGCGTTCTCGAAGCCGCAGTCCAGGCAGCGGTTGCGGTTGTGGTTCACGGAGCCGTAGCCGATGTCGTACTTGTCCATCAGGTCCACGATGTTCATGATGGCCTGCGGGTTGTGCGTGGCGTCGCCGTCAATCTCCACATAGAAGATGTGACCGGCGTTCTCGTACTTGTGGTACGGGCCTTCGATCTTCGCCTTGTGCTCCGGGGTGCACTTGTAGTACACGGGGATGTGGCTGGAGTTCGTGTAGTAGTCCTTGTCCGTGATGCCGGGGATGACGCCGAAGGTCTTCTTGTCCCGCTTGGTGAACTTGCCGGCGAGGCCCTCCGCCGGAGTGGCGAGCAGGGTGAAATTGTGCTGGTAGGTCTCGCCGAAGCCATTGACCTTCTCCGCCATGTGGGAGATGATCCGAAGGCCCAGTTCCTGCGCCTCGTCGCTCTCGCCGTGGTGCTTGCCTACCAGGGCGATCAGGCACTCCGCCAGCCCGATGAAGCCGATGGAGAGGGTGCCCTGATTGATGACGGACTCGATGGTGTCGTTCTCGTCCAGTTTCTCGCTGCCCAACCACAGGCCGTTCATCAGAAGCGGGAACTGCTTCTTGAGGGCGGTTTTCTGGAAGTCGAAGCGTTCGTTGAGCTGACGCGCGGCGATCTCCAGGGCCCAGTCCAGCTTCTGGAAGAACTTCTGGATCCGGAGGGTCTTGTCCGACTCTTCATTCATCGCCTCGATGGCGAGTTTCACGATGTTGATCGTGGTGAAGGACAGGTTGCCGCGGCCAATGGAGGTCTTGGGACCGAACTTGTTGCCATAGACGCGGGTGCGGCAGCCCATCGTCGCCACCTCATGCTCGAAGCGGCGGGGATCGTCGGCCTTCCAGGCATCGTCCTGGTTGAAGGAGGCGTCGAGGTTCAGGAAGTTCGGGAAGAACCGGCGGGCGCTCACCTTGCAGGCGAACTTGTACAGGTCGTAGTTGCGGTCGCCCGGGAGGTAGGAGACGCCCCGCTTCTTCTTCCAGATCTGGATCGGGAAGATGGCGGTGGAGCCGTTGCCCACACCTTCGTAGGTGGTATTGAGGATCTCCCGGATGATGCAGCGGCCTTCCGCGGAGGTATCCGTGCCGTAGTTGATGGAGGAGAAGACGACCTGGTTGCCGCCGCGGCTGTGGATGGTGTTCATGTTGTGCACGAACGCCTCCATGGCCTGGTGGACACGGCCCACCGTCTGGTTGATGGCGTGCTGCAGGGCGCGGTCGCGGCCCTGGAGACCGATCAGGTCATGCTTCAGGTAATCGTCGATCTCCACGGTCTTGAGGTCGCTGTAGTCCGTATTGAACAGGTCGCTGACCTGGTCCACCTCTTCCTCGAAGGTCTTGCGGACGAACGGGGCGAGATAGAAGTCGAAGGCCGGGATGGCCTGGCCGCCGTGCATCTCGTTCTGCACCGTCTCCATGGAGATGCAGGCGAGGACGGAAGCGGTCTCGATGCGCTTCGCGGGACGGGACTCGCCGTGGCCGGCCTTCAGGCCATGCTCCAGGATGAGGTCCAGGGGATGCTGGATGCAGGTGAGGGACTTCGTGGGATAGTAGTCCTTGTCGTGGATGTGGATATAGTTCTTGGCAACGGCTTCGCGGACCGGATCCGAGAGGAGGCACTCGTCCACATAGCTCTTCGTGGCCTCGGACGCGAACTTCATCATCATGCCCGCCGGCGTGTCGGCGTTCATGTTGGCGTTCTCACGGGTGATGTCGTTCACCTGCGCGTCGATGATGGTTTCGAAGATCTCGTTGGTCTTCGCCTTGCGGGCGAGGTTGCGCTTGTTGCGGTAACGGATGTACTCCTTCGCCACTTCCTGGCGGGGGCTGTTCATCAGCTGGTTCTCCACCACGTCCTGGATCTCCTCCACGGTCATCTCCTCCTGCTCGAGCTGGGAGATGGCATGGGCGATCTGGGCGGCTAGGACGATGTCTTCGCCATTCTCGGTCACGTCCATCGCCTTGAGGATGGCGGCGACAATCTTCTGGTTGTTGAATTCGACGCGGCGTCCGTCGCGTTTCAGTACACGCTTTACCATAGTAGTGTCAGTTGTAGGCAGCGCCGACGGGGAGGCCGGTTGCCTGGGGTTTATGATTTTGTAGTCTTGTTTCAGGGCAGGGGTGTTTGTGGGGAACACCCTCCGGAGGACAAAGATAGTCCATTCCATCCAATGTTGTTCGCCTTTTCCGTAAAAAAGTTTTCAACACCACCCTTGTAATCCTGTTAATTCATTATCCCACAATTAAATGCGAAAAATTCCAATTTAGAATTTCTCTAAATTGGAACATTCCTGTTACTTTTGCGGGCCGGTTTTCAACAATCCGCGCCAGCGCTCATTTCAGCCACTTTTCCGGGTCCTGCGGGGTGCGTTCTTTCCAGAGCTGGAAGTGCAGCTGGTCCTCGCCGGAAATGGTGTCCACGGTCCCGAGGACCGTACCGGTCTTCACCTTGTCGCCCGCTTTGACGGCAACAGACTTGAGCTTGCAGTAAAAGGTGAAATAGGAGCCGTGCTGGATCAGGACGCACTGGTTGTAACCCGGGATGACGACGATCTGGGAGACCGTTCCGTCAAAGACGGCCTTCGCCTGCGTGCCGCGGGCGACGGCGAGGGTGACGCCGTTGTTGAACGGGAGCTTGACGTTCTTATAGACCGGATGGTAATGCTGGCCGTAGGAATCCACGACCGTACCGTCGGCCGGCCAGGGCAGCCGGCCCTTGTTGGAGGCGAAACTGGAGGACAGGGCCTCGTCCACGGCCGTAGAGGTGGTCTTCCCACCCTTGGACGGGGCTTTCTTGCCGGAAGAGGACTTGGATGTCGCCTTGCGGATGATGGCGGCGATCTCCCGGTTCAGGGCCTCCACTTCCCGGTTTTTCCGGGCGAGCTCCTTCTGGTACTGCTTGCGGTCCTTTTCCAGCCGGGCCACCAGGGTGGCGGATTCGCTCTCTTCCGAGCGGAGGGTCTCCACATCGGACTGGCGCTGGCGGCGGAGCGCTTCCGCATCGGCCTTAAGGGCGGCCAGGCGCTCTTTCTCCACCTCGAGTTCCGCCTGGGTCTGACGGATTTTCTCCGCCTGGGAAGCCATCTCGCGGGAGAACCCCCGGAGATAGCCGAAACGGCGGGCGGCCTGGCCCAGGTTCTCGCTCGCCAGGATATACATGTACCAGAGCCGGCTGTCACGGTTCTTGTAGGCGCTCCGGACCAGGCGGTTATAGTACAGGGAAAGAGTGTCGTGGCGGGCCTGCAGGCGATCGATCTCCCGCTGCCGGACGAGGACGGAATCCTCGAAGGCCCGGATCTCCCGGTCGCTTTCCGCGATGAGCTCCTGCCGGGCGGTGATCTTCCGCCGGACGAGGGCCAGGTCCGTCAGGGCCCGGCTCGAGGACTGGGTGTTCTCTTTCAGGCGCCGGTTGATCTCCGCGATCTCCTTCTGGAGGGCGGCTTTGCGGCTCTCCTGCCGCCGGGTATCCTGTGCCCATGCCGCCGCCCCGAAAAGGAGCAGCACGGCAACGATATACAGGATGCGTTTCATCATTTGCCCACGGCTTTCAGGCGGGCTTCCACCCGCTTGTCCAGGTCGGGGATCTCCCCTTCCGTATTCTTGGCCTTGGCCTGGTTCCAATAGACTTTCGCCAGGTCATATTCCCAGAGGGAATACAGGACTTCCGCGTAATGGTCCAGCTGGACGGCGCTGTCCTTGCCTCCATAAAGCATGGCATGCTTGAAGACGGGCTTCGCCTCGGCGTCCTTTCCCAGCAGATGCAGGATCCAGCCGTAAGTGTCCAGGTAAGTGGCGTTGTCCGGCTCGGCCTCCACCGTCTTTTTGGACATGGACAAGGCCTTCTTGAGCTTCTTGCCTTCTTCGCTGAGATAATAGGCGTAGTTGTTCAGGACGGGAGCATAGTTCGGATCGATCCGGAGGGCTTTGTCGTAGGCCTTGTAGGCTTCCTTCGTATCCCCTTTCATGTGGTACATGTCTCCGATCTGGGACCAGGCGGCCTTCAGGAGGTCGGGGTTGTCCTTGCTCCGGGCGATCACATACCGGCTGTTGTTGATAACGGCGTCATAGTCCTTCAGGTTATAGTCCGCCATGTTCAGGTAGTCCATGAACCCCATCTCCTGGAAGCGGTCGAACGCCGCGATGCTGCGGTCCCGCATTTCCTCCCACCGTTCCGCCATGCCGAGGAGCTGGATGCAGCTCACCGTCTGGGAAAGGCTCTCCGGATACAGGTCCGCGCTGCGGGTGAACAGGTCGATGGCCTGGTCCATCCGGCCCGTCGCATAATAGTACCCGCCCACGGTGGAGAGGGCCGTGCTGTCCTCCGGATGCCGGGTGACGAGCCGCTCCGCCATGCCGTCGAACCCCTTCTGGTGCAAGGAGATGAGTTTCGGGTCCAGGCTACGGATGATGTTGCTCACGTACATTCCCTTGGCCTCCACCGGAACGCTGTCGCTGTCGATGAACTCGTCCACCGTAGAGAAATACTCCGGATACCGGCGGGTGGTGCGGTACACCTCCGCCTTTCCCAGGATGGCAGGGACATAGTCGCTCTGCGTGTGCAGCGCCTCCTCGTAACAGGCCATCGCCAGGGAGTCTTTGAACTCGCCCAGGTAGTAATCCCCCATCATGGATAGGATGGAAGGCGAGGTGAACTGCTCGTTGAAGGCCTCGAGGCTGCCGATAGCTTCCTCATCCCGGCCGAGCTGACGATAGATATCGTAGCGCGTGCGCGCGACCTGCTCCCCGGGACCGGTGATCTTTTCCACGTCGGCAAGGGCCTGGAGGGCCTTCTCGTACTTCCCTTGCTTCAGATATAGGGTCAGGAGGTCGTAACTGACCTCCGTCTTGTCGGGGAACTCCGCCAGGATGCTTTCCAGCATCCCCACGGTCATCTCGTCCTCGCCGGCGGCCTGGTACAGCTCCGCGAGACGGTGCTTGTACCAATAATTGTGCGGGTCCAGCTCCACCGCCTTCCGGAGGTGGGCGATCGCCGCATCGGCATTCCCGAGCATCGCTTCGTCCAGGCCCAGGTAATACTGGACGGCGTCGTTGTCCGGCGCCGCCTTGGAGAGGGTCTGGAGGAGGGTCCGGGACTGCGTGTAAGCCCGGTTGTTATAGAGGGCCACCGCGTCCACGAGGGCGCTTTCCACGTTCTGTGCAAAGGAAAAAACCGTCGTGAGCAGCAGGATGGCGGAGAGTATCGTCTTTTTCATCATCTTCTTCTTTTCCGTTTCGCCGCAAGTGATTTACAAAAATAATACAATTCCGGGAAAATTTTTACGATATTTGTCTTAGCGTTGATTTTTCCAGGACGGATGAAACATTTTAAGGTCAGATTGCATCTTATAACCTGGACGGCAACGGACGATCCCCCCGCCGGCGGCGCCCTGGAACAACTGGTTCCGGCCTGCCGCAAAGGAGACAGGAAGGCGCAGAAGCGCCTGTTCGACGCCCTCGCGCCCAAAATGATGGCCCTGTGCCTCCGCTACCTGGGAGACCGGCCTACGGCGGAGGACGTCCTCCAGGACGGGTTCGTCACGTTGTTTTCCAGGCTCGACAGCTATTCGGGGGCAGGCTCCTTCGAAGGCTGGGCCCGCAGGATCTTTGTCAATACTGCCCTGATGCATCTCCGGAAAACCGATGCCCTCAAGCTCAGCGACGACATTTCCGAGGCGCGCTCCCTCTTCACCGAGGAAGCCACCCCCGTCCAGCAGATCGGCTACAAGGAACTGATGGAACTGATCGCCGCCCTCCCGTCCGATTCCCGGACGATATTCAACATGTACGTGATTGAAGGTTACTCCCACAAGGAGATTGCACAGACCCTGGGCCTCAATGAGGCGACGACGCGCTCCAAGCTCCAGCGGGCGAGGCTCAGGTTGCAGGAAATGATCAAGGAACGAGAGAAAAAATGAAAGAGAACGAGTTTGACATATATGTAAGGAACCTGATGGGCGGGGCGGAGGAATCCGTCTCCCCGGATGTGTGGAAGGGCATCGAGGCCCGGCTGGACCAGGCCGCGGCCCCGAAGAAGACGGTTCCCGTATGGCTGTGGAGAAGCCTGGGCGCCGTCGCCGCCGCTGCCGCCGTCGTGGCGGCCGTGGTCCTGACCGGTCCCGAGAAAGACCTTTCTAACCAACCAACCATAAACACCGTCGCTTCGGCGACAGACGAAACTCTTCCGGAAGAGACCCTTCCGGAAGAGGACGTCACCCCTGTCGTGGAGCAGGTCTCCCGGCTGCGGACCCGTACGGCCCGCGTCTGGGAGGCCCCTTCCTTCGACATGACCGAAGAACCGGAAAAGCCCCTCGTTTCCGAAGCCGTGGTTCCGAAAGACGAGCGCCGGCCGGAAAGCATCATCGGCCGTCCGTCCTTCAACCAGGACGAGACCCTGTCCGCCGATGCGGACGCCTTCAACCGCCTCGCCTTCGAGGAGCACAAGACCCACCGGAAAGGGACCTTCTCCATGAGTATCCAGGGCAATCTCCAGTCCAATACCCGGCCGGAGAGTCCCTCCAGCACCATTCGCAGGACGTCCGGCCTCTTCATTCCCCCGGACCCCAGCCGGACGGGCATCCTTTCCGAGTCCCCGGAATTCAGTTTCGGACTTCCGGTATCCGCCGGTATCGGCTTCCGCTATGACTTCACGCCCCGCTGGGGTATCGGCACGGGCATCCTGTACACGAACCTGAGCCGCTCCTTCCTGGGCGATTACCGCGAAGTGGAGAACGGCCCGGTCCTCTACGACACGGACATCAACAACCAGCTGCACTATATCGGCGTTCCGCTGAACCTCTTCTTCAACATCGTGAACGACGGTTACTGGAATGTCCATGTGCGTCTGGACGGCACCGCGGAGAAGCTCCTCGACAACCACTTCGTCATCCACGACTCCGGCGGGGATATCCACTACCGGCAGAAGGTGGATCCGTTGCAGCTGTCCACCGGCGTGGGCATCGGCGTGGAATTCAAGTTCACCCCGTACCTCGGCATCTACTTCGACCCGACGATCCGTTACTACTTCGACTGCGGCCAGCCCCGTTCCCTCCGGACCATCCAGCCGCTGCGCATGGACTTCGAAGTGGGCCTGAGATTCTCCCCGAAACGATAAGAAACATTAATTTGCATACTGAAACAACACAAATGGACTTTCCTTTGTGTTGTTTTTTGTTTCGAGTCCCTATCTTGGCTGCAAAAAAAGCCATGCGGAAACTTGCCTTCCTTCTTCTTGCCGCCCTGTTTGCGGCCTGTACCCGGGACATCCTATTTCCCGGCCCGCCCCGCTACCAACTGGAAAACCCCCGTCCGCCCGGAGATTCCTCCGGAGCCGCCCCGGTCATTCCGCCCGGAGAGCACGTCTGGCTCACGGCCGTCCGGTTTCCCGACGGCTTCGCCTGGGAGGAGGACACCTGCGCCGTGGAGGGAACGGTCTGGCTGGACCTTTATTGCGACGGGAGGATCGTCTCCTCCGTTCCGGCAGGCGAAAGCGTCCACCCCGACATGCACCGGTTCGCGGACGGCCATCTGTATGCCGACTATTCCACCTCCGCCGAGACAGTCATCCTCCGCGACGGGAAGGAGCTGTTCCGGTTCGCCGGGAGGGAGACGCTCGCCGGCTTTCTGCTCCGGGAGGAGAATGTCCTGACGCTGGGCCAGGACCGGGACGGTCAGGGATTCACCTATCGGATTGACGGAAAGGAAGTTTACCGGAGCGAAACGGGGACCATCGTCGGCGATGCGGACCGGGGAGCCCTCGTCGGCGCCGGGGACGGTGTGTATTACTGCGTGAACGTGCCCACGGAGGGCGCGAAGGAATACCGCGTCATGCGGGGCGGAGACCCCTGGCGGACGCTTTCCGACGAAGGATACGGGAACACCTACGACGTCTGCTTTGCCCATGGGAACGTATATCGGATCCGCTCCCGGCCCCGGAAGCTGGTCCTGGAGGCGGACGGACAGGAAATGACGCTTCCCCTGGTCGGCGGAGAGTCCGCCCTCTGGTGCCGGCTCTATCCCCGGGAGGACGATGTCCTGGCGCTGGTCCGGGCCTACGGTCCCTCCGGGAAACGGTTCTTCCTCCATTCCGCCCGGGACGGGGCGCTTCCCCTGGGAACCGGAACGATGGTCTCCGGCGTCCTGTCCGATGGAGACAGGACGGGATGGTTCGTCGCCCGGGCGGACGGCGACCCGGCCGCATTCCGGTGGAACGGCGGCGGGGAGGTCACGATCGGAACGGGATTGTACCTGACTTCCGGCCGGTGCGCCCTCCTCCGGAACGGACATCTCTTCCTGGCCCTGACCGGCCGCGGCGGAACGCCGAACCGCTTCCAACGGGACGGCGAAGTGACCGAAATCCCCTTCAATGGCTATTTCACTTCCGTAACGGTGGAATAATCGCTATATTTGCGGGTATGATCGCATACCCGAACGTCAAACTGAACCTGGGACTTCGCGTCCTGCGGCGCCGCGCGGACGGCTACCATGACCTGGACACCCTGTTTATTCCCTGCGAGGCCTTCCACGATACCCTGGAGGTCATCACCGGGGACGACTGGAGCCGTACGTCGGCTCATATCCAGGAAACCTACCGGGGCACCCAGGTGGCCCAGGGCATCACGCCCGACGGGAAACTCCTGGTCACCATCGCCCGGAAGGAAGGGGTGGACTGGGATCCGCTGAAGGACCTGACGGCCCAGGCCTATATGCTTTTGAGCGAGCAGTTTGACCTGCCGCCGATGAAGGTTTTCCTGGAGAAGACCTCCCCGGTGGGAGCCGGTCTTGGCGGGGGCAGCGCCGATGCGGCCTTCGCCCTGAGGATGATGGCCGGACTCGCCGGACTGGACCTTTCCGACGGAGAGCTCGCCGGTCTCGCCGCCCGGCTCGGAAGCGACTGCGCTTTCTTCATCTACAACCGGCCCATGCTGGGAAGCGGTCGCGGGGAAATCCTCGAGCCCTTCGACCTGGACCTGTTCGCCTACCGGATCGACGTGACCGTTCCGGAAGGGATCGCCGTGTCCACGGCCGACGCCTACCGCGGTATCGTCCCCGGCGTTCCGGAGCTGTCGCTGCGGGAAGTCCTCGCCCTTCCGGTGGATCGGTGGAAAGACCTTCTGGTAAACGATTTCGAGATGACCGTCTTCGCCAAGTACCCCCGCCTCGGGGAAATCAAGCAATCCCTCTACGGGGCCGGTGCCGTCTATGCGGCGATGTCCGGCAGCGGATCGGCGGTGTTCGGAATCTTTAGGAAATAGGCGTCTTTTTTAACAAAAAGTCGTTTTTGCGGGCCTTCCGATTTGTTTTTGTCGGATTTTTCGTATTTTTGTGTCGCACCCTATGAAAAACTGAAAGCTTCGCGGCCAGTACACAGGATGTACCGTTCTTTGTAGAACCGAATTTAAACTATAAGATTGTTTAACCTAAAACTGTGTGTAATGAAAAGATTCCTTCTTTTCCTGACCAGCATCCTGGTCCTTGCCAGTACCGCATTCGCACAGGTTTCCAATGTCCGGGGTTCCGTCCGTGATGAGAACGGAGAACCCCTCGCCGGCGTTTCCGTCCTCGTCAAGGGAACGCAGGTGGGAGCCATTACCGAAATCGACGGTACCTTCAACCTCCGCGGGATCCCCGCGAACGCCAAAACCCTCGTTTTCTCCTTCATCGGCATGGAGACGCAGGAAGTTCCTGTACAACCGAATGTCGATATCGTCATGTATCTGGACAGCGAAGCCCTGGAAGAGGCTGTCGTCACCATCGCCTACGGTGCGGCGAAACGGTCTTCCCTGACCGGCGCCATCGCCTCCGTGGGGAGCGAACAACTCGCCAACCGGCCTACTTCCTCGGTCACGACCGCCCTGGAAGGAACCGTTTCCGGTGTCCAGATCAATTCCACGATCGGTTCTCCGGGTAACGATCCGCACGTGTACATCCGCGGTGTCGGAACCATCAACGGTTCTTCTTCCGTCCTGTACGTCCTGGACGGGGTCGCCTTCGGCGGTAACGTTTCCGACCTGAACCCCGCCGACATCGAGTCCATCACGGTCCTCAAGGACGCCGCCTCCGCCGCCCTGTACGGCAACCGCGCGTCCAACGGCGTCATCCTGATCACCACCAAAAAGGGCACGCAGGGCCGCCTGAACATGAACCTGGATGTCAAGCAGGGTATCTATCAGCGCGGTATTCCGGAATACAACCTGGCGAACGCCCGGCAGTGGATGGAAATCTACTGGCAGGCAATGAAGGGCGAACAGATCCAAAACGGTGCCACTCCGGAGGAAGCCGCCGCTTACACCACCGCGAACCTGGTTCCCGAGAAGGTCTGGATCAATATCTTCGACAAACCTTACGACAAACTGTTTGACCAAAACGGCAGCATGGTCCCCGACGCCGCCATCAGCAGCAACTTCGCCGACGACCTGGACTGGTACAAGTTCGGTCTCCGGAACGGTTACCGTCAGGAATACAACCTCAGCGGAAACGGAGCCACCGACAAGAGTGACTACTATTTCTCCCTCGGTTATCTGGACGAGAACGGTTACGTGACCAACAGCGGCTTCGAGCGCTTCTCCGCCCGTGCCAGCGCCAACATCCGTCCCGTCCGCTGGTTCAAGGCCGGCCTGAACATCAACGCCACCCACCAGAACTACTCCAACACCAACGGTAACGAGGATGGCGCCAGCAGTTACACCAACCTGTTCATGTACGCCCGCCAGATCGCTCCGGTGTATCCCGCACACCTGCACTACAACGAACTGGGAGAGGCCAACTACGGACAGTATATCCTGGACTCCTTCGGCAACAAGCAGTGGGACGGCGGCGAGTACATCAATGCCGCCGGCGGAGCCGTCCAGACCCGTAACCAGTATGCCGACCGCCACGTCCTCTGGGAAAACGAACTGAACAGGGACGTCACCATGCGCAATACCATGAATGCGACGGCGACGGCGGAATTCTACTTCCTCAAGGACTTCACCTTCACCGTGACGGGCAATATGGCCACCCGCACCAGCGCCAACAAGACCTACAACAGCGCCGTCATCGGCGACGGCAAGAGCAACAACGGCCGCGGTGCCCGCTATGAGTACAATTTCTTCAACTATCAACTTCAGGAGCACCTCCGCTGGACCCGCCAGTTCGGGGACCACAGCCTCAACATCCTGGCCGGTCACGAGAACTACCTCTGGGACCGCGAGTATCTCTACGCTTACAAGACTTCCGAAGTCCTGCCCGGCAAGAACAACCTGAGGAACTTCACGGAAATCACGGAAGTCTATTCCTATAGCGACTACTACCGCACCGAGAGTTTCCTCGGCCGCGCCCGCTATGCCTTCATGGACAAATACAATGTGGAGGCGTCCTTCCGCCGGGACGGTTCTTCCCGTTTCGGGGAAGGCAAGAAATGGGGTAACTTCTGGTCCGTCGGTGCCAACTGGATGGTTTCCAAGGAGCCTTTCATGCAGCCGCTGACCTGGGTGAACAGCCTCAAACTCCGCGCCGACTACGGCGAAGTGGGTAACGACGCCTCCGCCGGCTACTACGCCGACCGGCTTCTTTACACGGCCGGCAAGAATGCCAACCGCGGCGCCTTCTGGCTTTCCCAGCTCGAGTCCCCGGACATCAAGTGGGAGACCAGCGCTTCCTGGGGCATCGGTCTGGAATCCCGCCTGTTCAACCGCTGGAATTTCAATATCGAGTATTTCGACAAGCGCAGCCGCGACCTGATTTTCAACCTGAACAATCCGCTTTCCGCCGGTGCAACCGATACCGGAAGCGCCGTTTCCACGGTTGCCAAGAACCTCGGTACCATCTCCAATCACGGTGTCGAAATCGAGACCGACCTCGACCTCGTCCGGACCAAGGACTTCCGGCTCAACGTGGCGGGGAACGTCTCCTTCATCCGGAACAAGGTCGTCAAACTCCCCGAACAGAACAAGGACGGCATCATTTCCGGTACGCACAAGATCATGGAAGGACATGACCGGTATGAGTACTTTGTCTATATCTTCGAAGGCGTGGACCAGCTGACCGGCCGTTCCCTCTACAAATTCGACGATGAGAAATACTACATCACCGAGGACAACACCAAGGACGGCAAGGTTCTCTTCGGCTCCGCAACGAACGAGGAGGGACTGGCCAATACTTTGATGGCGGCGGGCAACTACACCGTCATCAACGGCGTCCCGTACGTATTCAAGCCCTCCAGTTACGGCGCCCGCGAGTTCACCGGTACATCCTCGCTTCCCAAGGCTTTCGGCAGCTTCGGCCTGAATCTGTCCTGGAAGAACTTCACCGTTTCCTCCCTGTTCACCTATGGACTGGGCGCCCAGGTGTATGACGGTGTCTATGGCGGCCTCATGAGCCTGTCCGGCGATCCGAGCAGCCAGCACGCGGACCTTGTCAACTCCTGGAAGGCCGCTCCGGAAGGGATGAAGGAAGACAGCCCCAACCGGATCGACCCGAACGGCATCCCGGAAATCAGCACGCTGAACAGCAGCGACAACAACGCCGGCACGACCACGCGCTGGCTCACCTCCGGCAATTACCTCGTTCTGAAGAACCTGTCCGTCTCCTACCAGCTGCCCAAGAAGTGGATGACCCCGCTGAATCTCCAGGGCGCGACCATCAGCGCCAACATCGAGAACCTGAAGACCTGGTCGGCCCGTCAGGGTCTGAACCCGCAGCAGTCCCGGGGCGGCACCCAGTCCAACTACCTCGTCACCCCGCGCGTGATGACGCTCGCCCTCAACATCCGGTTTTAACTTCCGAAAACATCGAAGAATATGAAAAAGAATATCATACTGAGTTCTGTCCTCGCCCTGGCGGCCGCCTTTTCGGTTTCCTGCTCGAAGGAGTATCTGGAGGTCGCCCCGGAGAGTTCCGTCTCCCCCTCTACGATTTTCGCCACCACCGAGATGGCCCGGACGGCCGTCAACGGTCTGGCCAAGATGATGACCACCCAGTACCTCGGTACCCAGGGTTTGAACGGGGAAGGAACGATCATCAACTGGTACAACAACTACATGGGCAATGACGCCCAGAAATGCAACCTTACCGGCTGGACGAACACCATCAACAGCAACTGGCACGAGTCCCCCACCAGCACGTACGACATCTATCCGTGGTATTACTACTACAAGATCATCGCCAACGCCAACGCCGTCGTCGAGAAGATCCAGGATGCAGAAGGCCCCGAATCGGAACGGCAGTTCATGCAGGCCCAGGGCCTGGTTTACCGGGCCTACTCCTATCTCCAGCTCGTCCAGTTCTACTGCCGCCGCTGGAGTGACGGAGAAGTCGAAAACGACGGTCTGCCCCTCCGTCTGGATGCCAGCACCGGCGACCTGGCCAAATCCTCCGTCAGGAAGGTGTACGCCCAGATCTACGCCGACCTGGACGAAGCCATCCGCCTCTTCACCGCTTCCGGCCTGACCCGGTACACCGCCTATCCGAACTTCAAGGAGCACAACTTCCTTCCGGACATCGATGTCGCCTATGCGGTCTATGCCCGCGCCGCCCTGACCCGGGAAGACTGGGCCAATGCCGCCAAATTCGCCGCGCTCGCCCGCGAGGATTACCCTTACATGAGCCAGAAAGAATACATGGAAAGCGGCTTCAACGAGGAGAACAGCGAATGGATCTGGAGCGTTTACGAAGCGGAAGACCAGACTCTTTACTATTACTCCTATTTCGCCTACTGCGGCTCCAACTCTTCTGCGGGCATTTGCCGCAGTTATCCGTTCGCCATTTCCAAGGAACTGATCGACCGGATCCCGGAAACGGATACCCGCCGCTCCCTGTTCCTCGTTCCGACGGAGGAAGAATACAAGGAAGTGAACAAGACGACCGGCAACGCGAAAGCTGGAACGGCCCTTTACAAAAGAGCCAAGGCAGATTATGCAGGCAAACTGTATGAGACCAGTTCCATCTTCCAGTACATGCAGTTCAAATTCCAGGCTTCCTTCATGCCTGGCGGCGGCTGCTTTGCGCTTTTCCGCTCCGGCGAGATGGCCTTCATCGAAGCCGAAGCCGCCTGCCACACCGGCAATGACGCCAAGGCCCGGGAAATCCTCAACGAGATCAACAAGGCCTATGACCCTGCGTACGACTGCACCAAGGCCGGCGACGATCTGCTGAACGAAGTCAAACTGTACCGCCGCTTCCACCTCTGGGGCGAAGGACATGACTGGTTCGACTACAAGCGCTGGGGCGACACCATGGTCCGCACCTCCATCAAGAACGGCGGCAGTTGGCACGCCAACTTCGCCATCACCGTGAAACCGGATGAGAAGAACCACTGGACCTGGGTGATCCCGAACCGCGAAAAGGACTACAACAAACTCATCAACCAGATGGCGGAATAATTCCTGCATCCGAGTCAAGATCGGCCCTCCAGTTCGCTGGAGGGCCTTTTTTTGCATGTTTCTTTGAAACAACCAAAAAGAATTCCGCCACATTTTTACGTTTCAGGTCCCCGGTCCGGAGGGGAATTCCCATCTTCGGGCAAAAATGGGTATGCTGGTATATGTACACGGAGCGAAATGTGTCGGGATCCAGGCGGTTCCGGTCACGGTGGAGGTGGATATCACGCTCGGGATCGGGATCCATCTGGTGGGATTGGCCGATGCGGCCGTGAAAGAGAGCCTGCTCAGGACGGTAACGGCCCTGCAGGCGAAAGGGTTCCGGATTCCGGGGAAAAAGATCGTCATCAACCTGGCGCCGGCGGATCTGCACAAGCAGGGCAGCGGGTATGACTTGGCCATCGCCCTGGGAATCATTGCCGCCTCGGGGCAGAAAGAACTGCCGGGACTGGAGAAGTACCTCATCATGGGCGAGTTGGGGCTGGATGGAAGCATCCGCTACGTGACCGGGACCCTACCGATGGTGGAACTCGCCGTGCAGTCCGGCTTCAAGGGGGTAATCCTGCCGGAACGGTCGGCCCTGGAGGCGGTGGACTTTGACGAGACGCTGGTATATGGGGTGCAGACTTTCGACGACGTGCTCCGGATCCTTTCCGAGGAGGAAGACCCGTCGGACCTGCTGATCTGGAACACAGCCTGTTACGGAGAAGCCCTACGACGGGAGCAGGAACGGCCGGAACGGACCGAATACATGGACTTTGCCGACATCCTGGGCCAGGAAGGGGCGAAGCGGGGCGTGGAAATTGCCGCAGCTGGCGGTCACAATCTGATTTTCATCGGTGCGCCCGGATCGGGGAAAAGTTCCATGGCGAAGGCGGTGGCAGGCATTTTGCCGCCGATGACCCGGGAAGAATCGGCAGTCACCTCCAAAATCTGGTCGGTCGCGGGTAAAACAACGGGGCAGCTCGGGCTCATGCGGCGGCGTCCGTTCCGCGCCCCGCACATATCAGCCTCCAAGGCGGCCATCCTGGGCGGCGGTAGCGGCGAAAACATCCTCCCCGGGGAAGTATCTTTAGCCAGCGGCGGCGTGCTCTTTGCCGACGAGTTCTGCGAGGCCCCGAAATCCACGCTGGAAGCCCTCCGCGGGCCTTTGGAAGACCGGAAGGTAACCATCTCCCGGCTCAAGGCGAAGATCGTCTATCCGGCCTCCTTCATGCTCATCGCGGCCTCCAACCCCTGTCCCTGCGGCTATTACGGCGAAGGAGACCGCTGCACCTGCTCCGTAGGCCAGCGGGCGGCCTACCTTTCGAAACTCAGCGGGCCGATCATGGACCGCATCGATATAGAAATAAAATATTGTGAGGTCCTGTTTTTTTTGCTAAATTTGAAGCAAATCTTGGGTTATGGCAAAAGCAGTACTTTTCATTCGTGTTTCAACGGAAAAGCAGGATACAGAGAGCCAGAAGGATGCTCTTACTCTCTATGCACTTGCTGATGGCTTCTCGCGAGAAGACATCGTGTGCATTGAGAAAACAGAGAGTGGATACAAACTTGATGAGGACGAGAGAGAAGGCATTGCCGAGTTATACGAAACGATGGAAAGCATGGATGTCGCCGATGTCTATGTATGGGAACTATCCCGTTTATCCAGACGCCCCAAAGTATTGTATTCCATTCGCGATAAATTCTTTGAGAAGAAGATACAGCTGCACTGCCAAGAACCATCATTTACACTACTGAACAAGGACCGGTCAGGTTATGATAGTAATGCTAATATCCTGTTCTCGCTCTTTGGAGCAATGGCAGAACAAGAAGTCATAGAAAAGAAAGCTCGTTTTGCGAGAGGGAAAAAGAAGTTAGCAGAACAAGGTCGTTATAATGGAGGAGCAATTCCATACGGCTACAAGATTGACTATGCCAATAAGAGCCTCATTGTTGAGGACGAGGAAGAAGGAAAAGTAGTCCGTGAAATCTTTGATATGTACGAGAAGGGTTATTCGCAAATGAGGATAGCCCGAGAATTGTACGATAGGGGGATAAAGGGAAGAGCAGCGCGAAAAACGAAAAGATTTACCTTGTCTCTTGTCCATCAAATTCTCACAAATGAGTTGCTAACCGGTGCCCCTCACAAAAGTAAGGGCGCATCATATTTGAGAACATATCCTATGATTATCACGCCAGAGCAGTTTGCAAGGTGCAGAGCGATAGCCAAGAATAATAATAAGGTCCAACCCAAGTCGTTGAAGATTTACTATGCTCACGCTTTGATAAAATGCACAGAATGTGGGAGGAACTTTGTAGGCAGTGGATGCAAAGGATACTATCGCTGCCGAGATGCATATAACTACGACAAGAAGTACAATGGATACGAAGGAGAAACGAAGTGCCAGAATAGGGTGTGCATCTCAACCAATGTTATGGATAGTCTGCTTTGGAATATTGCTATTGATTATGAAACACTATTCATTTTGGAGGATGCGCAGAAGAAAATCATTGAAAGTCAAAGAGAAAGAGACACTCTTCAACAAAAACTTGATGCTATTCCTGTATTATTAGCTGACATTGAAGAAAGAAGGCAGAACCTTCTCCTTGCTCTTGCAGAAGGACTTAACCGAGCAAAGTATGAAATAAAGAAGAATGAGCTCAACCAAGAAGTTAAGAAGATAGAGGCCAAGGCGGCGGAATACAAGGCGCAGATACTGCATTATGACAATCTTATCAGTGAAGTGCAGAGAAGTCTTGATATGGATTATGACTTTGCCGACTTATCCGGCATAGATGATTATCTCCAAAAGCAAGATATCATAAGAGCCAAAGTCGCCAGCATAACCGATGATAGAGAGCGCAGTGATATCATTCACAAGCACATCAGGCAAGTCAGCATTGAAAAAACAACCATTATTTACAAGTTTGGAATTGCTCCACAAGGCAAGGAGACAATAGCGAAGAAGATAATCGTATATCCGTACTTTACTCCTCCAGAGACCTTCTTTTTTATTCCATTTGATGGGAAAGGTGGTACAATGCTCAAACTTAATCCACACGCTGGAACCTCGTATAATCCATTTACAGGACAGACCCATACAAGTCCGGAATACTACAAAATGGTAATCCCCTATCTTCAACGGATTACCGATAAGGGGAAAGAGCGCCGGAGAGTGGAGGAGCGGTCCAAAAAAGCTGCTGCTACCGAGGCCAAACACCGGTCAATGAAACAAAAAGGCTTTGTCTCAATGCCGGAGATGATGGAATTATCGGGGATGAGCTACTCCACACTTTATAGGGCTATAGCAGAGCACAAAATGGCAGGGACGAAAGTAGAAAAGGTTTGGTTCGTAAAGCGCAGTGATTTTGCCTCATACTTGGACAAGTATAAGCCTAAACCACGGCTTCGGCGTTAAGAGTTGCGTACCCTGGAAATATAGATGATAGTCATAGTTTCCTGTCTGTTTTTCCCAATTCTCTTAATCGCAATTTGCCCGTTTTCCTGCCTTCTGGCGCGATTTCGTCCAGAGATGAGAAATCTATTTCCAGTGCGATTTAAGTCGCCCTAACGGGCAGGAAACGCCTCGTATGCCCCGGTTATACCCCCACTACCCGGTCCCCTGAACTCCCTCCCATCCGGATACCCAGGCCACCCCGTCAAATAGCGAAGAACAATTGTGTAAAAATATTTTTACCCAATTTTTCGCTTCCAAAAAGGGCTATCTACCTCTATTTTCTGGTTTCAAGTACTATTTATTGGTAAAGAGCAAGTTATGGAGAAATATCTACGAGTGAGAAAGAGGATGCCGGAGGAGCAACGCCGGAAAATCAGTGAGGCCCTGAAAGGAAAGAAGAAGGATGCACAGACCAGGAAGGCTATTTCCAGGGGCCTCAAACGCTATTGGAGCAATGTCGTGTGGGAGGGCGATGAATGATGGGCAAGCAGATAGACAAGATTAAGCGACAGGAGCAGATGACCCCTCCGGAGATACTTGCCGGGCTCATCTGGGATAGGGCAGTCAATTCCAGGGACAGAGTATTTCGGGTTCCTTACTACAGGTTCCCTTGCTATATAGAGTATTGCCACGAGAACGAAGACGATGGCTTTTCCCTGGATTGTCTGTACTTGGGACAAGAGCAAAGCTTTATGCTCGTCCAACCGAAGTACAACGATGTCCTGGGAGTTGCACCGAGTATCCTGCAATGGTTGGATGCTACCTATGCGATGTGTTGTCCTCCCGAACCACCGAGACCCAAGAGAGGCAGGCGGAACAGGGTCTCAAATCGGCAGCAGATAGCCAATTCCGTGCTGAATATGAGGACCCAAAACACCCCCCAGAAAGACACACAACAAAGACCCCCCAAAAGGGCAAAATAGATAGTCATAATTTATTGATAATCAGCGAGAAAAGATTTTCATTTTTCTTGCTGATTTTCTTATTTTGGAGGCCCGAACGGCACGCTCTTTGTACTACTATAAGTGTCTTGCGACAATAACGTTCTTTACTATACGAGAGGATTGATTTAGGCTCTCCGCAAGGAGGACCACGACTACTTGCAACCTCAATAAACAAGTGCTAAAGGTCAGTTTCGTTCAAGCGGAGACCTTGCCTTTCTTGGTCTCCGCTTTTTTCGTTTTCACTGACTTCCACTACGAAGCATCCTTGGCCAGTTGAGCTCTAAAGCCTTGGATTGCCGGTAGAACTGGGGTAGAACCACAACTACCCCATACGGGAGTACTATGCCCGGTCAATAACAGACTATTCATTTCACACAACTCTTTGATTATTATGACAAAGTATTGCATCTTGGGACAGGCGGAACCCTTCAAAACCAACAACGCCTTTTATCACGCTCTTAAGGACCAGATAGTTGAGAAGAACGATAATTCCTTTTACAATACTGATTATCCACTCAGCTACTTCAACTTCTCTTGGTCCAATGAATATATGGTCCTAAACATCTATAACTCCCAAACAAACAGGGAGGAACACATTGCACTCAAGAGGAAGACCTTTCAATACTGCAACTTCTCAAGCATCTTGGAGAAAGAGCTCCCCTACTATCTTCCTGAGCTGTACAACTATCCTGAATATCCTGAGCCGGAAAGAACAACATTTTGGCAGGTACTCTGGACAATAGTCAAATGGATTTTTGGGGCCACATTCTGGCTGCTCGGAGCAATACTCAAATGTATTTGGTCAATAATCAAGTGGTTTTTCAAATCATTGTTCAGTTGAATACAATGAGATTGACGTATTAGTTTAACCAATTAAAAATCAATAAGATATGAAAAAAGAGATTTTTTGCGGAAACGGGATTGAGGTTTGTGCAATGCCGACAACTATGATGGACGGATTTATTCCAGTCTGCGGTACTATGTTCTATATCGCCAATGAGGAAAAGAAGTATGAGATTGGCGGTGATGGCATTTGGGTTATGGATTTGGGCAAGATACAGAATGCGAATGCGTTTATGCAGGGCATCAAGTATGTAAGCCAGTTAGCTTCAAGTAAAAACAGAGAGATTTGTTGGAACATTTTGAAGAAGATGGCGAAAGACCCGGATAAGGGCTCTGAATGGTATGTCCGTATGATTGCCTTCTTCTGCGACCTTGGGCTTTGGAAGAAAAAGGAACTCTGTCAGCCGAGTGTGTGGCACAAGGATTTTCCCAAGTACCTCGCCAACAACCTATGGAATTACTATATCGTTTAATAAATTAAAATACAATTGATTATGGCATACACGAAAGCAAGAAAATTTGATGCTATGTTTAGCGTTTCCCAAGAAAGAAGGGTGGAACTGACAAAAGCTGCCGCTGAAATTGTGAAGAAGGCACACACCGGATTGCCTGGTGGTGGAATATGCAAAATTGATGGTGATAAACTCGGTATCAAGACAAAAGCGGAAGCGGAGTTCTTCTGGACAACCCTCTGCGCAATGGACAATGTTAGAACTATCATATAGGAGAAATGTCAGAGATTACCAAGAACGACCTGTTATGGGCAAGCATAAAGAGGTCCTTTGATTGGGCAGCCGAGCAGGACTGGACCGGATATACCTGGGAGCAGCGAGACGAGATTACGGCAAACAAGACCGCCGAGATATATGGAGAGCTTATAGCGAAATACGGATTTAGATGGTAGATGAGTAAAGGGATGCTTGACCGGCATCCCTTATTCGTTTTCAATCTCCTCATCCGCCGGAGTAGTATAATCTCCGTATTTGAAGGGAACCAGATTTTCTATTTCAGCGATGATATCTATTGCCATCAGGTCTATATCCAATTCCGGTTCTTCGTCTTGCTCGTTCTTCCACTTGGTATATTCCATCCGGTCAAAGAAAAGGGTCTCGCTTTCCTTGTCTCCATAGTAGATGGTGAGGATGAACCGAGTATTTGCCCGGTCATAGACAAGTGAAACCAGTTCAAATCCGCCTACGATGCCACAGAATGCATTGGAGCTGTTCTCTTTCACATTGAAACAATTTGCGACAAAGCTCTTTATTTTCTGGCGCAGAACGGAGTAGTCCTTGTAGAAAGGTATCTGTAAGGTGTTTGCCGTTTCCACAAGCTCGTATGTTCTTCCAGCGATTACGGCCATACCTCTTGGGCTTGTAGGCAAGTTTCTCGTAAATAGCTCGTGAAGCTGGACATTCAAGGCCTTGGCCACATCTTGCAGCGTTGATAGTTTAGGATTAGTTGAAAGCGACCTGACCAAGTTAGACTGGTTCATCCCCAGTCTATCCGCCAAGTCTGCCATCCGTAGTCCCTGTTCTTGGAGCAATTCTTTGATGCGTAGTTCCATAACACTAATTTTTGTTGTCAAAGATAGCGTTTTAGTCCCAAAACACAAATAAAACATCAAATAATAAGTAAAAAAAGACTAATTTATTTGGCGGTTTAATCATAAATGACTATATTTGCATTAGAAATGAGTGTTAAACGACTAACATCTTTTGATATGAACAACGCCAACATTATCGCCGCCAACTGCAAGTCCCTGGAAGTTGCCGCCTTTATGGTTGCCAAGTCCCACGGCAACATCAACCCCATTCTCCTGGGAGCTAAAATCGCTATGATTGAGAACCTTCGCACTCGTCTTGCCAAGGGTGAAATCGTGGAGTTTGACTATGTTAAGAAGGGAGCCAGCACCAACGGCACGAAGGTCATTCGCCACGCCATCGGTTGCCTGTACGGAGCCATCGTAGCTCCCAGGATTTCCGGAAACGGAGCTCCCAACGCCATCTACGGCAACCAGACCTACTGGGACCTGGAACGCAATCAGTTCCGTTGCTTCTCTTACGAAACGATTGTCAAGGTCTATTGATTGTTCAACCCGGGGGCTGCTTCCGGTAGCCCCCACAATCTCTTCTCGCTATGGAAATGGCAAAGTACATCCTCGCAATCCTTCGCTCCCAGATGATGATTGTCTTCTCCTGGGGCTTTCACAACGCTCGTGCAATTGAGAACGGGCTTGCCTTCTTCGTCCAGGGCTACAAGCATACCGGCCGTGTAGAGGTCGTTTATGATGAAGGTTGGGACTTGTTTATCGTCCGGACCATCAATCGGGACGGGACCACCAAGGAGCAGCAGGAGGGTATTTATGCCGATGGACTGGTGGATTGCATTGACCGGCTTGTGGAGAAGACCGATGACTACTCTTCCAGGGTACGGAGCCAGTACGGGTTATGATTACGAAGATTGACACGAAGCTGATACACTCTTTAAGGAGATGGGGATTTGGAGGTGAAGAACTGAACTGGCTCTATCAACTCTTCTCTTCCTTCCCCCAAACTCTCGCCTCGCTCATTTGGGACCTGGCAAGGAACTCCCAGGGCTCCCGTAGGCCACATAATTAGCTGAATGTAAGACTAACCGCAGAGCTATTACAAGTAAAGTGTTGAATTATAGAGAATTAAGAAAATATCTTCAAAAGTCATACGAATTATGAGCAAAAAAGGCAGTTATACGACCGCAGAACCCCTTGAATGGCACGAGGCGATTTCCTTTATGAACCGGCTCTATGAGGACGGGAACTTCACCATTTCTCTCCTGGTCGGCTGCGGGATATTTTTCGGGCTTCGTATCAGCGACATATTGCGTTTGAAATGGAGCGACCTCCTTTCCGCTGAAACATTCATCATCTTTGAGAAGAAGACCGGGAAGCGGCGTATTATCAAAATCAACCCCAGTTTCAAACGCCACATAAAGAAGTGCTATGAGAAGATGAGACCCAAGCACACGGAAGACCTGGTATTCATTTCCAAATGGGGCTTGCCTTACACTGCAAACCGGCTCAATGTGATGTTTAAGACCTACAAGTACAAGTACCGGCTGAACATCACCCACTTCTCCACTCATTCCCTCCGTAAAACCTTCGCCACCAGGATTTACAAGATGGCCGGAGATAAGAGTGAAGACGCTCTCGTTCGTTTAAGCGAATTACTTGGGCACAGCAGTCCGGCAATCACACGGAAATATATTGGCCTTACCCAGAAAGTGATGATGGACACCTATGATATGCTCTCATAATGGAAAACGGCTCCTGGACTTACCCTGGGAGCCGTTATTCTTCTCAAAAAATCCTCATTCTAAATCTCTTATCCGGGTCAGTACTCCACTGGACTTGATAAGTATATCCTTTCTCGGTATCCAGGAGAATGAAGGTGTACATATTGTTCGTGGGGTATAGTTCGTATCGCCCGGCACGAAGATGCGTATCATCCCAGAGCAAAGAGTTCGCATTTATGGGGACTTCCATTGCCTCCGCATTCTTATTCATTTCATACTGGACCTGCCATAATGCCCCCGTAGCCGTGTCTAACTTAATAAGATTGTAAATGTTCTCCGTCTTGTAGAGTTTGAAGCGGGGCTGTTGGTACGCTGCCATTTGAGCCATAAAATCTGCATATTGAAGGTACAGACTATCCTTGGGAGAAAGAATAGGTGCATCCGTCTTCTTTACTTGTGTCGTATCTGTCTGTGCCTTTGCAGAAAGACTGATTGCGCACAAAGCAACCAATAAAACAAGAAATCGTCTCATATTCTGTGATTTACATTTATATCGCTTGCTGATAAAGGTTTCTCTGGAAGTTATAGAAGGTTCCTCTGGCTTGTTCTATTCCTCCCAGGGCGTTGGTCCCTTCCAGGATGGTTCCGTACTTGTTCGCCATCAACTTCGGGAGCCGGTCTGCTTCAAGTTCGTCAATACCGGCCTTGATATAGACGGATACCAGGTACTGAATGAACGCCACCTGCTCCGGGGTTTGCTGGCCGGTGTAGAGTTGGGCATTCTGGACCCTGGCAGCACGAGTTTCAGGTCTCTTTTGGTAGGCAATGTATTCCAGGACATCCAGGAGGTCGCAGTCATCAGCGTCAATCAAACTCCGTATCTGCTTCAAGACATCCTCTCCGTAGCCCTGGTCCGCCATCTGGTTCAGTAGTTCCCGCCTGGTCGTTGGTGAGGACCACTTCTCTCGCAGCTCCGCCTCATCAGCGAAGAACTCCGGCAGTTTCCCAAACATCATCCGCAAGAACTCTTCGGCACTGACTGGAACGCCATCCGGTCCCCAGAACATATCACTCTTTATGTGCTTGATGCTCATTGTATGCCCGGAAGACAGGCGGATTTCCAGTTTCTCCGGCTTCTCTTCCTCTTCTTCTCCGGGTTTTGGTTCCGGCTTTCCTGGTCTCGGCTTCTTTTCAGGCATCTTCCAGTCATCATCAGGAACCTTTTCAGGAATGTCATCGGGAACATCTTCCTCGCCATCCCAATCCGGGTCCTTGAAATGCTCATACGCCTTAACGAAGTCATAGATGGTGAAGTAATACTTGCCATCAAAGAGCCGGGTTCCACGACCGATAATCTGCTTGAACTCTATCATAGACCGGACAGGACGCATCAGCACGATATTCCGTACATTCAACGCATCCACACCCGTAGAGAGTTTCTGTGAGGTGGTGAGTATCGTGGGAATGGTTTTCTCATTGTCCTGGAACTCCTTCAAATACTGCTCTCCCAGGTTCCCGTCATTGGCAGCGACACGGACTGCATACCTGGGGTTCCCGTGATGATAGGCGTTTATCATATCCCGGACTTTCGCTGCGTGGTCCTGGGTCGCACAGAACACCAAGGTCTTTTCGTCTTCCTTTATGTGAGATAGGAACTCCTGGACCCTGGCTTCATCACGCTGCTTGATAGTGATATTGCCCTGGTAGAAGTCATTCTCCGTATAGACCTTGCCTTCTTCAACTTCGCCGGAAAGGATTTCGTCCTCCGGGGAATAGATGTAATCGTCAATGTTGCTTTGCATCTTGCAATGCCGGAACGGAGTGAGGAAGCCATCGGCAATGCCTTCCTTCAAGGAATACTCATAGACCGGTTTCCCAAAGTATTCGTAGGTATTGGCATTGACATCCCGTCTCGGTGTAGCGGTCATACCCAACTGCACGGCACTGCTGAAATATTCCATAATGCCTCTCCAACTGCTCTCATCATTCGCACCCCCACGATGGCACTCATCTATGATAACGAAGTCAAAGAAGTCCCTGGGATACTGACCGAAGTTGGGCTTGTTTTCCTCTCCGCTCTCAAAGGTCTGGAATATGGTGAAGAAGATGGAGGCGTTTGTCGGGACCTTGCCGTTTTTGCGGACGCTATCCGGGGTAATGCGGCATAGGGCATCATTGGCAAATCCAAAGAAGCCGTTGAATGCCTGGTTTGCAAGGATATTCCGGTCAGCCAGAAAGAGGATACGGGGTCTGTTGCCGGTCTTCCTCACATTCCACCTCGTATGGAAGAGTTTGTAGGCAATCTGGAAGGAGATGAAGGTTTTGCCGGTTCCCGTAGCCATTGTCAGGAGAATGCGGTTTTTTCCGGCTGCTACGGCATCCAGGACTTTGTTGATGGCTATCTCCTGATAATACCTGGGGACCTTCTGCCCATCATTGTAGAGCGGCTGGGCGTAGAACTTGTCCCTCCATTCATCAGCATCGCCGAAGGTCCGTGTCCATATCTCTTCCGGGGAAAGGTAGTCATCCACTTCGCCTTCCTCGCCGGTTTCCATATCTATCTGGTAGATGGTATCGCCGTTGGTAGCGTATGTGAAGCGGATTTTCAGTTTCTCGGCATATTCCTTTGCCTGCATCACACCTTCACCCACCGGCTTCTCATCGCTTTTCGCCTCCACGACAGCCAGTTTAACACCCTTGTATTGCAGGATGTAGTCCGCCTTCATCGGTCTGGGCTTGATAGTCTGGCTTATCCTTCCCCGGGTGATGGGGACTTCCGTGAGGATATAACTATCAGCCGTTGTACCCCAGCCGTTCTCTTTCAACTTGGGGTCAATCTTGGTCAATCTGGTCTGGCTCTCGTTCATAGGGCTATCGCTAAATCTTCTTTCGCAGTTCCTCAATCTCCTTTTCCAGTTTCTCTTTCTTCATCTGCGTAGGATAGTGCATCCTCATATTGGCATTCAGTCCATAGTTCTTTGAAAACTGGAAATCAAGGTCCTGGATTTGTTGTTGCTTCTGTTCAATCCGCTTAATAACATTGCCTTTGCTATTGCGGATGGTGAATATGAGCGTGATTATCGCTGCTATTGCTGCAATCACAGACGCTATAATGCCGATTTCGTTCATATCGTTGAGGTTTATAGTTCTCCGTTGAATGCCTTTCGCAACAGGGACTGCTTTAAGTCATCGCAGAGAGTGAGGGTCTTCTGGTAGTTATCTTGGAGGGTGCAGTTTTTGCGATAGAGGATATCAAGTCTATCTACAAGTCGCCGTTGTTGTTCTAATGGTGGAAGAGGAACAGAGAAATGTTTCAACCAACCGGTATTAAGATTTTTCAATGTGCTTCCAACTACATTTATTTCCACTTGTCTCTCAAAGATTGAAGACAACATCCAATATTTTAAGAATGAATTGAGAACTCTTTCCTTATAAGGGCGGAAAAAGCCGACACTTACAAAGATACCGAAAGGCGTATCTTCTTCAAGTATCATAGGTTTTCCAATCGTTCCAACACGGCAAAACAGCACATCACCTTTTTGCGGTTTTGCTCCATAAGGAAAATCACGAAACTCTTTTTCGCTAATCCTCTTTGTTGTAGATAAGTCTAATTTTCCTCCCGAAATATCCTTTACCGAGACAAATGGGACCCCCTTTTCAACATACTTTGGTGTATGCGTAAGTCCAAGGCAGATTTCTGTTATCTCATTCAATTCTACTTGCCGCACCCCGGGAACCTCTTCTAATTCTTTCAAGAGCATTGCTTGGAAGAGGTCCTTTACTGCTTGAAGGGATTTCTCGGCATTGGCTTTCAGGGCATCTATCTTGGCGAACTCCCGGTCCAGAATATCCACGATACGCTGCTGCTCGGGAAGAGAAATATTGGGAATGTGTATCTCTTTAATCTGCTTTGAGGATAGATGTTTGACTGTTGCGTATGCCGTTTTATCCTCAATGTCTTTCAACGCCTTGGGAATGTAATAATAGATGAACCTTGGCAAAATCTTGCTTGAAGGTAGCAATTTGCACACTCGCTGATTGAGTAAGGCGTTTTCGCTCTTCCATTGCCCAATATTGAACTCTCCGTCCATCCCAATAAGGTAGTCCCCATCTTTTACGACATACGCATTATCGCATTCTTCCGTGGTGAAGGTTTCGCTATAACCTCTTTTGATATCACGGATACGAATGAGAGGAAGCCCTTTACCATCGTTGTTAAACAACTTTGAGTCAAAGGCAAATCCATTCTGGATATCACAGAGAGACCCGAGTTTTACTAAATCCCACCCTTCTCTCATAGCATCTCCATAATCTCGTTCAACAATCGCTGGCTGTCGGCGGCAAGGGCTTCAATCTCGGCGGCAATCTGCTGGGGAGTACGCTCATCTACGATTTCCACCTTGTTAGGGTTCTTCACGGAGAGGTCGTAGTTGTCATCCAGGTCAGCGACATTCACGGACCAGGAGTTTTCGCTATCCGGCTTGGTCTTCTGCTTCTCCACGAAGTCAGCCAGGTCATTCTCGTTCAGCGGGTCCGTCTTTCCCAGGGTGCGGTCCAGGTTCAGTTGGTAGAACCAGACCTTCTGCGTGGGCTCACCTTTCTTGAAGAAGAGTACGATGGTCTTGACACCGGCTTGGAACACTCCGGAAGGAAGGTCCAGTATCGTGTGAAGGTTGCAATCTTCCAGGAGTTTCTTGCGCAGTTCAATGGAGGCGTTATCGGTGTTTGACAGGAAGGTGTTCTTGATGACGATACCGGCGGAGCCACCTGCTTTGAGGTACTTGATGAAGTGTTCCAGGAAGAGGTACGCCGTTTCTCCGGTCTTGATGGGGAAGTTCTGCTGGACCTCCTTACGCTCGCTGCCACCAAACGGCGGATTTGCCAGGATATTGTCAAACTGGTCCTTGACCTGGACATCGGCAAGGTTCTCTCCCAGGGTGTTTGTCTTGATGATATTCGGCGACTGGACCCCGTGGAGTATCATATTCATCATTGCGATAAGATACGGGAGCGCCTTCTTTTCCTTGCCGTAGAAGGTGGTCTTTTGCAGTTTTTCCTCATCGGCGGTCGTATGGACCTGGGCGTGCATATAGTTGTACGCTTCGCAGAGGAACCCAGCGGAACCGCAAGCACCATCATACACGCTCTCTCCAATCTGGGGATTTACTACCTTGACGATGGACCGGATAAGCGGACGGGGCGTGTAGTATTCACCTCCGTTGCGACCGGCATTGCCCATCTTGTTCAATCGGCTCTCGTACAGATAGGTCATTTCGTGCTTCTGCTCGCTGGTCTGGAACTTCAAGCCGTCTATCTGCTCAATGATGTCCCGCATACAATACCCGCTTACCAGTTTATTGCGGAGTTCGGCGAAAATGAGACCGATTTTGACCTTGATGGAGGTGTTATCCGTTTCTCCTTGTCCCAGGTTCTTCAAATACGGGAAGAGTTTGCCATTCACGAACTCTATGAGGTCATCTCCAACCATAGCGTTATGGATGTCATATTCCCCGGCAGAGGTTCTCGGCATTGCCCAGGTATTCCACCGGTACTCTTCATCCAGGATTGGGGAATAGACCCCACCACCCAGAAGAGCCGCCATCTCGTTCTCTTTGTCCAGGTCATCCAGGTATTTTAGGAAGAGTATCCACGAGGACTGCTCCACATAATCCAACTCGCTGCTGCATCCTTCATCGGTACGCAGAGCGTTGTCTATATTTTTGAAGACTTGCTCAAATGCCATAGTGTATGTATGTGTGTATTGATTGCTAATCATACAAAGTTAGAAAAAAATGCGGATAGCAACGCCGTGAAAATGTATGACTTATGTTTGAAATCAACGAAAGTCTTACATCGGCACAATCCCACCTATCGTCAAAGTGTTGATTTTCAGCGGCGATACACGGAAATCGTAATAGTTTCCACGGAAGTCGTACATCTCGTTGGAAATGATTATCTTTGTGAAAAGCAAAAACACTATGGCAAACAAGTACGCAGTTTATAAGCTGACAAAGGTCAAGGGGAAGAAAGAGTATGTGGTCTCGTCTTACACCAAGTGGAATAGTCTTCGTGCTGCTTACAACGACCTTGAAGGTTGGGATGAAGACCTTGATGGGCCCAGAACCTATAATCCCAAAACAGGAGAGTTGGTTGCCTTTGAACTCCACGATAGGATGCTATATGTCCCCAATGAAATAGAAGTGAAGGAGGATGGTTTTCTAACCACGCGCGTCATTGGCGCATACGGGAGGTTCCCAATCTACTACCTTGATGTCTATCCTAATCCTTACTCCTACTACAAGCTCCGCAAGGCTCGGGGGAAGGATGAGCTTTTCCTTGAAGGGGTGAAATAACCTGGCGAGGGCGGCGGTCGGGGCGGAACTACACCTTACTCCGCCACTCCAAGGCGTCAAACAATAAAGGGAAGTTGGAGTGTTGTCGCTGCGCTATGCTTTGCCTCTATGCCTCCAATTGGGATAAGCCTCTCCCTCTTCTCCCTAACTATCAAGTCATTGAGAGAAACCCCGTAAGGGCAGGATGGCGAAGCCACATTGAGATAAGCCGGTCTGCCGGAGGCAATCTTCCTTTTACTCAAGTACCCTTCCTGTTTTCTTGAAGAAATACAAGTATGTTGATAAGTCCTTGATAGTGAAAGCTCTTCCAATACTATCTCTTACTTGAGACTGAAGCTCTGTAAGTTCTTGATAATAAGTAGTATAGAAAGTTTCTGGAGAATAAGAGTAATCTACATCAGGATATCTATCAATAAAACCTTGAAGACAATCTCCAAAAGTACTTGAAGTATTCTCTGCCGGTGTCTCTATTCTCCCCGGCAGGGTACTTGTCTGTTCTGCCGTAGGCTCTGTTTCTATCTCTATATCTTTATCTGTTCCTATCTCTGTTCTATTTTGTTCTTTCTCTAAAGTAGGGGTACAATTTGTACTCGTTTCTGTACAATCCGTGTCTTCACAATAGGTAATCTTGGCATCCCTGGGCAGTTTTTCCACCCAGTCAATCTCTTCTCCGTTGATTACCTCCCAGTTGATTTTGATTTTTGCCCCCAGTCTCTTCCCGTTCTCGGCCTTGACATCAATGATACCGACACGATACATCGCTTCCAAGGTCAAGCGAGCATCCTTCTTGTTCTTCAACCGGAGGTGTTCTGCAAGCTCCTCAACGCTCATAGTGAAGTAGCCGTTGAAGACCTTGCTCCGGCTCTTCCAGTAGTTCTCCTTGTCAATCAGGATGCAAATCGCCTTCCAGCAGTCGTTGTCAAGTGCCCACATAAGGTTGATAGGTCCAGGCACAAATTGGTAGTCAATCTTCTTCTTGTAGTTGTCTGTCATTTTTGAAAAAAGAAGGCCCAGAAATGCATTGGAGGGAATGGAAACTCCTCGGCAATTCAAGGCCTGTTATCTTTTATTCTTCTTCACTCTAATTCCATTCCAAGTGATTAATACTCATATACTTAATTTACAAAAAATATTTGAGAAAACCAAATTTTTCTCGGCTTCCAATAGATAAATAGTGAAAGGAAGAGGGAAATACTCGTAGGAAGAGAGGAAATGATGGAGGAAACGAAGAGGTAATTAATCTTGCAAGAAAAACAGGTCCTATATATCATATATCTGTATAGATTTGCAACTCTGGATCCATCCCGTCGAGACCTCGGCTCTCATCCAAAACCGCAAGGGAGAGCCCTCGGCGGCCATTGCGGAGCGGGTGCGGAAGGCGAGGGACCGGCAGTTGGAGCGCTTCCGGGGTACCGGCATCTTCACCAATGCCGAGATGTCCTCTAAGATGTTGGAAAGATTCTGTCCCCTTTCCGATGACTGCAAGTCCACCCTGGAGCGCATCATCGACCGGCTGGGGCTCTCCGCCCGCGCCTATACCCGCATCATCAAGATCGCCCGCACCATCGCCGACCTCGCCGGGCAGCCGGACATCCTCCCCGCCCACCTCGCCGAAGCGGCCGGCTACCGCTTCCTGGACCGGCGGAATATCCTGGATTTGTGAAATGATATCAATTTTAGTATCTTTGCCATGTCAACCTGCCACAGGCCGCATCCCGGGAACATTGTAAAAAAAGCTGTCATCCGTGATGTGTTGACTTATCTGCAACTTAAAGGACTGCTATAGCATGGGAGAATTGCATTATAAAGGATATACCGGCAACGTCGAATACGACGAGGAAGGGAATTATTTCCATGGCCGTGTCCTGGGTCTGTCCAGGGATGGCATCGTGTATGAAGGGACGACGGCCGAAGAATTGAAGAAGGATTTCCAGGAGGGCATCGACGATTACCTGCAAGGGTGTGCGGCCAATCATGTAGAACCGGAGAAACCCTATAGCGGGAGAACGGTCGTCCGGATGAGCTCGCAACTCCATCAGGAAGCCGCCGCCAAGGCCCGGTCCATCGGCATCAGTCTCAATGAGTTTATTACCCGCGCCATTTCCGCTGCAGTTTTATGACACACGAAATCCACATCAAGGGCTTGCCGGACCTGGACCAGGCGGCAGGACAATTCCTCCAGGAAATCGGAGAAAACCGGCTGATTGCCTTCTATGCACCGATGGGCGCCGGAAAAACGACTTTCACAACGGCCGTCTGCAAGCGGCTGGGCGTACAGGAGGATGCCGT
Organism: Bacteroidales bacterium UBA3289; assembly: GCA_002361625.1. Classification (GTDB taxonomy): domain Bacteria; phylum Bacteroidota; class Bacteroidia; order Bacteroidales; family UBA932; genus Cryptobacteroides. The sequence continues at coordinate 25,131 of DETL01000011.1, read as the reverse complement.
GAGCTCTCCCACCTTCGCCATTGTCAACGAATACCGGACGGGGACGGGAGAGCCCTTGTATCACTTTGATTTCTACCGCATCGAACGCCTGGAAGAGGCCTTGGACATCGGCCTGTACGATTACTTGGACAGCGGTTTCCTGTGCCTGATGGAATGGCCGGAAAACATCGAGGAGCTTCTCCCCGAAGAGACGCTGAAGGTCCATATCCGGGTGAACCCGGATGAGAGCCGGACGCTGACCTGGGAGGACGGAGGACAGTAACCTCCTACAGGTTCCGGGGAATCACCGTCAGGCGCTCCCGATAGTTATTCTTCAAGCGCGCGACGGCGTCGTGGAAGGACATGTTCTCGTCGCCATTGATGATGTAGCCGCCGTTCATGGAGGCGTCCTCAGCGGGATTCCACAGGACAAAATTGAGCCGGGCGGAAGCGGTCAGCAGCTTTTCGCACTCGTCCATATAGTCCGGGATGGTCTCCAGTTGCGGCAGCAGTTCCTGGAACCGGGCTTTCAGCCGGGCCTTGAACGCAGGATCCTCCATCAAACGCTCATACCAGATGGCTTTCCCGTTGATGAGGCCGGTGCGGGCCTGGGGCGACGTATTGTAGGACAGGACCCCCCAGTCGAAATCCCAACAGGGACCTGCGACGAGCTTTCCGCCCCGGTCCTTGTGCATGAACACGCTCCCCGGGTTCCCAAGTTCGTGGTTCCCCATCACCTCGAAAACAATCCAGTAATCGATGAAGGAGTCCTCGTCCAGGAACGCTCTCCATCCTTGTTCCGGATCCTGAAAATCCTGTCCATACAGCGTGTTGGCGGCATCGGAGACATACTTCTTGATGTATGCGAGCTGCTGCTTGGTGAGGTCTTCTTCATCGGGATATTTGACTCCGAACGGGATGCCGTTTCCCCACTGTCCATTATGCCCATGCGGGTCGGTCCACTGGTACCTGTTGTCATAATGGAAATCCAACTCGAGAAGGTAGCCGCCCGTGACGGCGTCACCGGTATTGTCCTCGGGCGTCATCTCGGCGATGTCCACCCGGTCATCGTCCACCCGTACCTGCTCGATCAGCAGATAGGATCCCTGGTGCTTCCCGTTCAGGACCAGTTCCACCGGGACGCAGCCCGGAGTCCAGTCGAGGGCCGTCATCGACGCCACCTTCATCGACACCAGGTTCCGCATCAGGGAACGGTCCATGAAATTGGCCAGCAGCACCCACCGCTTGTGGGCGGGCATTCCGAAAAGGGACTGCTTCTGGTCGAATTTGATGAGATAGGGTTTCTTGGGCCACTCCCAGGTCGTATTGCCCCGCCCGCGGATCAGGCAGGCGGCCGGGTCCAGCCCGGGAAGCCCTTCCACGCCCCGGACCTGCAGTTCGGCGGTGACATACTCCGTCTTGGACTTGATGGCCATCCCGTCCTGGGTCTGGACATAGATGATGGGAAGCCCCGTCTTGACCGTTCCGGCCGGATCCACTTCGGAAAGGATCCGGATGGCGGGAGACTGGATATAGAACTCGTTTCCGGTGTCCGGATCCCGCTGGACGATCGCGAGATGGACTTCCCGCTCATAGTTTTCCCCCAGCCCGGCATCCTGGATAACCGCCCGGTACGAGCCTTCCGCATCCCCCGGGACGATTCCCTTGACATAGCATTCCGCCGGCTCTTTTCCGCCTGTCAGCAGCAGTTTCACTTCCCCGAAAGATGCGTCCTTGTCCTCCACCCAGAAGGGGAGGTCGGCACTGTCCCCCGGAGGAAGGACCAGCGACGTCGCACCGACGCTGACCAAACGCACGACCGGATCGTTACCGGACGGAGTCTCCTTTTCCGAACAGGAAAGGCAGGCGAGAACGGCCAGCGCAGCAGCGTACAGACGGGATTTCATCGGGGCTTATTCTTTCCAGGTCAATGATACGAGACTCTTGGCGGGCAGCTTGCAGGGAACGGAGTACCGGTCCGTCAGGAAGTTGATCCGGACTTCACCGCTTCCCTCATTCAAGGCGACAATCGCATAGGAACCGTCCGGATTACGGTACCATTGGTAGGTCACCTGGTCGGCCGTATATCCTTCCGTGCCCAGCCGGACGGCTCCAGGAGCAAGCACCTTCGAACAATGCGCGACATTGTAGTAGTGGGAATTCCGCACCACCCCTTTCAGGGAATGGTCCTTCGTGGACAGGGTCAGCGCCCCGAAACAAATGCTGCACCCACCGGGCCGGAAAGGCTTGTTGTCGCTGTCCAGCATCAGGTTCCACAGGGTGACCCCCTTCCCGAAGCGGCCCAGGGTCCCCAGGAAAATGTCGCGGAAATCGTTGATCAGGCAGCTTTCATACTTGTAATTCCAGGTGCCGATGGAAGCCTCCGTAAAGAAGATGTCCTTGTCGGGGAAACGGGCGTGCACGCGGTCCAGGACCGTCACGCTGCCGCCGTAATTATGCCAGGCGGAGCCGGCCACATACTGGGCCGCCTCGGGGTCTTCCAGGATATGGAGCGGATAATCCGCCTCGGAAGAGATGTTGTCAAAGTTGTAGTTGTGGTCGAACAGGAGGATTTTCGTCTGAAGACCGGCCGCCTTGAACGCCGGCCCTACCGCTTCCTTGATGAAGTCGCGCTGCTCTTTCCAGCCCATGTACAGGGACATCGAATTGCCCCGGTTGAGCGGCTCGTTCTGCAGGGTTATCGCGTAGATGGGATAGCCGCGGGACTCCATCTCCCGGACCCAGCGGACGAAATACTCCGCATAGTCCTTGTAATACAAGGGATTGAGCCGGCCGCCGGTCCAACTTTCATAAGGGGTTTTCAGGTCGTCATCCACTTTCATCCACGGAGGACAGCTCCAGGGAGAACCGATGAAACGGACCCGGGGGTTGATCTTCATGATCTCGTCCAGGATCGGGAACAGCCATTCCTGATCCAGGGCATGGACGGCGAAATTCTCCATTCCCGGGGTGTCGCACCAGGTAAACTCGTCCATGGAGAAATCGGAACCGCCGATGCAGATCCGGGCCAGGGAGGACCCGATGCCCTTTTCCTGGCTGAAGATTTCCTCCAGAAGAGCCGTCCGGTCCTCCCGGGGCATCAGCATCAGGTTATAGCAGCTGGCATGCGTGATCGCGAAACCGAAGCCGTCCACGCTCTGGAAAGACTCCCCGTTCAGGGACACCTTGTAGAAAACGGCATCGGACGGTTTTCCGAGCGGAATCGTTCCCTTTTCCATCCGCTTTCCGGAAACATCCGTCACGAAGACGGTCGCAGAGGGCCCGTCCGGATCCGGAACAGGAGTAACGGACTCCGATCCGGTTCCATGGCAGGAACAGGAGATCGCCGCGGCAAAAGCGGCCAGGAAAAAAGAACAGTTCTTCATCCTTATCTTACCTCGAAGGTAACGGGGGTTCCGGAGGCGCTGTCTCCGGCCACCCAAAGTTGGAATTCGCCCGGCTCCACCTTCTTCACGCCGTCAAGGCCCACGAAGGCGAGGTCCTGTACCGGGATGCCTACCGACACGGTCCGGCTTTCGCCCGGATCCAGGGTGATCCGCTCGAAATGCTTCAACTCCTTGACCGGCCGGGTAATGGAACCGACCAGGTCGCGGACATACACCTGAACAACTTCAGTGCCAGAGCGTTTCCCCGTGTTGGCCAGGGTAAAGGTAACCTTCACGGTTCCGTCCGTCGGGTAAGTCTCCTGGTCAAGGGTGATATCGGAATAGGCGAATGTCGTGTAGCTCAGGCCATAGCCGAAAGGGAACAAGGGATAGGCGCCATAGTCCAGGTAATAGGACGTGTTGCCCAGCGAAGTCTGTCCGGCGGAGAGCGGAATGTCGTCCAGGAGGGTTTCCCCGTTATAAGGACGGCCCGTCATGGTATGGCTGTAATAGAGCGGGACCTGTCCGACCGTACGGAGGAACGTGACCGGGGCTTTGCCGGAAGGATTCACGTCGCCCAGCAGGAGGTTCGCGAGCGCCGGTCCCCCCATCGTTCCGGGATGGAACGCATAGAGCAGGGCGCGGCAGTGGGGAAGGTCCCGTTCGATGGTCAGCGGACGACCGGCCATGACCGTCGCCACCACGGGCTTTCCGGTTGCGTGCAGGGCGGCGAGCAGTTCGCTCTGGGAGCCCTTCAGGTTCAGGTCGGCCAGGGAATGGGCCTCACCGGAAAGGATGGCCTCCTCGCCCAGGAAGGCCAGGACGACATCGGCCCGGCGCGCAGCGGCAACGACGTCATCGAAACGGGCCTTCCGCTCGCGGCTGAAGACAAGTCCCGGAACATAAGTCACTTTCCCCGGGAAACGCTCCTGCAAGGCGCGCAGCGGCGTAACGGTATGGGCCGGCTCCCCGTCAAAGACCCAGGTTCCAAGCTGGTCATGGGGTGCGTCGGCCAGGGGACCCGTCACGAGGATGTTCCGGACCGAGGCGGGATCCAGCGGGAGGATGCCGTCGTTCTTGAGCAGGATGGCCGATTCCTCGGCCGTCTTCTGCGCGGCGGCCAGATGTTCCGGCGCATACTGGACCGTCTTTCCGGCCTCCACGTCCACATAGGGATCCTCGAACAGGCCCAGGAGGAACTTCACCCGCAGGATGTTGCGGACGGCCTGGTCGATATCCGACTCTTTCACGGCTCCGCTGCGGACCAGTTCTTCCAGGTGGGACAGGTACCCGTAGGTCATCATGTCCATATCCACGCAGGCCTCCAGGGACTTCTGGGCCACGTCCTTCCTGTTTTCCCCGAATCCGTGGTTGATCATTTCGCCCATCGAATTCCAGTCCGTGACCACCAGGCCGTCGAAGCCCCATTCGCCGCGGAGGACATCCTTCACCAGGAACACGTTGCCTGTGGAGGGGACGCCGTCATTGTCGTTGAACGAAGTCATCAGCGTCATCGCGCCGGCCTTCACGGCCGCCTCGAAAGGAGGCAGATACACATTGCGCAGCTGGCGTTCGGTCAGGAACGTGCTGTTGTAGTCCCGGCCGCCTTCCGCAGCGCCATATCCGGCGAAATGCTTGATGCAGGCGGCCATGGACGTGGCATCCAGCTGGCGGCCCTGGTATCCGTACACCATGGCCTCGGCCATCCGGGCGTCCAGCCAGGGATCCTCTCCGCTTCCCTCCGCGATCCGGCCCCAGCGCGGGTCCCGGGCAATGTCCAGCATGGGCGAGAAGGTCCAGCGGACGCCCTGTCCGGTCGCTTCGACAGCGGCCACGCGGGCTCCTTCCTCCACCAGCGCCGGATCGAAAGTCGATGCCAGACCCAGCGGAATGGGGAAAACCGTATGGAAACCGTGGATGACGTCCCGCGCGACCAGGAGCGGGATTCCCAGGCGGGACTCCTCGACGCTGATACGCTGGAACTCATTGACCTTCACGGGGTCCACTTCATTCAGGATGGAGCCGACCTGACCCTTGCGGAGCGCATCGGCATAGTTGGACACTTCCCCGCCGGCGGAGACCTGGTTCATCTGGCCGATCTTCTCGGAGAGGGTCATCCGGGAGAGCAGGCTGTCCACGCGCCGCTCCACCTCTGCGTCCGCTCCGATCGTACCCGCCACCTTGGGCTCCTGACAGGAGAGCGCAAGCAGCAGGCAGGACGCCAGGCATATGGTTCGGATCTGTTTCATGGCTTATTTCTTGGTGAAAACGCGGACGTAATCGATTTCATAAGTGGCCGGGAGCATGGTCTCGTTGACCTTGCCGCCCATGTTTCCGCCCCAGGCCAGGTTGAACTTGAGGTAGAAAGGCGCGTCGAAAGGCCAGGTGTCATATCCCTTCCCTTCATTCTTGAAAAGAAGGTGCTGCTTCCCGTCGATGTAGAACTTCATCTCAGACGCCGTCCATTCGAGCGCATAGACATGGTACTCGGTCGCGGCGTTGGAAACCGCCTGGACATGGGTCTTCTGCGTTCCCTTCGGCCAGTTGTATGCGTTGCAATGGATGCTGGAGGAGGACTTGTCCTTTCCCTGCGTGGAAATCGCATATTCCATGATGTCGATCTCGCCGTCGCCGGGCCAGGTCTTGTAATTCTGCGGCATCATCCAGAACGCAGGCCAGCTGCCCTGGGCGTCCGTCACCTTGAGGCGCGCCTCGAACCAGCCGTACTGCCAGGAACGCTTGGTGTTCATCCGGATGGAATAGACCGTACCGCCGATCTTCTTCGCCTGGATCTTCAGCGTACCGTCGGAGATGAAGGCCAGGTCTTCCCCGTTCTTGGAGCCGGCCACATACTCCTGGAGTTCGTTGTTGCCCCAGCCGCCGGCACCGGTTTCATACCACCAGTCGTCAAGCGAAGGCTTTCCGGCGTCCTCGAACTCTTCGTGCCAGTTCAGCACATAGCCCTCGGGCGCGGTGATTTCGGCCGGATCCGGCGGAAGGTCTTCCTCACTGAAGCCCTGGTTCACAGGAACTTCCAGCGTCTTGGACCCGTAGCGGAAAGAAAGGGTGTTCTCGCGCACTTTTCCGGTCCGGTTGGAGGTAAGGGAGACCTTGACCTCCGAAGTGCCTTTGATGCCGCCCGAAGGAGACACCTTGCACCAGTCCTTGTCGGCCGCCGAAACGCCCCAGTCCCCCGTGGCGGTGACGGTCAGGACCAGCGTCTGCGCCTCATAACCGGCGTCCACGCTGGAAGGGTTCACCGACAGCGTGACTTCGGACGTCGAGGGGACCGGATCCTGCCCGCAGCTGCAGGAGAGGATGAAAAGGGTTGCCGCGCAGAGCGGCAGCAACCCTTTCGTTACGCTTGCATAATGATTCATTACTGTTCGATGAAGATGATCTCGCTGGCTTCGACCGTGGAGCCGACAGGGCTGCGGCCGAAGTCGAAGATGAGCATGAGATTGTCGCCGGATTCCGCCTGCCGGATGCCGCGCTTGACATAGAGAAGGGTTTCCCCGGCCGTCAGCTGCACGGAGCCGTCATAGAAGAAGGCATTGACATCGTTCGCGCCCTCCGGATCGTTCGTAAGCTTGATGGTGACGGTCATGTCCTCGTCGGCCGTGAGCTTCACGCTGAAGTCATAGGTCTTGTCGCTGGATGTGGCGATGTGGCTCTTGAGCTTGGTCTGGCCCATCCATTCGCTGCCGCCGACTCCCTCAGGGACAGTCACCTTGATACCGTTGCCGGAAGTGACTTCATACTCGGGGGTGAGACCGCCGGACCAGTCGCCCGGAGAATACCACAGCTCGAGGTCGAGCGAGGCGCCGGTCCACAGGTTGGTGGCCTCCTTGTGCTCCTGGAACAGGACATTCGAGGCCTCGATGGTGGAGCCCACCGGGCTGCGGCCGAAGTCGAAGATCAGCATGACGTTGTCGCCGGACTCCGCCTGCTTGATGTGCGACTTGCGGTACACCAGCGGTTCGCCGGCCGTCAGCTGCACGGAACCGTCATAGAAGAAGGCATTGACATCGTTCGCACCCTCCGGGTCGTTCGTGAGCTTGATGGTGACGGTCATGTCCTCATCGGCAAGGAGGGTGACGCTGAAGTCGTATTCCTTGTCGGCCGAGGAGGCGATGTGGCTCTTGAGCTTGGTCTGGCCCATCCATTCGCTGCCGCCGACGCCCTCAGGGATAGTCACCTTGATGCCGTTGCCGGAAGTGACTTCATACTCGGGGGTAAGGCCGCCGGACCAGTCGCCCGGGGAATACCAGAGTTCAAGGTCGAGCGAGGCGCTCTTCCAAAGGTTGGTCTCTCCGTCCACGTCGTAGTCGGTCAGGTCGATCGGATCCACGACAGGCACGTCGGGCTCTACCGGACCAATATCCTGGCCGTCCTTGGGCTTGAAGATGAGCTGCCAGGCGATGATCCCCTCGAAGTAGGGAACCAGGACCAGCTTGGTCGGCGTGTTCTCCTTGATGTAGAGCTTCGTAGGCTGGGTCAGCACTTCGGGCCTCGGGACGTAGGAGAAGAAGATGCCTGCAGGGAGTTCGATATAGTCGCCGTTGCCGTCGGAGCCCAGGGTATAGGTGGATTCCTGACGCTGGGCGGGGGCATCGTAGTCCGTCTTGCCGTCTCCGCTGTAGGTGTGGCCCTCGGGCAGGTAGCCGGACTCCCAGTTGCAATAGACCAGGCCGTCGGCACCCGGATCGAAGACATACTTGCCGTCCTTGAAGAAGGTGATCTCGTCGTCGGTCACGCCGAAACTGTCCTTGTCGTGCGGGGTGGCGCTCCACCACTCGGTCGGATTGCCGAGACCGGAGCCGCAGCCCATGTAGCCCTGGGTGTCATTGTCCAGAACCCAGACTTTGCTCTCGATGCCATACAGCGGATCGGCCGCATCGGCACCCTTCGGAACGAACTCGTAGTACCAGGAAATACCATCCTTGTTGTCCGGGGTATAGACGGTGGACATCAGCTGGAGCTTCTTCTTCATCTCGGCGGTCCGGGTTTCCAGGACCTGGAAACGGGGCTCCTCCACCGCGCTCTTGTGCGGGACATAGGAGAGTTCGCTGCCGGGAGCGAGCACGAGGAAGATTTCCTCGATGCCCAGATCGTTCCAGTTGTTCTCGAAGGTGTACTTGGTGGTCTTTTCCCCGGTATCGAAGAGATAGTCCTCATCGGCCGTCTTGAACTCGGACTTGTACTCGGAGCCCTTGTTGGCGTAGGCCTTGCCGTCGCCAGGCTTGAACGTGTAGTTGCCCTCGGAATCGAAGGTCATCACGTCGTCATACAGGAAGCCGGTCTTGCCACCCGCCTCGCAGGACCACCAGGCCCGGGGATCACCCACGGGACCGCAGCCGAAATGGCCGTTTTCGGTGGAATTCCACACCCAGTCCACGGAGGCACCGCCGGAGATGTTCCGGATGTACGGGGACGGATCGAACGGGTCGCGGTAGGTGTTGTTCAAGGTGAAGGTCTTCACCAGGGAGCCCTGGGAAAGGCCGTTGCCGTTGTACGCTTTCACCTCCACCGTATATTCGCCCGCATCGCGGAAGCGGAGGGAAACGTTGTTCATCGTATAGGCGTAGTTCTTGCCGGCCTTTCCGTCGATCTTCTGATCGCCGAAAATCCACACGGGGACCACGCCCTTGTTGTTCATCACGAAGGTGACATAGTTGGTTTCCTGGTCCACCGAAATGGTGACGTCCAGGTCGGATGCCTGCGGCAGGCCGGAGGCATTCGGAGTCGGATATTCAGGAGTGCAGGCGGCAACGGAAACAGCCAGCGCCGCAGCAGCGATGAATTGCCAGATTGTTTTCATGATTGCCAGGAATTAATTGTTATAGTTGTTCTGCACGAGATTCGGATCCTTGTCCATCTCACTCTGCGGGATGGGCCAGTACTTCTTGTTCTCGGTCCAGTCGTTCTTCCGGTATTCGTGGTTCGCCGCCTTGAGGACGGACGGAGCGAGACCGCTGCGGACCAGGTCCCAGTAGCGCTTGCCCTCGCCCACGAACTCCTTGTGGCGTTCCTGGATGATGTCCTCGCGGGACACGCCGGTGTCGTGGCAATGGGCACGGTCGCGCACCTGCTTGAGGTAGGCGCTGCCATCCTGTCCCAGGAGGACGGAAAGCTCGGCGGCATTCAGCAGCGTCTCGGCATAGCGGTAGATGCGCTCGTTGTTGCAGTAGTTCACATTGTCGGAGGCCTTGTAACCGTGGTTGCCGCCTTCGCGGGCGATGTACTTGCGGTTCCAGAAGCCGGTGTCCTGCCAGCGCGGGGTGTACTCCGCACCGGGATGCTCTTCCGCATATTTCGCGAAATTCAGGATACCGCCGTCCTTGCGGATATCGTCGTCGTCATACATGTCGTAGGCGCTCTTGGCGATGGTGCCGAAGCCCCAGCCTTCATGGTAGTCAGGCACGTTCTTCGGGGCGGGGATACCGGTGAGGATGGAGTTCACCTGGCCGCCGGTGGCGATGGAATTGCCCCAGTCACGGATACCGCCTTCGGAGATGTAGTTGATCTCCCAGATGGATTCGGGGCACCATTCGCCGGATTCTTCCCAGATACCGGCGAAGTCTTCCACGAGGGAATACTGGCCGCTGTTGATGATCTCCTTCATGTAATCCAGGGCCTTCTGGTAACGGGACTGGTCGTTCTGGTAGAGGACGGCCTCGGTGTAGAGCATGTAGGCCATGGCCTTGGTCACGCGGCCTTCGCTGCCCACGGCGGCCTTCATGGGAAGGACGTTCATGGCGATCGCATCCTCGAGGAGCTTGATGAAGTTCGCATACACCTCGTCATGACCCAGCTGCGGCGCGAAATACGGAGCCTCCAGGAGTTCCTCCCAGTAAGGGACGTTGCCCCAAAGCTTCCAGAGCATGTTGTAGTAGAAGGCCATCAGGACCTTCGCTTCGGCCACATAGAGCTTCTTGGTGGTCTCATCTACGCCTTCGGCGCCGTCGATGTACTTGATGAGCGTGGCGGCACGGTTGATACCGGAATAGTTGACCGTCCACATCTGGTTGGGAACATCGGTGGAAGTGGCCGTATAGTAGTGCGTTTTCACGATGATGGGCTGGTCGCCTTCGTTGGAACCGCCGGCATACACGTCGTCACCCATCACGTCGAAGATCAGATGGAGGTTGTCATACTGGCCGAAAGCATAGTCGTACCACTCCAGCGGGTCGTAGGCAGCCACCAGGCACTGGAAGAGACGCTCCGGCGTATTGAAGTACTCGTCGAGCGGTTCGGAACTGTTGTGCTTGGGATTGATGAAATCCTTGGAGCAGGCAGTCAGCAAAACGGCGAGGGCACTGAGTGCGAAAACTATCTTTTTCATATCCGTTGTCTGTTAGAAAGTTACATTGACACCAAAGGTGACGGTCCTGTTCTGGGGATAGACACCGCGATCCACGCCCACTTCCCGGAAACCGCCGGAAACCTCGGGATCGCAGCCGGTGTACTTGGTGAGCGTGAAGGCATTCTCGACCTGTCCGTACACTCTCAGGCGGGAGACGAAGACTTTCCGGGTCAGGCTGGCAGGCAGGGTGTAGCCCAGCTGGATGTTGCGGGCGCGCAGGAAGGAGGCGTCCTCCATCCAGTAGTCGGAAACGCGGTAGTTCTCGTTCGCGGAATCGAAGGCGAAACGGGGATTTTCGTTGGTGGAACCCTCACCGGTCCAGCGGTTGAGGATGGTCTTCGGAAGGTTGATGTAGTACAGGTCGGTACGGCGGGTGACGTTGAGCGCCTGCGCACCGAGCTGGCCCTGGAGGAGCATGCTGAAATCGATCCCCTTCCAGTCCATGGTGAGCGTGAGGCCGAAGGTCCAGTCGGGAATGCCCTTGCCGAGCTTGACGCGGTCGTCGTCGTTGATGACGCCGTTGCCGTCCACATCCACCCAGCGGAAGTCGCCGGGCTGGGCGTTGGGCTGGATCAGGCTTCCGTCCTGACCCACATAGGCGTTGATCTCGTCCCAGTTCTGGAACACGCCGTCGGTCTTCCAACCCCAGAAGTACGGGAACACGTCACCGACGACACCCCGGGTCAGGGTTCCGATCTTGTGGGTGGAGGTGGTGATGTAGGAAGCGTCGTCGGCCAGCTTGGTCAGCTTGTTCACGTTGTAAGAAGCGTTCGCCTTGATGCCATAGTTGAAGTCGCCGAGCGCGCTGCGCCAGCCCAGGTCGATTTCGATACCGGAGTTGCGCATCGAACCCACATTGCCGGTCGGGGCGGAATCGCCCGCATAGGTGGGCACCTGCATTTCCATCAGCATGCCGGAGGCGTCCTTGATATAATAGTCCACGGTCGCGGTGAACTGGTTGCCCCAGAGGCCCAGGTCCACACCGAAGTCGGTCTGGATGGACTGCTCCCACTTGGCGTTGGGATTCGCGAGGCCGGAGGCCTTCACGCCGATATTGATGCTCTCGGTCGCATTCGCGCCGGAACCGAAGACATAGTTGTTGCCGGACTGGGCGTACACGGCATACAGGAAGTCGGCGAGGTTGTCCTTACCGTTGACACCCCAGGAAGCGCGGAGCTTGGCCATGGAGACGACGGTATTGTACTTCAGGAATTCCTCGTTCTTGATGTTCCAGCCGAGGGAAGCGGACGGGAAGGTACCCCATTTGTTGTTGGGGCCGAAGTGCGAGGATGCATCCCGGCGGAGGGTCGCCTGGGCCAGGAAACGCTCGTCGAAGTTGTAGGAGACACGGCCGAAATAGGAGAGGATGCTGTACGGAATGGAATTCCAGCGGCCCCAACCGTTGCGGTCGCCGTCGCTCTGCTGGCCGAGGGTGTTGTCCACGCTGATCTTCCAGGGATCGTCCGGATACTGGAGGCCCAGGGCGGATGCTCCCAGATAGGAGGAACTGGACATGTAGGCGGACTGGCCGAGCACCACGTTCAGGGTGTGCTTGCCGAACACCTTGTCGTAGGTCAGGGTGTTTTCCACCTGATAGCTGTAGTAGCGGTTCGTGGTCTGGGAAGCGGAGGAACCGTAATTGATCTTCTCCACGGTCGATGCGTTTCCGTCCTTGTCATACACCGTCGTAGCGGCGACCTGATCCAGGCTGTAGCTCTTGGAAGTCAGGAAGTACTGGGGCGTATAGCTGTGTCCATAGACATAGGACAGGTCCAGGGTCACGGCGTTGCGGAACTTCAGGCCGTCGATGAGCTGGAGCTCCGTGGTCAGGCCACCCACGATCTTGTCGGTGCTGCTGTAGCCGTGCGGGCGGTCCAGCATGGCGATCGGGTTGGCCTGCTCGTTATAGGTACCGCCGTCGGCGATGAAATAGGGACGGCCGTCCTTGTCGCGGATAATATAGGGATAGCCGGCCGGGTAGAGGGTCTTGTAACGGGCCTCTTCCGCCTCGTCGGCATAGATGGGATCCAGCGGGGACATGCCCAGGGCGGAGCCCAGCGGGGAAGCGTACTCGGAGTTGGCCGAGATGCCCGCGGACTTGATATGGGCGAAGGACACCTGGTTGTTGACCGTGAGCTTGTTCAGCCAGTTGCGGGAGTCAGAGGCGTCGAACAGGACGACACCCATGTTCTCACGCAGGGTCATTCTGTCATAGTAGGACTGGTCGAAGCGGCCGCCGATGGTACCCTTCGTGGAGAGATAACCGCCGGAAAGGCTGTAATTCACACGCTTGCTTCCGCCGGAAACGTTGATGTCATGCTTGACGATGGGGGCGTTCTTGTCGAAGATGGCGCCCACCCAGTCCGTGCCTTCTCCCAGGGAATAGGGATCGTCGTAGATGGGAGCGCTGCCCGCGTTGAGCATGCCTTCGTTCATCATGATGGCATATTCCGTCGCATTGAGGACGGCCGGCTTGCGCCAGGGGTTCTGCATGCCATAGGAGAAATTGTAGTTGACGACGGTCTTTCCCTCCGATCCGGACTTGGTGGTCACGAGGACGACGCCGTCGGCCGCACGTGCACCGTACACGGCTGCGGAAGCGGCATCCTTGAGGACGTCGATACGCTCGATGTCGTTCGGATTGATGTAGTCGATGCTGCCGGCCGGCATGCCGTCCACGATATAGAGCGGGGAGGCATGGTTGATGGAACCGACACCGCGGACGATCACCGTGGAGCTGGCGCCCGGGGCTCCGGAGTTCTGGGTCACCTGGACACCGGAGGTCATACCCTGGAGCATATTGTCCAAACGGGTCTGGGACTGGACCTTCAGGTCATCGGAGGTGACCGACGAGATGGAAGCCGTCACCACGGATTTCTTCTGGACGCCGTAGCCGATGACCACGGTTTCTTCCAGCATCTCGGCATCCTCCTGCAGGATGATTTCGAGAGGGCGGTCCGGCGTGGCCGCAACGGTCTGGGTCACATAGCCGATGCAGGAAATCTCCAGGTTGGCACCGGGAGCGATACGGAGGGAGAAATCTCCGTCCGCGCCGGTCACGGTACCGTTGCTGGTCCCCTGCTCAACGACAAAAGCGCCGATAATCGGCTGGCGCGCACCGTCCAGGACGACACCCGAAACGGTGACGTTCTGCGCAAATGCTGCCAGGCTCAATCCTAGAAAAAGGATTAGGGAAGCAATTCTTTTCATACGCGATTAATTTGGTTATGCGTTGGTTATGGTTAAATGGTTTTGTGTTCCGACACGAGGTCTGATGCAAAATTACGCACGATACCTACATATCGCGCGAATAAGGAAATAAAAGTACTGCGAAGTAGCGGCTATATTATTATAACATAGCCAATTAAAAGATTATAATAGGGCAAAAAAGTAGTAAAAAATGAAAGTTTTCCGAGCTACTTTCCAATCTTTTTCACCTCGTTTTCGAAGTTGTCGCGCGATCCGAGCGCGGCATTCTTGACGGACACCTTATAGTTATAGATGGTACTAACCGAGTAATCCAGCATCGAGGCGATCTTCTTGGAATCGTCCACGCCGAGCCGGATCAGGGCGAAGATCCGGAGCTCCGTCGTCAGCCTTCCCTTGGGCGGATTGATGCGTGCCGGCTCCTGCAGCAAAGCGTTGAACTGCTCCACGAAATCCGGGTACAGGGCAAGGAAGGTTTCATCGAACTTGCGGTAGAATTCCTCGAGGGCTTTCTCGGACCGTTCGGAGATGGCCAGTTCCCGGAACAGCTGGTCCGAACGGCCCTGCTTCAGAAGGTTCCGGAACCGGTTGTCCTGGGAACGCAGCAAGGCCACCTGCTCCGACAGTCCTTGCAGGAAGTCCACGATATAGGATTCCTTCACCCTGTCGGCCTTGGAAATCCGCCGGTTCAGGACGCTGAGTTCCTCATTGGCGGCGGCCAGTTGGGTATTGCTGCTTTCCAGGGCCGTCTGCATACGGGTAAGCTTCCGGGAGCGGACGACCAGGAAATAGGTGATCAGCGACAGGCCCAGCACCAGGATGGCCAGCAGGATGGAAGAAATCACCGACGCTTTGTTCTGCCGGTCCTGCCGCAAGGCATAGGCATCCTCCACCTCCATGAGGAAGCGGGAGATCTGCCAGGGGCGGAGCTTGGCATTGTACAGCACGGCATCTTCCTGGGCCACCCGGAGATACCGGAACGAATGGTCCACATCCATGGGAAGGATGTTCTGGGCCACCATCGTCAGGGAGGCGTAGTCCCGCACGGCATTCACGATATCGCATTCTGCGGAACGGACGAGCCAGTTCATCCGCTCCGCCTGGTTCCCTTTCAGGTTCTCGATTTCGGACTGGAAATAGGCATAGATGGCGTAATTCCGCTCCTCCGGCTTGACTGTGGAGAGCAGCAGACGGTTGACACTGTCCGCGGAGGAAAGCCTGCCCTGCTGCATGAAATCGTCCCGTAGGACGGAGCGCCACCGGTCGGAATCCCGAGGCAGCAGTTCATACAGGCGGGGACGGAACGAGGAGTCCGGCGGAATGGACAATTTTTCCACCATGCCGGAGTTCCCGGCCAAATCCTTGCTGAAATCGTACAGGGCCCAGATGTATTCCGTCTTCTGGGACGGGGAGAACGTCGTCGTGTCCAGTCCGCCGTACAGGAGCTGGGAGGCCTCCAGGTAACTGCCTGCCTTGGCATACAGGTGCCCCAGCTGGATCGAGGATTCGTTGTAGAGGTCCGGATCCTTCAGGACGTCCCGGGCGAGTTCCTGGCAATGTTTCAGGTAAAGCTGGGTAGAGTCGAAACTGAAGGCGAAGAATTCGCGGGCGATGTTCATCTCCAGCTCGTACCGGCGGAGCGGATCGGACGTGGAACGGGCCAGCTTGCCGAGCGCGTCCATCTGGTCTCTTTTCCGGGCCAGATGGACCTCCCGGGTGCCCAGATATCCGTCCAACTCCGTAATGAGCTGCCGCGTACCCCGGTCCATATAGACGACTTTGTCGCAGGCCGCCATCCCGAGGACGACAGTCAGCAAAACTCCTATGCGCCGAAATACTCGCACGACGTAAAGGTAAGGATAATAATCGGATAATTGATTATAAGGTACGGATGGCCCTCTCCACTTCTTCCTCCCGGCCCTCCGGGATGACCGGTGAAAGGAAGGAAAGCATCTGCAGGACACGGGCTTCCTTTTCCGGAACGCCCCGGGTACGCATGTAGAAAAGGGCTTCTTCGTCCAGTTGCCCGATCGTCGCTCCATGGGAACATTTCACGTCATCGGCATAGATCTCGAGCTGGGGCGTGGTGTCCACATGGGCCTGCCCGGAAAGGAGGATGTTGTGATTCTCCTGATAGGCCTCCGTCTGCTGGGCGTCCGGAGCCACGACGATCCGTCCGTCGAAGGCCACTTTCGAGGTCCCGCCGGCAATCCCGTTGATCAGCTGGTGCGACACGCATCCAGGTGCGCGGTGGTGCATCAGGATGCGGAAACGCACCCGTTCATCCCCGCCGCACAGGTACAGGGCCTTGATCTCGGCTTCCGCCCCTTCCCCGACCAGGTCGATGAACAAATCGGCGTCCCGGGACTCCCCGGGCAGGATGACGAAGGTCAGGGCGAGTTTTTCCCCCGCCTGGACGGTATAATGCGGACGGAGCCCGACGAAAGGATCTCTGTAGTTACCGTAACCCATGGCCTAGAACTGGTCGAATCCCGCTTTCTCGATGGCCTCGATGACCTCACGCCCGCCCGTATGGACGATGCGGCCGGCCTTGAGGACATGCACCACATCCGGCTGGACATACTCGAGAAGCTTCTGGTAATGGGTGATGATGATGGCCGATTTCTCCGGGGAACGGAGGGCATTGACCCCGTCCGCGACAATCTTCAGGGCATCGACGTCCAGGCCGGAGTCCGTCTCGTCCAGGATGGACAGGGTCGGATCCAGCATGGCCATCTGGAAGATCTCGTTGCGTTTCTTTTCGCCGCCGGAGAAGCCCACGTTGACCTCCCGCTTGGCGAATTCCGGCTTCATCTGCACGAAGGCCATCTTCTCCTTCAGGAGTTTCAGGAACTCGGACGTCTTCATCTCCGGGAGGCCGGCGGCCTTGCGACGGGCCTGCACCGCGGCTTTCATGAAGGCGGTGATGGTCACGCCGGGAATCTCCACCGGATACTGGAAACTGAGGAACAGGCCCGCCCAGCTGCGCTCTTCCGGCGCCATGGACAGAAGGTCTTTCCCGTCGTAAAGGACGGTTCCTTCCGTCACTTCGTAGTCCGAGCGGCCGGTAAGGACCGCATTCAGGGTGGATTTTCCCGCTCCGTTCGGACCCATGACGGCATGGATCTCGCCCCGCTTCAGGGAAAGGTCGATCCCTTTCAGGATTTCCCTGTCGCCGATCCGGGCGTGCAGGTTGTGTATTTCAAGCAAATTATCCATTTTTCTTGTATAGTTTCATCCAGGTGACAAGCGACCACAGTCCGTTTACCAGATACAGGCCGCAGACGATGGGCATGAACACATTCCCCACGCTGATATGCAGGATGATCTGGGTGACATTGACGATGAGCCAGGCCACCCAGCAATCCCATTTCTTGAGGGCGCTGAGGAGCTGGGCCGTGAGGATCAGGACCGTCACGCAGCAGTCCAGGTAGGGGGCGGGATTGGCCGGGAAGAACGTCTTCATCACCCAGCCCCACACGACGGCCATGACGAGGATCGACACGACGACAAAACCCCGTTCCGTCCAGGACAGCATGCTTACCTTGAGCTTGTTCGCATCCTCCGAAGAACGTTCCGACTCTTTGGGATGCGTCCATCTCCAGTGGCCCATCATATTGATGGCGAGGGAGATGGGCTGGAGCAGGAGGTTCGCGTACAGGTTCCGGCTCCAGAACAGGAAGAACAGGGAGGCCGTGTACAGGTATCCCACCCAGAAGTTGTACTTGGAGTTGCGCCCGGCCAGAAAGACCGTCGTCAATCCCAGCAGCGAGCTGATGAAATCCACCAGCAGCACCGGCTTCCCGCCCAGGGTAAACAGTATGAGGTTCGTCCAATCCATTATCCGACAGAACCTTCGAGGGAAACTTGCAGGAGCTTCTGCGCTTCCACGGCGAATTCCATGGGCAGCCGGGAGAGGACTTCACGGGCATAGCCGTTGACAATCAGGCCCACCGCCTCTTCGGGACCGATGCCCCGCTGGTTGCAGTAGAAGAGCTGGTCCTCGCTGATCTTGGAGGTCGTGGCCTCGTGCTCGACGATGGCCGTGGGATTGTCGGACTTGATGACCGGGAAGGTATGGGCCCCGCATTTGGAGCCGATCAGGAGGCTGTCGCACTGGGAGTAGTTGCGGGCGTTCTGCGCCCCGGCGTTCATCCGCACGAGGCCGCGGTAGCTGTTCTGGCTGCGGCCGGCGGAAATGCCCTTGGAGACGATCCGGCTCTTGGTGTTCCGGCCGATATGGACCATCTTCGTCCCCGTATCGGCCTGCTGGAGGTTGTTCGTGACCGCGACGGAGTAGAACTCGGAGGCGGAATTGTCGCCTTTCAGGATGGTGGAAGGGTACTTCCACGTGATGGCGGAACCCGTTTCCACCTGCGTCCAGCTCAGATGCGCCCCGCTCCCCTTGCAGATGCCGCGCTTGGTCACGAGGTTCAGGATGCCGCCCTTGCCGTCGGCATCGCCGGGATACCAGTTCTGGACGGTGGAGTACTTGACATCGGCATCCTTCTCCACGATGATTTCCACGACGGCGGCATGGAGCTGCTGCTCGTCGCGCATCGGGGCGGTACAACCTTCCATGTAGCTCACGTAGGAACCTTCGTCGGCCACGATGAGCGTGCGCTCGAACTGGCCGGTACCGCGGGCGTTGATCCGGAAATAGCTGGAAAGGTCCATGGGGCAGCGCACCCCCTTGGGAATGTAACAGAATGATCCGTCGGAGAATACAGCGCTGTTCAGGGCGGCGAAATAGTTGTCGCCGGCAGGGACCACGGTGGCGAGATACTTCCGCACCAGGTCCGGATGCTCCTTCACCGCCTCGGAGAACGAGCAGAAGATGATGCCCTTCTCCGCCAGGGTCTTCCGGAAAGTGGTCGTGACGGATACGGAGTCAAACACCGCATCCACGGCCACGACTCCAGCGAGAACATCGCGTTCCTTCAGGGGGATACCCAACTTTTCGAAGGTCTCCGCCAGCTTCGGGTCGATCTCCTTGGGCCGGTCCTTGTCCTTCTTGGGAGCGGCGTAGTAGATGATGTCCTGGAAATCGATCTGGGGCATGTCCAGATGGGCCCAGTCCGGCATGGGCATCGCCTGCCACTTGCGGAAGGCGTCCAGCCGGAAATCCAGCAGCCACTCCGGCTCCTCCTTGAGCCGGGAAATGGTCCGGATGATGTCCTCGTCAAGCCCCTTGGGCACGAACTCCTGCTCGACATCCGTCACGAACCCCTCCTTGTACTCCCCGGAGGTGAATTCCTGTATGATCTTGTCGTTTTCGCTCATAAATACGATTGCCCTGCGGGCAAGAGTACAAAGATAGCAGTTTTTTCACGGAAACGGCCCGCCGCCTCACACTTTCAGGAAAGTCTTCTTCACATACAGGAAGTACAGGACCAGCCAGCTGACGACGAGATAGCCGGCCGAGAGAAGGACGGCGCCCCAGCCTTCCGGCAGGTATCCGGCGGCTCCGCCCAGGAAGAAGTTCGAGACGCTCCGGAGCGGGACGATGCACTGCAGCAGGTAGATTGTGATGGAATTCATGCCCACGACCCGGAAGGGGAAGGTCCATTTCACATGCCCGCGGACCTCTACGATGTAATAGATGAGCGCATAGACGGCCAGGGAAATGGCGCCCACCACCAGGACGAAGGTGCTGGTCCACAGCTTCTTGTTGACCGGGAAGACCAGGCTCCAGAGAAGACCCGCGGCCAGCAGGACGGCGGCAGCGCCCAGCATCCAGAGGGTTTTCCGGTTCCCGCTCTCCTTCTCTTCCGGCAGGCGGATGAACTCGCCCGTGAACATGCCCAGCATCGCCGTCACCACCGCAGGGACCGTGCTCAGGATGCCTTCCGGGTCGAAATTCCCGTTGTACAGCCGCCCCGGCAGGAGGATCCGGTCGATGTAACCGTTCAGGCAGCCGTCCTGCGAGAGCGGGTCCGCTCCGGCCGGGAGGTCGGGGGCATGAACAAACGCGAGGAGGAGCCAGTAGCCCACGAGGAGGGCCGCCGCAACGATGATGCGGGTCCTGGTCTTGCAGTGGATGAACAGCAGCGCGGCGAACATCCAGGCCAGGCCGATGCGGCCCAGCACGCTGGCGTACCGCTGCGGGAACTCCAGGTTGAAGAAACCGTTGTACACGCAGCCCAGGGCGATGAGGATCAGGCACCGGAAGAAGACCTTGCGGTGGATCTCCCAGGAAGATTTCCCCTGGGAAACCTGCTTCGCGTAGGAGAACGGGAAGGAGAGTCCCGCGATGAACAGGAACACCGGGAAGATCATGTCCATGATCCGGAGCCCGTTCCAAGCCGCATGGTGCATCTGTGTCGCCAGCCAGCCGTTCTCTCCGTCGGGGAACAGGGCGCAGATGCTGAGGATGAGGCCGGAGAGGCCCATGATGAAGAGCATGTCCAGGCCACGGAACGTGTCGATGGACAGAAGTCGTTTGTTTTCCATCAGGCAATGTCGATTAAGTCCGCCAGGACGATGGCGGCCATGGCCTCCACGATGACGGGCGTACGGAGGGCGAAGCAGGTATCGTGCCGGCCGGGGACCTGGAAATCCGTCATTTCCTGCGCGGCAAAGTCATAGGTACGCTGGGTTTTGGCAATGCTGGAAGTGGGTTTGAAGGCGACGCGGAACACCAGCGGATTCCCGTTGGTGATGCCGCCGTTGATCCCGCCGGCATGGTTCGTGACCGGCGTGACGATCCCTTCGTGACCGTCGATTCCCTCGGCCGTAAAGCAGTCGTTATGCTCCGAGCCTTTCATGCGGGAGGCCTGGAACCCGTCGCCGAATTCCACGCCCCGGACACCCGGAATGGCGAAAAGGGCATGGGAGAGCACCGATTCCACGCTGTCCCAGAAAGGCTCGCCCAGGCCGGCTGGAATACCGTCCACCAGGCATTCCACGACCCCGCCCAGGGAATCGCCTTCCTTTTGCGCCTGCGTGAGGGCGGCATCCCATTCCGAGGGATCGGCAATACCGCCGATTTCCGTCAGGTGCGCCTCGCAGCGGAACTGCACGTGACCGTGGGTTTCTTCGGAAACGGTTTCGGTCAGGATTTTCTTGGCGACGACGCCGGCCGCGACGATGGGGAGCGTGAGCCGGCCGGAGAAATGGCCGCCGCCCCGCGGATCCTGGAAGCCGCCGTACTTCACGTTCGCCGTGAAGTCCGCATGGCCCGGGCGCGGGATGTCCTTCAGCTTTGCATAATCGCCGCTGCGCGTATTCGTATTGCGGAAAACGATCGTGAGCGGAGCCCCCGTCGTGCAGCCCTCGTACACCCCGCTGAGGATGTGCGGCTCATCGGCCTCGATGCGGGGAGTCGTGCCTTTCGCACCGCTCCGGCGCCGGTCGATATCCTTCGCGAAGTCCTTCTCGCTCAGTTCGATACCCGGCTCCACGCCATCCAGCGTGACGCCGATTTCCTCTCCGTGCGACTCGCCGAAGATGCTTACCCTGAAAACCCGTCCGAATGTATTCATAACTTGTCAAACATATCCAAAAATTCCGGGAACGACTTCGCCACACAGGCGGTGTCGTCGATCTCCACGGGGCCGTCCGCGCCCAGCGAGGCCACCTTGAGGGCCATCACCATCCGGTGATCGCCATGGGAGGTGAAGGAACCGCCTTTCAGCAGGTTTCCGGTGAGGATGCGCTGGGGAAGGCCCATGCCTTCGATGGTCATCTCGTCCTCATCGACCTGGACCGGCACGCCCATCTGCGTGAGCATGTCCACGATGGCGGCGGCCCGGTCGGTCTCCTTGTGGCGGAGGCGTTCCACACCGCGGATGCGGCTCGTTCCCGGGCAGAAGGCAGCCAGGACGGCGACAATCGGGAAGAGGTCCGGGCAATTGTTCAGGTCCGTCTCGAAGGCGCACAGCGGCGCACGGGCCACGTGGATGGACCCCGTCGTGGGCGTGTCGCCCTCCAGCTGGGACATGCTTGCCCCGGCGTCCATGAGGATGTCCATGATGGAAATATCGGCCTGGAGGGACTGGGTATCAAGCCCTTCCACCTCCACATCGCCGAAGATAGCGCCGGCCACGAGGAAGTTCGCGGCACCGGACCAGTCGCCCTCGATGCGGAAATCGGCGGCGCGGTAGTGCTGGCCGCCCCGCATCTTGAAGGTAACCCCGGTACAGAGCGTCCAATCCTGCGTCTGCAGGAAATCCTCGCCCCCTTCCATCTCGGAGCCGATTTCGATGCCGAACTTCTTGAGCACGTCCACGGTGATGAACATGTACGGAATGCTCCGCGGATCGTGGACATACACCGTGGAACGGCTTCCGGCAAGCGGCAGCGCCGCCAGCAGGCCGGAGATCAGCTGGGAGCCTTCCCGGCCGGAAACGTCGGCCCGGCCCGGCACCAGAGGGCCTTTCACCGTGAGGGGGATGAAGCAGTCGTTCTTGCGGGCCTCGGCCGGCGCAGGACCTTCGGGAAGGAGCCGCACCCCGAACGACGCCATGATGTCATGCGCACCGGCGAGGGGACGCTTGAGGAGCGTCTTTTCGCCCGTCACGAGGACGGGGCCGTCGGCAACGACCGAGAGGACAGGGATGAGCATCCGCGTGAGGAAGCCGGATTCACCCACGTGTATATCGCTGATGGACAAGCACTTTTCAAAGGCGCCGATGCCGGTGATTTCGAGGGTGGAGCCCTCCGTCTTGATGCGGGCGCCAAGTTTCCGCGCTGCCGCCAGGGCCGCCTCGTTGTCCCCGCAGGGCGAATAGCCGGACAGGTGCGAAGTGCCCTGCGCGAGGGCCGCGGCAATGATGGCGCGCTGCGCAAAGCTCTTGGAGGCCGGCATCTGAAGGGGCCGGGGGTCCTCGTCCTCATTTTCGGCCCCATTTGAGGACGAACGGCCGTTTTCCTTCGTTTCATCCTCAAAATCGACCGGATATGAGGATGAATCGATGAATCGGAAATCCTTGTAAACGGCCTGGCGCATCTCGGCGGTGGTCCATTGGCCCGGCGCCGTGGCTTCCTCGGCCGACAGGCAGGCGTAGGTGAACGGAGCGCCAAGCCGTAAGGCTTCCAGGCGGGATTTCCGGCCTTCCGGGCCCATGCAGAAGGCCGCGAGCGTACCCGGATCGGCCTCCCGGTAGAGGGCCAGGACGCGGGCGGCATCGGTCTCATCGACAGCCGTGGTCACGATTTTCACCACCTCGCCCCCGAAGCGGCGGCCCTTCTCCAGCAGGGAGAGGAGCGTGGCTTCCGGCGGCGTGCCGGTGAAGTCGTGAAACGACCGGATGAGGATGGAACCGTGCTCTTGGCAGGCTTGGCGGATCTTGCGGCCCATCATAGGCGGCGCCTCCATTTCCAGATCCACGTATTTGGCTCCGGCCTCGATGGCCTTCATGAGCTGATTCTCAGCGAGTTCTTCGGCAGCGTTCCGCCCATGGCGCGGCGCGGAGAGGTACATTCCCTGCTCCGAGAGCGCTTTTCCGGCATCGGCCAGCAGGCTGGCTTCCCCCTGCACCCGGTCCGCGAGCGTCGCAATCCGGCACGTCGCGATCAGCGGCACGTCGGATTCCGAGAACAGTTCCTCGATCTCCTCCCCGTCCAGGTCGCACAGATCCAGCCGGATCTCCGCCATCTCCACCTCACCGCTCTCGAGAATGTCCAGGATCTCGTCCAGCGTCTTGTTCTGTATGGAAGTACAAATCATATTTTCAACGTTTTAATCGCCTCATCGACCGTCAGGTCGCGGATAACGACCGAGCCGATGCGTTCGGGGAGGACAAAATGCACCAGGCCGCCCTCCGCTTTCTTGTCCTTGTCCATGGCTGCAGCGAGCGTCTCCAGCGGGTAGGGACACGCAACCGGCAGACCGACCGTCGTAAAGTCCTGCGCCAGACGCGCTTCCATGCCAGTCGAAAGGCCTATCGCATCGGAAAGCCGCGCCGCGAGGATCATGCCCATCGCCACGGCCTCACCGTGGGTGATGTCGTCCCTGTTTTGCCGGGCCTCGTGCTCGATGGCATGGGCAAAGGTATGACCCAGATTCAGCTTGCGGCGCTCACCCCGCTCGAAGGGATCGCGCGACACGACGCCCGCTTTCACGGCTGCCGCGGCAAACACCAGGTCCTGGAGTCCTTCGCCGGACCCGGACAGGCAACGCACGGCCTTGTCGTAGTTATCGCCCTCGTTCTCAATGAGAAAGGTCTTAAGCATCTCCGCCGCTCCGGACAGGAAATCCCGGTGCGGAAGGGAGTGGAGCACCTCGGCACAGATGAAGGTGAACACCGGCTGGACAATGACGCCCAGCATGTTCTTGTAGTCATCGAAATTGACACCGGTCTTTCCGCCGATGGCGGCGTCCACCTGCGCCAGCAGCGTCGTGGGAAGGTTCGCGTACCGGACGCCGCGCTTGTAGATGCTCGCGGCGAATCCCGCCAGGTCCGTCGTGATCCCGCCGCCGATGGCCAGCACCAGCGCCTTCCGGGACGCTCCGGCCTCCATCAGCGAACGGCACAGCAGCAGCACCGTCTCCATCGACTTTTCCTCCTCGGATGCGTCGATGGCGATACTTCCTTTGATCCCCGGCAGCGCCGAAACGACCTCCGACGCCACCCAGGAAGCGTTTTCGTCATAGACGACAAACACTTCCGGCTCGTTTCCGAGCCGCGCGGCGATCTCCGCAAGACGCTCCAGGCCCACGACCCGGCCGGCCGCCTTGCCATCGATTGTGACGGTAATCTCCTTTCCCATAACTCACAAAGATACTCCAATTATTTTGCAATTTTGAGTTTTTGCGGTAAATTTGCATTCCGTCTCCCACGAGACCGCTTGCCCGGATGGCGGAATTGGTAGACGCGCTGGACTCAAAATCCAGTGTCCCTTAAAGACGTGCGGGTTCGAGCCCCGCTCTGGGCACGAGAACGGATACCGTCAGCACTTCGTAGCATCGTCTGCAAGTTGCTGACGATTTTCCATTTATCGACCCGCCGCTATGTCAATCATTCAGTTACGCGAAGGTTTGGCACCAGATTTCTGTTAGCATACTGATAATGAACGACTTGCAGCGGCTTTGGGGCCCAACCTCATTTATCTACTAAGGGTTGGGAACCTCACCGAAACCAACACGCTAACAATCAAACACTTACAAGAACCATCGTTCCGACCTTAGGGCAAGGTCTGTAACCGTTTTGCCTCAACGCAATAACCGGGTTATTAGACATTTCGGGTGAT
>DETL01000025.1 GCA_002361625.1 Bacteroidales bacterium UBA3289 | reverse complement strand
TCGCGGATCAGGTTGTCCCATTTCCGCATCCAGTGCCGGGAGTCGGTCGTCCGTGCCCGGAAGCGCTTCCTGCTGACCAGCATGCCGGCCTCCCTGAGCAGGTCGAACAACCTGTCGCACCCCACGTCGTGGCCGCGCTGATAGAGCATGACCTGCAACTTCCGGACGCCCAGGCGGGGAAGTTCCCGCCTGATCTCCCGCACCTCGTGCAGCAGCGCCGTGTCGTCCATCGCATCGACGATCGAAGACGTCCTGGACTTCCAGTAAGCTTGTCTGGTATAGCCAAACAGCCGACAGAGTGACTCCAGGCTCACTTCCGGGTGTCGCTCTTTGAGTTCGCTGACTGTTTGGCCTCGACTTTTTTTGGCAGGTCAATCCCGTATTCCTCCTGGATGATGCGCATCATGATCTTGTACCCTTCGGCCTTGATCTTTGACATCTTCAGCGCCTCTTCCAGCTCGGCTACACGGGCCTTCAACTGATCGACCTCCTTGAACTGCTTGTCGAACTTCTTCTTGTCCATGGGACCAAAGATATCAATTTTCCCGGACTTGTAGTCCTCAGCCATCGCCTTGATGCGTACGCGGCTGTAACCGAATCGGCGGCAGACCTGCTCCAACGGCTCCCCGCTGAAGTAGGCTTTCAGGGCTCTGCGCTCACCCTCGCGAATCAACTTGTATACGTCCATTTTTAATCGTTTTTTGGTAAACTTTTTTCAGGACGATACACAAGGCCTGCGGGAATCGCTTTCGTAACAAACAAGATATCAATCACATAGAAAAACGCAGACCGCAGGCCTACCGGAAATACTGGAGGCCTGCGGTTGTTTGTTTTGTCTTGCATTGAATGTCAGGCGGTTCTAAAGGAGTCTCCCGCAACCCCTTCGCAACCGGCTAAATCCTCCGCCCTAATTCGCCACCTCGCAGAGGAACTTGATGCGGACGAGGCGGATTTCCAGGTCCTCGTAGTCGTCGTGCAGGGCGGAGAGGGCTTCGGGGAGGGAGTCGGAGGTGGCGTCCTCCTTGAACCAGTCGTAGATCTCGTCCACGACGTCCTCGTCCAGGTGTTCCCGGATGTAGTAGTCCAGGTCCAGGCGGGTGCCGGTGGAGACGATGGCCTCGATCTCCGTGAGGAGGTCGTCCATGTCCAGCCCCTTTGCCGCGGCGATGTCCTCGAGGGCCATCTTGCGGTCGATGCTCTGGATGATATAGACCTTGTTCCCGGAACGGGGGGCGACGGATTTCACCACGAAGTCGTCCGGACGGAGGATGTCGTTCTCGTCCACGTAGCGGGCGATGAGTTCGAGGAACGGTTTCCCGTACTTGCGGGCCTTCCCTTCGCCTACGCCCTGGCAACCCCTGAGTTCCTCGTAGGTAAGCGGATACAGGATGGACATGTCCTCCAGGGAGGGGTCCGTGAAGATGATCCAGGGCTGGAGGCCGCGCCGGCGCGCTTCGTCCTTCCGGAGATCCTTGAGCATGGACAGGAGCGTCTGGTCACCTCCTCCGCCGCCCCGGACGGCCGCCGGATCGTCGTCCTCGTCGTCGCCTTCGCCGGTGAAGGTGCGGTCTTCCACCAGCAGCAGCTCATGGGGGTGCAGATAGAATTCCAGGCCTTCGTCCGTCGTGCGGATAAGTCCGTAATTGTCAATGTCTTTGTCCAGGAAGTGCAGGATGAGCCCCTGGTGGATGACGGCCGACCAGAACCGGACGTCATGGTCCTTCCCGGCGCCGAAGAATTCCAGCCGGTCGTGGTGGTAGGACTTGATCATGGCGGTCGGCACCCCGGCCAGGATGCTGGCGAGATGCTCGAGCTTGAAATGCTCCCGGAGGGTGTCGATGAGCTCGATCACGAGGCACATCTCCTCCTGTCCGTTGAACCGCGCCTTGGGATGGAGGCAGTTGTCGCAGCATCCGCAGTTGTCCTCGGGATAGTCTTCGCCGAAGTAGTTCAGCAGCAGTTTCCTACGGCACTGGCTGGACTCCGCGTAGGCGACCGTCTCTCCCAGGAGCTGCTTGCCGATTTCCTGTTCGGACACCGGTTTCCCCTGCATGAACTTCTCCAGTTTCTGGATGTCCTTGTAGCTGTAATAGGTGATGCACTGGCCTTCCTGTCCGTCCCGCCCGGCCCGGCCGGTCTCCTGATAATATCCTTCGATGCTCTTGGGAATGTCGTAGTGGATGACGAACCGCACATCCGGCTTGTCGATGCCCATGCCGAAAGCGATCGTGGCGACGATCACCCGCACGTCCTCCATCAGGAAACGGTCCTGGTTCTCCGCCCGCGTCTTCGCATCCAGGCCGGCATGGTAGGGGAGGGCCTCGATGCCGTTGATGGTGAGCAGCTGCGCCAGTTCCTCCACCTTCTTCCGGCTCAGGCAGTAGATGATGCCGGACTTGCCGGGGTTCTGCCGGATGAACCGGATGATGTCCTTCTCCGGCTCCACCTTGTCACGGATCTCGTAGTACAGGTTCGGGCGGTTGAAGGAAGATTTGAAGACGGTGGCGTCCGTGATGCGGAGATTCTTGAGAATGTCGCTCTGGACCTTGGGCGTCGCGGTGGCGGTCAGGGCGATGACCGGGGCCGGCTGGATCTCTTCGATGATGGAGCGGATCTTCCGGTATTCCGGCCGGAAGTCGTGTCCCCATTCGGAGATGCAGTGCGCCTCGTCCACGGCGTAGAAGGAGATGTGGATCTTTTTCAGCAGGTCGATGTTCTCTTCCTTGGTCAGGGATTCCGGCGCGACGTACAGCAGTTTCGTGATGCCGTTCAGGAGGTCCGCCTGCACCTCGGCCAGCTGGGTGCGGCTCAGGGAGGAATTGAGGAAATGGGCGATCCCGTCGTCCTTTTCCACGAACCCCCGGATGGCGTCCACCTGGTTCTTCATCAGGGCGATGAGCGGGGATATCACGATGGCCGTTCCTTCCATCACGAGGGCGGGGAGCTGGTAGCACAGGGATTTGCCGCCGCCCGTGGGCATCAGGACGAACGCATTCCCTCCTTCGACAAGGTGACGGATGATCCGTTCCTGGTCGCCCTTGAAAGAGTCGAAGCCGAAGAACTGTTTCAGCTTGGACTGAAGGATGGAGGGGTCGAAGGCCATAGTTCGGTTCGTTAGATGGACTAATATAGAAAAAAAATGGAGGAAAATCTAAAAATATTCCATCTTACCCTTGAAAAAATGCGGGAAATGAAGGAGAATAAGTACAAAAGCATTCACTTATTAAAAATAATGAGACAAAATCGGAAAAAATGAGTAACTTTGCACCAAATCGGCCCTGCACGGGCCGTTGTGCTACAGACAACATTTAAATGTCATAAAAAATGAAGATTTCCAAGATTTTCGCCATCGCATCGGCCGCCGTGCTGATGGTGGCCTGCGGCACCCCCGCCGCTGAAGGAAGCAAAGAGGTCCGTGACCTCCTTCCGAGCAAGACCCAGATCGACTCCACCTCCTATCTCGTGGGCGTGAACTTCGGTTCCTGGATCAAGGGCAATGACTTCGGTGAGCTCAACTATGACCAGATGATCAAGGGTATCAAGGACTTCCTGAAGTCCAAGGGCACCCCGCAGGACTCCACCTTCGGCAAGCAGTTCAAGATCGATCCCAATGAGATGAACACCGTCCTCGACGGCTTCGTCCAGAAGCGCCGCGCTTACACCGGCGCCCTGAACAAGGAGAAGGGCGAGAGCTTCATCGCCGAGTTCCTCAAGGAAGAAGGCGCTGTCCAGACCGAGAGCGGCCTCGCTTACAAGATCATCGAACCCGGTTCCGACAAGAAGGCAGTTTCCGACCAGGATACCGTGTGGGTGAACTACAAGGGCGCCCTCATCGACGGTACCGTTTTCGATCAGAATGACAACATCAACTTCACCCTCAACCGCGTCATCAAGGGTTGGGGCGAGGGCATGAAGCTCGTCGGCGAAGGCGGCAAGATCAAGCTCGTCATCCCCGGTGACCTCGGTTACGGCGAATACGGCACCCGCGGCATCGCTCCGAACAGCACCCTCGTCTTCGACGTGGACCTGAACAAGGTGGGCACTTTCGTGGCCCCGGCCGAGGAACCCGCCAAGAAGAAATAAGCCATGGCACTCGAAATCGAAGGAACCCTCTCGCAGAAGCTGCCGGTCCAGTCCGGAAACTCCGCCCGCGGCCCCTGGTCCAAGCAGGAGTTCA
Organism: Bacteroidales bacterium UBA3289; assembly: GCA_002361625.1. Taxonomy (GTDB): domain Bacteria; phylum Bacteroidota; class Bacteroidia; order Bacteroidales; family UBA932; genus Cryptobacteroides. The sequence continues at coordinate 3,387 of DETL01000025.1, read as the reverse complement.
TCCTGGAATTCCCCGACGGCAACTTCACTTCCAAGGCATGCTTTACTGCCTGGGGCGTGGACAAGGTCCAGGACCTGGCCAAATACCAGGTCGGTGACAAGGTGAAGGTCTCCTTCAACCTCAAGAGCCGCGAATACAACGGCCGCTGGTACAACGACCTCCAGATCTGGAAGATCGCTCCCGCCGGCGCCGCCCAGCCCGTTGCTCCCGCCGCTTCCGTAGCTCCTGAAGCTTACGCGGCTCCTGTAGCTCCGGCTCCCACCCTCGAGGACATGCCCGCCGAGGACGGCGGGGAAGACCTCCCCTTCTAAGCCGTTCCCGACAGCGATCATGAAGCCCGACGCTCCCTCCGAGCGCCGGGCTTTCGCATGTGGGGAAGATTTCTTATATTTGCAGACTATACGAAATTCAGGCGAAGATGACGCAATCGAACCATACTCTCATTACTTTGGCGAAGGACGCGCTGTTCGTCCTGCTGGGCTGTTTCCTCATCATCCGGACCCCGTTCCTCGGGAAGATCCTCGGTGCGCTGGCCATCATCTGGTATGGCCGGGACCTGTGGTACCGGGGGAAAGCCTGGCTGGGCGCGAAAGAGCCTCGGCGCGACACCGTGGAGCGCCCGAAGGAGGCCTCCCGTGACGCGGACGCCCCCATCATCGACGACGGCAAGATCCAGGTGACGGACCTCTCCGGGGCCAAGGAAGTGGAGTTCGAAAAGGAATAGGTCCATGATTCCGCAGGAGACGGTACAGCTCATCCTGGACACCGCCCGTGTCGAGGACGTCGTAGGCGATTTCGTGACGCTGAAGCGCCGCGGAAGCAGCCTGTGGGCCTGCTGTCCCTTCCACAACGAGAAAACCCCGTCCTTCCACGTAGAGCCCTCCCGGGGCATCTACAAATGCTTCGGCTGCGGCAAGTCCGGCACGGCCGTGGGCTTCGTGATGGAGTACGAGAAGCTCTCCTACACGGAGGCGCTCAAGTATCTGGCGCGCAAGTACCACATCGAAGTGAAGGAGAAGGAGGAGACGGCCGAGGACATCGCCGCCCGTCAGCGGAACGAGAGCCTCATGGCCGTTTCGGAGTTCGCCTTCAACTTCTACAAGGACCAGCTGAAGACCGAGGAAGGCCGTTCGGTGGCCGTCCAGTATTTCCATTCCCGCGGGCTGGAGGACGAGACCATCGACAAGTATGGCCTGGGGTGGGCGCCGAAGTCCAAGAACGCTTTCACCGAGGCGGCGAAGGCGGCGGGCTACAAGGACGAGTATCTGACCGAGACCGGCCTCTGCGCCCAGTGGGACACGGACGGCTCCCTCCACGACCGCTTCTACGACCGGGTGATGTTCCCGATCCATTCGGTCAGCGGGCGCGTCATCGCTTTCGGCGGACGGACCCTTTTCACCGACAAGACCGTCGCCAAGTACGTGAATTCCAAGGAGTCGGAGATCTATGTCAAATCCCGCTCCCTCTATGGGATCTACTTCGCCAAAGGCGCCATTTCCCGGGCGGACAAGTGCTACCTCGTGGAAGGCTACCTGGATGTGCTGTCCATGCACCAGCTGGGCATCGTCAATACCGTCGCCTCCAGCGGCACCTCCCTGACCGTGGAGCAGATCCGGCTCATCAAGCGGTTCACCGAGAATATCACCATCATGTACGACGGGGACTCGGCCGGCATCCACGCCGCCCTCCGCGGGATCGACATGGTCCTTCGCGAGGGAATGAACGTGAAGGTGGTCCTCATCCCCGACGGGGACGATCCGGACTCCTATGCCCGGAAACACTCCCTGGAGGAGGTGGAGGCCTTCATCGCCGCGAATGAGCAGGATTTCATCGCCTTCAAGGCGGACCTCCTGCTGGGAGAGGCCGGGAACGACCCCCTCAAGCGGGCGAACCTCATCAACGACATCGCCGATTCGGTCGCCGGCATTCCCGACGCCGTCAAGCGGTCCGTCTATGTCGATACGGTTGCGGAGAAGTTCCGCATCGAGTCCGACATCCTCTTCGACCGCATCCGCCGCACCCGCGAAAAGACGGTGGACGAGGAACGGGCCCAGGCGCGGCGCGAGGCCGCCCGCCGGGAATACGGCCCCCAGCCTGCGCCGGAGGCCGCATCGACCTATATCCCGCCGGTGAACGAACTCCGCGTCCTGGAAACGCAGAACCCCATCCTGGCCCCTTCGGAGAAGGAGCTGCTGGGTTTCATCCTCACCGACGGCTGCACCCGGCTCGTCTTCGAGTCGGATTCGGAATTCTATGATCCCGAAGGTGCCCAGACCGTCGCCGAATTCATCGACGCGGCCTTCGCCGCCGACAGCATCGAATTCGCGAACGACGCTTACCGCCTGACCTACGACGCCTATTTCACCCTTTATGACGAAGGCAAGTCGCAGGAGGAAATCATCCGTGCCCTCCTGAATGGGGAGGACGATACCATCCGCTTCGTCACGAGCCAGCTTTCGGACCTCAAATACGAGCTGTCCGTCAAGAAGTTCCAGGCGGCCCTCACGACCCGCGAGTCCTGGCTCACGAACTTTGTCCCCAAGGCGATCCTGGCCTACCACGACAAGCGCCTCGCCTCCGAACAGCAGTCGCTCCTGCGGGAGCTCGCCACCGCCGGTCCCGACCGGCAGCGGGAGATCCTCACGACCCTGGAGCGCATCAATACCCTGAAAAAGAAAATCAACATCAAACTCGGAAGACTCAAATGACCCACAAGAGAACCCTCGTGACCTGCGCGCTCCCGTACGCCAACGGTCCCGTCCATATCGGCCACCTGGCCGGTGCCTACATTCCCGGTGACATCTATGTACGCTATCTCCGGATGCGTGGAGAGGACGTCGTCTTCATCTGCGGCTCCGACGAACACGGCGTGCCCATCACCATCAAGGCGCGCGCCCAGGGCGTCACTCCGCAGGACATCGTGGACAAGTACCACCAGGTGATGAAGGACGCCTTCACGGGGCTCGGGATCAACTTCGACATCTATTCCCGCACCACCTCGAAAGTCCACGACGAAAACGCCTCGGAGTTCTTCCGCAAGCTCTATGACGACGACAAGTTCATCACCAAGGAGACGGAACAGTACTATGACGAGGAGGCGAAGACCTTCCTCGCGGACCGCTACATCGTAGGTACCTGCCCCAAGTGCGGCAATCCCGGCGCCTATGGCGACCAGTGCGAGAAATGCGGCTCCACGCTGAGCCCCGAAGAGCTCATCGACCCGAAGTCCGCCCTGTCCGGCTCCACGCCGAAGAAGGTGAAGACCAAGCACTGGTACCTTCCGCTGGACCAGTACGAGCCCTGGCTCCGCGACTGGATCCTGGAACGGCACAAGGAGTGGAAGACCAACGTCTATGGCCAGTGCAAGAGCTGGCTGGACGGCGGCCT
>DETL01000027.1:24684-40120 GCA_002361625.1 Bacteroidales bacterium UBA3289 | reverse complement strand
GCCGACTCACTTTTGAGTCAGCCCCGGTTTTCTTGTTCCGTTCCGCAAGGGGAATGGAACAGGTGGGACACGGTCATTTTATGCAGGCTTGATTCTTGCTGTCTGCATCAGCCGTTACTGAACCTTATTACAGTATGAGAGTATTACGCGCCATCCTGATAGCTGTATTATTGTTCCCTCAAGTCTTGAGAGCACAGTTTTCTTTTGATCCGGGAGAAGGATGCCTCAATGTGGTTGAATTTACTGCAGGGCCTGGTCTGGGAGCTTTGGGTGACAGGCTTATAGGGGCCAATTATCTTCACGAGAGGTTTATCAACGAGCAGTTCAGCGTTGGAGCGGGTGCCGGATACAGCTACCACCAGCAGTACCAGTTCTCAGCCCTTCCAGTTTATTTCAGCACCCATTATTTCTTTGTGGACAGCAGATTCTCTCCGTTTGTCAATCTCAAGGCCGGCATATATTGGATGCTTGGACCAAAGAATATCGACACCTTTCTAAAGTACTCCATTTCTGGAAAACAGCCTGGCTTTAGTTTGTATGTTTCTCCGGGCGCCGGCGTCAAGGTCCATCTCACTTCGCACATCGGCCTGATGGCATCAGTGAGTTATGACGGGTACCTGGTTAATGCGTTTGACAACGCCAAGAACAATTATCACACGTCGATGGTCCCCAATCTGGGGATTAACTTCGGTCTGTGCTTTCAGATTCCGGGGTGGTAGGTAAAAAGTCGCTAAATTTACTTGACTTTTTGCGGTTTTTGCGTCTATGTCTGTGAAGTATGGATAAAACGCTTGAAATAGAACTCACAGAGATAAGGCCCAAGGTCCTGGCGACGGCACTGAAGTTCTTCCGTGCATCCCGGCTGGACGGTGATCCGGAGGATGTGGTGCAGGATGTGCTGCTGCGGCTTTGGGTGGCAAGACGTGACGGTGTGCAGATTCGCAGTGCTGAGGCCTGGGCTGTTTCTACTACCAAGAACAGTTGCATTTCGCTTTGGCGCAAGAAAGGCCCCGTGAGAAGCGGGGTGTATCCCGAATGGTTGTCGGACGGTAATGACGCTTCTACGCTGATTGAACAGTCGGAGGCCGAAAAGATGGCCGACAAGGCGTTGGAGCGACTTCCTGCAGGTACAAGGCGATTGCTCCAATTGAGAGCCACCGGACTTTCCCTGGATGAGATTGCCGCCATAACCGGAAGGACGAAGGGCGGAGTGAAGAGTTCCATATCGGCCGCGCGACAAGAATTGATGAAAACCTTTAACACGAAGTAATACAATGGACCGGAAAGACTTGATTAGATTGTATCTGGACGCAGAAACGACCTGCGAACAGGAACAGGAGCTTGCCGCCTCCTTTGCCACTACGCCTCCTGCCGATGAGGAAGAGATGGCGGTATATAAGATGATGCAGGCTGTCAAGCCCATCGAACTCCCTGAACTGCCGGAAGCCGGCGATGAGTATGACCGGATGGTCAGGCCTTCAAGGGTGCGGCCTTTCTATACCTGGGGCCTTTCCTTGGCCGGTGTTGCTGCTGCCATTGCTGCCGTGGTCTTGTTTACGGGCAAGCCTAAACAACCCGGCGTGCCGGCTACGCCTCAGAATGACTACACTGAGCTGATTCAGCAGATAGCTTTTTTATCCAACTTCAACCCGGCGGAAGCCGAGAACCTGGAATTCAAGCCCGTTGGGGACGGGTTTGTGATGACCGCCCATTTCCCCGATGGGCAGACTGCCTCGTACATCCTCACACCGCTGGATGGGGGCAAATCCTTTAATCTCGTTGCATTGAACAAATAAGAAGATCACCCATGAAAAAGATAATACTTCTTTCCATTTTCCTGCTGATAGGAGCATGGACGCTGTCTGCCCAGCAGACCATTTATATCATCGACAATGAGACCGTCGAGAATTTCGACGGCTCCCAGCTCAAGGACAGGACCATCCGAGACTACAAGATTACCACGAAGGGTTCCGGGCGCAATGCCATTACGGTTCATGCCATCACTACATCGTCATCAGTGTTTTCTGTTACGGGGTCATTCACTCCCTTGAAGCCTTTGACTCCCATCGATTCGTCGATTGTCATCAAGCCCACACACCGTAAGATTATCTATGTAATCGACGGTGTGCCTCATGAAGATGCTTCGGCCTTCAACTCCATTTCTCCTTTTGATATAGAAAACATTACCGTGGTCAAGGATGGCTCTCCGGAGCAGAAGAAATATGGCGAGAACGTAGTCGTCATGAACATTACCACGAAAAAAGAGAAGACCGATTGGGCGGAGTTCCTGAAGGGGCTTCCCGGTGTGACGGTCGATGAGGACGGAAAGATTACCGTCAATGGCCGTGCGGTCACGACAATCACGATAAACGGACGAGCGTATTCGATAGATACGAAATAAAGTAATTCCCTTAAAATAAGACTGTTATGATGATGAGAAGATTCTTGTCAGCCCTCACTATGTCCTTGTGTCTCGGTATGACTGCTCATGCACAGGTGTACATTTTCAATGAAAACATGCTCAAAGAGCGTATGAGTGAAATCAAGACTACGGTTCTGGACTCACTGACCAACGAGCCGGTCTCATATGCATCGGTCTATGTCATTCCGGCCAAGGACACCACGATCACGAATTTCACGCTGACGGACGCGAAGGGCGAAGCCAAACTGGATGAGGTTCCTTTCGGAAGCTATGTCTTTCACGTTGAGATGATGGGCTACAAGCCTTACGTGACGGAACGCTTCTTCCGTGAGGAGAAGGTGGATCTGGGTACCATCCGGCTGCAGGTAGATGAACAGTTCCTTCAGGCTGCTGTAGTCACTGACGTGGGCAATCCGATTGTTGTCAAGAAAGACACCGTAGAGTTCAACGCTTCCTCCTTCCGGGTCGGAGCCAATGCGATGCTGAAAGATCTGCTCCAGCGGATGCCGGGTATGGAAATCACCGATGATGGTACGGTGAAGTTCAACGGAGAGGAAATCGACAAACTCACCGTGGGCGGACGCACCTTCTTCTTCGGAGACCAGAGCACGGTGCTGAATAACCTGCCTGCAGCAGTGGTGGACAAGATCCGTGTTATCGACCGGGAAAGCGAGCAGACCCGCGCTTCGGGCATCCAGGACGGGAGCCGGGAAAAGGTGTTGGACGTCGGCCTCAAAAAGGAATACGAGAAAGGATGGTTCGGCAATGTGGGCGTCAAGGGTGGCACCACGATTGGCGGGCAGGACGGTGACAATCCCCTCCAGGATGACCGTGGACTGCTCTGGGGCGGGAATGCTCTTGTGTCGGCTTATACGGAGAAGGATCAGGTGACAGTGATTGCCAATGGGCAGAATGTGGATGATTCGAATGTCGTCGTAATCATCTCTGACGATGAGGGGCAACGTTCATCCCTGGACCAGGGACTCTCAACTGCCGCTCAGTTGGGTGTGAATTACAACACGTCCCGCATCAAGGATGTCGAGACAACAGTTAGTGCAAACTACAAATACACGGACACGGATTCAGGCTCGCAGACCGAGAGGACAACCTTCCAGAATGACGGCAATCTGAACTCATCTACAGAGAACAGCGGCAAGCAGTTTGCCAACGTCCTCAATACCAACGTAGAATTCAAGAAGGAGAAAGGGAAGGTGTGGTTCCATCTCACTCCATCCTTCCGCTTTAACAAGATTGACGAGACGGGAACCGGGTCCTCGGAGACCTACAGGACTGGAACGTTCGTGAACAGTTCGGATAATACTTCCCACAGATTGTCCTCGAGCAATAATACCGGGCTTAGAGCCGATGTTACTTTCCGGGAGTTGGGTGGCAAGAAGAACAGGAACCTGCGCTTTGATTTCGATGGCAATTATGGCGGGATCAACGAAGAGAGCGAAGAATCGTCCGTCTTGAAAACGGCAGGAGGAGTGAACTCGTACGCTATGCGTTATCTTTTGGACAGCCAGTCGTATGGTTTTGGCGGATCTGTTCAATTTACGGAGCCCATCGGCGATAAATGGACACTTTCAGCCTCGGCTGAGCTGGATTGGGCGAAGTATAATAAAAACCGTGATGCTTTTGACGCTGACGGTAAGAACGATTACTACAGTTCCGTGAGCAATAACCATTACTTGACTCAGCTGTATGGCGTGACTGCTCAGTACAAGTTTGGCGAGGATAGTTGGTTTACACTCGGCGGCAGGGTCTCGGGTATCCTGAACGAGACATACTCCAAGAGTTTCGGCATAGAGGATTATACCGGAAAGGGCCAATGGGATTGGTTTGTCACGCCGAACATACGATTCCAATACAGCAAAGGCAACGACCGTATTTCGCTCTATGCCTCTGGATATGGACGACGCCCCAATTCTTCCCGGATGCTGCCTGTACTGGACATCAGCGATCCTTCACGGCTTAGCCTTGGCAACGTGTACCTGAAGCCGTATACGACGACGAATTTCGGAGGCAACTGGAAGCGGGACAATAAGAAGAGGTTTTCCACGCTGATGGTCTATGTGGATGGTACGCTGAATACCTCTCCCATCAGTTTTGCACGCTGGTACGATACGGATGGCATCCTGTATTCCATTCCGGTCAATTCCCAGAAGCCGAGTGTGACAGCCAGCCTCACGGCAAATTATACCACGCCACTGGATGCAAAGAAGAATTGGTCCCTCACTTTGAACGGTGTTATGGCGTACACTTCTTCCATCAGCTACCAGGCCAAAACGACGTTGCCGGGGCTGGATAAGGACGCCTTTGATTATTCGGCATTCATGGCCGACTTCTGGGGGAATGCGGACGGAGACCGCTTCTATGGCGGGCTCAGCGGCTTCGGAGAGAGCAGGACTCGTTCCTTCAATCCCTATGCTGGATTCACCTTGAAGTACAATCAGGACCATTATTTCATCAGCCTGGAGGCCAACACCCAGGGACGCATCACCCGGTACTCGCTCGATCCAAGCATCAATATGAATACCTTGGATACAAAGATTACGGCCCGTGGCTCATATACCACCAAGCATGAGTTTGAGTTCAATACCGACATCAGTTATGTTTTCTACAAGGGGTATGCAGCCGGATACGGAGATCCTGAATGGAGGTGGTATGCCTCGGTTTCAAAGAATATCGGCGCGTTCAACCTAAGTGTCAAGGTTTACGACATCCTGAACCAGACACGGAGACTGACGCACACAGTCACGGCCAATTATGAGGAGGACAGCTACCGTCTATGTATGGGCCGGTACATTCTCCTTGGTGTGAAGTGGAACTTCGGCAAGATGAATGCTGTTCACAGCGCGAGGGCACAACAAGCAGCGTGGAATATGCTGTTCTGATGTCGGCTCTCATAAGCACGGTTAAACATAAACATTCTTGAAGCCGGGCGGGGCCGAGAAGGTTCCGCTCGGTTGATGGAGAAAAAAGAGTGATTTGAAGCAGTATTTCGTACTTCTGTGCGTTTAATAGGAAAACGAGAACGATGAGTATACTGAAGACAGTGATTTGCGCGGCGCTGCTGGGGGCAGTGCTGGGCGGTTATGAGAAGATCGACGTGAACAAGTTGGAAGGGACCTGGTCTGAGCAATACGACCCCACGGTCTTCGCGATGGATGGTTCTGTGACATTCACCTTTGATGGGAACAACGGTTATCAACTTCACGTATATGATGCCCTTAGTGGAGAATCGCACGACTACAGCGGCCACTATGCCATCGACCTGATTAACAAGGGCACCATTACCCTCAATCCGGTGATGTCGGACTTCAGCAATGTCACCTACAAGCTTGTGAAGCTGACATCAAATGAGATGGAATGGCAAAAGGAGGGAACGACTTATTCTGTCGGGACCTGGGGCTCTGATTACCGGCACTTTGTAAGGGGAAAGTAGATCCTTCGGCTTTGCCTCAGGATGACATTCCTTAGAATGATAAAACTGCTGTCACGTTGAGGTGGCGGCAGTTGATTTTTGCACGATTTTTGCGAAAAGTTTGCTGAATCAAAAAAAGTTAGTACCTTTGTACCATCTCATTGACCAAGTTGTCAAAGGAGGTATCGGGATCGTCGAAAGGCGATCCTTGTTTTTTATTGGGCCTGGCTTTCTTCTTCAGGGGCCGGCATCCGGGAAATGATGTCGCTCACCAGTTCATCTGGCGTGAAATCGCGGCCCACATTTGCTTTCCACTCGTCGTATTCCTTCTTCCTTTTCTTGGCATAATTGGGAGAGTCGCCGTAAAACGCAGTCAGAAGACGGACATAATTCCGGTGGACGTACAGGATTACAAAGTAATCGTCTCCGTTGTCAACTTCCAGCCAGATACAAATACGCCGTCCATTACGCCTTTCTGTCTGTTCCCAGAAACGAAGGCCGAGTGCTTCAGTCTGTTCAATCGTGGGACGCGCCCAAGGGATCCTCTCACACCGACGCAAATCCGGAAGGCGCTCATTTTCGATATCACCTTTGTGCGTCATGTGGTAGAAGGCATACGGCCTATCTTGGAAGGCCGGATGATATTTCAGATGAAGCTGATGGGAACCAAACATAGCCTTATGCCGGATAAAGTCCCGGAAGAAGACCTGATATACCGCAACGATAAAAGCAGCATAGTTGCCGCCGAAGTCCTCCAGACAAATCATCCGGGGAAGAGAGTTCAATTCTACTGCCATTATTCGTTCCTCGATTTCCAAATGTAGATATTGACCTTATCTTCTTTGTACAAAGTGCTCTGGAGCAAATTGTACCCACTCTTCTCGCGTATCTTTGCTATCACTGCGAGTTTGGCCTCGCTGCCGGTGAGACCACGGTTTGTATAGCAAACGGCACCCACAAGGAAGTCTGACAGTTCAACCAATTCCACTTCATGTGAACGTACCTGCTGGATCTTCTTCACGACATCCCTGTCAAAATCATACAGCGACTCGTTTAGATGGGCCTTCAGCCGGTTGACCTTCTTTTGGCCCCTGGTGTCTTTGATGTCCAGGTACACATCATAGGAAGCCTTGGGATCGATGATGGTCTTCAGGAGGTCAAAATAGAGTTTGTAATAGAGAGAATCGTGACTGGTCCCCTGCAGATTGATATTGGATTTGTCTGGAATCACTACCGCACGAAAATGAAGATCCTGGTTTGCAAAGAAATAGTCCACCACATCCAAATAGTAGTCTATCTTGGATGGAGAAACGGCATTCCACTTCAATTCGCAGGTGGGCTTCAGACCGTGTTTCACCTTGAGCTCACGCAGCTGCTTAAAGATGTCGGCTCTCTTTTCGGAGGGGCACCATACGGCTCCAAGGGCCATCTGCTTTATGTTGTCATGCTCCAGGTGACAGGTTTCGTCGCAGTATATCGAGTAATCCATATACGATAAATCTTTTGTCTTGGCAAAGTTAGCAATCTTTCTTGTCATTTCTAAAAGTGCTTTGGTGACAGAGAAGGATTATGCAACAGTCCTCCCCAAGACTTTGCAGACAAAGGTCAGGGAGTATTTGAACTTTTCAGGGATAGTGAGCAGGATAGTAAAGGCCTCAAAACACCCCATTTTTACCCCATTTTTGGGCACAAAAAAACCAGGGAACCATCCCTGGCTTTTTCATAACTTATTGATTTTCAGTATATATCAACTGAAAAATCTGTTAATATTCTTCCTCATTCCAGAAGAAGTCGTCCTTGGTCGGGTAGTCCGGCCAGATGTCTTCGATGGATTCGTAGATTTCTCCGTCCTCGTCAAGTTCCTCCAGGTTCTCGACCACCTCTTCGGGGGCGCAGGTTCGGGTGGCATAGTCGATGAGTTCTTCTCTGGTAGCCGGCCACGGTGCATCGTCCAGGCTGCTGGCAAGTTCAAGGGTCCAAAACATATCGATTACAGGTTTAAATTGTTATTAGTCCATTTTGGGGCTGCAAAGATAGACAAAAAAATGACAGTGTGATTTTTTTTCGCTAATTTTGCAGTCCAATTATACAGAGGCCATTCGCAACAAATACAATACCATGGCGTACAGAAAGATAGAAGAATACGACGAAAAGACGACAAAAGAGCTCGCAGCTCATGTAAAGGCCATTTTGGAACTGCTCGGAGAGGATCCTGAGCGGGAAGGACTCATCAAAACGCCCGAACGGGTGGCCAAGGCCTGGCAGTTCCTGACACAGGGCTACGGACAGGATGGCGCTGCCATCGTGCAGTCCGCCATTTTCAACGAGCCCTACAACCAGATGGTCGTCGTCAAGGACATCGAACTCTTCTCCCTGTGCGAGCACCACATGCTGCCTTTCATCGGCAAGGCCCATGTCGCCTACATCCCCAACGGAAAGATCACGGGACTTTCCAAGATCGCCCGCGTCGTAGAGACCTACGCCCGCCGCCTGCAGGTCCAGGAGCGCCTGACCGAGCAGATCCGCGACTGCATCCAGGATTCCTTGCATCCCTGGGGCGTCGCCGTGGTCATCGAAGCCATGCATACCTGCATGTCCATGCGCGGCGTCCAGAAATCCAACGCCGTCACTGTGACATCGGCCTTCTCGGGCGCCTTCCTCAAGGACGAACGCACCCGGAACGAATTCATGCACCTGATCGGGAAATAACCCGCATCACCGGACCATCGACAGGAAATGACGGAAGAGGGCGAGCCAGGACTCGTCCGTCCGGACCATGCCCTCGGGATGGAACTGCACGGCGATGAGCCGGTCCCCGTATTCATAGGCTTCCACGATCCCATCGGGCGCATGGGCGGTTACCCGCACGCCCGGCGCCACCCGGTTCACCGCCTGGTGATGGGAGGAATTGACAGTCAAAGAATCCTCGCCGAAGAGTTTGTACAGGACACTCCCCTTTTCCACGCCGATCCGGTGCAACGCTCCGCCGCTGTGCTTCACGACCGTATCCACCTGCGTCGGAATATCCTGGATGAGGGACCCACCCAGGACGACATTCAGCAACTGTTCGCCCCGGCAGATGCCCAGGATGGGTTTTCCGGAGGCGAGCGCCGCCTTCATCAGCAGCAAGTCGCTGACATCCCGGAGCGTGTCCACCTGCACCGTCTCATTCCAGAAAGTTTCCCCGTAATAGGAAGGGTCGATGTCCGGTCCCCCGGAGAAAACGACCGCGTCCACCGAAGCGACCAGGGCTTCGGCCGCCTCTTCCGTGTCGATGGTCGGGAAAATCACCGGCACGCCCCCGGCACGGAGGATGGCATTGGGATAATTGGGAGACAGGGTGGAGAGCCCCGCGGCGGACCGGCCGCTGGAGATGCCCACCAGCGGGGCCTGCTTCCCGCAGGAGGCGAGAAGGGTCAGAAGCGCAAAAAGAAAGATGATCCGTTTCATTGTCACAAAGATAGGAAAAAGAATAACAAAAAACTCGGAACGACAGGCCTGTCATTCCGAGCGAAGCGAAGGAATCTGGATTCCTTATTTCAGATAAGCGTCCGTGACGACCTTCTGGCTGCGGGCGATGAAGTCGCTCAGGGCCTTGCCCTTGAGCATACCGTTCGCAAGGAGGGCCAGGTCCGTGATCTGGTGCAGGATCTCGTTGCCGGCGGCGAAGGCCTCGACATCGGCCTTGTGGGCCTTGCGGACCTCTTCGCGGGCCTTGCGCGCGGCATCCTTTTCCGTGTCGGAAGCATCGGACGGAGCTTCGGCCGGGAGTTCGCCCTGCGGGGCGACGTCGGTCTGCTTCGCGGCCCAGATCTTGGCCACCAGCGGGTTCTCCATGTTCACGGTGATGTTGTAGCTCTCCGGCATCTCGCCGTAGAAATTCATGCCGCCGCCGAGAGCGCTCATTTCGCGGTACCGGCGCATGAACTCGCTCTGGGTGATGAGGATCGGAGCCGCATCGGCACCCAGGTTGTCCCCCACTACGTAGTAGTCCTTGCCGGCGGGGAGGACGGCCTTGAACAGGTTCTCCAGGTCGTAGCGCTCGTCTTCCTTCATCTCCAGTTTCACCTTCTCCTCCTTCGGGATCAGGTTCTCCACGGCGTCGGAGTCCACCCGGGCGAAGCGGGTGTCCTCGAGCTTGCGCTCCAGCAGGTTCACATAGTGGGAATCCAGCTCGCAGTCCATCAGGAGCACGTCATAGCCCTTCGCCTTCGCGGCCTCGATGTAGGCATACTGGCCTTCCACATCGGTCGCATAGAGGTACACGCGCTTCTTGTCCTTGTCCGTCTGGGCGCCTTCCACGGCCGTCTTGTACTCGTCGAAGGAGAAGAACTTGCCGTCGGTGTTCTTGAGGAGGGCGAACTTGAGGGCCCGGTCGCAGAATTTCTCGTCGGACAGCATGCCGTACTCGATGAACAGCTTGAGGTTGTCCCACTTCTTCTCAAGGTCCGTCCGCTGGTTCTTGAAGATGTCTTCCAGCCGGTCGGCGACCTTCTTGGTGATGTACGTGGAAATCTTCTTCACGTTGGCATCACTCTGGAGATAGCTCCTGGAAACGTTCAACGGAATGTCCGGGGAGTCGATGACGCCGTGCAGCAGGGTCATGAAGTCCGGGACGATGTTGTCCACATGGTCCGTGACGAACATCTGGTTGCAATAGAGGGAAATCTTGTTCCGTTCCACGGCCACACGGTCCTTCAGTTTCGGGAAATACAGGATGCCGGTGAGGTTGAAAGGATAATCGACGTTCAGATGGATATAGAACAGCGGTTCCTCGTTCATCGGGAACAGCGTCCGGTAGAACGAGAGATAATCCTCTTCCTTCAGGTCGGACGGGGATTTGGCCCAGAGAGGCTCCACGCCGTTGATGACCTTGTCCTTGTCGGTATCGACATACTTGCCGTCCTTCCACTCCTGCTCCTTGCCGAAGACGATCGGAACCGGCATGAACTTGCAATACTTGTTCAGGAGGCCTTCGATGCGGGCTTTCTCCGCGTACTCCGCGGAATCGTCGTCCAGGTACAGGGTGATGACGGTGCCGCGCTCCTTCTTGTCGATCTCCTCCATCTCATAGGCCGGGGAGCCGTCGCAGGTCCATTTCACGGCCTTGGCACCTTCCTTCCAGGAGAGGGTTTCGATGGTGACCTTCTTCGAGACCATGAACGCGCTGTAGAAACCGAGGCCGAAGTGGCCGATGATGCTGCCAATCTGGTCCTTGTACTTCTCCAGGAACTCGCCCGCGGAGGAGAAGGCGATCTGGTTGATGTACTTATCGACCTCCTCTTCCGTCATGCCGATGCCGTTGTCGATGACTTTCAGGGTCTTCTCTTTCTCATCGAGCTCGATGCGGACCTTCAGGTCGCCGAGTTCCTCCTTCATGTCGCCGGAAGCGGCCAGGGCCTTCAGCTTCTGGGTCGCATCGACCGCGTTCGCGACGAGTTCGCGGAGGAAAATCTCATGGTCGGAATACAGGAACTGCTTGATTACCGGAAAAATGTTTTCGGTGGTAACACCGATCTGTCCTTTGTTTGCCATATCTTAATTACGTTTATAGACGAAAAACCGACTGCCTTTCGGGCAGCCGGTCCTTTATCGTCAAATTGCAAGCCAGTCCGGGCAGGACTGACAAATTGTCACTATTTGTACAGGAAACGGCGGATACTCATCTTCGGGGTCTTCTCGAAGGGCTTGTCCATGAGTTCCACCTTGGAGATCTGGCTGTAGGCCGGGAACTGACGGTTGGCACCCAGGCGGATGTTCTCCGGGATGTTGGCCTTCGCCTCCGGGTCCAGGAGGGCCTTGGCAACCGCCTGCTCGTCCAGGAAAACGAGAGCGACGAGTTTGCCGCCGCGGTCCACGACGACGGACTCCATCACGTACGGCTGGTTGTTCACGACAGCCTCCAGTTCCTCCGGATAGATGTTCTGACCGGAAGGGCCCAGGATCATGTTCTTGGAACGGCCGCGGATGAAGATATTTCCTTCCGCATCGATAATGCCGAGATCTCCCGTCCGGAGCCAGCCGTCCTCGGTGAAGGCGTTGGCCGTAGCCTCCGGGTTCTTGTAATAGCCGATGGTGATATTCTCGCCCCGGGCCTGTATCTCACCCACGACATGCTGCGGATCGTCCGAGTCGATGCGGACCTCGGCCACGTCCACGGCTTTGCCGCAGGAGCCGGCCACGTACTTGGTCCAGTGCTCATAGGCGAGCAGCGGGCAGGCCTCGGTCATGCCATAGCCCACCAGGTACGGGAACTTGATCTTCTTGAACACGCGCTCGACCTCGGGGTTCAGGGCGGCGCCGCCCATGATGAACTCCTGGACGTTCCCGCCGAACGCGGCGAGGAGACCTTCGCGGACTTTCTTGTAGATGATACTGTTCAGGCCGGGAATCTTCAGGGCGATCTTCATGATGGGTTTGTCCAGCATGGGCTTGATCTTGGACTTGTAGATCTTCTCCATCACCAGCGGAACCGTGATCAGCAGGTACGGCTTCACCTCGGCGAAGGCCTTCATGAGGGTCGCCGGAGTCGGAGCCTTGCCCAGCCAGTAGATGGACGTTCCGTTGCACAGCGGATAGATGAACTCGATTACGAGGCCGTACATGTGGGCCATCGGAAGCATGGAGACCATCTTGTCACCGGCCGGGACATGGCGCTGGCTGTAATCCACATTGGCACAGAAGTTCCGGTAGGTGAGCATGACACCCTTCGGATCTCCGGTGGAACCGGAAGTATAGTTGATGGTGGAGAGGTCGTCCCAGTTGTCCGTCGGGAAATGGACGTCATCCGGGCCGAAACCCTTCGGATACTTCTGAGCGAAAAGCTCGTCCCAATGCGCGACTGCGTCGGCGATCTTTTCGTCGCGGCACAGGAGAACTTCCCAGGTGTCCACGTCGAATACCACCCTCAGGGCGGGCATCTTCTCCGGGTCCATCTTCGCCCACTTGTCCTTGTTCGTGAACAGGGCGATGCTGTCCGAATGGTTCACCAGGCCCATCACGCTCTCGGGCGTAAAGTCCGCGAGGATCGGGACGATGACGGTTTCATATGTATTGACGGCCAGGTAGGCGAAGCCCCAACGGGCGCCGTTCCGGGCGTTGAGGGCGATCTTGTCGCCTTTCTTGAAGCCGGCTTTTTCGAAGATGATGTGGAAACGCGCGATAGACGTAGCCATCTGCGCATAGGTCAGGCTTTCGCCGCCGATGGTATTCAGGGCGGGCTTGTCCCAGTACTTCCGGGTCGCGTCCTGAAGCCTTTGCAGGTAGTGCGGATACTCAGACATTTCTCAATTAAATTTTAGTACATTGAGGCAAATGTAGCAAAAAAATCCCGAAAAGCCGTATCTTTGCAGGACAAATGTACTGACTATGAGACGCAAACCCATCATCGCCCTCATCTACGATTTCGACGGAACCCTTTCCCCCGGCAACATGCAGGAATTCGGATTCATCCAGGCCATCGGGCAGACCCCCGAGGAGTTCTGGGCGAAAAGCGACGGCATCGCCAAGGGGCAGGATGCATCCAACATATTGGCTTATATGAAGTTGATGTTCGACGAGGCCCACAAGAACGGAATCCGTCTCACCCGCGAGGACTTCAAGCGCTACGGAGCGGATATCAAGCTTTTCGACGGCGTCCGCGAATGGTTCCGGAATGTCAACGAGTACGGTGAAGCGCATGGAGTCAAAGTCGAACACTATATCAACTCCTCCGGCCTGAAGGAAATCATCGAGGGTTCCCCCATCGCCCGGGAGTTCAAGCACATCTTCGCCGGCAGTTTCATCTATGACGAATCCGGCGAGGCCGAATGGCCAGGCATTGCGGTGGACTTCACCGCCAAGACCCAGTTCCTGTTCAAGATCCAGAAGGGCATCTTCTCCTCCCGCGACGCGAAGAAGGTCAATGAAAGCTGGGCCGACGACCAGAAGCGCATCCCCTTCACGAACATGATCTATTTCGGAGACGGCGACACCGACGTCCCTTCGATGAAAATTGTGAACATGTTCGGCGGAAATGCCATCGCCGTCTTCAACCCGGCCGTCCCGCACAAGCGTTCCGTTGCCCAGAAACTCCTCCGCCAGGGCCGCGTGAACTTCATCACGCCGGCCAGTTACACCCGCGACTCGAGGACCTTCCGCCTGGTGTGCGCCATCATCGACAAAGTCAAAGCGGACAACGAGTTGAAACTTTTGTCCCGGTATAAATAGTTTTCAGAAAAAAATACTTACTTTTGCAGCCGGAACCCGCGCACGCGCGGGGATCCGCATGTATCACCAAATACTTTTTTATGTCATTCAAAAATGAAGAGACTCCTGGTTGTTTGCGCAGCTTCCTTGCTGCCCTGCTTCCTTGTGTCCGCACAAGAGGCTGACAACTCCGGCCGTAGTGTCGAGTTGTCCGTTATTCCGAGACTTGACCTCAATCCTACTTTTCCCACGGAAAAAGGCGGTGGAAGCGAATTCACACTCGGCAATACATCTCTTTATTCCCTGTTCGAAGGCAATCTGACCGAAAACCTCTCCTTCAGCATCTGCAACCACTGGGCGGCCTTCGACTCCGTCCACGATGTCTTCGACAGCACCAAGCAGCTCTATAAGAGCACTTTCTATTCCGACAACACCAACTGGGTGGACTGGGCGTACCTGACCTATGAGATCGGTGGATTCGCCTTCACCCTGGGCAAGGACATGGTTACCACCGGCGGTTTGGAGTTCGACGACTACGACTTCGAGGTCCATCCTTCCCTCGTCTCCAGCTTCTGGCAGAACTTCTCCTGCTACCAGTGGGGCGCCAAGGCGGCTTTCACCATGCCTTCCGAAAGCGACACCTTCAGCTTCCAGTTCTCCACTTCCCCTTACGGCGAGCGTCCCTTTGCCAGCAAGCTCTTCAACTACTCCTTCGAGTGGCGGGGCGAGCACGGCCCGCTGGAAACCATCTGGAGCGCCACGGCAGTGGGTGTGGACAAGGGGCAGTTCCAGCCCGTCATCGCCCTGGGCCAGCGCCTCAACTTCGAAAGCTGGACCGTGGGCCTGGACGCCTTCACCACCGTGGGCGACGAGGACGCGCTCCTCATGAAGGGCATCACGGTCATGCCCGTCGTGACCTTCTCCCCCTCCGAGCAGTTCGACATCCTCGCCAAGGGCGGCTATGAGAATCATGCCATCGAGGGAGTCAACTTCAACCGGATGTGGGGCGGACTTGCCCTGCACTGGTTCCCGATCCGCGACAGCCGCGACCTCCGCGTCCACGCCGTCGCATCCTACGACCACGCTTATTCCTTCGCTTCCCTGACCCTCGGAATCCTGTACAATATCAGCATTTTCTAGGGAATGGAGAAAATCATCGAAATCAAGAATCTCTCCAAGGCTTTCGGCGACAAGAAGGTCCTGGAGGACATCAACCTGTATATCCGCCGGGGTGAGTTCCTCACCCTCCTGGGCCCTTCGGGCTGCGGAAAGACCACGCTCCTGAGGATGATCGCAGGCTTCCTGCAGCCGGACGAAGGATCCATCCTCATGGAAGGCAAGGAGCTCGCCGGCATTCCCCCGCACGAGCGCCCGCTGAACACCGTGTTCCAGCGCTACGC
>DETL01000027.1:18737-24642 GCA_002361625.1 Bacteroidales bacterium UBA3289 | reverse complement strand
CTGTTCCCGCACCTGGACGTGTATGACAACATCGCCTTCGGCCTCAAGCTCAAGAAAGTGCCCGAGGACGAGATCGAGAAGCGCGTCCGCCGGGTGCTCAAGCTCGTCGCCATGTCCGACTACGAGGACCGCGACGTGGACACCCTCTCCGGCGGCCAGCAGCAGCGTATCGCCATCGCCCGCGCCATCGTGAACCAGCCCAAGGTGCTCCTCCTGGACGAGCCCCTTGCCGCGCTGGACCTCAAGATGCGCAAGGACATGCAGACGGAACTGAAGGAAATGCACAAGAAGCTGGGCATCACCTTCATCTATGTCACGCATGACCAGGAGGAGGCCCTCACCCTCTCCGACACGATCGTCGTCCTGAACGAGGGCCGCATCCAGCAGATCGGCACCCCCGTGGACATTTACAACGAGCCGGTGAACTCCTTTGTCGCGGACTTCATCGGCGAGTCCAACATCCTCAACGGCACGATGATCCGCGACCGTCGCGTCGCCTTCATGGGCCACGAGTTCGACTGCGTGGACGAAGGATTCGGCGAGAACGTCTCCGTGGACGTGGTCGTCCGTCCGGAGGACATCTACTTCACCACCGAGGAGAGCAAGACCCAGTTTACCGCCAAGGTCAAGTCCTGCACCTTCAAGGGCGTGCACTACGAGATGTTCGTGGACACGGACACCGGCAACGAGCTGATGATCCAGGACTACGACGCCTATCCCGTGGACAGCACCGTGCGCCTGTACATCGACCCGGACGACATCCAGGTCATGAAGAAGGAGCGCACCTGCAACACACTGTACGGCACGGTGAAGGACGAGGAGACCGTCAGTCTGCTGGGCGCCGACTTCCCGCTCAAGAGCGGTTTCGAGGCCGGCACCGAGGTCCGGGTCGAAGTCCCCTTCGAGGCCGTGGACCTGCTGGACAACCTGGACGACGGCGTCCTGGACGGCGAAGTCCACTTCATCCTGTACAAGGGTGACCACTACCACCTGACCATCAAGACCGACGCGGGCGATTTCCTCTGGGTCGATACGAACGACATCTGGGACAAGGGCGACCTCGTGGGCATCCGGTTCATCGCTGACAAGGGTATCAAGATCTCCAGGAAAGATGGGTAAGAGAAGCAACTGGAGCATTCCGTACGTCGTCTTCCTCGTCTTCTTTGTCGTACTCCCGCTGGTGCTGGTCATGGTCTATGCCTTCCAGGACAGCCAGGGCCATTTCACCCTCGGGAACCTCGCGAAGTTCTTCACGGACAAGGACGCGCTTTCGACTTTCGCCGTCTCCATCGAGGTGGCGCTCGAAAACACGGCCCTCTGCATCCTGCTGGGCTATCCCGCCGCCTGGATCCTCGCGAACAAGCAGTACAACAAGAGCGCGGTCACGATCGTCCTGTTCATCATGCCGATGTGGATCAACGCCCTCATGCGCACCCTCGCTACGGCCCAGCTCTTCACGATGCTGGGCGTCACCCTGGGCAAGGGCACGCTCCTGTTCGGTATGGTCTATGACTACCTGCCGTTCATGATCTACCCGATCTACAACGTGCTCGCCAAAATGGACAAGTCCTATGCGGAGGCGGCCGTGGATCTGGGCGCAACGCCTTGGAAGGCCTTCTGGAAGGTCACCGTTCCCCTCTCGATGCCCGGCGTCACTTCCGGCATCCTGATGGTGTTCATGCCAACCGTATCCACCTTCGCCATCTCCGAGTTCCTCACCAACAACAAGATCAAGCTGTTCGGTACCATCATCCAGGAGAACATCAACTCCTCCATGTGGAACTACGGTGCGGCCCTGGCATTCATCATGCTCATCATCATCGGTATCACCACCCTGTTCGACAAGGACAAGGAGCAAGCGGAAGGAGCGCTGATCTAGTATGGGTAAGTTTTTCGCCAGACTCTATCTGTGGATCCTCCTGATCCTCCTGTACGCCCCGCTGGTGTTCATCGCCGTCTTCTCCTTCACGGAGAGCAAGGTGCTGGGCAGCTGGGAGGGATTCTCCACCCACCTGTACCGGAATCTCCTGACCGGCCAGATGCAGGGCAATGCCTCGCTGCTCGCCGCCGTGGAGAATACGGTCCTGATCGCCCTCATCGCCGCCGCCTTCTCCACCCTCCTGGGAACGGTCGCCGCCATCGGCATCCACAACCTCAAGGGACGGAAGAAGAAGGTCGTGTCCTTCCTGAACAACATCCCGATGATCAACCCGGACATCATCACCGGTGTCTCGCTGTTCCTGCTGTTCGTCTTCCTGCACTTCAGCCAGGGATATGTGACCGTCATCCTGGCGCACATCACTTTTTGCACTCCCTATGTGGTCCTGAGTGTGCTTCCGAAGCTCCAGCAGATGAATCCGAACATCTACGAGGCCGCCCTGGACCTCGGCGCCACGCCGTCCCAGGCCCTCTGGAAGGTGCTGGTTCCCGAGCTCAAGCCCGGCATGGTATCCGGCTTCATCCTCGCTTTCACGATGTCCCTGGACGATTTCGCCGTGACGTTCTTCACGCGCGGCACCATCGGCCTGGACACCCTCTCCACCTATATTTATACGGATGCCCGGAAGGGCGGCCTCACCCCTGAGCTGCGCCCGCTGATGACGCTCATCTTCCTCGTCATCCTCATCCTCCTCGTGATCATCAACGTCCGCCAGGACCGACTCCAGAAACAAAACGAAAACAAATGAAAAGAATCCTGATCGCACTTGCAGCCGCTCTGGTACTCGCCGGCTGCTCCGAGGACCGCACCCAGGTCCTCAAGGTTTACAACTGGTCCGATTACATCGACGAGTCCGTCATCCCCGAATTCGAACAGTGGTATGAGGAGCAGACCGGTGAGAAAGTCAAGGTCATCTACCAGACCTTCGACATCAACGAGACCATGCTCTCCAAGATCGAGAAGGGACACGAAGACTATGACGTCGTGTGCCCGTCCGACTATATCATCGAGCGCATGCTCCAGAGCGACCTCCTGCTCCCGCTGGACCGTGACTTCGGTTCCACGCCCAACTATATCGACGGAAACCTCTCCCCTTACATCCGGGCCTGCTTCGACAAGATGGACGGCAAGGGCAAGAATGCCAACGACTACTCCGTGGGCTACATGTGGGGCACGACCGGCATCCTGTACAACGCCAAGTACGTGACGGACGAGGAAGCCTCCACCTGGGACATCATCAAGAATCCCAAGTTCGCCGACCGCATCTTCATCAAGGACTCCGCCCGGGACGTCTATTCCCAGATCATCCTGAAAATCAAGGAGAAGGAGATTGCCGACGGCTCCGTCACGATGGACGGGCTCATGAACTACACCTCCGACGCGGACATCGCCGCCGTGGAGGACTACATGAAGGAAGTAAAGCCCCTCGTGGCTGGCTGGGAGGCCGATTTCGGCAAGGACCAGATGGTCCAGGAACTCGGGTACGTGAACCTTACCTGGAGCGGTGACGGCGTATGGGCTATCGACGAGGCCGCCGAGCTCGGCGTGGATCTCCGCTATGCCCTCCCGAAGGAAGGCTTCACCGTCTGGTTCGACGGTTGGGTGATCCCGAAGTACGCGCAGAACGTCAAGGCCGCCAAGTACTGGATCAACTTCATGAGCCGTCCGGACATCGTCATCCGCAACGTGGAAGTGACCGGCTACGTGTCTGTCAGCGGTGCTCCGGAAGTCCGTGACGCCTTCACCGACGAGGCATACGAGCCGCTCGACCTCTCCTACTTCTTCTCCCCGGCCGATACCGCCGTCTGCGCCAACCCGGTCCTCTATCCGGACAAGGCCGACATCGACCGTTCCACCCAGGAGCACGACTGGGGCGAGAACACCGGCAAGCTGATTGAAATGTGGTCCCGCGTCAAGGGTGACAACGCCAACGCCTTCACCTACATCTTCATCGGCCTCGTTGCCGTGGCCATCGCCGCCTTCGCCTTCTTCGCCAACGCTGCCAAGAACCGCCGCAAGAAGAGCCGCAGAGGCCGGAAATAGTCCCGAGCTATCGAATATCCCCTAACGAAAACCGACCCGTTCCCGGGCCGGTTTTTTTGCATCCAGAGAGAGGGACAGAGAGCGACGCTCAACTCCCTGACAGCTCGCTCAGTAACTGTATGTCTATGTCCCAAAAAGGACACAGACATACGGCTATCCACCTGACTCTTCGACTTTTACCTTTCGGTCTGTGTCCCAAAAGGGACATAGACCGGCGATCAAGAGATTGACGAACAGGGGGATAGGCTGAGCGCGGGACAAAAAAAAGGCCGACTCTTATGAGTCGACCTTATCAGAAATATCGGTTCTTAAAACTTATTTCACCTCGATGACGACGCAGCGGTTCTTGGCCGGGGTGTCGAAGATGTTCTTGGTGTCACCGTTAGCGACGGTCTCGATGTTACCGGCGGCGGCGCCAAGCTTGGTGAGGAGGTTCTTCACGGTCTCGACACGCTGCTCGGAGAGCTTCTGGTTGCCACGGGCGGTACCAGTTTGCTTGTCGGCGGAACCGGTGAGGAGGAGCTTGGTGTTACCATCGACCACGTTGCCGGCGAAGTACTCGAGATGAGCCTTCTCACGCTGGGAGAGCTTGGAGGAGCCCAGGTCGAAGTAAACGGTAGCAGGGGAAGCGACCTTGGCCTCGACGGCGGTGAAGCGTCCGTTCTGGAAGAGGTAGGTCTGACCATCGACGAGGTTCTTGAACGGAGCGAGCTGGTTCTCCAGGTCGGCAATCTTGTTCTTGAGCTGGGCGTTTTCACGCTCGAGGGCAGCCACCTTGTTCTTCAGGTTGTTGTAGTCGGCCTCGGTGAAAGGAAGCGGAACGACCACAGGGATGACGGAAGCGTAGCGGTCGAAACCGGTACGGCCGAGGTTGAAGGACAGACCGAGGGTGGCGGTCGGGAAGCCGACATAGCGCTTGACGAAGCCGTTCATCTGGAAAGCTTCGGCACGGCTGCCGATGATACCGAGGTCGAGGTTGAGGTTCACGCGGTCACCGAGACGGAACTCGTTGAGGATACCGACACCGGCACCCAGCTCCTGGTCGAAGCTCTTGAGGCCATGGTGCTTGACAAGAAGAAGACCAGCATCCACATAGGGGATGATGTCCCAGAAACGGGTCTCCTTGTAGCCACCGAAGCTGTTGGAGAGGTTCCAGAGGAAGTCGGCGTGGACATAGTTGAAAGCAGCCTTGTCGAACTCACCGCTCTTGGAGGTGTTCTTCAGACCGTGCCAGCCAACGCGGGCACCGACGGACGGGGTGAACCACTTACCGAAGTTGAGGTCGGTGGCAAGACCGAACTTACCAATGCCGTAACCCTTTTCAATGACGGAATTGACACCGGCGCCGAGGCCGATGAACGTGTTGTCGAAAGCACCGTTGGTCAGATAAGGACCACGGGCGACGGTACCGTCTTCGTTACGGTTGTTGTCCTCCTGGGCGTAAGCACCGAAGGACACGAGAAGTCCTGCAACAGCAAGAATTCCAAATAATTTGATACCTTTCATAAATAAAAGAGTTAAATGTTGTCACACTAAGTAATTGGCTCTTCTTCACCAATAACACACAAATTTAACTCTTTTTTTTCAACCTGCAAAATATTCAGCGATTTCTTTAATGCGGAAATAGGTGTATCTTTGTGTCATGAAATTCGATCTGCAGTCCAGTTACCGCCCGTCCGGGGATCAGCCCGAAGCCATCGACGGCCTGTGCAAGGCCCTCCAGGACGGTGTGGATGCCGTCACTTTGCTGGGCGTCACCGGCTCCGGAAAGACCTTCACGATGGCCAATGTCATCCAGCGTCTCCAGCGCCCTGCCCTGGTCTTGAGCCACAACAAGACCCTGGCCGCCCAGCTGTACGGTGAGTTCAAGGCGTTTTTCCCGCACAACGCCGTGGAGTATTTCGTTTCCTATTATGATTACTA
>DETL01000027.1:10481-18701 GCA_002361625.1 Bacteroidales bacterium UBA3289 | reverse complement strand
TATGATTACTATCAGCCGGAGGCCTATATTCCCACGACCGATACCTATATAGAAAAGGACCTGAGCATCAACGACAAGATTGACGAGCTGCGCGTCAGTGCGGCATCGGCCCTGATGTCGGGGCGCCGGGACGTCATCGTCGTCTCGTCCGTCTCCTGCCTCTACGGCATCGGCAATCCGGATGATTTCCACGACCAGACCGTCACGGTGCACAAGGGAGAGGCCATGTCCATGACCCGGCTCCTGTACAAGATCGTGGACGCCCTTTATTACCGGACGGAAACCGATTTCAAACGCGGTTCCTTCCGGGTACGGGGCGATACGGTGGACATTTTCCTGGGGGGTGCCGACTACGCCGCCCGGATCGAATTCTTCGGCGACGAAGTGGACCGCATCTCCCTCGTCGATCCCGTAACCGGGGCGCGGTTCGAAGAACTGGACAAGATCGACCTGTATCCGGCCAAGAATTTCGTGACGTCCAAGGAAAAGGGCGCAAAGGCGGTAAGCCAGATCCAGGACGACCTCGTCGCCCAGATCGAGTATTTCGAGAGCATCGGCAAATTCCTGGAGGCCAAGCGCCTCAAACAGCGGGTGGAATACGACATCGAAATGATCAAGGAAATGGGCTACTGCCCGGGCGTGGAGAACTATTCGCGGTACTTCGACGGACGGAAACCGGGGCAGCGTCCTTTCACCCTCCTCGACTATTTCCCGGACGATTTCATCTGCTTCATCGACGAGAGCCATGTCACCCTGCCGCAGATCCGCGCGATGTTCGGCGGCGACCACTCCCGCAAGGCCACCCTGGTGGAATACGGCTTCCGGCTGCCTGCCGCGGCGGACAACCGGCCGCTGACCTTCGACGAATTCGAAGGAGTCACCGGACAGACCGTCTATGTAAGCGCCACCCCCTCGGATTACGAGCTGGAAAAGTCGGAAGGCCTTGTCGTGGAACAGATCGTGCGTCCGACCGGCCTGCTGGATCCGCCCATCGAAGTGCGGCCCACCCAGAACCAGGTGGACGACCTGATGGAAGAGATCCGCAAACGGGCGGAGGTGGACGAACGCGTCCTCGTGACCACGCTCACCAAGCGTATGGCCGAAGAGCTGGACAGCTATTTCAGCCGGATGGGCGTCCGCTGCCGGTATATCCACTCGGATGTAGACACGGCCGAACGCGTGGAAATCATCGAAGACTTCAAGAACGGGATGTTCGACGTCCTGATCGGCGTGAACCTTCTCCGCGAGGGACTGGATATCCCTACGGTCTCGCTCGTCGCCATCCTGGATGCGGACAAGGAAGGGTTCCTCCGGAGCGGTCGCGCGCTGACGCAGACGGCCGGCCGCGCCGCCCGTAACGTGAACGGTCTGGTGATCATGTATGCCGACACGATCACCCAGTCCATGGACGAAACCATCCGGGAAACCAACCGGCGCCGCATCAAGCAGCAGGAATACAATCAGTTGCACGGAATCGTCCCCCAGCAGGTCCAGGTCCGTTCGAATATCCTCATGTCCGAACTCGTGACCTCCAAGGAAGATACGACGCATGTGAGCGGCTTCCTGAACGAAGGCGGCGGGCTCTCCTCCTCCGCAACGGGAAAGCCGATGAATCCGCGTCTCCGCAACACGGTTACCGGCCATGTCAGCGCCGAGGATTCCGTTTCCGCCCCCACCTACGTGCCCAATCCCTCCGACCTCGGACGCGGCACGGTTTCCGTGGGTCTCGGCCATGACGCCAAACGGGAAGGGACTTCCGCCTATGTGGACGGTTACATCCAGGCCGACCTCGCCGCCGTCCTCCAAGACCCGGTCATCCGCTCCATGTCCCGTTCCCAGGTGGAGAAGGCGGCCGACGAGGCCAAACGCAAGATGCAGAAAGCCGCCGCCGACCTCGACTTCACCGCCGCCGCCCGTTACCGCGACGAGATGTGGGCCTTGCAGGAGTACTTGAAAGTCTGGAAAGACTAGCTTACACCCGGTTCACCTTCAGCACATGCTTCTGGGCCCGGATCTGGGAAAGGATCTTGTCCAGTTCCATGTTCGAGGGAACGAGGATCTTCATGACGATATCGTACGTGCCCTGGCGCTGGTTTTCCTGCACGTTGAAGGTGCGGATGGAAGCCTTGAAGGTGCCCACGACCTCCATGATCTTGTTCAGGGCTTCGCTTTCCTGGTCGGTCGTGATCTTGAGCGTGACCTGGAAGGAACCGTTGGAGGGGGTATCCGCCCACCGGACCTTCTGGATGCGATAAGGATACGTCTCGATCAGGCGTGAGGCGTTGGGACAAGTGATCCGGTGGATCTTGATGCCGTTTTCCCGGGTGACGAAACCGAAGACATCATCCCCGAAAACGGGGTTGCAGCACTTGGCCATCCGGTAGTCCAGACCTTTCAGGTCCTTCGCGTTCAGGACCAGGATATCGTCCTTGGAGGATGTCTCCAGCCGGCGGGACTTGGCCTGCTCCTGGGCCTGAGCGGCCTCCATGGCCTCCCGGTGGCGCTGTTCTTCCGTCAGGATGTATTCCTTGATCTCGTTGACATCGATGGTACCGTCTCCCACGGCGGCGAAGAAGGCATTGACACTGGACATCCTGCGCTTCTTCATCATCTCCGTGAGCATCTCGTCGGGGAAGGTGAGCCGCCAGTTCTTCAGACGGCGTTCCAGCAGTTCCCGTCCGGCGGATGCGAGCTTCTGTTCCCCTTCGCTGAGGGCCTGCTTGATCTTCTGGCGGGCCTTGGTCGTCACGACCCAGCCGATCCAGTCGGGAGCCGGCCGCTGATTCTTCGCCGTCAGGATCTCCACGACGTCACCGGTATGCAGGGCTTCCTTGATGGGGACCGGCTTCCCATGGACCTTTCCCCCGACGCAATGCTGGCCGATGCC
Source organism: Bacteroidales bacterium UBA3289 (assembly GCA_002361625.1). Taxonomy (GTDB): domain Bacteria; phylum Bacteroidota; class Bacteroidia; order Bacteroidales; family UBA932; genus Cryptobacteroides. The sequence continues at coordinate 15,814 of DETL01000027.1, read as the reverse complement.
GGTATGGATGCTGAAAGCGAAATCCAGCACGGTGGCTCCGGCCGGAAGGATCCGGAGCTCTCCGGTAGGGGTGAAGACGAAAATGTCCTTGGTGGGCGGCTGAGGCAGTTCCTCGGGGCTGTCCGTATCCGGATGCTCCAGGGCATAGCGCACGGATGTCAGCCACTTGTCCATCGTTTCCTCCCGCTTGATCCCCTTGTAGGACCAGTGCGAGGCAAAGCCGTTCTCCGCGATGTCGTCCATCCGGCGCGTCCGGATCTGGACCTCCACGTAAGCACCTTCCTTGTTCTTGACGGTGATGTGCAAGGACTCGTATCCGTTGGTCTTGGGATTGGTCACCCAGTCCCGGAGCCGTTTGGTATCCTGCTCATATTCCTCCGTCACGAATCCGAAGACTTTCCAGCAGAGTTCCCGTTCCAGCTTGATGTCCTCGGGACAGTCGATGATGAAACGGATGGCGAAGACGTCGAAGACGCCTTCGAAAGGGACCTTCTGCTTGACCATCTTGCACCAGATGGAATAAGCCGCCTTGGTACGGATCTTCAGTTTATAGCGGATACCGGCTTCGGAGAGCTTGACCTTGAGCGGCTCGATGAACTCCGCCATGAGCTTTTCCCGATCTTTCTCCGTCGCCTTGAGCTTGTTGGTGATGAGGCGGTACTGCTCCGGCTCCGCATAGCTCAGGTAGATATCCTCCATCTCCCGCTTCATGTTGTACAGGCCCAGCTGGTGCGCCAGCGGAATGTACAGCATCAGGGTTTCCAGAACCTTCCGCTCGCGGGAGGATTTCGGGAAAATGGACAGGGAGCGCATGACTTCCAGCCGGTCGGCCAGCTTGAGGACCGTCACACGGGGATCCGTCGAGTATTGGATGATGAGCTTCTTGTAGTTCTCCGCCTCCAGCCGGGTATCCTTGGGCTTGATGGTGGAAATCTTGTTCAGGCCATCCACCATCTTATAGACACTCTCGTCCAGCTTCAGCGAACGGATGTCCACCTCCCCTTCCCCAGCCGTACAGGCTTCATGCAGGAATACGGCCGCAACGCATTCGGGCGGAAGACCGATCTCGTCGGAGACGATCTTTGCGACAGCAAGGGGATGGCCGATGAAGGGCGACCCGTCCGAGCGGGTCTTGCCGGCGAGGGCGCTCTTTGCCAAGTCGTATGCCTTCCGGATGAGCGCGCGGCCTTCCGGGGAGTAATTGGTGAACAGTCCGTCATCCATAGGGATCATTTCTTGGTCCGCGCATCCAGCGCACGCTGGAAGGCACGGGCGTTATTCAGATGCTCGGTGTAAGTCGCCGCAAAGCGGTGGGTTCCGTTGAAGGAAGGATCGGCACAGAAATAAAGGTACTGATGGTTCTGCGCATGGAGGACAGCCTCCAGGCAACTCTTCGGAGGGCAGGAGATGGGGCCCGGAGGAAGACCGGCATACCGGTAGGTGTTATAGGGCGAGTCCACCTCCAGGTGCCGCGTAAGGATGCGGCTGAGACTGTAATCGAAACAGAAGGCGACGGTAGGGTCCGCCTGGAGAGGCATTCCGAGACGGAGCCGGTTCAGGTACACGCCGGCCACCGTAGGCTGCTCGGGGCCGTACTGGGTTTCGCCATCCACGATGGACGCCAGGGTGGAGACGCCGACGGGGTCAAGCCCCCGGTCACGCGCCAGCTTCACCCGCTCCTCGGTCCAGAAGGCGTCGGCCTCTTTCTTGAAACGATCGAAGATCTCCCGGACGGAAGATGTCCAGGTCACCTGATACGTATCGGGGATGACGATGGTGAAAAGGAGGGACGGAGGGATCCCGTAGCGGGACAGGGAATCCGCCGACAAGGCGAACTCCGCCACGGCGGCGCTGTCCGCAAGCATCTGGTTTCCGATCTTCCGGGCGAGGACCTGCGGCGTCCGGATGGTTCCGGAAAGCGTCAGGTTCACCGGCGTCTGCCAGCCGTTGGCAAGCATCCGGGCCACATATTTGCTGGAGGATTTCCGGTCCACGGTATAATGGCCCACCTTCATCGACTTGAGCGGATCCAGGGTGCGTTGCAGGCTGCGGGCGTTCAGGACGATACCGCTCTGCAGGAGGGTGTCCACGACGGCGGACGGCTCCATCCCGGGGCGGACGAAGAACTCATAGGTCCCGGAGAAATTGGGCATTTTCCGGTCGTAGAAGGCACCATACAGACGGATGCCCGCCACCAGGGCGAGGACCAGGCCGATGGCGGCCAGGGCCCATATCCCCTTCTTCCTTACCGTCTTTTCCATAACTTCCTGAGTTTGGATTCCGGTCGCAGGATGATTTCATCCCCTTCCCGGGGCTGATAGCCTGCTTGGAAACCGTTCAGCTTCCGGATGGCCTTCTCCTTCACGGCGAAACGCTGGCAGATCGTATGGAAGGATTCCGCATCCTCCCCGACGATGTACTTGTCCAGACCGGCCGAAGCTTTGGCCTTCTTGGGCTCGATGTACACGATGTCACCGGCATGGAGTTCCGAGCCTTTCGCCGCATCGTTGAATTTCAGGATTTCCCGCTCCAGCAAATGATACTGCTTTGCGAGCGTGGCGTAAGTCTCCCCTTCCACGGCATAGACGAAAGGAACGCCGTTCTTGGAATAGAGGGTCCGGGTCAGGGAGAACCGGTACTCTTCACCGGAAGCCCCGGTGTAAATCTCGCCGGCCTCGATCTTGAGGGGGGACTCGGGGATCTGCTCCTGGGCAACAGCCGCCATGGGATGTTCCGCCTCGGCACCACCCTCGGCCATCGCTTCCTCCACGGTCATCCGGTCAAAGCGCCCGAGATCATAGTCCTCCACGCACTTGATTAGTTTCGCCGCATAGGAAGGGTCCGTCGCATAACCGGCCTGCTTGAGGCCGTATGCCCACGACTTGTAATCCACCGTCTGGAAATCGAACAGGAACTTGTAGCGGTCCCGGTAACGGAGGAAATCGGAATGGTCCCGGAAACTTTCCTCCGCGGAATCGTAAGCACGGAAGCATTCGTTCCGCCGGTCGTCGTCGGCCCGCATCGTCCGTCCGTGCCAACTGTTGTGGCACTTGATGCCGAAGTGATTGTTGCCTTTCGTCGCCAGCGTGGAAGCGCCGGAGGCCGATTCGATGATGCCCTGGGCCAGGGTGATGCTGGCAGGAACACCGGTGCGGTACATTTCATTGACCGCGATGGTGGCATAACGGGAAATATAGCGTTCCTGCGGTGACTGGCCCTCCCGCTGCGCGGAGGCCGCAAGTCCCAGGAACAGGGCGCATGCAAGGATAACCTTCTTCATATCTCTGACTTCAACTAGTCAAAGATACGCATTATTTTCAGATTTCGTACACGTCTCCGTCCGACGCGGCGTAAGTTTCGGGGAAGACCGTCCGGCACTCGGCCTCGTACAGGCGGTGGTCCAGGTTGCGGGAGGAATAATGGCCGATCAGGAGTTTCGAGACGCCGGCATCCCGGGCCACCTGCGCGGCCTGCAGCGTCGTGGTGTGGAAGCGGGAGGCTGCCTTGTCCTCATGCTCCTGGAGGAAAGTCGCCTCGTGGTAAAGCACGGTCACATCCTTCAGAACTTCCGCTTCGCCGGGGAAAACGGCCGTATCGGAAGCATAGGCATAGCTCCGGGGGACGAAGGGCTTGTACGCCGCCTCGGCCAGCGGGATGACGGTTCCGTCCTCCCGGACGACGTCCTCTCCCCGCTTGAGGGTTCCGATCTCGGTCAGGGTAAGCCCGTATTCCCCGATGCATTCCTTCCGGATATTCCACTGCGGTTCTTTTTCCCGGAAGATATAGCCGTAGGTTTCGATTCCGTGCAAGAGCGGGAAGGCCGTCACGGTCACGGACTTCGTCTCGAAAATCGTCTCCGGGAAACGGGTGTTTACGGGATGGAAGACAATTTCATAGGGAAGCCACTCATTATAAGAGAGGAAGAAATTGATGAAGGGACGCAGGTTCCCGGGCCCATAGACATGGAGCGGCACCATCCGGCCGCCCATCCCGAAAGTGGAGAGCAGGCCGAACAGGCCATAGACATGGTCGCCGTGCACATGGGAGATGAAGACCGCCTCCAGCTTGGACATGGGGACATGGTACTTCACCATCTGCTGCTGGACGCCTTCCCCGGCGTCCACAAGGAACAAGCGCCCATGCACTTGCAGTGCCTGGGCGCTTTGGTTCCGGCTTTCCACGGGCATCGCCGAAGCGGTGCCAAGCATGGTGACCGTAAAGGAGTTCTGTGGATTACTCACCCTTCTCGAGCTTGTCCTTGAGGGCGGCGAGGGCGGAGATGTCACCGAGGGTGGTCTTCTCGACGGTGCTGTTCACCTTCTTGATGGCCTTCTTGGTGTTGTCGGCCTCGGCGTTCTCGCGGGCGGCGCGGGCCTCCTGATAGGTGCGGAGGTGGGACACACGCACGGTGCGGGTGCTGCGGCGGAGTTCGACGACCTTCACCGGGAGGGTCTCACCGACGACAGCCTGCTTGCCGTCTTCCTTCACCATCTCGCGGTTGAAGGCAACGGCCTCGGTGCCGTCCTCGAACTTCACGGTCACGCCCTTGTCGCCGGTGGAGACGACGGTGGCGTCCACGACGGTACCCACAGGGTACTTGGCCTCGAGCTCGTCCCAAGGGTTCGGGGTGAGCTGCTTGTGACCCAGGCTGAGCTTGTGGTTGTTCTCGTCGAACTCGAGGATGACGACGTCGATGACGTCACCGCTGGCGACGAGCTCGCTGGGGTGCTTGAGCTTGTTCCAGGAGAGGTCGCTGATGTGGATCAGACCCTCGACACCGTCCTCCAGCTCGGCGAACACGCCGAAGTTGGTGATGTTGCGGACCGTGGCCTTGTGGGTGGAACCCACGGGATACTTCTCGCGGATGGACTCCCAAGGATTCTGGGTGAGCTGCTTCAGACCGAGGGACATCTTGCGGGCCTCGCGGTCCAGGGTCAGGATCACGGCCTCGACCTCGTCACCGAGCTTGAGGAATTCCTGGGCGCTGTGGAGGCGCGGGCTCCAGGACATCTCGCTCACATGGACGAGACCCTCGACACCGGGCTCGACCTCGACGAAGGCACCGTAGTCGGCGATGGCGACGACCTTGCCCTTCACGGTGTCACCGACCTTCAGGTCAGCGGAGAGGCTCTCCCATGGGTGCGGGGTAAGCTGCTTCAGACCGAGGGCGATGCGCTTCTGCTGCTCGTTGAAGTCCAGGACGACGACATTGATCTTCTGGTCCAGGGCGACGACCTCCTCGGGATGGGAGATGCGGCCCCAGCTGAGGTCGGTGATGTGGATGAGACCGTCCACGCCGCCGAGGTCCACGAACACGCCGTAGTTGGTGATGT
>DETL01000027.1:0-10443 GCA_002361625.1 Bacteroidales bacterium UBA3289 | reverse complement strand
CGTAGTTGGTGATGTTCTTGACCGTTCCCTCGAGCACCTGGCCCTTCTCCAGCTTGGAGATGAGCTCGGCGCGCTTGGCCTCCTGCTCGGCCTCGAGAAGGGCCTTGTGGGAGACGACCACGTTGCGGAATTCCTGGTTGATCTTGACGATCTTGAAGTCCATGTTGGTATCCACATAGACATCGTAGTCACGGATGGGCTTGATGTCGATCTGGGAACCCGGGAGGAAGGCCTCGATGCCGAACACGTCGACGATCATGCCGCCCTTCGTGCGGGTCTTGACATAACCCTTGACCACCTCGTTGTTCTCGTAGGCGGCGTTGACCATATCCCAAGACTTGAGCTGGCGGGCCTTCTTGTGGGAGATGACCAGCTGGCCCTTGCGGTCCTCGGCGGACTCGACGAGCACGTCCACCTTGTCACCGACCTTGAGGTCCGGGTTGTAACGGAACTCGGGGGCGGAGATGACACCTTCGCTCTTGGCGCCGATGTTCACGACGACCTCGCGCTTGTTGATCGCGGTGACGACACCCTCGACCACCTCGTTCTCGGTGACCTTCTGGAGGGTCTGGTTGTACAGGGCGGCGACTTCCTCGCGGTTCTCACCGGCGACGGTGTCGTTCTCGAACGCATCCCAGTCGAACTCCTCGGGAGCGACGGAGGCATTCAGACGGGCCTTCTTGGGTTCTTCTTTCTGGACGGGGGCCTCGTTCACCTGGGGCTCCTCGACCACGTTCTTGATTTCTTCAGACATAGTACTTTTGTTGGGATACTAGTTGTTTAACATTATTTCTTGTGCCTTCCGGACGGACAAAAAAGCACGCCTTCCGGAAAAGCGTGCAAAGATACGAAAAATTTCTGGTTTTCAAACGGTTTCCTAGAGCAATTTCTTCTTTTTGAAGACATACCAGATCGCCAGGCACGACAGTCCCATGACCCCCAGGATGATGATCCAGTTCCAGAAGGACGCATTGGGCTCGTCCGCCGCAATCATCGGCAGGCGGACATTCATCCCGTAGAAGCCCGCGATGAGGGTAGGCGGCATCAGGAAGACGGAGACCACCGTGAAGATCTTCATGATCTTGTTCTGTTCGAGATTGATCAGACCCAGGACCGTATCCTGCAGATATTCCAGACGCTCGAAGCAGAAGTTCGTGTGATTCAGCAGGGAGGAGATATCCTGCAAAAGCACGTTCAGGCGCGGCTCCAGCGAGGACGGGACCTTGGTGCTCCGCATCAGGTTGGAGATCAGGCGCTGCTTATCCACGACGTTCTCGCGGATCATCATGGTGTTTTCCTGGAGCTGGGAGATGTCGATCAGGAGTTCCTGGTCGATGTCCTCCTCCTCGTTGATCCGCTTGGCATACTGGGAGATCTCCTTGGACAAGAGCTCGATCATGTCCGCATCCAGGTCCACACGCTGATCCAGGATCGTGGCGAAGACCGTGAAACCGGAAGGATACTGCTTGGGATTCACTTGCAGCCGTCGCTGCAGTTCGGTAAAACTGCGGAGCGGCACTTCGCGAAGCGTCGTAAGCGTACGGTCCACCAGGGTGAAGGAGACCGCCTGCATATTGTACTCCTCCGCCCCCGGAGTCAGGAAGTTGGTATTGGCAAAGATCGCGTCGTCCGTCTCGAAATAGCGGGAGGAGCTTTCGATTTCCTCCGCCTGCGCACGGCTTTGGATCTCCGTCCCGAGGAAACTTTCCACGGCACGCTTTTCCGTACCGTCTGGATCCACCAGGTCGATCCAGACGGTATTCTCGATATCCAGCTTCGCGAAATCTTTCTCCGACTGGGAGACAAAGATCTTTCCGTTTTCCCTGTAGAAGATATTCAGCATATCGTTCCAGCGTGTTTTAGCTCCGGGCCAGTCGTACCGGATGGATTTTACATCAGTAACCAGCTGCCATTACGGAAAAGGCAGCCCACAAAGGTACTTATTTTTTCGGGAATTACAACAGTTCCCGCAGGAAAAACGAAACAGGTCGGGAATTTCTTCCTGACCTGTGTCGGGATGATCCGACTCGAACGGACGACCCCTACGTCCCGAACGTAGTGCGCTAGCCAACTGCGCTACATCCCGATTGCCCTTGATGGAAGCCGGGCCGGCTTAAGGATCAGCTTACGAAAGCTTGTTGATGAAGACCTGGAGACCGCTCTTGAGGTTGGAGGCCTTGTTCTTGTGGATGACGCCGATCTTCGCGAGTTTGTCGATCATCGCATAGACCTTGGGGGCGCTTTCCTCGGCAGCTTTCTTGTCGGTGGTGTTACGGAGGTCGCGGATCGCGTTCCGCGTTGTCTTTGCATAATACTTGTTATGCAATCTGTGACGCTCGTTCTGGCGGGATGCCCGCTGAGCGGATTTCGTGTTTGCCATTGCTTTATTTTTTTTATTTCTGGTAGTGGGTAGGAGAATCGAACTCCTATTGCGGGAATGAAAATCCCGAGTACTAACCGTTATACGAACCCACCAAAGTGTCCTTTGTTCCGCTCACGCGGCATTGCCCGTTTTAAGGGAATGCAAAGGTAAGAATAATTTCCGGGAACGCAAAATTATTTTTCATTTTTCCACTCAAAGGAGTACAAGATGGACTCAACTTGGCGGAGATACTGGCGTTTATCGTACCGGGGAGCGAAGACGAAAGCCTCCAGGACGATGATGTCCTTCCCGTCCGGGCTGTAGAAGGAGTGGGAAACGAAAGGACCGCCCATGTAGTCTCCCTGCACCTCCCAGAAGCCGCGCGTCTCCACGAAATCGATGCCGTGGTACTTCAGGCTGCGGGTGGTGGGCTGGATGGCCGTGGACGTAGTCATGTAGGTACCGTCGAACATGCCGGGGACATTGGCCTTCATCACCTCGTTGCGCTTGGCGATGATGTTTTCCACGTCGAAGGGATTCTCCGGCACGGGATAGCGGTAAGCCATCACCACCTGGTTGGTGTACTGCTTTTCATCGGCCGCCCAGAAGAAATCGTCGGTCACTTTCTTGAGCTTGTATCCCGAGGAGAAATGCAGGATGCCGCCCGTGATCTTCTCCACGGGATCCCGGAGCGTCAGCTCCTCATACAGGATGGAATTCGCGATGATGCGGTCGCGCTCCGCCGCCTCGAAGAACTCGGGCAGCTGTTCCGCCGCGCCGGCGAGGATCTCCAGCGCCCCCTCCTCGTCGAAAGCGTTGACCTGCGCCACGCTCTGAGGCCGGGCCCACTGGTCCCGCTTGTACATCATCCCCGTCTGCTGATTCTGGGGGTTGATGTTCAGGATCAGGATGTTCCGGTGCATCCTGAACATGTTGTTGAAACTGCCCGGAGGGACGTTGGCCAGGGTGAAGAGGGGCTCCCGCTGCGCCAGGTACGGGCAGTCGCCGGCCAGGCAGTCGCGGATGGCCGTGCCGATGTTCCCTTCCCAATTGTCCTTGTCGATCACGACGACGATCTCGCCGGCCTTGCCGCTCACGTTCGGGAGGAGCGGTCCCCGGTTCTTCCCCTTGCAGCCGGCAAGGACGAGCACGAGCGCCACGAAGGCGAATATCTTTCCGAAATGTTTCATATGGCGAATGGATTATCTGATCAGTCTTCCGATATCGTTGCCGAAGGCGAGGAACATGAGCATCAGGAGCAGGAACATGCCCACCATCTGGGCGCCCAGGATAAACTTGTCGCTGGGCTTGCGTCCCGTGACGATCTCATACAGGCAGATGACGATATGCCCGCCGTCCAGCGCCGGGACCGGCAGGAGATTCATCACGCCCAGCATGATGGAGAGCAGCGCCAGCAGCGTCACGAAGCGGTACCAGTCCCACTCGGCCGGGAACACCTGGCCGATGGCGATGAAACTGCCCACGGACTTGTACGCCTCCGTCCGGGGTGTGACGACGAGCTTGAGATCCTGTAAATAGCCGCCGATCGTGGAGAATGTCATCTTCACGCCGGCCGGGATGGCCTCCAGGAACGAGTACTTCTTATATTCATAGCCCGGAGACACGGTGTAAACCCCGACCCTTCCGATGGTATCCACCTGAAGCGGAACCTGGAGCGTGTCGGCCCCGCGCAGCAGGGAGACGGAAACCTCTCCCCCGGCATGTTCCGCGAAAATCGACCGGGCGTCCTGCAGGTACTCCACCGGCCTGCCGTCCACGGTCAGCACCCGGTCCCCCCGCACGAGGCGTCCCTCATTGGGCGTCCCCGCCAGGATGGTATCCACGACGAAAGGGACCGCGAGGTCGAACATGCCCGGGGTATTGAGCACGTCCCCGATCCGGGACTGGTCGATATAAATGTCCAGGGTATCCGCCCCGCGAAGCACCGTGGCCTTGCGGACATCCCGCCGCGCCAGGTCCACCTGGAGCATTCCGAAATCCTCGGGGACATAGTCGTCCAGCCGGAGGATCCGATCGCCGTTACGGAAACCCATCTCGTAGGCCAGTTCATTGACATACACGGCATTGCCCTCGTTTTTCACATAGGCGCTTCCCCAGATGTCCAGGATGATGACATAGGCGAGGATGGCGAAGATGAAATTATACAGGACACCGCCGGACATCACCAAGAGGCGCTGCCAGGGATTGTGCGTCCGGAACTCCCAGGGCTGGGGTTCCTGCTTCATGGATTCCGTGTCCAGGGATTCGTCGATCATGCCGGCGATCTTGCAGTAGCCGCCGAGGGGCAGCCAGCCGATCCCGTACTCGGTCTCCCATTCTTTCGCCTTCGGGAAGAGCTTCGCAAACCAACCCCGCCGGGTGGAGAAGAGCTTCACCCCGCCCACATCGAAGAACAGGAAGAATTTTTCCACACGGATATGGAACAGCTTGGCAAACGTGAAATGCCCGAGCTCATGGATGAGGATGAGCACGGAAAGGGCCAGGATCACCTGGAGCGTCTTGATGAGAGCTACCATATCAGGCTGCGGGCATGGGCATAGGCGGCATCGTTCGTGATGAAGATGTCCTCCAGCGTCGGCTCTGCTACAAATTCCGTGCGGGACAGCGTTTCCGCCGCGACGGCGGCGATGTCGTAGAAGCCGATGCGGTCCTCCAGGTACCCTGCGACGGCCGCCTCATTGGCCGCATTGAGGGCGCAGGGAATGTTCCCGCCCCGGCCGATGGCGTCGAACGCCAGTTGCAGGCAAGGGAACTTGTCCATGTCCGGATCGAAGAAAGTCATCCGCTCCAAGGCGCTGAAATCCAGCTTCTTGTTATTGAGCGGCAGTCGCTCGGGATAAGCCAGGGCCAGGGCGATGGGCTCCCGCATGTCGGGACAGCCCAGCTGGGCGATGACGGCTCCGTCCCGGAACTCCACCATGGAATGGATCACCGATTCGGGATGGACCACCACATGGATGCGCTCCGGTTCCACGTCGAAGAGCCACTTGGCTTCGATGACCTCGAACCCTTTGTTCATCATCGTAGCGGAATCGATGGTGATCTTCGCGCCCATGTTCCAGTTGGGATGCCGGAGGGCGAGGTCCTTCCCCGCCACCTCGATCTGCTCCCGGGACCAGGTGCGGAAAGGTCCGCCCGAAGCGGTCAGGTGGATCCGCTCCAGCGGGTTCCCCTGCGCCGCGGCCAGGCACTGGAAGATGGCGGAATGCTCCGAGTCCACGGGAAGGATGGGCGCCCCGCAGCGACGGGACTCGCTCATCACGACATAACCCGCCGCCACCAGCGTCTCCTTGTTGGCCAGGGCGATGGTCTTGCCGGAACGGATGGCGGACAGCGTAGGCCGCAGGCCGCTGAAACCCACCATCGACGCAACGACGATGTCCACCTCCTTTTCCGCCACCAGGCCGCAGGCCGCCTCGATGCCGCAGTGGACCTGCGTAGGCGTTCCGGCCAGGGCCTCCCGGACCTCGGGATACTTTTCCGCATCACAGATGACGGCATGCTTCACCTGAAAGGCGCGCGCCTGTTCGACCAGGCGGGCCGCATTGCTTCCCGCCGAAATCATAAACACGTCGAAACGGTCCGGATGCTGCCGGACGACGTCCAGGGTCTGGGTACCGATGGATCCGGTGGAACCCAGGATGGCGATATTCCTTTTTTCCATGGGTCAGAAACTGATATAGGCCGCCGGGTCCACCGCCTCTCCCTCATACCAGAGTTCGAAACGCAGGTGGTCGCCCTTCGTCAGGGAACGGGAAGATCCCGTGAGTGCGAGCGGCGTTCCCGCCTTGACCGCATCCCCGGCCTTCTTGAGAAGTTTTTCATTATGCTTGTACACCGAGAGGATGTCCCCGCGGTGCTGGACGGCCACCGTATAGCCGGCCACCTCGTCCCAGCCGGCAAAGACGACGGTCCCGTCCAGGACGGACATGACGGCCGTTCCGCTCGGCGCGGTGATATCCAGGTAAGGATGCAGGGAGCGCTCGAAGCCCTCGGACACGACACCCTTGACCGGCGTATAGAAAGCCCGGGCTTCGATGGGAAGCTCTCTCCGGGGGCCGGAGACGTCGAACTGCTCCGCTTCCGCCACCTGCAGGCGCAAAAGCGAATCGCGGCGAGCCAGATAAGCGGCATCCACGGCGCTGTGGGAGGAAGACTGGAGGAGGATCAGGCTGTCCAGCAGGAGCGGATCCTCGCCGGAAACCACCCGCTTGAGATTCTCCGAATACAGTTCCCACTGGAGGATCCGGGTCTCCAGCGAGTCGATGCGCATCGCGTTCTGCACGGCCTGGCGGCGGGCCCGCGCGTCCGGATAGCCCGGGATGAAGGTCCTGATCGGCGTAAAGGCGATGAGCAGGAACAGGAGCAGCAGCAGGACCACGGCCCCCGAAACCAGGGCGGTGACCAGAGTGGGCCGGGTCAGGACGGTGGACCAGAGCCGTTCGTGCGACAGGGCATCCGTCACAGCCACGCGGTATTTACGAGCCTTCTGGGGCGTATTGTCTTTAGCCATAAAAATTGTTATCTTTGCATCCTATGGACAGACTCATCGGGATCGACTACGGACGCAGACGCACCGGCCTTGCCGTGAGCGATCCGCTCCGCATCTTCGCCTCTGCCCTGGAAACGGTCGATTCTGCAAAGTTAATAGATTATCTCAAAAATTATGCGCAAAACGAGACAATCGAACGCTTTGTCGTGGGATATCCCGTGAACATGGACGGCTCCCCTTCCGAGGCGCAGGCCGATGTGGACGTGTTCCTGAAACAACTGGAGAAGGCCTTCCCCGCCATCCCCGTCACCCTGGAGGACGAGCGGTTCACCTCCGTGCTCGCACACCGGGTGATGATCGACGGCGGCATGAAGGCGAAGGACCGCCGGGACAAGAAATCCGTGGACCGCATCAGCGCGGCCATCATCCTGCAGGGATACATGGACCGCACTTCGGGCGCGACTTTTGCAGTAAATCCTGATTCCGTTCCGGAAAACCGGTCCCGGAAGACTTCGGGAAGAAGAAAGAAATAAACAGAAACCTACTGACGTGATACAACCTATTTACCTATATGGCTCGGAAGTGCTGCGCAAGAAAGCGGAGCCGGCCGACCTGGAAAAGAAAGAAGCGCTCAAATCCCTCATCCAGGATCTCAAGGACACCCTGGAACGGGCCGACGGATGCGGACTCGCCGCACCCCAGATCGGCGTGAGCCAGCGTGTCGTCATCGTGGACGGCGATGTCGTTTCCGATGTCTATGACTACCTGAAAGGCTTCAAGCGGGTGATCATCAACCCGGAGATCCTCGAGGAAAGCGAAGAGAAGACCACCTATTCGGAGGGGTGCCTGAGCATCCCGAACCTGTACTGCGACGTCGTCCGCCCCGCGAAGATCACGATCCGCTACCACAACGAGGATTTCCAGGAGGTTACCGAAACCCTGGACAAGTTTGCCGCCCGGATGGTCCAGCACGAGCTGTCGCACCTGGACGGGAACCTGTTCACGGACAATGTCCCGCCCATCCGCAAGAAGATGATCTCCGGCAAGCTCCAGAACATCGCCAAGGGGAAGGTCCATCCGCACTACAACAGCAAACTCAAGTAACATGGGAGCATTCCACGCTTATGATATCAGGGGCGTCTATGGCGTCGATTTCGACAAGGAAACCGTCTATCAGGTCGGCTATTTCCTTCCTGAACTGCTGGGGGCCGACAAGGTCCTCGTCGGACGCGACTGCCGCGTATCATCGGACGAAATCCACGAGTACCTCCTGAAAGGGATCACGGACGCCGGTGCGGATGTCTATGACATCGGCCTGTCCACGACGCCGATCGTATATTTCGGGACGGCCCGCTACGGCTTCAAGGCCTCCGTCCAGATCACGGCCTCGCACAACCCCGCCGAATACAACGGCCTGAAGGTTTCCCGGGAGAACGCCCTTCCCGTGGGTCTTACCACCGGACTGGGAACCATCCAGGAGTGGATCGAGGGCGGAAAGCCCACCCCGAAGGCCGCCATTCCCGGTCATGTCTATGAGAAGAGCATCCACCAGGACTACCTGGAGTTCCTCATGGGCTACAAGAGCGACCTGAGCGGCCTGAGGATCGCCTTCGACCTGTCCAACGGCATGGCCAACCTCTTCGCGAAGGAAATTTTCGGATCGGCCCCGGCCTATATCTTCGACACCATCGACGGCCGCTTCCCCAACCATGAGCCCAATCCCCTGGTCGCCAAGAACATCGTCGCCCTGCAGGAACTCGTCGTCAAGACGAAGGCCGACGTGGGCGTCATCTTCGACGGCGACGCGGACCGCGTCATGTTCGTGGATGAGCACGGCACCTTCATCTCCCCCGACCTCATGATCGCCCTCCTGGGTCACTACTTCGTGGAAGAACGGGGCGAGAAGGGGCTGGTCATCCAGGACATCCGGTCTTCCAAGGCCGTGGGCGAATACCTCGAACCCATGGGCTGCGAGATGTACACCTGGAAGGTGGGCCGCGCCAATGCCGCCCTGCGCCTCCGCGAAATCGACGGTCTCTGGGGCGGAGAACTGGCCGGCCACTATTATTTCCGTGACTTCTTCTACAGCGACAGCGGCCTCCTCGCCGCCATCCTGATCCTGCGCGTCATCGCCCGGCTCAAGAAGGAAGGGCTCTCCGTCAGCGACGCCATCGGCCGGATCGCCCGGTACAAGAACTCCGGCGAGATCAACTACCGCGTGGAAGACAAACAAGGAGCCATGGACGCCGTGAAGGAGCACTTCATGGCCGCGGAGAAGGCGACGGCCTTCATGGACTTCGATGGCTACCGGATCGAATTCCCCGACTGGTGGCTGAACATCCGTGCCTCCAACACGGAACCCTATCTGCGCTTCCTGTGCGAAGCCACCTCCGACCCGCTGCTGCAAAGCAAGGTCGCAGAAGTAGATGACCTGCTGAAAACACGATTCGGCGCAACCCGGTAATCACATGAGAATCAAGAAGATCATTTTTATATCCCTCTTTCTGGCACCCTTCTTCCCGGCCCTGGCCCAGGAGGAACGCGATGTGGACTCGCTCCGCCATGACTTCGGCCGTATGAGCGTCGCCTCCGCCCGGAGCACCAGCACCCCGTATGCCGACACGCTGGACACCGAAAATCCCGGAGTCAAGGTCGTCCTCTATAGCAACGGGACTTTCCGTTACGTCAAGGATCCCAAGGCCCTTGCCGACGACAAAGTCTTCACCGAGAACTGGGACACCCGCAGCGTCAATCCCTATCACGACGAGAAACCCCTTCCGGACCGCTTCTCGCTGTGGATCGTGGACACGCTGGATTCTTACTGCTGTCCCAACAAGACCACGCCGTCCTCCAAGTTCGGCTACCGGCACGGACGCCGGCATCAGGGCATCGACCTTCCCTACCCGACCGGCACGCCGGTGTACGCCACCTTCGACGGCAAGGTCCGCGTCTCCGACTATGTGGGCGGATACGGGAATCTGGTCATTATCCGCCATGCCAATGGCCTGGAGACCTACTACGGGCACATGTCCCGCCGGGACGTGGAGCCCGGACAATGGGTGAACGCGGGCGATGTGATCGGCCTCGGCGGCTCCACCGGCCGCTCCACCGGTCCCCACCTGCATTTCGAGACCCGCTACAAGGGATACGCCTTCGACCCGAACTGGCTCATCGACTTCGAGACCGGCACCCTGAGGCACCGGCTCCTGCGCTTCCGCAGCTGGTATTTCAACCCCAATAGCCGCTACGTCCAGACCGTCGACGACGAAGACGAGATCTTCCGTACGGATGAAGAAGAGCGCCTCCTCGCCGAAGAGCAGGCCAAGAAGGAAGCGGCCGCCCGTGCCGCCGCAGAGGCGAAAGCCCGCAAGTACTACACGGTCCGCTCCGGCGACACCCTCGGCAAGATCGCCCGGAAGAACGGCACCAGCGTCCGCGCACTCTGCCGCCTGAACGGCATCAAGGAAACCACTACCCTCCAGATCGGCAGACGACTGAGGGTCAGGTAGGAATCGACGGATTACGAAAAGCGCCACCCCGCAAGTGATGTGACCCCCAAAAGTTGGAC
>DETL01000023.1:16017-39591 GCA_002361625.1 Bacteroidales bacterium UBA3289 | reverse complement strand
AAGCGCGAAGCCGTCTTCAAGATGAATTCTCCCTTGAGGGTCGTGGGAGACTACCACGTTGATAGGCAGGAAGTGTAAGGGCGGCGACGTCCTCAGCTGACCTGTACTAATTGCCCGAAAGACTTTCCTAAGAGAAAGATAAGCCGTGAAATGCGATCTGACTGCGAATCCAAAGACCGGAAGGTCTCCGAATTGAAATTTTCTCTCAAGTAATATATGCGGTGGTTATAGCGGTGAGGATCCACCTCTTCCCATTCCGAACAGAGAAGTTAAGCTCACCCGCGCCGATGGTACTGACCCACCAGTTGGGAGAGTAGGTCGCCGCCGTTTTTCGAGGCCCTGGATGTCTGATGACTTCCGGGGCCTTTTTTTGTCGCAGAACGTGCGAAAATGATTATCTTTGTATGATAACCAATCACTGAAATCGATGAAAAAAACCGTCTTATTCGTTTTGGGTATGATCTTTCTCGTCCTGCCTGTCAGGGCGGATGAAGGAATGTGGCTGCCGGCGCTGATCGGGCAGCGGATCGGGGACATGCAGGCCAAGGGATTCCGCCTGACGGCCGAGGATGTGTACAGCGTGAACCAGGCTTCACTCAAGGATGCTGTCGTCTTGTTCGGCGGTGGATGCACCGGTGAACTGGTCTCGAACGAGGGCCTTCTCCTGACGAACCACCACTGTGGTTACAGCTATATCCAGCGCCACAGCAGCGTGGACCACGATTACCTGAAAGATGGTTTCTGGGCGATGAACCGCCAGGAGGAGCTGCCGAACAAGGGCCTGACCGTCAGTTTCCTGGACCATATGGACGAAGTGACGGACCTGGTCCTCAAGGGCTATGAGCCCGGGATGACGGAAGCGCAGCGCGATTCGGTCGTCAAGGTCAATTCCGACCGGCTCATCCGGGAATCCACGGACGCTGCAAAGGGCCTCCGGGCCGATGTGGAAGCCCTCTTCTACGGCAACCAGTATTATCTTTTCGTATTCAGGGTGTTCCGCGATGTCCGCCTGGTGGGTGCCCCGCCGTCTTCCATCGGCAAGTTCGGCGGCGACACCGACAACTGGATGTGGCCGCGTCATACGGGAGACTTCTCCATTTTCCGGATTTATGCCGACAAGGACAACAATCCGGCCGACTATTCCCCGGACAATGTCCCGTATCAGCCTAAGAAATTCTTCAAGATCTCACGTGCAGGCGTGCAGGAAGGGGATTTCACCTTCGTCTATGGCTGTCCCGGAAGTACGCAGGAGTATGTCCTGTCCGACCAGGTCCGCTATGTCGCCGAGCAGTCCGATCCCGCGAAGATCGCCCTCCGTACCCAGCGGCTGGACATCCAGAAGAAGTATATGTCCGCTTCCCAGGCTGTCCGGATCCAGTATTCCTCCAAGAATGCATCCGTCTCCAACGCCTGGAAGAAGTGGCAGGGCGAGGAGAAGGGAATCAAGCGGATGCGCACCGTCGCTTCCAAGCAGGCGTTCGAGCGTCGATTCGATGAATGGGCGAAAGGAACGCGCTACGAAGGCATTACCGACAAACTGCACGAACTTTACGCACGCCGGAATCCTACTTACCTGGCCTATGAATATTACAACGAGACGGTCCGTGCCATCGAACTCCTGCAGTTCGCCTCCGGTATCCAGGCCCGCCTCCGCGCCGGGAACCCGGCGGAAGACCTGATCGACAGTTTCTTCAAGGACTATTACCAGCCCATTGACGAGGAAACGTTCGTCGCCATGATGACCTCGTTCGAGAAGAATGTCCCGGTGGAGACCCAGCCGGAATGGTTCCGGCAGCAACTCGCCCGGTATGGATCCATAACGGATTGGAAGAATGATGTTTATGCCCATTCTGTATTCACGGATCGCGAGAAGGTGAAAGCGCTTTCCGGCGTGGACGAAGTCGCTGCCGATCCTGCCATCGTGATGTATGAGGCCTTCCTGAACTGGTATCGGAAGGACCTCTATCCCGTCATCCAGGAAACGGGGGCCGCCCTCCGGGTCGCCAACCGGACCTACATGCAGGGGCAGATGGACTTCGAGCCGCAGCGCGATTTCTATCCCGATGCGAACCTGACACTCCGGATCGCCTATGGGCAGGTGAAAGGGTATGCCCCTTATGACGGGGCTTACTATTATCCCGTTTCTACCCTGAAAGGCATCATCGAAAAAGACAATCCGGAGATCTTCGACTACAATATCCCGCAGACCCTTCGTGACATCTATGCCGAGGGTGGCCATGACGACCAGCCCGTATGCTTCCTGGCGACGAACCACACGACGGGTGGCAATTCGGGCAGCCCCATCATCAATGCCGACGGCAACCTCATCGGCATCAACTTCGACCGTGTTTGGGAGGGAACGATGAGCGATATCGCTTACGATCCGGAAATATGCCGGAATATCTCGCTGGATATCAGGTATTTGCTTTTCGTCGTGGACCAGATTGGCCACGCCTCCTATCTCTTTGATGAAATGGTCTTTGTCGATTGAACCTGCTATGAAACACACACGAATCCTCGTCCTGACCGCCCTTGTCTTTCTGATGGCGGTCCCTTCCGCATCGGCCCGGAAAGAGAAGAAAAAACCGTATGAGCATACGGTCGTGGAGATTCCGGCGGTCCGGAAACAGGTGATTGCCGTAAACACCTCCAAGACCCAGCTTGTCCTTCGCGTCCAGGACAACGGTGTCCTGCAGACGCTCCATTACGGCGCCCTCATCCGCGATCCGGAAGCTTTCCTGGATTTCTCCACCTACCGTTCCGACGACAACGGCAGCGGCCCCATGGCTTATCCTACCGCCGGTGGCCGGTATGTCGGGGAACCGGCTCTCCATGTCAGGTACGCCGATGGTTACCACAATACGGAACTGTACTATACGGGGCATGAGGTCCATGACAAGGGAAATGTCATCACGACGGAAATCCGTCTGAAAGATTACGTTACGCTTCTGGAAGTCAAACTCGTCTATGACGCTTATCAGAAAGAGGACGTCATCGTCACCCATACGGAGATCCTGAATGGCGGCAAGCAGGCCGTGGAGCTTCAGAACTATGCGTCGGGTTCCCTGTACCTGGAGGCTGAAAAATACTATCTCACGCATTTCCATGGCGGCTGGGCCGATGAAATGCAGATGGACGGCGAGCTCCTGACGCATGATACCAAGGTCATCGAATCCCGCCGGGGTACCCAGGTCACCCAGTGCAACAACCCCTCCTTCCTGGTGAGTCTCAATGCCGACCGGCTGGAAGAAAGGACCGGCGAGGTCGTTGCCGGCGCCCTGGCGTGGAGCGGCAACTTCCGCCTCTCCTTTGAACTGGACGAATCCGGCCGGCTGAATGTCCTCTCCGGCATCAGCCCGTATGCATCGGCCTACAAACTGGCTTCCGGGCAGACCTTCGTCACGCCCGATTTCATCTACACTTTCTCGCAGCGGGGTGCCGGTCAGGCTTCCCGGAACCTGCACGCGTGGGCCCGGAACTATGGGGTCTATCAGGGCGGCCAGGTCAATCCCACGCTCCTGAACAGCTGGGAAGGCGCCTACTTCACCTTCACGACGGAAACCCTGCTCCGGATGATCGACGATGCCGCCTCCATGGGCCTCGAAATGTTCGTCCTGGACGATGGCTGGTTCGCAAAGGACTATCCCCGCAATGGGGACGATGCCGGCCTTGGCGACTGGGAAGTCAATACGGCCAAGCTTCCGGAAGGAATTGATTATGTGGCCTCTTATGCCCATGACAAGGGACTGAAGTTCGGCATCTGGATCGAGCCGGAGATGGTCAATCCCCAGAGCAATCTGGCCCACGCGCACCCGGAATGGGTCGTACAGAGTCCCGGCCGGGAAATCTACCAGAGCCGGAACCAGTGGGTGCTGGACCTGAGCAATCCGGCCGTGCAGGACTTCGTGTTCGGCATCTTCGACAACACGATGCAACTGTCGGACAAGATCGACTACATCAAATGGGACTGCAACCGGATCGTGGCCAATGCGGGCAGCGAGTACCTGGGTGCGGAGCAGGACCGTTTCTTCGTGGAGTATGCGCAGGGAATCTATAAAGTCATGCGCCGGCTGCGCGAAAAATACCCCGATGTCATCGTCCAGTGCTGCTCTTCCGGCGGCGGACGGGTGGATTACGGGGCCCTGAAGTATTTCAACGAGATCTGGACCAGCGACAATACGGATGCCTTCACGCGCGTGTTCATCCAGTATGCGACGAACCTCATCTATCCCGCCTGCGTGATGGCTTCCCACGTATCCGCCGTTCCGAACCACCAGACCGGCAATGTGACGCCCCTGAAGTTCCGCTTCGACATCGCCTGCTCCGGCCGGCTGGGCATGGAACTCCAGCCCCGGAACCTGACGGAAGGGGAGCGCGCCCTTGCGGACCGCTGCATCCGTTCCTACAAGCAGTACCGCGACCTGGTGTTCACCGGGGACGTGTACCGCCTGGCCTCACCCTATGACGGGGATTATTACGCTTTGATGTATGTGTCTCAGGATCAGCGTCGTGCGGTTGTGTTTACCTACTGCACCAAGTATCAGAACCGTGCCGTCGGTGCCCATCCCTTCCGTCTGGACGGTCTGGATCCGGCCCGTCGGTACAAGGTGACCGAACTCAATGTGGACCATTCCTCCTGGTGGGGATCCGGCAAGGTCCATACCGGCGACTTCCTGATGAACGGCGGCTTCAATCCCGCCCTTCTCAAGACCTTCGACAGCGGCGTGTTCTATCTGGAAAGTGATTAGGTGTAAAGACCTCCGTTCACGCTGATGCACTCGCCCGTGATGTAGGAAGCATCCGGGGAGGCGAGGAAAGCAACAGCGGCAGCCACTTCTTCCGGTCGTCCGAAACGGGCGGCCGGAATGTCTTTTTTCAGGGTGGCCTCATCCAGTCCGTCCGTCATGTCGGTGGTAATGAATCCGGGTGCTACGGCATTGACAGTCACCTTCTTCCGGGCGACTTCCTGGGCGAGAGCCTTGGTCGCGGCGATGAGTCCGCCCTTGGCTGCGGAATAGTTCACCTGGCCCGGCAATCCCTTGATGCCGCTGAGGGAGGCGACATTGACGATGCGGCCGTACTTGTGCAGGATCATGGGCTGCAGGACTTCCTGGGTGACGTGGTAGAAGCTCCCGAGGTTGGTGTCGATGACGGAGGTCCATTCCTCCTTTTCCATGAATACCATCAGGTTGTCCCGGCGGATACCGGCATTGTTCACCAGCACTTCGATGTAATCTTCCGGATGCGCCGCCTGCCACTCTGCGATGGCGGCATGGACGGCCTCGGGATTCCCGACATCGAACCGGAGCAGTTCGCCCTGTCCTCCGATGGCTTCCAGCGTTTCCCGGGCCGCGTTTTCATTGGAAACATAGTTGATGAGGACGTGATAGCCCATCGCGGCGAGGCGGATGGCGACGGCACGGCCGATGCCGCGGCTGCCGCCGGTGACGAGTGCGGTTTTCATGACTGCAGGATTTGGTTCAAGGTTGTTTCGCCGAGGATCTCCCGGCAAGTGAGGAGGGCGGTCTCCGATACGCCCAGCACCCCGTGCAGGCCACAGTTTTGGCCGGTCAGGAAGAGTCCCGGTACCGGCGTCCGGGGATGGACATAGCAGGAGGCGTCCTTTTTCCGGATGCCGAAGGCGGTTCCGCCGGGCGTTCCGGTGTAGCGTTCCCAGGTATCGGGAGTACTGGTCCAATAGTTCATGACGGCCGGAGCAAGACCGGGGATACGCTGGATTAGACTTTCTGCCAGCGCGTTACGGTCCGGAATGGGACCCTTGCAGAAGGTGAGCAGGTCCGCACTCCGGGCGTATCCCTTTCCGTCCGGATTCCCGTAGTGGATCATCAGGTTTCCGTCGTAGGTCGTGTCCCAGGGCCGATAGGGAAGGGTTTCCGGTTGCAACTGGCAATAGACCGTGAAGATGCCGGGCCCGTCTTCCAGGACTTGCAGGCGGTGCAGGTAGGAAGGACGGACATGCCCCTGGAACATCCCGAAAGTCAGCCGGGGATGGATGTCGGAGATGATCGTCCCTTCGTAGGAACGGCCGTCTTCGCACCGGACACGGCCCGGCTCGATGGCCGTTACGGCGCATCGGGTCCGGATCTCTCCGCGGATCTGTCCCGCGAGGCGATCGACGATCCAATCGCCCGCAGGAAGCCGCCAGGAGCCTTTCCGGTAGGGGTCCATCACGTGGACATATTCTTCTTCCGTCGCATCCGGGGAGGAGAGTCGGAGCGCGTTCCCTATCGGGTACGACAGCTCCGGGAGGCGGTGTGAAACGCCGTCCAGGACAATCTCGTCGGTTTCCTCCACCCGTTCCCAGGGAAGGTCCATGAGTCCCAGTGGCCGGAAAATCCGCTCCAGCGGCCCGCCTTTCTCCAGGCCGGCAACGGAATGGAAGCCGGTATTGAACCGGAGGCCTTCACGGGTGAAAGTCTGCAGGCAGCCGCCGGGCTTGACCCCTTTCTCCAGGACGGTGACATGATAGCCCGCCCGGGACAGGATGACGCCCGAGAGGAGGCCGCCAAGCCCCGCCCCTATGACCACGGCTTCAGGCATTCCGGACGATGAGCGTGGAATTGGTGCCGCCGAAGCCGAAGGAATTGGACAGGAAAGTATCGAATGGATGTTCAAGGGTTTCCGCAGGAATCCACAGTTTTTCCGAATCCTCGTCCGGGTGCTCGAAGTTGATGTTTCCGGCGATGAAACCGCCCTGCATCATCAGGATGGAATAGACGATCTCGCTGGCGCCGGCCATCCACATCTCATGTCCGGTCTGGCTCTTGGTCGATGTCACCGGCACGGTGCGTTCGCCGAATACGCGGGCGATGGCCTTGGCTTCGTTCGCGTCGCCGACGTGGGTGGAAGTGGCGTGGGCATTGACATATCCGATCTCCCGGAGGTCGATGCCGGCGCGCCGGATGGCCATTTCGAGGGACCGGGCCGGACCGTCCACATTGGGGGAGGAGATATGGTCGCCGTTGGCGGAAAAGCCGTAGCCGAGGACTTCGGCCAGGATGGGAGCGCCCCGCTGCCGGGCCGATTCGTAACTTTCCAGAATCACCGTCGCCGCGCCTCCGCCGGGAACAAGACCGTCGCGGTCGCGGTCGAAGGGCCGGCTGGCCTTCGTGGGTTCGTCTTCCCGGGTTGAGAAGGCGGAAATGCCGTCGAATGATCCGGTTGCGGCCGGATTGACCTCCTGCGCACCGCCGCAGACGACCATTTCCTGGAGGCCGTTCTGGATTAGCAGGGCACCGAGGCCGATGGCGTGGGATCCGCTGGCGCAGGCCCCCGAAACGGTGAGGTTGATGCCTTTGAGATGGAAGATGACCCCGAGGTTCATCGTCACGGTGGAGTTCATGGACTGGAAAATGGCCCCGGACCCGCACAGCATCGTGTCCTTCTTCTCCACGATCCTGGAGATGGACTTGTACACGGCGTCCGCCGTACTGTCGTTCCCGTACAGCAGTCCCACTTCGTGACTGTCCAGATAATCCTGGTCGATGCCGGCCTGCTTCAGGGCGTCCCGCGTAGCGCAGTAGGCATACTGGGCCGGCTCGGGCATATAAACGCGTTGGGAACGAGGCAGTTCCTTTTTCAGATCCGGCTGGGGGAGCAGGGCGGTCAATCCCGACCGGAACCCCATCTCTTTCCGCAGGGGATCCAGCACGATGCCGGACTTCCCCCTGTACAGGGACTCCCGGACTGTTTCCAAGTCCGTTCCCAGGCAGGACCAGATGCCCATTCCCGTTATGACGACTCTTTGCATGTATCCAATTTAAATCTTTACAAAATTACGCATTTTTTACCTAACTTTGCGGCTGAAACGAAACGAACTTGACAAGATGAAAATCATGAAGTTTGGCGGCACCTCCGTTGGAACCGCCAGCCGTATGCAACATGTCGCGGAGCTGGTTTCCGCCGCCGGACAGAATCTCGTCGTGCTGTCCGCCATGTCCGGTACCACGAATACGCTCGTGGAGATTTCCGGTTACCTGTACAACCACAATGCCGAGGGCGCGCGAGACACCATCAGCCGCCTGGAAGGGAAGTACCTGAAAGTCATCAAGGAACTCTATGCCACCGAGGAATATGCGGAAAAGGCGCGGACCTTCGTCCACGAGACCTTCTCCTACCTCGGGACCTTCGCCAAGCAACTCTTCGGCCCCGTGCAGGAGAAGATCATCCTGGCACAGGGTGAACTCCTGTCCACGCACCTGATGTACTGGTACATGCTGGAGAAGGGAATCGGCGTGGAACTTCTCCCGGCGCTGGACTTCATGCGGACCGATATCCAGGGCGAGCCCGACGCGGACTATATCCGGGAACACCTGTCGGCGCTCATCGCCGCCCATCCTGAAGCGCAACTGTATCTGACACAGGGATATATCTGCCGGAATGCCCATGACGAGGTGGACAATCTCCAGCGGGGCGGTTCCGATTATACGGCTTCCCTCGTGGGAGCGGCGCTCGGCGCGGAGGAGATCCAGATCTGGACCGACATCGACGGAATGCATAACAACGACCCGCGTGTCGTGAAGGATACGGAAGCGGTCCGGCACCTGCACTTCGAGGAGGCGGCCGAGCTGGCCTATTTCGGGGCCAAGATCCTGCACCCGACCTGCATCCAGCCGGCCCGGTATGCCAATATTCCGGTCCGTCTGCTGAATACCATGGAACCGGAAGCTCCCGGCACCCTCATCAACAACGTTCCCGAGCCCGGCACCATCAAGGCCGTGGCGGCGAAGGACAACATCATTGCGATCAAGATCAAGTCCTCCCGGATGCTCCTGGCGCATGGTTTCCTGCGCAAAGTGTTCGAAATCTTCGAGAGTTACCGCACTCCCATCGACATGATCTGCACTTCTGAGGTGGGCGTTTCCATGTCCATTGACGACACCCGCTACCTGGGCGAGATCGTCCACGACCTCAAGAAGTACGGGACGGTGACCGTGGACCTGGACATGTGCATCATCTGCGTGGTGGGAGACATGGACTGGGAGAACGTGGGTTTCGAGTCCAAGGCCCTCAGCGCCATGAAGGACATTCCCGTGCGGATGGTCTCCTACGGCGGCAGCAACTATAACATCTCCTTCCTCATCAAGGAGGAAGACAAGGAAGCGGCCCTCCGGGCCCTCAGCGCCAGCCTGTTCGCGAAATGATGAAGGGGGACTTCCCGGTAGGGGAGTTCGCGGAGAAGAAGACACCGTTCTATTTCTACGACCTGCCTCTGCTGGAGCGGACCCTGGATGCGGTCCGCCGTGAAATCAAGGACCGGCCTCTCTGGAAGGTCCATTATGCCGTCAAGGCCAATGCCAATCCGGAAATCCTCCGGCGGATCGCCGCTGCGGGATTTGGTGCCGACTGCGTAAGCGGCGGTGAAGTCCGGATGGCGTACGAAGCCGGCTTTGCCCCGGAAACCATCGTCTATGCGGGCGTGGGCAAGAGCGATGACGAAATCGCCTATGCCCTGGAACTGGGCATTGCCCGTTTCAATGTGGAGTCGTCGGCGGAACTCCTTGTCATCGAGGAGATTGCGGCTCGGATGGGAAAAGTCGCGCCCGTGAGTCTCCGGGTGAATCCCGACATCGGCGCCCATACCCATGCGAACATTACGACCGGCCTGGCGGAGAACAAGTTCGGCATCTACCACGCGACCCTCCCGGAGGTGATCCGGCTGGCCCTGGGATGCCCGCACGTCAGGTTCTGCGGCCTCCATTTCCACATCGGCTCCCAGATCCTGGATATGTCCGATTTCGTGGCTCTGTGCAACCGGATCAACGGCCTCATGGACACACTGCAGCGGCAGGGACTTCCGGTCGGCGACCTGAATGTGGGCGGCGGTCTGGGCATCAATTACGAGCACCCGAACCATCTGCCGATCGCGGATTTCCACAGCTATTTCGCCACCTTCAAACGGCATCTGCAACTGCGTCATGGTCAGCAGCTTCACTTTGAACTGGGCCGGAGCATCGTAGCTCCTTGCGGAACCCTCATCTGCCGGGTCCTGTATGTGAAACAGGGAACCTTCCGCCAGTTCGCCATTGTCGATGGCAGCATGACGGAACTCATCCGTCCCGCCCTGTATCATGCCTATCACCGGATCGAAAACCTGACTTCCGACGAGCCGGAGCAACTGTATGATGTCGTCGGCCCCGTGTGCGAAAGTTCCGATGTCTTTGCCAAAGGCGTTTCGCTGGACGCCTGCCGCCGCGGCGATTTCATCGCCATCCGCAGCGCCGGCGCCTACGGCGAATCCATGGCCTCGACCTACAACGGCCGCCCGCTTCCGGGAGCGTTCTTCTTTGAATAAACCGGATTAATCCGTAACTTTGTCTTCTTATGAAGACGAAAGTGAATCTTAGTGGGCCCAAGGGGAGGATCTCGGCTCTGCTCCAGCAGCCCGCGTTGGCGGAGGGGCAGAAGTGTCCGCTCGTGATCCTGATGCATGGTTTCATGGCCAACAAGGCCCTGCAGCCGCTGAAGGGCATTGCCCAGGCGTTGGAGGCCGAGGGCATCGCCTCTCTCCGCTTTGACTTCGACGGTCATGGACGGAGCGACGGCAGGTTCTGCGAGATGACGGTCCTGACGGAGATCGAGGATGCCAAGGTGGTGTTCGCCTATGCGAAGACGCTGGATTTCGTGAGCAAGATCGCTTTCCTGGGGCACTCCCAGGGCGGTGTCGTGGCCGGCATGCTGGCCGGTGAACTGGGGGCTGGCGAAGTGACGGCCCTGGTGCAGCTGGCTCCGGCGGCGGTCCTGAAGGACGACGCCCTGAACGGTGTCCTGATGGGCAAGACCTATGATCCGGCGAATCCCCCCGAGAAACTCCGCGTGTTCTTCCATACGGTGGGGAAATGCTATTTCCAGGTTGCCCAGAAGCTTCCCATTTATGAGACTTCCGCGAAATACGACGGTCCGGTGTGCCTGATTCATGGCACGGAGGACAAGATCGTCCCTTACCGCTATAGCGAACAGTATGACGCCGGATACAAAAACAGCGTCCTGCATATCCTGGAAGGGGAAAACCATTTCCTTTCCAAGCGCCGTCCCGAAGTCATTTCCCTCTCCGTCGAGTTTCTGAAAGACAAGCTGAAATGAATCTGTTCCCGGAAATAGAGAAGGCCTATACCAAAGACCGCCTCTCCGCGCGGGAGGCCCAGCGCCTCGCGCAGTACATCGCCTTCGGGCCCATCGTGTTCCAGGCCAGCCGGCTGATGATCAAGTTCGGCATCCTGGAGCGGCTCCGCGATCGGGAGATGACGCTTCCTGAAATCGCGGAGGCCGCCGGGCTTTCGGAATATGCAGCCAAGGTGCTCCTGGAGGCCTCGCTCTCCATCGGCACGGTCCTCGTCGATACGGAAACGGACCGTTACTCCCTTTCCAAGACGGGCTGGTTCCTCCTGAACGACCCTTCGACGCGCGTGAACCTGGATTTCAACCAGGACGTGAATTATGAGGGCTTCTTCCATCTGGAGGAGGCGCTGCTGGAAGGAAAGCCGGCCGGTCTGGCCCATTTCGGCGACTGGCCCACACTGTATGAGGGTCTTTCCTCCCTGCCGGAGCAGGTGAAAAAGAGCTGGTTCGGCTTCGACCATTTCTATTCCGACCATTCCTTCGACGAGGCGCTGGAGATTGTTTTCCAGTATCATCCCCGGAAGATCATGGACGTGGGCGGCAATACGGGCCGATGGGCCCTCCGCTGCGTGGAATATGATCCCGAGGTGCGGGTGACCATCGTGGACCTGCCGCAGCAGCTCGCGATGATGCGGGAGCAGACGGCCGGAAAACCCGGTGTCGACCGCATCGACGGGTATGCCATGGACATGCTGGATCCGGCTTCCCGTTTCCCGGAAGACCTGCATCCCGATCTGATCTGGATGAGCCAGTTCCTGGACTGCTTCAGCGAGTCGGAGATCCTCTCCATCCTGCAGCGCGTGGCGGCCGTGATGGGACCGGATTCGCGCCTGGCCATCATGGAGACTTTCTGGGACCGCCAGAAGTTCGAGCCGGCCTCCTTCTGCCTCACGATGACGAGCCTGTACTTCACCGTAATGGCCAACGGCAATTCCAAGATGTATCACTCCGATGACATGACGCGCCTGGTGGAACAGGCTGGCCTGCAGGTGGAAACGATCCACGACGGACTTGGCCAGGGACATAGCATCATGATTTGTAAACGTAAATAAGACTATGGATATCAATGAAATAAATGCCAAAGTGGACGCCTTCCTCGTGGATGAGCTGGAAATCGAGCCGGACAAGATTTCGGACGATGCCCGCCTGAAGGAGGATCTCGGGATCGACAGCCTGGAGGTGGTGGATGTCATTGTCCTCGTGGAGGAAGAGTTCGGCTTCAAGATGCGTCCGGAGCAGTTCAGGGACCTGAAGACCTACGGACAGTTCTGCCAGTTCATCTACGACCGGCTTGCCTGAGTACACGCATACCGGCTGGCAGGGGACGACGGACGGGACTCCCTGGATGCAGCGTGCGCTCATCCGGCTGTTCCGTGTCCTTCCCCTGGGTGTGCTGTATGCTGTCATGGCCCTGGTCATCCCTTTCTACATGCTGTTCGGGAAGGGATTCGGAGCATCCTACGGCTTTTATCGGAAACGCCTGGGATATGGTCCGTTGAAATCCTTTGTCCATGTCTATCTGAACGAGTACTCCTTCGGCCAGGTGGTTCTGGACCGCTTCGCCGCCTATGCCGGAAAGGTTTTCCGGATGAACGTTCCCCGGATGGATCTGTTCGACGGGCTTTGTGCAGGAAAGGAAGGGTTCGTGCAGCTGAGTTCCCATGTGGGGAACTACGAGATGGTGGGCTATACGCTCAAGTCGCCCAAGCGCCTGAATGCGCTGGTGTTCGGCGGCGAGACGGCCACCGTCATGCGAAACCGGGCCCAGCTGTTCGGACAGACGAATGTCCGGATGGTTCCGGTGGCGGAGGACCTGTCCCATATCTTTACGTTGAACAATGCGCTGGCGGACGGGGAGATCGCCAGTCTTCCCGGCGACCGCGTGTTCGGCTCGCAGAAGACCGTGGAATGCCTGTTCTTCGGCGAAAAGGCCAAGTTCCCGGCCGGACCGTTCATCCTGGCCGTGCAACGGCAGGTGCCGGTCCTGACGGTCTTTGTGATGAAGGAGAAAACGCGGGAATACAAGGTCATGTTGGAAGTGGAGCCCGCTCCGGAGCAGGGGACGAAACAAGAACGCATCCAGACCCTGGCCGATGCCTATGTCCGTCGGCTGGAAGAGGTCGTGCGCCTGTATCCCGACCAGTGGTATAACTTTTACGATTTCTGGAAATGACCTCCTTTGCCGATATCGACATCCGCGGGATCCTTCCCCAGCGCGAACCGTTCCTGTTCGTGGACCGGCTCCTGCATTATGACGATGGGGAGACGGTGACGGCTTTTACGGTTCCGGAAGGTCATCTGCTGGTGGAGGACGGGAAACTGACGACATCCGGCGTGTTGGAGAATATGGCGCAGTCGAGCGCCGCCCGCATCGGATACCTGAGCAAATATATCCTGCATGTTCCTGTCCGGGTGGGGTATATCGGTGCAATCCGGAAGTTCCGGCTGCATCGGCAACCGGCCGTCGGGGAGACGTTGGAGACGAAAATCCTCCTCCGGGAGGACGTATTCGGCATTTCTCTGGTGGATGCTGTCGTGCAGGTGGGGAACGAGATCATTGCGGAAGGGTCCTTGAAAACGGCTTTGGGAGAAAAGGAGGCGGAATGAAGAAAGTCATTTGCATGGGGGAAAGCATCCTCTCTCCGCTGGGTGAGACGGTGACGGAGAACTTCGAAGCGGTGCTTCGGGGGGAATCGGCCCTGCAGCTGCATGCGGGAACTTTCGGCGTCAAAGAGCCCTTCGTGGGTTCGCTGATGGACCGCGCCCGGTGGCAGGTTTCCGGGCTATCCTTCTTTGATTCGATCGTTGTGGAAGCGGCGCGGCGGGCCGTGGAGGCCACCGGCATCGACCCGGCCAGTCCCCGGACGGCGTTCGTCCTCTCTTCCATCAAAGGAAATATAGAACATATTGGCACGCAGGATGTTACCCTGGCTGCATCCGCCCGGAAACTGGTGGATGCCTTCGGCAATCCGAATCCGCCGGTGGTGGTGTCCAATGCCTGCATTTCCGGGTTGGCGGCCCTGCTGCAGGGACGGCGGATGCTCCTGGGTGGTGGTTTAGACCACGTTGTCGTGGTTGGTGCGGAGGTCCAGTCGCGTTTCATCGTGACGGGCTTCCAGTCCCTGAAAGCCCTCTCAGAGGCCCCCTGTAAACCTTTCGACGCGCATCGCGACGGACTGAACCTCGGAGAAGCCGCGGCCGCCGTCGTCCTCGGCTTCGGGGAAGAAGGCTGGGAACTCGTGGACGGTGCGGTGCGGAACGACGCGAACCATATCTCGGGCCCTTCCCGGACGGGCGAGGGGAGCTACAAAGCCCTGCGCTATGTACTCCGGCATATCGCGCCGGAGGAACTCGCCTTTGTCAATGTCCACGGCACCTCCACCCTCTACAACGACGAAATGGAATCCATCGCCATCGACCGGGCGGGGCTCATCGATGTTCCGGTCAATGCCTTGAAGGGGTATTTCGGCCATACGATGGGCGCCGCGGGCATCCTGGAGTCCATCCTGTCCATGCGGGCGGTGGATGCCGGCATCGTCCTGCCTACCCGCGGCTTCACGGAACTGGGCGTCAGCCGTCCGGTGAAAGTATCGGCCGAGGCCGGTGTCACGGACCGGAAGGCCTTCGTGAAACTTCTCTCCGGTTTTGGCGGGGTGAATGGGGCGCTGCTCTTCAGAAAAGGAGGTCCGACATGCTGACAATCAAGCAATTTGCCTCGATTCCGGCGGGTACGGACCTGACGGCCTTGTACCGGGCCCGGGTGGGGGATTACCCCAAGTTCTTCAAGATGGATACGGCCTGCAAGCTGGGTTTTCTCCTGGCCGAAGAGTTGGCCGACGAGCCTCGGTTCACTCCCCGGGAAGACCGGGCCGTGCTGATGTTCAGTACGCACGGCTGCTTGTGCAATGACCGGCACTATGAGGAAACGGTGCAGGATTTCCCTTCGCCCTCCCTCTTCGTCTATACCCTTCCCAACATCATCACGGGGGAGATCGCCATCCGGAACAAGTATGCGGGGGAAACCTCGGCCTATGTTTTGGAGCGGTTCGACCCGGCCGTTTTCGCCGGCCTCGTGGAACAGGCGTTCCAGGACGTGGTGACCGCATCGGCCCTCTGCGGCTGGGTGGACTGCCGTGCCGATGACGATTATACCGCCTTTGCGTTCCTGGTGGAGCGGGACGGCGACGGAAAAGCATTCAATACAGAGAACATATATGGAATCCTTGATCAATGAAATCAAACTGAAGCTCATCGACGCCCTGAACCTGGACGGGATGACGCCGGAGGATATCGACAATGACGCCCCGCTGTTCGGGGACGAGGGCCTGGGACTCGACTCCATCGACGTCCTGGAACTGATCGTGCTGCTGGAGCGCAACTACGGCATCCGGCTGGCCAGCCCGCAGGAGGGCAAGAAGGTCTTCCAGAGCGTCGCCGTCATGGCGGACTATGTAGCGGCGAACCGGACCAAATAGGTGGATCCGGTCCTCCATATCACCGGCGCCGGTGTCGTCAGCGCCATCGGGTGCGGCCAGGAAGAGACCCTGGACGCGCTCCGGAAGGGACTGGCCGGCATCGCCCCCGTGCAGTATCTGCAGACGGAGGAACGACGCTTCCCGGTCGGGGAAGTCAAGGCCACGAATGAGGAACTTGCTGCCCGGTTCGGTGCTGCGGAAGGGCTTTCCCGGACCTCGCTCCTGGGCATTGTCGCTTTGCAGGAGGCTTTGCAACAGGCTGGTCTGAAAGACATTGCGGGCGTTCCTCTCATCGGCGGGACGACCGTCGGCGGCATGGACCTGACGGAACGGATCTTTCCGGCCTATTCCCGGCTGCACGACTGCGGCGCTTCCACGGATGCCATCGCCGACCATTTCGGCGGGGCGCCTTTCGCAACGACGCTCTCCACGGCTTGCTCCTCTGCGGCCAATGCCATTATTTTCGGCGCGAATCTGATCCGCAGCGGCCGGGCCGACATCGTGGCGGTGGGCGGCAGCGAATGCCTGTCGGACTTCCACCTGCACGGATTCGGCTCCCTGATGATCCTGGATGAGGCCCCATGCCGCCCGTTCGATGCCACGCGGGCCGGCTTGAACCTGGGGGAGGGCGCCGCCTTCCTGGTCCTGGAGTCCGAGGCTTCGATGAAACGTCGTGGAGCGCAGTCCCTAGGTGTTTTGAGCGGCTTCGGCAATGCCTGCGACGCTTTCCATCAGACGGCTTCCTCCGAAAACGGCGAGGGCGCTTTCCTCGCCATGCAAAAGGCTCTGGCGATGGCTGGGCTGCGCCCGCAGGACATCGGCTATGTCAATGCGCACGGCACCGGGACGCCCAACAATGACGCTTCGGAGAGTGCGGCGCTGCGGCGTGTTTTCGGGGATTCCCTGCCGCCGGTTTCGTCCACCAAGGCCTTCACCGGCCATACGACCAGCGCTTCCGGCAGCATCGAGGCCGTCTTCTGCCTCCTGGCTTTGCGGGAGGGATTCATCCCGCCGCAGTTGAATTGGCAGGAGGTCGATCCAGCCTGTATCCTCCCTTCCGCCGGGGGAGAGGCGCACCTGGAACATGTCCTGTGCAATGCCTTCGGTTTCGGCGGAAACGATTCATCCATCCTGCTTTCCCATGCGTAAGGTCTATCTCCATTCCCGCTACGAACTCCTGCCCGGCGATCCGGAACCGGACTGGCGGAGCGTGTTCTCTGTGATGGAAGCCCGTCGGATGGGCCGGCTGCTCAAACGGGCCGTCTGGACCTCGTCCGAAGCGTTGAGGCAGGCCGGGATCGACGTCCCGGATGCCGTCATTATCGGCACGGACTTCGGGTGCATTGACAATTCCGAACACTTCCTGAAAGCGGTCAAGGGCATGGACGACGCCCCCTTGAAGCCGACGCATTTCATGCAGTCCACCCACAATACCATCGCCTCCCTGATCGCCATCCGGCTGGGCTGTCACGGATACAACGCCACCTATTCGCACCGCGGCCGCTCCTACGAAAGCGCCCTTGAGGACGCCTGGATGCAGATCGCCCTCGGCGACATCGACACCGCCCTCGTCGGCTGGTTCGACGAACTCACCCCGCTCCTCGCGGACAGCCTCGCCGCCCAGGGCATCGACCCGAAAGAACACGCCCTCGCGGTGGTACTTTCGTCCAACCCCGAGGGCGCGAGGGAAGAAATATCCTTCTAATACCCGAAGATCTCCTCCAGCGTCACCTGCTGGACGGGGCCCAGGGTCTTCAGGAAGCCCAGGTCCAGGTCGGCGGGATCGCCGAGGATGGCATACACGTAGGTGCGGCCCTTGATCCATTTGGCGTGGGTGGCAAGAAGGTCGTCCATCGTGAGGGCCCCCACTTTCTCATAGATCTGCTTCTCGCGGGGCTCGGTGAGGCCGAGTTCCTGGGCGGTCAGGTAGCTGTACAGGACGGAGGCGCCGGTGGTGCGCTGGGTGCGGAGCTTGCCCAGGATGGCGGCTTTCGCGATCTCCAGGTTCTCGGGGGCCTGCGGCAGGTCTTCGATGATTTCGTCGAAGCCCTCGACAGCCTTCTGCAGCTTGTCGTTCTGGGAGGCGATGTTGGCCCGGAAGGCATAGGTGTCACCCTTGAAGGACGGGGCGGAGAGGCGGGCGCCGGCACCGTAGGCGAGGGCGCGGGATTCCCGCATTTCCTGGAACACGATTGCGTTCATGCCGCCTCCGTAATACTCGTTGAACAGGGTGATGGCCGGATCCTGCGAGAGGTCCATGGTTTCGCCCCGGTTGGAGTACTGCACATAATTGAACTGACGGGCGTTGTACGGGGCCAGGATGACCTTGGCGGCCGGGGTGAGCTGCTGGACGGCGTGCGTCTTCACGAGCGGCTCCAGGCCTTCGCAAGGATGGACGTCAGCCACCATCTGCTGGACCTCCTCGATCGAGGCGGGGCCGTAGTAGAGAAGGGTCATCTGCTTGCCCAGCAGGTCCTTCACGGCGCCGGTCAGGGCATCCGAGGTGAGCGCAGCCACGGCGGCGTTGTCCAGCGTCTTCGCCTTGACATACTCAGGACCGTAGATCAGGTACGTCTGCAGGGCGCTGTTGCAGGAACGCTGGTTCAGTTTGGCGTCCATCCGGGTGCGGATCAGGTCCTGCTTGAGTTCGGTGAGGACTTCTTCGTCGCCGGCTGCATTGCGAAGCAGGTCTTCCACGATCGTGAGGGCCTTGGTGAGATTCTCGCTGAGACCGGTCACAAAGATGTTGGTGGTGTTCCCGCCCACCTGGAGGCCGTAGCTGCAGGCGAGGGCGTACATTTCGGAGGCGATGTCGGCAGCGGGATGCTCCGGTGTTCCGAGATAGTCGAAATAGCTGGCGGCCAGAGCCAGGACAGGATCGTTGTCGCTGCCCTTGTCATAGCGGATGGTGAGGGACGCGATGTCGTTCTTCTCGTTCTTCTTGTACAGGAGCGGCAGTCCGTTCACCTCGGAGACGGTCATGTCCTTTTCGTAGTCCACGAAGACCGGCTCGATAGGAGCGACCTCAGCGGCAGCGATGCCGGCGAGGAAATCGCTCTGCTTGTCGCGGTTGGTCACGATCGGCGTGATGCGCGGGGCGTCGATCTTCTTGATGGACTTGTCCTCGCCGATGTGCTTGTAGGCAGCGGCGTAGCTGTCGGGCCCCAGGTATTTCTGCGCCCAGGCGACGACGTCGGCCTTGGTGACCTTCGCGATCCGGTCCATCTTGCCCACGGCCGTCTTCCACGGCACCCGGTTGATGAAGGAATCCACGAACTGGTCGGCCCGGTTGCTGTTGGAAACCAGTCCCTGCATCTGGCGGAGCTTGTAGTTGGCCTTGGCGGCCTCCACGAGCGATTCGGAGAAGTCACCGCTTCTGAGCTTGGCGAACTCGGTCAGGATGATGTCGCGGACTTCTTCCAGGGTCTGTCCTTCCTTGGGCATCCCTTCCACGATCATGAGACCGTGGTCCGCCCGGTTGTAGTTGAAGACTCCGGCACTCAGGACGGTTTGGTTCTGGTTGACGTCCAGGTCCACGAGGCCGGCCTGCCCGTTGTAGAGGACGGAGGACACGATGTCGGAGATCTCGCTCTCCAGCGAGGATGCGCCCGGCGTGCGCCAGGCCATCATCAGGAATTGGGCATCATAGCCCAGGATGTCCTTGCGGAGGGGCGCGGTGACCGGATCCTCCGGCTTCACGGTGAAGGTCGGGAGATTCTCGTTGGGTTTCCAGGCGCCGAAGTATTTCTCGATGGTCTTGACCATCTGGTCCGGGTCGAAGTCGCCGGAGAGGCAGATGGCCACGTTGTTCGGAACATAGTAGGTGTCCTTCTGCTTGCGGATGGCCTTCAGCGAAGGATTCTTGAGGTGATCCTGCGTGCCGATGACCGTCTGCGTCCCGTACGGGTGGTGCGGGAAGAGGAGGGAGTCGATGGCGTCGAGGGCCTTCTCGCCGTCGGAGGTCAGGCCCATGTTCTTCTCTTCATAGACGGCCTCGAGTTCGGTGTGGAATCCGCGGAAGACGCAGTTCATGAAGCGGTCGGCCTGGATCTTCGCCCAGTTCTCCACCTGGTTGGAGGGGATCTCCTCCACATAGCAGGTGACGTCGTTGGACGTGTAGGCGTTGGACCCTTCGGAACCGATGATGGACATCAGCTTGTCATACTCGTTCGGGATCGCGATCTTGGAGGCCTCGTAGCTGATGGAGTCGATCTCATGGTAGAGGGCGAGGCGCTCCTCGGGATCCTTCAGGGTACGGTACACTTCGAACAGGCTGTCGATGGCGGCGAGCATCGGCTTCTCGGCGGCATAGTCCTGGGTGCCGAACTGCTCGGTTCCCTTGAACATCATGTGCTCGAGGTAGTGGGCGAGACCGGTATTGTCGGCCGGATCGTCCTTGCCGCCCGCGCGGACGGCGATGTAGGTCTGGATCCGGGGCTCGTCCTTGTTGACGGTCATATACACTTTCAGGCCGTTGTCCAGGGTGTAGATCTTCGCCTGGAGGGGATCGCCCTTCACGGTCTCATACTTGCTGCCGCACGAAACGGCCACGGCGGCGATGGCCGCCATAATCAGAAATTTCTTCATGCTCAGAGCTTTTGAACTTACAAAGTTACAAAAATATCCTGTCGTTTATTGTCCCAGGATCGGAATTTCCACTTTCACGGTGATGTTTCGCCCCGGATTGCGGATCCCGACATACTTGAGCCGGCTCAGATGGTCCACATAGACGGCATCCGTCAGGTTGTCCGCGATCAGGCTGACCCTCGCGATGCGACGCGTGCGGGAATGGATGTCCGTAGAGGCGGAAATGCCCAGGAGCGTATAGGCCGGGGTCGCCGTTTCCGTACCGGGCAGGAAATGGTCCTGGGCGAAACGGTGATCGACCCGGAAGGAAACATAACCGTCCCGGAAGGTCTTTCCGTCATGGAAGAGCTCCCATTTGACTTCTCCGCCCAGCCGGGGAGCCGGAATGAGCGGCATGTCCTCCTTTCCGAAGGTTCCGCGGACATAGGAAAACTGACCGCCCAGATGGAGCCGGTGGACCGGGTGGATGTCGATGGAGACCTCGCCCCCGTACAGGAGGGCTTGTCCGGAAGTATATTGGTAAACGTCGAACCCGTCGATGGACGCTCCGGTACGGCCGGCATAGATGTAGTTGTCGATCCGGTTGCAGAACAGGGCGCCGACCAGGGTCAGGTGTTCCGAGGCGAAATCACCGCCCAGGTCGCCCTGGAGGCTGAATTCGGGCTTGAGGTCGGCATTGCCCTTCTCGTACCGGACCGTCCCTTCGTGGACGCCGTTGGAGGCGAGTTCGCTGAGGTTCGGCGCCCGGAAGCCCCGGGCGATGTTGGCCCGGAGGTTCAGACCGGGGAAGGGGGTATAGACCATGCCGGCGCTGGCCGTCACGCCCGGAAACTTGCGGGTGAAATCCTGAAACCGGTCCTCGAGTGCGAAGCTGTGGAGGATCCGGAGGTCGCCGCGGACACCGCCGGAGAGATGGATCTTGTCCAGCGCTTTGGTGGCGGTGGCGAACACGCCCGCATCGAACAGCCGGTAGGCCGGGATGAGGACCTCTTCGCCCAGGTTCCCGCTCTCCTGGAACATGCCGCCGACGCCGGTGGAAAGTTTCCAGCCGTTCCGGTCGCCGGAGATGTACTTGACGTCGTAGTTGACGGTCTGCAGTTTGAAATCCAGTTCGGCTTCGTCCGCTTCTTCCTCGAATTCCTGCCGACGGTTCTGCTGGTAGCCCACCAGCGCCCTGATCCGCCCGTCACCGGCGATGAACGTGTTATCCAGGACGGCTTTATAATGCCGCACCTGCTGGAAGGGGAGTTCCAGTCCGTACCCCGTGGGGCCTTCCAGAACGCCGTCCTCGTAGCCATCCGTCATGCCCGGGGTCAGGTGAAAATAGCCCAGTGTCAGGCGGGAGAAGCCCCATTTCCGGTTGAGGCCCATTCTTCCGGTGACGGCCCTTTCCCGGAACTGGGTGCCGGGAACCAGACCGTCGGCCGCATTGCGGTAGGCATGGGCATACTTGTCACTGAAACGGATGTTCCAGACGAAACCGCCCTGGTTGCCCCCATGGTACAGGCTGTAGACGGCCAGGCCGCTGTTGCTCTGATACTCACTGCTGAGTCCAGCCGTGAATGACCCGGGAGCCGGGTTGGCTTCGGGGTGGAAGATGAGGACGCCGGCCAGGGCGTCGGAACCGTACATGAGGCTGGCCGGACCCTTGATGATTTCGGCGGAGTGGACGCTGTTCCCGTCCAGTTCCACGCCGTGCTCGTCACCCCACTGCTGGCCTTCCTGGCGGAGACCGTCGGCAATGACGACTACCCGGTTGTAGCCGAGGCCGCGGATGACGGGTTTGGAGATGCCGCCGCCGGTGGAAATCTGACTTACGCCTGGCTCCCGGGCAATGGCATCTATGATGTTGCCGGCGGCGTTGGAACGGATGGTATGGGCATCCAGCACGCTGACGGCTGCGGGGGTTTCACTGAGTTTGCTGTCACCGGTCAGGCCGGTGACCACCACCTCTTTCAGGTGGAGATGGCGCGAAAATACATCGGCCGTATCCTGCGCCCATGAGGATACGGCTACGCAGCACGTCAGGAGGACTGCATATAACCTTCTTCTTTCCATTTCCGGACACAAAGATAAGCAAATCTTTGCAAATCAAAAACCTGCGGCGAAAGGGCCGCAGGTTCTCGATGGGTGGGGAGGGAGTCGGGTCATTCGCCCGGCTCCCCGGGTCGATACTCCAGGATGTCACCGGGTTGGCAGTCCAGGGCCCGGCAGATCGCGTCCATCGTGGAGATGCGGATCGCCTTGGCTTTTCCGCACTTGAGGATGGAAAGGTTGGCGGGTGTGATGCCGATCTTTTCCGCCAGCTCGCCGGAGGACATTTTCCGGCGGGCCAGCATGACATCGATATTGATGATGATGGGCATGGCTTACTTCACCTCCTCTTTCTCCTCCTGCACGTCCGGCTTCTGGGCGCCCTTGAGGTAGGAAGGGAGTTCCATTCCGGCCATCTTGAAGAGGTCGTCCAGCGGGGGAACGGACTTCATCATCCCGGAAATGAAATTGGACGTGGCGGTTTTCCCGTCAGCGGAATTACCGGTATCCCAGACGGTTACCTTGTCGATATTGATGCCCTTCACGGCCTCGACCTGGGTCTTGACGAGTTCGGGAAGCTTGTCCGCAACCATCATGAGGACAGCCTTGGAGGCATCGCCCTCCGCAGCGCTTACGAGCTGCTGGAAACCGGTCGCCTGCTTGGTGAGGATCTCGAGGATACCCCGGGCCTGGGCGTCCATCTTGGCGTAGATGGCGTCGGCTTCACCCTTGGCCTTGCGACGGATCTGCTCCGCTTCGGCTTCGGCGTCGATGATGGCTTTCTCCTTGTCGATCTGGGCCGGAACCACGACGTTGGCCTTCTGGGTGGCCTGCTCGCGTTCGGCACGGGCGAGTTCCGCGTCACGCTCGGACTTGTAGGCCTCCTCCAAGGCCTTTGCGGCCTGGACCTTCTCAGCGGCCACGGCGATACGGTCGGCTTCGGCCTCCTTCTCGCGGCGGGTCGCGTTGGAATTGGCTATGGCAATCTTGGAGGTGTTCTCACCCTCGACGGCGAGCGCATTGGCCTCCGCAGTCTTGATACGGGTATCCCGGGTGGTCTCGGCGATCCGGATGTCCTTGTCCCGGTCGGCCTCGGCCTTACCGATCTCACC
This sequence comes from Bacteroidales bacterium UBA3289, assembly GCA_002361625.1. GTDB lineage: Bacteria > Bacteroidota > Bacteroidia > Bacteroidales > UBA932 > Cryptobacteroides. The sequence goes on along the minus strand of DETL01000023.1, from coordinate 16,244 downwards.
GAACCGGTTCTGTTCGGCGACGGACTTCTTCGCATCGTTGATCGCCTTTGCGGCGGCTTCCTTACCCAGGGCGTCGATGTAGCCGGACTCGTCGCGGATGTCGGTTACATTCACGTTGATGAGCTTGAGGCCGATCTTGCGGAGTTCCGCCTCCACGTTCTGGCTGACGGCGGCGAGGAACTTGTCGCGGTCGGCGTTGATTTCCTCGATGTCCATCGTCGCGATGA
>DETL01000023.1:0-15956 GCA_002361625.1 Bacteroidales bacterium UBA3289 | reverse complement strand
AGACGGAGCTGGCCGAAGAGGATATCGGTCGCGATGTTCTGGATGCTGTCGATCGAGAGGCCCAGGAGTCGCTCCGCAGCGTTGGTCATGACCTCGGGCTCGGTGGAGATACCCACGGTGAAGCGGCAGGGAACGTCCACGCGGATGTTCTGCTTGGACAGGGCGTTGGTAAGGTTGCACTCAATGGAGATGGGCTTGAGGTCCAGGAAGGCGTAGTCCTGGAACACGGGCCAGATGAAGGCGGCTCCGCCGTGGATGCAGCGGGCCGAGGAGATGGAACCGCCGGCGTTCCTTCCGGTCTTACCATAGATCACGAGAATCTTGTCGGACGGGCAGCGGCGATAACGCTTGAGGATGGCGGCGAGGGTCACGAAAAGGACCGCTACGCCGATGAGGAGGATGTAGATGGATTCCATATCAGATAATATAAGAGTTCAGTTCTTCGACAAGGAGGGTGTTGGCGTTGATGACTTCGACGACCTTGACCGGGGTGCCGGTCTTGATGGAATCTCCGTCGGTGACGGCGTTGTACTCGCGGACGGCGCCCTGGATCGTGATCTGCACTTTTCCTTCACCGGTTCGCTCGCTGGGAATGGTGAGGTAGCATTTCCCCTGGCAGCCGACGGCGGATTTGTACACGTTGATGTTCCCGCTCTGCTGCATGGTGCTCAGCCATTTAAACAGATACATGACAGCGGCGACGAGGGCGATGCCCACGAGGATCGCGATAAAGATCAGGACGAAGGTGGACTTGACCGTCGGCTGCAGGATAATGGCGGTCCAGCCGAAACCCAGGAAGAAGTTGACGAAGTTGCGGAAAGTGTACAGGTTGGACCCTCCGTCGATGTTGGAGAGGTCGGATCCGTCCATGGAGGTGTCCACGTCCATGTCGAAATCGGAATCCGCATCCGCACCCAGGAAAGTCATGATGGTTTGGATGATGAAGATGAGGGAGGCGGTCAGGGTGACTCCCCAGAGGATTTTCATGACCGGGCTCAAATCGGCCCACCAGGTAGCTAACATGTCTCTTGGAATTTGGTTCTGATGCAAATATAGAAAGAAATTATCGAAAAACAATAACTATTCGAAAAAAATCAACAAATTTTTATTTGCGATCACTTTTTTATAAATTTGTAGGTCATGGAACAGGAAAGAAGCATCGACCGGCTGGCCCGGTACATCATTATTGCGGCCGTGATCGCCATCGTGGCCTGGCTCTGCCATACGTTCAGCAACGTATTGATCTATATCATCGCGGCTTTCGTCGTCTCGCTGATCGGACGGCCGCTCATGCAGCTCCTGCGGAAGATCCGGTTCAAGGGGAAATCCGCCCCGGACTGGCTCCTGTCCATCGTGACGATCGTGGTCATCCTGGGTATCCTCCTTTTCGTGGTCACGCAGGTCATTCCGGTCGTGGCCCGGATCGTCCGGGATGCGTCGGTCCTGAACAGCTCTTCCCTGGAAGGGAATCCGCTGGACCGGGTGAATGACTGGATCGTGAGCCTGTTCCCGGGACTCGGGCCGGATTTCGACGTCATCGGCCTTCTGGTGGGCAAGCTCAAGGAAGTGACCAACTTGGCAAACGTGAAGACGGTCATCAGTTCCGTGACCTCGATCGTGAGCGGTATCGCTGTGGGCCTGTTCTCCATCGTCTTCATCGCCTTCTTTTTCATCCGGGACGAAAAGCTCTTCCGCAAGATTGTCGTTTCCCTCGTTCCGGACCGCCTGGAGGAATCCGTCGGAAAGGCGATTGCCGATATTGAGCGCCTGCTTTCGCGCTACTTCGTGGGCCTTCTGATCGAGATGTTCGGCGTCGCCCTGATCGACTTCCTGGGGCTCTGGCTCGTTGCCCGGCTGGGCGTGAACTATGCGGCGGGCATCGCCTTCATCGCCGGCATCCTGAACATCATTCCGTATGTGGGCCCGCTCCTCGGCGAAATCCTGGGCGTCGTCCTGGCGGTCATCCTCAAGTACGGGACCGGCATCGGCCTGGACGTGAACATCTGGATTTTCGCCCTCATCGTCCTGGCCATCATGCTGGCCGCCCAGCTGGTGGACAACTTCATCTACCAGCCGGTCATCTACTCCACGAGCATCAAGGCCAGTCCGCTGGAGATTTTCATCGTCATTCTCCTCGTGGGCCATATCGGCGGCGTCATGGGCATGCTCGTCGCCATTCCGGGCTATACGGTGGTGCGTGTCATCGCCAGCCGGTTCTTCTATCATCTCAAACCGGTAAAGAAACTGATTCCGGACCTCGATGAAGAGATCCGGAATCAGTAAGCGATTGTCCGGGGACGATTCCTAGAAGCGGTCCATCACCTCGAAGATCCGGCTGCGGACCTCTTCGATGGTACCGACACCGTCGATTTCATGGTAGCGTCCGGCTTCCTTGTAGAAGCCGACGAGCGGTTCGGTCTTCTCATGGTAGGTGCGGATACGGTTGTCCACGACCTCGGGACGCGCGTCGTCGGCCCGGCCTTCGATGGCTGCGCGGTGGGAGATGCGCTCGTGGATCATGGCGTCCGGAATCATGATGGAGATGACGGCCGTGACGGCTTCGTTCCCTTTTGCCAGCATGGCGTCCAGGGCTTCGGCCTGGGCGATCGTGCGCGGGAATCCGTCCAGAAGGAAACCGTCCACGCCTTCCGTACCCTTGAAGCGGGCTTCGATCATCCCTTCCACGACTTCATCGGGCACGAGGGAACCCGCCTCGATGAGGGATTTGGCCTGGAGACCGAGCGGCGTACCCGCCGCGATTTCACTGCGGAGAAGTTCTCCGGTAGAGAGGTGGCAAAGGTTGTACTTCTCCACCATGGCGCTGGCCTGGGTGCCTTTACCCGCACCGGGAGGCCCGAAGAGGATGTAGTATTTCATGTCGAGTCCGTTTATGATTCGTTGTCCAGGATATAGATGTCCTTGTAATTGCGGCCCAGCCCGTCGTAGTCCAGGCCGAATCCGACGATGAAGTCGTCCGGAATCTCCATGGCGACGTAGTCCAGCTTGATGTCCTTTGTGTACATCTCGGGTTTCAGGAGCATGGTGCACACTTTGACGTTGGCCGCTTTCCGGGCCTGCAGGATGTTCACGAGATTCTCAATGGTGCGGCCCGAGTCCACGATGTCCTCGACGATGATGACGTCCTTGCCGGTGATGTCGCCGGTGAGGCCCATCTCCGTCCGGACTTCACCGGTGGAGGAGGTCCCGACATAGGAGGAGAGTTTGATGGACATCAGGTCCACATCGAAATCCAGCCGCTTCATGAGCTCGGCCGTGAAGAGGATGGAGCCGTTCAGGACGCACAGGAGGACGGGGACGGTGCCGGTTCCCCGATAGTCGCCATTGATTTTTTCAGCCACCCGGTCGATGGCCTCTTCCAGCTTTTCATTCGGAATGAAATACCGGAAGACTTTGTCGTGAAGTTTTATTTTTTGCATATCTGGGTGTTTTGCAGTACAAAAATAGCAAGAAAAACATAAAAAATAACCGAAAACATTTATTTCGAACTGAAACAACGGCGCGACCCTCCGGATTCCCCGGGGAATGGCGTATTTTGCGTCCATGAAAAGGGGACTCATATCGCTCTTCCTGCTTTTTGCCGCCCTCTTCCCGGCTCTCGGGCAGTCGGAGGAAACGATTCGTGCCGCACTGTATCTGACCGGTGCAGATACGGCAGAAGAACTGGATGACCGGCTGCTGGAAGAACTGGAGTCTTTCCGCAGCCGTCCGATCGAACTGAACCGATCTTCCCGGGCACGGATGCTGGAAAGCGGGCTGTTGTCGCCCTATCAGGTCGCTTCCCTGGAGGATTACCGTTCGCTCTCCGGCGATGTGCTCTCCTTTGCGGAGCTGGAACTGGTGGACGGTTTCGGGAAAGAGGCGGTCGCCGCGCTCCGGCCTTTCTTGTCACTGTCCTCTTCGCGCAGACCCGGTGAGGCGGTGAAGGATACCGTCCGGATCACCCATTCGGCCGTCCTTCGGGCCACGCTGAAGGATGTCGGGGCGAAATATCGTCTCGGTGCAGGCCGGTTCGAGGCGGCCGTAGCCTGGCGCGGAAGCGATGGAACCTTCTATGCCCTTTACCGCACCCGTCGCGGCAAGATCCTTCTTGGGGACTATAATACCCGGTATGGACAGGGTCTTGCCTTCTGGAGCGCTTTCCAGTTTTCCGGGATGACGACGCCGGAGTCGTTTTCCAAAAGGGCGGTGGGGATTACGCCTTCCTGGTCTTTCAGCGGAGCAGGGACCCTGCGGGGAGCGGCGTGGGATTGTTCATTGGGGCCGGTGCAGCTGGCACTTTTCGGCGGTTTGGACGGAACCCTGGGCGCCCATGCCGGTTGGCTGGGGCGGAGGGGCCAAGCCGGATTGACTGTTTCCCTGGACCGGTTTTCCTTGGAAGGGAAATATGCCTTCCGGGGCGTGATGTTCTTTGGCGAGGCGGTCTGGAAAGGGAAACAGGCGGGAGCCCTGGGCGGCCTGCGTTTTCCGGCGGGTGACCGCTTCCGGGGAGCTGTCCAGCTCCGGGGGCTGCCCAGCGCCTTTACCGGACGGAAGTATGGGGAATACGGTTTCGCGGCCGGATTCGGCTATCGCTCCGACGACCGTTCTTTGTCGGGATCATGGACCGAGGATGTCGCGCTCCTTCCCATTCCGGGGCAGGATCCCCGGCGCCTGCAGGTGAAATCCACTGTCCTTCTTTCCTGGACCGTTTCGGAACAGTGGCTCCTGGAATCCCGCCTGGCCTCCCGCTACCGGAATTACGAGGAAAGCCGGACGGACTTTCGGGCCGATGTCACCTGGGTTCAGGGAACATGGACCGTCAAAGGCCGTCTCAACGGTTTGTATTCCGGCGGTTTCGGCGCCTTGACCTATCTGGAAGGCGGATGGAAGCCGCCCGGTGGGAGCGGCTGGCTTCGTCTGACCCTCTTTTCCATACCGGACTGGCAGGCGCGGATCTATGCCTACGAGCGGGATGCTCCCGGGAATTTTACCGTCCCAGCCTATTACGGGACCGGCTTCTCCGTCATGGCCTATGGCGGCTGGATATTCCGGATCCGGAGGACGAAGGTGAAACTGTACCTGCGCGGATCCTACCTGTGGAAAAAGGAAAAGCCCGGCCAGGCCGGGCTCAAGGTTCAACTGATGGCGGAACGCTAGCGGCGTCCGACCTTCAGGCGCTGGCCTTCCCGGATCTTGTCGCTCCGGAGACCGTTCCAGTTCTTGATGTTCCGGACGGTCGTGTGGTTACGGGAGGCAATCTTTCCGAGGGTGTCGCCGCGGCGTACCTTATAATAGACCCACTGGCCGGAACCGCCCGATGCGGCCGCCTTGGGCTTCACGGACGGGCGGGCATCCCTGCCTTCATCCACGGAGCCGGAGAACATCTCCGTTACCTTGTGCTTGTAGATCGTGTCTTGTTGCTCCAGGAAAGCGTTGCAGTAATTGTAGGGAAGGCGGAAGACCTGTTCGCCCTGGGCACCCGGGACGATGTCCTTGTAATACTGCGGATTGAGGTCGCGCAGGTCGTCAATGGGGATGCCCAGCACCTCGCTGACCTGGCGGAAGTGGAGATTCCGGTTCACCATGAAGGTGTCCACATGCTCGGGAATCTGGACGGGCGTGGGCTCCAGACCGTATTCCTTGGCATAGTTCACGGCGTACATGGCGCCGACCATGGCCGGGACATAACCGCGGGTTTCACGGGGAAGATACGGGTAGATGGACCAAAAATCACGGGCGCCGCTGCGCTTGATGGCCTTGTTCACATTGCCGGAGCCGCAGTTGTAGGAGGAGATGGCCAGGCTCCAGTCGCCGAAGATGCGGTAGGCGTCCCGGAGATACCGGGCGGCGGCATCGGCGGAGGCGACCGGGTCCATCCGTTCATCGATGTAGGAATCGATCCGGAGGCCGTAGTTCCGGGCGGTGGCATGCATGAACTGCCACATGCCTGTCGCGCCCACGCGGGAGACGGCGACCGGGTTCAGGGCCGATTCGATGATGGCCATGTATTTGAGTTCCAGCGGCAGGCCGTAACGGCGGAAGGCTTCTTCGAAGATCGGCATGTAGTACTGGGCCAGGCCGAGGATCTGCCCCATCTTGGTGGGCATTTTCTCGGAGTAGAGGACCATGTAATTCTTGACGGTCTCATTGTACGGCAGCTGGATGAAGGAGTTCATCCGCTGGAGGCGCTCGATGAGGACGCGGTCCGGAACTTCCGTGGTAAAGCGGACGCTGTCCATGTTATATCCCTGACCCTGCGGGTTTTCCCGGGCCTGGCGGTGGAGGTACCAGACGCTCAGGAGGCTGTCGGTCGTGTTGTCCGTGAAGTTGGTTGACTTGTCGTTGTAGGCGGGACTGTCGAAGTAGTCCACCGCTTCCATGCCGGCCGCTTCACTCTCGACACCGGCCTGTTCCATGACTTTCTCGAGGCTGTCCCGTTCCTGGGCGTCCTTCCGAAGCCAGTCGATCTCCTGCTGGAGTGTTTCCAGCCGCTTGCGCAGCTGGTTGTTTTCACGTTCGAGTTCCTTACGGGTCTTGTGATCGAAAACCTGTGCGCCGGCCGTGACCGGGAAGAGGGTGGCAAAGAGAAGGGCGGAGAGGAGGATGTATTTCTTTTTCATGCGTAGTGTCAGAATCTGAGGGTGAAACCAAGGCCCATGGCCGGAGCCTGGGCATAGTCCGGGGAGATGACCGTGGGCTCCACCCGGAGGGAGATGTCGTCGTCGATTTCAAAGTCCTGCATATAGGCGAAGACATTGGCATCCACGATCTGGACGACATAGAACAGGGCCGTGGCCAGGATGGAATAATCCCGGTACCGACGGTAGATGTCACGATAGTAAAGGGCGTTTTCGGCGGTGATGGGCGGCTTCTCCACCTCCGGGTCCGTGCTGCTGGCCTGGTCGTAGATCCACTTGTACCGCTCGTAATTGCGCTTGTTGGTCGAATAGAAATAAACGCCGCCGGCGATGGCGCCCCAGTAGATGGGAATCTTCCAGTATTCGCCGTTGTAAATCTGGCCGAGGCCCGGAAACAGGATGGAATAGACGGTGGATTTTCCGGGATCGGGATAGCGGTCCGTCTGGAAGTTCATGGTTCCGTCCAGGAGGGATCCCCACCAGACGAGACCGGCTCCTACGAAAGACAACGTGCTGAACGTCTTGTATTTATCCTCACCGGTATTCTTGTACTGGTTGTTGAAATGGATGCCCATTCCCACACCGGCGCCGATCCCGCCGTAGATGATGGGAAGCTTCCAGTACTGGCGGTTGTAGATCTGTTCGCCGCCGACGAAGACGGTGGAACCCATGAACAGGTTCTGCACCTGCCCGGGGCGTTTGTGGGCGAGGGAACCGAAATACTGGCGGAAACTGAACAGCTGGGAACTGTCCGTCTTTTCCTTCTGGGTGGTATCGTTGTAGTTCTGCGAAAAGGCGTCCTTCTTGAACTGGTCGTCCCGTGCCTGGCCGTACAGGGCGGCGGGCACAAAGAGGCAGAGGAGGAGGGGAAGAAGACGCGGGAACTTCATGACGGATCAGACGCGGTTAGGGTCCAGGGCCTGGAGGAAGCGTTCCATCTGCTCGTCCGAATCGAACTTGATGGTGATGGTTCCCTTGCCGGAGTTCTGGCGGCGGAGGGAGATGTTGTCGCCGAAGAAGCGTCCTACGTTCTCCAGGAGCCGGTAGTACATCTCCGGAAGTTCCTGGGGTTCTTTTTCCTGAGGAGCGGGCTTGTCCAGGGCCTTGATCTTTTCCTCCAGTTCCCGGACGGAGAGCCCCTTGCGGACGATCAGGTCACAGAGCATTTCCTGGACCTTCGGGTCTTCCACGCCCAGCAGGACCTTGGCATGGCCCACGCTGACGAGGCCCACCTTCAGGTCGTGCTGGACCTTGGCGGGGAGCTTGAGGAGCCGGAGCTGGTTGGCGACCGAGGCACGTTTCTTGCCCACGCGGTCGGCCATCTGCTCCTGCGTGAGGCGGCATTCCTCCATCAGGCGCCGGTAGCTCATCGCCACCTCGATGGGGTCCAGGTTCTCGCGCTGGATATTCTCCACGATGGCCATTTCCAGCATGCCCTGGTCATTGGCGTCGCGGATATAGGCGGGAATCATGTCCATGCCGGCGATGATGCAGGCACGGTAACGGCGTTCACCGCTGATAATCTGATATTTGCCACCACGCTTGCGGACCGTGACCGGCTGGATGAGGCCGAAGGTACGGATGGACTCGGCCAGTTCCTGCAGGGCTTCGGCGTCGAAGTTCATCCGGGGCTGGAACGGATTGGGCTCCATCAGGTCCACCGGGATGCGGAGGACGTCGGAGGTGTCCTGGACTTCCTTGTCCGAGACCACTTCCTTATTGATGTATCCGACTGGTTTGCGAAGGTCCCTGAGGTCGGGGGCGTCGTCTCCGAGCAGGGCGCCAAGGCCTTTTCCGAGGCCGTGCTGAACTTTTGCCATCAGTTGTTTTCGTTCTTTTGCAGCACTTCCTCCGCCAGATGCAGATAGTTGGAAGTGCCGTTGTTGGTTACGTCGTACAGGACGATCGGCTTGCCGTGGGAGGGGGCTTCGCTCAGACGGATGGAGCGCTGGATGATCGTATTGAAAACCAGGTCTTTGAAGTGCTCCCGGAGTTCCATCACCACCTGGCTGTGGACCTTCGTGCGGCCGTCGAACATCGTGACCACGAAACCTTCGATGGTGAGTTCCGGGTTGATGTTGTTCTGCACGAGGCGGATGGTCTGGATGAGTTTCGCCAGTCCCTCCAGGGCGAAGAATTCCGGCTGGACGGGAATCATCACGGAGTCCGCCGCCGTGAGGCAGTTGACGGTGATGAAGCCCAGGGAAGGGGAACAGTCGATGATGATGTAGTCGTAGCGGTTCCGGATGGGCTGGAGGGCTTTCTTGAGATAGGACTCCCGGTCCGGCCACTTGATCATCTCGATTTCCGCACCCACGAGGTTGATATGGGAGGGAATCATGTGCAGGTTCTCCAACTCCGTCTGGATGAGGGCGTCCTCGGCGGGGATGTCCCCCCGGATGACCTCATAGATGGTCCGTTTCCGGTCGTCCTCCGGTGAGAAGTTCAGGCCCGAGGTCGTGTTGGCCTGCGGGTCCGCGTCGATGATGAGCACCTTCTTCTCGAGGACGGCCAGGGAGGCCGCCAGGTTGATGGCCGTCGTGGTTTTGCCCACGCCGCCCTTCTGGTTCGCTATGGCGATGATCTTTCCCATGTTCCGATGCAATAAGACTACAAATATACGAATTAATCTCCGCCCGGCCAAGGAAATGTTCCACAAAGTTCCACGCTTCAGGCGGGATCCACGTCGATACTCAGGTGGGCGGTGTACTTGCGTTCCTTTCCGAAATCGCTGACTGCCTGCGCCAGGCGCTGTTTCAGCGCCGGAAGCGCCTTGTTCCGGGCGAAGGTGATGCGGATCTGCCGGACGGACTCGTCGCCGATCCGGTCCACGACGGGAGCGTACGGGCCGATGACGGAGGGCGGCGTATCCGTTTCGCTGAACGCGGCGAGCAGGGCGTTCCGCAGTTCCCGGGAGAGGAAATCGATCCGTTTTCCGTTCGGGTCTTTCAGGATGACATGGACCAGCCGGGTATAGGGAGGATAGCCGAACAGTTTCCGTTCGGACAGAAGATCCGCCTCGCCTCCCTGCAGGCGCGCATAGACCGGGTGCTGCGGTTCGCGGGTCTGGATGATGAACCGGCCGCTCTTTCCCCGCCGGCCGCTCCGGCCCCGGAACTGTTCCAGCAGCTGGAAAGCACGTTCGTCGGCCCGGAAATCCTGCTGTCCCATGAGACTGTCGGCCTGGATGACCGCGACGAGGTTCAGGCGGTCGAAATCGAACCCCTTCGTGATGATCTGCGTACCTACGAGGATATTGATTTCGCCTGCGGCAAAGCGTTGGATGATGGCGGCTTCCTCGTTGTCCGGGGTGTCGCTGTCCAGCCGGGCGATCTCGCTTTCCGGGAAGAAAGCCTTCAGCTCTTCCTCGATCTTCTGGGTGCCGGCGCCGATGGGCTGCAAGGCTCCTCCGCAGGAAGGACATGTGCCTGTATAGGGCTCTGTATGACCGCAATAGTGGCATAAAAGCCGGTCGGGTTGCCGATGCCAGCTTAAAGGGATATGGCAATGCGGGCATTTGGGAATCTGCCCGCATTCCGTGCACTGGAGGGAAGGGGAATAGGAACGGCGGGCGCGAAGGACGAGCACCTGCTCCCCGGCGTCCAGCGTAGCCTGGATCTCATGCAGGAGTTTCCGGGAAAAGCTTCCCTCCATGCCGCGTTTCCGGCGTTCGGCCACCGTGTCGATGATCTGGATCCGGGCTTGTTCCCCCTGATGGAAACGCTCGGAAAGCTCCACTTTGGCATACCGTCCGATTTCGGCGTTGTAAAGGGACTCCAGCGAGGGCGTGGCGCTGCCCAGCAGGACATGGGCCTCCTGGATGATGCCCAGCATGACGGCCGTATCCCGTCCGTTGTAGCGGGGGGCGGGGGAGTCCTGCTTATAGGAAGTGTCGTGCTCCTCGTCCACGATGATGAGCCCGAGCCCATGATGGGGGAGGAACAGGGCGGAACGGGTGCCGAGGACGAGATAGGGACCGGCTTCCCGGACCCGGGTGGCGACGTTCCGGCGGCGGGCGGCGGATTCGCCGGAGTGGAAAACTTGCACGTCCGGAAAGACGGCGGCGATCCGCTCCTCCAGTTGTCGGGACAGGGCGATTTCGGGGACAAGATACAGGACGCTGCGTCCTTTCTGCAGGGTCTCCCGGGTCAGTTTCAGATAGATTTCCGTCTTTCCGGATCCTGTCACCCCTTCCAGGAGGACGGTCTTGTCCTGGGCAAAGGCTTCCCGGATCCTTTGTGCCGCCGTTTCCTGCACAGGGGTCAGGTCCACATCTCCGAGGACCGGCAGGGATTCCTGGTTCTGCAGGCGTGCTTCCAGGGCCCGGGCCGCATCGGCATATCGCTCGCGGGTATCTGCCCGGCGGGCTTTCTCCATCTTGGTCCGGAGCGCCTCCAGCTTGGCTTCCAGGCGTTCCTGTTCCCGGGCTTCGACCGCTTCCTGTTCCCGTTTCAGCGCCGGATAGGCCGCTTTGTACACTTCACCGACCGAGCACAGGTAATAGGAGGCGACCGCTTTCCACAGGCGGATTTCTTCCGGCAGGACCTGCGGGAGGCCGCTTTCCACGGAAAGGATGGGAAGGATGCGTTCAACGGCCGTTTCCGGAACGACATCCACGGCGCTGACCGCACCGATATACTCTTTATGGGCGAACAGGACGCGGACACGGCTGCCCACCTCCGCCTGCATTCCTTCGGGCAGGTAATAGCAGGGATCCCACTCCAGCCGGAGCGGAAGGATGACCTGTATGAAGGTTTTGCGACCCATTCATACAAAGTTACTGCTTTTTCCGAAATCTTGCGTATCTTTGACCCATGATCCGCGAGAGTCTCCATCGGTACATTGACGAAGAAATCATCCCCCGGTACGCTGCCTTCGACAAGGCGCACCGGGAGGACCATGCCCGGAGTGTCATGGATCGCGCCATGACCATGGGCAAGGCCTATGACATTGACGAAGAGATGCTTCTGACGGCAGCGGCCTGCCATGACCTGGGCCTTGCCGTGGACCGGAAGACGCATCACCTGGAAAGCGGCCGGATCATCCGGGAGGATGTCCGCCTGCGGGAGTGGTTCTCCCCGGAACAGGTGGAGGTCATCGCCGAGGCCGCCGAGGACCATCGGGCATCGGCCCAGACGCCGCCCCGGTCCATCTATGGCCGGCTCGTCGCGGAGGCCGACCGCATGATCGATCCGCTGACCATCATCCGGCGCACGGTCCAGTTCGGTCTTTCGCACTATCCGGAACTGGACCGGGAAGGGCATTGGCAACGGACACTGGAGCACCTTCATGAGAAGTACGCGGAGGGTGGATACCTGCATCTTTTGATTCCGGGTTCGCCCAACGAGGCGCCGTTGGAGGCCCTGCGGGAAATCATCCGCGATGAGGTCCGGCTGCGGGAAATCTTCGAATCGGTTTATCGGGAGGAGACGGAGCGTCCGTCCTGACCATCGGCACGATGACTCTTTGGGACCGCATATCGCTTACCTGGCGCTACGGGAAACCCCTTTTCCTGATAGGAGGCGTGTATAACCTGGTGAGCGCCGGATTCCAGTCCGGCGGTTTTTCCTACGCGTTTATGGTGGATTCTTTCATCATAAAGACCATCATCACGGCCATCACGCTATTCTTGATGAGGCAGTTCAGGGACCGGGATGCCATCTTTTTCTACATCAACCTGGGTCTTTCGCGCAGGAGACTGCTTGTCAGCGTCATTCTGGTCGATTTCCTGTTTCTGGCCATCCTCATGGTCATCATGCTTCTGATTTATGGATAAGCACAAACTCATCGTGGACAGCGTGGTGGTCCGTTTCGGTCAGAAGACGGTCCTGAGCGGGGGGTATATCACCTCCGAAACGGGCATGGTCACCGGTCTTCTGGGCCGCAACGGCGCCGGGAAATCCTGCATGTTCCGGGCTTTGATGGGCGGCCTTAAGGTGGAGAACGTGATGGTGAGCATCGACGGAAACCCCGTGGAACGGAGAAAGATCGGCAACCACATCAAATACCTGCCCCAGGGCCGATTGATTCCGGAAGGAATGAAACTGCACCGGGCCTTCGACCTCTATGGCGTGAACTATTGGACCTTCGTGAACCGCGTGCCCAAGTTCTCCCGCCACTACAATTCTCCCATCTACGAACTCTCCGGTGGTGAAGCCCGCCTGGCCGAACTATACCTGGTTTTGCTGAGCGATGCCCCTTTCTACATTCTGGACGAGCCGTTTACACAGGTCGATCCCGTCAATATCGACGAAGTGAAGGCCCTGATCCGGGAACGGAGCCAGGACCACGGCATCATCGTCACGGACCATAACTACGACGCCATTTCTTCTGTGGCGGACAACCTTTTCGTGATCGCCGACGGCTATACCAGTCCCGTCCAATGCCGGGAGGATCTTGTCCGGCACGGTTATCTGAGGTAAAGCTGGAGGTCCTATTGGGTATAAAGCCCCATCCTTCGGAACGTCACATCGCCCTCCAGCAGATTCGGCCCGTCCACATTCACCTCTTCACGAGTGAGTACCAACTTGTCCTTGCTGCACTCTTTCACATAGTACCGTGCTGCGGGCGTATAGGCCGCTTTCCTGTCCTCTTGCATAAAATCGTGGTCCAACTCAAAGAGGTAAATTTCCGGCGTGGAACTGCCGACTCCGGGATAGCCGTTCTGATGTTGCTGGTAGATGTACTTTGCCTCCGAGTCCCCGGAAAATACATCAGATACGTATATTGTCAGGATAAACGGATCCTGGCTCTCCTTGTTGATGGTCGAGAAAGTCCAGATCACCAGCCCTGCATCCTGCACCCCTTCCGGATACACCTTCTCCCAACTTCCTTCCAGATTATCTGCCAGGTTAATATCAGGAATCAGTTGTTTCTCACACCCGCACAGCCCTGCCACCAGCAGCGCTGCGCAAATCAAGGTTTTCAAAGTCTTCATTGCTTTCGTTTTCCTTGTAAACACACGAAAGGCCGGAATCCTGCATCCAGGATCATTCTTTTTTCAATTCAATCGCCGGATTCGTCTTCGCGGCTTTGAGGGTCTGCCAGAGGATGGAGAGAAGGCTGACGGCGAAAGTAATGACTACGGCCAGTACAAAGATCCACCAGTAACCTTCAAGCCGATAGATAAATCCTTTGAGGTATTCCTGCGTGGCATAGACTGCGACCGGAATGCCGATGATGCAGGCGATGCATACCAGGATCATATAGTCCCGGATCGTCCGCCAGGTCTCTGAGTCCACCGTGCCTCCGAAGACCTTCCGTACGGCGATGTCATGGGCTTTTTCATCGGCAAAATAGGTACTCATGGCCAGCAGATCAAGGAGCGAAAGCAGCAAGGCCAGTATCATGAACACCTCCATCAGCCGCATGTTGTTCCGGGTGGGCCTCAGTGCCTTTTCGTAGAATTCCACCAGGTAACCGTCGTCGGAAAACTCGTTAAGGACCATGTTGTCTTTCTTCCAGGTTTCATAAGTCTCCCGGATCTGTTTACGCGCCTCCTCGTGGTCTCCGCCGATTTCCATCAGGATGCCATAAACATAAGGATACGACGTTTGTACATCCTCCACCAGGACAATCATATTCTCCTTTGCTCCCATATTGTTCAGGGATACCGGGAAGTCGGCGATGACGCCGCCTATGTTCTCACAATTGCCCATTCTTTGACTCAGGATCCCGATGTCGTGAGACGCATCGGTAAATCCAGAAGCCGCAAAGGCCGATTCTCCGAACCAGACGGTATTGTTCACCGGGGCATTGTAATCGGCCAGCACTTCAAATCCCAGCATGTCGAAGGCGGCTTTGTCCATGTGGTAAACCCGGTAGAGGATGTCCTTCCCATCCGCCGTCTGGCTATACTGCCCACCAGCTTGTAGCCCGGGCACATGAACGGCCAGACCGGTGCTTTGAACAAAAGGCAACGCCTCCAGTGAACTTCTGAGAGACGCTAGGCCGAAGGAGGCGGATGACAGGAGATACTTGTTGTCGAGATCGGCATGAGCGGGCCGGTTCAGCGATTTCCGGTACTGCGCTTCCATGACCAAGGCCATGGCAATCAGGAAAACCGACAGTGCAGTCTGCAAAACGATGAACACCTTGCTGAAAGTCATTTTGCTTTGCGCCCTAAAGTTGCCGCGAACCACGTCGATGGGCTTCCAGCGGCTGGAAAACAGGGCCGGGAGGAGCCCGGAAAGCAACCCGACCGCTAGCACCAGGACCGTGAAAATGGCCAGGTATTTGGGCGTAAACTGGATTCGTATGGCAATGTCCGGGTCGTTCAGCAGACGGTTTACCATCGGGGTCCACCAGACGGCCAGGAGGACGGATACGGCGAAGCACACCAGCGTAAAGAGCAGGGATTCCAGGATGCGGCGGCCGAATATGGAAGCCTGCGATGCACCGATCAGCCGTCTTGCAGCCATCTCCCGGGCCCTTTTGGCGCTGAGGGCCATGTTCAGGTTGATGTAGTTGAATACGGCGCTGACAAGCAGGAGAAGCACGGCGGCGAGGAGCAGGTCCAGCGTCCGCTTGTCGCTGTGCGCGATTCTTCCTGAAACGAAGTTGCCACTCTGGACTTCCCCGAAGATCAGTTCATTCACCCTATATACCCGTATTCCTTGCAGGAAGGACGTTCCATAAAAACTGCCATAGAGGTTTTTACATACGGCTTCAGCCTTCTCTTCCAAGGCATTCCTGTCAGCCCCGGGAGCTAGCTTGACGAACGTATAGACACTTCCGAACTGATCGTTGGGGTCGGAAAAAGCTTTGATGGGGCCGTCGATGGAAAGGACGATATCGGCATACTCGAAAAGCGTGGACTTCCAGTCCTTCATGATGGCGGCGACGGTGAAAGAGTCGTCTCCGAGTTTCCAATTGTCCCCGATTTTCAGACCGGATTTGTGCGCAAATTCCTCACTGACAATCATATTACCGGCATCCGACAGCACTTCTGGGCCTCCGGCTACAAACTTTAGATTGGAAAACAGGGCAAAGAAATTCTTGTCGGCCGTGACGATTCTGCACTGCAGCATCCCCTCTTCCGGGAGTACAAGATAATCCACCGGAGACAGAACGCCGGTCATTTCCACTTCCGGCGCCGCGGCTTTGATGGCATCCGTGAAAGTGTATGTCAGTCCCAGCTGATCCGGATAGCCGTCTTCCACCATCGCAAAGGTGTAAACGTCTTTCCAGTTCGGATTTTCATACTTAACCTCGAATTGCTGAATCACATAACTGCCGATGATGATCACAAACGCCAGGCTCACGGCCATTCCCACCGCCTCGATGGCGGTGTACAGCTTGTTGCGGGACAGGAATTTC
>DETL01000010.1:15591-67846 GCA_002361625.1 Bacteroidales bacterium UBA3289 | reverse complement strand
TCACCCGAAATGTCTAATAACCCTCTTTTTTTGAATCATCTTCAGAACAGTTTTCCACCACCGCCCCATTTGCTCTTGAGACCGGCGAGTTCGTCGGCCGTGGCAGGACGGTTCAGGGCTTCTTTCCTTTCTTTCTGGAACTGCTGCTTGAGACGGGCGAACTGACGCTTGGTGTCCAGGGTGAAGTCACCGTTTTCAATCCAGGAGAAATAGGAAGGTTCCGCCTCCCAGATCTCCCGGGCGGTGCGGCCCTTGTGCTTGCCGAAGCTGATCGTGGGTTCGCCGTTGTCATTCAGGTACAAACGGCCGGCGAAATCCACGTTCCGGGCCCGTCCGCCGATCTTGGCGAGGGCGTCCACGTCGTTTTTCAGGACTTCCTGCTGACTGTCCGTCGGTTCCTTGTAGCGGTCCAGCTGGGCCTTGAGCACTTCGTAGGTGGCTACGGTATCCGCTTCCGCCGTGTGGGCGTTCTCGAAATCCTTGCCACCGCAGTAGAAGCGGTAGGCGGCGCGCAGATTCCGCGGCTCCATGTGGTGATAGATGTTCTGCACATCCACCATTTTGCTTTCGTGGAGGTCGATGCTCTCGATGCAGCGAAGCATCTCCGCCGCCTTGTCGTGGGCTTTCGGATCCGCAAGGCGGGAATTGCAGTACTCGCGCACACGCTCGATTTCCTCCGCAAGGAGGGGAAGGTCGAACTTCGTGGAGTTGAAACCGGCCAGGTCGCTGCCGGCCAGCCAGGCGGCCACTTCCGGGAGCACTTCGATGAATTTGGGGCAGTCCACGAGGTCCTCGTCCTTGACGCCGTTCACTTCTGAGGCACTCGGATTGATGGGGATGACTCGCCGGTTCCTATAGTCCCAGGGCTTGATTTTCCAGGTCTTGATCTGGACTTCATTTCCCGGGAATACCTTGACAAAACTCAGTTCAATGATGCCGTCCGTGGCAATAATAAGGCCGGTGCTCTCGATGTCAAAGAAGAGCAGCGGCCTCGTAAGATTCAGTTCCATAGTTTATTATGAAATCATGATAGGCATCAGGATGCCGCAGATCTTCTCGGTTTCGGCCTCTTCCTCGGACGGGAGGATGAGGGCGGCGCGACGGGCGTCCGCAAACTTGATCACGATGCCGTTGCAACCCATGTTGGAGAGGATTTCCGTGAGGAAGGTGGACTTGAAGCCGATGGTGAGTTCGTCACCGGCGTAGTCGCACGCGATCTTCTCGTAAGCGGCGAGGGCGAAGCCCAGGTCCTGTGCGGAGACTTCCAGCTGTCCTTCCTTGAGCGTGAGCTTGATGTGGTTGGATGCCTTGTTGGAGCACACGGCCACGCGGCGCACGGTGTTCAGGAGAAGGGTGCGGTCGATCTTGAGGACATTGGAATTGTTCTTGGGGATGACGTCGCGGTATTTCGGATATTTCCCGACGACAAGGCGGCAGATGAGGGTGGTGCTGCCGAAGGTGAACTGGGCGAAGTTCGTGTCGAACTGGATGGTCACCGTCTCCACATCCTTGCCGATGATGCTGCGGAGGACGTTTGCCGGCTTCTTGTGCAGGATGAAAGACGCTTTTTCGGCCGCCTTCACATCTGTCGTGGTGTAGCAGATGAGCTTGTGGGAATCCGAAGCCACGAGCGTGGTGGAATCCGTGTCGATATCGAAGAAGATACCGTTCATCGCGGGACGGATCTCATCGTCGGCGGTGGCATAAACGGTGCCCTGGATGCCCTCTACGAGGCGTGCGGCCGGGAATTCCACCTGCTGCGCGTCATCGCCGGTGCCCTTGATCTCGGGATAGTCGTCGGCCGGGAAGTAGGGGAGGACGGAGTTGCCGCTCGCCCAGGCGCACTCGAAGGAACTGTCGCTCACGGTACGGATGCGGACGGGCTGGTCCGGGAGTTCCTTCAGCAGGTCGATCATGTGACGGGCCGGGACGGCAATGCTGCCTTCCTCCTCCGCCCCCTCCACCTCGATGGAGGTGCGGAGCGTAAGCTCGGAATCCGATGCGGTAACCTCCAGGCGTCCGTCCTTCAGGACGAAGAGGAAGTTCTCGAGAATCGGAAGGGGAGACTTGGTCGGAATGGCCTTGGAAACATCCAGGAGGCCCTTGAGCAAGTCAGTGCTGGAAATGTTCAGTTTCATATCGCGTTCATTTTGTTTCAGTGGTCGTGAAAGGGTACAGAAAGCCCTCCCCGAATGACAAATATAAGAATTTTCTCTCAAATGGCATAAAACTTGAAATTTTTAGTGCGTCAAAAAAAGTGTACTGAATATAAACTGAGTCATATGAAAAAAGGATTTTTAACCATTTTGCTGTCCGTCCTCGCAGGAGGATTGACGGCCTATGGCGTCGTGAAAGCCAATGAAAGGACCCTGGATCCCGTTAAAGTCGTGGGCGAGAACGGGAATGTCGAATATCGGACTGTCAATCTGGCAGAATCGGATTATCCCGATTTCACGTATGCCGCCGAGTCCGCCGTTGAGGCGGTCGTCTATGTGGAAGTGACCGTCCAGCAGACCCGCCGCTCCCAGGGCATCGACCCGTTCGAGTTCTTCTTCGGTTTCGGTGACGGCTACGGGTTCGGTCAGCCCCAGTCCCGCGAGCAGAAGGGCAGCGGTTCCGGTGTCATCATCCGCCCCGACGGCTATATCGTCACGAACAACCATGTCGTCGCCGGCGCCTCCAAGATCTCCGTCACCCTGAACGACAACCAGCAGTACGATGCGACCATCGTGGGCACCGATCCGGCGACGGATGTCGCGATCATCAAGGTCGATGCCCAGAATCTTCCGACCCTCCCGATGGGCGACAGCGACCAGCTCCGTCTGGGTGAGTGGGTCCTCGCCATCGGTTCCCCGCTGGGCGCCCAGCTCCGAAGCACCATCACCGCCGGTATCGTCTCCGCCAAGGGCCGTTCCATGCCCGACGGCAGCGGCGAATTCAAGATCGAGTCCTTCATCCAGACCGATGCGGCCGTGAATCCCGGCAACTCCGGCGGCGCTCTCGTGAACAAGAAGGGCGAACTGGTGGGCATCAATACCGCCATCGTTTCCCAGACCGGCGCCTATTCCGGTTATTCCTTCGCCGTTCCGGTGAACATCGTCAAGCGTGTCGCCTCGGACCTCATCGACTTCGGTTCCGTCAAGCGCGCCATGCTGGGTATCACCATGCAGCCGGTTTCCACCCTTGATAAAAAAATTCAAGAAGATTTGAAACTTAATTCGATGAACGGCGTATATATAGTTGAGGTTTCGAAGGGAGGAGCCGCGGAAGAGGCTGGCCTGAAGCAGGGCGATGTGATTACCGCCATTGACGGTCAGAAGATTACCGACGGTGCCTCCGTGCAGGAGAAGGTGAACAACTATCACCCGGGAGACAAGGCCGTCATTACCTATATCCGTGACGGAAAGGAGAATTCCGCCGAGGTAACCTTCCACGCCGCCGCCACCCAGACCGGCGAAGTGGACGTGGACGGATCGGTTGCCTTCTACGGTGCCCGCCTGAAGGCGCTCACGGCCGAGGAGCTCAAGGCCACCGGACTGCGGGGCGGTGTGAAGATCGTCTCCGTGGGCCAGGGCAAGATGGCCGAGGCCGGTGCCACCAGCGGTTCCATCATCCTGTATGTGAACGACGAGCCCGTTTCGAAACCCGAAGATGTGATCGCCAAGGCGAAGAAGGCCCAGCGCGGCATCTACATCGAAGGTGTGGATGAAAGTGGCAAGTCCTTCTATTTCGGCTTTGGCAAGTAAGAAACTGCCAAAGACAGGTAATACCTTTACGGTCAGTTTCTTGCGAGACTGACCGTAATTGTTTTTTTAGATAGATGAGACAGTTAAAGATTACTAAATCCATCACCAACCGCGAGAGCGCGTCCCTGGACAAGTACCTCCAGGAGATCGGCCGCGAAGAACTGGTGACTCCCGAAGAGGAAGTGGAACTCGCCCAGCGGATCCGCAAGGGCGATCCCGTCGCCCTCGAAAAACTCACCCGTGCGAACCTGCGTTTCGTCGTTTCCGTCGCGAAACAGTACCAGAACCAGGGTCTCAGCCTTCCGGACCTGATCAACGAAGGCAACCTGGGACTGATCAAGGCCGCCGAGAAGTTCGATGAGACCCGGGGTTTCAAGTTCATCTCCTACGCCGTGTGGTGGATCCGTCAGAGCATCCTCCAGGCCCTGGCCGAGCAGAGCCGTATCGTCCGTCTGCCGTTGAACCAGGTGGGTTCCCTGAACAAGATCAACAAGGCGCTCTCCAAGTTCGAGCAGGAGAACGAGCGCCAGCCTTCCAACGAGGAACTGTCCGAGATGATCGACGTTCCCAAGGACAAGATTTCCGACACGCTCCGCGTGAGCGGCCGTCACGTTTCCGTGGACGCCCCGTTCGTGGAAGGGGAGGACAACAGCCTGCTGGACGTGCTGCCCAACGACGATTCTCCGATGGCCGACAAGGGCCTCGTGAACGAATCCCTGAACACCGAGATCGAGCGCGCCCTCTCCACCCTGACCGACCGTGAGCGTGAGATCGTCAAATCTTTCTTCGGCATCGGCTGCCAGGAAATGACCCTCGAAGAGATCGGCGAGCGCTTCGGCCTGACCCGTGAGCGTGTCCGCCAGATCAAGGAGAAGGCGATCCGCCGTCTCAAGAGCCCGTCCCGCAGTAAACTCCTCAAAGGTTATCTGGGATAGGCCATGGCTCCGGAACTGTTTATCCAGAAGAAGGCCGCCGAGGCCATCAAGGCCCTGTACGGGGCCGATGTACAAGAAAACATCCTGCAGGTTTCCGTGACCCGGAAAGAGTTCGAGGGGGATTATACCCTCGTGACTTTCCCGCTCCTCAAGATTACGCACAGCGCCCCCGATGCGACGGGGAACGCCATCGGTGCGTGGCTGGTGGAGAATGTCCCGGAGATTGCCGCGTTCAACTCCGTGAAGGGTTTCCTGAACCTGTCCTTCTCGCCGGTGTATTGGGATGAGACTTTCGCCGAAGTGGCGGCCAATGACGCCTTCGGCCAGCTCGCCCCGACCGGAAAACGGATCATGGTGGAGTTCTCCTCCCCGAATACCAACAAGCCCCTCCATCTGGGCCATATCCGCAACAACCTCCTGGGTGACAGCGTGTCGCGACTCCTGAAGGCCTGCGGCAACGAGGTCATCAAATCCACGATCGTGAACGACCGCGGTGTCCATATCTGCAAGTCCATGCTGGCCTGGCAGAAGGAGTTCCAGGGAAAGACCCCGGAATCCACCGGCATCAAGGGCGACCACCTGGTGGGCGACTGCTACGTGGCCTTCGACAAGATGTACAAGGCCGAGGTCAAGAAGCTGATGGAAGAGGGCATGTCCGAGGACGAGGCCAAGAAGGCCGCTCCCTCCCTGAGAGAGGCCCACGAGATGCTCGTGAAGTGGGAGCAGAACGATCCCGACGTCCGGGCGCTCTGGTCCATGATGAACGGCTGGGTCTATGCCGGCTTCGACGAGACGTACGCCGCCCTGGGTATCACCTTCGACCAGGTGGACCATGAGTCCGAGACGTACCTCCTGGGCAAGGAACTGGTCCAGAAGGGATTGGACGAGGGCGTCTTCTTCCGCGAGGCCGACGGCTCCGTCTGGTGCGACCTCACGGGCGACGGACTGGACCGCAAGCTCGTCCTCCGCGGCGACGGCACCTCCGTCTATATCACCCAGGACCTGGGCACGGCCGAGCGCCGGTTTGCCAAGTACGACCTGGATTCCCACGTGTATGTCGTGGGCAACGAGCAGGACTACCACTTCCAGGTCCTCAAGCTCATCCTGAAGAAGCTGGGCTTTGCCTGGGCGGACCAGATATACCATCTCTCCTACGGCATGGTGGAGCTCCCGGAAGGCAAGATGAAGTCCCGCGAGGGAACCGTCGTCGATGCCGACGACCTCATCCAGAGCATGTACGAGGAGGCGAAGAAGACCTCCGAGGAAAGCGGCAAACTCGCCGACATTTCCGACGAGGAGAAGGAGCGGCTGTACCACATGATCGGCCTGGGCGCCCTGAAGTACTTCATCATCAAGGTGGATCCCAAGAAGACGATGCTCTTCAACCCGAAGGAATCCATCGACTTCAACGGCAACACCGGCCCCTTCATCCAGTACACGCATGCGCGTATCTGCTCCATCCTCCGCAAGGCCACGGTCCCGTTCGGCCCGGAAGACATCACGAACGACCTGGTTCCCAGCGCGAAGGAAATCCGTCTCATCAAGCTCCTGGGCCTTTACCCGGCCAAGGTCGCGGAAGCCGGCGCCGCCCTGAGCCCGGCCGTCATCGCGAACTATGCCTACGACCTGGCGAAGGAGTTCAACCAGTACTACCACGACACCCCGATCCTCCGCGAGGAGGACCCGGCCCTGCTGAAGTTCCGCCTGGAACTCATCTCGGTCATGGCGCGCACCCTGCGCACCGCCATGGGCATCCTGGGCATCGAACTTCCGGAGCGGATGTAACAAAAACGGGCAAAACACCATCGTTTTGCCCGTTTTACGTTTATATAGATAGAAAATCGGGCATAGACGTCAGTCTTTGCCCGATTTTCTGTTTGCGTTGTGCCTAGCTGATGAACTGGGCCTTGAGCATCTCGATCTTCTCGGGGGCGTCATCGCCCTTGGCGCCGAAGTAGAACTTGATCTTGGGTTCGGTGCCGGAAGGACGGACGGAGACCACGTCGCCGGCTTCGTTGAAGAACTGGAGGACGTTGGACTTGGGAAGTCCGGTCTTCTCAGGCTCGTTGTAGTCGATGACCTTGGCGAGCGGGCTGCCGGCGATCTCCTTCGGAGGGCAGGCGCGGTAGTCGGCCATGATCTTCTGGATTTCCTCGGCGCCGGTCTTGCCCTTGCGGACGATGTACACCATCTTTTCCACGTACAGGCCATACTCCTTGTATACCTTCTGGAGGAGCTGCCACAGGGTCATGCCCTGGTCGGCGGCCCAGGCGGCACACTCGGCCACGGCGCAGCCGGCGACCTGCGCGCACTTGTCGCGCACGAAGGAGCCCAGGTTGAAGCCATAGGACTCTTCGCCGCCGCAGATGAACGTGGACTTGCCTTCCTGCTGCTTCTGGACCTCGGCGATGTACTTGAAGCCGGTGAGGACGTTGTAGCACTTCACGCCGAAGCTCTCGCAGATGGCGGAGATCAGTTCGGAGGTGACGATGGTCTTCACGCAGTACTGGTTGCCGTTCAGCTTGCCGAGTTCCTTCCAGCGGGTGAGGATGTACCAGGTGAGGAAGCTCCAGGTCTGGTTGCCGGTGAGCTGGACCATCTTGCCTTCGTCGTTGCGGACGGCGATGCCCAGGCGGTCGGCATCCGGGTCGGTGGCGAGGACGAGGTCCGCGCCGGTCTCATCGGCCTTCTCGAGGGCCATCTTCATGGCGGCCGGCTCCTCGGGGTTCGGGGAGACGACGGTCGGGAAGTTGCCGTCGTTCACGTCCTGCTCGGGAACGTGGATGATGTTCTTGAACCCGAGGCGGGAAAGGGCCTCCGGCATGAGCTTGACGCCGCAGCCGTGCAGCGGGGTATAGACGATCTTGAGGTCGGCGTGGCGGGCGACGGACTCGGGGGAGAGCATCAGCGAGAGCTGGTCCCTCAGGTAGCATTCATCCACCTCGGCGCCCATCACTTCGATGCCGCCGGGAACCGTGCCTTCCACGGGCTGGAAACGCACGTCGGCCGGGTCCTCGATCTTAGCGACCTCGGCGACGATGTCCTTGTCCACGGGGGCCGTGATCTGTCCGCCGTCGCTCCAGAATACCTTGTAGCCGTTGTATTCCTTGGGGTTGTGGCTGGCGGTGATCATGATGCCGGCGGTCGCTCCCTTGAAGCGGATGGCGTAGCTCAGTTCCGGGGTGGGACGCAGGGCGTCGAACAGGTACACATGGATGCCGTTGTTGGAGAGGACGTCGGCGGAAATCTCCGCGAACAGGCGGGAATTGTTGCGGCTGTCATGCGAGATGCACACGCTGGCGGCGCCTTCCACATGCTCCTTGATATAGTTCGCGAGGCCCTGGGTGGCCATGCCCACCGTGTACTTGTTCATCCGGTTGGTGCCCACGCCCATGATGCCGCGAAGGCCGCCGGTTCCGAACTCGAGGTTCCGGTAGAACGCGTCTTCCAGGCCCACGGGGTCGGTTTCCTGCAGTTTCTTGACTTCTGCCTTGGTCTCGGCGTCGAAATTTCCTTCGAGCCAGCTCTTGACCACTTCCTTGTAATCTTTCATATCGATGTTTTTAGTGTTATGCTCTATCATGCAAATGTAAGAATAATTGTGTACTTTTGCAATGGATATGACCTTTGCCGATTTCATATTGCAGCACGCTTCCGACGACCCGGTCCGGCTCCTCCTGTCGCGGGACAAATACCCTGATATTGACATCGATATCGCTGTTACGACCTTGGAAGTGCGGCGGAAACTCCGCACCAAGGTTCCCGAATGGTACGCCGTACCCTCCCTAATATTTTCTTCCCGTCTTTCGGGTGAACAGTGCAGCTCCTCCGAAACGGCCCGGTATAAGGCTTCGTCGATCAAGCGAATGGTTTCCGGGGGCAGTGTGGCCCCCCAACCGTCGCTTCGCGACCCCTCCCAACTTTACAGTTGGGCCCCTCCCTCTTACACGGCCGAGGGTGGCCATGGGTTGGAGGACCACACTGCCCCCGGAAACTGTGGCTTACGGATTGCTGATTTGACGGGAGGAATGGGGGTGGATTGCTGGGCGTTCGCGGAGGTGGCGGAGGAGGTGCTGTATAACGAGATGCAGGAGGAACTGGTACAAGCGACGGAAAGGAATTTCAAGGAGTTGGGGGTGGAGAATGTAAGGTTCCGGAACTGCCGGGTGGAACCGGGAAGGGTAGCGGAAGTGCTGGACGGGTTCCGGCCGGATGTCATTTTCCTGGATCCTGCGCGGCGGGCGGAGGACGGACGGAAGGTGTTCCTTATCGAGGACTGTCAGCCGGATGTGCTGACGCTGCTTCCGGAACTGTTCCAGGCGAGCCGTTTCGTGCTGCTCAAGCTTTCGCCCATGGCGGACATCACGATGGCGTGCAAGCGGCTTTCGCATGTCCGGGAGGTGCATGTCGTGGCTGCGGGAGGGGAGTGCAAGGAGCTTCTGTTCCTCCTGGACCGGGACTGGGACTGCCCTCATGCGACTTATATGGTCGAGGGCGGCTCTGTCATGGCAGTTCCCGGTCAAACCGGGAATGAGGGGGATGCCCCTGTCATTCCGAGCGAAGCGAAGGAATCTTATTCCTGCCTCTTCGAGCCCGGCAAGGCCCTCCTCAAGGCCGGGGCCTTCGGCCTGCCTAGCGGCCGGTACGGTTTGACCAAGCTCGGGACGCATACGCATCTGTATGTTGGCGAAGCGGTTCCGGAGGAGCTGAGGCCTTTCGGAAAGTGCTTCGAAATCCTGGAGATCCTGCCTTTGAACAACCGGACGCTGAAGGAGGCGGGGAAGCGGTATCCGCAGGCGGAAGTGACGGCGCGGAATATCCCGATGACCTCCGACCTGCTCCGGAAGAAGCTGGGCTGCGCCTCGGGCGGCGACGTGCACCTGTTCGGGGTGCGGGTGGATGCGGCCGCCGATCCGGGGAATTACCTGATCATCACCAAACGTCAGACATATGGAAACGATTGAAAGAATCTCTCATTTCGAGCAGCTGCTCGACACGGTCGCACCTGTCCTGAAGGACTTGGACGCGACCCTGGACCGTTTTGACGATATCCAGGAGGCCGTGCAGGAACTGTCGGCCTACTATGGCAGCGAGAGCTGGCATGCGGACCTCGCGGAGGACGAGGCAGGCAACCTGCCGGCGGACCTGAAACGCGGCGTCTTGTCCGAGGACGGCATCTACGACGTCCTCTCGGAGCACTATGCCCTGACCGTCCGCCTGCTGGACACGGTTTCCGCCATTCTGAAGAACCGGTAGGACATGAGACGGACGGATACCCCCTTCTGGAAGTGGCTTCTGCTGTTGATCGGGGGAAGTCTGCTTTTCACAATCGTTTACGGATTCTCGTCCATTCCGTCGGTGCTGGGCGAAATGTACGGAATGCCGCTCTGGCTCCAGGCGTTCATGTGCGTTGCCACGTCGGCCTTCGTGCTCGTGATGTACGCTCTATGGTGGAAATGGACCGAAAAACGGCGCGCGGCGGACCTTCCGATGCGCCGGCTGGCGGCCGATACGGGACTGGGTTTCGGGATCGGCATCCTTTTCTTCGTCGTGGTGACGGGCGTCATCGCCCTGTTGGGCGGATACCGGGTCGGAAGTGTCCATTGGGATTGGAACAGCTTGATCAGCAGTCTGTTCATGTTCCTGGTCGTCGCGATCGGAGAGGAAGTCCTGTTCCGGGGAATCGTTTTCCGGATGATCGACGACCGATGGGGAACGCTCGTCGCCCTCGTCGTTTCGGCGCTGATTTTCGGCTTTGTCCATATCACCAACGACAATGCCACCGTCTGGTCTTCCCTGGCCATCGCCGTCGAGGCGGGGCTCCTGCTGGGCGCCGCCTACAAATGGTCCGGCACCCTGTGGCTGCCCATCGGTATCCACTGGTCCTGGAACTACTTCCAGGGTCCGGTTTTCGGTTTCGCTGTTTCGGGGAATGACACGACTTCGCTGATCCAGCCCGTGATCCAGGGCTCCGATTGGCTTACCGGCGGCTCTTTCGGCGCCGAGGCCTCGATTCCTGCCTTTGTCCTGGGACTGGCCTTGGCTATCGTTTTCCTGTTTGTTCCAGGACGTACTGCCGGCACCAGTCGGTAAGGGGACACTCGCTGCATTTGGGATTGCGGGCGGTGCAGGTGTACCGGCCGTGGAGGATGAGCCAATGGTGCGAACGGGCGCGGAGATGCTCCGGAATGTGCCGTTCCAGGTCCCGTTCCACGTCGTACGGGGTCTTGCCGTCCGAGAGGCCCAGCCGGTGGGAAACGCGATAGACGTGGGTATCGACGGCAATGACGGGCTTGTCATAGACGACGGAGGCGATGACGTTGGCGGTCTTGCGGCCGACGCCGGGCAGGGTCATCAGCGCGTCGATGTCCGAGGGGACTTCGCCGCCGAAATCGGCCAGCAGTTTCTGCGCCATCGCGATCAGGTGCTCCGTCTTGGAGTTCGGGTAGGAAACGCTTTTCACATAGGGGAATACCTCGTCGAAAGTGGCGGAAGCCAGGTCCGACGGAGTGGGGAAGCGTTCGAACAGGGGCGGGGTGACCAGGTTCACCCGGCGGTCCGTGCACTGGGCGGACAGGATGACGGCCACCAGGAGCTGGAAGGTGTCCGTGTAGTGGAGCTCGGTCTCCGCGATGGGACGGTTGGCTTCGAACCAGCCGATGACGGCCTGCGTACGTTCTTTCCGCGTCATATCGTCAGGTCCAGGTCGAAGGTGTTGTCCTCGAAGACTTCTTCGCAGTGCTCCTCGGAGCAGGAGAACACGCGGCCGGGGTAGCGCTCGAAGATGGAGCGGTTGTGCGTGACCATGACGATGGCCGTGCCGCCTTCGTTCAGCTTTCTCAGCAGTTTGAGGATGCCGTCGGCGGTTTCGCCGTCCAGGTTGCCGGTGGGCTCGTCGGCGATGATCACCGCGGGGCTGTTCAGAAGGGCCCGGGCGATGGCGATGCGCTGCTGTTCGCCGCCGGAGAGCTGGTGCGGCATCTTGTGGGCCTTCGTGCCCATGCCGACGCTTTCGAGGACCTCCGTGATGCGTCCGTCAATGGCCCGGCGGTCCTTCCATCCGGTGGCCCGGAGGACGAACTCGAGGTTCGCTTCCACGCTCCGGTCCATCAGCAGCTGGAAATCCTGGAAAACGACGCCCAGGCGGCGGCGCAGCATCGGTATGTCTTTTGTACGGATTCCCCGGAGATTGAACCCGCAGACGGTTCCTTCACCCGTGAGCAGGCGGTTTTCCGCCGTCATCGTGCGGATGATGGAAGTCTTTCCGGTGCCCACTTTGCCTACGATGTAAACAAAGTCGCCCGGATGGATGGCCATGTCCAGGCCGTAGATGACGACGTTCTCCCCGTTGAGGATGTCCGCCCCTGAGAATCGGATGATGGGTTCCATTGCGTTTTATGGATGTTCAGGGCAAAGATAATCAGAAAATTTCGTAAATTTGTAAAATAATCTATCTGACGATGAACAAACGAACCATACTGGCCGCAGCGGCCGCTCTAGTGGTTGCTGCCGCATCGGCCCAGACCCCCGGGTACCGTCGGGCCGTGGACCTGTACGAAAGCGGCATGTACGCCGAAGCCGCCCGGCTTTTCGCCGCCCTTCCCGGCAGCGAGGCGGAAGGTTACGCCGTCCTCTGCGCCATCGAACAGCAGACACCCGGCTATGAGCAGCTGGCCGAATCTTTCCTGGACCGCTGGCCGGAATCCCCCCTGGTCCCACAGGTGAATTTCCGTTGGGGACAGGATCTCTTTGACCGCGAGATGTACAAGGAGGCCGCATACCGGTTCGACTGTGTCTCGCAGGAGGAGATCTTCCCCGCGCAGGTAAGCGAGTACGCCTACAAGAAGGCCTACAGCGCCTTCGGGGCCGGCGACCTGTCCCTGGCCCGGATGCAGTTCCGGAAAATGCAGACGCTTCCGTATTCGGATTACACTGCTCCCGCGCAGTACTCGCTGGGCTATGTGTGTTATTCCCAAGGCGATTTCCATGAGGCGGCCGACTGGTTCGCCAAGTCCGCCTCCGACCCCCGCTTCTCCCAGCTGGCGAACTACTATATCCTGGAATGCCGCTTCATGGAGAAGGACTACGACTATGTCGTGAAGTTCGGCGAAGACCTGTTCAACAAGATTCCGGAAGACCGCCAGCCGCACCTGGCCCGCATCATGAGCGAATCTTACCTCGTCCTCGGCGATACGGAAAAAGCCCGCTCCTATTACAACAAGAACCTCGAGAGCAAGGCGGTCCGCAACCGGTCCGACTACTTCTACGCCGGCTCTCTCCTGTACAGCGTGAAGGACTGGCAGGGGGCGGTGGACAGTTTCAACCAGATGCCCGAGCGTACGGATTCCCTGGGCCAGATCGCGAACTACCAGATGGGCTACAGCTACATCCAGCTCCGCAACAAGGTGGCGGCCATGGATGCCTTCAAGGACGCGGCGGCCCTCCGGTTCGACAAGGACATCCAGGAGGATGCGTACTTCAACTACGCGAAACTGGCCTTCGACCTGAACAACGATGTATCGGCCTTCAACGATTACATGAAGCGGTACGACGCCCTCAAGAAGGGAGACCAGATTTACAGCTACATGGCGATGGCCGCCCTGGCGAACCGCGACTACGAGGCCGCCGTGGAGGCTTATGACAACATCGACGAACTGGATCCGCGGATGCAGTCCAACTACATGAAGGCCTATTTCCTCCGCGGCAAGCAGCTTATCGAAAACGGCTCCTACCGGGATGCCGTCCCGCGCCTGAAGGCCGCCGCCTATTACAGCTCGCGGCATGATCCGTTCAACCAGCTTTCCCGTTACTGGGTCGCCGAATCCAATTTCCGGGACGAGAAATATGACGAGGCGCGGAGCGTCCTCATGGACCTCTACAACCTTTCCGCCCTGGACGGCAAGCCGGAAGGGGACCTCATTCCGTACAACATCGCCTACACCTACTTCAAGGAAGGGGATTATCCCGCGGCCCTGAAGTGGTTCAACAATTACCTGGAAGGCCGCCACAGTGTTTTCGGGGCCGATGCCGAGACGCGCATCGGCGACTGCTACTTCTTCCAGAAGGATTATACGACCGCCCTCGCCGCCTTCGAGCGGAAACTCTCCGACTATCCGGATGCCAACGACATCTATCCGTACTACCGTGCCGGTGTCGCGGCCGGTCTCCTTCGTGACTTCCCCCGCAAGGTCCAGTTCCTGGAGCGGGTGAAGCAGGCTTCTCCGTCCGCCCCGTATTATTCCGATGCGATGTACGAACTGGGCCGTGCCTATGTCTCCGTGGGCGAGGAGGAAGATGCCATCCGGACCTTCCGGACGCTGCGCAGCGCCACGACGGATCCCGACTATGCGCTGAAGTCCCTCCTGGAACTGGGCATGATCGCCCGGAACGGCGGGGATGACAGCAAGGCCCTGGCCTACTACAAGGAAGTGGCCGAGCAGGGAGGCGACTATGCCGACGACGCCCTCCTGGCCATCGAATCCATCTACCGTACCCGCCAGGAACCGGACGCCTATCTCGCCTATGTCAACAGCCTCGGCGACAAGGCTTCCCGGACCGATGCCCAGAAGGAGGACGTCTATTTCGGAACGGCCGAGGAAATCTTCCTGGCCGGCAACTACGTGAAGGCGGAAGCCACTTTCCGCAACTATCTGGAAAACTATCCCGAAAGTGCCAAGGTGCCCCAGGCCGAGTTCTATCTGGCCGAAAGCTACAGAGGATTGGGTGACAAGGAAAAGGCCTGCGACCATTATGTCACTGCCCTGGATAAGGGACTGGAGGGATCCTTCCTGGAAACGGCCTGTCTCCATTACGGCGACCTGGCCTATTCCCTGGGACAGTATGGAAAGGCATTCGGGGCCTATCAGAAACTGAAAGAGGTCGCGCGCCTGGATGACAACCGCCTTTCCGCCGATATGGGCATGATGCGGTCCGCTTTCCGCGCCCGGGAGTACGACGATGCGATCGCCGCTTCCGGAAGCCTCCGTTCCAACCGGCAGGCATCGGCCGCCCAGCGCCGCGAGGCCGAATACCTCCGGGCGAAGTCCTGCCTCGGCATGAGCCGACGGGCAGAGGCCTACGGTATCTTCGAGCAGCTGGCCAAGGAGCCTTCCACCGCGGAGGGCGCCGAGGCTGCCTACCTGATTATCCAGGACCAGTTTGACCGGGCCGATTTCGCCGGCATCGAGGACAAGGTCTATGATTTCGCCGCCAAGGCCGGCGGGCAGAACTACTGGCTTGCCAAGGCCTTCATCGTCCTTGGCGACACCTTCGCCGAGAACGGCAACATGACCCAGGCCAAGGCTACATTCGAGAGCATCAAGTCCGGCTACAAGCCGTCCGGTCCCGAGGATGAAGTCCTGGACCAGGTGAACCTCAGGCTCCGCAAACTTTAAAAAAGAGACGATTCCATGAGACAGCATATCGTTACGACGGCTTTTGCGGCGGCGGTGACCGCCCTGGCCTACGGACAGAACCTCAATCCCACCGTGGAAGTGACGAACGCCTACGAAGGCGCCGCCTCCTCCATCGTGAAACCCCTCCAGCAGATGGCCGTACCGGATTCGGTGACGACCTTCAACCTGGATTTCGACTATTCCGTCTTCGACAACCCTTACCGGGGCGCCTATGAGTTCAAGCCTTACTATGTGCAGCTCAAGCCCGCTCCGAAGCTCTCTACGGAGAACCAGTTCTACCTGAAACTCGGTGCGGGTTATACCCTGCATCCGGAACTGGACCTGGTCTGGACGCCGATCCGGAAGGAAAGATTCCAAATGGACGTCTATGCCACGCACCATTCCTACTTCGGCCGGTACCGTCAGTTCGGACAGGAAACGCTCGGGGACGGGGTTTACGCCTTCAAGCCCACGGGGGAGAAGATGAAGGGCTATCTGGCCGATTCCCGTGCGGGAGTGGACGGTCATTATGGCTGGGATGGCGGTGAGGCCCTGTTCGATGTCGCCTACCGTCACCGGATGGCGGACGATGCGTTCCATTACCAGAAATTGGGTGGAATCGAGGCCGCGGGCCGTATCCGCTCCCTTCCTTCCGATGCCCCGCATTTTATGTATGACGCGCGGTTGGACTATCATCTGCTGGGCGGAGACATGTCGGATGCAGTGATGCTCCATGGCTCGTCCCGAGACTTTTCCGAGAGCCGTTTCCTTTTCGACGGCACCTTCGGCCCTGTCCTGAGCGGAGACCGCCGGATCGTGGCCGACGTGGACATGCAGATCGCCCGTTATCAGGGTTATGCCACCGGTTACACGGGTCTCCTTTCGCTCACTCCCAAATATGAGTTCGCCCTGGACCGCTGGCGTTTCTCCCTGGGCGCCAAGCTCTCCACACTGATTTATTCCGATGATTATTCTTTGGGGTACCGCAACAAGTCCGGCTTGATCTATCCGGAGGTGCATATCGACTATCATCTCCTGGACGACCGTCTTGTGCTGCAGACTTCCGCGACGGGCGGGGACCGCTTCAACACGCTTTCGGACGCCTTCCTCACGAATCCTTTCTCGTCCATGAATGCTTACGGCCATTCCCTGGAACGGATCCGGGCGATGATCGGCGCCCGCGGTAACATCGCGAGCCGTTTCCGCTATGACCTGCAGGCGGGTTATGCCCGTTGGAGCCGGGCTCCGATCGAGGGCTATCTCGATGCCAGGGACCATCTTTCCTCTTATTCCGGTGATCAGGCAGTGTTGTTCTATGTGCCTGCCGTCGGCGAGTCGGGCGCCTTCAACCTTCTTTTTGCCGAACTGGATTACGGTTGGAAATCGGAAAGTGTGACCGTGGACGGCAAGATGGCCTATCGCAAGACGAATCTCCAATCCGAAAACACCCTGTTCACAGGCCTGTTTGCGCCCGCTGCCTTTACGGGATACATCCGTCCGGCCTGGCATTGGGGGGACCGCTTCACTGCCGGTGCGGACGTGGCCTGGTCCACAGCCCGGGAAGCGAAATCGGAGAAGTATGAAATCCGGGTCCCCGGCTGGTTGGACCTGGGTCTCTTTGCGGAGTATCATCCGACCCGTAATCTCGGGTTCTGGGCGAAGGGCGGCAACCTGCTGAACCAGGCTGTCCAGCGCATCCCGCTCCATGCCGAGGCCGGCATGTATTTCACGGCCGGTGTGCTCTTGAATTTCTGAGATATTTTTGCTAACTTTGTACGCTTATAATGAAAGTGTACAAATATGGCAGATATTGAGGAATTGAAGCAGGCTGAGGAGCAGTATTCAGCAAACAGCATCCAGGTTCTGGAGGGTCTCGAGGCGGTGCGCAAGCGCCCCTCCATGTATATCGGCGACATCGGTGAACGCGGTCTCCACCATCTGGTGTACGAGGTCGTTGACAACTGTATCGACGAAGCCATGGCCGGCTTCTGCACGGACGTGGAAGTCACGATCCTCGAGGACAATTCCGTCCGGGTGAAGGACAATGGCCGCGGTATCCCGACCGGCATGCACGAGAAGGAACACCGCAGCGCCCTGGAAGTCGTCCTGACGGTTCTCCACGCGGGTGGTAAGTTTGACAAGAACAGCTACAAGGTCTCCGGCGGTCTGCACGGTGTGGGTGTTTCCTGCGTGAACGCCCTTTCCGACCTCCTCATCGCAGAGGTGCACCGCGAGGGCAAGATCTTCGAGCAGCGCTTCTCCAAGGGTAAGCCCCTCGGTCCCGTCCAGGTGATCGGCACGACCTCCGAGAGCGATACGGGTACCACCATCACGTTCCATCCTGATGCCACCATCTTCACCCAGACGATCGTTTACAAGTATGAAACGCTGGCGAACCGTCTCCGGGAGCTGGCCTATCTGAACAAGGGCATCCGCATCACCCTGACGGACCTGCGCGAGCTGGTGGACGAGTTCGAGACGGCCGAGGACGGCGAGCGCAAGGCCACCGGCCGGCAGGTCCACCGCAGCGACGTGTTCTACTCCGAGCACGGTCTCCGCGAATTCATCGACTACCTGGACGCCGGCGAGCCCAAGCTCATCCCGGAGCCCATTACGGTCAATTCCGATAAGGTCATCCCCATCGACATCGCCCTCCAGTACAACCAGGGCTTCCGCGAGCGGATTTATTCCTATGTCAATAACATCCATACCATCGAAGGCGGTACGCACCTGCAGGGCTTCAAGATGGGTCTGTCCCGTTCCCTGAAGAACTACGCGGAAAAGAACAACCTCCTTGCGAAGTTCAAGGGCGACCTTTCTCCGGAAGACTTCCGCGAAGGCCTCACCGCCGTCATCTCCGTGAAGGTGGCCGAGCCGCAGTTCGAAGGCCAGACCAAGACCAAGCTCGGTAACCCCGAAGCGACCTCTGCCGTTTCCCAGGCCACGGCCGCGGCCATGGACGCCTATCTGGAGGAGCATCCGAAGGAGGCGAAGACCATCGTGGAGAAGGTCGTCCTCGCCGCAACGGCGCGCGCCGCTGCCCGGAAGGCCCGTGAGATGGTCCAGCGCAAGTCGCCGATGGGCGGCGTGGGCATGCCCGGCAAACTGGCGGACTGCTCCGAGCGCGACCCCGAACAGTGCGAACTCTTCCTCGTCGAGGGTGACTCCGCAGGCGGAACGGCCAAGCAGGGCCGCGACCGCCGCATCCAGGCCATCCTGCCGCTGCGAGGCAAGATCCTGAATGTGGAGAAAGCCGCGCAGGACCGTGCCTTCGAGAGCCAGGAAGTCCGCAATATCTATACGGCCCTCGGCGTCACCGTGGCGCAGGAGGACGAGAACGGCGAGAAGCGCATGGACCTGTCCAAGCTCCGTTACCACAAGGTCATCATCATGACCGATGCCGATGTGGACGGTTCCCACATCGCCTGCCTCATCCTGACCTTCTTCTTCCGTTACATGTTCGACCTCATCAAGAACGGATATGTCTATCTGGCCACGCCGCCGCTGTATCTGGTGAAGAAAGGCAAGGAAGAGGTCTATTGCTGGACCGACGGACAGCGTGACGAGGCGATCGAGCGGCTCGGTCGCGGCACCGAGAAGGGCGTGACCGTCCAGCGGTACAAAGGTCTCGGTGAAATGTCGGATACCCAGCTGTGGGAAACCACCATGGACCCGTCCCGGCGCGTCCTTCGCCAGATCACCATCGAGAACGCCGCCGAGGCGGAACGCACTTTCTCGATGCTGATGGGCGACGATGTCCCGCCGCGCCGCGCCTTCATCGAAGAAAACGCACATTATGCGAATATCGATGCCTAAAATACCCCGGCGGATCCTTCCGCTGGGCGTTGTTTTCGCAGTTCTCGTGCTCCTGATGCCGAGAACCGCGAAATTCAATTATGATTACCGCAAAGGATCCCCCTGGCCCTACGAGGACCTTGTCTCCCAGTTCGACTTCCCGATCCTGAAGACCGAGGAGCAGATCGCTGCTGAACGGGAGGCGGCCGATATGGGCACCATCCCGTATTACCGGTATTCCGAGGAGGTCGTGAACAACACCCTCAAGTCCCTGCAGGGACTGGATCTCGGGAAGTACGGCCGTATCCGTCCGGAAATCGCATCCGAGCTGACGGACATCTATTCCAAAGGCGTCATTTCCGATGCCAAGGTCAAACTGGACAAGGATTTCGTGGAGATTTCCGAGGAAGTGATCTATGTCCAGCGGAACAAACGGGCGTCCAAGCTTCCCCGGACGGAGGTGTACAAGGTCTCCGATGCGAAGAACCGCCTGCTGGCCGGTGTGGCCCGCGAGTATCCGGACATGAACCTGGACTCGCTCTTCAAGCGCTCCGGCGTGTACGACCTCGTGGCTCCGAACCTCCTGTTCGACCGGTCGATGACCGAACTTAGCCACGCGGAGAGCGCGGAGTATGTTTCCCCGACCTCCGGCTATGTGAGCGCGGAACAGAAGATCATCTCCAAGGGAGAGATCGTCACGCCCGAAATCGCCCAGATCCTGGATTCCTACAAGGCGGAATACAACAAGGTTTTCGGGTATGACGGTCCGCGCATTTTCCTCTTTCTGGGAAACATGCTCATCGCCCTGGCGCTCGTCGTCATCCTGTATTTCTGCATCTTCTTCACCAACAAGGATATCTTTACCCAGCGGAACCGGTACTACTACCTCCTGACCGTCTTTACCCTGGCTGCGGTCGCGGCGTTCCTGGTGGAACGGATCGCCCCGTCGCTGGTGTATTTGATGCCGTTCACCATCGTCGTCCTGTACCTGCTGGCTTTCTTCAAGAAACGGGTGGTCCTGCCGGTGTACATGGTGTCCCTGCTGCCCCTGCTGCTGTTCTCCGGGAACGGGGTGGAGCTGTTCTTCACCTTCCTCTGCGCCGGTATCGTGTCCATGAACACGTTCAAGTATTACAACCGGGGCTGGCTGCAGTTCGTGAACGCCCTGGTGATCTTCGGAGTGGAACTGGCCGTTTTCGCGGGGTTCCGGCTCATCGATGCCGGTCACAGCCTGGTGTGGGTGAACGTCCTGTTCCTGTTTATCGGCGCCCTCCTCACCGTCGCCCTGTACCCGTTCACCAGTCTTTTCGAGCGGATCTTCAACCTGGTCTCCACGACGAAGCTTATGGAACTGGCGGATCCCAACACCAAACTGCTCCAGGAACTGCAGATCAAGGCGCCGGGGACGTTCCAACACAGTCTCCAGGTGATGAACATGGTCTCCGCCGTGGGCAGCCGGATCCACGCCAACGTCCCTCTCCTGAGGGCCGCCGCCATGTACCACGACCTGGGCAAGATGAAGAACCCGCTCTGTTTCATCGAGAATTCCCCGGACCACGCCAATAGCTATCACCTCGGAAAGGATCCCCGCGAAAGCGCCCGTGACATCATCGCCCATGTGGACGACGGCATGGAAATCGCCAAGTCCCGCGGGATTCCCGAGGAAGTCCGTGACTTTATCCTGACGCACCACGGCACTTCCAATACGACTTATTTCCTGAACCAGTACCTGAATGCCGGGGGAGATCCTGCCGATGTGGCCGATTTCTTCTATCACGGCCGGAAGCCCCGGACCAAGGAGGAGGTGATCCTGATGATCTGCGATTCCGTGGAAGCCGCGTCCCGCACGCTGAAAGAATACACACCGGAATCTTTCGACCGTTTCGTCGAGGGAATCGTCGCCGGCAAGGACAAGGCCGGCCAGTTCGCCCAGGCGGAGATTTCCATCAGCGAACTCAACACGGTGAAGAAGGAACTGAAGGAGTATCTCCAGCAACTTTATCATGAACGTATCGTCTATCCCGATAGGGAAGTAACGAAAGAATAATCAATAATTTACTAAACGTATACAATGAACATTTCCAAGATCCAGCCCGATGCCCTGAACTACCAGGTGACCATCGACATCGCCGCCGCCGACTACGCGGAGTCCCTCAAGAAGCGTCTGAACGAATATCGCCGCAAGGCGGACCTCAAGGGTTTCCGCAAGGGAATGGCTCCGCTTTCCCTGATCCAGCGCCTCTACGGCGACCAGGCCCTTTACGAGTCGGTCAATGCCCTTGTCTCCGAGCAGCTCGACACCTTCATCCGCAACGAGAAGATCCGCGTCGTGGGTGAGCCCATGCCTGCCGAGGACCAGCCCCAGCTCGAATGGAAGGCCGGCAACGATTTCACCTTCAAGTTCGACATCGCCCAGACGCCCGAGCTCACCTTCGAGGTCGGGGAAGGGGACAAACTCCCTTACTATGAGATCAATGTGACGGCCGATGCCAAGAAGGCCATGAAGGCCCAGATGCTCCAGCAGTACGGCTCCCTCCAGGAGGGTGAGGCTGCCGGAGAGAACGACTACCTCGTGTGCGACATCGCCAATGAGGGCCACAGCGCCGAAGGCGTCTATGTATCCCTGGCCAATGTGGCCGAGATCGCCCGTCCGATGTTCGTCGGCAAGAAGGCCGGCGAGAAGATCGAGGTCAATGTGAACGAGGCCTTCGAGAACGAGACCGACCGCGCCGCGATGCTCAAGCTGGACAAGGCCAAGCTCGCCGACATCGACCCGATGTTCACCTTCACGGTCGTGAACGTGAAGACCTTCAAGGCCGCCGAGAGCAACCAGGAGACCTGGGACAAGATGTTTGGTGAGGGCCAAGTTACCACCGAAGAGCAGTTCGAGGCCAAGGTGGAAGAGCGCATCCGCGCCAATTATACGCAGGAAGCCAACTACCGCTTCGGCAACGATGTCCGCAAGTATTTCGTGGAGAAGGCCGACATCACCCTTCCGGAAGCTTTCCTGAAGCGCTGGCTGGTGTATGCCAATGACGGCAAGTACACTCCCGAGGACGTGGAGAAGGAATTCCCGGGCTTCGTCGAGGACTTCAAGTGGCAGCTCACCCGCGGCTACATCATGAACAAGCTTGGCCTGAAGGTGGAACAGAAGGACATCCAGGAGGCCGCCGAGAGCTATGTCGCCTACCAGTACGCCATGTACGGCATGGGCAACGTCCCGCAGGAACTGATCCGGAATTCTGCCCAGAACGTCCTGGAGGACGAGAACCAGGTCCGTCGTCTGGAAGAGCAGGTGGAGGACAACAAGACCATCGGTGCCATCCGCGAGAAGGTTACCCTCCAGACCAAGAAGATTTCCGAAGAGAAGTTCCGTGCACTGAAATAAAATATGACCGATTTTGAAAAATTCGCCGCCAAGGACAGGGGCATCTCTTCGATGACCCTGTCCCGGTACGGTTCGGCGCTCGACGCCTACATCAACCCCACCATCACCGAAGAGCGCAAGCTGAATGTCGCCCAGATGGACGTGTTCAGCCGCCTGATGATGGACCGCATCATTTTCCTGGGTGTTCCCATCGACGATGATGTGGCGAACATCGTGATGGCCCAGCTGCTCTTCCTGGCCTCCACCGACCCGGGTGCCGACATCACCCTGTACCTGAACACGCCGGGCGGACAGGTTTCCTCGGGCCTCGCCATCTACGACACGATGCAGATCGTCCAGCCCGACGTGGCCACGGTGTGCACCGGCATGGCCGCTTCCATGGGCTCCGTGCTCCTGTGTGCCGGAACGAAGGGCAAGCGCTCCGCGCTGCCGCACTCCCGCGTCCTGATCCACCAGCCGCTGGGCGGTGCGAAGGGACAGGCCTCCGACATCCTCATCGCCGCCCGCGAGATCGAGAAGACCCGCACCGAGCTCTTCCGCATCATCTCCGAGCATTCCGGCCAGCCGCTCGAGCGCGTCGCCGCCGACGGTGACCGTGACTTCTGGATGACGGCCGAAGAGGCGAAGGCCTACGGCATGGTCGATGAGATCCTGACCAAGAAGACCCGCTGATGTCCGGAAAGAAGACAACCGGCCGCAACCGGTGCGTCCTGTGCGGCCGTACGGATGCGGAAGTCCCGTTCATGCTCCAGGGCCTGGACGGGTACATCTGCTCCGACTGCGCGAAGATGGCCGCCCAGTACGTGGCCGAGCTGGAGCATACGCCGTCCAAAGGGAGCACGAAAGTGGGGTCGATCGACAATGCCCCGAAGCCCAAGGACATCAAGGCGTACCTGGACCAGTATGTGATCGGCCAGGACCGGGCCAAGACCGTCCTCTCCGTGGCCGTGTACAACCACTACAAGCGCATCAGCCACAATCTGATAACGAAGGCGGACGACGGCGTGGAGCTGGAGAAATCCAATATCCTGCTGGTCGGTCCCACCGGAACCGGCAAGACGCTGCTGGCGAAAACCATCGCCAAGCTCCTGGATGTTCCCTTCACGATTGTCGATGCGACCGTCCTGACGGAAGCCGGTTACGTGGGCGAGGACGTGGAGAGTCTGCTCACCCGACTCCTGCAGGAGGCTGATTTCGACCAGGCGAAGGCGGAGCGGGGCATCGTCTTCATCGACGAGATAGACAAGATCGCCCGGAAATCCGACAACCCGTCCATCACCCGCGATGTTTCCGGTGAAGGTGTGCAGCAGGCGCTCCTGAAACTCCTGGAAGGCAATGTGGTCAACGTCCCGCCGAAGGGCGGCCGCAAGCACCCGGAGCAGGAGTTCATCCATGTGGATACCCAGAACATCCTGTTCATCTGCGGCGGTGCCTTCGAGGGTATCGAGCGGCATATCGCACAGCGGAAGAACACCCAGCTCATCGGATTCGGCTCCGAGAAGAAGGAGCGCGTGGACAAGGACAACCTCCTCCAGTTCGTCGAAGCGCAGGACCTGCGTGCCTATGGCCTGATCCCCGAGATCGTGGGTCGTCTGCCGGTCGTGACTTATCTGGACCAGTTGGACCGCGATTCCCTCCGCCGCATCCTGACCGAGCCCAAGAACGCCATCGTCCGCCAGTACGAGAAACTGTTCGAGATGGACGGGATGAAGCTGGAAATCGAACCGGAGGTGCTGGACCTCATCGTGGACACGGCCATCGAGCGCAAACTGGGTGCCCGTGGCCTGAGGAGCATCTGTGAGGAGCTGATGAACGATGCGATGTTCGAGGCACCTTCCTCCCGGAAGAAGACCTGGCGGCTTACCCTCGCGTATGCGCAGGAAAAGTTGAAAAAATAGGTATGTACTATTGCGGGAATGGAAAAGATTTTCTACCTTTGCATTCCCGAAATGAATGAGGGCTTAGCTCAGTTGGTTTAGAGCGCTTGCTTGACAGGCAAGAGGTCGGCAGTTCAAATCTGCCAGTCCTCACAGATTCAAAACGAGGCACTTACGGAAACGTAGGTGCTTTTTCTTTTTCTGATCATTTTCGATATAATTGACATTTTCCAAGAGTCACATCCCAGTAAGAAGTACCCTTCTCCATCAGGGCGAGGGTTGTGACGATCCAACTCTGGATCCAACCGGTGAGGGTGCTTTGGGCGCCCCATCCGGCGTCGGCGTTGGATGCCCAGTAGTCCCAGTCTCGATAGTTGAAGGCCCTGAACCAAGCTCCGTCAACGTTTTTGCATTTGTCGCTGCGAGCCTGAATCCTGATGAGGAACTCTCCGAGAGATTCAGCCATCTTTTTAATCTCAGGATCGCCTGTGGCGCAGGCGGCCTCGTTGAAGGCGAAGAAAGCGAAATTACTGGTATAGAGCATGTCTGCCACAGGGTCTCCATTCCTGAAAATCAGAGGCGCCTCGCTCCGGCCATAATCCGAGTTGCGTTTCTCAGCTCCATAATGTCCTTTGGAGGGGTCTCCCAGCTCTTCACGAATAGCTCCGCATTCGACTTGGTTCTTGGCCAGGTCGGTCGTGATCCTGTCGATCCATTCCTTGTGTTCAGCCGTTGGACTCACCCTGTACAGCCAGGCCAGGGGAAGCAGCATCCTCGCCCTTTCCTGCTGGATGCCGTTTGTCCAGCTCCATCCGTCAGGGTAGGCCGCCATGGTCAGGGATATTCCTTTCTCGGTGAGATCCAGGTACTTACGGTCACCGGTACTGGCATATTGCCAGAGGTAGCAGGCCCAGATCCAACTCTCGTAGTGGGGGTGTGGGTTGATGATGTCCCTGTCCTGGTAATACTTGAGTCCGTTCTTCTGGATATCCTGATCGTGAAGTCTCGGGCCGCGGAACCCGTTCTTGCCGGTCGTGTTAAGGTTGGCGTCTATTGCCTCGCTGATCTTCTGGTTCCATTTGTCGGTCCCGAGGATTTTCGAGGTCATTATGGTTCCGAGGAGGGATCTGGCGTTATCGTCTCCGTAATAGACCCATTTATGGGTATATGCCCAGCCGAGAAGCCCGTATGTGGGGCTGGAAGGATCGTTCCTGGGACCGTCCCGGAACTCTTTGAACGAATAGTCCGAGATATTTTCCGCTATTGTCTTATATTCTTTATTACCAAGTAGTTCCCCTGCCACTGCAAAGGCCATGGAGGACTCTCCCTGGACATCGTCCCTGATCCAGTAGCGGTAGGCTTGGCGTCCGTCTTTGTAGATGGCTGAGCAGTGTCCCTCAAGGACTCCGAGAGAGCCGTCGCCGTTTGGGGCGTCTTCAGGAAGCTCCGGTCCGACAGGCATGGTGCCGTCGCCGATATATTTCATGAGCCAGGTTTCTTTCCATTCGGGGTGGATGAGGAAGTGGCCGTTGAAGAACCATTCGATACCTTTCTCGACGGCGTCTTTCCTTGCTGTCTCCGGGAGGGGCTGGTTTTTAGAATATGCCGGGGAAATCAATGCCGGCCAGTTTTTGAAAGCCACTTTCCCTCCTGTGAGGTCGGATATCATAGCCTCCCAGAAGGGCTGCCATTTCCTTTCGGGAATCAGTCTCAGGCGAGCGAAATCGCTTAGTTTAGAGGTGCTTAT
The DNA here is from genome assembly GCA_002361625.1 of Bacteroidales bacterium UBA3289. Taxonomy (GTDB): domain Bacteria; phylum Bacteroidota; class Bacteroidia; order Bacteroidales; family UBA932; genus Cryptobacteroides. Next base: position 41,964 of record DETL01000010.1, on the reverse strand, counting down.
CCAGAGGTTATCGTTCTGCTTGAACACAAGGGGGCTGCTGGGAGTGTCTTCAAGCCCATAGACCGCCGTGTCGAATCCTGCGACTCTGGCGATGACCATGATGGGATCAGTCGCCTCAGTCTCAAGGTAAGCAGCCCTGTTGATTGTGAGAAGATCCATCGGCTTCAGGCTGTCTCCGATCTCTTTAGTGACAACCACTCTCTCCACGCTGATCTCCTTGATTTCAGTAGCCTGCCCGGGAAGGGTGGTGAACTCGGCGAAGACCTTAAGTCCTTTTTCTTTGATGGTGGCAATGTCTATTTTGCTGAGAGCCTGCGGGGAATCGGGATAGCCGCCGCCGAGAAGCAGGATTGCGGAGCCAGGCTTTGCCGCCTCGAGGGCACCTGTGGCGGTGGGGCTTTCCCTGATCTTGAAACGCTCTTCCTTCAGGAGCTGGACCAGGTCGTTGCCTTCACCGGATCCTCCAACGTAAATGACTTTTCCAGCGTTGTTTCCGCAACTGATAGTCGCTACACACGTTATAGCAAGTGCCGCGGTTTTTAAAAAGTTCATAGGTGCCTCGTTTCTTCCGTTACTTTCCGCCTTCGATGCTGAGAATGGTCTTGCCGGGTGTCACGCCTCCTTCGGAGAAGCTGTCCACCGTGTAATAGTATTGCTGGCCGCGGGAGAACAGGCCCAGCGTGACCTCGGGATCCAGGCATTCGCAAATCGAGAATAGTTCATCGGGGTTGGTGCCCCAGCGGAGGTAGTAGCCGTCTGCGTCGGGAACGCCGGTCCAGCGGAAAGTGATGGTCCGCCCGTCCGGGGTGCGCTGGAAGGTGGATGACGGAACGGCGGCAGGAGCCTTGCCGCCCTTTCCGAATACGCGGAGGTCGAATAGGGAGAACTTTCCGGGCAGTTCGCCGCAGGAGGTGACGCGGACATAGCGGGCCTTCATGCCTTTGGATACCACGGAAAGACTGTGCGGGTTGGTGACATCGCTCGCGCTCCTGTCATCAAAAAGGGTCCATGTGCTGCCATCCAAAGATGCCTCGACGATGTATTTGTAGGGGACGATCGGATTCCCTTCGTAACGAAGAGGGAAGGCTTCGTCGGCGAAGTTGGGCTGCACGGCCCATACATCCATGACGGAGCCCAGGTCCAGGCAATACCATTCGCCCGGGTTGCCCGTTGCGGCGCTCCACCAGGTCCGGATGTCATGGTCGGCCCCCAGGGCGGCGGCATGGTTTTCGCCTTCGGAGGAAGCGCTGGCTGTCTTGCCGATGGAAAGGTCCATCCAGCCCGTCCAGATGCTCTTCTCGGCGAAGTCCACTTTGCCGGCCGGGATGATATAGGGAAGGTCTGAATTCCAGGTCACCATGTTCATGCCGCCGTCCCGGGTGAACCGGACGGGGAAGAAGCCGATCCGGCGTTCGAATATATGCCGCTGGCTGATGACGGTGGACGCCACATGCCACCAGTTCCCGTGCTTGTCCTGGAAGGTGTCGCCGTGTCCGGCGCCCTTCATCCATCCACCTGGCTTCACGCTGACAGGGGAGGCGGCGTAATGGGTATAAGGACCCAGCGGGGCGTCGGCCAGATAGAGGCCTTCCCCGTAGGAGAAGAATTCCGTGCCGGGCGATGCGTACTGCAGATAGTACTTGCCGTCCTTCTTGAAAATGGTGGGACCTTCATTGTAGCCGGGCCGCTCGGGTTCGTTGTAGTCGCCCGGGCGTTCCCAGCCGAATTCGGACTCCCGGTGGGTAATCAGGGTAACGTTGCCGCCTTTGGCGCGGAAGCCGTTCTCCGGGTCCAGTTCGATGCCCATGATGTCATCCACGTTGGAACAGCCCCAGTACAGGTACACGCGTCCGTCGCTGTCCAGGAACAGGTCCGGGTCATGGCCGGTGCGCTCCGGGTTTTCGGGATACGGAGTGAGATGGTCGGTCACCAGGGTCCAGGATTGTCCGTCCTCGGGATCGGTGGTTTTCCAGAGGCTGTTCAGGTCGGAGGTCATCCAGTACAGTTCCCCCTTGTATTCCATGGCAGTGGGGGCATATAGGTCCATGGGCAGGACGGAGGTACGGATGTGCCGCCAGTGCTGCATGTCATCCGATGACCAGTAGCCGTCCGACTTGGATACGAAAAGGTAGTAGCGGTCCTGGTACAGGATACATACCGGGTCCGCCGCCTCACGGAAGTTCCCGTCCACCCAGGTTGCCAGGGTGAATTCGTAGTCCAGGTCGATGGGGTTCGTGACGACCCGTGCGGGATCGATTCCCTGGCTGCACGAAAGCAGGGCTCCCGCCGCCAGCATGGCTGCAATGATTCTTTTCATGGTGGAAGGATGTTAATGACCGTCTTATGCAAATATACGGCAACCGGATAGAAAACACAAGTCATTTCTTCGTCCAGACCCGTTGGATTGTCCACGTTTCTTACGTATATTTGCCAATATGGGTAAGAAGTCATTCATTTCTGCGCTGGTCGCACTGACAGCGCTCTGTTCCGCCTTCGAGGCGGGGGCCCAAGGGCCGTATGTTCCTTCGGAGGGCAATCTGAAATCCCGGGAGGAGTTCTCGCAGCACCGGCTGGGCATTTTCCTGCACTGGGGTATCTACAGCACCTATGCGCAAGGGGAGTGGTACCTCTCCAACCGGAAGTTGGATCCCGATGTGTACAGCGAGGCGGCCGGCGGGTTCTACCCCGGCAGTTTCGATGCGGCCGAATGGGCCCGGGCCTTCAAGGAAGCCGGGGCCGGCTATGTGACCCTGACCTCCCGCCATCATGACGGCTTTTCCATGTACAGGACGGCCCAGAGCCCGTTCAACATCATGGATGCCACCCCGTTCGGACGGGACGTCCTCGGGGAGTTGACGGAGGCCGTGAAGGCGGAGGGAATGCGGATGCACTACTATTATTCCCTCATCGACTGGATCCGTCCGGACTATCCCAAGGGCCATTCCGGCATCGTGAAGGACCCGGCGAAGGCCGATTATGACGCCTATTTCGAGTTCGAGAAGCGCCAGATCCGGGAACTCATGGAACAGTATCATCCCCAGGCGCTCTGGTTCGACGGACAGTGGGACCATGAGACCGATGCCGTTCCGTTCGACTGGCGGATGCGCGAACTCTATGATTTCATCCACGGGATCGATCCGGACTGCCTGGTGGCCAACAACCACCATCGGGCCGTCGTCGAGGGCGAGGATTTCCAGATCTTCGAGAACGACCTTCCCGGAGAGAACAAGGGTGGACTCAGCGGCCAGACGGTTTCGACCCGTCTTCCGCTGGAAACCTGCGACACGATGAACGGCATGTGGGGCTACAAGGTGGACGACCTGAATTACAAGAGTGTCCCGACCCTCGTCCGTCTGCTGGTCCGGGCTGCTTCCAAGGATGCCAATCTCCTGCTGAATATCGGACCGCAGGCCAATGGGAAACTGCCGGAACTGGCCCTGGACCGTCTCCGCGGCATCGGCGCCTGGATGAAGGTTTATGCGCCGACGGTGGATGGGTGCGGCTCCTCGCCGATTCCTCCGCAGGCCTGGGGTGTAAGTACGATGCGTCCCGGAACCATCTTCCTGCACATTCTGAATGCATCGGCCCTTCCCGTTTCCGGGAACCAGGCCGTCATCGTCGTTCCCGCCACCGGGAAGATCGCGTCTGTCAAGAGTTTCCCCGAAGGCACGCCGCTTGCATGGAAAGTGGACAAAGACCAGTTCCTGACGGTGAAGCTTCCGGTTCCGGATGCTTCTGCCATGGACACGGTTATCGAAATATCGCTAAAGTAACGAACTGACAATGAATAAGTTGTTTTTTGCCGTCATACTGATGTCCCTGTTTGCCGGCTCGCTTTGGGCGGGCCCCTATGAGAAGTATTACCAGAATCTGCCGGTGGAAATGGTGGAACCTGCCTTGCCCTCCATCCCCGAATACACCGTGACGCTGACGGATTTTGGTGCCGTGGGCGACGGTATGGTCGACAACACGCAGGCTTTCACGAAGGCGATCAGCGCCCTGAACAAGAAGGGAGGCGGCCATCTGGTCGTTCCGGCAGGAATCTGGCTCACCGGTCCCATTTCCCTGAAAAGCCATATCGACCTGCACTTGGAAAAGAACGCCGTAGTCCTCTTGACGCCTGACCGGGCGGCTCATCTCAAGGACGGGAAGGCTGTTTCAGGTATCTCCGCCAGCAAACGGACGGATATCAGTATCACCGGAGAGGGCATCATCGACGGGAACGGTGAGTGGTGGCGCGGTGTGAAGCGCTCCAAGGTCAGCGATACGGAATGGAACGCTTTCAGGCGGATGGGCGGAACCGTCACCCCTCGGGGAGATCTCTGGTATCCTTTTGATTTGAAGGCGTTTGACAATATTGCCGATACCTACGAGGCGCAGGAGAAGATGCGCACGCACCTCGTCCGTTTTACCGATTGCGAAAGGGTGCTGGTCCAGGGTGTGACCATCCAGAATTCCCCGAAATTCCACCTGGTCCCGCAGCGCTGCCGGGAGGTCATCATCGACGGGGTGTCCGTCCGCTGCCCCTGGAACGCCCAGAACGGCGACGGTATTGACATCGGCCAGTGCAAGAACGTCCTGATCGTGAACAACACGGTGGATGTGGGAGACGACGGTATCTGCATGAAGGGTGGCGCCGGTGCTGATGCGCTCAAGCATGGCCCCTGCGAGAACATCCTCATCGAAGACAATACCGTTTTCCATGCCCATGGCGGCTTTGTCATCGGCTCGGAATTCTCCGGCGGCATGGTGAAGATCGTCGTCCGGAACAATACCTTCTCCGGAACGGATACGGGACTGCGCTTCAAGAGTGCTCCCGAACGCGGCGGAAAGACGCAGGATATTTGGATCTCAGACATTTACATGTCCGACATCCTAGGGGAAGCCGTCGTTTTCGAGACCTCCTATGCGGACCGTCCGGTGGGGCGTGACGATGCCGTCGCGGCGGAAACGGATGCCTTCGTGCCCGATTTCCAGGATATCCATATCTCGAATGTCGTGTGCCGGGACGCCCGGGTGGGCGTGAAAGCGTCCGGAACCCTCCGGATGATACACGACATTACGCTCCGGGACTGCATATTCTTCTATACGGAAGAAGCATCCCGGATCGACGATCCCGGGATGCTCCAACTAGATAACGTCCGTTTCGAGACCTACAGGTAGTCCTCGAAATACATCGTCACCTTGTCCATGAGGTGGATCCGTCGGCGGCCGGTCACATTGTGCTTGTCGTACGGATAGGGGAAATAGTCCACCTGCACGTTGTTCTTGATGCACTCGTCGATGAAACTCAGCGAGTGTTCCCAGACCACCGTGTCGTCGATGGCCCCCTGGCAAATGAGGAGTTTACCCTTCAGGTCCTTGGCCTTGTTGATGAGGCTCGTCTTGGCAAATCCTTCAGGGTTCGTCGCTTCCGTGTCCATGTAGCGCTCGCCGTACATGATTTCGTACCATTTCCAGTCGATGACCGGACCGCCGGCGACGCCTACCTTGAAGATGTCCGGATAGTTCGTGATGAGGCTGATGGTCATGAATCCGCCATAGCTCCATCCGTGGACGCCGATACGGTCCTTGTCCACCCAGGGCTTTTCCATCAGGAGCCGGAGTCCGGCGACCTGGTCGGCCATCTCGGCCTGGCCGCACTGGCGGTTGATCGCCTTTTCGAAGGCGGCGCCCCGGTTGGAGGTGCCCCGGTTGTCCTGCACATAGACCACATAGCCGCGCTGGGCCATATACATCTCCCACAGGCGCACGTTTCCGAGCCAGGTGTCCTGCACCATCTGCGAGTGCGGACCGCCATAGACATAGACGATCACGGGATACTTCTTGGCCGGATCGAAATCCTTCGGATAGTAGAGCCGGTAGTAGTTTTCGAACTGACCGTCGGCGCTCGGGACGGTGCCTAGTTCTACGGTGCAGGAGGCATAATCTTTGAGCGGGTCCGATGCCTCGAAGAGCGGCCGGGTGGTCTTGCCGTCGGTGGAACGGAGGAGGCTGACGCCGGGGGTGTCCAGATTGGCATACTGGTCGAAGAACCAGGTGCAGGAGGGGTTCATGGAAACGTTGTGCCAGCCGCGCTCGGGTGTGAGGGCGACGGGCTTGCCGATCTTGGCCTTCTGGACCCTGTTCCGGGCAGGGACCTTGACGGATACCTTGTACAGGTGATTCTCGACCGGGGAAACCTCGGCGGAGGTGTAATAGATATTGGTGCCGTCGTTGTCGATATATTCCACATCGGCATCCACGGTCGTCAGGCGGCGGATGTTGCCCAGCGTATCCAGGAGGTACAGGTTCCGGTAGCCGTCCCGGTTGTCGGTGCGGTAGATCATGAGATCGCTGTGGCCCTTGAGGAAATGCACGGGATCCAGCGGTTCCATCCAGGCGTCGTTGTCCTCGGTGAGGAGGGTGCGGACGAATTCACCCGTCCGGGCGCTGTACTGGTTCAGCTTCATGTGGTGCTGGGTGCGGTCCAGGACCTGGACATAGACGGATTCCGCATCCGGGGACCAGCTGATGTTCGTCAGGAAACGTTCCGGAGTGAACTCATTGACATTCAGGTAGATGGTGCTGCCCTTCTCGAGGTCGTAGATGCCCAGGTCCACGATCTCCGAATCCATCCCGTTCATCGGGTACTTCAGCTGTCGGAGTTCGCCGGTGCGGGTGCGGATGTCCAGGAGCGGGAAGTCCGTGACGCGGGACTCGTCCTTCCGGTAGAAGGCCAGTTTCTTCCGGTCCGGACTCCAGAAGATGCCGCCGCTGATTCCGAATTCGTTCCGGCTCACGGACTGGCCGTAAACAATTTCCCGGTCGTTGGATACGGCGACAGCGATGGTGTCCAGGTAATCGGTGATATAGAGGCTGTTGCCTTCGTTGAAGGCCGTCCAGCCGGTTTCTTCGGGGATTTCCACGCCTTCGTCCAGCCGGGCGGTATCCCAGCGCCTGCCGTCGAAGAAGCGGTACTCGTTGTCATTGACCCAGGTATAATAGCGGTTCTCCGGATAGACATTCCGGCTCGTGACGGTCTCCTCCATCGTGAGGAGCTTTCCGTCATGCGCCGGATGGACGCCGATGACCCGGGGTTGGGCAGAAAGGGAACCGCCCAGCATGAGGGTGGCGCCCAGCAGTGTCAGTCCCTTTCTCATAGGAAGACCTGTTCAGCGTTCGTGTCGTAGGGAAGCCGTTTGGTCGATTCCGGTGTCACGGGCTCGGCATTGTCGATCCGGTCCACGACGGCCCGTTCATAACCGCGCCAGGGGAGGGCGCCCTTGTACTCCTTGTAATGCACGGTGACGCGCTGGCCGGTGAGCTGGGTGAGCTGCTCGGCGATGGCCTTGTCGTCCGTGGAGAACTTGAAGATCTTGGACTGGACCGTCCCGGCGGAGCCGGACTTGTTCCCGTAGCCAGAAAGGATCATCTCGCCCTCGTAGGTTTTCCAGATGTAGCCGGTGTAGGTGAGGGAATTCAGTTCGCCGGTCTTGGTGCCGTCGCTGAACACCCAGAAGAACTTGTAGTAACCGAATCCTGCGGCCACCAGGAGCAGGGGAATGACCACCCCTGCGATGACTTTACCAACTGTCTTTGCCATAGTTTATTGTTTTATTGAATGATCGATCAGAATCCGCGTCCGTGTTTGATCCAGAGCTGTTCTTCCAGGGCGTTCCAGCGGGCCACGGCGAGATGATAGATCCCCTCGGTGCAGGAATCCAGCAGGTCCGGGTTCCGGGTCTTGCCCAGGCCGTTCACGGCATCGATGGCCAGGTCCTCCATCTCCAGGATGTTCTTTTCGAAGAGGTCCTTGTTCGTCTGCCAGGCGACGGTTCCGAGGCGGTTCGGGCGTCGGAACTGCCAGAGGATACAGTCGGGGACATACTGTTTCTGCCCGCAATTGTCAAAAGCGTGGGGGAGTTTCCGGCCGCCGCAGAAAATGGGGATGCGGGGGCTTTGTCCGGGGTTGTCCACGCCGTACCAGAGGATGCCGCCCACCTCGTCGGGCATCCAGCTGCGCAGCTGGATCACGGTGGAGTAGGAGCACCAGCACACGGCTACGGTCCGGACAAAGTCGATGGTGCCGGGGGCGATGGTGTTCAGGGTCGTGCGGGTCTCGGTGGTGAGCCAGGGATTCGCAAGGGGACTGACGATGGTGTCGCCCTTGGCCACGGATTTCCAGTTCCGGGTCATGTCGTACTCCGTCCCTTCGTAGGTGCTGCGGAGAATCTTGTTGATGTCGCGCAGGCTCAGCTTCTTCTCCGGCTTGATGCTGAAGGGAAGCTCCGGGTCGTCCATGCTGAGTCCCAGGGAGGGGGCGAAATGGTTGAATATGAACCAGTCACGGATCGCGTAGTTCTTTCCTTTGGCCCGGGGAACGTTGTAGGCCTTGTACCAGACAAAGTCGCCCTGACCGTCCCAGAGACCGTATTCCTTCGCCACGGACTCCACGTTGTCGGAAGCCATGAACCGGTCCTTGTCCTTCCGGTCGATCTTGCCGATCCGGGGGATATTGCAGGAGACGGAGATCTCGTCGTCCGGTACGCGCTGGGCCACCCACACGGCGCCCACCTTGTCCCGGCCGCAGCCCACGATCTCGAAGGCCCACACTTCCTTTTTGTCGGCCACGGTCAGGCATTCGCCCGTATCGCCGTAGCCGTACTTTTCGGCCGTCTTGCCCATGAGCCGGATGGCATCGCGGGCGTTGTCGCAGCGCATGAGGGCGAGGCGGGCAAGTTCCTCGATGAGGAAGATACTTTCCTTGTTGATCAGCGTGTCCGGTCCGGTGAAGGTGGACTCGCCGATGGCGAGCTGCTTCTCGTTCAGGCTGGGATAGCCGGTGTTGACATAGGCATAGGTATGCCTGGCGCCCAGGGGAATCTCACCGACTTTGCGAAGGCCGGTGGTGTCGCCTTTGAACCGGGTGTGGCGGGTGCCTTTGAACACCTCGAACATCTCGCCTTTCCGATGGTCCTGGGCAGGCTCCATCGAAATCCAGGTATGGGATACGCCGTCGCAGGTGTGGGACGTATAGACGGACCCATCGTCCGATGCCAGCCGGCCCACCATGATGCTGGTGCAGCTCTCCGGCTCGTACCCGTTGGGGTAGATGTCCTGGGCATAGGCGACCACCGTCGCCGCGCTCAGGGCGATCAGGGAAAACAGGCTGGGAATCAGTCGTTTCATGATATGCCACCGCCAGAATCTCCCGAGGGCGGATTTCGGGTTCTCGTCATACTTCGCCCTGAACTTGCAGGTCTCGCACGGATACGTAGCCATAATGCCTCTATCTATTTACAATCGGATAAAGGTACGGATAATTGGCGAAAAAACCGACAGGTCGGTCTTACTTTTTCATGGACGTCAAACAGAAAATTATTGCTATCTTTGTATTGATACAATGAACGCTAGCAATGAAACGAACTTTTTTCATCCTGGCTGCGGCCTGCCTCCTGTCCGCCTGCGCCCAGCCTTCCGGCCAAACGGCTGACACCGCTGCCGGAGCATCCTTCGACGAAGTCGTGGCATCGAGACGGAGCATCCGGAGCTACGACGCCACCAAAACCATCAGCGAGGCCGAGGTGCGGACGCTGATCGCCACGGCGCAGGAAGCCCCCTCTTGGGCCAATACCCAGACCAGCCGTTATTACGTGGCCTTCTCCAAGGAAAAGGCCGATGCCGTCCGGGAGTACATCGGCGAGTGGAACCGGAAGAATACCGAAGGTGCGCCGGTCTTCATCGTCTCCACCTTCGTCAAGGGGAGGTCCGGATTCGGCCGGCCCGGAAACCTTTGGATGAAATCGTAAAGTTCTTCTGATGCGCTCCCGAGTCCTATTCGCGTCTATCCTGTCGTTGACAGTCGTTTCCTGTACGGGGAATTCCTCCCGGACCAGCGGGAATCCGCTGTTCGAAGGCTGGTATGCCGATCCGGAAGGAATCGTCTTCGACCATACCTGCTGGATCTATCCGACCTGGTCCCAGCCTTTCGAGGAACAGCTGTTCATGGACGCCTTCTCCTCCAGGGATCTCGTGCATTGGACCCGGCACGAACGGGTGATTTCGCAGGAGAACATTTCCTGGCTGCAGCAGGCCCTGTGGGCTCCTTCCGTCGTGGAGAAGGAGGGAACCTATTATCTCTTCTTCGGAGCCAACGACATGCACGAGAAAGGGGAGGGCGGCATTGGAGTTGCCGTGGCCGACAATCCTGCCGGGCCTTTCAAGGACGCCCTGGGGCATCCGCTCATCGACGAAGTCATCAACGGCGCACAGCCCATCGACCAGTTCGTGTTCCGGGACGATGACGGCTCGTATTACATGTACTATGGCGGTTGGCGCCACTGCAACATGGTCCGGCTGGGCGAGGACCTGACAAGCCTCGTTCCTTTCGCGGACGGCGAAATGTTCAAGGAAATTACGCCCGAGGGCTATGTCGAGGGCCCTTTCATGCTCAAACGGAACGGTGTCTATTACTTCATGTGGAGTGAAGGAGGATGGACCGGTCCGGACTATCATGTCGCCTATGCGATGTCGGAAAGCCCCTTCGGTCCCTTCGAGCGGATCGGCACCATCCTCGAGTCCGATCCCCAGGTAGGGACGGGTGCCGGGCATCATTCCGTCATCCAGGGACGCGGCAAGGACGAATATTATATCATTTATCACCGTCACCCGCTCGGCGCGACCGACGGGAACGACCGTGTGGTATGCATCGAACGCCTGTACTTCGGCGAGGACGGCCGGATCCTTCCGGTCAAGATCACGTTCGAAGGCGTTCCGGCCACCCGGTTATAAATCCGTATGCCTTATGAAACTCTTGGGAAACATTGTCTGGCTGGTCCTCGGAGGCCTTCTGGTCGCCATGATCTATTACCTGGTCGGCTTCCTGATGTGCTTGACTTTCATCGGCATCCCTTTCGGGGTGCAGCTGTTCAAGCTGGGGACGTATGCGCTATGGCCCTTCGGGCATGAGCTGGTGGACGGGCCCAACGAACCCGGATGCGTGTCCGTCGCGATGAACCTCATCTGGATCCTCCTGGGCTGGTGGGAGATCGCCCTTACCCACCTGGTGTTCGGACTCTTCCTGTGCATCACCATCGTGGGCATCCCCTGGGGTGTCCAGCATTTCAAGATGGCCCTGGGCTCCATCTTCCCGTTCGGTAAGGAAATCCATTAAAAACGATCAACGATATGAGACACTTCAAGATGAGTCTGATGGCCCTCGCCGTGGTCATCGCCGCCGTTTCCTGCGGGACGCGGGGCCAGAAGAAGAACGCGGCGGCGCAGGCCGGTGAAACCCAGGCGGCGGAGGCCGTCCAGGAGAAGGAAACCTATTTCGACGCAATCGACAAATACCTGACGGAGACTATTGGCTCGCAATATGGATCCGGTGAGGTGTGCATCCCGTACCATGACTACATCTCCGTGGATGAGAGCCAGGCGGACGACATCCAGGTCTGGGGCAGTTACTGGGTGGACAATTACAATATCGTCGGCGACACCCTCATGTTCGTGTCCGGCGGCAGCCACCCGGGGAAAATACATGTGAATCAGGACGAAGCGGGCCACTTTACCGTGACGGGCTTCGATCCCGTCGGGGACGGAAGCCAGTTCCTGCCCACGGCCAAGGCTATCTTCGGCGACCGGTTCGAGAACTTCCAGGCCGCGCTTTCCGACCAGGACCACCGGGAAGCTGTCCGCAAGGCCGCAATCGCCTCCTATGTGGAAAAACACCAGCTTTCCGTGAAGGTGTACAAGGACTACGGATGGCCCGCCGTGGAGATCCGCTGACGTCTTTTTTCCGACAGAAAAAAGGATTATATTTGTAGGATAAAAGATAATATGCCATGATCAAGAACGTCACTGACGATATCAAGTACATCGGGGTCGATGACCTGGACCTGGACCTGTTCGAGAGCCAGTATATCGTGCCGGAAGGCATGTCCTACAATTCCTATCTGATCCTGGATACCCGGGTGGCCGTGATGGATTCGGTCGATGCCCGGATGACCGGCGCATGGCTGGAGAACCTGGAAACGGCCCTGGAAGGCCGGAAACCGGATTATCTCGTCGTCCATCACATGGAACCGGACCATTCCGGAAGCATCCTGGCCTTTGCGCGGAAATACCCGCAAGCGAAGATTGTCGCTTCGGCCAAGGCCCTGGCGTTCCTGGGCCAGTTCTTCGACGGCGAGACCTTCGACACCCTTGCGGTGAAAGAAGGGGACGTGCTGGAACTGGGCGCCCATACGCTCCGGTTTTTCGGGGCCGCGATGGTGCATTGGCCGGAGGTGATGGTCTCTTTCGACGCGAAGGACAAGGTTCTTTTCACCGCCGATGCCTTCGGCAAGTTCGGAGCCCTCGGAAAGTGCGGCTACTTCGGGGATGAAGACGACGACTGGGCCTGCGAGGCCCGCCGCTATTACTTCAATATCTGCGGCAAGTACGGCGCTCCGGTGCAGGTGCTCCTGAAAAAGGTCCTGCCCCTCGAGCCGGCTGTCATCGCCCCGCTCCACGGACCCGTCCTCCGCGAGAACCTGAAGGAGTATATCGACCTTTACCAGACCTGGAGCACCTATGGTGTGGAAACCGAGGGCGTTTTCATCGCCTGCGCTTCCATCCACGGCGGCACCCTGGCCGCGGCCGAATGCCTGAAGGAAATCCTCCTGGCGAAGGGCTGTCCGAAAGTGGCGATGTCCGACCTGACCCGCGACGACCAGGCCGAGGCCGTGGAAGATGCTTTCCGCTACGGCCGCATGGTCGTGCTCGCCGCTTCTTACGACGGCGGTCTCTTTACCCCGGCCTACAATTTCATCCACACCCTCCAGATGAAGTCCTGGCAGAAACGCAAGGTAGCCCTTGTGGAAAACGGTACCTGGGCGCCCTCCGCCGGGAAAGTGATGAAGGAACTCTTCGGGGCGATGAAGGATGTGGAGATGGTCGGAGACCTCGTCACCATCCGCAGCCGGATGAAAGATAGTGACCGGGCCGCCCTGGAGGCCCTGGCCGATGCCATTTTGCAATAATCAACGAAACAGACGATGAGACTCTTCCGCCATCTGGCCTTCCTCTCCGTGATCGGACTCACCCTTGCCGGCTGTGCAGGCCGGTCCGTCAAACAGGTGAGTACCGTGCCGGATGTCCAGAAAATCGGCAACCTGGAAGGCAGCTATTCGATGAAGTTCACCTCGGACGGTGAAACGCGCTATGCGACGGCTTCCGTGAAGAAAACCGCTACACGGGAGTACCAGATCGTCCGTGTGACCGTCTATGGACCTACCGTCTATACCTTTACCGTTACCGAAGACGGAAAGGTCTCTTCCGAGGAACTCGGGACCGGAAGCGTTTCCTACCGGCCGGACCTCAAACTGACGACCATCCGTTTCGAAAAATCGAATTTCCTATGCGAATTATCCAGATAAGCGCTCTTTTGGGTCTTCTCGTCCTGGCCTCTTCCTGCGAATTCCCGAAGGGCGAGACCGTGCCCAAGGAGGATTACGATACCGTGGTCCAGGCCTATGAGGACCTCAAGGCCAGTGCGGAGGTAACCCGGAACGGGTATATCGAGCAGGCGGCCGCCGTGGACAACATCCTGCAGGAGCTTTCCCAGATCACCGGTTCCACGGCTGTCCTCCGGACCGACGTGGAGCAGGGTACCGCCCGGCTGAACCAGGTGGAGATGATCGAGAACAGCATCCAGGACATCAAGGGGAAGCTGGACCAGCTGGAACGGCTGACCCGTGACAATGCGGAATACCGGAAGGTCGTCTCGAGCCTGAAGACCGTCATCGAAGAGAAGGAGAAGGAAATCGAGACTCTTCGGGCGGAAATCGTGGAAAAGGACAAGACCATCAGCGAACAGAGCGAACAGATATCGGCCCAGCATGGGACGATCGTCATGCAGAACGAGACCATATCGGCCCAGCAGGAAACCCTGGAAAAGGCCGTCCGGGAACAGTCCCGGATGCTCTTCGAAGCCGGACAGGACTTTGAACAGCTGGGGGACGATTCGCCCACCGTATCCCGCCGCAAGGACAAGGCCAAGGTGAAGACTTTGACCGTGGAAATGTACGAGAAAGCGATCTACTATTATTCCAAGGCCCTGGAAACCGGTTATGCCGAGGCCGCGGAACGGATCGATGCCGTCCGGGAAAAACTGACCCTGCTCGCTCCATGATCATCCGCAGCAAAGCACCCCTGAGGCTGGGCCTCGCCGGGGGAGGCAGCGATGTCTCTCCGTACAGCGACCTTTATGGTGGTCTCGTCCTGAATGCCACCATCAACCTCTCGGCCTATTGTACCATCGAAACCCTGGAGGGAGAGACGGTCGTTGTGGATGCGTATGATGCCGATACGCATGTCACATGTCCCTTCGGCCCTGTGCTGGAAGGTGCTCCGGACCTCATCCGGGGCGTCTATGCGCGCATCGTGAAGGACTTCGGTCCTGTTCCCGGCGCCTTTTCCATTACGACCTATAACGATGCCCCTTCCGGTTCCGGACTCGGCACCTCGTCCACCATGGTGGTCTGTATCCTCAAGTGTTTCGCCGAGTGGATGAATCTCCCCCTCGGGGACTACGAGATCGCCCGCCTGGCGTATGAGATCGAGCGGAAGGACCTCGCCCTGGCCGGTGGAAAGCAGGACCAGTATGCCGCCGCCTTCGGCGGTTTCAATTATATGGAATTCCTTCCCGACGACATCGTCATCGTGAATCCGCTCAAGATCAAGGGCTGGATCGTGGATGAGTTGGAGTCGTCCATGGTCCTGTATTACACGGGGCGTTCCCGGTCCAGCGCCGCCATCATCAGCGAGCAGCAAAAGAACACCTCGTCCGGTAACGCCACGGCCATTGAAGCGATGCACCGGATCAAGCAGAGCTCCAAAGACATGAAGTTCGCCCTCCTCAAGGGCGACATGGCGGAGTTCGGCCGTATCCTGGGACAGGCCTGGGAGGATAAGAAGAAGATGGCCGGTGCCATCACCAATCCCGTGATCCAGGAGGCCTTTGATACGGCGCTCGGGGCCGGGGCCGTCGCCGGCAAAGTGTCCGGTGCCGGCGGTGGGGGATTCATGATGCTCATGGTCCCGCCCGCGCGGAAGATGGCGGTCGTCCAGGCGCTCAGCCGCCTCCCCGGCCAGGTGATGCCTTTCCAGTTCACGGAACGGGGCGCCCATGCCTGGCGCGTTTATGAGACCGACAAGGTCCCCGAAGTATGGAAGCGATAATCCTCGCCGGCGGACTGGGAACGCGCCTCCGCAGCGTGGTCAGCGAGGTCCCCAAGTGCATGGCCCCTGTGGATGGACGGCCCTTCCTGCAGTATATGCTGGAATGGCTGCAACGCTTTGACATTACGCATGTCATCCTTTCAGTGGGCTATCTCCGGGAAGTGATCTTCAACTATATCGACTCCCGGAACTGGCCGTTCGAAATCAGTTATGCCGTGGAAGAGGAACCCCTAGGAACCGGGGGAGGAATCCGTCTGGCGCTGATGAAATGCCATGGCGACCGGGTCATCGTCCTGAATGGGGATACGTTCTTCCAGGTGGATCTGGACCGGCTTGCTTTCGACGCTCCGGTGACGCTGGCCCTGAAACCCATGCGGAATTTCGACCGGTATGGGGCCGTGGATTGGGATGGGAAGCTGGTGACAGGTTTCCGGGAGAAGGCGGTCTGCACCGAAGGACTCATCAACGGCGGAATCTATGCCATCGAACGCTCCCAGCTGGACTTTGCATTGTTTCCGAAACGGTTCTCCTTCGAGAAAGACATGCTGGAACCCCTGGCCGCCGGCCATCTGGTCGCCGGACAGGTGCAGGACGGATATTTCATCGACATCGGCATTCCGGAAGACTATGCTCGGGCACAGCGGGAACTGCCGGAAATCCAGGCCGTTCTGAAAGCATCGGATATCGTCGTGACCTCGGATGCCGACACCCTTCTCCTGGACCGTGACGGCGTCATCAACCGCTGGCTCCCGGGCGATTATGTCGATACCTGGGACAAGTTCATCTTCCTTTCCGGGATCCTGGAGTGCCTTCGGAACTGGGCCGGGCGCTTCCGCCATATCTTTATCGTCTCGAATCAGCGGGGTGTCGGAAAGGGGCGGATGACGCAGGAACAGCTGGATGCCGTCCATGCGCGGATGCTCTCGGAAATCTCCGCCGCCGGTGGCCGGATCGACGGGATTTACCTGTGTACCGCCGTGTCGGAGGAGGATCCGCGCCGCAAGCCCAACCAGGGCATGTTCGATGAGATACTCGCAGCCTATCCGGACGTAAAGCCGGAACGGACGGTCATGCTGGGCGATTCCCGGTACGACCGTGATTTCGCCGCGAACTGCGGCGTCGGTTTCGTGCTGATGGAAACCGCGGAGATTACTCTTCGATATCAGGAAGCGGCTTCTTCGGATTCTTAGGAATGCCCAGCTTCACGAGCTGATGGGCCGATACGAGGATGCTCTGTCCGGATTCACCGATCTTGGCGGAGCATTTTTCGTATTCCTTCATGGCCTCTTCGAGCTTCTTTCCCATGGTGGCGTGGGCGGCGGAGAAATCGGCCACGCGGTCAATCATGGTCTGGGCCGCCTTGACGATCTTCTCCTGATTCCGGGCTTGGTCGTAGTTGGTCCAGGCGATGCGAATCATTCGGAGGAAGGGCATCAGCGTTTCTTCCGTAGTGAGCAGGACGCCTTGGTTGTACGCTTCCCGGAAGATGTCCGGAGCGAGCGTTTTGGCCAGTTGCAGGGCTCCGTAGTTGGGAATGAACATGATGACATAGTCCAGGGTCTTGTATCCTTCCCGGATGTAATCCTGGTACCGCTTGGTGGCGAGGGACTTGATCTGCGTCTGGATGGCGGCGAGGTTGCGGCGGGCGGCATCGGCCTTCGCGGACTCCTCCTCGGCGGAGGACCAGTCCGAATAGGCGTCCAGGGATACTTTCGCGTCGATGATGAGTTCCGTCCTGTCGGGGTAGTGGAGGATGAAATCGGGGCGCATCCGCTTGCCGCTGTCCTCATTCAGGACGATGAGTCCGAGGGCGTTCCGGAGCGTTTCCTCCTTGTCGAAGTCCCGGCCTTCCACCATGCCTTCCGCGACCAGCATGTTGTACAGGATGGTCTCTCCCCAGCAGCCGGCCATCTTGTTCTGGCCCTTGAGGGCGGAGGCGAGGTTGTCGGCTTTCCTGCCGATATCCTGCGTCTGGTGCGCGAGGTTCCGGACGGCTCCCTCCAGCTGCTCTTTCAGGGAGGCGGAGGTCTCGGTATGGGTTTTCTTCTGCGCCTCGAACGCGTCCTTCATTTCCTTCAGGTCCTTGTCCAGGTTGCCGGAAATGTTCTTGAAGGTCTCCTCCGCCTTGCGGGAAAGCTCTTCTTCGCGCTGCTTGAGAAGGCGCTCCGTCTCGGCCGTCATCTCGGCGCGGATGGCGGCAATCTGCTGTTTCAGGGCAGCCTCGTGCGCTTCCTTGAGAAGGGCGACGGATTTTTCGTGGGAGCGGAGGTCGTTTTCCCGGAGCGCCGTCAGGGACTTGACCTCGCCCTGGGAAGCGATCAACTGGTTTTCGACGATATTCATGGCCTTCCCGTACTTGGACTTGAGAACAAGCCAGGTGATGAGGACGGCGATGACGAGGAGGGCGACCGCGATGGGCGCCACGATGATGAGGATCTCTTTCATAAGGCTGCGATGGCATGGGCGGCCACATAGCCGGTGGTCCAGGCCGCCTGGAGGTTGAATCCGCCGGTGATGGCGTCGATGTCCAGGACTTCACCGGCAAAGAAGAGTCCCGGCCATTTCTTGCATTGAAGCGTGGAGTAATCGATGTTCGAGAGGCTTACGCCGCCCGCCGTGACGAATTCCTCCCGGAATTTGGTTTTCCCCGCAATGGCGTAAGCATCCTGGGTGAGGATGGAAACGAGCCGGTTGAATCCCTTGGCGCCCAGTTCCGCCCAGCGGATGTCCGGCCGGACGCCGCTGCGGCCCAGGAGGAATTCCCAGAGCCGGGCCGGAAGGCCTGCCGGAGGTGTGTTCGAGACTTGCTTGCGGGAATTCGTGTCCGATATCTCCTGCAGGAGGGTTCTGACCTCGCTTTCGGTCCTTCCTGTCCAATTGAGGCAAAGCGGTGATTCAAAGCCGTTTTCGGCCAAGTGCCGGGCGGCATACGAGGACAGTCTGAGTACGGCCGGGCCGCTGAGTCCCCAGTCGGTGATGAGGAGAGGGCCGGCTGCCTTGAAGCCAGTTCCGGGGATATGGACGCCGGCTTCGACGACCAGGCCCATGAGACTGCGGAGGCCCGTGTCCCGGACGGTGAAGGTGAACAGCGAAGGAACTGTCGGGACCCATTCCAGATCCAGATTATCCAGCAAGGGGAGCCCTTTGGGGGCGCCGCCGGTCGTAATGACGACGGCATCGTAAGGGGTCTCGTTCACGAGATACCTGATCCGGCCGGAAGGGGAGGGAGATTCGGGAAGGATGGTCCGGACCGGTGTCCGGAGAAGCAGACGAGCTCCATCCATTTTCCGGAGAAGGGCCCGGACAATGTCCATGGCGTCCTGGGAACGGGGAAAGACACAGTGATCGTCCTGGAGGACGAGGGGAACGCCCGCCGCCTGGAACCATCGGCAGGTATCCTCCTGCGAAAAGACCTTCAGGAGGCGCTTCATGAGGCGCTCTCCGCGGGGATAGGCTTCGGACAGGGAACGGATCCCGGCAAAGGAATTCGTGAGATTGCAGCGTCCTCCACCGGTGATGGACACCTTGGCGAGGGGCTTGGGACCGGCTTCATAGACATCCACCGCAGCCTCCGGAAGCAGGCGGCGAAGCTCGGCGGTGCAGAAACAGCCGGCAGCACCGGCTCCTATGACGGCGATCCTTGGCATATGACTCTGGATGAGGAGGTTATTGCTGCTCCTCGTGGTCTTCGTCCGGCAGCACGATCTGCTTGTACTGGTTCTTGCGTTTGAGCCAGCGTTCCTTCGCATACTGCTGCATATCGGTGATGGTGTCGTTCTCGTCGATGATCTCCATTCCGAGGATGGTCTCGATGATGTCCTCGAGGGTGATGATGCCCTGGAAACAACCGTAGTCGTCGATGATCAGGGCGATCTGGTCCTTGGTCTTGAGAAGGGATTCCCAGATGTCGCTCACGGACGTCTCCTCATGGAAAGCGGCGATCTTGCGTTTGATGCTCCTGAGACGCGTGTCGAACTTGTCTTCCGCCAGGTTCTCCAGCACGTCGTAGCGCATGATGTAGCCGGTGATGAATTCCGGTGAGTCCGCATAGACGGGGATGCGGGAGTTGTGCGAAAGCTCCTCCTGCTTGTAGAACTGCTTGAGGGTCATGCTCTCCGGGGCAATGGCCGCGACCACGCGCGGGGTCATGACGTCGTAGGCCTTGATGTCGTCCAGCTTGATGATGTTCTGGATGACCTTGTTCTCGGAATTGTCGATGACGCCTTCCTCTTCGCCCATGTTCGCCATGGCGGACACTTCCTCGCGGGAAATGCCGGTGTCCGGCTCGTCACCGGCCAGGGGACGACGGATCTTTTCCACCAGCCATACGAGGGGATAGAGGATGAAAACCAGCGCATTCATGATCCGGGAGAGCCACAGGAGGTTCTTCCAGTGATACGAACCGATGGTTTTGGGGATGATCTCGGAGAAGATGAGGATCAGGAGCGTCATCAAGGCCGATACGAGGCCGAACCACTGGCTGCCGAAAACGAGGGTGGCCTGCTGGCCCACGCCGGCGGCACCGATGGTGTTGGCGATGGTGTTCAGGGCCAGGATGGCGGTCAAGGGACGGTCCGGGTTGTCCTTGAGTTTGGAAAAGCGGATGGCATCGCGGTCGCCCTCCTCCTCTTTCATGGAGATGTAGGAGATCGGAGTGGACATCAGGACCGATTCCAGCAGGGAACACAGGAAGGAGACGGCCATGGCTCCGAAAAGGAATATGAGCAGCAGTGTCATGCGCTTGTTTCTTCAATTATCTCACAAAGATAACGTTTTATGCCGGATTTTGCTAATTTTGCATCCCCATTATGAAAAAAGCGCCGTACATCCTTCTGCTCCTTCTCTGCATCCTGTCCGGATGCCGGGGGAGAAGGGGTTTGCCGGGAGATTCGCAGCCCGCTCCTGCAGTGGATACGGCGGCCGTTTTCGTGCCTGTGTTCTCCTCGGTGCCCATCCCAGATTCCGTAGCGTCCCGCATGCGCGGTATCTCTTATCCGGCAGATGCCGAGATCCGGCTCGATGAACTCCGTTATCTGCAGCTTTCCTATATCGATTTCGAGGGATGCCCGCAGGTCGGGGAGATGGTATGCAACCAGGCCGTGGCGGAGGATCTCGTTGCCATATTCAGGGCCTTGTACGATGCCCGCTATCCCATCCGGAGCATGCGCCTGATCGACGATTTCGGCGGGGACGACGAAACCTCGATGGAGGCGGACAACACGTCCTGCTTCAACTATCGGCGCAAGACCGGGATGAAATCCCTTTCCAAACATGCCCTGGGGCTCGCCGTGGATGTCAATCCGCTGGAGAATCCCTATGTCCGCGGCTCCCGCGTGAGACCGGCCGGATCGGCCTCCTTTGCGGACCGTTCCCGGGATTTCCCTCATAAAATCGACCGGAACGACCTATGCTACAAGCTTTTCCGGGAGCATGGCTTTTCCTGGGGCGGCACTTGGCGCTCCGTGCAGGACTATCAGCATTTCGAGAAATAGGCGGGACGTCAGTGTGTCGTGCGCTTCCTGGCCGAAAAGATCTTTTGCGGCAATTCCATCGCGAGGATAATCCCGAGCACAATGGCGATCGCGACCTTGGCGGCCGTGAATCCAGTCGTGCTGGAAAGCTCTATCTGGCTGGAAATCAGATAATACGTACACCAGAACACACCTGCGCCGGGAACGAGCGGGAAGATACCGCACAGCAGGAAAACGGCGGCCGGACACTTTTCAAGCACGGCGAACACGCGTGACAGCACGCCGATGAACACGGTCGAAAGAAGCGTTGCGATGGCAACGGACATCCCCGCGTGCCGGAACAGGATCAGATAAAGCAGCCAGCCCAAGGCGCCCACGATCCCGGCCGGGACATACTGCTTGCGCGGGACGCCGAACAAAACGGCGAAGGCGGTCGTGCCCACGAAGGCGGCGAGCGTCTGGATCGCGAGTCCCGCCGTTTCCGGATTGGCCCATACTCCGTTCAGTTCGATCAGGCCGCCGGCCAGGGCACCGTCCAGCATGAAAGCCACGCTGACGCCGATGGCGATGCAGAAAAAGCCCAGCAGGGCATCCGTGAGCCGGGTCAGGCCGGCCAGGTAATCGGCATTCGCGAGATCCCGGACGCCGTTCACGAAGGGAACGCCGGGGATGAGCGGCATGATGGCGCCAATGATGATGTTCGCCAGGCTGTTCCCGAAGCCAATCCGGTAGCAACCAAGGCACAATAGCGTCGCTATCAGTGCATTGCAGATACCGCCTACGATGCGGGACATATACCGGCCGCTCACGAGGAAGATGAATACGTTCAGCAGGCAACCCACGACGAAGGCGGCGCCGCAGTCCAGCCAGCCGCCGCCGAAGACGGCGCAGAAACCGGCGGCCCCGAAGGCGGATCCCAGCGTCTGTTCCCACATGGGTTTGGCCGGCGTGTTCCGGATGTGTTCCAGGCGCGTCCGGGCCTCTTCGAGCGTGCATTTGCCCGCCGCAATGTCATAACTGAGCTGGTTCACTTCCACGACTTTCTGGAGCTGGATGGGCCGGATGGGGATGAACTCCACGTTGGCATAGGTCGATGCCTGGCCGCCCGCCTTCTCCACTTTCCCGGCGCTGCCGGTGGTGAAGATGCCGTTGGAGAGGACGAAGAAATTGCCCCGGTCCACCCCGAAATAGTTGGAAATCCGGGCCATGATATCTTCCACGCGGGAAATTTCCGCCCCGTTCTCAAGCAGGATATGGCCCGCGATCGATGCTACTTCCAGTACTTCCGAAAAGTCGTGTTGCTGTTCCATAGCACAAAGATACAACTTTACAGCAAAAAGAACATCGCCACACCCACCATGCTCACCGTCACACCGATGATTTCCTTCAGGCGGATCTTCTGTTTGTACAGGATGGCGTAGGGGATAATGATAAGGACCGGAGTCAGTGCCATCAGGGTGGACGCGATGCCGGCGTCCGTGTATTGGACGGCCATCAGGGACAGGGAGACGCCGAAGACCGGTCCGAACAAGGTCAGGATCAAGGCGTAGGTAAGTCCTTTCCGGTCATGGACCGCCGCGGCGAGTTTCGGAAGGTCCTTCTGGAGAGCCATCAGGGCGAGGAAACCCAGCATGCCGATGACGGCGCGGATCATCGTGGACGCGAAAGGCAGCATGGTGTCCATCAGCGCGGGGGCGTCGGCCGGAACCGCCGCTTCATAATGCTGCATGCCGATCTTGCTCAGGACCAGGCCCACACCCTGTCCTGTTCCGGCACCCAGGCCCAGCAGGACTCCTTTCAGGGGAAGGGAAAGTTTGACCTTGTGACCTTCTCCCCGGCTCAGGATGGAGATGGCGATACCGGCCAGGGTGACTGCCATGGCGAGCATGGATTTCCAGGTGAGGGTTTCCCCGAGCATGATCCAGCCGGCAATGGCGGCCATCGGGGGAGCCAGGGTCATGAACAGCTGCCCGAATCGGGCGCCGATGGAAAGGTAGCTGTTGAAAAGGCACCAGTCTCCGAACACATAGCCCACCAGGGCAGAAAGTCCCAGCCAGAGCCAGGCCTTGCCGTCGGCATAGACCGGATAGGGATGCCCCAGGGTGATCCAAAGAAGGATGGCGAGGAAAACCGATGCCAGCGTCAGGCGGATGACATTCGTCGTCATCGAGCCCAACCGGTGACTGGCTTTGTCGGCAAAGATGGCCGTGACCGTCCAGGAAACGGCGACGATGAGTGATATGATTTCCCCAAGGTGCTGCATAGCGGGCGCAAATATAGTGATTTTCAGTAAAAAATGAGTATATTTGTATTTTGTACGCTAAGACTTGACTGAACCTGAACCTCATGTCTGTAAAGAAGACGACCATCCTCGAACTGGATGAATTGCAAAAGATGCTGGGCTTGAAAGGCTTTTTCGGCCGATGGACCGCCCGCATCGTCTATAAGCTATTGGAATTCGACGAAGTGAACCGGATCCACTCCAAGTTCTGCGACTCGGAAGGCCCGGCGTTTTCCGCCCATGTCCTGGAAGAGGTGGGTGTGACCTTCGAGATTCCGCAGGAGCAGCTGGACCGCATCCCGGCGGATGGCGGCTTCATCACGGTTTCCAACCACCATTACGGCAGCATCGACGGGATGATCCTGAGCCAGGTCATCGGCTCCCGCCGTCCTGATTACAAGATACTTACCACTTTTTTCCTGTCCTTGATCCCGAGCCTCAGAGACAGTTTCATCCCGGTGGACAATTTCTCGTCCGGCGGGGCACGCAGCATCTCCGGCATCCGGACGGCCCTCGGCCACATCGCGGACGGGAAACCGTTGGGACTTTTCCCCGCGGGGGAGGTGGCCACCTGGCAGAAGGGGAAGAACCGGACATCGCCCGGAACGGGAAAGGTCGTCGAGGACATCCCCTGGGCCGAGAATATCGTCAAGCTGGTGAAGAAGTCCGGTTTTCCGGTCATCCCCATCTATTTCGACGGGGGCAATTCCCGGATGTTCCACTGGTTGGGCCGGATCCATCCGCGCCTCAGGACCGTCCGGCTCATCCATGAGGTCTTCAACAAGCGGGGAACGACGGTGAAGGTCCGGATCGGCCAGCCCATTCCGGCCGACGAGATCGCCGGGTTCGACATCCCGACCCTCGGGAAATACCTTCGGAACCGCTGTTATGCGCTGGAAGCGCAGTGCATTCCCGCTCCTGTCAAGGCGGATGCCACTGTCCAGGAACCCCTGGCCGACCCGGTTCCGGCCGATGTGGTCCGGGCCGAAATCGGGAAACTCACGGACAAGATGCTGTTCGAGGTGGGGGACTACCGGGCCTATCTGCTCCGGACGGAGGATGCTCCCGAAACGATGAAGGAACTCTACCGGCTCCGGGAAGAGACGTTCCGGGCGGTTGGTGAAGGAACCGGAAAACCCTTCGATACGGATGCCTATGACGCCTATTATAAGCAGATGATCCTTTGGCATGTCCCGGATGGACAGATCGCCGGGGCCTATCGGCTGGGTTTCGGCCCGGAGATCATGAAAGAACAGGGCGGCGTGTCTGGATTCTATTCGGCCACCCTGGTCCGGTACGGTGAAAAGGCGGCTCCGCTGCTGTCCCGTTCCCTGGAACTCGGCCGTTCATTCGTTGTGCAGAAGTACCAGCGGGACATCCATCCGCTGCGCCTGCTTCTTACTGGACTGGCCGTATGCACGCTCAAGTGCCCGGAGATGGAGTATTATTCCGGTCCGGTGAGTATCAGCAACGAGGTGCCGCATTTCTATAAAAGCCTGATTACACACTATCTGAAGCGGGATTTCCCGTTCCCGGACGCGGAGCAGGTGGCTACGCCTACGCATCCCTTCACACCGGATTTCCTGCGTGTGGACCCGGAGGGGCTTCTCCAGATTCCGGACGGGAACATCGACCTGTTCGACCGGCTGCTGAGCACCCTCTCGGATGGAAAGTACCGTCTGCCCGTGCTGGTGCGGAAGTATTTCAGCTGTTCTGCCCGGCTGGTCCTGTTCAATGTGGATCCGGATTTCTGCGATTCCCTGGACGGACTGATTTTCCTCCGCTATGCGGACTTCCCGCAGAAGACCATCCGCGCCATTCTCCGAGGATTGCCGGATGCGCTGCAGGACGAGGTCTGGATGCATTTCTACGGAACTCCGAGAACGGATTAAGGCGGCATGGATTCACCGTTCTGGGTATATCTGATCGGACTGGCCGGCATGGGGATCTACGGCCTGCGGATCCTCATCCAATGGTACCTGTCCGAAAAATCGCACCAGGTGGAGAACCCGGGCATTTACTGGGTGCTCGCCAGCATCGGCGCCATCGTCCTGTACGTCTATGGATGGCTCCGGAAGGATTTCTCCATCATTTTCGGAGAGAGCGTCGGGTACTATATCTACATGTGGAATATCTCGGCCATGGGCCTGTACAGGAAGGTCCCCCGGATCGTCATCGTCATGCAGGCGCTGTTCCCGATCTGCATCCTGTCGCTCATCGTCCAGGACTGGCCGACCTTCGTGGAAACGTTCCTGCACAACAAGGACGTGCCGCCGGGGCTTCTGCTCTTCGGGGTTCTTGCTCAGTTTGTCTATGAGATCCGGTCGGTGTACCAGCTCGTGTACAGCTATCGGCGCAGGCAGTCCTTTCTGCCTCTGGGACACTGGGTCCTGGCGGTCATCGGTTCCGCGATGATCATCACTTACGGCATCATCCGGCACGACTGGGTGCTGGCCATCGGCCAGTTCTCCATCGTGTTCTCCATCCGGAACCTGATGATTTCCATCGCGGAGGAAAGGAGAAAGAAAAAGGAAGAGATTACTCTTCCTCCTCCTTCTTCTTCTGAAGATGCTTGATCTTCCGGACCGGGTCGCAGGTTAGCCCGATCCCCAGTTTGTTGAATGTCTTCCGGTCCACCTCGCTGAGCATGACGGTGGAGTGGACCTGCGCGCCTTTCAGGTTCGGGAGCTGGTCCAGCGCCAGTTTGCAGTTCTCGTCGATCAGGCTGATGATGGAGATGGAGACCAGCACCTCGTCCGTATGCAGGCGCGGATTGTGCCCATGCAGGTAATTGACTTTCGTCTTCTGGATCGGGGCGATCATCGTCTGCGGGATGAGCTTGACATAGTGGGGGATACCGGCCAGGTGCTTTAAGGCATTGAGCAGCAAGGCGGCGCTGGGTCCCAGCAGGGAGCTCGTCTCGGCGGTCAGGATGGTCCCGTCCTCCAGTTCGATGGCGGCGGTGGCGGACTGCGCCTTTTCCAATCTTTCCTTCGCTGCAACCGTGCTCCGACGGTCGTCCGTTGTGATTTTCGCCTTCTTCATGAGGAGGGCGATCTTGGACACTTCGGCCTCCGTGGCCTTTCCCTCGGCAAAATTGCAGATGGCCGTATAGTACCGGCGGATGATCTCCTGCTTGGAGGCCTCCCGGCACACTTCGTCGTCACTGATGCAGTAGCCGGCCATGTTCACGCCCATGTCGGTCGGTGACTTGTAGGGGGAGTAGCCGTAGATGTCGTCGAAAAGGGCGTTCATTACGGGGAAGATTTCCACGTCGCGATTGTAATTGACCGCCGTCTCCCCGTAAGCGTCCAGATGGAAGGGGTCGATCATGTTCACGTCCTCGAGATCGGCCGTGGCGGCTTCATAGGCAAGGTTCACCGGGTGATTCAGCGGAAGGTTCCAGATGGGGAAGGT
>DETL01000010.1:7816-15548 GCA_002361625.1 Bacteroidales bacterium UBA3289 | reverse complement strand
GGGAAGGTCTCGAACTTGGCATAACCGGCCTTGACGCCCCGCTTGTTCTCCTGGTAAAGCTGGCTCAGGCACACGGCCATCTTGCCGCTGCCCGGACCGGGTGCCGTCACGACCACGAGCGGCTTGGTGGTCTCCACATAGTCGTTCTTGCCGAATCCCTCCTCCGAGTCGATGAGGGCGACATTGTTCGGATATCCGTCGATCGTGTGGTGGTAATAGACTTTGATGTCCATGCCCTCGAGGCGCTTGCGGTAGGCCTCGGCGCTGGACTGGCCGTTGAAATGGGTGATGACGACACTGTTCACGCTGAGCCCCCGTTCCATGAATTCGTCTCTCAGGCGCAGCACGTCCATGTCGTAGGTGATGCCGAGGTCGCTCCTCACCTTGTTCTTCTCGATGTCCAGGGCGCTGATGACGATGACAATCTCCGCGTCATCCTTCATCTGCATAAGCATCTTGAGTTTACTGTCGGGCTCGAATCCGGGGAGTACCCGGGAGGCATGGAAATCGTCGAAGAGCTTGCCTCCGAATTCCATGTAGAGTTTGTCGCCGAAAGTGGCGATGCGCTGCTTGATGTGCTCCGATTGGATTTTGAGATATTTCTCGTTGTCGAACCCGTATTTCATAAGATGTGTTTTGCTGAATACGGGGCACAAAAGTAGGCATTTTTGCGGGATTATCCAATTTAAATTGGCCTCCACCCGCATTTTCGCCTAAGAAACGGGCGTCAGCCGGTCGTCCACGATCCGGGTGAGGAGCTGCTGGAGGTAGGCTTTGAGCCGGGTCTCCATGCGGGATGCCCTGGCCGCCGTCTCCGAATCCCCGTCTTCCAGCAGGTTATGCTCGAGGAGCATGTCATCCGCGAAGCGGTACAGGCCGATGGTCTTTTCTCCGTCGAAGCAGAGCAGGTAGCCGTCCTGCACGAACTGATAGACGTCGCCTCGCTGGTAGAAGGCGAAGGTATCTTCGTCCGGGGTGGTGAGAAGGTCCACGCCAAAGCTTACATGGGGATGTCCGTATCCCAGGTAGCTGAGGACGGTGGCCTGGATATCCGTCTGCTGGGCGATGCCGTTCCGCATCCCTTTCAGGGAGCCGTCCGGCGTGTAGAAGATGATCGGGATGAGGTTTCCGCCCACGGGACCGTTGTAGGAAGGGATGTCGATCCGGTTGGTATGGTCGCCGGTGATGACGAACAGCGTGTTCCGATACCAGGGTTCCCGGCTGCAACTGTCGAAGAATTTCCGGAGAACCATGTCGGTATAGGCGACGCACTTGTGCATGGGGATGCGGCCGTCCGGAAGGACGCTTTCGTACTGCGGGGGAACGTGGTAGGGATGGTGGGATGTCAAGGAGAAGATGGAGCCGATAAAGGGCTCCGGAAGGGCATCCAGCCCTTCTTTGAAATACCGGAAGAAAGGCTCGTCCCAGATGCCCCAGGTGCCGTCGTAATCGGCCTCGTTGCCGTAGGATTCCCGGCTGAACTGCTGACGGAAGCCCACGGATTCCGCGAAGCCCGCGAGACCTAGCGACTGCCGCTGTGCACCATGATAGAAAGCGCTGCTGTATCCCTCGTTCTCCACCAGTTCTGTCGCCAGTCCGCGCAGTTTGTCATTGGCATAGGGCGTCAGGAAGTAGGGCTCGATGACCATCGGGATGCCGGTCATCACGGCCGGCAGGGCGGAGATGGAGATCTTGTCATGGGCAAAGGAATGGCGGAAGACCAGCGACTCCTGCATCAGGGAGTCCAGGAAGGGCATGTAGCCCTCGTGTGCGTCCCCTTGCCATTCCGTCAGGAAGGAACTGTAGGCGGCGGAAAAACTTTCCAGGACAATGACGACGACGTTTTTGGCCTGGAACCCGGCCTGGGGATCCGGCGTATGCACGGGATCGAAAACGGCTCGGGCCTCGGCTTCCGTCGCGAACCAGTCCGGCCGGGGGAATTCCTTGGCTTCCACAGTCTTGTACATGCTGAAGGCGGTATTCAGGACGACGGCTGTCTGCAGGGGCTCTTCGCAGTAGAGCTTGGCGTCGTTCAGGGCGATGGGCCGGACGTCTCCGCCGAATCCGCCCCGCATCCCGGCTACAATGGGATAAAGCACGGCGACAAGAATGGCGGTATGGGACAGGTATCCCTTCCAGCCATAATCGGCCTTCCGGGAAAACGGCTCGGCATACAAACGGATGAGCAAGAAGAGAATCAGCGCCCCCAGCAGGACCAGATACCAGTGTGCCAGCGCTTCGTGGAGGAAGATGCCGCCCAGGTTGCTGTCGCCGCCAAACTCCTTGAACACCGTACAGGTCGTCCTCCGGTTGGAGTAGGGGAAATAGACGGCGTCGGCCAGGTCAATGGCAAAGGCGATGAAATTGGGAACGACGAAGGCGGTCTTGGTGGCGACCTGCCAGCCCCGGGTGCCCCGGATCCGGAAGGGGAGCAGCGCCAGGAGCATGTACACGACGTTCGTGAACATCAGGGCCGCGATGTCGAACCGGAGTCCGCCCCGCATCATCCGGAGCAGCAGGCTGCCATCGACGCCGGGAAACAGCGCCCGGTTCAAGGAGAAAAACACCAGCCGGCAGACGGTATAGATGACCAGCAGCAGCGCCAGGTTCCGAAGGACGGAAAGCAGGGGCTGGAACGTTTCCTTGAAGCGGTATGTCGATGACCGGGCCATGGCTCTTTGCATTGGAAAGGGCGGCAAAGGTACAAAAGTTTTTGTTTATTTGACATAAATGCTCTAAATTAGCGACAATAAACCACATGTACGAAGAACTGTAACCTTATGGACCCGGTCAAGATTATCGAGATCAAGAAAAGTGTTTTCGAGGATAATGACAAGGATGCGGCCGCCCTCCGGTCGGAACTCAAGCAAAAGGGAGTGTACCTCCTGAATCTCATGTCCTCACCCGGGAGCGGCAAGACCACGACCCTCATCCGGACCATCAACCTGCTGAAAGACAAACTCCGGATCGCCGTCATGGAGGCGGATATCGACTCGGATGTGGACGCCGTCAAAATCAAGGATGCCACGGGGATCCAGTCCATCCAGCTCCATACGGGCGGGATGTGCCATCTGGATGCGGAAATGACGCGCCAGGGACTGGCGGGCCTGGACCTGGAAGACGTGGACCTCGCTATCCTGGAAAACGTCGGAAACCTCGTGTGCCCCGCCGAATTCGATACCGGAAGCTGCCGGAACGCGATGATCCTTTCCGTTCCGGAAGGGCATGACAAACCGCTCAAGTATCCCCTCATGTTTTCCGTCTGCGACCTCGTCCTCGTGAACAAGATCGACGTGATGCCGTATTTCGACTTCGACCTGGAAAAATGCAAGGAGTATGTACACCTGCGGAATCCCCGGGCCGAGGTCATCCCCATCTGCGCCAAGACGGGCGAGGGTGTCGATGCCTTTGCCGACTGGCTCCTTCGTGAAGTAAATTCCTGGAAATAATCCTAGACACTATGCCTGAAATGTCCAAAAAGTTCGTCCCCAAGCACTTTGGGGACAAGAACCCGAACCCGAAACTCATCAAGTTCGTGCGTCATGTCACGGACCGGATCCCGGGAAAGATCAAGATGACGACGGAAGCCCCCGAGTACTGGGGCCTCGCCTGCATCTTCGAGGATGAGATGGATCCCATCACCCGGGAAGCTTCCCTGGACCTCCTCCTGGACATGTTGCCGGGAAACCCCGTCAAAGTCCGCAAGCACTGGACCCGGGACCAGCTCCATGACCTCAACCGCCAGCACCACTATGCTTCCACCGAGGCGGATTTCGATGCCTTGCTGGACAAACTGGCCTACTTCGGTATGCTGGAGTATGACTACGGGGACAAATATACCAAGGACGGACCCGTGCCCGGGACGACCTACGAACGCAAGGACCGCGTCTATTGGGTGCCCATGTTCGTCCCCGGCAGCGCCGAGTACACGAACATGAACGTGGAACTCATGGACAAGCATCCGGAACTGGCCATGTTCTTTGAGCGGATGACGTTCCTCCCGCTGGAGAAGATCACGCCCAGCGTGCCCATGGGCGGTTCCGGTATCGGTATGCACGTCATTCCGGTGGAAAAGGCCATTTCCATGGAGAACCAGTCCATTGACATTGAGCATATTTCCTACTGGCTCAAGCGATATGAGGGCCACATCGGTGTGGGTATCTGCTCCTGCCGCTATGGCCGGAAGAAACTGGACGAGGGCTGTGCCGACGATTACCGCGACTGGTGCATCGGCGTAGGCGACATGGCGGATTACCTCCGGGAAACCGGCCGGGGCCACGACATCACCTACGACGAGGCCATGGCCATCCTCAAGAAGGCGGAGGACCACGGCTTTGTCCATCAGATCACCAATATCGACGGCGAAGGGAAGATCTTCGCCATCTGCAACTGCAATGTCAAGATCTGCAACGCCCTGCGTACTTCGCAGCTGTTCAATACGCCCAACATGTCCCGGAGCGCCTATGTGGCCGAAGTGGAGAAAGAGAAGTGCGTCGCCTGCGGCCGCTGCGTGGAGTATTGCCCCGCCGGCGCGGTGAAGCTGGGCCAGAAGCTGTGCACGAAGCATGGCGATATCCAGTATCCCAAGCACGAACTGCCGGACGCTACGAAATGGGGTCCGCATAAGTGGACGGAGGATTACCGGGACAAGAACCGGATCAACTGCTATCCCACGGGTACTTCCCCCTGCAAGACCGCCTGCCCGGCCCATATCGCCGTCCAGGGCTACCTCAAGAAGGCTGCAGAAGGGAAATACCGCGAGGCGCTCGAATTGATCAAGCGCGAGAATCCGTTCCCGGCCGTGTGCGGACGCATCTGCAACCGCCGCTGCGAGGACGCCTGTACGCGCGGAACCATCGACCAGCCCATCGCCATCGACGCGGTGAAGAAGTTCATTGCCGAGCAGGACCTGCATGCCGAGCACCGCTTCGTTCCGGAGGTGAATATCTGCTCCAACGTCCAGGACCGGTGGGAGGAGAAGATCGCCATTATCGGCGGCGGTCCGGCCGGTCTGAGCTGCGCCTATTATCTGGCCACCATGGGCTACAAGCCCACCGTCTTCGAACGCAACGAGGAACCCGGCGGCATGCTCCGTTACGGCATCCCCTCCTATAAGCTGGACAAGGATGTCATCAAGGCGGAGATCGACATCATGCGCGAGATCGGCGTGGACATCCGCACCGGCGTGGAAGTGGGGAAGGACGTCACGATCCAGGGTCTCCGTGAACAAGGGTACAAGGGCTTCTACGTAGCCATCGGATGCCAGGGCGGCCGTCTGCCCGGTGTTCCGGGCGAGACGCTCCCTGGTACGGCTACGGCCATTGACTTCCTGCACAAGGCCAATACCGGAAAGGAAAAGGTCACCGGAAAGGTGGTCGTCGTGGGCGGCGGCAATGTCGCCATCGATGCGGCCCGGGTTGCTCTCCGGAGCGGCGCTTCTTCCGTGACGATGCTTTCCCTGGAAACGGAGGACATCATGCCCGCGTCACTGGAAGAGCGCACGGAAGCCCGCGAGGACGGTGTGGAAATCCGTCCGGGCTGGGGGCCGAAGGAAGTCCTGGGCACGGACAGAGTCACCGGTATCGTGTTCAAGAAGTGTACGTCCGTCTTTGACGAGAATCATAAGTTCGCGCCGAAATACGATGAGAATGAGCTGATTACCCTGGAGGCGGATGCCGTCGTCTTCGCCATCGGCCAGACGGTCATCCTGAAGGATCTCCTGAAAGATACGAAGGTGGAGTTCTTCCGCGGCGTATATCCCGTGGCGGACAAGCTCACTTACCAGACGGCCGAACCGGACATTTTCGTGGGCGGCGACTGCTTCACGGGACCCAAGTTCGCCATCGACGCCATTGCGGCGGGAAAGGAGGCTGCGGAATCCCTGCACCGGTTTGTCCAGCACGGACACATGACCATCGGCCGGAACCGGCGGGATTTCATCGAACTCAACAAGTCCGAGATCGTGGTTCCTTCCTACGACAATTCTTCCCGGCAGGATCCGGGCGTTGCTCCCGTCAGCGATCCGTTCAAGGAGTACCACCTGACCCTGACCGAGGAACAGGTTCGCAAGGAAACGGCCCGTTGCCTGTCCTGCGGCGCCTCCGTCGTGGACGAGAACAAGTGCATCGGATGCGGCATCTGCACGACCAAGTGCGGTTTTGACGCCATCCATCTGCACCGGGTGCATCCGGAAGCCAGCCACATGGTCACGTCCGAAGACAAGTTCAGCGGCATCCTTCCGTACATGCTCAAGCGCACCGGCAAGATTATCTTCAACAAGAAGTAATGCACGAACTGGGCATCGTCTTCTATATCATCCGTGACGTCAAGCAGGCGGCGCAGGAAAACGGCGTGGACCATGTGGACGCTGTCGTGATGGACATCGGTGAAGTCTCCACCATCATTCCCGATTACCTCACGGACTGCTGGCGCTGGGCGGCGGATAAGGAAGATATCCTGCGGGGCGCGGAATTGAAGATCAACACGGTTCCTGCCGTCTCCTGGTGTGAAGACTGCCGCCGGGAGTTCGGTACCGTCCTGCACGGGAAGACCTGCCCGCACTGCGGAGGGGCCCATACGTACCTCCTCCGCGGCAATGAGGTGGAAATCAAACAAATAGAAGTTAAAACAAAAGAATAGAATACCATGGCTTGTTTTGTAGTACCGCTGGTACAGGCGATCGCAACGACCGCGTATCGCAGGGCCCACAAGGAGAACCGTTCCACCTGGATGGGCCGTCATCTCGCATCCCTGGAGACGATGCTCTGGGGCGGTTCCGTGATGCTTATCGTGGACCATGTCATCAATGGGGAACTGACCTGGAAATTCCCGTTTTTCACCGCCCTGGACCAAGCGGGCGGGGGTGCGGTCATGCTTCGCGAGATGCTTACCGTGGGCGTTCCTATGTCGCTGGTCCTGACGGCCGTGTGGGTGGTCTATGCCCTCCTGAAAGACCGGAAGGCCACGGCCTGAGAGAATGTATTAATCCTTAACTAATATTCATTCACTATGTTCTTCCAAGTTTATGGCGCAAATGCGCTTGCACAATGGGGAATGATGATCGTCGTCCTGATCGGTCTCATTCTCCTGAACGAATTCGCGCGCAGGACCAAGGCTGGCGGTATCATTACTTTCCTGGTCGTTCCTCTGGCACTTACCATCTACTTCCTGGCCATCGCCATCGGTGTCCGTACCGGTAAGGACTGGGCCCTGAACAACCAGACCCACATCTACATGCAGGGCTGGTTCCACTATGCCAAGCTGTATGCGGCTACGGCCGGGTGCATCGGCTTCATGATGATCAAGTACAAGTGGGGCATCGGTGCCAAGCACTGGTTCAAGCCCTTCCCGTTCATCATCGTCGCCATCAACATCCTCATCGCCTGCGTGTCCGACTTCGAGTCCGCCGTCATGGGCTGGAACAAGTGGTGGCTCACTTCCGAGGGTGTCTGGCAGTATGGCGGCTGGCACAATGTGATGAACGGCGTGGCCGGCCTGCTGAACATCTTCTGCATGACCGCCTGGTGGAACGTCTATCCTTCCAAGGACAAGAAGGACATGATCTGGGCCGACATGACCTGGGTCTATATCCTCGTCTATGACATCTGGAACTTCGCCTACACCTACAACTGCCTGCCTACGCACAGCTGGTACTGCGGTATCGCCCTGCTCCTGGCCCCGACCGTGGCTGCTCTTTGCTGGAACCGTGGCGGCTGGATCCAGAACCGCGCCA
>DETL01000010.1:2899-7787 GCA_002361625.1 Bacteroidales bacterium UBA3289 | reverse complement strand
CAGAACCGCGCCAACACCCTGGCCATCTGGTGCATGTTCGCCCAGGTGTTCCCGCTCTTCCAGGAAACCTTCAAGAACGGCCAGCAGTGGTTCTCCTGGGCTACGCTGCCCGTCCTGTATCCGGAAGGTGTCGATACCATCAGCAAGCTCTATGAGGTCGCCGGTGGCGAGGCTGCAACCGTGGGCACGACCGTGGATCCTTCCGTCGTGGCGGCCAATCCGACCATGATGATCGTGATCAGCGCCCTCGCGCTCATCACCAATGCCATCGCGCTCGGTTACATCTGCTACCAGGCCAAGAAGCGTCACATCAATCCGTACAAGGAGGATGTCTTCGTGGACCAGCAGTACTACAAGGATGCAATGGCCCGCGCCGATCTCTCCTAATGGGTTGACCCTCTGACTGTAAGCCGCCACCATCCGTGGCGGCTTTTCATTTATGCGGAAAAACACTATCTTTGTGCTATGACTGACTATCGTAAAATCGTATTCGGGAAAACGGATGCGCGGGAAGAAAGCGCCGAGTATCCCGATCTGCTCATGAACGGGTATTTTCCTGTCGACAACATCAGCGAGCAAGTCCTAAAGACGGACAAATTCATAATTCTGGGGAACAAGGGATCCGGCAAGACTGCGCTTTCAGAATATCTCAAGCTGACATCCGACGCGAATACGATCGTCGATGGGCCGTCACTGAAGAGTTTCCCGTTTAAGGTTCTGGGGAAAATTGTTGCCGGAGAGAGCGAACCCGTCTTGAAGCATAAGCTTGCCTGGCGGTGGCTTCTGCTCGTCCGTGTCCTCCAGAACCTGGTTTTGGACCCAGACGCAAAGCCATCCACGAAGAAAGATCTCCGAAAGACAACGGAGTTCCTGGTCCAGTCCGGCCTGATGGATGTCGATAGTCTGTCCGACTTGGTGAAGTTGACTTCGAGCCTCAGCGTGAAGGCCTTTTCCATCGAGCATACCACCCGAGAAGAGACGGCGGATGTCTCTTTGGATTTGATTATCAACTATGTGAAAGATCTTGTCGTCGGTTTCAAGGAGAGCCATCGTCATCTGCTCGTGATTGACGGAGTCGATGAAATCCTGACTGCGCGGGGAATTCCTTTCCTGTCCGTTGTCGCCATGATCCATGAAGCGCAGGATCTGAATCTCTTCTTCCGGGCCGGGGACCTGCCGGTAAAGATCATCATATTATGCAGGACGGATCTTTTCGAACGGTTGCCGGACCCGGACAAGAACAAACTCCGCAGGGACTGCTCCTGCCTTTTCAACTGGTATCCGGAAGGAAGCGATGCGGCTAAAGACAGTGATTTGATGTCGATGGTCAACATGCGTGCTCGATTGGTCTTTCCGGAGGTCGATGACCTGTTCGACGAATTCTTCCCCTCCGACTACAGAGGCCATGAGATCCGTTCGGAACTGCTAGGTTTCACGCGGTTTACTCCCAGGGACCTCCTGCAGCTGCTCGTATCCATCCAGCATCGTTGTACGGCTCCCCGGGTATCGGCAGAAACCATGGAAAAGGGACTCGTGGATTATTCGTTGGAATACTTCCTTCCCGAAATCAAAGATGAAATGGCCGGCTACCTTCCTTTCGACTCGATTGACGCGATTATGGAAATACTGGCTTCTTTCCGGTCCCGGGAGTTTTCTTTCAGTGCTTTCGACCAGGCTGTCCAGCAGTCGGCCCGGCTATCCGGTCTGTCCTCTTCAGACATTCTGAAAGTCTTGTTTGACTGCAGTGCGATCGGCCTTGCCTCCCCTTCAGGGGAAGGAGGTCAGTTCAAGTACCGGAACAGACACGCTTCTTGTACGCAAAGCGATCGTTTCGTGATCCATCAGGGATTGTGCAAGGGCTTGGATATCACCCTATAACGGGAACATGAACCGTTCGAATTCTTCGCAGAGCCGCTTTCGGGCGGCTTTGCTTTCTTCTTTCCGGGGCTGAAGCATGTCGAATGCATGCACGTTTCCGGGATAGACATCCACCTTCGCATCGACACCGGCTTCCTGCAGGTTCTTCACGTAAGCGAGCGTTTCGGCATAGAACGGTTCGCCATCGGCCACAAAGGTATAACAGGGGGGAAGATTCGTGTAGTCCGTTTCGCGGGCAGGGGAGGCGTATTTGCTGACCTGGTCGCTTCCGTACTGGTCCCCCAGGTAGTGTTCCCAGCCCCAATGGTTCCTCTTCGTATTCCAGCCCTCGTGCCCTTCTTGGAAAGGATGATAAGGAGCAGGGTCATCAGCATTTTCACAGGTGTTTTTTTTTGTTTGAGTAAATCAGACAAAAACCGTACCTTTGTGCCATGAAGATTTTGTCCCTGGCCGTCGGTATCCTTTTCCTGGCAACCTCCTGTACGCCCGTTCCGGTTCCCCAAGAGTCGGAAGACGGGCAGGAAATGCAGGGAAACGGTGAAACGCCGGGAACGTCACCATCCGAAGAATCCATGACCATCACAGTGACTGTCGGCAAGCAAGTGTTCAAGGCCGACATCGAAGACACCGAAACCGGGAAAGCCTTTGTCGCCAAACTGCCGCTCACCCTGGATATGAGCGAGTTGAACGGAAACGAAAAGTACAGCTATGGGGTATCCCTGCCCAAGGCCGACCGGTATTACAGCAGCATTGCAGCCGGAGACCTGATGCTCTTCAGTGGAAGTTGCCTTGTACTGTTCTATGGCCCGGCCGGCGGTTACAGCTACACCCGGATCGGCCGACTGCAATCGACCGACGGGCTTGCCGCCGCGTTGGGAAAAGGTTCTGTCCAGGTCAAGTTCGGGAAGGAATAGTCTCCATAAGCGGAGACAGCTTCCGCCAACAAGTCAGGGGGTTCCGTCGAAGGTGATGCTTTCGATCCTGAGGAGCAGGGTTCCGGAGGGGACCCGGGCCTCGACGGTTTCGCCGACCTTCCTGCCCATCAAGGCGGCGCCGATCGGGGATTTCAGCGAAATCTTGCCGGCCTCGAGATCCATCTCGTGCGGGCTGACTATCTCGAATTCCATCCGGGTCTGGGTTGACAGGTTCGTGAATTCGACGCGGCTCAGCAGGCAAACCCTGTCTTTGGGGAGGACATCGGGGTCGATCACGCGGGAATGCTCCAGGACCTTCTGCAGGAAACGGATCCGGCTGATCGTCTTCGCCTGGATGCGTCTCGCTTCACGGTACCCAGCATTGTCGCTTCGGTCCCCTTGGGCGCTGGCCTCTGCGAGATCCTCCTGCACCCTGGGGTAAACCACGCCGATCAGATGCTTCAACTCGGCCGATATCTCGTCATATCGTTGCTTCGACAGATACTCCATGCCTGGTATCGATTAGAGATTTTTGAGTATGTAAATTTACCTCTTTTTATTCGAAAGGCAAAGGCCACCTTTGTCACCTCGCCTGAATGTGGTACCCTGTTTTAGCTCCAAGGAATTCAGTCGGCGTGATGCCGGTTACCTTCTTGAAGAGGCGTGTAAAGTGGTGGGGAAACTCGAATCCGAGCAGGAGTGCGGTTTCGCCGACGTTGTGGCCATTCATCAAGAGGCTCTTACCCTGTTCTATCACGAAGGAATGGATGTAACCGATCGCCGTGCCGCCGGTGGATTTGTGGATCAAATCGCCCAGGTACCGGGGAGAATAAGCCATCTCTTTTGCGCAGTACTGGACGGAAGGGATGCCCAGGTCCATTTGCCTGCCGTCCAGATAATACTCCCTGAGCAGGTTATGGAAGCGTTTCAGGATGTCCGATGACGTCTTGTCTTCCTGCGAAAGCTGGCGCAGATAGATGCGCTGGCAGTATTCCAGGATCAGGCGTATGTATCCCAGAATGACGATCCGTAGTGCCGGAGAATCCTCATTTTCCTGCAGTTCATGCCTGAGCTGGGTGAGCAGCTGGGTGATCCGCCCCCATTCCGAAGGCTCCATTTTCAAGGTCTCGATGGCGAAGTAGGAGAAAAAAGCGTAGTCCTTCATCTTTACTTCGAGGTCGGTTCCCCGGAGGAGTTCCGGAGAGAACAGCAAGGCCCATCCTTTGATAGAGAGATCTTCACCGTCGTCCTCCTTGCCGCCGATCTGTCCCGGCTCCGCGGCGAAGATGGACCCTTCGGCCGCATCGAACATTTTCATTCCATAAGTGAGGTGCTTCGGAAAGTTCCGCTGGACGAAGAGCCCGTAAACGCCGTATCGGTTCAGGCTGGTACGGACGGGGGACACTTCGTCATAATGGATGACGCTTACGAGGGGATGCAATACCGGAGCCCCTACCGAACGGGCGTACACATTGGGGTCGGTAATGTGAAGAATCGTCTTCATGATGCTTGAAAAGGTATGTGTATTTGCAAATATATGACATTTTCTGCGTTATTGGTAATTATCTGACAAAAATCGGTAAGAGAATCCCGTACAGACCGATTACTTTTGCAGTACCAACTGACTAGTACATGACTATCAAAAGTTTCACCGCAGTTACCCTCGCAGCCCTGACACTGCTTGCCTGCAAATCAAACACAAATGAGCCTATGAGCACACTGAATCTTACCCAGGAGTGGGACAAGACCTTTCCGAAATCCGAGCTGGTGAACCACAGCAAAGTTACCTTCCATAACCGCTATGGCATTGAGCTGGCGGCAGATATGTATGTTCCTAAGAATGCTGACGGCAAATTGCCCGCGATTGCGGTGAGCGGCCCCTTCGGTGCCGTGAAGGAGCAGTCCAGCGGCCTTTATGCCCAGCATATGCCAGAAAGAGGCTTCCTGACCATCGCCTTCGACCCTTCTTTCACCGGCGAATCCGGCGGCGAACCGCGCAGGATGGCCTCCCCGGACATCAATACGGAGGATTTCCTGGCGGCCGTCGATTTCCTGTCCAACTGTGACATGGTGGATCCGGAGCGCATCGGCATCAT
>DETL01000010.1:0-2859 GCA_002361625.1 Bacteroidales bacterium UBA3289 | reverse complement strand
GGCATCATCGGCATCTGCGGTTTCGGCGGCATGGCCGTCAATGCTGCAGCCCTGGACCCCCGCATCAAAGCTACCGTCGCATCCACGATGTATGACATGAGTAAGGTGAATGTCGAGGGTTACTTCGCCAGCGAAGACACTCCTGCCCAGCGTCAGGAAAAGCGCCGCGCCCTGGCGGCCCAGCGCACGAAGGATTATGCCTCTGGAACTTATGAGCGTGCCGGTGGTGTCATCGATCCACTCCCCGAGGATGCTCCCTGGTTCGTCAAGGACTATCACGCCTACTATAAGACTCCGCGCGGTTATCATGTGCGCAGCGGCAACTCCAACGACGGCTGGAACGTGATCGGCTGCCAGAGTTTCCTGAACCAGCCCCTTCTGGCCTGGGCCGGAGAAATTGAGGCGCCCGTGCTTCTCATCCACGGCGAGAAGGCCCACAGCCGCTATTTCAGCGAGTATGCCTTTGAGCGCATGACCGGAAAGCATGTCGTCGGAGAAAGCGCCGTAGAAGGCAACAAGGAGCTCATGATCATCCCCGGAGCTTCCCATGTGGATCTTTACGACGATGTGGCCGGTGTGATTCCTTACGATAAGATGGAAAGCTTTTTCAAAGGAAACCTCAAGTAACGATCCATCTTGTCCGTCATCCGTGAGAAAAACTGGCCTGTAAATGCCAGTTTTTTGTATATGCGATGATGTAATCGTCCGGTTTGGGCACGGTTTGTTATTGCCGACAGACCGTGCCCGTCGTTTATGCCCTGACTTGCTGAAATAATGTTATCTTTGTATGCCATGAACCACAAAAGCAAGACTATAGACGGCCGTGAATGCTTCGTCAGCGGCTCCGATTATCCTCGATATATCCTTGTCCAGACGCTGGGCAACCACGAACGCGGTATTTTTGACAGTACCGTGGAGCTGATCGCCAAGACAACCGGAGTCCCTTTTGTCCTGGCTGCGTTCCAGGTGTTCGACTGGGATTTGGACCTCACACCCTGGCACGATGATGCCATCAACCGGCAACCGGAAGTAGGGACGAGGACCTTCGATACGCTTCGCTATGTGACGGAATCGCTTCTGCCTGCGTTGGAAGCCGAATATGGGAACCTGCCCGTTATTCTGGGCGGCTACTCGCTCGGAGGGCTCTTCGCCCTCTGGTCTTCTTCGCAGACGGACCGTTTTGCCGCCATCGCAGCAGCATCGCCTTCCCTTTGGATCAGGGACTGGCTGGACTTTGCGCAGGCGCATCCGGTAAAGACTGCCAAGGTGTACCTGAGCCTGGGAGACCAGGAGGAGCATGTGAAGAACCGGGCGATTGCACGGGTAGGGGACAGCGTGCGGGGCGAATATGAACTGTTGAAAGCGCAGCTCGGGGAAGAAAACTGCACCCTGGCCTGGAATGCCGGTGGCCATTTCCAGGATGGCGACAAGCGCCAGGCCGCGGCCTTTTCCTGGTGTATCAACGCATTGGAGGGCAAGATTTGAATTGACTTGTATGGGTAGGCTTTTGATGTTTTTGTTGGTCTCTGCCATGCTGGCTGCCGCAGCCATCATCGTCGGCTGAAAACGAACCGGGCCCAGAAGAATCATGCGGGAAGGCAAACTTATAAAAAGCGAGACCGTCACTCGGGACGGAGAAAGGTTTTATGTGGAGAAGGTTGCTTTCAAGGACTGGCATGTCAGTCTTCACTCCTTTTATCTGATCTCCGACAGATTATGTGAAGGGCATACCATCGTTGAACAGAAATGGAGTTATGAGGATTTCTGTGACGTCACCATTCGCCTGGAAGACTGCACCTACGCACTCAACCGGCAAGTGGAAGTGATTGCCCTTGTCCGAAGTTTCAAACCCATCCCGGTCGATGAATTTGACCGCATTGCCCGGCCGTTAATCATGTAGATTACTGCCCTTCGAAAGTAGTTTTGAACGCCGGCTGGAAGCCATGCGCCAGTTCTATGAAGCCGGCGTGCAGACCACCTGCTTCATTTCGCCGATATTTCCGGGCATCACGGATGTCGAGGCTATCATCGAGCGGACCAAACACCAGTGCAACCTGGTGTGGCTGGAGAACCTGAACCTGCGCGGAGACTATCGGCCCGTCATCCTGGACTGGATTCACGAGAACCATCCGGAGCTGGACGAACTCTACCACCGGATTTATTCCAAGAAAGACCGCAGCTACTGGACAGAGCTGGATCGTCCGTGACGATGATACCAAGCGGAGCGCTTTCGGCGAGCTTCCGGTAGTTGCCAATTATTTCTACCACGAGGAAGTAAAGAAATCTGCCAAAAAGTTTTAGAATGATCGACCTGCTGTCCGGGACATTTTCTATTTGTCATCCGGCTGATTTGTACGTATATTTACAAAATGATATGTAATTGAACCGTAATGATGGAAAAGAGAATTGTCGTTGTCAATGCCGGCCCCACGGAGATTTTCGTCAGCGGCGATACCCTCCAACTTAAAGACTACAGCAAAACCGACTGGCCGTGGACGCTCTTCAATCCCGA
Source organism: Bacteroidales bacterium UBA3289 (assembly GCA_002361625.1). Taxonomy (GTDB): domain Bacteria; phylum Bacteroidota; class Bacteroidia; order Bacteroidales; family UBA932; genus Cryptobacteroides. The sequence continues at coordinate 347 of DETL01000010.1, read as the reverse complement.
AGCGAAGCAGAAACGCCACGAAACGGTATTCCCGCAGCACTGCAAACAAGTATTTGACATGGGCGCAGCATTGGCCCGCAATGACGACTAATTCAATAGAGAAGAGAAGCAGAAGGAATATGATATCAAACGCCTTCGGCTCATCGTTGCGTGTTTCATTTTGCGATAGCAGCCTTATTCTTCCTCTACCTGATGAAGGATTCCGATTTGGCGGCTACCATCCACCTCTCCTGTGTCGCAGTACTGTCCGTCGCGGCGGTTTCCCTCGCCAATACCTGGGCGAAGAAAAGACGCAAGTAAATTCGGATTTATTGGCAGAAACAAGGGGCTGACTCAAAAGTGAGTCG
>DETL01000002.1:137013-139774 GCA_002361625.1 Bacteroidales bacterium UBA3289 | reverse complement strand
AAGGAAGCGTTTCCGGAATTGAACCAGCTGGACTTTGGGGCGCGGATATACGACCCGTTCACGGCGAGGTGGACGGCGGTGGATCCGATGGCGGGGAAGTATGCCGGAATGAGTCCGTTCGGGTATTGTGCAGGAAACCCGGTGAACTTTTTGGATCCGGAAGGAAAAACAATCTATATCTGGTATGGGGAAAGCAATAAAGAATACTTTAGATATACAGGAATGGAAGATGATTCAAGTATTCCCGATAATGCTTATGTAAAAGCAGTGATTGAAGCATACAGATATAATAAACACAATTGGGAAACAGCCGGTTTAAAAGGGGAGAGCCCAAGTACTCAATTGGTTGAGAGAAAGGATATTATTGTTTCTGTATTTGCTGACACAGCTATGGAAGATAATAGTTATAGAGGGAATGGGGGATTCCAAAATATCATTTGGAATCCAACCGAGGGAATGCAGACAGATCAGGGTATTATTCTATCTCCAGCTACACTATTTGCTCATGAGGCTGATCATTCTCTTGATGATGCCAAGGACGCTAGAGCTCATTCGGATCGAGTGAGAGTAATGCGGACTGACGGATATACTAATGATGAAGAGTATCGAGTGATTAATGGCTCTGAACAGCTCTCTGCACTTGCAAATGGTGAGATTAAAGAGGGACAAAGAACTCGAAGAAATCATTCTGGGAAAACTGTTTTTACGAAGGGGCCAACATCAACTGTGATAGATCATAGAAAGAGGTAATCATTTTTTTTCAGACATGAAAACAGAATACAGATTATTTTGTATTGTCTTTTTGGCACTTCAGTTCGTTATACTTTGCTCTTGTTCCTCCAGAGAAAAAGTTGATGCTCAGACTATTGATAGAATTGTATTCATTGCTCTTCCCAAAGGGGTTGAGTTCGTCCATAGCATTGATTCTTTCTCCTTATTGAAAGCCGAAGGAAGAGATACGGTTATTACTGATAGATTATTTATAGATCGTTTCATAAACGAGATCAATCATTTGGAACCGTGTAATCTGACATTTCAAGTTGATCTTCGATCCGGAGCCATTCTTTATAAAAGGGACAACTCCACAATCACCATATTCTTTGGAGAAAACCACGGAATCCTTTATGAGGGAAGGATAATGGCAGACAGTGAAACTCTATTTGATTTAATTGATATGTCCGTTTATGCGCCTCATTCAAATGATTATTGGTTTCCCGAAAACGTAAGAAATCAAATGAGATATAGGGAAAGGATTCTTCGCGAAATCCAAACCGAGGAGAATAAGCAATGACTTTATTGAAGGATGGTTAGAGTATCTGAGTAGTTACGAAAAGAGGAAGACCTCAAGTCCGTCGGACTTTCAGGTCATCCTCTTCTTGACCTACGACGGTCGTCAGGATTTGGAAATCCGGTGGAATGTCCACACTGAAAATCGAACAGTATTGGAGGCCCAAATCCGCATTCTCCACACTGGCTTCCGCCAGGGTGACACATCCGAGATGGTGCTCGTCGAGTTCGCGGACTTCAACGTGGCCGCTCCCGCCGCCGAGACCGAGGCCCCCGCTGCCGAGTAATCACGGACGACACAAGTTGAAAGTTGAAAGACACTTCCCTTTGCGGGGGGAGTGTCTTTTTTGTGCCTCCGTCCTAAGTTCTATGGGGCAAGGTCTGCAGGAGTTTTGGGCACGGTTTGAAAAATAGTTGCAGACCATGCCCATGGAAATAGCCCTAGAGATGCGTGTACGGCCGATTGGGTGGGCAAGGACTGCACCCAAAAATCAGACCTTGCCCAAAACCGGCGCAGACCGTGCCCGCTATTCGCTCCTACGACTGCAGCCTATTTTTTCCCTTCGTGCGCCCGGCGGATGGCGGGAACGGCTTCGAGGACGCTCAGGTTCTGGCCGGGATCCACGCACAGGCAGGGTTTGCTGTCCGCGTCGAAGTGGAAGCGGCGGGTGGTTTCGGCGGTGTTGAAGCCCACCTTGATGGACGGGGTGACGTCCGGCAGGGGCACTTCCTGCCCCTTGTAGGTGGTCTCCCACTGGAAACCGCTGTCGATAATGACGAGGTTCCCGAGGTTCACGTCGGTGATCTCGCCCAGCTTGCCCATGTCGAAGCCCGTGACGATGGCGGTGATGCGCACCTTGTCGCCGATCTCCGGGTCGTCGTCCCAGATGAGGCCCTTCTTGAAGCGGTTGGCGCTGCCGGTGTACTCGGTGATCATCTGGTCGATGGTCTCGAGCTCCTTCATCTTGATGCCGCGCTCGTTGTTGCCGGAGGTGATGTTGATGAGGACGTTCTTCGCGGTCTTGAGGTCGAAGTCGTTCAGGAGCGGGGATTCGAAGGCGCCCTTCACGGCGTCCTCCAGGCGGTTGTTGCCCGTGCCTACGCCGGTGCCCATGAGGGCCATGCCGGAGTTCCGCATCATCTTGGACACGTCCTTGAAGTCCACATTGATATAGCCCGGCTGCGTGATCACCTCGATGATGCCCCGCACGGCGGTCGCAAGCACCTCGTCGGCCATCGGAAAGGCCTCGTGGGCCAGGGTGTCCCCGAAGAACTCGTAGAGTTTCTCGTTGTTGATGATCAGGAGGCTGTCCACGTTCTTCTCCAGCTCCCGGATGCCGTCCACGGCCTTGGACTGGGATTCGTTGCCTTCGTTCTTGAAGGGAATCGTGACGACGGCGACCGTGAGGATGCCGCGGTCTTTCGCCATCTTGGCGATGACGGGGGAGGCTCCCGTACCGGTGCCGCCGCCCAT
>DETL01000002.1:113104-136959 GCA_002361625.1 Bacteroidales bacterium UBA3289 | reverse complement strand
CCCATGCCGGCGGTGATGAAGAGCATCTCCGTGCCGTTGTCCAGCACCTTGGCGGCAATCTCGTCCTGGGATTCGAGGGCGGCGTTACGGCCTTCGGTAGGATCCGTTCCCGCGCCGAGACCCTTGGAACCCATCTGGATCTTCGTCGGGACTTCGCTCTTGTACAGGGCCTGCGCGTCAGTGTTGCACACGATGAAGTTGCAGCCCTTGATCTTCTGCTTGTACATGTAGTTCACGGCATTGCAGCCACCGCCGCCTACGCCGATCACCTTGATGATGGAATTCTCCTCCACCCACTCCCGGGGCATGATGTCCTTGTTGATATCGAGTTCCATGGCTTACTCCTTGTTATCGTTTTCATCGTCTTCCCGCGTGACTTCGTCGTAGAAGTTCAGCAGGCCTGTCTTCACGTTTTCGCCGAGCTTTCTCCAGAAGATGCGCTCCTTGCGGGGCTTGGGCTCTTTCTTGGGCTTGGGCTCCTTCTTCTTTTTCTCCTTCTTGGGCTCCTCTTCTGCCTGTCCCGGCGCTTCGCCGAATTCCTCCTCGGCGATCAGCGTTCCCTGCTCGCCGCTCTCATAGGTGGCGTCCGGGACGAAGAAGCCGCCGTCGGCACTCTCGTCCGCCGTCGTCTCCTCTTCTGTGGCCTCGGGGGCGTCGGCCCACACGGGCTCCGGACGGGTGATGCAGTCGGGCAGCCGGTCTTCCTTGGCCGCGAGCACCATGCCGATGGCGGACGTGGCGGAAGGGTTGTACACGCCCGTTCCCACCGAGGCGGAGAACAGGTGTCTCGGGAAGCCGATCCGGACCTCGTAGCCGGAGACCTCCTTGAACAGGTTCGCGAAGTTCACGAGGGAGGCGCCGCCGCCGGTGAGGACGATGCCGCCGCGGAGGTTGTTCTCCAGCCCGCTTTCCTGGATGTAGTAGAGGATGGCGTCGATGATCTCGCGGCACCGGGCGTCGATAACCTCGGAGATGTACTTGACACTCACTTCCTTATAGGGTTCGGTGAGCCGGATCTGCAGAACCTTCTCGCTCAGGGAGGCGAGCTTGCCGGGCATGCAGGCGCCGAACTTGATCTTGATCTTTTCCGCCAGTTCCTCGGGGATGGAGCACTCGGTGCGGATGTCGCTGGTGATGGTCCGGCCACCGAAAGGAATGGCCGCATAGGAGCGCATGATGCCGCCGTGGTACACGGCCACGGAGGTCACGCCTGCGCCCACGTCCACGAGGGCGACGCCGCTCTGGCGGTCCTCCTCCGAGAGAACGGTCTTCGCGACGACGTCCGGGAGGAAGTACTTCTTCGCGATGGCGATCCCCATGCTGTTGAAGATCTTATCCACGGCGGTGGTGGCCCGGCGGCTGCCGATGAACACCTTGAAATTGCCCTCCAGGGAATTGGAGAGCGTGCCCACGACGTCGCTTTCCACGAGCTGGATCTGGTCGTCGATGGAGAAGGACTGCGCCACGGCCCCGTACATGATCTGGCTGTTCGCATCGTCCAGCGGATAGGACTCCAGGGCCATCGCCTTCAGGTTCTCCACCTCCTCCTCGGAAATGTATTCGTCGGGATTGGTGCGCTCGATGCGGCCGGTGGCCGTCTCCTGTCCCACATCGGAGCGGGGCATGCCCACGACCACCTGCAGGATCTTGATCATGAGTTCATTCTCGGCTTCCTCGATGGCCTTCTTCAGGGGAGCCGACGCCTTCATCGGATTCTGGACCACGCTGGCGCGGATGCCCGCGGAGGGCGTCTCCTTGTAATAGACGACCTGGACGTCGTCTCCCTTCACCCGCGCGACGCAGAGGCCGAACTTCGAAGTTCCTAAGTCAATTGATGCAATGTACCTTTCATCCATATCGTATCAGTATTTATTTCTTCTTGCAGACGATCTGTCCGGCATAACGCACGTCCACGGTCCGGTACGCCTGTTCCAGCGGGACGATGCCCTCGTAGTATTTCCGGATGCGGGAGAACTTGGCGTCGATGTCGGTGGGCTTCCCGAACAGGAAACGCTCGTTCCCCTCGCGGGGGATCAGCACCAGCTCGCCTCCTTTCCGGACGTTGATCTCTCCCACGATGCCGGCCCATTCCGGCCGTGCATCCAGGTAGCGGACCAGGCCCAGCACGGATTCCACCCACTGCCGCTCCTGTTCCGTCGCGGGCTCTCCCTTGAAGTTCTTCTCGGGCTGGATGGGCAGGGCTCCGTCCACGACCGGCACCCGCGCGGTGTGGCGGGACTGGAGCGGGAAGAGATACCCCTCGCGGTCAGCGTAAAATCCGCCGGAAGGTCCCTGGAAACGGACCACGGGCTCCCGCTGGGTCACGCTCACGTGGAGGACGCCATCGTCGGTGAGCCAGGCCTGGCTCTTGCGGACGGCGCTCTTGGCGTCGATGATGCGCTCCACTTTCTTCAGGTCCACGCTGTCCAGCCTCAGGCCCACGTAGGTCCCGTAGTCCTTCATCCAGTCGCGGATGTCGTCCGGGGTGATGAAGCGGCGTTCAAGACTGTCGGCGATGATGGCTTCAACACCGCTACAGGTGACCTCGTGGCGGTTCCCGGCGGCCACCCGGTCACCCAGGAGCCACAGGAACAGGCAGGCGGTCACGGCCGATGCCGCGATGATGTAGCGGACGGCGGGTTTCATGAGCGGGCGGAAAGCAGCTGGGTGATGGGTTCCACGAAACGGTCGATGTTGCCGGCTCCGAAGGTGACGAGCACATCGACAGGCTCTTTTTCAAGATAATCCATCAGCTCCTCCTTCGGGATGAGGACCTTTTCCGGAGCGGTCGCCGCCGACAGGATGATGTCGGAGGTCACGCCGGGGATGGGTTCCTCGCGGGCGGGGTAGATGGGCAGGAGGATGAGTTTGTCCACCGCGCTGAGGGCCTTCGCGAAGTCGGGGGCGAAGTCCCGCGTACGGGTGTACAGGTGCGGCTGGAAGATCGCCGTGATTTTCCGGCCGGGGAAGATGTCCCTGAGGGACGAGATGGCCGATGCGAGCTCCGCCGGATGGTGCGCATAGTCATCGACATAGGACACCTTCGGGGTGTTCACATGGACCTCCAGGCGGCGTTTGACGCCCTGGAACGTGCCGATGGCATGCTTCACGGCTTCCGGGTCCAGTCCGAAGGTGAGGGCGATGGCGGCCGCGGCGATGCTGTTCTCCGCATTCACCCAGCCCGGTGCGCCCACGCGGATGTCCCGGAGGACTCCGCCCGGATAATGGAGGTCATAGATGAAATGGCCCAGCGGGTCCGGGCGGGCGTTTTCGGGATGGAAATCGGCCGTGCGGCTGGTATAATGATAGGTTAGAAGGTTCGCTTTCGTATCGGCGGAAGTGACGGGAAGCCCCTCTTTCAGGATCAGGGTTCCGCTCACCTGGGAGGCGAAGACGCGGAAGGACTCGAGGACATGGGCATAGTCCCCGTAGATGTCCAGATGGTCGGCGTCGATGGCGGTGATGACGGCGATTTCCGGGAAGAGCTGGTGGAAGGAGCGGTCGAACTCGTCGGCTTCGGCCACGACGACGTCGTTCCGGCTCATGAGGAGGTTAGTCCCGTAATTGCGGGAGATGCCGCCCAGGAAGGCCGTGCAGCCCTCGCCGCTCTCCGTGAAGATATGGGCGGTGAGGGTGGAGGTGGTCGTCTTGCCGTGGGTGCCGGCGACGGCGAGGCAGCGCTGTCCCCGGGCGACTTCACCCAGGGCGCGGGACCGCTTGATGAGCCGGTAGCCCTTCTCCCGGACGAAATCCAGTTCACCGAGTTCATGGATGGCCGGTGTCCAGATGACGAGGGTTTCCTCCACATTGGCCGGAACGAGGTCCGGACGGTCCTCGTAGTGGACGGAGATACCTTCCCGCTCCAGGGCGGCCGTCAGGTCCGACGGGGTCTTGTCATACCCGGACACCTCCAGTCCCCGGAACTTGAAATACCGGGCCAGGGCGCTCATCCCGATGCCCCCGATGCCTATGAAATATACGTTCTTCATACTTAAACCAGTTTGTACGCCTCGTCGGCAATCACCTGCGCCGCATCCCGGAGCGCCATCTTCCCGGCGTTCCGCCCGAGGGCGGCGACTCTTTCGCTGTCGTGGACCAGGGCCGTGGCCGTGGCCATCAGTTTTTCGGGCGCATCGGCATCCTTCACGATGAGGGCGGCGTCCTTGCGCACAAGGGCCATGGCGTTGTGCGTCTGGTGGTCCTCCGCCACATTGGGGGAAGGGACGAAGATGGCCGCCTTCTCCATGGCGCAGAGCTCGGAGACCGTGCTGGCGCCGCTGCGGGAGATGACGATGTCTGCCGCCGCATAGGCGAGGTCCATCCGGGCGATGAAATCGTAGTGCCGGATGCCCTCCACCGGATGCACGGCCATGAATTCGTCCACGCCCTTCTTGTAGTAACGGCCGCACTGCCAGATGATTTCGATGCCTTCGCCGCCGGGGCAGCCCGCCTCGATCCAGCGTTTCATGGACCGGTTCAGGGTGCCGCTTCCGAGGCTTCCGCCCACGATGAAGATATGCTTCTTGTCCGGGTTCAGGCCATAGTAGGTCATGGCCTCGGCCTTCCTGTCTGCGGTCGGGGGCGTGGAGACCTCTTTCCGGATGGGATTGCCGCTCAGGACGATCTTGTCGGCAGGGAAGAATCTTTCCATCCCTTCGTAGGCGACGCAGATGCATCCCACTTTCTTTCCCAGCATCTTGTTCGTGACGCCGGCGAAACCGTTCTGCTCCTGGATGAGGGTGGGAACCTTCATCCGGGTGGCCGCATAGAGCAGGGGAGCGCTGGCATAGCCTCCCACGCCGATGGCGATGTCCGGCTTGAAGTCGCGGATGACCTTCCGGGCCAGGGAGATGCTCCGGAGCACCCGGAAAGGCACCTGGAGGTCATTGACGATGTTCTTGAGGTTCAGTTGGCGCTGCATCCCTACGATAGGGAGACCCACAATCTTATACCCCGCCGCAGGGACTTTCTCCATCTCCATCTTGCCGCTGGCGCCGACGAAGAGGATTTCCGTGTCGGGGTTGAGTTCCTTGAGCTTGTTCGCGATGGATATGGCCGGGAAGATGTGTCCGCCCGTGCCGCCTCCGCTGATGATGGCGCGTATCGGTCTATACTCCATAGTCTTCGTGTTCTTGTGTCTGGTCTTGGGTGTCCAGGATGTCCAGGTCGTTGAGCCGGGATTCGATCTCGTCCGGCTCGTGCTCGATGATGGTGATGGCGTTCGCTTCGCGTCGCTTCATCTTCAGGTAGGTCTCCCGGCTGATGGACAGGAGGATGCCGAAGACGGCGCTGAATACGAGGAAAGACGTCGTTCCGTGGCTCACCAGGGGCAGGGTCTGCCCTGTCTGGGGGACGAAGGGGAAATGGACGTTCACCATCATGTGCATGAAAGCCTGGCCGGTGATGAGGATCGTGAGCCCCGCCACCGTGATCTTGTCAAAATAGTCGTCGCAGTCCTTCGCCACCGTCGTGCCGCGCGCGAGGAGGCTGAAGTACAGGAGAATGAGGAGGATGGCCCCGATGATGCCCGTTTCCTCGATGAGGAAGCTGAACATATAGTCGCCGAAGATGACCGGGACCGTGTATTTCTGGGTGCTGTTGCCGATGCCTTTCCCGAACAGACCGCCTTCCTCGATGGCAAGGAGGGCGCCGATGGGCTGCTTGAGCTCGTCGCGCGCGGCCTCGTATTCCGGCGATCCGGGCTTGGAATTCAGGAGGATATCCATCGTCGCCTCGTCGTCGTTGGTGATGCGGCTGATGGCCGTGTCCAGGCGGTTGTTCTTCAGGAGACCGGTCGTGTGTCCGACGAAGACGATTCCCACGAAGACGGCCGCCACGGTGCCGAAAACCAGAAGGTCCTTGAAGCGGACCCCGCCGATGAGGATGATCAGGACGAGGACCAGGCCGATGAACAGGGCCGAGGAATTGGATCCCGTCATCGTGAGGACGATCGTGATGAGCGTCGGCAGGTAGATGTAGAACACCTTCTGGCCCATGGGACTGTCGATGCCGGCGATCTTCGGGTACCGGCCGGCGAGCCACCGGGTGATCTTGAATTCACCCCGCTTGTAGGCGTCCAGCGCCCAGGAAAGGTACAGGACCATGAACACCTTCACGAACTCGTACACGTGGAGCTGTTTCCCGAATACCTTGATGATGCGCCGCGCCCCGTTGATCTCGCCCGCCTGGATGATTCCGAGGTTCAGGTTGCCCACCAGGATGACGAGCATCACCAGAGACAGGAAAAAGCCGTATTTGCCGATGATCCGGTAGGCCTTGCTCCGCCCGAAGATGTACAGGAGCAGGATGAGGACGAGGCCGATGCCCACGACCTTCAGCTGCGAGGTCATGATGGTCACCCGGTCAATCCCTCTTTCCAGGGCCAGGAGCGGTGTGGACGAGAACACGGAAATGACGGAAGTGAGCATGAGGAGCAGGGCCACGATCAGAATGACCTTGTCCCCGCGGAATCCTTCCATCCAGTTCCAGACGCTGAAGCGTCTCTTTTCCGTTTTCTCTTTGGCCATGTTTCCTTACAGGTTACGGACGGCGGCCTTGAACTGGGCGCCGCGGTCCTCGTAGTTCTTGAACAGGTCGAAGCTGGCGCAGCACGGGGAGAGGAGCACCACGTCCCCGGGCTCGGCGAACTTTGCCGCTTTCCGGACGGCCTCCTCCGCGGAGAGCGCGTCGGCGATATGGTCCGTGCCCACCATGGACTCGAAGGCGGCATGGATTTTCGCGTTGTCCACTCCGAGACATACGATGGCCTTCACCTTCTCGCGTACGAGGTCGTTCAGGACGCTGTAATCGTTCCCCTTGTCGGTGCCGCCCAGGATCCACACCACGGGCTTCTTCTGGCACTCGAGGGCGTACCAGGCGGAGTCGATGTTCGTGGCCTTGGAGTCGTTGATGTACAGGACGTCCTTGATCGAGAGGACGGGCTCCAGACGGTGCTCGATGGGCTGGAAGGTGGCGAGGGAGTTGCGGATGACCTCGTTGTCGATCCCGGTCGCCTTCGCCGCCAGGGCGGCCGCCATGGAATTGTAGATGTTGTGCTTCCCGCCGAGGGCCAGTTCCTGGAGATAGAGGTCGGTCTCCTCCTTCTCATAGCGGAGGACGATCTTGTCCTCGCGGAGGAAGGCGCCTTCGTCCACCTCTTTCTTCTGGGAGAAGGGGAGCATCTTGCACCGGAGGATGATATTGTCCAGATGGCCGATGGTGATGTCGTCGTCGCTGTCGAAGATGAAGCAGTCGTCCGGGGTGAGGTTCTTCGTGATCTTGAACTTCGCCGCCACATAGTTCTCCATCTTGTGGTCGTACCGGTCCAGGTGGTCCGGGGTAATGTTGGTGATGATGGCGATGTCGGGCTTGAAATCGTATACGTCGTCCAGCTGGAAACTGCTGATTTCCAGGACGTAGTAGTCAAAATGCTCGGTCGCGACCTGGTAGGCGTAGGACTTGCCGATGTTGCCGCCCAGTCCCACGTTGAGGCCTGCGTTCCGCAGGAGGTAATAGATCAGGGACGTGGTCGTCGTCTTGCCGTTGGAACCGGTGACGCAGATCTTCTTCGCGGAGTCGTAGCGGCTCGCGAACTCGATCTCGGACACGATGTGCGTGCCCTGGTCCCGGAGCTTCTGCACCATGGGCACGGTACCCGGGATGCCGGGGGACTTCACGACCTCGTCGGCGTTCAGGATCAGTTCCTCCGTGTGATGCCCTTCCTCGAAGGGAATCTCCCACTTGCGGAGCATGTTCGCATACTCCTCCTTGATCTTCCCCTTGTCGGACAGGAAGACATCGTGACCTTTCACTTTTGCCAGGACCGCTGCGCCTACTCCGCTTTCGGCGCCGCCCAGAACGACTACTCTTGCCATACGCTACGTTTATCTGATTTTCAGTAATGCCAGGGTTGAAACCGCCAGGATGATACCCACGATCCAGAAGCGGGCGGTAATCTTCGCTTCGTGCTGCGGGGGGACGGGTTTGGGAATCAGGACCTGTCCCGGGACCTGTTTCTTGTCCTGGAAGTGGTGGTGGAGCGGGGTCATGGACCAGATCCGCCGGCCCTCTCCGTACTTTTTCTTCGTCCACTTGAAATAACCCCGCTGCAGCAGGACCGAGAGGCTCTCCACGAAGAAGATGCCGCACAGCAGGGGGAGGAGGAGTTCCTTGCGGATCAGGACGGCGGTGACGCCGATGATGCCGCCGATGGTGAGGCTCCCCGTATCGCCCATGAACACCTGGGCCGGATAGGAGTTGTACCAAAGGAAGCCGATGAGCGCGCCCACGAAGGCGGACATGAAGATGGCGATCTCTCCGGATCCGGGGATATACATGATGTTCAGGTAGTTGGAGTCGATGAGGTTGCCGCCCAGCCAGGCCAGGATACCCAGGACGACGCCCACGATGGCCGATGTCCCCGCCGCCAGGCCGTCCAGGCCGTCGGTCAGGTTCGTGCCATTGGAGCAGGCCGTGATCACGAGGACGATCATGAGGACGTAGATGGCCCATTTCGCGTACCAGCCCCAGGCGCCCTTGAACGGCGAGAGCCAGCGGTAATCGAACTCGTGGGTCTTCACGAACGGGATCGTGGTCTTGGTGGATTTCACCACATCCTCTTCCTGATAGCGGCCGGAGGTGACCTGCGTCTCGGTATTCACGCTGCGGTCGGAATCGTCCGTAATGACCTCGATGGCCGGGTCGCTGACTTTTTCACGCACGACGATGTCCGGGCTCAGCCAGACGGTCAGGGCGACGATGAAGCCGAGGGCCACCTGTCCGAAGAGCTTCGCCTTTTCGGAAAGGCCTTCCTTGTTGTGCTTGAAGACCTTGATGTAATCGTCCGCGAAACCCAGGGCGCCGCACCACAAGGTGCTGAAGAGCAGCAGGATCACGTAGATGTTCGTGAGGTCGCAGAACAGCAGGACGCCGACCAGGACGGAGAGGATGATGATAACCCCGCCCATCGTGGGGGTGCCCTTTTTCTCGATCTGGCCCTGCAGGCCCAGGTCGCGGACGGTCTCCCCGATCTGGTGGCGCTGCAACTGGCGGATAATCCGCTTGCCGGCGAGGAGGGCGAACAGGACGGAGGCCACCGTGGCCATCATGGCCCGGAAGGACAGATAGTGCATCAGTCCCATGCCGGGGATGTCCACCCCTGCGTTCTCGAGATATTGGAACAGGTGATAAATCATTTCAGGATCAGTTTGAAGGTTTCCAGTACAATCTCTTTTTCGTCAAAATGCAGCTTTTCGTGGCCGATGATCTGGTAGTCCTCATGGCCTTTGCCGGCCAGGAGGATGGTGGCTCCTTCCGGGGCGGTGAGGATGGCGGTCCGGATGGCTTCGCGGCGGTCCGTGATGAAGAGGGACTTCGCCACGCCGTCCCAGTCCAGCCCGGCGCGGATGTCGCGGATGATGGCTTCCGGGTCCTCGGTCCGGCAGTTGTCGGAGGTGATCACGAGCCGGTCGGCCAGGCGGGCGGCGACCTGCGCCATCTCGGGACGCTTGGTCTTGTCCCGGTCCCCGCCGCAGCCGAACAGGCAGATGAGCTGCCGTTCCGGCGCGACGTCGCGGAGGGTGGTGAGGACGTTCTCCAGGGCGTCGGGGGTATGGGCATAGTCGATGATGACCGCAAGGTCCCTCGGTCCGCGGATGTTCTCCAGCCGCCCGGGGGCGGAAGAGAGGTTGGAGAGGGCGACCAGGACTTCATCGACAGGAGCTCCGAGGCACACGGCCGTCGTGTAGATCGCCAGGAGGTTGTAGGCGTTGTGAGCCCCCACGAGGCGGGTCCAGGTCTCTTTGCCGTCGATGCGGAGAAGCATTCCCTCGAAACTTTGCTCGAGGATGCGGGCCGTGTGGTCCGCCAGGCGTTTGCAGGCGTAGGTGACCACTTTCGCGGCGGTGTTCTGGACCATCACGGGACCGTTCTTGTCATCCACGTTGATGATGGCGTAGGCCTCCTTGGGGAGGTTGTCGAAGAACAGCTTCTTGCAGCGGAGGTATTCGGCGAAGGTCTTGTGGTAATCCAGGTGGTCGTGCGTGAGGTTGGAGAAGATGCCGGCGGCGAACTGCAGTCCGGCGACCCGCTCCTGCTCCACGCCGATGGAGCTCACTTCCATGAAGCAGTAGCTGCATCCGGCCTCCACCATCTCCGCCAGGAGGCGGTTGATCGTGATGGGGTCCGCCGTCGTATTGGCGGTCTCCAGCCGCTTGTCGTCCACATAGTTGGCAATCGTGGACAGGAGGCCGGAGGGATGGCCCATCGCCTTGAACAGGCGGTACAGCAGGGTGACGGTCGTCGTCTTCCCGTTCGTCCCGGTGATTCCCACCAGCGAGAGCTTCCCGGACGGATGCCCGTAGAACGCGTCCGCCGCCATCGCCACCGCGTGCCGGCTGTTCTCCACTTTCACCCACGTCGTCCCGAGCGAAGCGAAGGAATCTGTTTCCTCGCAAATCACGGCCGCCGCCCCTTTCTCCAGGGCGGAAGGGATATACTGATGCCCGTCGGAGGCGAAACCCTTCACGGCGATGAAGAGGGAGCCGGGCGTCACTTCGCGGGAGTCGCAGGTGATGGCGGTGATGTCGATGTCCAGGCTGCCGTGGGTTTCCACGTAGCCGGTATGCTGTATGATGTCTTTCAGTTTCATTTCAAAGTCAGTCGGATGGTTTCCCCTTTCTTCAGTTCTTTCCCGGCGGCAGGGGACTGGGCGGTTACATGGCCGGAACCCTCGTAGGTGCACTTCCAGCCGGCATTCTCCACGGCGTACAGGGCGTCCGAGAGACCGAATCCCTTGAGGTCGGGGACGGTGTTGCCGGTCGCATCGGCCTTCTTCTCGGCCATCTGCGGCAGGGTGCCGGTGCTGGCGGCGTGGCCGGACCAGGAATCGTCGATGGCGTAGATGTTGTCCACGATTTCCCGCACGGCCATGGCCGGCTTGGTGCCGCCGTAGAAGCTCATGCCGGACAGGTAGGAGTACACGGTCACGAGGATGGTGTATTTGGGATTCTCGGCCGGGAAGAACCCGACGAAGGTACCCTGGTTCTTCTTACGGCCCCACGGGTCGTGGTACGGGTCGGCGCTGCCATGGCGCTCCTTCGGGGTGAGGACCACCTGCGCGGTACCGGTCTTGCCGGCGACGGAAAGCTTCGCATCCTTCAGGCGCTTGGCCGTACCGTCGTCCACCACGGCCTTGAGGGCGCGGGTGACCGTATCGGCCGTAGCCCGGGTGCAGATGTTGTTCAGCACGGAGGGACCGTACTGGCGGATCACTTTCCCGTCCTTCTCGATGCTTTCCACCACGTAGGGCTTCATCATGCGTCCCTTGTTGGCAATGGCGTTGTAGAAGGTGACCACATGGAGCGGAGTGACGGACATGCCGTATCCGTACGCCGTGGTGCCCAGGGTGGTGCGGCTCCAGCCGGGCGTGCCGGGCCGGTTCACGACCGGGGTCCCGAGACCGTCCAGGTCGAAGTCGAACTTCTCGCCCAGGCGATAGGCGTAGATATGGTCGAAGAATTCCTGCGGGTTGGCCCCGTAGAACTTCTCCGGGAGGTAGGTGAACACGTAGTTCGAGGAAATCTCGAACCCGTGCTTCACGGTGATTTCGCTGCGGCCTGTCAGGCGCTCGTAATCAAGGATATGTGCGTCCAGGTTATAGCCGGGGACCGCACCGTGATTGGTCGGGATGGTCTCCTCCAGGGACTTCACGTGGCCGTCCTCCACCAGCGACAGGAGGGTGACGGTCTTCATGACGGAACCCTGTTCACCCACCTCCTTGAGGACGAGGTTGTCCCGTTCCCAGAGCTTGGAGCCCGGAATCGTGTCCCGGGAGAGGTTCACCATCGCCCGGATGGCTCCGGTCTGGGCCTCCATGAGGACCACGATGCCGGCACGGATCTGCGGATCGTCGGCGATTTGGCGGCGGAGGGCCCGGTCGGCGATGTCCTGGAAGTCGATGTTCAGCGTGGTCCGGACGTCGTTGCCGTCCACGGCCTTGACGGCGGTGCTGTCGAAGTCGCGGATGTACTTGCGGTCGTCGGTCACGCGGCGCCACTGGACGCCTTCCTGGCCGTGGAGTTCATAATCGTAGGTGCCCTCGATACCGATCCGGCCCTGTTCCCGGACATAGCCGATGACACGGCGGGCCAGGGTATCGTACGGATAGATGCGCTCGTCATGCTGCTCGGCGATGAGGCCGCCCCGGTAGCCGCCTTCGTTGAAAAGCGGGAGTTCGCGGAGCTGGTTCAGCGTGGCGTGGCTCACGTTCCGGCGGATGAGCATGTGCTTCTTCCCTTCCTCACGGCCGGCGAGAATCTCTTTCAGATACTGGTCGGCGGACTTGGCGGGGAACAGGCGGGCGAGTTCTCCGGACAGGGCGCGGGCCTTTTCCTGCCACTCCTGCTCCGCCTTCGCACCCTTGTGGACGGGGGCGGGGGCTTCTTCCCCTTTTTCCTGCAGACGCTGGATGCGGCGGGCTTCCTTGCGGTCGATCTCCAGGAACTCGTCTTTCCGGACGGTGCAGTCCATGTAGATGTTGTACAGCGGGGTGGTGATGGCCAGCGGACGGCCGTCCTCGGCGAGGATGCGGCCCCGTTTGGGCTCTTCCACGTACTTGTCGGGACGGGGACGGAAGACGTTGATGACCTTCGGGTCCACCCGGAAGGTGGCCTGGATGTGCACGATGCAGGCGATGATGCCCACGGACAAGGCGATGAACAGCATGGTCAGGCCCGTCATCACGAGGTGGATGCGGTCCCGGTTCTCGATCTTGTCCTGGATCTCGACTTGCTGTCCTTTCTTCCGTGCGCTCATTTCTTGTCCAGTTTGACGGCCGGTTTCTCCGGCAATGCGACGTCGGATCCGAGTTCCTTGAGCCGTTTGGCGGTGGTGGATGCGCTGTGCAGGCGCACCAGCTCGGCTTCTTTCTCGGCATGATATACCTCCAGGTCGCGGAGGTCCTTCTTGTTCTCCTCCACCTGGGTGAGGGTCTTGTCCACCTTCAGGCTCAGCAGGATGGAAATCCAGGCCAGCACGAAGAGGTAGAGGATGTGCAGGTAGTACTTGTGGACGCCCAGCGAGAGGAGGAGTTCTCCCCGGCTGAGGGCACGGAAGGCGTTCCGGATGCTCTTTCCGACGGTTTTCACGCTGAAACTCATACCGTTCCCTCCTTCTTTTCGGCGATCCGGAGCTTGGCGCTCCGGGCGCGGGTGTTCCGGGCGATCTCTTCCTCCCGGGGGAGGATGGGCTTGCGGTTGACGGCCTCCAGCGGGGAACTGGCACGGCCGTAGAGGTCTTTCTCCTCCCGGCCTTCCACGTTTCCGGTCTTGATGAAGTTCTTCACCATCCGGTCCTCGAGGCTGTGGTAGGTGATGACGACGAGCCGTCCGCCTTCGCGGAGGGAAGCCGTCGCCCCTTCGAGGAATTTCTCCAGGGAGCGCATCTCCTGGTTCACTTCGATGCGGAGGGCCTGGTAGATTTTCGCCAGGACCTTGTGCTCCGCCCCTTTCGGGAGAAGCCGTTCCACGGCGCGGTCCAGGTCACCGGTGGTGCGGATCTCCTGCTGCTCCCGCGCGGCGGCGATGAGGCGGGCGGCCTTTCCCGCTCCGTCCACCTCGCCGTACAGGCGCAGGATCCGTTCCAGGTCTTCCACCGGGTAGGTGTTCACGACATCTGCGGCCGTGGTCGCCGCCCGGTCGTTCATCCGCATGTCCAGCGGGGCTTCCTCGAAACGGAAGGAGAAACCACGCTCCGCGGTATCGAACTGGTGGGAGGAGACGCCCAGGTCCGCCAGGATGCCGTCGAAACGGACGCCTTCGTGGCGGGCGTAGTTCTCGATGAAGCGGAAGTTGTTGTGCACCAGGGTAAGCCGCGGATCCTCCGGGGCATTCTCCAGGGCCTCCCTGTCACGATCGAAGGCGATGACGCGCGCGCCATCGTGTAAGCGTGAAAGAAGTTCGGCAGTGTGGCCACCGCCTCCGAAAGTGGCATCGGCGTAAACGCCGTCAGGGGATGTAACGAGGGATGAAATGCTCTCCTCGAGCATTACAGGAATATGATATTCGGACATGGCGCGGACCTCCTACTTTTTGGCGGACAGTCTCGCTGCGGTTTCCTTGAACGCACCGTCCGACATGAGGTCGGACTCCCGGCGCTGCTTGGGCCAGATCTCGATCTTGTATCCCACGCCCGCAAACACAACTTCCTTGGTTAAACCTGTTTCTTCCAGCAGTTCCGAAGGAATGTTGAGGCGGCCCAGTTTCCCGTCGGGGACGATGTAGAAGACGCCATCGTTATATTTGCTCCAGAACGCGGCGTGTTCGGGATTCAGTTCGGGATCGAGCCCTTCCAGCACGCTGTCGCACCTGCGCTCCCATTCGGCACGGGTAAACAGGTTCAGGCAGTCGCCCTGGACGCTTTTCTTGATGACGAGGGTCATGTCCTCCTCACCCTCGCGGGTGAAGACATCGCGGAAGATGGCAGGGAACACCACGCGTCCCTTGTCATCCACCTTGCCGGCTGCCTTTCCGAAGAATCTGATCATCGTCTTGGATTGAACTTTATCTTTCTTTCACGCTGAGTGCAAAGATAGAAAAATCCTTCCATTTTCACCCAATCTTTTCCAAATTTTTCCACAAAAAGTTATCAACAGGTTTTTCGTCCCTCCGGAGCGTGAACGGGAACCGGTTGGCCCTGAGCGGAATACGAAAAGCGCTTTGTGTTTTTTTACACAAAGCGCTTTTCGTAATCGATTGATTAAAAAGACTTTAAGGAAATCAGTCCGTTTGCAGGGCAACGGTCACCGTGTTGTCCACGGGGAGGTAGTACTTGTAGAAAGCGTTTTCGCCCAGTTTGGAGTAGCGGGCGATGAGGGCGTTGAGCTGGGGCTCCAGGTAGGGGAGCGTGTCGGCGAACTCGTCGTCCTTCACCGTAATCCCGTCGCGCCGGAGGGCATACTGGCGGAACTGGCCGGGAACGTCGATCCGTTTCAGGAAAGCGTCCATGCCTTCATAGCTGTCGATGTCCCGGAGCTGGCTGCGGTATTTGTCGAACATGTCGGAGGCGAAGCGCATCTGCGTGGCCTTGCGGTTGCACGCGATGTAGAAGGCGGAGGCGCGGGTGGTGTCCATGGGCACGAACACGTCCGGCATGATGCCGCCGCCGCCATAGACGGTACGGCCGCTGCGGGTGTGGTGGACGTCCTCCTTGTTGAGTTTTACGCTGTCCGCGGAGAAAACCTCTCCGCCGGTGTAACGCTCATAGATGTCGTACTCGTAGTTGTCGTAGGGCTTTTGGATGCACCGGCCGGAAGGCGTGTAGAAGCGGGCGACGGTGAGGCGGACGCCCGACCCGTCCGTGAAGTAGAACGGCTCCTGGACGAGGCCCTTGCCGAACGAACGGCGGCCGATGATGGTGCCGCGGTCGTTGTCCTGGATGGCCCCGGCGAAAATCTCGCTGGAGGAAGCGGAGTTCTCGCTGATCAGGACGAGCAGCGAGACGTCCTTGAGCTTGCCCCGGCCATCGGCCCGGTACACTTCGCGCGGACGGTGGAGACCTTCCATATAGACGATGGTGTCGCCCCGGGAGAGGAACTCGTTGGAAAGGAGGAGCGCCTGGTCCAGGAACCCGCCGGAGTTATCCCGGATGTCCATGACCAAACGACGCATTCCCTTTTCCGTCAATGCGGTATAGGCATCTACGAAGTCCTTGTGCGTCGTCCGGGAGAACTTCTGGAGCCGGATGTATCCGGTGGTGTCGTCCACCATGAAGGAGGCGTCGATACTGTGGAGCGGAATCTTTCCGCGGGTGATCTCGAAGGGAATCTCTTCCCCGGCACGCAGGACCGTGACGGTCACCTTCGTCCCGGAAGGGCCTTTCATCCGGCGGACCATGCTGTCCTGCGGAAACTGTACCCCGGCGATGACCTTGTCGTCCACTTTCAGGAGGCGGTCGCCGGTCAGGAGGCCCGCCTTCTCGGACGGTCCGCCCGCGATGACTTCCAGGACGATGGCCGTGTCATTCGGGACATTGAACTGGATGCCGATGCCCTCGAAATTCCCCGCCAATTCTTCCTCGGCCGCCTCCAGCTTCACCGGGGGCATGTACACCGAATGCGGGTCCAGCTTGGCCAGGGCGCCGGCGATGGCCGCGTCGGTCATGCCGGCCTGGTCGATGGTATCGACATAGTTCTTTTCGATCTCGTCCAGGATGAGGTTCAGCTTCCGCCACTCCACATACTTGGCACTGAGGATTTTCCGGCTCTCGCGATAGCGGACTACCGTCATGGTAAGAAGGACGCCCAGGAGGACGCCCAACAGGATTTCCGCAATGCGGATGAGGGTTTGTTTCTTTTCGGACATAAGGGATCAGTCGACCTTTTCCACCTCGATGCCCGCCCGGCGCAGGAGATCCACCCCGTCGGTCAGGCGGTATTCATCCCGGTACACCACGCGTTTGATGCCGGCCTGGATGATGAGCTTGGAACACTCCAGGCAGGGCGACGCGGTGACATACAGGGTGGCGCCTTCGCTGCTGTTGCCGGACTTTGCCACCTTGGTGATGGCATTGGCCTCGGCGTGCAGGACATAGGGCTTGGTGACCCCGTCCTCTTCGCAGATGTTCTCGAAACCGGAAGGCGTGCCGTTGTAACCGTCGGAGATGATCATCCGGTCTTTCACCAGGAGCGCGCCCACCTTGCGGCGCTTGCAGTAGGAGTTCTGGGCCCAGACCTCCGCCATCTGCAGGTAGCTGTGGTCGAATTTTTCCATTAGTTCCGCTGATAAAGATACCGCTTGATGCTCTTCTTGGGGGTGCGCTCGAAGTCCTCGGGCATGAACTCCACCTTGCGGATCTGGGCGTACTTCGGGAGCTCGGTATTGATGTCCGGCAGGACGCCGAGGAGGCGCTGCTTGAGGGCGTCGCGGCTCATCCCGTCCAGTTCGCCCTGGTGCCAGTCGGGGTAGATGAGGGCCGTGAGGCCGCCGTCGTCCTCCACCACGAGGGAATCCACGACATAGTTGTAATTGTTGATCACGGCTTCCAGCTCCTCCGGGTAGATGTTCTGCCCGGAAGGCCCCAGGATCATGCACTTGGACCGTCCGCGGAGGAACAGGTATCCATCCTCGTCGATGATGCCCATGTCCCCGGTCCGGAACCAGCCGTCCTCGGTGAAGGTATCCTTCGTAGCCTGCTCGTTCTTATAGTAGCCCAGGCACACGTTCGGCCCGCTTACCTGCACCTCGCCGGGAATGTTGCGGGGATCCGGAGAGTCGATGCGGATCTGCATGTTCTTGGCTGCGCGGCCAGCGGATCCCACCTTTACCTTGTCCCAGTGCGCATAGCCGATGATCGGGGCGCACTCGGTCATCCCATAGCCCACCGTATAGTGGAATCCGATCTTGTGGAGGAACTGCTCCACCTCCGGATTGAAAGCCGCACCGCCCAGGATGACTTCCTCGAACTGGCCGCCGAAAGCATTCGTGAGTTCGGTGCAGAATCGCTTCTGGATGGCCCGGTCCACGAGCGGGATGTTCATCAGGAGCTTGATCTTGTTCTTGTCGATGAGGGGCTTGAGCTTGGTCTTATAGACTTTCTCAATCACCAACGGAACCGCGATGATGATGTCGGGATGGATCTCGGCAAAGGCCTTCATGATGATCTTCGGGCTCGGGACGCGGCTCAGGAAATGCACGTGCATGCCGCAGGTCATCTCGTAAAGGAACTCGAACATCATGCCGTACATGTGGGCCGACGGGAGCATGGACACGCACTGCATGCCAGGCTTCAGCATCGGGCAGGCGTCGTTCTTGGCGAAGTCGATGTTGGAGTAAAGGGCCCGGTAAGGGATCATGACGCCCTTGGAGAAGCCGGAGGTACCGGAGGTGTAGTTGATCAGGGCCAGTTCCTCAGGACTGTCCTCGTAGTAATCCAGGTGTTCGGGACCGAAATAATCCGGATACTTGCGGCCGAAGGATTCGTTCAGGTGTTCCCGGACGTAGGCGCGCTCTTCGGTATCGGCATACAGGAACTTGAAGGTGTTGATCTGGACGACGACCGAAAGGCCGGGCATCTCGTCCTGGGAAAGGCCCTCCCAGATCACCTCGTCCACGAACAGGACGCGGGCCTCGGAATGGTTCACCAGGTAGTGGATATTGCCGGGTTTGAATTCGTGCAGGATGGGAACGGCGACGGCCCCGTAGGTGAGGGCGGCGAGGAAACTCACGCCCCAGTTCGCCTGGTTGCGGGAACAGATGGCCACCTTGTCGCCCTTCTGCAGACCGCACTGTTCGAAGGCGATGTGCAGTTTGGCGATGCGGCGTGCGACGTCCCGGTAGGAAAGGGTGATGCCCTGGTAATTAGAGAGCGCGGGCTTGTCCCAATTGTCCCGGAGACTGTTCTCGATAATCTTGTTGACGGATTTGAATTCCATTGATATTGTAGGTCGGATTTTAGTTTTGCAGTTTGATGTCACGGGTTTTCCCGTCGTAGCATTCCACGGAGATTCCGCGGGATGCGGGTGTAACTTCGGAGTCGGGCCGGATCATCTTCCCGCCCTCGTCCTTGGTGAGGGGTTCGCCGCCCTCGAACCCGTACACGAGGGTACGGATGGAAGTGCGGACCACCCAGTATTTCTTGCCTTTCACCTCCAGGAGCTCCGGCAGGGACTTGACGGTCTCGGGGGCCTGGATGCCCTTCCAGCCGGCCGCTTTCTGTCCATGGAGGTTGTACATTTCCAGCGAGTTGTCCTTGTGCAGGACCATCGCGGTATAGCCCTTGGCGCCCGTGAAGTCATAGGCCTTGGGGCCCAGGAGGATGGGCTTTCCGAGATCCACCGGGAAACCGCCCACGAAGCGGCCCAGCCTGTCGATCAGGTACAGCGACGATCCGGCCGCAAAGAGGAACTGGATCTTGCCGTTGGCATAGTAGTCGATGCTTTCCACATAGCCGCAGAGGGGCTTCTTGAACGGAACGCCCCAGACGCCCTTGCCGTTTTCGTCGTTCAGGCACAGGGAAAGCTGCTTGTTCTGGTAGAAGGAATTGGTCTTGCCGGTGGCGCTGTTCTGTACCGGGAACGGCCCGGTGGGAATGACCACGGTCGTGTCCCGTTCCAGCACCTGGACCTTGTTGCCCTTGAGGGCGCGCTTGTCCAGGGATACCTGGATGCCCGGCTTCCCGGAGCCCAGGTCGATGCCGGCGAGTGCTGGGGCATAGGCCGATCCGGTCACATAGGTTCCCAGGGCGTTCGCAGGATCTTTCGCAAAAAGGTCCGTCAGGACGGAAGGCGCATCCGTCGCGGAGGCATAGGCCACGATTCCGGCCGGGACGGAAAGCCCCGCATCGGCCAGGCGCTCCTTGAGCGGATAATCGAGGAACTTCTTGTCCATGAAAGGGCCGGCGGATTCGCTGGTCCCCAGGACGGTCCAGTGGCCCGGAAGGGAGACGCACAAGGTGTCCTTCACCTGGAAAACGTCCCCCAGCAGCAGGGCCAGGCAGCCTGCATACGCATTGGAACCGGAAGGAATGTCCCGGCCTGTTTTGACGAGCAGGATTTCCTGCCGGACGCCGTCCAGCTGGTAGGCGGCGCGTACCGCCTCCTTGACCTGGTAATGCTGCGCCCACTGCTCGGGGCTCATGTCCCGCCCGTCCCGGGCCTTCAGGGCCTTGTCATACGGGGCGAGCTTGCCTTTCGCATCCTTGTAACGGCGATAGTAGGACAGATAGGTGTCGATATCCCCGACCGGGATGGAGAATGCGTAATCCGTAAAATAGGGGAGCGCCTCCGCGAAGGTGGCGGCCGGTGTCGCGAGACCGGCGAAACAGGAGAGGAATCCGGTCGTCTTCTCCGGACTCTCCGCGGAGCCCGTGAGGACGATGTGCTTGTCGTCGGCTTCGTCAATGACCAGGGCGGTCCAGTCCGCCAGGGTGCGGATGAAATCCGTCTGCTTGCGGACGCGTGCCGTGGACCATACCTGGAGCAGTTTCGGAACCTGCCGGGAGGAGAGGAAGGCGACGGCACTGCCGCCGGTCCTTGCCGACAGCTCCTGAAGCCCGGGGGCTTCGAGAATGCAGATCCCTTCATCCAGGTGACGGCAGGAAGATCCCAGGAGCGTTTCCGAACGGGAGGCCAGCAGGAGGCCATCCTGTACGGTGGTCTTGAGTTCCGCCTTCTCCGCCCATGCGACAAGCGGGGCGACCGTTGCGGAATCCGCCTGCTTGAGCTCCGTAACGACAAGCGGCACGAGGGACCCGCTGTTGTGCAGGGAGACGAGCATCCGATGTCCTCCCGTCCTGACGAGATAATCGTACAGGGCGGGGTCGCCCGGGCACAGGAAGGAACGCAGGACGCCCGTGGAATCCGCCAGGACGCTGCGTGCCCGGGATGAGCCGTCGAAGCAGAAAACGGCGGCGGCATCGGCCGGAACGGCTTTCAGGAGCGGATACTCCGTCTTTTGGGCTGCCGGCCGGGGTTTGTCTCCGCTATAGAGTTTCGTCACCGCCCACGCGATGCCGGCCAGCATCAGCGCGATGGCAACGACCGATATGACGGTAAGTTTCTTGTTCATTTTTCTTTCCGGCCCTACTGCGCCAGAATATGCAAAGTTAATGAAATATTCCAATTATTGCGTGTATCAATCTGAATGTTTTTCGTATATTCGCAGAACACAGACTTGACTGACATTTTTCATCATGCTGATCACTCTCACCGGCTTCATGGGAAGCGGAAAGACGACTGTCGGCCGTATCCTTGCGGATGCGCTTGGATGCCCGTTCCTGGATTTGGACGAACTGATCGTGAAAAAGGCCGGGAAACCCATCCCCGACATTTTTGCCCAGGACGGTGAACCGGCCTTCCGGCAGCTGGAAGCACGGCTCCTGAAACAGACGGTCGGGAAGTATGGCGAGACGACGGCCGTCCTGTCTCTCGGCGGCGGTGCCATCCTGGCGCCCGCCTCGGCCACGCTCGTGCACGAAAAAACCGTCTGCATCTATCTCCGGGCTACGCTGGACACTTTGACGGACCGCCTCGCCGGCGAATCCGCCGGCCGCCCGCTGGCGGACAGCGCCCTGGCAGAGCGCCTCGCCGCCCGCGAGCCCCTCTACGAAAAAACCGCCCATGTCACGATTGACACGGACGGCCTTTCTCCGGAGGAGGTCTCGGATGAGATCATCATTTCGGCCTTGTAGTTGAAGGTGACTTTATTAGCGTTCGCGAACGCTGGAACGCTTTAGAACAGCGTCCAGTCCGTAAAGTCGGCCGGTTCCTCGGGATCGTCCTTCTTGAGGAGTTCCGCGGCTTCGCCGCCTTCGGCAGTAGGGGCGGTCGGGGCGGGAGCTTCGGGGACGTCCGGAATGTCGTCCAGGTCGTCCAGGTCGATGTCCACGGGTTCGGGCTCTTCCGGTACGATGTCGTCCTCAGGCTTGTGCAGCGGCTCGATGAACTCCACGGCGGCGAGGTCCAGGGCGCTGCACTTCTTGCCCTTCGCCGTCAGGCCCTTCTTGGCAATGAATTCCTCCGCATCCAGTACCTCGGCCTCGCGGCCTTCCTGGCGTCCGCCGAAGGTGAGTTTCACCTGCGGATGCAGGTCCGCGGAGATGTCCACGAGCTTCGATCCCTTTGCGTCGGAGATGAAGGAGACCGGCGTGTTGTTGCTCTCCACGAAGCTGAAGCGCTTGATATAGAAAGCCTTGACCGCATTGTCCCAATAGAGGACCGTGTAGGTGAGGCCTGGATCCAGTTTCTCGATCCGGATCACGTCGCCCTGATACTTGTTCACGGTCTCGTAGTTGGTCGTGTAGTAGGTGCCGTCGGAGAAGATGGCGAGGACGCGGTCGTTGCCGGTGAATTCGCCCACGTACTCTCCGCGTCCGTCCTCGTTCAGCCGCTGGATGTCCGGATCGTACCAGATGTCCTTGCCGCCCAGGGTGGTGACACCCTTGGCCTTGAGCTGGATCTTGGCGATCGGGTATTTGGTCACGAGGTTGCCCCGGGAACTGCGGCCCTTGATCGCGAGGGTGGAGAAATCGTACTCGAGCTGGGATTTCTTGATGCCCTTCTTGGGGCGGAGGCCGATCTTCACCGTTTCCGCCTCGCCGTTGTGGTTCACGGTGAACCAGAGGATCTTGGAACCATCGGCCCCGGTGGTGATGTCGTACTCCTTGTCGCGGGTGATGGAGGTGATGGCGAAGCGCTTGGCGTAGTGGACCGAGCTCTTGCCCTCGCGGTAGATGACGTTGTAGATGGTCCGGGCGTCGTTCCGGTTGAACACGCCGGCGTACAGGAGGTCCTTCCCGAAGAAGGCCTTGTCCGTCACCTTGGTCACCCGGTACTTGCCGTCGCGGCCGATGACGATGATCTCCGACAGGTCGGAGCATTCGGAGACGAACTCCCCGCCGTCGGAATTCTTGAGGCCGATGCCCACGAAGCCCTCGGCGAGGTTCGCGTACAGCTTCGCGTTGTTGTTCACGACCTTGGTCGCGGCGATGGTCTCGAAGGAAGTGATCTCGGTCAGGCGCGGGTGCTCCTTCCCGTACTTCTTCTTCAGGGACTTGAACCAGTCGATGGTGTATTCGGTGAGGTGCGCGAGCTTGTCCCGCACGTCCTTCATCTCGTCCTCCAGGGCGTAGATCTTCTCGTCCAGCGCCTTGGTGTCGAACTTGGAGATCTTGCGCACCGGTTTCTCCACGAGCTTCAGGATGTCGTCCATCACGATTTCGCGGTGGAGGAGGTCCTGGTACTGCTTCATCTGGGTGAAAATGTCCTGCAGCTGCTCGTCCCAGTCGCGCTGGTTCTGCTCCAGCACCTTGTAGATGCGGTTCTCGAAGAAGATGCGCTCCAGGGAGTCGTAATGCCACTGGTCCTCCAGCTCGCCGAGCTTGATCTCCAGCTCCCGGCCCAGCAGGTCGCGGGTGTGCATGGTGTCGTACTCAAGGATGTCGTTGACCGAGAGGAACTGCGGCTTGTCCTCCACGATGACGCAGGCATTCGGGTTGACCGTGGTCTCGCAGTCGGTGAAGGCATAGAGGGCGTCGATGGTCTTGTCCGGGGACACGTCGGCCGGGAGGTGGATGATGATCTCCACCTTGTCCGTGGTCATGTCCTCGATCTTCTTGATCTTGATCTTCCCCTTGTCCTTGGCCTTGAGGATGCTGTCGATGATCATGTGCGAGGTCTTCCCGTAAGGGATCTCGGTGATCGTGACTGTGCTCTTGTCCACCTTCTCGATCCGGGCGCGGATCTTCACCTGGCCGCCGCGGCGTCCGTGGTTGTACTTGGAGCAGTCCGCGAGGCCGCCGGTGGGGAAGTCCGGATAGAGTTCGTAGTCATCTTCCTTCAGGATGGCGATGGAGGCGTCGATGAGTTCGTTGAAGTTATGGGGAAGGATGCGGGACTGCATGCCCACGGCGATGCCTTCGGTGCCCTGTGCGAGCAGGAGCGGGAAGCGCACCGGAAGTTCCGTGGGTTCCTGGTTGCGGCCATCGTAGGAGGTCATCCAGGTGGTGACCTTCGGGTCGAAGATCACTTCCTTCGCAAACTTGGACAGGCGTGCCTCGATGTAACGGGCGGCGGCATTGGAGTCGCCGGTGAGGATGTTGCCCCAGTTACCCTGGCAGTCGATGGCAAAGCCCTTCTGGCCCAGCTGCACGAGGGCGCCCAGGATGGACGCGTCGCCGTGCGGGTGGTACTGCATGGCCTGTCCCACGATGTTCGCGACCTTGGTATACCGGCCGTCGTCCATCTTGTACATGGCGTGCAGTACGCGCCGCTGGACCGGTTTGAGTCCATCGACGATGTGCGGCACGGCCCGCTGCAGGATCACGTACGAGGAATAGTCCAGGAACCAGTCCTTGAACATCCC
>DETL01000002.1:83279-113060 GCA_002361625.1 Bacteroidales bacterium UBA3289 | reverse complement strand
TTGAACTTCCGGCTGTCGCTGCCCAGCAGGCGGGTGAATTTCCCCGTCTCCTGCGCCTCTTCCGTCAGTTCCTGTTCGTTTTCCTGCTCTTCAGGCTGCTCTTCTTCCCGGATGTCGTCCCAATCTTCGCTCATAGTCGTCTAGAATTCATATCCGAACCGGCGGAGTTCCTTGCGGTTCTCCCGCCAGTCGGGGTCCACTTTCACAAAGGTGGAGAGGAAGACCTTCTTCTGGAAGAAGTCCTCCATCTCCAGGCGGGCCTCGGTGCCCACCTTCTTCAGGGCTGCGCCCTTCTTGCCGATGATGATGCCCTTCTGGGATTCGCGCATCACATAGATGACGGCGCTGATCTCGTAGCGTTCCTCGCCTTCATGGAAGGCCTCGATCTCCACCTGGCAGCTGTAGGGGATCTCCTCGCTGTAGTTGAGGAAGATCTTCTCCCGCAGAATCTCCGAGGCGAAGAAACGGAGGTTCTTGTCCGTGAACTGGTCCTTGTCGAACCAGGCAGGGGCCTCCGGAAGGCGGCTGGAAACTGCCTCCAGGATGCTCTCCAGGTTGAATTTCTCCTGGGCCGACGCCGGGATGATCTCCGCCTTGGGAAGCTTCTCGTGCCACCACTGCATCAGTTCCACGACCTTCTCCTGGGTGGAGATGTCGATCTTGTTGATCACCAGGATGATGGGGCAATCGACCTTCGCGAGTTTCTCGATGTAGGCCTCGTTCTTGTCGCCCTTCTCCACGGTGTCGGTGACATAGAGGATGATGTCCGCGTCGCCGATGGCCGTGTCCACGAAGTCCAGCATGTTCTGCTGGAGCCGGTAGTTGGGCTTGAGGATGCCCGGGGTGTCGGAATACACGATCTGGTAGTCCTCCCCGTTCACGATGCCCATGATGCGGTGGCGCGTCGTCTGCGCCTTGGCGGTCACGATGGAGAGCTTTTCGCCCACCAGCGCGTTCATGAGCGTGGATTTCCCGACGTTCGGGTTGCCGATGATATTGACGAAACCTGCCCTGTGTGCCATTATACGTACGCCCCCATCTTCAGGATGTTCACTTCGCCCTCGGTGAGGTAGCGCCAGTCGCTCTTCTTGAGCCCCTTCTTGGTGAGGCCGGCGAAATAGACGCGGTCCAGGGCCTTCACTTCGTAGCCCATGGACTCGAAGATGCGGCGGACGATCCGGTTCTTGCCGGAGTGGATCTCGATGCCCAGCTGGCGGTGGTCGCGCTGGTCGATGTACTCGAGTTCATCGGCTGCGATCACCCCGTCGGTGAGTTCGATGCCGGTGAGGACCTTTTCCTTGTCCTCCTCGGTGAGGGGATGGTCCAGGACCACCTGGTAGATCTTCTTCTTGTTGTAGGACGGATGGGTGAGGCGCTCGGCCATCTCGCCGTCGTTGGTGAACATCAGGACACCGGTGGTGTTCTTGTCCAGCCGGCCCACGGGGAACACGCGCGTCGGGCAGCCCTTGAGGAGGTCCATGACGGTTTTTTCCGCATGCGGGTCGCTGGCGGTGGTGACATAGCCCTTGGGCTTGTTCATGACGATATACACCTTTTCCTCGCCCTTGAGGCGCTGTCCGTTGAAGCGGACGTCGTCGGTGAGGATGTTGACCTTGGTGCCCAGTTCGGTCACCACTTCGCCGTTCACGGTCACGACGCCGCTCTGGATGAGCGTGTCGGCCTCCCTGCGGGAGCAGACGCCGGAATTGGCGATGTATTTGTTCAGGCGGACGACCTCCTTGATCGGGGTCTTTGCGGTATCGTCGTCGGACCAGGCGCTGCCGGTCACCTGCGGCTTGCGGCTGAGCATCTCGCTCATGCCTTCGTCGGCGCTGGAGCGCTTCTGGAAAGGCTTGCGGCCGGGCTTGGCGCCGAAGGACGGCTTGCCGTAGCCGGACTTGCGGGGACGCTCGCCGTAAGGCTTGCCCTCGGTCCGGGGACGGCTCTCGCCATACGGACGGCTTTCGCCGTAGGCGCGGTGCTCGCCGGCCGGCTTGCGGTCGCCATAGGATTTGCGCTCGCCGGCGGGTTTGGCACCGTAGGTCCGGCGCTCACCCTGCGGACGCTCGCCGTAGGGACGGCGTTCGCCCTGCGGACGGCTGTAGGCGCGGGGCTTCGGCGCCTCTTCGGAGTCGAACGACCGGCTGGTGCTGTAATCTGTGCTGTAGGCGCGTTCAGCGCGGGGCTTGAATTCGCCATCCCGATGTGGGCGGTATCCGCCTTCGCGGCGGCCGTATTCCACTTTCTCTGCGCGGCCTTCGGCAGGCCTCCGGGTGAAATGGGCACGAGTGCCCTTCTTTTTTTCTTCCATTGTTTTGTTGCCCCTCACGGGGTAGTTAGAGTGATTAAAAGGTCAATGACATCCCGTCATTGTTCGGGTGATATGCTTTTATTGCAGTTTGAACTTGTAGGTAATGGTGCCGGTCTGGAGGACCGGGGCGTCGGCACTCATGTTGAAATGGGCCTTCATGGCGGCGGCGCGGGCGGCGTTCCAGAGGGCGGTATTCGTGACCGTGGTCCCTTCCACGCCCGGAACGGCTTCGGTGACGTTGCCGTACTGGTCCACCTTGATCTGGACGACGACGATTCCTTCCAGCTGGGCGTTGTAGGTAGGCCGGGGGAGCGTCCCCACGACATTGCGGCCCTTCAGGTGCGCATTGGCACTGCCAGCAGTCTTCCCTTCCTTCGTGTTGCCGTCGGGCTGGCCGGCCTTGAAGCCCTCGGACGCCTCGGAGGCGCTGTGCGGGGCCGTGGCCTTGTCGTCCTGCTGGCTCATGCCGGGGAAGGAGGCGCGGGGGTCCAGCTTGGGCTCTTCCTTCTGGGGAGGGGCGGGGACTTCCACGTCGCCGTGGTCGTTCTGCTTCACGGCCGGGGTCTTGTTGGGCCGGTCGTTCACATGGGGCGATTCCGCCTTCTGGACCAGTTCCACTTCCTTCGTGCGGTCCACTTCCTCCGCCTGGGGCTGCCGTCCCACCTTGGTCTCCATGGGCCTTTCCTGCTCCTGGATTTCCTCCTCGAAGTCGATGAGGAAGCTCGTCTCCGGCGGCGGGGGATCCAGGTACTTGAGTCCCGAGGTCAGGCACACGACGAGGGCGATGGCGTGCGCGGCCACCGTCGCGCCGAGGCCTGTCCAAAGGCTCCGGCGGTCCTGTTCCTGTCTGGTGCGGAGATACGGCTGCATGGTCTTATTCGGGTTGGGTGGCCAGGATGACTTTGTAATGGTTCCGTTTGGCGATGTTCATGATCTGGACGATCTCGCCCACGGGTACGCTCTGGTCGGAGAAGATGGAGAAGGTCGGATCCTCCTCGGAGGAGAGGAGTTCGATCAGGCCGTCTTCCACCTCTTCGTAGGTGGCGGGGTTCTGGTCCCCGTTGATGTGGTAGGTGTACGTGTCGTTGCCCCAGTCCTTGATGCTGACGGAAACGGTGGCCTTCGCCCCGATCTGGCCTGTGCTCTTCGGGAGGAGGAGCTTGAGGGCGTTCGGGTTGATGAGCGTGGAGGTCACCAGGAAGAAGATCAGCAGCAGGAACACGATGTCCGTCATCGAGGACATCGGCATCGAGGCATCGACCTTGGTGTTTCTCTTCAGTGCCATGGCTTACGCTTCTTCGCCGGGTTCGTTGAGGACGATATCGATGAACTGCGTCGTGGAGCTCTCCATCTCGTAAACGAGGTCGGAGATCTTGGAGGTGAGCCAGTTGTAGCCGAAGTAGGCGATGATGCCCACGATCAGGCCGCCCACGGTGGTGAGCATGGCGGTGTAGATACCGTCGCTGAGGAGGGTGATGTCGATGTTGTTGCCGGCCTTGGACATGTTGAAGAAGGCCTTGACCATGCCGAGGACGGTGCCGAGGAAACCGATCATCGGGGCGCCGCCGGCGATGGTGGCCAGGAGCGGGAGACCCTTCTCCAGCCGGGCGACCTCGATGTTGCCGGTGTTCTCGATGGCGGCACGGATGTCGTTCATCGGGCGTCCGAGGCGGCGGATGCCGGTCTCGGTCATGCGGGCGACCGGGCTGTCATACTTGCTGCACAGGGTGAGCGCGGACTTGACCTTACCCTGGTTCATGTAGTCCCGGATGTCGTCCATGAAATGGCTTTCGATCCGGGAAGCCTGCTTGATGATCCACCACTTCCGGCCGATCAGGTAGATGGCGAGGATCGAGAGGGCGAGAAGGACCCACATGAGCGGGCCGCCCATGGTAAACATGGAGAAGAGGCTCTCATTCATCTCGGTGGGCTGTGCCGCGGGTGCGGCGGTCATCTGCTCCACGGCCCCAGATGCGGCCTCCACGAGCGTGTCTGTCTGCAAAAGATTGAAAAGCATATCGTTTTGATGGTTTTAATTCCAACACATTGTTTCTAACCTACAAAGGTACAAAAAATATCTTTATTCCGGCAAATCCGCGAGCTTGATGAACGCTGCGCGGAGGCTTCGGACCTTTCCATCGGCAAATTCCACCTCGAAGGTGGTCCAGCCCTTGTTCGCGGCGCGGATGACGCCTTCGCCGAAAACGGGGTGGGTGACGGTGTCCCCGATGTGGAAGGGGCTTTGGAGCTCCGCCCGTTCGGAGGTGAAGTCGATATGGTCGATGTCGATGGGCCGGTGCGGGTCGAACTCCTCGTCCAGCACATGGATGAGGTTCCGGGTCCCGCGCCAGAGCTCTTCAGGGATAATTCCCTCGACCACAACCATTTCCCGCTTGATCTCCGCGAGGAAGCGGGACGGGTACTTGTTCATCTTCGTGGAGATGTTGAACCCTTCGGACTCGGTGAGGAACAGGGCCTTTTCGGCGCGGGTGACGGCGACATACATGAGCCGCCGCTCCTCCTCCTCGCCGTTTTTCTTGTATTCGCGGATGGTGCGGAGATTCGGGAAGATGCCTTCGGAAAGGCCGGTGATGAACACGTACGGGAACTCCAGGCCCTTCGCCTGGTGGATGGTCATCATCTTGAGGGTGGGGACGTCCTTGCGGTGGTCGTCGTTGGTATAGAGGGCGATGTCCTGCAGGTAGTCCGCCAGCGTGGACTCGTCCGGGGTGCGGACGGATTCGTAGAACTTGATGGAGGAAAGGAGTTCGTCCAAGTTCTCCAGCCGGTCCTCGTCCTGGTCCTCGCGGATGGCCTGCTTGAGGCCGGAGTGCTCCAGCAGGCGGTTCAGGAGGTCACTCACGCGGTTTTCCAGGGCATAGGCCTTGGCATCCTCGATGAGGTCGATGAAGGCCTGGGCCGACGGTTTCCCGTATCCGTCCCGGATCTGGAGGGCGCTGAAAAGGGACACGCCGTCCGCGGCGGCATCGTCCCGGAGCGTGTCCAGGAATTTCTTGCCGAGCTTCCGGGAGGGAACGTTGATGATCCGTTCGAAGGCGATGTCGTCGTCCTGGTTGTTCACGAGCCGGAGGTAGGACAGGGCGTCCTTGATTTCCCGGCGTTCGAAGAAGCGGGTGCCGCCCCAGACGGTGTACTCGATCCGGGCGTTCAGGAGGGCCTGCTCCAGGGCGCGGGACTGGTAGGTGCTGCGGTACAGGATGGCGACGTCATTGACTTTCGCGCCGTTTGCTACCAGGAGTTTGATCTGTGCGATGATCCAGTCCGTCTCCTCCTTCTCGGATTTCCCGTGGAAGTGGATGACGGCGCGGCCCTCCGCCTTCCGGGTGAAAAGGTCCTTGGGAATGCGGTTCTTGTTATTGGAAATCACGCAGTTGGCGATGTCCAGGATCTTTGGGGTGGAGCGGTAGTTTTCGTCCAGGATGACGGTCTTGTCGGCGGCGAACTGGACGAAGAGGTCCGGCCGGGCGCCGCGCCACTCGTAGATGGCCTGGTCCGGGTCGCCCACGATGAAGAGGTTCCGGTGCTTCGCCGCGAGCCGCTCGACGAGGTCCCAGTCGTCCAGGTTACAGTCCTGGGCCTCATCGACCATGATGTAATTCAGGTTGTTCTGCCACCACTGGCAGGCCTCCGGGAAGCGGTCCAGGATGTACTTGGTGACATTCATCAGGTCGTCGAAGTCCAGGGCGTAGTGCTTCATCTGCCGGCTCACATAGCCCGCGAGCCGGGAGGACTTCCGCATCTCGTCCGTGATCTTCGCCCCCGGGAGCATGTAGGCGGGAATGTACCCGTTCAGGGCCTTGTCGATGGAAACCGCCTCCAGGAACTGCTTGACGGTCTTTTCGGTGCGCTTGAGGCCCATCTCGTCCATCGCCTGCTTCGCGATGGCCTTGCAGTCTTCCTCGTCCAGGACGGTGAATCCCTTGGGGAAGCCGATGCGGTAGATCTCTTTCCGAAGGAACTTGACGCAGAAACCGTGGATCGTGCACACGAAGTCGTTGTAGTCCCCGCTGTGCACCATCCCCGCGATGCGCTGCCGCATCTCCGAGGCCGCCTTGTTCGTGAAGGTCAGGCACAGGATATTGGCCGGGTCGATACCCACGACGTTCACCAGGTACGCATACCGGTGCGTCAGCGCCTTCGTCTTTCCCGTACCGGCCCCCGCCACGACGCGGATCCTTCCCTCCGTCGTGGTCACGGCCTCCCGTTGGCGGCTGTTCAGTCCTTCGAAAATATCGGTCATTAAATCAAGTGGATGCCTTCCTCATCCATGGCCTTGAGGGCCTCTTCGTGGCCCTGGGCATCGACCCAGGCGAGGGCGTCCTTCAGGACATAGACCTCGAAGCCGTTCTTCGCCAGGTCTTCCGCAGTGTTGCGGACGCAGAATTCGGTGGCGATGCCGCACACGAGGACGTTCTGCACGTCCAGCAGGCGCAGGACCTCGCAGAGGCTCTGCCCGGCCGGGTTCACCCCCTCGAAGCCGCTGTACTGCTCCTTCGCCGGGTCCTCGCCCTTGAAGAAGGTCAGGTCCTCCTTGACATAGGGGAGGAGCGACTCGTGGACATCGGCCCCATGGGTACCCTGGACGCAGTGCGGCGGCCACGGCCCGCCCTGCTCCGCGAACGAGCAGTGCTTCTCGGGGTGGTGGTCCCGCACGAACAGGATCGGGTAGGTGGAATGGACGCCGGTCTCATCGGCCTCCGTCCCTGCGGTGAGTTTCTCGATGGCCTGGAGCGTCCCCTGGATCGCCCCCTCGGCCCCCTGGCACGCCATCGTGCCGTCGATGAAGTCGTAGAGCATGTCCACGACCACCAGTGCGCTGTCTTTCATGTCTTTTGTCATATCCTTACAAAAGTACGATTTTTCCGTGAGAATCGTTGCATCCTCTGTTGCGTTTTCTTTATCTTATTGATAATGAGGTGTTTGATGAAATCGCCTTATGCAAAAATGCACAAGGCGATTTGCGTAAGCGTTTGACTGTCACTTGCTTAACAGAAACGACCCGCGCGGGCCATTCCCGTTCAGCGTGTCTTGCTGACTTTGAAATGCAGGAATTTCGCGATTTGCGTGTAGTTGATGCCGGTTTCCCGGTATAACTCGTCGAGGACTTCAAGTTTCCGATCGGAGGGCCAGGTGATGATGTCCTTGATGCTTCGGAGCGGCCATTTTCGGAGGATGAGGCTGGCAAGCCGGTCATAAACTTTGTCGTCTTTCCCGACGAAAGTTTCCCGTGTGTCGTATTCGGATCCCGTATTGACGTCGAAGGCGGCAATCATTTTGTCGACCGACCCGTACCAGGATGCCGCCGCTTCATAGTCGATGACGTTGTAGGTCGATATGATGAAGTCGGTGAGCTGCTGGATCTCTTCAGGGCAGAGTGTCTCGAACAGCCTTTTTAAAACAGCATAGTTCAAGATGTTGCGCTGTTTGTGCAGCGATTGGACGACTTTGACGGCGCGCCGCAGGCTTTTGGATGCGTCGCGGATGACCAGAGGTTTGGAAAACGGGTGGGCGCTATGGGCATAGGCAAGGAAATTCCATCGGTACTCGATCGCCCTTCGGCAGAGTTTCCGTTCCACGGGGTTGTTCCCCAGATAGGCGAAGGAATCCCGGATCCTGCTCTCGGTCCTCTTGGGCGCGTTTCCATAGGGATGCGTGAACAGTTGGCCGGTCCGGCCGCAGGAGTGGTTGAACTCCTGCGCGTACCAGGCATTGACAATCCGTTCGTAATCGGCCATGATCTTGGGATGGGATACCTCCAGTTCCTCATGGACATGGTCTCGCATCAAGGTCAATGCCGCTAGCGTAATGTCCATCTTCTCTGCCGTCACGCAGGTGA
Source organism: Bacteroidales bacterium UBA3289 (assembly GCA_002361625.1). Classification (GTDB taxonomy): domain Bacteria; phylum Bacteroidota; class Bacteroidia; order Bacteroidales; family UBA932; genus Cryptobacteroides. Next base: position 104,892 of record DETL01000002.1, on the reverse strand, counting down.
TGGTAAAAAAGACCAGATAGTCGCTGAGCGTGTAGAACAGCAGCCCTCCGTCTTTCGTATTCTTGTAAATGTGTTCGGTACCTTCGTAGGCGAACCGTCTTCTCCGACTCTTCATCCCGGACCCTCCCTGTTTTGAACGGATTCCACCATGGAATCCGCCTTAAAGTTCGCGAAAGCCTGCGAGATTTGCAAATCTTTTCGAGCCTTCCTTGCAGGAAGATGGAGTGATCGGCATACTTGCTGTTTCTTTTATATTGCTGACAATCAACAGTTTAATGGAACCGCCTTGCGCGTTTTTACATAAGGCGGTTTGCGTAAATGGTTGATGGAGAGTGCGGTAGGGAAAACGTTCGTTTGAGCAGGGTGAGGAGAAGATACGGTCGATGGCGAGAACAGCGAACTGAAAGTTTTGCTATCTTTGTCCGATAGCGCCTGCCAGCGGGCCGATAACACAAAAACGACATGGACAAACTGAACACTGCCTATTGCTCAGACAAGTACCAGTACACGATGGGAAAGTCGTACCTGGAATGCGGGAAGGACAAGGAAATCGCCACATTCAACCTCTTTTACCGGAAAGCGCCGGAGAACAACAACTGGGCCGTCGTGAGCGGCACGGAAGAGATTATCCAGATGATCCAGAAACTGGGCAGCGAGCCGGAGGAGTTTTACGAGAAGTTCCTGCCCGGAGAGGACTATAAGGAGTTCCGCAAGTACTTGAGCACGATGAAGTTCACCGGGGCGGTGTACGCCATGCGCGAGGGCGAGATCGTCTTCCCCACGCAGCCCATCGTCACGGTGGTCGCGCCCATGATCGAGGCGCAGGTGCTGGAGACCCCGATGCTCTGCATCCTGAACCACCAGATGGCCGTTGCGACCAAGGCCTCCCGCGTGTGCCGTGCCACGGACAAGCCCGTTTCCGAGTTCGGTTCCCGCCGTGCCCATGGACCCTGGGCTGCGGTCTATGGCGGAAAGGCCGCCCAGATTGCCGGCTGCGCCAGTTCCTCCAATATCCTGACCGGCGCCTTCGAAGGGGTCCCGTCCACCGGTACGATGGCCCATAGCTTCGTAACGGCCTACGGCAGCACCGTCGAGGGCGAATACCGCGCTTTCTGCGACTATATCCGTACGCACCGGGGCGAGAACATCATCCTGCTCATCGACACCTATGACACGCTCAAGTGCGGCGTGAAGAACGCCATCCGGGCTTTCCGGGACAACGGTATCGACGACAGCTACGCCGGCGGCTACGGCATCCGGCTGGACAGCGGCGACTTGGCCTACCTCTCCCAGGAGGTGCGCCGGATCCTGGACGAGCATGGACTCAAGAAGTGCAAGATCTTCGCCACCAACGGTTTGGACGAATACCTGATCACGGACCTCGAGCGGCAGGGCGCCTGCATCGACAGTTACGGCGTGGGCGACGCCATCGCCACCTCCAAGGCCGCCCCCTGCTTCGGCAATGTCTATAAACTCGTCCAGATCGGCGACCAGCCCGTCCTGAAGCGCTCCGAGGACAAGATCAAGCTCATCAACCCCGGCTTCCAGATCACCTGGCGCATCAGCGCCCTGGACTCCTCCAAGGGCAACAAGATCGACGGCTACGTGTTCAAGGCCGATGTCACCTGCCTCCGCGGCGACCGCCTGGACCGGGCCATCCAGCACCGCGAGACCATCACCATCCGCGACGAATACGACTCCTTCAAGTACAAGACCTTCGAGGCCGGGACCTACGAGGCCCGTCCCATGCAGCACCAGGTCATCGCCAACGGCAAGCGCGTCTGCCCCCACCACTCCCTCCAGCAGAAGAAGGCCTTCTACAAGGACAACCTCCACCACTTCTCCCCGGCGGAGTCCCGTCTGATCAACCCGCACTACTACAAGGTCGATATCTCCGACGACCTCTACGACACCAAGATGCGCCTCATCGACGACCTGGTGAAGCAGATCCAGGCCTTCGAGATCGACTAGGCCCTTATCGACATACCCTTTGTACGCCATCCGCCGTTTCCGGCCCGGGTGGCGTTTTCTTTATGTCCTTATCCATTAGGCGCTTACGCAAAATGCCTTATGTAGAAATGCATAAGGCGATTCATTTAAACCGTTGATTATCAGGTAGAAAGAAAAAACGCAACAGAAAAACTAAGTTTTTTAGTTGTAATAACGAAATTCTTTAGTTATATTTGCAGCCGTAACACACCACAATATGAAACGGCTGACCAGGAAAGAGGAAGAGATCATGGACCTGTTCTGGGAGAACGGGCCCATGTTCGTGCGGGAGCTGCGGGAGCGCTATGCCGACCCGAAGCCCCATTTCAACACGCTGAGCACGATGGTGCGGATCCTCGAGAGCGAGGGGTTCCTCACGCATGCGACCCATGGAAACAGTTTCCAGTACCTCCCGGTCGTGACGCGGGAGCAGTACCACTGCGGGTCGGTGGCGAACCTCGTGGACAAGTACTTCGGGAATTCCTACCGGGCGATGGTGTCCGCCTTCGTGGAGGAGGAGAAACTGTCGCTGGAGGACCTGAAGGAGATTATCGACCAGATTGAAAAGGGAAAGTGATGGAACTGCTTGTCTATGAAGGGAAGGCCGCCCTGGTGCTGGCCGCCTTCTGGCTTTGCTGGCGTCTGCTGCTCCAAAAGGACACCTTCCACCGGCTGAACCGGGCGGTGCTCCTCGGGACGGCCGCCGCCGCGCTGGTGCTGCCGCTGTGCGTCATTACGATTGACAAGACCATCGAGGTGCAGCCGATGGAGTCCGTGCCCATGCCGGCTCCCGCCGTCGCCCCCGACGCCTGGTGGCCCCCGGTGCTGCTCGCCCTGTATTTCGCCGGAGCCGCCTTCGTCCTGGTCCGGCTTCTCCTGTCCATGCTTCGCATCCGCAGGCTCGTCCGGGGCTCCGAACAAAGGCCGCAGGATGATGGTACCATCCTCTGTATCAACGATTCCGTCCATGCGCCCTTTAGCTGGATGAAATGGATCGTCCTTTCCCGGGAGGACCTCGCGAGTCCCGTTATCTTGTCCCATGAAAAGGCCCATGTCGCCCTCCGGCACAGCCAGGACCTGCTGTTCATCGACCTCGTCACAGTCATCCAATGGTTCAACCCGGCCATCTGGCTCCTGCGGCAGGACCTCCGTGCCCTGCACGAGTACGAGGCCGACGCCCAGGTTCTCGATGGAGGCGCCGACGCACGCGAATACCAGTATCTCCTGGTCCGGAAGGCGGTGGCCGGAGAACGCTTTTCAGTTGCCAACAGCTTCAGCCACAGCACCCTGAAAGGCCGGATCACGATGATGTGCAAGCGTCCTTCCCGCCGGGCCGGTGTCTGGAAAACGCTTTTTATCCTGCCCCTGCTCGCCCTGACCCTGACCCTGTCGGCCCGGACGCGATACACGTATGTGGGCAAAAGCCAGGATTCGTCTTATCTGCCTTTCACGGCCGTTTATGTCCATGCCGATGCCGTCCAGGCAGAGTATTATGTGGTGAAAGAGGACAGTCGTATCTTGTATCCGCTGTCGAAGAAAGATATGGCGGAGCTCGCCCAGTCGGGCAAGCTCATGAGTGTGGAAGTGCATGTTCCTATGATCATTATCAGTACAAAGCCATGAAATGCAGACTGATTCTCCTTGCCTTCCTGCTCGGCAGCTGCACCGCCCCGCTTCCCCAGCGGGTGGACTTTCCCCGTTATGGGTGGCGCAACAACGAGACGCAGGAAATCGTGAGCGTGGAACGTACCGATACGGCTACGATCTTTACATTCAAGTCATTCTTTGAGCCTGGCTGGTGGATCAAAGTGTCTTCTGACACCCATCTGGAAGTGGAAGGGAAGCGGTTTGCCCTGCTTCACACGGAAGGAATCACGCCCGACAAGGAACTGACCATGGGAGAAGATGGAACGGCCACTTATACCCTCTTTTTCGAGCCGCTGCCAGTCCGCGCGAAAACAGTGGATTATATTGAGGGTGAATTTGTTGAAGGAGGATTCCGATTCTATGGCATCGACCTGACCGGCAAGACGCCTCCGCCCTTGCCGCTGCCCGAAACCATCATTCCGGAGACCTTTCCCGAGCCGACCCTGGAATATGGCGAGGCGGTCCTGGAGATCATTCCGACAGGGGATGTCTCCCGGGTGCCGTCCTATGTGACGGTCCGCTGCCGTTCCTATCTCTGTCCGGGTTTTGAAAAAGCCCTGGAACCGGAGCCGGTGGATGTCCGTACCGGTGTGGCCCGGTATAACCTGAAACTCTATGGTCCCGGAGCGGTGAATCTGTATGTCGATGGTGCGCAGAGCATACAACCCATTCCTGTCAATCCCGGCGAAACGCTTCGGGTTTATCTGGACGGTTCCGACCGGGCCACGACCCGGAGGCGCTTCTCCCTGGACGAGCCGGAAGTTCCGATTGTGCGTCCGGTGGGACAGTATGCCTTCCTGTTTGGCCCGGATGCGAAAAAGGCGATGGTGTCCATCGCCCCGGACCTTTCCTTCGAGTACGACTCGATGGATGATGCCGGAACCTATGCCGACAGCGTTCGGGTGTTTTATGAAAGGGTTTCATCGCGTCTGCAAGAGAAAGACCTTCTGCCCGCAATCCGGGAATATGCACAGAACAAACTGAAGGACTTTGCGTTGCAGCTTCTTCTGCAATCCGTCCATACCCAGCGCATGAATCACAGGAAGTTGTTTGGGGAGGAGGCGGAGGCATTTTTCCGGCCCTGGCTGTTCCAGGAGGAAGACCTTGCCTGGGTCCGGGCGCTGGACCTGGATGACCCGAAGACGCTTCTGAGCATCGATTTTACCCTGTATGGCATGATTCCGGCCCTGGTGCCTGCGGCATCGGCCGATACGACGGGACTTGTCCGGGAGTATGCCCGTTTTGCGTCTATGCTGAGATCCGTCCGGCGGGGAGGCGGTCTTTCGGAAGGATGGGACCGGTTCTCCCATCCGGTATTTACCAAAAAACTGGAAGATGAACAGAAAGCCTACCTCCGGGCCCATGCGGAAGTGCTCGAGTCCGTGAAAGAAACGCCTGACGTGCCGGATGAAGAGCTGCTGGACGCCATCCTGGCGGGCCACCGCGGAAAGCCCGTCCTGGTGGACATCTGGGCAACCTGGTGCGCCCCCTGCCTGGCCGGCATCCGGGCCCTGGAACCCCTGAAAACCACCGACTATGCCGATGTGGACTTTATTTACCTGACCGGCGAAACCTCCCCGAGGTCCACCTGGCTGGAGATGGTCCCGACCATCCAGGGAGACCATTATTACTTGACTGACAAGCAGTTGAAATTCATCTTGGACCGGCTGGGCAGCGACGGCTATCCTACCTATTTCGTCGTGCGCAGGAACGGTATGAACGGTTCCGTCCTCGTGGGCTATAATGAAGAAAAACTCAAGAACTTGTTAAACAAGGCGTTGAAATGAAAAGATTCCTCCTGACGGCAGTGACGCTCCTGGCCTTTACGGCCCTCCGCGCCCAAGTCGTGGTCCTCAATGACAATATGTGGGTTTCCCGCCTGTCGGAGATCCATGCGACGGTCGTGGACTCGCTCTCGAACGAGCCTGTCCCGTATGCCTCCTTCTATGTGATTCCGGAGAAGGATACGACCATCACGAACTTCACCCTGACGGACCCGGAAGGAAAAGCCAAGCTGGAAGAAGTTCCCTACGGACGCTATACCCTGCATGTGGAGATGATGGGCTATCTACCGGTGATCAAAACCCGCTATTTCCGCGACAGTCGGGTGGACATCGGCACCATCCGTCTCGTGGTGGACGAGCATTACCTGGATGCCGCCGTGGTGACGGACAAGGGCAATCCCGTCACCATCAAGGAAGATACGTTGGAGTACAATGCCTCTTCCTTCCATGTGGGTTCCAACGCCATGCTCAAGGACCTGCTGAAAAAGATGCCGGGCATCGAGGTCTCCGACGACGGGACGGTGAAGGTGAACGGCGAACCGGTGGACAAGATCACCGTAGGCGGCAAGACCTTCTTTTTCAATGATAAGTCGGCGGCGCTGAACAACCTTCCGGCGGCCATCGTGGACAAGATCCGCGTGACGGACCGTACGAGCGAATCCACCCGGGCGACTGGTATCGAAGACGGCTCCAAGGAGAAAGTGATGGATGTCGTGCTCAAGAAGGAATACGAGAAAGGATGGTTCGGGAATATCGCGGGCAAAGGAGGTACGACCCTGGTACCCAAGCAGGAAGGCGAACTCCGGGATGACCGGGGCTTCCTGTACAGCGGCAACCTCCTGGTGTCGGGCTATACGGAGAAGGACCAGGTGACGGGTATCGTGAACCTGCAGAATGTGGATGACGGCGGGGTGGTCTTCAGGATCTCGGAAGACGGAGAAACGACACAGCTGGGCGGAAACGGCCTGTCCGATTTCGCCCAGGCGGGGGTGAACGCCACGACGGATCGGATCAAGGACGTGGAGACGGCGGTGATGGCCAATTACAAGTACAACGACACCCGCGGGGCGAACCGTTCCTCCCGGACCACCTGGCAGACGGAAGGGGACATCCTGTCGGAAACGGACAACACATCCCGGGGGTTCGGCAACAGTTTCAATTCCAAGGTGGAACTCAAGAAGGAGAAGGGCAAGGTCTGGTTCCATTTCCGGCCGAATTTCACCTATTCGAAGACCGATTCCTGGTCGTCGGGCACATCGGCCACTTCCCGGGAAGGCATCCTGATGAACCGGTCGGAGCAATCGACCTATGACGGAAGCATTTCCCGGAGCGGGAACCTGACGGGCGATGTTTCCTTCCGGGACCTGGGCGGCAAGGAAGGACGGATCATCCAGGCGTCTTATGGGTTGAACCTGAACGCATCGGACGGAGGAAGCGACGAGTCTTCCCTGACCCAGAGAAAGGGGGCGGAGGATTTCCTGCGGCAGCTCCATTATGACTCCCAGTCCGCCAGCCATGGGGGCGGCGGATCCCTCCGGTACACGGAACCGCTGGGCAAGAAGTGGACGCTGTCCATGCAAGGATCCTTCAATGCCACCCTGCGGAACAGTGTCCGGGACGCTTCCGACGCCATGGGCTACAATGACTACTATTCTTCCGAAGTGCACGGTCGGCAGCTGCAGAACAACTATGACGCGACCATTCAGTACAAATGGGGGAAAAACAACTGGGTTACGGTGGGCGCCCTGCTGTCCGGCTTGCTGGACGAGAACCGGACGCGGAGCTTCGGCATCGACACGGAGACCGGCGTCGGGGACTGGTCCTGGTATGTGACGCCAACGCTCCGGCTGCGGTCCAGGAAGGGAAACAGCAACTTCAACGTGCATGTGAGCGGCGCTACCCGTTCCCCTTCCCGGGGTCAGATGCTGCCGGTGCTGAACGTGGGCAACCCCACGCGCCTTTCGGCCGGAAACATCTATCTCAAGCCTTATGGCTATACGACCGGCACGGTCAGCTGGTATCGGAACGACCCGAAGGATTTCTCCATGGTGATGATGTCCCTCTCTGCTACGATGAGGCGGAACTCAGTCAGTTCGGCGCAGTGGTACGACGCATCCAGCATCCTGTATTCCGTCCCGGTCAACGTGCGGAAACCCGCCCTGTCCACGACGATGTATCTCAGTTATGCGAAGCCGTTCGGGAAGGAAAAGCACTGGACGATGGACACGGGCTTCAACCTCAACTATTCCAAGGGAACATCCTACCAGGCAAAAGGAACGTTGCCGGGGGTGGACACGGAGACGTTCGACTACGCCTCCTTCATGGAGGGTTTCTGGGGAACCGATGCTTCCGGAAGCAATTTCTACAGCGGAAAGAGCGGTTTTTCCGAGAGTGTGACCCGCAGTTCCAATCTGGGTGTCTTCGGCACGATCAATTACAACAAGGATCCTTTTTCCATGTATGCCGGCGTCTCCGCGGCGGCCGGCATCGCCCGCTATTCCCTGGATTCCTCGGTGAACCGCCAGACTTTCAACGAGTACGTCAGCCTGGGTATCGACTACAAGACGCCCCATGCATTTGAGATCGACAGCAACCTCGGCTATACGCTATACCAGGGCTATGCGGCCGGCTTCAACGAACCGGAACTCCGGTGGAACGCCTCCGTTACCAAGAATATCGGCGCTTTCAGCCTCAGCATCACGGCCCATGATATCCTGAACCAGACCCGCGGACGGTCGCATAGTATCACAGCCAATTACGAAGAGGATTCGTACCGTCTCATCCTGGGCCGCTACATCCTCTTCGGGGTCAAATGGAACTTCGGCAAGATGAACGCCGCCCACAGCCAGCGCGCGAACAGCGCCGCCATGGATATGGCGTTTTAGGCGTTTTGCCAATCTGTCGTTACCTGAATGAAACTGAAAAACTTGATTGATAAAGCATTGAAATGAAGAAACTCCTGATATCGGTGTGCGCCCTGCTCGCCGGCCTCGGACTCCGGGCACAAGTGGTTGTGCTCAATGACAACCTGTGGGTGACGCGTCTGGCGGAGATCCAGGCGACGGTCGTGGACTCGCTTACCAATGAGCCCGTCCCGTATGCGTCCTTCTATGTGATTCCCGAGAAGGACACCACCATCACGAACTTTACCCTCACCGATCCGGAGGGTAAGGCGAAGCTGGAGGATGTTCCGCTCGGGCGTTACACGCTGCATGTGGAGATGATGGGCTACCGGCCGATTATCAAGGAACGGTATTTCCGGGAACGCCGGGAGGACCTGGGCACGATCCGGCTGCAGGTGGACGAACACTTCCTGCAGGCGGCGACGGTGTCCGACGTGGGCAATCCCATCGTCGTCAAAAAAGACACGGTGGAATTCAATGCCTCCTCGTTCCGGGTGGGGGCCAACGCCATGCTCAAGGACCTGCTCAAGCGCATGCCGGGCATGGAAATCACGGATGACGGAAAAGTAAAGTTCAACGGCGAGGAAATTGACAAACTCACCGTGGGTGGCCGGACCTTCTTCTTCAACGACCAGAGTACGGCGCTGAACAATCTTCCGGCCGCCGTTGTGGACAAGATCCGGGTCATCGACCGGGATTCAGAGGAAACCCGCGCCTCCGGTATCCAGGACGGCAACCGGGAAAAAGTGCTGGACGTGGCCTTGAAGAAGGAATACGAACAGGGATGGTTCGGCAATGTGGGACTAAAGGGCGGAACTACGCTCACGAAGGAAGACGGGAACAATCCCCTCCGGGACAACCGAGGACTTCTCTGGAGCGGGAATGCGCTGGTATCGGCCTACTCCGAAAAGGATCAGGTCACGGTCATCGCCAACGGCCAGAACATCAACGATTCGAATGTCATGATTGCCATCATGGATGAGAGCGGAGAGTTCACCAACCTGAACCAGGGGCTCTCGACCGCCGCGCAGGTCGGTGTCAATGCCAATACTTCCCGGATCAAGGATGTGGAGACGACGGCCAGCGTCAACTACAAATATTCGGACACGGATTCCGGGACCCAGGCCGACAGGACCACCTTCCAGGATGAAGGCGACCTTGCTTCGTCCACGCAGGATAACGGCAAGCAATATGCCCAGTCGGCCAATGCCAACCTGGAGTTCCAGAAGGAGAAAGGCAAAGTTTGGTTTCACATACGTCCTGCCTTCAGCTACAACAGAACCGATTCACGAAGCAACGGGCAGTCGGAAACGACAAGGGACGGCACTTTGATGAACCGATCGGAGAATACGTCGCACGGCATCCGTTCCAACAAACGGGTGGATTTGGACACCGATTTCACCTTCCGCGACCTTTGGGGGAAAGACCGGCGCTCCATCCGGATCAGCAGCGATGTCGGATATGGCGTAAACGACGGAACGAGTGAAGAAATGTCCGTGCTCACGACCTCTGTCGGAGCGGACACCCGCAGTATGCGCTACGTTTCGGACGGCAACTCCAAATACATAAGCGGCTCCCTGCGCTATACGGAGCCTCTCGGAGAAAAGTGGACGCTGTCTGCATCGGCCTATGCTGTTGCGGGTAGTCAAGGTAATGTACGCGACGCCTTTGACGCTGCCGGAAGAAACGATTACTATTCTTCCGAAAGTCGCACGGATTATGTAACGCAGCGTTATGACCTTACCGTCCAATATAATTTCAGCCAACAGAGCTATGTTACCCTGGGCAGTCGCGTATATGGTTCTTTGAACGAGACTTACTCGAAGAGCTACGGAATCGAGGCCATCAGTGGAAAAGACGAGTGGAACTGGTATGCCGTACCCACCCTGCGCTTCATCTATAGCAAGGATATCGATTGGCTGTCCCTGTCGGCTTCCGGTCAAAGCTATCGTCCGTCCCAGTCCAGGATGATGCCGGTCCTCAACGTGGCAAACCCTTCACGCCTGAGCGTAGGCAACGTGTATCTGAAGCCCTCGTCGCAGATGTATTTCAATGCCGACTGGTCGAGAAACGACGTGAAACGGTTCTCTCATTTGATGATGTATTTCTACGGCGGCATGGCGACGAATTCCCTTGTCAATGCGACCTGGTATGACCAGGACGGCATCCTGTATTCCGTTCCGGTCAATTCCCGGAAGCCGAGTCTGACGGGCACGATGGTCGCGAACTATACAACTCCGCTTGACAGCAAGAAGTTGTGGTCACTTACCCTCAGCGGTGCCGCTGCACTCAGCTCGTCCGTCAGCTATCAGGCCAGGAGGGCGCTCCCCGGATTGGACAAGGATACATTTGACTACGATGGCTTCATGGCCGGTTTCTGGGGTGATTCGGAAGGCAATCGGTTCTACGGCGGGCAGAGCGGGTTTGCCGAAAGCAGCACCCGGGTATTCTCTCCCACGGGAAGCATCAGCATCAGATATAACCAGGAACACTACTCCTTCAGCCTGGGAGCCAGTACCACCGGCATCATCTCCCGTTACTCGCTTGATCCGAGCACCAATATGAATACCCTGGATACGAGACTGGGTGCAAGAGGCTCTTACACCACCAAGCATGAGTTTGAGCTCAATACGGATCTGTCCTATGTCTTTTACAAGGGCTACGCGGAGGGGTATGGCCAGCCCGAATGGCAATGGAATGCGGAGATTTCCAAGAATATCGGCGCTTTCAACCTGAGTGTCAAAGTTTACGACATCCTGAACCAGACGCGGAATCTCACGCATACCGTCACGGACAACTACGTGGAAGACAGATATCGTCTCATCATGGGCCGTTACGTGCTCTTTGGCGTGAAGTGGAACTTCGGCAAGATGAATGCGGCCCATAGCCGGCGTGCGCAACAGGCCGCGCAGAGTATGATATTCTAATCGCGCAGCAGGATCACTTTTACGTACTCCTGCGTGAGTCCGCCGGATCCTTTCTGGGAATCAGCGATCATGAGGAGGCAGCGGCTCCCGTCCGGCAGGGTGGGGCCGAGGCACATGCCTTCGAAGTTCGCGAGGTTCATCGCCCCGGTCGTGAAATGGCAGACGAGGGATTTCCGGAGGATGCCGGCGGTGTCATGGACCGGGTCCACGACAAAGATGTGGATGTCCGTGAAGGCCCCCTGGATCTTTTCCCACAGGCTGCCTTTCGGGACATAGACTTCCCGTTCTACGACGAGGACGCGGCCGTCATCCATCGCGGCCATGGCCGGAATGCCAAAGACGTAAGCAACTGTGTTTTCGCTGGTTTGGGAGGGTTCGCCAATCTGGTAAAGGAAGCGTCCGGCCGGTTTTCCGTCGGTGGTGAAACTCTGGAGCCGATGGAGCCGGGGGAAGAAGGTGTCGGCCTTCAGCGGCGCTTCGGTGGTGGTCCAGAACAGGCCCGTCGTCGCATTGTAGGAAAGGGATTCGAAGCCCCGGTTGTCCTGGATGTCTTTCAGGTCGGCGGGGACGTCCAGGCTGGCGCCGGTTTCGACGCCCAGGAGGTCGTAACCCCGGATGTCCTGGCTCTTTTCGGAAGTGGTATAGAGCGTATTGGTGGAGGCGACGTAGGCGATGCCTTCGGTATCGCGCTTCTTGCCTTCTGCCGTGGCGACCGCCTTGGGCACTTCCATTTTGACCGTTCCTACATTCCCGTGATCGTCGATGGGAATGGAGAATCGGGCGATGCCGCCGCCCTTGAGGTTGTCACTCACGACGCCGTACTGGTTCCCGCCCAGCCAGGTGATGCCGGAATACTCGCCGGACTCCACCTCCAGCATCGTCGTCTGCGGCAGGGGAGTGGCCTGGATGCCGCTCTCCGGCGCTTCGGGAGTCAGGCAGGAGGCATCCCAGCGATACGCGATACCGGGTTGCAGGGTCCCGCCGGGCAGTCTGACGGACCAGATGCGTCCGTCGGCCGCCTGGGCGATGGCTGCCATGGCCGGAAGGACGGCGGGCTCTTTAGCCATCCAGAGGGTCAGGGAACCGGTTTCCGAAACCGTTACGGGAACGGTCTCGGGAGCACCCTGCATGGGCACCAGCAGGATTTCCCCGATGCCGGCGTCGGCCGGCAATCCTTCCAGCTGCAGCCGCACATAGGCGCTGGCGTGGCGCATGACGAAGACCGTATCGCCTTTCTCCGTGAATGTCGTATCGGTGAGAAACCGGTCCTTCGCGAACAGGCTGTCGGCCACCGGGTCTCCGGTGACGGGTGTCCCGTCTTCGAAGCGAACCGGCTCATAAACAGTTCCTTGTGGTTGAGCCTTGCACGCGATGACCGCTAGGACACTCAGGCATATAGTCAGGCAAAGACTTCTTTTCATGTCTATCTCGTTTGACCGCAAAGATACGAAAAATACCGTATCCCTTCTTCCGTTGCCTGACGGTGCTTCCTCGACGTATGCCGTCCCCTTTGTACAAATCTCGTTTGTACAACAGAACGGGCTTCCACGACCGTTCCCCTGTTCAAATCTCGTCCAATCCCTTCATTTCCCCTGTTTCCGGAAAGATTTGCACACGAAAAAGCCCGTGGAAAACGTTCCAGATGTACAAACGAGATTTGTGCAGGGAGAAGCGGAATCGATCTCTGTTTCGGATTCCGGCGGGAGACGGAAGGAAGACAGGCTCCGGTTTTGTGTTTCCGGCAGGAATGCGTATTTTTGTATGTTATGTCACTGGAATCATTGTACGAGAAGTTTACCGGAGCAGTGCCGGCGAAGGTGGATGCCCTGACCGGGTCGGCTTCCCACCGGCGGTATTACCGGCTTGCCGGGGCCGACGGACGCACCCTCATCGGCGTGGAAGGAACCGATGCCGATGAGAACCGCGCCTTCCTGACCATCGACCGTCACTTTGCGTCGAAGGGAATCCGCGTGCCCAAGGTCCTGGCGGAGGATGGTCTGTGCTACCTTCAGGAGGACCTTGGCTCCACAATCCTCTACGATGCCCTGGCCGATGGACGCGCGAAAGGCGCTTACAGCCCGGATGAAGTGGCGCTCCTTCGCAAAACGATGGCTGCCCTCCCGAAGATCCAGGTCGAGGGTGCTCAGGGACTGGACTTTTCCGTGTGCTATCCGCAGCCGTCGTTCGACGGGCGGATGGTGGACTTCGACCTGAACTACTTCAAGTACGACTACCTGAAACTCACCGGATTGGAGTTCAACGAAGTACGGCTCCAGGACGATTTCGACCACCTCAAGGCGGACCTTCTGGCGGAGCCCTCCGACACCTTCCTGTACCGGGATTTCAATGCCAGGAACGTGATGCTGGTGGACGGGGAACCCTGGTTCATCGACTTCCAGGGCGGCCGCCGGGGACCCATCTACTACGATGTGGCATCCTTCCTCTGGCAGGCCCGGGCCCGATATCCCGAAACGCTCCGGGAGGAACTGCTGCAGGTGTATCTGGATGCCCTCCGGGCTTATGGGCCCGTCGATGAAACCCACTTCCGGGAACGCCTCCGCCTTTTCATCCTCTTCCGGATGCTCCAGGTCCTCGGCTGCTACGGCTACCGCGGCCTTTGGGAAAGGAAGCAGGCCTTCATCGACAGCATCCCCCCGGCCCTGGATATCGTCCGTAACCTCTTGCCTTTTAAAGCTTACCCGTACCTGACCGAAGTTCTGACTGGGCTTTGCGGGGGCGTCCCGGAGCAATCTTCGATTGCGGAGGGTTCGGGAAAGAATACTCCCTCCGGAGAAAGGACGCCCTTGACGGTGACTGTTTACAGTTTTTCCTTTAAGAAGGGGATTCCCGAGGATGCGTCCGGAAACGGGGGCGGGTATGTGTTCGACTGCCGGAGCGTGCACAATCCCGGGAAGTACGAACGGTTCAAGCAGCTCACCGGCCTGGACGCCCCGGTTATCGAATTCCTGGAGCAGGACGGCGAGATCCTCCGCTTCCTGGACCATGTCTATGCGCTGGTCGATGCCCACGTGGAACGCTTCCTCGAGCGCGGCTTCACCCATCTGCAGGTCAGCTTCGGCTGCACCGGTGGCCAGCATCGCTCCGCCTACAGCGCCCAGCACCTTGCCGAGCATCTGATTGCGAAATATCCCGTCCGCGTCCACCTCATCCACCGTGAGCGCGGCATTGAATCCTGGTTATGAAAGCGATGATCTTTGCCGCGGGGCTGGGGACCCGCCTGAAACCTTTGACGGATACGATGCCCAAGGCGCTCGTGCCGATTTGCGGGCAGCCGCTGCTGTACCATGTCATCATCAAGCTCGTCCAGGCCGGGTATGACCAGATTGTCGTCAATGTCCATCATTTCCCGGACCAGATTATCGACTACCTGAATGCCCATGACTTTGGCGTTCGGATCGACATTTCCGACGAACGCGATTTCCTTCGGGAGACCGGCGGCGGAATCCGGTATGCGAAACCTTACTTGACGGACGAAGGCGGAGGGAGTGATTTCCCGAACCTATGCCACCCTCGGCAGTATAAGAGGGAGGGGCCCTTTGGGAGGGGTCGCGTAGCGACGGTTCGGGAAATCACTCCCTCCGCCGAAGTATGCGACGAACCTTTCCTCGTTCATAACGTGGACATCGTCAGTAACCTGGACCTCAGGTGGTTCCGGGAGCAGCACCGGAAGGGGTCGATGGCGACGCTGGTGGTGAGCGAGCGGAAGACGCAGCGGTATTTCCTGTTCGATGAGGACAATCGCCTGAGGGGATGGACCAATCTCGCGACGGGGGAGGTGCGGAGTCCGTACCGGGATATCGACCCGGAAAAGTGCCGCAAGCTGGCTTTCTCCGGCATCCACCTGATTTCCCCGGAAATCTTCGACGCTTTCGAACGGCTGCAGATGGGCGAGCGCTTCTCCATCGTGGACTTCTACCTGAAGGCCTGCGCCGAGTACCCCATCTACGGGGTGGTCCCGCCGGATTTCACCATGGTCGATGTGGGCAAAAAAGAGACCCTCTCCGAAGCGGAAAGGGTCTCTGAAGCTATTCTGCGGGGGTGACCGTTTCGTCGGCCGGCGGGATCCGGTCGATGTTGCCCCACGGGTTTTCCAGCTTGATGCGGGAGAACACCCACAGGCAGGCGGCGAGGACGATGCAGCTCACCACGAAGACGATCATGTATGTCTCCTTTCCCATGACATCGATCCAGTAAAGGTCCTCGTAGTCCTTGAGGGCGTCGATGTTGGAGGCGATGACCGCCGTGCCGTTGTTCACGAAGTGGATGATCATCGTGAGGAGCAGGGAACCCGTCTTGTAATAGACATACCCCATCACCAGGCCGATCAGGAAGGCGTTCAGCGCCTGCCAGGGATTGGCATGGATGACGGCGAAGAAGAGCGCCGACACCACGATGGCCCAGACCGGCTTCATCTTGGTGAGGAGGCCGCGGAGGACCATGCCCCGGCACAGCCACTCCTCGAAGATGGGCGCGAAGATGGCGACCACGAGGAAGGAGGACCAGAACACGCCGCCGGTCATCTGTTTCATGATTTCCATGAACATCTCATAGGCCTTGGCCAGGACAGATGACCTGTTCGTGAGCTGCATGTTCCAGTAGTTGGGCAGGTCGAAGGCGAACATCGACGCGAAAGTCATCACGACCGTCACGAGGATGAGCAGCGGAAGTCCGTAGGGGGAGAAATGCTTGTTGTCCAGTTCATAACCGGGGTCGAACAGCATGTTCCGGCGGCTCTGGTTCGCCGCATAGACCATCGCCGGCAGGAACTGGATGGGATACACCACGATCATGCCATAGTCGATGATGGCCTGTTGCGACATGAAGAGGCTCAGGATGCTCTGGACGATGCCGCCCAGGAGGGAGCCGACGAGGAACCAGCCCACGAGGCCGAACATGCCCTTTACGCCTGGCACATACCAGGCGTGGCTGGAAAAGAGGTCGTAATTTTTGATCTTGCGTGCCATATGGGGAGTGTTATGGTTGAAGCAATCAGTAGAGCGGGCTGGGATAGACGCCGTCCGCGACGAGCTGGGCGAACTTGGCCACGACGCCCGGGCGGTCTTCCTTGAAGGTCACGCCGAACCAGTGGGAAGGGGTGGAGAGCACCTCGCAGGATCCCTTTCCGGACTTGATGATGCAGTCCACGGCGTAGGGGATGTAGTACTCTTTCTTGGGCTCGTTGATATTGACCTCCAGGAACTTCTCGAAGATGGCCTCGCTCAGGGCGAAGTAGTCGGGGGTGAATCCCCACATGTTCATGGAGCACAGGGCCTTGGCGTCCAGGACCACATGATTCTCGCCGCTGACGGAGTTGTTGCCATAGACGATGCCGTCGGCCTCTTTCCCGATCTCCAGGTGCTCGGCGATGTCGGTGAGGTTGCCGGAGGCGTCGTAGGAGCAGATGCCGCGGGAGACGGTTCCGTTCTCGGACAGGGTGTTGTCCAGCTCGAAGCCCACGATGCAGTACTGTCCCTTCGTGTCCGAATGGGCCCGGCACCAGTCGCCGAGGATGCGGAAGGACTCCTTCCCGTAGAAGTCGTCACCGTTGATGACGGCGAACGGCTCGTGGATGACGTCCTTGGCCATCAGGACTGCATGGGCGGTGCCCCAGGGCTTCACGCGTTCGGGGTTGAGGGTGAAGCGGGCGGGGATCTTGTTCAGCTCCTGGGTGACGAAGACGAACTCCAGGGGCTCGCCGTCCACGGTCTTCACGCCGGCGTACTTGGCCTGGACCGCCTTTTCCATGTCGGCCTTGAAGGACTCCCGGACGATATAGACGACTTTGCCGAATCCGGCTTCCACGGCATCGTGGATGGAATAGTCGATGATGGTTTCACCGTGGGGGCCGAGGCCGTCCATCTGCTTGAGTCCGCCATAGCGGCTGCCCATGCCGGCAGCCAGGACAAGAAGGGTAGGTTTCATAGTCGATATCGAATATTTTAGATTTGTTTTCGCATTATCCCGACAAATTTAGTAATTTCGCAGGAAACTAGTGACACAACCTCCCGGAAATATGGCTGACAAGAAGAACAAAGGCAGTCTCCTGACGCGCAGCGACCACAATTACTTCCTCCCGTTCGTCCTCATCGTGACGGCGGTGGTGGCCCTGTGGCTGCTTTTCTTCTCGCACAGCAGCGTTCTGAACTGGGTCCGCGCCCGCTGGGAGATCGACCGGCAGGAGTGCCAGATGGATCAGTACCGCAAAGGCATCGAGGAGATGGATGCGGAAATCCAGTCCCTCACGCGCAGCCGGGATTCCCTGGAACAGTTCGCCCGGGAAACGTATCATTTCGCCGCTCCCGGTGAGGATGTTTACCTGATCGAGTAAATGTCAACGGTCCGTCGGGCTTCGGCGACGTCGTGGACGCGGAGGTAGGTGGCGCCTCGTTCCAAAGCCATGTAGTGCGCGACCTGAGTAGCGGGGAGCGATTCCTCCGGTGTAATGCCAAAGCGCTTGTAAATCATGCTCTTGCGGGAGATGCCTACCAAGATGGGTTTCCCGGGTGCCTGCAGCCGGTCCAGCTCTTCCAACAGCGTCCAGTTTTGCTCCACCGTCTTCGCGAAACCGAAGCCCGGGTCCAGGATCCAGTCCCGGATGCCGGCCTCTTCCGCCCGGGAGGCAAAACCTTCGAAATACCGCAGTACGGCTGCCGTCACCCCTTCCGGATAATCCGTCAGGGACTGCATCGTCTCCGGCGTCCCGCGCATGTGCATGGCGATGTAGGGGAGCCCGAGGCCCCCAACCAGGGGGAGCATGGACGGGTCCATCGCCCCGGCGGAGATGTCATTGACCGTGAACGGGCCGATGCAGTCATACACGCGCGCCACCACCGGCGACCAGTAGGTGTCGATGGATACCGGCAAGTCCGGAAACTCGCTCCGAAGGGCCTTCAGGGCCGGTTCCAGCCGCTTCCATTCTTCCTCCGCGCCGACGGGCCGGGACCCCGGCCGGGTGGAGCAGGCGCCGATGTCCACGAGGTCCGCCCCTTCTTCCACCAGTTGCCTCACGTGCGAGAGGAACGCTTCGCCCGATGCGGCCCGGCTGGGCGCATAGTACGAATCGTCCGTCAGGTTCACGATTCCGAGGATGCGGATTTTCGGTTTCATAACGCAAAAATAGTTATATTTGTGAGATTAAACGAAAAATCATGCTCATCGTCGTGGAAGGCCTGGACGGGGCGGGAAAGTCCACCCAGGTCAAGAGATTGAAGGAATACCTGACCGAGCGCTGCGGAGCGTTGGAGTATATCCACTTCCCGCGGTATGATGCGCCGGTGTACGGCGACCTCATCGGCCGTTTCCTCAAGGGGGAGTTCGGCAGCATCGAGACCGTGCATCCGCAGCTGGTGGCCCTCCTTTTCGCCGAGGACCGGCACCGCGCCGTGCCGGAGATGCGGGACGCCCTGGATGCCGGGAAAGTGGTCCTGCTGGACCGCTACGTGTATTCCAACATTGCCTACCAGTGCGCGAAACTTCCGCAGGGGGCGGAACGGACGCGCCTTCGCAACTGGATCTTTGACACGGAATACGGTGAGTTCGACCTTCCGGAACCGGACCTGAACCTGTTCCTGGACGTTCCCATCGGCTTCGTGGAGAAAAGCCTGGCGGCGCACCGGGAAGGTGCGGACCGGGGCTATCTGCATGGTGCCCAGGATATTCACGAGGCGGACATCCGCTTTCAGGAAGCCGTCCGCGACCTGTACCGCTCCGAGGCGGCCCGGGATCCGCACTTCCTCCGCATCGACTGTGCCGACCCGGACGGCCGGATGCTCCCTCCCGACGATATTTTCACCAAGGTCCGCGCGGCCGTCGATCCTTACCTCGCATGAAAAAGGCTCATCATAGACTCCGGCGCCTGTGCGCCGTCCTGATCGGCTTCACCTTCCTGTTCTCCGGCCTCTTCAAACTGCTGGATCCGGTGGGTACGGGCCTCATTGTGAGCGAATACTTCAAATTCTTCCACCTGGGTTTCCTGCAGGGGCTTTCGAAACCGCTCGGCATGGGCCTGGCCCTGTTTGAGGCGACGACCGGTGCGGCGCTCATTGCCGGCGTGTACCGGAAACTCGCGGCCGCGGTGGCATCGGTCATGGTCGTCTTCTTCACGGTCGTCACGCTCATCCTCTGGATCGCCAATCCCGAGATGGACTGCGGCTGCTTCGGCGAAGCCATCCATCTGACCCATGCGCAGACGTTCTTCAAGAACGTGGTCCTGCTGGTGCTGGCCCTCATCGCCTTCCTGCCGTTCCAGAATTTCGGCGTGTCCCGGAAGGGGAAATACGTCGCCTTCTGGCTGGCCGTTCCATCGCTCGTTTTCGCCCTGTGGTACAATGCGCAGCATCTGCCGATGATCGACTATACGGAGTTCAAGCCCGGCGCGGAGCTGTTCGCCTCCCTGGACAATGACTATCAGGAAATGGATGGAAAGGTTCCCACCTTCATCTATGAGCGGAACGGTCAGCGGGGTTCCTTCTCGCTGGACAACCTGCCGGATTCCACCTGGACTTTCGTCGGGGTGGACACGCTTACCCGGTCGGTTTACCGGAGCGAGGACAAGCCCGTCCTCTCCATCCGGGATGCGGAAGGCGGCTACCGGGACGAGGAAGCCGTCATCGGAAAGGTGATGGTATTCTCGGTCACCGAGCCCGCCAAGGCCGATTGGGACCGCATCCGGGCCCAGCGTGCCGAGGCGATTGCGGCGGGCATGCGCCCGCTCATCCTCTCCGTCCAGAAAGCGGGGATCCCCGCGGACGTCGAGGCTTACTATGTGGATTACAAGCCCCTCATCACCCTGAACCGGGCGAACGGAGGAGCGACGTATATCAACAACGGCGAGATCATATCCAAATGGAGCCCGAAGGATGTTCCTTCAGGCTCCGATCTGTCCGGTCTCCTGGAAAGGGACCCGGTGGATGCGTTTACCGATTTCACGGTGAAGCGCCGGATCAAGGCGCAGGGTTTCGCCCTGTATCTCGTGGCACTGCTCCTGCTGCTGTAGGAACAGTGCCCGGGATTCCAATCCTTACAGGCTTCTCTTGATTTCAACCACGGTGAAGGCTTCGATGACATCCCCGATGTGGATGTCGTTGAAGCGCTCCAGGGCGCAGCCGCACTCGAAGCCGGCGGCGACTTCCTTCGCGTCGTCCTTGCCGCGCTGCAGGGAGGCGAGGGCACCGGTATAGACCACGATGCCGTCGCGGATGAGGCGTACCTGGGCCTTGGCCGTGAGCTTGCCTTCCTTGACCTGGCAACCGGCGATGGTGCCCACCTTGGAGATCTTGAAGGTCTGCTTGACCTCGGCGGTGGCGGTGACCTCCTCCTTCTTTTCCGGCTCTAGCATACCCTCGATACCTTCCTTGACTTCGTTGATACAGTCGTAGATGACGGAGTACAGGCGGATTTCGATGCCTTCCTTCTCCGCGGCCCGGCGGGCTTCGGCGGAAGGACGCACCTGGAAGCCGATGATCACGGCGTCGGAGGCCTCGGCCAGCAGGACGTCGCTCTCGGAGATGGCGCCCACGGCCTTGTGGATCACGTTCACGCGCACTTCCTCGGTGGAAAGCTTGATGAGGGAGTCGGAGAGGGCTTCCACGGAACCGTCCACGTCGCCCTTGACGATGACGTTGAGTTCCTTGAAGTTTCCGATGGCGATGCGGCGTCCGATCTCCTCCAGGGTGAGGTGCTTCTGCGTCTTGATGCCCTGGATGCGGATGAGCTGTTCGCGGCGGTTGGCGATGGATTTCGCCTCCTTCTCGTCGGTCATCACGTTGAACTTCTCACCGGCGGCGGGAGCGCCGTTGAGGCCGAGGATGCTGACCGGCGTGGAAGGGCCGGCTTCCTTGACCTTCTGGCCACGCTCGTTGAACATCGCCTTCACGCGGCCGTAATAGCTGCCGGAGATGATCACGTCGCCCACCCGCATGGTGCCGTCCTGCACGAGGACGGTGGCGAGGTAACCGCGGCCCTTGTCCAGGGAGGACTCGATGACGGCGCCGCTGCCCAGTTTCTTGGGATTGGCCTTGAGTTCCAGGAGGTCGGTCTCGAAGAGGACCTTCTCCAGGAGCTTATCGACATTGATACCCTTCTTGGCGGAGATTTCCTGGCACTGGTACTTGCCGCCCCAGTCTTCCACGAGGATGTTCATCTCGGAGAGCTGACGGCGGATGGTGTCGGGATTGGCGCCGGGCTTGTCTATCTTGTTGATGGCGAACACCATCGGGACACCGGCGGCCTGCGCATGGGCGATGGCCTCCTTGGTCTGGGGCATCACGGCGTCGTCGGCCGCGACGATGATGATCGCGAGGTCGGTCATCTGGGCGCCGCGGGCACGCATGGCGGTGAAGGC
>DETL01000002.1:82663-83088 GCA_002361625.1 Bacteroidales bacterium UBA3289 | reverse complement strand
TGGTCCACATGGCCCATGACGGTGATGACCGGCGGACGCTCCACGAGGTCTTCCTCGTTGTCCGGCTCCTGCTGCTCGATTTCGTTGGTCAGTTCGGCGGTGACGAATTCCACCTTGTAGCCGAATTCCTCGGCCACCAGGACGAGGGTCTCCGCGTCCAGGCGCTGGTTGATGGACACCATCATGCCGAGGGACATGCAGGCGCCGATGACCTTCACGACCGGGGTGTTGTTCATGAGGGTGGCGAGGTCGTTGACCGTCACGAACTCGGTGACTTTCAGCACCTTGTTCTCGGCCATCGCCTGCTCCATCTCCTCCTGGGAACGGATGGCGGCCATCTCGCGCTTCTCCTTGCGGTGCTTCGCGCCGAAGTTGTTCTTCGTTTCGTTCATCCGGGCGTAGGTCTCCTTGACCTGCTTCTGGAT
>DETL01000002.1:0-82547 GCA_002361625.1 Bacteroidales bacterium UBA3289 | reverse complement strand
CGCTTGCGGCCCTTGCCGGATGCGGCCTGGTCCTGCTTCTTGGCGCCGCCGTTCTTGTTGCCGGCGTCCTTCTTGGGATTCCGGTCGGCCTGGACCTTGGTGACGTCCACCTTCTGGGATCCGCCGCCCTTGATGCGTTCGCGTTTCTTGCCCTTCTTGGGGTCGAACTGGGTCAGGTCGATCTTTCCGACGACCTTGAGCTGGGTGCCGGCCTGGGGGGCGGGAGCTTCCGCGGGGGTCGGGGCGGAAGGGGTCTCCTCGGCGGGGACGGCGGTCTCAGGCTCTGCGGCGGGTTCAGGTTCGGCCTCGGGTTCTTCTACGGGTTCGGGCTTCTCTTCCGGTTCGGGTGCTGCGACGGGCTCCGGTTCGGGCTCTGCCACGGGTTCCGGTTCCACGACGGGCTCGGGCTCGACCACCGGTTCCGGCTCGGGTTCGGCGACGGGTTCCGGTTCTACGACCGGCTCCGGCTCGGGCTCTGCCACGGGTTCCGGCTCCACCACGGGCTCCGGTTCCGGCTCCACCACGGGCTCCGGTTCGGGCTCTGCCACGGGCTCCGGCTCCACGATGGGCTCCGGTTCGGGCTCTGCCACGGGTTCCGGCTCCACGACCGTGCGGGAGAGGTTGTTGCTCTTGATCACGGTCACGCGCTCGGGCTCGTACTCGTCGTCCTCTTCCTCCCGGGCGGCGGGCCGCTTGGCGGCCTTGTCCAGGATTTCCGTCAGTTTGACATCCACCTTCTCGGCGGCCTCCTTGAGCTCGAGGTCCTTGCCGAACTTCTTGTGCAAGTCGGCCAGATACTCGTCGGAGACCTTCATGTTCGGGTTTGGATTGTCGATGCCGGCTCCCTTCGAGTTGAGGAAGTCCACCAGGGTATCCAACCCGATGTTGAATTGCTTGATGAGTTTGTTCAGTCTGATTTCTGCCATATAGTAACCCCCAATGTTAAGTCAACAATCTTATTCTTCGAATTCCGCACGAAGGATCCGGAACACCTCTTCCACGGTCTCGTCCTCGAGGTCGGCGCGGCTGGCGATGTCGGCCGGGGAAAGGGCGAGGACGCTGCGCGCGGTGTCGCAGCCGATGGACTGCAGGCGCTCGATCACCCACGGATCGATGTCGTCCGTGAACTCGGAGAGAAGGACGTCCTCCTCTTCGGCCTCGTCCTGCGGAAGCTCGCGCCAGACTTCGATCTCGCGTCCGACGAGCATGCCGGCGAGCTTGATGTTGCAGCCGCCCTTACCGATACCCTTCTTCACTTCCTCGGCCTGCATGAAGACCTTGATCTTGTCCTCGGGGCCTTCGCCCAGGTCGATACGGGAGATCCGGGCCGGATTCAGGGCGCGGGTGATCATGAGCTGCGTGTTCGCCGTCCACTGGATGACATCGATGTTCTCGTTGCGGAGTTCGCGGACGATGCCCATGATGCGGGATCCCTTCACGCCGATGCAGGCGCCGATCGGGTCGATACGGTCGTCATAGGACTCCACGGCCACTTTCGCGCGCTCGCCGGGGATGCGGACGACCTTCTTCACGGTGATCAGGCCGTCGTAGATTTCCGGAACCTCCATCTCGAAGAGCTTCTCGAGGAAGGAATCGGTCGTCCGGGAAAGGACGATGTACGGGGTGGTGTTGTTCTTCATCTCCACGCTCTTGATGATGGCGCGGATGGTGTCGTTCTTCTTGAAACGCTCGCCCGGGATCTGCTCGCTCTTGGGCATGCGGAGTTCGTTGCCGTCCTCGTCCAGGATGAGGACCTCGTTCTTCCAGGTCTGGTACACCTCGCCGGTGAAGATCTCGCCCACCTTGCCGGAGTACTTCTTGAAGACGTTGGCCTTCTCGATGTCCATGATACGGCCCTGCAGGTTCTGGCGGATGTTCAGGATGCCGCGGCGGCCGAAGGAGGAGAGGCTGAGCTTGCGGGTATAGGTGTCGCCGATCTCGTAGTCGTCGTCGCCGGTCTCGGCCTTGATCTCATCGACGGTGATCTCCGTCGCCGGGTTCTCGACCTCTTCCACGACCTCGAAGTTCTGGTAGATCTCGCAGTCGCCCTTGTCCACGTTGATGATGACGTCGAAGTTGTCGGCGCTGCCGTAGGTCTTGGCGAGCTGGGTGAGGAACACGTCCTTCAGCACGCCCAGCATGACGGGACGGTCGATGCTCTTCTCTTCCTTGAAGTCCTTGAATGCGTCGATCAAGGTTACTTCCTTTTCTTTGTCTTTTGCCATGGTTATGTCGTATTATTTGAAATCGATGTACGGGGTGACGGCGTTGATCTCCGCCAGCGGACACACGTCCTCGTGCTCCACTTTCTCTTTCTTCTTCTTGCCTTCCACGGCTTCCAGGGCCGTATATTTCAGGGTGACGGAGTCTTCCGTCGCGGCCGTGAGGGTGGCGACGAGGCGCCGTCCGCCCTTGAACTTCACGTCCACCTGGGTGCCGATGGCTTTCAGGTACTGTTTCAGCACCTTGAAAGGGCGGTCCAGCCCGGCGGAGGAAACGGTGAGGGAGTAGTCCTCCACGTCCTGGTCGAACGCGGCATGCACGACCTTGTCGATCGCG
Source organism: Bacteroidales bacterium UBA3289 (assembly GCA_002361625.1). Taxonomy (GTDB): domain Bacteria; phylum Bacteroidota; class Bacteroidia; order Bacteroidales; family UBA932; genus Cryptobacteroides. The sequence goes on along the minus strand of DETL01000002.1, from coordinate 79,988 downwards.
GCGCAGTCGTCCCAGTCCACGATCCCTTCCTCTTTCTCCAGGACGATTTCCACGTCGTTCGCGGCGCTCACCGTGACTTCCACGATGAAGCAGCCCCGCTCCTGCACGGCCGTCTCCACGGCCCGGATGATGTCTTCCTTTTTCATACCTATATAACAAAAAATAGGGGACCGTTCGTCCTCTATCTCGTTCACGGGTGCAAAGATAAGAATTCTTTGCGGAAATACAAAATCTTGCGGGAACTTACCCGAAAACCCTTTTCAGCCACAGCAGCGCATCCGGGCCTTCGTTGAACAGGAGGTCCAGCGCCGAGAGGCCTGGGGTGAAGCCGAACCGGTCCGAAAAGACCTGATAGTACGGCTTTTCCAGGCCGAGGTCCCGGAGGACGGTGTTCGACCGCTTGGGGTGGATGTCATACCGGTAATCGTCGGGAACGGTGCCGGGAACCTCGAAAGATTCCGTGGCGACGAGCGTACAGGCGATTCCCGTCTTGTCCAGCAGGAAACGGATCAGGGAGAGGTTCCAGTCCCAGAGGAGCGCCGCCCGGCGGTCCATGATCTCGAAAAGCTCGTCCCGGTAGTATTCATAATAGGCCGATGTATAGTAGGCCGCATCCAGGGCCCGCTGCGAGCGGACGAGCCAGGGCGTGGACCAATCGACTTGAATGTCGGAAATCTGCATGGACCCCGCATGGACCACCGGGACCTGGAGCATCTGGACGCCGTCGCCAGCCAGGATGCAGCAGCGGTTGCGCCAGGTCTGTTTCCGGTAGGACTCGCACGCTTCCAGGTACACCGTAGAAGGAGAAACCCTGTCCGGGGACAGGGTCATGTCTCGGGCGAGGAGGGCGAACCACTCGACGGGCGGGAAATATGCCGTGGACAGGAGCACGGTTATCCGCGCGAAGGACGGGGCTTGTTGATGACTCCGCGCTTGGATCCGCGGATGAAGGCGATGATGTTGTCGCGCTCTTCCGTCTTCGGGAAATTCTGCTCGATGTACGCCAGGGCGTCGCTCACGTTCATGCCCTTGAAATACAGCGTCTCGTAGATGTCCTTGATCTCATTGATTTTCTCCTCGGTGAATCCGCGGCGAGACAGGCCCACGCGGTTCACCCCTTCGAAACACACGGGTTCCCGGCCGGCGAGGACGTATGGAGGCACGTCCTTGACCAGCTTGAAACCGGCACCTACCATGGCATGCTGGCCGATATGGGTGAACTGGTGCGCCATGGACCCGCCGCCCAGGATGGCCCAGTCCTCGATATCCGTCTCCCCGGCGAGGGCGACGTGGGAGACCAGGATGCAGTGGTTGCCGATGCAGCAGTCGTGGGCGATATGGACATAGGACATGACCAGGGTGTCGCTGCCCACCTTGGTGACGAACTTCCCGCTGGCCTTGGTGCCCCGGTTGATGGTGGCGCATTCGCGGATGGTCACGCGGTCCCCGATCTCCACGCGGGTAATTTCCCCTTCGAATTTCAGGTCCTGGGGAATGGCACCGACGACGGCGCCCGGAAATACGGTGCAGTCACGGCCCATCTTGACGTAGGAGAAAATGGTGGCGTGCGGAAGAATCTTGCAGCCGTCTCCGATTTCCACGTTGTCATCGATGAAGGCGAAGGGGCCAACTTCGACGCCTTCCCCGAGCTTGGCGCTGGGGCTGACGACGGCCAGAGGATGGATCTTATTCATAGTCAGGTTCTTATTTCAAAAGGGCACGGAGCGCCTTGGCGGCCTTCGTGTTGATGGAATGTCCGGGCTTGTAAGCGGTGATGCGCGCGTTCAGGTAACCGCCGGCGAGGCGCATGTCCCCCAGGAGGTCCAGCAGTTTGTGCCGGCCGCATTCGTCGGGGAAATGCAGCTGGAGATTGTTCAGATAGCCTTCGCTGGTGACCTGGAGGTCCGGCATGTCGAACAGGCGCGCGATGGAGGACAGCTGTTCCTCGTTCACGGGATGCTCCACGATGACGATGGCATTGTCCACGTCGCCGCCCTTGATGAGGTTGTTCCGGAACAGGTACTCGATCTCATGGAAGAAGACGAAGGTCCGGCAGACGCCGATCTCGCGGGCGTAATCCACATGCTCGTCCCAGTGGGCGGACTGGATGCCCAGGATCTTGGAGTTGAAGTCCACGGTGATGTCGGCCGAAGGGCCGGCGGCCGGTTCGATGCGTACCCAGGAACCGCTGCGGTCGTCCCGGATCTCGAGGGACTGGGGAATGTCGATGTATTCGCGCGGAACGCCCTGGTCCTTCAGGCCGTCCTGCAGGATGGCCTCCACATAGGGGCGGGCACTGCCGTCCAGGATGGGGACCTCGATGTTGTCCAGTTCGATGAGGGCATTGTCCACACCCAGGCCCGTCAGGGCCGACATGATGTGCTCGATGGTGACCGCGACGGCCTCGTTATGGGAAACGGTGGTGCTCCGGGCGGTGTTGGTGACATTCTCGGCAAGCGCCTCGATGACCGGCTTGGAACGGAGGTCGGTCCGGCGGAACTTGATTCCGTGGCCCGCCGGGGCGGGCATCAGTTTCATGTGGGAATATGTTCCGGTATGGAGACCTTTTCCCTCGAAATAGTAGGATTTCTTGACGGTATGCTGGTTACAGGGCATCAGCGCTTATCTTTGTAAAACTTTTCCAGTAAGTTTGCAAAGGTAAGCAAAAATCCGATATTCCCCAAAAAGGCTACTCCGCGCCGCTCTGGCGGAACTTGGCGTAGGCCCGCATGTACTGCTTGGGATCGATGCACGGGGAGCCCAGCAGCGTGGTGCCTTCCTTCCGGATGTTGCCGATGACGCCCGCCTGCGCAAGCAGGGTGGTGTGGTCCGCGATCTTCAAGTGCCCGGCGATGCCCACCTGGCCGGCGATGATGCAGTATTTGCCGATGGTCGTGGATCCGGCGATGCCCACCTGGGCCGCCATGACGGTATGGTCGCCGATCACCACGTTATGGGCGATCTGGCACAGGTTGTCGATCCGGACGCCGTTGCCGATGATGGTGGATTCCATCTGGGCCCGGTCCACGGTGGTGTTGCAGCCGATTTCCACGTCGGAGCCGATGATGACGTTCCCCAGGTGCTCGATCTTCTCCCAGCTGCCATCCGGACGCTGGGCGTTCCCGAAGCCGTCGCCGCCGATCACGCAGCCGGCATGGAGGATGGTGCGGTCGCCGATGACCGTCCCGGCATAGATGCGCACGCCGGGATAGATGATGCAGTCCTTGCCGATCTTGCAGTCATCGCCGATGTACACGCTCTCATAGATCTGCGTATTGTCACCGATGACCGTATGATGGCCCACGAAGGAAAACGCCCCGAGGTACACGTTCTTTCCGAACTTCGTCGTCCAGAACCAGCGGGCCCGGAGGCTCCGGTGACGGCGCGCCTTCTTTTTCTTGTCGGAGACGTATTTGAGGAGTTCCGTGATGGCGGCGTAGGCGTTGTCCACGCGGACCAGCGTGGCCTTCACCGGCTGCTTGGGCTCGAAAGTCTTGTCCACCAGGATGATGGAGGCCTCACTGGTATAGACGTACTGTTCGTATTTGGGATTGGCGAAAAAACTCAGGGTGCCGGGTTTCCCGTGCTCGATCTTCGCGAATTTGGTGGCGGATGCGTTCTCGTCACCGTCCACGGTGCCACGCAGCACGTATGCCAGCTGTTTTGCGGTGAATTCCATAGTCAACTCTTTTGTAGCGTGCAAAGATACGTACTTTTCAATTCCGAGACAAATGCTTATCTTTGAAGGTCACAATACGAACCGCCATGTCCCACCGACCTTTTGGAACCTGCTTCTTTGAGCAGTATGCGCAGATTACTCTATCAACCCTCCTGGGCAGCGAGTTCCGCTCTCTCGTGGGCCGGGACCGCCCCGACCTCCAGTCGGCGGACGGCCACACCCTGGGCATCGAGGTCACCCGTGCCATGGAACAGTCCAAAGACGCCGCCGCGGCCCTGATGGCGGACATCTCCGGCATCACGCCGGACCCCGAGGACGAAGAACTGACGGAAATCCTGGAAACGGGGTATGCCTACGGCCTCGAGGGTGGCCGGTACATCGGCTCCAGGGAACTATCCTACTGGACCATGGCCCTTCCCATGCGGCGGATCATCAAAAGCAAGGTGTACAAGGTGGGCAACGGCTTTTACGGTCATTTTGACAAGACAGGGCTCTTCGTCTTCTGCAAGGACCAGCTGGGCGAGGCGGAAGCCCTGAAGACCATGAACTATACCCTCAGCCTCCAGCGGGACCAGGACCTCCGCTACGACCGTCTGTACCTGGCCGATGTGGACGACCTCTTCGTCTGCAACCTCGCGGACGGCCTCCAACCCTCCTCCCGCCTCTCCCGTTATCCCATCACCCAGCAGCAACGCCGGGACTTCTTCCAGGAAGCCGTCCGGCGCCAGGAAGGGAAATAGGCGCTCCCGTTTTGTCGGCCGTTTCTTGCCCGACTCCTTCAGGACTAGACAGTGCCGTGTTGGCCTATTCCTTTCCGGAGAGGGAGGACCTGCCGCGCCGCATACCGGTGCGGGGAACCTGCCGCACCGCTTCCCGGTGCGGGAAGCTTACCGTACGGCATCCCGGCGGGGCGGGACGGGGGAGCCTTCGAAATCGACGGGGTAGAGGGCGTTGTCGCGTTCGAGGCGGTCGATCATCTCGTTCAGGAGGCGGCGGGCGATGCGGCGGTGCCGGACCGAAACTTTTCCGGACAGGAGGTCGTGGCTTTCGGAAGGGTCTTCAGCCAGGTTGAACAGGGTGCACTGGGGGTAGTCCGGATGTTCCGGGTTGTAATAGTAGATGAGTTTCCAGTCGCCGTGGCGCCAGGAGGTGAAATAGCTGCCCCGGTGCCGATGGGGGAAATGGCAGAGGAAGGTATCCTCCCGGAAAGGATTGCCGGAGCCTTCCAGGAGCGGCTGAAGGAGTTGCCCGTCTTCCGTATGCGCGGGTGGCAGGGGAACCAGGTCCTGCGCCCCGGTGACGAGCGTCAGGGTAGGAAAGATGTCCATGATGGTGCCGATGCGCTCCGAAACGGCGCCCTGCCGGATGCGGAGCCGCCGCTGGAGTGGATTCCCGGCATCCGGCCGGGCCCAGGCGAAGATGCACGGCACGCGCGTACCTCCCTCGAACTCAGAGCCTTTCTTGCCTCTCAGAGGGGCCGACGAGCCGATGTCATGACTCCCGCCCAGCGGGGCGTCGGAACCGTTGTCCCCGAGGAAAACGATGAGTGTATTCTCCGCGATGCCCAACTTTTCCAGATGGTCCAGCACGTCGCCGAGGGATTTGTCCATCCCCTCGATGAGCGTGGCATACCCGCGGGCGGCCGGGGAATAGGAGGTGTCGGCATAGTGGGCGGCAAACCGCCGATCCGTCTCAAAGGGATTATGGACGGCATAATGCGACAGATACAGGAAGAAAGGCTTCCCGGAGGAAACGGCCGTATCGACCTGCGCCAGGGCCTCCAGGGTCAAGGCCTCCGTCAGGAAGGTATCCGTCCCGTGAAATTTCTCCAGCCCCGGTACGGCCCGGGAACGGACGCCCCGGATGTGCCCATAGCCGTTTTCGCCCAGATAGCTGCCGGGCTCGCCGATGGAGGAGCCGGCCACATTGACCTCGAAACCCAGGTTCCGCGGATCCGCACCGTCGCTCTCGAACGGTCCGAAATGTCCCTTGCCCACATGGATGGTCCGGTAGCCGGCCGCCTGCAGGATGCGGGGGAGCGTGATGTCGTCGCGGTGCAGTCCTTCCCAGTTCCACTCGTAAGGCCCATAGTCGTCGCGGTTGTTCTCCTCGCTGCGGATCCAGTTCGTCGTCCGGTGCCGCGCGGCATCCTGTCCGGTCAGGAGGGATGCCCGGGAAGGGGAGCTCACGCCCTGCGCATAGAACTGGGAGAACCGCGTGCCCTGCCGGGCGAGCCGTTCCATGTTCGGAGTCCGGTACCAGTCGTTGAGCGGATACCGTACCGGAAGTCCCTGACTGTCAGTGAGGAAGGGAACCGACGTGTCCATCAGCCCCATGTCGTCCACCAGGAACAGGACGATGTTCGGCTGCTCTTGCCCATGGGCGCCGAATCCGGCCCCGAGAAGCCCGAGTGAGAGAAGTAACCGCCTGTCCATCATTTGATCCGGTAAATCCGCCGGGTCTCGGCGGTAATTCTGTACGTGTCGTCGATGACTTGGCCGGCGATGGCGACCACATGGTGCGCGTCCGTGAGTCCGCTGTCACGGACGATGACCGCCTGCTGCTTGTCCACGAGGGAGTAATGCCGGTCCTTGAACCAATCCTGCAGTTTCTTCCGCCCACGCATCCCGAGGGGACGGATCCAGTCGCCGGCCACCCAGCGGTCTGCGACGAGTTCCCCGTGGACCTTGTCCGCGTCCACGGCGAGCACGCCGGCAGGCATGACGGGGGAGCGGCCCGGTTCCCAGGACTCCTCGGTCACCGCAATCTCCGGTTCGCCCACGCGCTCTTCCCGGACCAGCCGGCCGGCGGCGCTGACGAAGGGACCGACCCGTTTCCCGCCCAGGCCGCTGCGGACGATATCCGTCGCCTGCGCGATCAGCGGCGCCGGCAATCCCTCCTCCTCCAGGATCCGGAACAAAAGATACTCCCAATGGGGGAAGGTCCGGAGAAGGTCCGTGTCGATGCGGCGGCCGTCCCAGAGGAGCGGGGCGTTTTCGCGGTAGTAGTCGTCCGCGATGGCCGCAGCCATGGACAGACGCTCCATATCCTCGGCGACCGTCTTCTCGAAGGAGGGGTTGATTTCCCGGAGGACGGGGAAGACCTGGTTCCGGAGCTTGTTCCGCTTCACGGTGTTCTCCGCATTGGTCCGGTCGTCCCGGTAAGGGACCTGCCACTGGGCGGCAAGGCTGTCGATGTCCGCCCTCGTGACACCCAGAAGCGGACGACGGAGCGGGATGTCCGCATAGTCGGGGTCGGGGAGCACGGATTCCGCCTTCATCCCGGTCAGTCCCTTGATGCCGGTTCCCCGGAGCAGATTCAGGAAAAAGGTTTCGGCGTTGTCGCCGGCGTGATGGGCCGTCAGGACGGCCTCGTAGCCGAATTTCCGGCACAGCTCCCCGAACCAGCGGTATCGAAGTTTCCGGGCGGCCATCTCGATGCTGATGCCTTCCGCGGCTGCGACAGCCTCCGTGTCAAAGGCCTGCACATGGCACGTGATTCCGTGGCGATTCGCCCATGCCCGGACGAGCGCCTCGTCGGCGTCACTGTCCGCACCGCGCAGGTGGAAGTTGCAGTGTGCAATGGCAAAAGGCCCGCCTTCCCGGCGAACCTTTTCTGCCAGAACCATCGAGTCCCGGCCACCGCTGACGGCGACAAGGACCATGGTTTCTAATTCTTGTTCTTGATGGTGTAGGTGAATCCGAACTCGAAGAATTCCTTGAACTGGACGGCCGGAACCTTGGTCCCGTCGGAGAGCGGCTTCACCTTGACGAGGTCGTCGTAGATGAGGTTCGTGGCGATGGTGAAGGCAAAGTACTTGGCCATCTTCCAGTACATCTTGTTATCCCAGTTCACGCGCATGTTCAGGGGCTTGTTCAGGTAGTTGGAGAACAGCACGAACTGCGTGGTGTAGCTGAAATTGTCGTTGATCACCCACTTGGCATCGACCTTGAGCTGGGCACCGAGTTCGAATCGGAACGGCTTGAAGTTCTCGCCGACGGACTTGTCCAGTCCCTCTTCCCGGAGGGGCATGCCGTAGGTGTTGCGCAGCGAGGGCTCGTTCACGATGACAAAACCGCCGGTGAGGGGTGCGAAGTTCACGCTGAGCCAGGGCTTCGGGGTCCACAGGATACCGACACCGAGATTCGTATAGGCCGGGGAGAAAAGTCCGGACATCAGGGTGCGGGCGTCCAGCCAGTCCTGGATGGTGGGTTCCTCGCCTTCGCCGTTCTTGGGGGTTCCGTACTTGTAGTTGTTGTTGAACTGGGTCCTGAAGTCGAAGTTCACCGAATAGAACAAGTGTTTCAAATCCGTCTTGTAGCCGTACTTGGATTCGAAGTAGATGCGGTCCTTCGTCTTCTGGAGGATGGGCTTGTCGGCCGAGTACATGAAACCGTAATCCAGCTGCAGGCGGTTGTTCCAGGTGGACTTGCCCTTCGCATAGTTCGCATTCGCATCGATGGCGGCGGACAGGGTGTAGGTGTTGTAGCCGCCGGCGGCCCAGTTCCAGAGGGCCGTCTGGCCGAAGTTGATCTGGTTCAGGATGGAATTGGTCCAATATTGGGGCTTCGGTGCGACGACCGGGACGTCGCTCGCGGCCGTCAGGGCTGCAGCCGCCTCGGCAGCTGCCTTCTGGGCATCCTGCGCGGAGAGAACGGCGGTGGCGCTGAGCGTAGCGACGAGTAAGGTGATCAGTTTCTTCATAATCTTCTTCTAACCATTTAGGAATCAATATGAACGGGCGAAAATAACCCGCTGGTGCGAAGGCTTTCCGCTATAGACGCACCGGCCTTCCTCTTCTACGACGAAGCTGTCCACGGGAATGCAGCGGATGGTCGCCTTGGTCTCCTCCTGGATCTTGGCCTCGGTCTCGGCGGTGCCGTCCCAGTGGCAGAGCAGGAAGCCGCCCTTCTCGATCTCCACCTTGAACTCTTCCCAGGTATCCACCTTCCGGACGTTGGCGGCACGGAAGTCGAAGGCCTTCTGGTAGATGTTCTTCTGGATGTCGTCCAGCAGGCCGATGATCCTTTCGTCCAGTCCTTCCAGGGGCTCGGTGATCTTCTCGAGCGTGTCGCGGCGGGCCACCTCCACGGTGCCGTTCGCGATGTCGCGAGGGCCCATGGCCAGGCGTACCGGAACGCCCTTGAGCTCCCATTCGGCGAACTTGAAGCCGGGGCGCAGGTTGTCGCGGTCATCGACCTCCACGCTGTGGCCCTTGGCCTCCAGGGCCTTCTTGACTTCGTACATCTTGTCCAGCACGAGATTGCGCTCCTCGTCGCTCTTGTAGATCGGGACCATCACCACCTGGATGGGGGCGAGGGCCGGAGGAAGGACGAGGCCGTTGTCATCGCCGTGGGCCATGATCAGGGCGCCCATCAGGCGGGTGGACACGCCCCAGGAGGTGGCCCACACATAGTCCTGCTTGCCTTCCTTGTTCGTGAACTGCACGTCGAAGGACTTCGCGAAGTTCTGTCCCAGGAAGTGGGAGGTTCCGGCCTGCAGGGCCTTGCCGTCCTGCATCATCGCCTCGATGGTCATCGTGTCCAGGGCGCCGGCGAAACGTTCGCCCGGGCTCTTGTGGCCCACCACGACGGGCAGGGCCATCACTTCGCGGGCGAAGCGGGCATATACCTGGACCATGCGCTCCTTCTCGGCCTCGGCCTCCTGCGCGGTGGCGTGGGCGGTGTGGCCTTCCTGCCAGAGGAATTCCGCGGTGCGGAGGAACAGGCGGGTGCGCATTTCCCAACGGACGACGTTCGCCCACTGGTTGCACAGGATGGGCAGGTCGCGCCAGGAGTGGATCCAGTTTTTATAGGTGTTCCAGATGATGGTCTCGGACGTAGGGCGGACGATGAGTTCTTCCTCGAGTTTCGCCTCCGGGTCCACGACGATGCCCTTCCCGTTGGGGTCGTTCATCAGCCGGTGATGCGTTACGACGGCGCATTCCTTGGCGAATCCGGCTACGTGCTCGGCCTCGCGGCTGAAGAAAGATTTGGGGATGAACAGGGGGAAGTATGCGTTCTTATGTCCGGTTTCCTTGAACATGCCGTCCAGGATATGCTGCATTCTTTCCCAGATAGCATATCCGTAGGGCTTGATGACCATGCATCCGCGGACGGCGGACTGTTCTGCCAGGTCTGCTTTCACGACCAGGTCGTTATACCATTGCGAATAATTGTCCTGCCTTCTGGTAACCTCTTTTGCCATGTCAGAATTGTTTTTTTCAAATTTTGTCCGTAACATTGTCCCGATAAAGCGAAAGGGTACAGAAATTGCAATACCTGCCGCAAAGCCGGGCTTATTCCGGCGCAAAGATACTTATTTTTATTGGATAAATAGGAGGTTCTGAGATGAAAAAACACCTGGCTCCCTGGCTGCTTGCCCTGGCTGCCGCGACATCCTGCGGCGTCTCGGCGCAGTATGCTGCAAGCTCGCAGCAGTTCGAAGACGGCATCTACGCGGATCCCCGTTCGGAGGCTCCCGTAGCCGCCGTGTCCCAGGATGAGATGGACGCCCTCGTGAAGGAATCCGTCGAATCCGAAGTATATGTGCTCAGTTCGGAGGGCGATACCCTCGTCGTTCCGCCGGGCAAGACCGCCCGGCTCCGTTTCAACGATTCCGGTACGGACATCACCGTAGTGGACAGTTTTGGCTGGGATTATTCCTGGTACAACCGGCCCTGGTATCTGCACGGATACTACAGCCCGTGGTATTACAGCTCCTGGTCCTATTGGGATCCCTGGTACTGGGATTCCTGGTATTATCGTCCCTGGGGCTATTACGGTTACTACCGCCCCTGGGGCTGGTATGATCCCTGGTACTATTCCTCCTGGTATTACGATCCCTGGTATTGGGGCCCGTCCTACTATGGCTTTGGGTACTATGGTTACTACGGCTATCCCCACTATTACGGTCATTACGGGTATTACGGTCCCGGCGGCTGGGGCGGCCGCTACCATTACCGTCCGAGCCATGCCGGCTCCATCGGCCATCGTGATGCGAGCATGAGTTCCCGCAGCCTGGTCTCCCGCGGCGGCGCATCCCGGAGCGGTGTCTCCCGTTCCACCCGTTCCGCCGGCGGTCAGTCGGTCACCCGCAGGCCCGGCGGTTCCGGCAGCGTGGTCTCCTCGCCGCGCGGCACGACGACGGCCCGCCGTTCCACGACCGGCCTGACCGGTGTCACCCGCTCCTCTTCCGCAGGCAGCGCAGTGCGCTCCTCCTCCAGCGGCGTTTCCCGTTCCACCGGATCGACGGTGAACCGTTCTTCCGGTTCCGTCAGCCGTTCCTCCGGCTCTGTCAGCCGCTCCTCCGGAGCCGGCGTGAGCAGAAGCTCCTCTTCCCGCAGCAGCAGTTCGGCGAACTATCGTCCGTCCACTTCTTCCTCCAGGAGCAGCGGCTCCTCTTCCGGAAGCATCGGGCGCAGTTCCAGCCGCTCTTCCTCTTCGGGCGGCTACCGCAGCAGCGGCGGCTATTCGGGGAGTTCCTCTTCCCGCAGTAGCGGGGGTTATTCCGGCGGTTCCTCTTCCCGCAGCAGCGGCGGCTACTCCGGTGGCGGTTCCTCCTCCGGCGGCGGCTCTTCCCGCGGTGGCGGCGGCGGACGCCGATAGGTCTCCGGACGTTTCACAATCTTAAAATCGACAATGGCTATGAAAAGGATATTTGCATCGGTCTTCCTGGTGTCCCTGGCCCTCGGGGCCGGCGCACAGACCCTGCAGGACGCATACGATTTCGCAGGGAACGATTACCTCGGAACGGCGCGTTCCGTGGGTATGGGCAATGCGGTGACCGCCGTGGGCGGCGACCTGGGCTCCCTGACTTTCAACCCGGCGGGCTCCGCCGTGGCAAGCTATTCCCAGTTCACCATCACCCCGGGCCTGACCATTTCTTCCGTCGTGGGACAGGGTACCCTGGTGAATGGCACCCCCTACGGTTTCGAGGACAAGGTCCGGACCCCTTCCACCCGGATGAACCTTCCGAACTTCGGCGGTATCGTCGTCTATGACACGCGGCGCAGCCGCGGCCTCCGGCGGGTCTCCTTCGGCCTGGTGGGCAACCTCACGCGGGATTACAACTACCGCCTGCGTGCCTCCGGCACCAATTCGGAAACCACGCTGGCCGGTTCCCTGGCTTCCCAGGCGGACGGCTATCCCGAATCCGTCCTGCAGGGCGGCTTCTATCAGAACGACATGCCTTCCTGGGAGACGATGGTGGGCTACAAGGCCGGTTTGTTCGACCCGATCAGCGGTCGGGACGGCGCTTACATCGGACTGACCGAACGCCTTCTTTCCAGCGGGGAAGTGCAGCTGGCCGACCGGATCGGCCAGTATTACGGACTCCGCCGCTCCGGCAGCAAGTACGACCTCCTGATGAACTTCGCCCTGGATTTCTCCGACCGCTTCTATGTGGGTGCCAACATCGGCATCACCACGCTGGATTACCGCAGCGATGAGACGCGTGCCGAGGATGGCCTTGCCGGCATTACCTATCCTTCCGGTTTCGAGTCCCTCCAGATGCGCAATGCCATCCGGGACGAGGGCTCCGGCATCTATGCGAAGATCGGATTCATCGCCCGTCCCACGACGGGGCTGAGGATCGGAGCCGCCATCCAGACCCCCACCTTGATGCGTATCCGGGAGAATTACCAGCTGGAAGGCCGCTCCGTGGCGGACGGCGTCGAATGGACCCAGTCTTCGCCCGAGGATGAGTGGTGCTACAGTTTCCGCACGCCGCTCCGGGTCGATGCCGGTATCGCCTATACGATCGGCAAGATCGCGATGGTGAGCGCGGACTATGAGTATTTCAACTACAACCGCATGCGCTTCGTCTCCGACGACGACGATGATTATGCGGACTTCGGGGATGTCAACGGGGAAATCCGCGACTACGCCCAGGCTGCCCATGCCATCCGGATCGGCGGTGAACTTAAACCGATACCCAAGATGGCCCTCCGGGTGGGTTACAATTACACATCCAGCCCGGATGTGGACGTGAAGGAGGGACGGCAGAATGTCTCCTTCGGCATCGGCTACTCCTCCGACGGCTCCTTCTTCCTGGATGCGGCGGTCCGGTTCCAGTTCCTCCCGAACGAGTTCATTACGCCGTACTACTATTATGACTGGGATGCGGCCGGCACTTACACGTCGCCTGTCGTGACGCCTGAGATCTGCTCCCAGGCTTCCCTCTGCAACGCCCTCCTGACCCTGGGCTGGCGCTTCTAGGGCAGTGAGACGCATCACATTCATTGTCAACCCGGTTTCCGGCGGCAAGGACAAATCAGGCGTCCTTGCCGCCGTTGGCCGTCATTTGGACCTCACCCGTTGCAGCTACGAAGTCCTGCAGACTGCACGGGCCGGCGAAGCGGAGGAAATGGCCCGCGCCTCCGACTCGGACATCGTCGTCGCCGTGGGTGGTGACGGAACGGTGAGTGAGGTGGGAAAAGGACTGTTGGGCTCGGAAAAGGCCCTGGGCATCATCCCCTGCGGAAGCGGGGACGGCCTGGCCCTGCATCTGGGCATCAGCCGGGACCCTGTCCGGGCGGTGAAGGTGCTCAACGAGGCCTGTATCGTCCGGATGGACGTGGGCATGGTCGGGGACCGTCCGTTCTTCTGTACGGCCGGCATGGGCCTGGACGCCGCCGTAAGCCTGGATTTCGCCCAGTCGAAGAAACGGGGGCTTTCCACCTATATTACGACGGCCTGGGAGGATTGGAAGCATCGTACGCCTGAACGGTACATCGTGGAAACGGCCACGGAAACCTGGGCCGGGGACACGCTGTTCGTGACGGTAGGGAATGCGAACCAATGGGGGAACGAGGCACGGATTGCGCCCAAGGCTTCCTTATGTGACGGAATGCTGGATGTGACCGTGGTCCAGCCGTTTCCAACGGTGAAGATTCCGGACCTTGCCGCCCGCCTGATGGTCGGGAAAGCCGATACGAGCCGGCATGTCCATACATTCCGAAGCCCGTATGTCCGTATCCGCCGGGAACATCCGGGACCGGCGCATTATGACGGAGATCCCTTCGAGGGGGGAGCAAGCATGGATTTCACGCTCCTCAGAGGAGCACTCAATGTGGTCATCCCGCCTGCCCGTCAGGGAAGAATCTGATCAATCGCCGTAGGGCGTGGCGTCATTCCAGTCCTGGAGGAGATATCCGTGTGCATCCACGCAGTGGTCGTGGATGGTGACTTGACGGTCCTCATCCAGGGAATTCCACCAGCGGGTACAGGCCGGGTAGCGGACCAGCTGCTCATCCACCTTTCCGTCCGGAGATACCTTGGAAAGGCCTTTTCTCGCAACTCTTTCTTTCTGGGCGATGGTCAGGGAAGACCACCATATGTCAAGATCTTTCTTTTTCATGGTCATGTCGTGTCAGTGCCACAACAAAGATACGCATTTTCCGCGACATTGTTGTTAATTCGCGTGGAATGATTATTTTTGTAAGGAAAATTTTTTGCCCCCATGCGTAAGTTCCTGCTACTGCTTTCCTTGCTCCTCCTGCCCATGGCTCTTTCCGGTCAGGTGGATACGCTGCGGATGGGGTATTCCGTCCGTGGGACCGTCACGGATGCGGTGAGCGGCCGTCCGCTGGAGGCCGTCCATGTCTCCATCCCGGACCGGCATCATGCGACGGTGACGAACGCGGACGGCGAGTTTATCATCAAGTCCGACAATCCTTTCCGGGAAGTGGTCTTCTCCCATCTGGGGTACCGTACATACCGTCAGGCGGCCGCCACGGGAAACCTTCGCATCCGGATGCTGCCAGAGTCCATCTCCCTGGAAGAGGCCTCCATCATCAGCGGAAGCCCGTATGAGATCGTGCAGGCAGCCCTGGCCCGGGTTCGGGATAATTTCAGTGACCACCCGGAACTCCTGGAGTGCTTCTATCGGGAAACGATCCGCAAGCGGAACCGCTATACCTATATTTCCGAAGCAGTGTCCCGCATCTACAAGACCGCTTATACGGGCGGCGGTGTATTCCGGGACCGGACGGCCCTGGAAAAGAGCCGGGTACTCCTGAGCCAGCGTCGGACCGATACGTTGAGCATCAAGATCCAGGGCGGTCCTACGCAGGCCGTGACCTTTGACGTGGTGAAGAATCCGGATATCCTCTTCGAACCGGAAGAGTGGGAGGGGTACGCCCTGGAGATGGGTCAGCCGGCCTATATCGGCGACCGTCTGCAGTTCGTGGTCCATTTCCGCCCGGGACCGGAACGCTGTGACTGGGCCCGCTATTTCGGGACGCTGTACATCGACCGGGAACTGCTCTCCTTCACCCGCATCGAGATGTCCCTGGACATGTCCGACGTGAACAAGGCCATCCGTATGCTCCTGGTCCGGAAACCGCTTTCCCTGCGTTTCACACCCAAAGAACTCAGCGTCGTGATCAATTACCGACTTCAGGACGGGAAGAGCCGCCTGGAGTATTTCCGGTCCACGATGCGGTTCAACTGCGACTGGCGGAAACGCCTGTTCGCCACTTCCTATACGGCTGTCAACGAACTGGTCGTCACCGATGTCCGGGAACCGGCCGTTCCGATCTCCCGAGCCGATCAGTTCCGAACCTCGGACATTCTCAGCGACAAGGCCGCGGAGTTCATGGACCCGGATTTTTGGAAGGATTACAACATCATCGAACCTACGGAAAGCCTGGAACATGCCATCGGCCGGCTCCGGAAGGGACGGTAATTCACCACAAATAGCGGGATTTCGTCACATTTCCACCCCTTTCACCACCTTTTCTTGCTGGCGGAAGGGAGGATTCCTATTTTCGTGTCAGATCAAAAGCAACCGCTTATGGCACAGATACTCTCCATACCCGCCCGGATGCGGATCGACAATGCGGCGAACATCTATCCCGCCTCCCTGAGCAAGCATTATGCGTCCCTGTATCGGATGAGCGTGACGCTGACGGAACCCGTGGACCCGGTCGTCCTGCAGTACGCGCTGGTCGCGGTGGCCGATCGGTTGCCCACCTTCCGGTGCGAGCTGAAGTCCGGCGCTTTCTGGTGGCACCTTCGGAGGATGGACAAGGACCCCGAAGTTACGCCGGCGGCCCCTCTGAACCGTTTTCATTTCAGCGACAACGGCGGTTTCCTCTATAAGGTGAGCGCCGACGGCAACCGCATCGTCCTGGACGTTTTCCACGCCCTGGCCGACGGGACAGGCGCCCAGACTTTCCTGGTCACCCTGACGGGGGAGTACCTTCGTTTGAAATATGGAATCACCATCACCTATGGCGGCCATGTCCTGGACCCTTCCGAGGTCCCGGACGCGGGCGAGGTCGAAGACAGCTTCAAGGCCGTATTCTCGGGTAGGAAAGGGGAACTGGAAAAGAATGTCCCGGCTTACCATCTCAAAGGACAGCGGCTTCCCGCAGCCGGGCTTCGGGATATCCGGGCCGTCCTGCCGATGGACGCCGTGAAGGCGGTCTGCTTCCGGCTGGACTGCACGGTGACGGAGCTCCTGACCGGCCTGATGCTGGATGCCCTCCAGAAGGTGTACCGCGGCGACGGGGATTCCCGGAAATCCAGTGTCATCAAAGTGAGCGTGCCGGTGAACCTCCGCCCCTATTACGGAAGCCGTTCGGTGCGGAACTTTTCCTCCTATGTGAATCTGGGTGTCGATGTCCGCAGCGGCTATCTCCCGCTGGAGCAATTGGTCCGGCTGGCAAAGATGCAGAAGCGGACGATGCTGCGTCCGGAGAACCTGGAACCCAAGATTGCGGCCAATGTGGAGCTGGAGGAGAACTTCGCCGTCCGCTGCCTGCCGCTGTCCATCAAGAAGCCGGTCATCGATCTGATCAACCGCCGTCATGGCGACGCCTACTGCTCCCAGACGCTATCCAACCTGGGCGAGATCAAGTTGCCCGAGGAAATGCAGCCCTATGTGACGGCTTATGATTTCATCCTGGGCCGCCAGCGGGGGAATAGCGGCGCCGTCTCCTGCGCCGGCTACGACGGAAAACTCTTCGTCCACCTGTCCCGGAACATCGTCGAGGCCGATTTCGAACAGCTTTTCCTGGGCCGCGCCGCCGCCCTGGGCATCCCCGCCGAGGTGACGCACCATATCCTGGCGTAAACAGTCCCCCCGAAAGATCCCCAATAGCGGTGTGCTTTTGCCTCAAGGACTAATTCAAAGTCCGATATAGTAAACTTTTTCGCTTAATAGCACAAAAGTAATCCTGCGATAGGGGATATAGTTTACTTTATTGGACTTTTTTCTTGCAGTTGATAGTTTTTCTCTTTATCTTTGAGGAAAAGTATATTTTATCGGACTTATGACTCTTCAAGAAGTAATGAAAAGCCGGCGGAAAACCCTTTCCTTGTCTCAGCAAGATCTCGCGGAGATGGCTGGTATAGGGTTGTCGACCGTTAAAGATATAGAACGCGGTCAGGGAAATCCTTCCTTGGCTACCATATCCAGGATACTTGAGATTCTAGGAATGGAGATGGTATTCAAAGTCCGTCAAACGGTTTAATCTTGTTGACGATGAGACAACTGGATGTATATGTCAATGATCAAAAAGCCGGGGTGTTGACAGAACAACGCCCGGGGGAAGAGTATTGTTTCCATTATGACAAGGCTTATCTGGCATCGGATAGCCCCTCCATATCTGTGTCATTATCCAAAAGAAAAGAGTCCTACCGCGCATCTAAACTCTTCCCCTTTTTCACGAACATGCTGCCGGAAGGAGCGAATCGTAAGGTGATCTGTCGGACATTGAGGGTGGATGAAAGAGATTTCTTTGGACTTCTTTCTGCCATGGCCGGGAAAGATTTCATTGGTGGGGTACATGTTGAAACGGTTTCCAAATGATTACAATTAAGAATTGCCCTTCTTGTCTTGACGAAGGTTTTTCCACATATAGTCCGAGAGCTTCCAAAGTGCTCTTTGATGGTCGGAAGGTTAATCCTTATCTGGGTATTGAGTTTGAGGGAGCCGGGAGCAGGCATCTGATGCTGGATGCCATGCACAGAATCTCCGTGTCCGGTGTTCAAGAGAAGTTCCCTGCAGTGATTGAGAAAGGGCACATCCGGATAGCGGGAAATGATGAGCAATCCACCTACATCTTGAAGCCTGCACCATGGGATGAAACGCTTCGGGAGCGCAAGCAGATTCCTGCCAATGAGCACCTTACTATGCAAATCGCATCACAAGTGTATGGAATCAAAACAGCCGCAAACGGACTATGCTTTACCCCGAAGGGCAAGATTGTGTATATCACCAAACGCTTTGATGTCCTTCCTGACGGGTCAAAGCTTTTGATGGAAGACTTCGCCGCTGTCATTGGCCGCAATGAACAAGAAGACGGGACGGAATTCAAGTACAGAGGTTGCTATGAAGATATCGCTATGGCCATCAGAAAGAATGTCTCGGCGTGGATGGTCGATATGGAAAGATTCTTCGAACTTGTCGTGTTTAACTATATCTTCGCCAATGGCGATGACCATCTGAAGAATTTCTCTTTAATTCTGCAGGGACAAGACTATCGTCTGGCTCCGGCATACGATCTTATGAACACCAGTCTGCATGTTCTTGGGGACGACCTTGGCCTGGACGGTGGTCTGTCCCCGAACATCGAAAAGAGCGACGAGTATATGAGAACGGGTCATCCATGCCGTCGTGATTTCGAGCGGTTCGGCGAGCGGATAGGTCTAGTGGCATCTCGCGCAAACAAAATCCTGGACAAGTTCATGCGAATGCCGGAATCGGCGATGGGGCTTGTCGATCGCAGTTTTCTGAACGATAAGATGAAAAGGTACTACTTGCGGGTTGTCAACGAGAGAATCGCGAGATTCAATAGAGTCTCAGACTAGCATTACCTTTTCATGGTCACAATTCCTTCATCCTTGCCCAGATCCGTTCTTTTCAATACGAACTCCGTTTCACTGAGCTTCTGGATCGTATAGGTAAAACGGATAGTAACCGGTCCCCCATATACTTCTTCCTGAAGGGTCAGTTCATCACCCGAAACCGTGCACTTGAAGTCATCCTGGAAAAGATACGAGGTGCCGTTCACTTGAACCGTCCTGAATAAACTGAGCCGGTCCGTCCCGTTACTTTTCGCGCTATACTCGATCCGATCCCCCACAGCGAAAATGCCTTTTTCGTCCGGGATGGGAACAACCCCGTCAGAACCCGGCTCATTGCACTCTGTCACCGTCCAATTCCCGCCCCGCTGGGACAGATCGACCAGCGATTCCTTATGGCAGGAGCAAAAGAGCAAGGCCGCAGCAAGGACCGACGTAAAACAAAGGACACCGTTTTTCATATTATGCATGACAAGGGTTTATCGACCATTGGCGCGTATCTGTTCGGCAATCCTCAATCTATTTGCCAGTGAAAACGCCGGAGAACAGGACAACATCGGAAGACCTTTCCTGGATTAAATAAACGAAAGGATGGTCGGCAGTGAAATAATATGTGGGGCGATCCAGTGTCGATGAACCCCAAATACCGGAACTGGTGACAGCTGCCGCTACTACTCCTTTCTCATTCACGCAAATCGACGCTTTATGCTGTACTGAACCAATCATCAATGGCAGGCTGTATTCCAGCATATTCTGGAAATCGCAAGGATCGAAAATGTAAGAGATACCCATCTTTTTGAGCACAGGCAGGGCCTCCAGTGACGATCTCGTTTCGAACTTGGGCATCACAACGACAACATCTTTTGTCTCCGAACTGAAACCGGAACTCTCTTTCATCCGGGTAATGACCTCCGCAATATCCCGCTCGGCTTGAGGAAGATATACAGACAAACAGAACTTACTGTTTCCTAAAGGAAGGGAAATGGCTGAATATACTTCGTTCGACTCATATCGAATTTCAAAATCTCCTGCCATAAAAGGAATGGATATATCCCCTTCAGGAGAATGGAAGTCTCTGTCTGCGGTCAACTCGGGGTCAAAGGGGTAAACCATATCTGCCTTAAAATACGTAGCATTTAAAAGATACGCAAATGGCGCCTCCTCATATCTGTCCAATATAGTTGGGATGAGCCCTTCCGTGCAGTCATTCACCCAATTATTGATCCTCGATGTCACTAAATCCCATTCCTTAAATGGTAGAGATTCTGCAACACCATAAAACACATCCTCCATTTCTTTTTGAAAAGACTTTTTCACGGGATAATAGCTGTCAACGATGAGAGCATTTGCCATTCTCACTGTCGAGGACAGATCCACGGCTGGTAGTCCCTCGATAACCGTTCGGCAAAAAGTATTGAGTTGCGAAATCTCCTCGTCCAGTTTAAACGCTTTTAAGATCTCTTCGCGAGCTTTTCCGGACGTTCCGTTTGCCGCCATGGCCAAGTCCATATAAATGCTGAGCGGAGAAATAACAAAACTGCTATTCTTATCTTCGCTCACATAAAAAGAGTCCAGCAAATCCATTGCGAATTCATTATATCCCTTCGCCAATGACTTCTGATTCTGAGAAAGTGGAATCGCATTAATCTCCTTGGAAGCCATCGGCCTCTTGACGGAGATCTCCTCAGAAAAATAATCTGATTGCATTGTTTCTTTATTTTCCGACTGATCCAAAACTTCACAACCGCAAAACAAAGACATTAGGACGATGAGAAAGCCCATGTTCTTACCAATCATTTTCATAGTGTGTACCTCCTTATTATTTATTTTCCGGTGCATATGCCATTAAATATACGATTATTAGTTTTTGTCACAAATAACGCTAAAATGCCCAATAAAACCAAGAAAATAGTTGTTACAATTTTGAATTCAAATGACTGGTAATCAATAAATAACAAAAAATAAGAATTACATAATGCTAGCTCTTGGCAAAATGGGCCATTTCTCGAACAAAGATTTGTCCATTAGGAATATCATTTTGAGCCAAGCGCTCCTTGTATCGAGTTTTTCTGGTCCGCACAGCAGCACAGGACATATCCATCAAAAAAGCAATTGTACGATCCGGGATTCCCGCATAAACCAACATGATTATCCGATAGTCATCCTCCGAGAATTTAGGCCGGCTCATGGTCTCGCAGGCTTTGCGAAGATTCCTAATCAAATCTTTGCGCCACTTATTTACACTTTCCTCTAATAACTCATAGAGGGAGTCGTTGTGTCTGACATCATCCAGCGCCGTCAGGAATTTCTCCAATTCGTCTGTTTTCTTATTAGCAGGATCATCATCCAAATAGCGATATGGGTCACTATTTGTCACTTTCGGACCATATTTCACCGTTTCATAAGCATCGGCACAAATCTTGACAACTGCGATTTTTTCCTTTATCAATTCATTGATTACATTCGCCATTTCGGACTGCGTCTTTTTTTCATCCTGCAATGCTTCGGTAATCTCCCTTATCTGCTCTATTTCGTCCTCAATCTTTTTTTCTTTTTCTTGAATGATTCTATTCTTTTCCCGAATCTGACGCTTTCTGTTAACAATAATTAAAACAACGACACACAAAAGTGCCAGGATGGTAAGGATGGAGAGCGCGAGTAACTTCAGACGGTAAGCAGCCTTATACGATTGACGATCAGCCTCTTGTTTATTAAAGTAACTAATCGCGTTCGCAATTTGCATATTTTCCCGATTAAAGACGAGCTTATTATGAAACTCAACACCTTTCTCCAATTCGGCATTAGCTTCCTGATATAAGCCTCTATGACGGTAAATCCTGGACTTTGTATTACAAAGATGGACGGATGCTACCAGTGTTGTAGCATGCTTTTCTGCAAGATTCAGATAATAACGAACAGAATCTTGCTGATTCAGCAGTTCAAAAGCCGTCGCCAATGTGCCATACCCATCTGTGTGTCGAGTGGGGTAACCGAGCTGGCCCGCCTGTCTGTATAATGAAATTGCCTTTTCCGGACATGTCCTGCCAGGCTTCATCTGTATTGCCGCCTGCAATTTCAAAACGGTTCCTAGCAGATTAATCCTGTTTTCTTCCCGCGCATACTCCGTCAGATCAGTCAATAGAGAATCGGCCGAATCGTAAAGTCCCATAGCCATTTCGGATTCCGCCTGGCCAAGGAAAGAATAAGCGGCATAATACCGTTCTCCCAAAGAAGAGAAAGATGATGCCGATTCTTGGTAATTGCTTCTTGCCGATTCATAATCATGACAATCAAGATATAAATCCGCTATGTTTCTGGCAGCGAGTCCATGATAATGCCAATCAGGGATTTCTTTGGCCAATTCCTTCGCCTTCATGAAAGAGATGATAGCCCCTGTATTATTATTGGCATTCCGTTGGACACGTCCCAGGGAATAAAAAGAAAGCATCTTGTAAGAAGGATCCTTCCTATTTTGATAATAATGCACAGCTACTTGTATCAAAGAATCATCCTCAACATCCACATGTGCCTTATCCCTTGCAAGGGACATCAGAAGGGCATATCGAGCGGTATGCGATTGGGAACGGAAATTTGTCGTTTCCATCTTCGAAAGTTCATCGAAGGCAGATTTGGGATTGGTCAGGATTTCCTGCTCAATCGTATCCAATTGATTGCTGACTGATCGATCACAAGAAATAATTATCAAGGAAAAGACGACACACAGACAGGTGATAATCAAGGGAAATGGGAAAACATGGTTTCTTTTCATAGCCATTGAATAAGGTAGTCATGACAACATCCTCGGTCTAGTGCAAATATAATCAAATCTTTACAAAACCCAAACCGCCCGTCTCCCAGATTTGAGGAATAATCCAAGCACTACTGATTTCAGTTTCTCTTCATGGCTCAGTGATTATACAAGGGTCTTGGACTCTCCGGCGTTCACCCGCCGGGCCGTTTTTTCGATGACGTCACCGAAGCCCGTCAGGGCGGCGAAGGGGGCGAACTGGGCGGCCCGGTCGGCCATGGACATCCGGGGATGCCGTTTGGAAGTCGGGTGCTCGAGGCCGATGATGTCGTCGTACTTGCCTTTCATTTGCGGTGTCCTCCGATCTGGTTGTTGCGTTCGCGGGTGGTCGCCCCTTCCTCGAAGTCGATGCCGGTGAGGATGGCGTTCTTGCCGAATCTCCGCCGGATGGCCAGGATGGCCTCCTGCCGGCTGCGCTCGCGGGCGATATCTTCTTCCGGTTCGTCGAAAAGGCTCAGCTGAACCCCTTCCACGCGGGATTCGTCCACGACATGGTTCGCCACCACATATACGCGTCGGACGCTCAGGCGCCGGTCCACGATGCGGTCATACAGATCCATCATGGCGTCGGCGATCAGGGTGGTGGAAGAGGTCTGCCGACCCAGGTTGGCGCTCCCGTGGGCCGGTTTCGGGACTTTCCGGCCGTACCAGTCGTCATCGACCGGGCCGCCGTAGTCCTCCACCCGTTCCAGGCTTTCCATGTCATAGCCCACATGCAGGACCACCTGGTCCGTCACCAGTTTCTTCTCCACCAGGTCCAGCACCAGCAGGTCCGTCATTTCGCGGACGATGATCCGTCCTTCCTCGAAGCTGTACGGGCGCTGCAGCACCTGGCCGCTGGAAAGGCTGTTCGCGGAAGGGCGATAGGCCTTGATGGCCGCGATGGTGCACGGTTCCCAGCCCCAGGCATGGTCGATGAGTAGCTCTGCATTGACCCCGAAAAGTCGGTACAGGACTTCCTCCCGCTGCAGGGAGCACCGCGCCACGTCGCCCATCGTGTACATCCCGTTCGCCTCCAGCCGGGCGGCGATGCCCCGGCCCACGCGCCAGAAGTCCGTCAGGGGCCGGTGCGTCCAGTATTTCTGCCGATAGGTCATTTCGTCCAGCTCGGCGATCCGGACGCCGTCCTTGTCGGCCGGAGAGTGCTTCGCCTCGATGTCCATCGCCACCTTCGCCAGATACAGGTTCGGGGCGATGCCCGCCGTCGCGGTGATATGGGTGGTGTCCAGCACGTCCTGGATCATCCGCCGCGTCAGTTCATGAGCGGTAAGGCCGTACAGGGGCAGGTAATCGGTCGCGTCGATGAAGACCTCGTCGATGGAATAGACATGGATGTCCTCGGAGGAAACGTACTTGAGATAGACCTCGTAGATTTTCGCGCTCACCTCCATGTACAGGGCCATCCGCGGGACGGCGATTTCGAAGCCCAGGGCCAGGTGCGGATTCTGCCGGACGGCCGTATTGTCGGAGGATTCGCCGGTGAGCCGTGCCTTCCGGGCCCGGGCGGCATTGATCTCCCGGACCTTCTGCTTTACCTCGAAGAGCCGTCCCCGCCCGGGGATGCCGTAGGATTTGAGCGAAGGGGATACGGCGAGGCAGATGGTCTTGTCCGTCCGGGAGGCATCGGCCACCACGAGGTTCGTCGTCAGGGCATCCAAGCCCCGCTCCGCGCATTCCACGGAGGCATAGAACGACTTGAGGTCGATGGCGATGTAAGTCCTTTCCTTATCCATCGGGGACTCCGCGGAGGAGCCTACTCCATGAGTTTCTTGTATTTGAAGCGCTTGGGCTCCACGTTGCCCATGCGCATTTTCTTGTTCTCCTCGTATTCGGAATAGTTGCCGTCGAAGAAGACGACCTGCGAGTCGCCCTCGAAGGCGAGGATGTGCGTGGCGATGCGGTCCAGGAACCAGCGGTCGTGGGAGACCACGACGGCGCAGCCCGCGAAGCCGTCCAGGCCCTCTTCCAGGGCACGGATTGTATTGACATCCACGTCGTTGGTGGGTTCGTCCAGGAGGAGGACGTTGCCTTCGTCCTTGAGGGTCAGGGCCAGGTGGAGGCGGTTCCGTTCACCGCCGGAGAGAACGCCGCACAGCTTTTCCTGGTCGGCCCCGGAGAAGTTGAAGCGGGACACCCAGGAACGGGCGTTGATGTCGCGGTTCCCGAGGCGCACCCATTCGGAGTTCCCCGCAATCGTCTCATAGACCGTCTTGTCCGGGTCGATGGACTTGTGCTGCTGGTCCACATAGGCGATCTTCACCGTCTCGCCGATCTCGATGGTGCCGGTGTCCGGCTTTTCGATACCCATGATCAGGCGGAAGAGGGTGGTCTTGCCCGCGCCGTTCGGGCCGATGACGCCCACGATGCCGGCCGGCGGGAGTTCGAAGGTCAGGTGCTCGAAGAGGACCTTGCCGTCATAGGCCTTGGACACGTCGTTGAACCGGATGACCTTGTTGCCGAGGTGCGGGCCGTTGGGAATGTAGATTTCGAGGTTCGCTTCCTTCTGTTTCACATCGGCCGAGGCCAGTTTCTCGTAGGCGCCCAGACGGGCCTTCTGCTTGGCCTGGCGGGCCTTCGGGGCCATCCGGACCCATTCCAGCTCGCGCTCCAGCGTCTTCCGGCGCTTGGATTCCTGCTTCTCCTCCTGGGCGAGGCGCTTGGTCTTCTGGTCCAGCCAGGAGGAATAGTTGCCCTTCCACGGGATGCCCTCGCCGCGGTCCAGTTCCAGGATCCAGCCGGCGACGTTGTCCAGGAAGTAACGGTCGTGGGTGACGGCGATGACCGTACCCTTGTACTGCTGCAGGTGCGCTTCCAGCCACTGGATGGACTCGGTGTCCAGGTGGTTCGTGGGCTCGTCCAGCAGGAGGACGTCCGGCTGCTGCAGCAGGAGGCGGCACAGTGCGACGCGGCGGCGCTCACCGCCGGAAAGGTTCTTGACGAGGGCGTCGGAAGGCGGGCACTGGAGGGCGTCCATGGCCCTTTCCAACTTGGCGTCGATCTCCCAGCCGTCCAGATGTTCGATCAGTTCCGTGAGTTCACCCTGGCGTTCGATGAGGCGGTTCATCTCGTCGTCGTCCATGGGCTCCATGAACTTCATCGAGATGTCGTTGTATTCCTGCAGGACGTCCATGACCTCCTGCACGCCTTCCTGGACCACCTCGATGACGGTCTTCTCCGGATCCATCTCCGGCTCCTGCGCGAGATACCCCACGCTGTAGCCCGGGGCCCAGACCACCTCGCCCTTGTAGGATTTCTCCACGCCGGCGATGATCTTCAGGAGGGTGGACTTTCCCGACCCGTTCAGGCCGATGATGCCGATTTTCGCCCCGTAGAAGAAGGAAAGGTAGATGTCCTTGAGGATGACTTTGTTGTTGTGGGGGAGGACTTTCCCCACCCCGTTCATCGAGAATATGATCTTTTCGTCTGCCATGGTGTGTTATTTGCGGTATTTGCAAAGATAAGTAAAAAAACCGTATGAAACTGAAAGATTCCCTTCCCCTGAAGATCGCCCTGATGGGCGTGCTCGCCCTTTTGATGCTCATTCCGCTGGCGATGGTCATGGGCCAGATCGAAGACCGGCAGCGGGCGGCCGAATCCAGCCGGGACGAAGTCTCCGCCAGCTGGGGCCACGCCCAGACGCTCACCGGCCCGGTCCTGCGGCTTACCTACAAGACCGAGGTCGTAGATGACCAGAAGAAAAAGACCGTAGGGGAGCGGACGGACATCGTCTATCCCGTGGATCTGAAATATGGCATCGGCCTGGAAACCCAGCTCCTGCACCGATCCATTTATGATGTGATGGTCTATGGGGCGGATGTTACCGCGACGGGAACCTTCCTGGTCCCTGCCGTCTATGCCGGGAAGGAGTTGACGGGACAGGAAGTCCAGGTGGGGCTCAGTGACCTGCGAGGCGTGGAGGGAAAAGTGTCCTTTACCTTGGGGGAGGATGCGTATTCCATCGAGAACGGATCGGGAGCGTACCGGCGCGACGGCGCCTCGCTCACCGAACCGATTTCTCTGGCGATTGCTCAGATGGACGGTGCAACGGAGATCCCTTTTACGCTTACGTATCATGTGCGGGGCTCATCATCCCTGATGGTCCGGCCTTATGGCGGCGTGACGGAAGTGGAAATGCATTCCGACTGTCCGGATCCATCCTTTGTCGGTGATTTTTTGCCTTCCAGCCGGGACGTGACCGCGGAAGGCTTCACCGCCCGCTGGTCGGTCTCGAAGATCAATCGCGGGGAACCGGACGACACGTGGTTCGGAGTCAATCTTCTCCAGGGCGTCACCCAGTACCAGCAGACCACCCGGTCGGCCAAATACGGCATCCTCGTGATCCTGCTGGTGTTCATCGCCGGCCTGGCGGTGGAACTCGTGGGCAAGAAGAAGATCGACCTGGTGCAGTATCTCGTGATCGGCCTGTCCCTCGTGCTCTTCTATGCCCTGGTGCTGTCCTTCTCCGAGTTCATGCGCTTCCCGGTGGCCTATGCCCTGGCCGCCCTGATGACCATCGCCGCCCTCTTCGGCTACTTCCGTGGCATCCTCCGGGACAAGACGGCCTACCTGCTCACGGCCCTGGTCACCCTGGCCTATGGGCTCAGTTACATCCTGCTCCAGATGGAAACATATGCCCTCATCGCCGGCACGCTGGTCCTCTTCGTCCTCCTGGTGGGCATCATGTACCTCACCCGGAACCTGAATCAGCGGGCGGAGTAAAAGCTACCGTTCCTGGAAGGACACGACCTTGCCGTCCTTCCAGGTGATGTCCGCGGTGGTGCCGCGGCGGGTGCGGAGACCCTTGACGGAGCCGGCGGGCCAGGCGGAAGGAAGGGCGTGGAGCGGGGTAAGGGTGCCGTCAGGGGCGCTGTACAGGAGCATTTCCATGACACCGGCGCAGCCGCCGAAGTTGCCGTCGATCTGGAACGGAGAGTGCGCGTCGAAGAGGTTCGGATAGGTTCCGCCGCCCCGGCGGGCGTCGTCGCCCCGGTAGCCGTCCGGACTCACGTAGCGGAGAAGCCTGCGGTACATCTTGTAGGCGTTCTCCCCGTCGCCCAGGCGGGCGTAGAGGTTGATGCGCCAGCCGCAGCTCCAGCCGGTGGTCTCGAAGCCCCTGATTTCCAAGGTCTTCAAAGCGGCGTCGGCAAAAGGCCCTGTCACGATCTGGTGACCGGGATAGGCGCCGATGAGGTGCGACTGGTGACGGTGCAGGGGTTCCGCATCCTCCCAGTCATGATACCATTCCTGGAGTTTGCCCACATGGTCGATCTGGTAGGGACGGAGCCGGGCGAGTTTTTCCTCGGCTTCGGCGACGAAATCCCCGTCCACCCCGAGTTCCCGGGCAGCGGCGACGGCGTCGGTGACGCATTCCCGGACGATGGCGAGGTCGGAGGTGGCGCCATAGAGCGTAGCCCCGCGGAAACCGTCGGGCGTAAGATACTGGTTCTCAGGGGATGTGCCTGGCGAAGTGATGAGTTCGCCGTCCTTTTCCACGAGCCAGTCCAGACAGAATTCGGCCGCGCCCTTCAGGACGGGATAGTCGCGCTCCAGGTCGGCGCGGGAGCGCGAATAGAGCCAATGCTCCCAGAGGTGGGTGGACAGCCAGGCGCCGCCCATCGTCCAGTCCGCCCAGCAGGGGTTGCCGGTTCCGAGGCCCACGGGCGTGGCCATGGCCCAGATGTCGGAATTATGACCGGCGTTCCAGCCCCGCGTGGCGCCATACAGGCGCTCGGCGGCCGGGGCGCCGTTCCGGCTGAGATTCCGCACAAAGCCCAGCAGGACCTGATGCATCTCGGGGAGACCGGCCGCCTCGGCAGGCCAGTAATTCTCCTCCAGGTTGATGTTGATGGTGTAGTTGCTGCTCCACGGCGGTTCCATGCTTTCGTTCCACAGACCCTGCAGGTTCGCCGGGACCCCTTCCGTCCGGGAAGAGGAGATCAGAAGATACCTTCCGTACTGATAGTAAAGCGCTTCCAGCTCCGGGTTCGCTTCGCTGAGGTCCGTGTAACGCTTGAGCTGGACGTCGGTGGGAAGGACGCGGACGGAGTCCGGCGTCGCGCCCAGGTCGATGGAGACGCGGTTGAACAGGCCTTTGTAATCCGCTTCGTGCCGGGCCAGGAGCCGGGAGAAACCGGCCGCCTTCGCAGCGGCGAGATTCGCATCGGCCATTGCCTGATAAGGCTTTCCTTCCTTCACCGGATCCTTGTCGAACCCGTTGAAACTGCTGGCATTGACCACATACAGGGTCGCTTCGCTCACACCCTCGAGTTCCAGGACACTGTCCCGGACGGCAGCCGTACCGCCCTTGACATCGGCGGAAAGGCCTGTCCGGAAATGGATGCCCCGCGACGGGTCATACCAGTATTTCTCCGGACTGATGAGTTCCTGCGAGAAGTAGCCGGGGTAGGAATGCCAGGCGGTGTAACCGTCCACGGTCAGTCCTTCCTCCGAGGCCGATACCGTATGGGGCAGTTCCGTTTCCAGGCGGACGCGTGCGTTCAGGGGCTTTTCGGAAACGATATGCACGACGATGACCGAGTCGGGCGCGGAGACGAACGCCTCGCTGCGGAAAATGGCGCCGTCCCTCAGGTAAGAGGTCGTGGCGACGGCCCGGGAGATGTCCAGCGTACGCACATAATCCGTAACGGTAGCGGGATCGTAGTCGATCCGGAGCGTGCCGAGCGGCATGTACGTTTCGCTGAAATGCCCCTGCAGGCCGCTTTGGAGTTGTTCGGCGGCCCGGTAGTCCTCGCGGTCGAGGGCTTCCCGCACCGCCTTCAGGGTCTCGGCGGCCTTCGATCCGGCGCCCGTCGCGACGAGGTCCGGATGCTGTGCGCCCTGGTCCGGTTCGCCGGTCCATAGGGTGATGTCGTTCAGGGAGATGTGCTCATGGACCGGATCACCATAGACCATGGCGCCCAGGCGGCCGTTGCCGAGGGGCAGGGCCTCTTCGAAGTAGGTGGCCGGCCGGTCGTAATGCAGCGTCAGGCTGCGCTGCGGGGCGGCCGTGCAGGCCGTCAGGAGGAGCACAAGGGGGAGGAGGCGTTTTCTCATAGTACGGGTTTGTTTTCGATGGACCAGCCGGTGATGGTGGAGATGACGGGAATGAGGGAATAGGCCTTTTTCAGGTGGCCGGAATAGTTCGGATGCCAGGAGGCGCCGAGGTCGGCTTCGTCGTCATGGACCCGTTCGGGAAGGCCGGCGAGATAGACCGCGGAAAGGCCGCAGGTCTCCACGACGTCGCGGATGTAGTCATACAGCACCTGGCTGTGGCGCGGAACCACGCACAGGATGGGATGGTCCTCGCCATAGTGCTCCTTGGCCGCCCGGAGGATACGCAGGTATCCGGTCTTGAACTCGGGATAGCCGGGTTGCCGTCCGGTGGAGAAGTCATTGGTGCCCAGGTAGATGAGGGTGATGTCGGGCTTCGGCCCCCGGAAATCCCAGGCCGGTTCCCGGGCCAGGTCGAAGGTCTGGAGATACCGGTCGGGCATGTGCCAGCCGCGGCCGGCATCGTCATAGTTCCGGTCGATGCCCTGGCCCGAGTGGGAGGTGCGGATCCCGTCGGCCCCGAAATAGCGGCACAGGATGTCGGCATAGGTCTTGGCGGGATTCTCGTCCTCCGGGCGGAAGGGGTCCTCCCGGACACTGTTCTCGCTGCCGTAGCCGCAGGTGTAGGAGTCGCCGACGAATTCGATCACCCGCTCCCGGATGCCCTCGGCCTGGAGGAACTGTCCCTCGGCCTCGAAGGCCTTGAAGACGGCGCGGCCCTGTTCCCCCTCGGTCCGTTTCTGGATGACCAGCCGGTGCGCCTGGGGCTTGCGCTCCTTTTGCTGGAACAGGACGAGGGTGGTGTCCCGGTCGATGACGACGACCCGGTCCGGCTCGGCGACGGGATCCTTGTCGATCCAGACATTGAAATAATCCCGTCCGCTGTCCCCGGCCTCTAGGGCCAGGTAGCCGCCGGTGAAGGCGATGCGGGCATAGACGCCGCTCCAGTCGAAGGAGACGGCTCCGTCCTTGACGAGAGTACGGCCGACAAAGGTGATCCGGCTGTCGGTTGCCGGAACTTTCTCCCGGGCGGCGGCAGGAAGGAACAGCGCCGCGACGAGGAGCAGGGAAAAGATGCGTTTCATACCGAAAGATAGGAATATTTTTGCACAGTGTTCAAATTTTGTCACGAATTGTTCATTCTCTGCCGCCGGATTGGCAAGTTCGGTGGGAATTCGTAAGTTTGCGTCCGGAAAAACCAGATAACACTGATATGAAGAAAACCCTGTTCCTGATGACTGCAGCCCTCTGCACCGTCGCAGCCTCGGCCCAGCCGCAGCTGCGCAGCGACAACATCGACGAAATCATGAAGGCCATGACCCTCGAGGAGAAGGCCACGCTTCTGGTGGGCTCCGGCTGGGGCTCCATGGTCGGCGGCCTTACCGGCTCCGACGAGGTCCTCGTGTCCGGCGCCGCCGGTACCACCCGGGCCATCCCGCGCCTCGGCATCCCGCAGACCGTCCTTTCCGACGGCCCTGCCGGCCTCCGCATCAACCCCACCCGTCCCGGCACGGACAAGACTTTCTACTGCACCGGTTTCCCGGTGGGCACGTCCCTGGCATCGACCTGGAACACCCCGCTGGTGGAGGAACTTACCACCGCGATGGGCGAGGAAGTGAAGGAATACGGCGCCGACGTCCTGCTGGCCCCCGGCATGAACCTGCACCGCAACCCCCTCTGCGGCCGTAACTTCGAGTATTTCTCCGAGGACCCGTTCCTGACCGGCAAGATGGCCGCCGCCTACACCCGCGGCATCCAGTCCAACGGCGTGGGCGTCTCCGTGAAGCATTTCGCCGGAAACAGCCAGGAGACCAACCGTATGGCCAATGACGCCCGGATCAATCCGCGCGCCCTCCGCGAACTCTACCTCAAGGGTTTTGAGATCGCCGTGAAAGAGTCCCATCCCTGGACCATCATGTCCTCCTATAACCGCATCAACGGCCCTTACACCCAGGCGAACCGTGAGCTTCTATACACCATCCTCCGCGAGGAATGGGGCTTCGACGGCATTGTGATGACCGACTGGACCGGCCCCCGCAAGACCGTGGAGCAGATCGGCGCCATCAACGACCTCCTGGAACCCGGCATGGACAAGTTCATCGGCGAGATCGTCGCCGGTGTCCAGAACGGCACGCTCAAGATCGAGGATGTGGACATGTGCGTCCGCAACATGCTCGAGTATATCGTCAAGACCCCGCGTTTCCATCACTACAAGTACTCTGACAAGCCGGATCTCGAAGGCCACGCCAAGCTCGTCCGCAAGGCGGCCGCCGAAGGCCTGGTGCTCCTGGAGAACAACGGCGTCCTGCCGCTGAAGGATGTGAAGAAGGTCGCCCTCTATGGCGTGGGCTCCTATGACTTCATCGCCGGCGGCACCGGCTCCGGCAACGTGAACAAGAAGTATGTCCGCAACGTCGCCGAAGGCCTCCGCGTGAACGGTTTCGAGGTCAATGCCGACATCGAGACCTGGTACAACCAGTACATCGCCCTCCAGAAGACCGAACTCAAGAACAACGCCGCCGCTTCCTCCGTCCTCTTGGGCGAGCCGGTCATTCCGGAAATGGAGGTTTCCCGCAGTTTCGTGAACAAGATGGTGCCCGAGTCCGACATCGCCATCCTGACCATTTCCCGCAACGCCGGTGAAGGCGGAGACCGCCGCGCCGAGGACGGCGACTGGACCCTCACCGGATCGGAGCGCCAGCTCCTGCAGGACATCTGTGACGCCTACCACTATGCCGGCAAGCCGGTCGTCGTGGTGCTGAACATCGGCGGCGTCATCGAGACCGCTTCCTGGAAGAACCTCCCGGACGCCGTGCTCCTCGCCTGGACCCCGGGCCAGGAAGGCGGCTACACCGTGGCCGACGTCCTCTCCGGCGCCTCCTATCCTTCCGGCAAGCTTCCGATGACCTTCCCGGTCACCTACTTCGACCATCCTTCCTCCTACAACTTCCCGTTCGACTACGTGGGTGACGGCTCCTTCAACCCATTCGCTTCCAACGATGACGAGGAGGACAACGCCCTGGCCGCCATGTTCGGCTTGGCCAAGGAGAAAAAGGCCAATGTGGACTACACCGAGTATAAGGAAGGCATCTGGGTGGGCTACCGCTACTTCGCCACGGCCGGCAAGAACGTTTCCTATCCGTTCGGTTACGGCCTGGGTTACACGACCTTCGGTTACTCCAAGCCGGTTGTGAAGGTAGCGAAGGACGGCACCGTCACCGCTTCCATCACCGTGACCAACACGGGCTCCGCCGTGGGTAAAGAGGCTGTTCAGCTGTATGTTACCGCTCCGGACGGCGGCCTTGTAAAGCCCGCCTGCGAGCTCCGCGCCTTCGCCAAGACCGGAGAACTGAAGCCCGGCGAGAGCCAGACGCTCACCATGACCGTCGACCCTTATACCCTTGCTTCCTTCAACGAGGAAACCTCCGCCTGGGAAACCGCCGCCGGCGCCTACACCGCCCACTTCGGCGCCTCCGTCGCCGACATCCGCGCCACCGTTCCCTTCAAGCTGGCGAAGGCCGCCTCCTGGCCCGCCCACCGCGTGATGCTCCCGGCGAAGCCGATAGAAGAGATCAAGGTGAAATAGATTCTTCGCTGCGCTCAGAATGACAAGGGACCTGCCGTGGGGCGGGTCCCTTTTGTCATCCCGAGGAGGTCGGAGACCGACGAAGGGATCTGTTGTGCTTTTCGTTACCCTCCGTACTCCGACGGGGGAACGCCGAACTGCTTCTTGAAGGAGGTAGAGAAGTGGGAGAGGGTGTTGAAACCGGTCATGTAGGCGATTTCGGACATGTTGTGCTTGCCTTCCTTCAGGAGATCGGCGGCCCGGTTGAGCTTGTAGCGCTTGAAGAAGACGCCGGGGTTCTCGCCGGTGAGGCCCTTGACCTTGTAGTAGAACTTGGTGCGGGAAATGTGCATCATCTCGGTGATGCGGGTGATGTCCAGGTCCACGTTCGCCAGTTCCTTCTCCATGAGTTCGTAGAGCTCCTTCATGAAGGCGGCGTCGCGCGGGGAGAGGGCTTCCGGGGCGATCTCTTCCGTGGTGGTGACGGATCCCAGCTGGCGGTGCAGTTTCTCCCGGTTCTCCAGGAGGGATTTCACGAGGGCGAGCAGATAGGCGGGCTGGAAAGGCTTCGTCACGTAGGCATCCGCGCCAACGCCCAGGCCCTGGACCTGATTCTCCACAGCTACCTTGGCCGTGACCAGGATAACGGGGATGTGGCTCAACTGGAGGTCTCCCTTGACCGTCTCGCACAGGTCGTAGCCGCTCATGCCCGGCATGACGACATCGCTCAGGATGAGGTCGGGAACTTCATCCTGCATGCCCTTCAGGGCCGATGAGGCGTCAAAGTACAGCGTCACGTTGTAATAGGGGCCCAGCAGGACCTTCAGGTAGTTAGCGATGTTGAGGTCGTCATCCACGACGGCGATGCGCTTGCGGTCGGCTTCCGGAGCGATTTCGTCCGGGGACGCTGTCGCAGGTGCCGGGATGTCATAGACAGGCTCGGCCTGGCTCCGCTCGTCCTCCGTGTAGGAGGAGGCGCTGACGGGAAGGATGAACGAGAAGACGGCGCCGCCTTCAGACCGGTTCGCAGCCTTGATGTAGCCATGGTGCAGGCCGGTAAGAACCCTTGAGTAGAACAGACCGATGCCGGATCCTTGCGTATCCCCTTGGTTGTCAGCCTGGTAAAACCGTTCAAAAATCTTTTCCAGCTGGTTTTCCGGGATGCCGCAACCGGTATCTGCAACGGTAATCTTCGCAAACTGGCTGTCCGTATCGGCTTCCGTCAGGGGGAAGGCAGCCGCGGCTTCTTCCCGAGGGATCACGTCGAATCCCAGCGTCACCCGTCCGCCGGTAGGGGTGAATTTCATCGCGTTGGAGAGAAGGTTCATCACTACTTTCTGGACCTTGTCGGCATCGGCCCACATCGGGAAGGAATCCTCCAGACCGAAGGTGTCCAGCTCGATTCCTTTGGAGGCGGCGTCGAACCGGAACAGGTCCGCGATCCCCCTGAGCGGGGTGATGATGTCGCCTTTTGCGACCTTCAGCTGCAGTTTCTTGTCGCCGATCCGGTTGAAGTCCAGCAGTTGGTTCACCAGCGAAAGCATCCAGGTGGAGCTGCGCTGGATGATATTCACCAGCTGGCGCTCCTGGCCTTGCACCTTTTCGGATTCTGCCAGTTGGGAGACGGGTCCTGCAATCATCGTGAGCGGAGTGCGGAATTCGTGGGCTACATTGGCGAAGTAGTTCATCTGGATCTTGTTCAGGCGCTGCTCCTGGGCTTTCTCCTGCTCGGCCCTTTCCCGTTCGCGGCGTTCTTCCCGGATATGGGCGGCGGCCTGCTTGCGGACCCGGCGGATGCGTCGGTACAGGAGCCACACCAGGGTGAGGACCCCCAGTCCGGCGAGGCAGAACAGCAGCCGGGCCCACCAGGTACCGTACCACGGCGGCAGAACCTTGACGTTCAGCGCTTTCTCCGTCTCTACGATGCTCTGGTTGTTGTTCGTGATCCGCACGTGGAACCGGTATTTGCCGGCGGGAAGGTTCGCATAGTATGCCTCGTGGTTGTTCCCGGCATCGACCCAGTCGCGGTCGAAACCCTCCATCATGTAGTAGTAATGCGTCCGTTCATGCTCGCTGTAATCCAGGGCGGCAAAGGAGATGCTGAAGGCGTTCTGGTCGCTGCGGATGAGAATGTCCGGAGATGTCCGAAGCTCCCGGTCGATGGGCTGTCCTTCACCCGGGGCTACCAGCGCATTGTGGATCTTCAGGTCCTCGAACACCAGGGGGACCTGCCGTTTCTGTGGGACGTCCAGCGGGTTGAACCAGGTGAGTCCGTGCGTTCCGCCGAACACCAGCGTCCCGTCCGGAAGCACGCAGGAGGCCCGGTCGGAGAACTGATTGCCGCCGATGCCGTCTTCCTCGAAGTAGTTGATGAACCGTCCGGTGGTCCGGTCGTACTTCCCGAGCCCGTTCATCGTGGACACCCAGATGTTGCCCTGACGGTCCTCCTCGACGGAGCAGATGTCCGGGCACGGGACACCGTTCACGGAAACCGTGGCACCGGTCTTGTGGTCGTGCCGGAGGAGTCCGTTGGCGACGGTCCCGGCCCACAGGTCACCGGCGCTGTCCTTGAGCAGGGAGGTCGTTATCAGGACGGAGCGGCGTACGATGGCCTTCTGTTCACCTTCGCGGAGGGGAAGGGGCTCCACTTCGTCCGTATTGGTATTCAGGTTCAGGAGGGGCTGTCCGGACGTGGCGACGACAATGCGTCCGGCCGCCGAGGCAACGAGGTCCTCGACGACGGTCCATACGGGCGGATTCGACAGGGGGACGGGCGTGACGGCGGGACCGGCCTTGTCGTAGCGGAGCAGGTGTGTCCCCGCTCCGCCGATCCAGATGCTTCCGCGTTCGTCCTCGGCGATGGCCAGCGGGTTCATGATTATCGCCGTTCCCAGCACCTGGAACCGTTTCCCGTCGAACCGGGTGCGGAATACCTGGTACTTGTCCGTGAACAGCAGCCACAGGTCGCCCTCCGAGTCGCAGAAGACCTTGGAACAGCGGATGTATCCCACGCCGGTGTTCGAGAAAAGATACGAAACATCCACGGGGCGCAGCGTCTTTCCGGGGATGTCATAGACCCATAGGCCGTCCCGCAAGGTGGTGATCCAAAGCCGGTTGTCCCGGTCCTGACAAAGGGATGTCACGGTCTTCCGGGAGAAGGCCGATGTCAGGAACTTGTTGCTGCCCAACTGGTCCTTGTAGCGGTACGAGACCGTATATCCCTGGTCCGTCGTCCCGAACCACAGGTTCTGCCGGCTGTCCTGGAAGAGGGTCCGGATCTCCGAGTCAGGTACGTCGAAAGGGAATCCGGCGTCGCTCTGGTGCAGGATCGTCCCTGAGGACTTGAAATAGCAGAACATGCCCTTCCCGATAACATTCATCAGGATGGTCTGGCTGTCCACGGGATACAGGATGTCGATGTCGCCCTGCATCAGCCTCGGTTCCTTCCGGATGGCTTCCGGCAGTTCCTTCCAGGTACGGGAACGGGCGTCAAAGATGCTCAGGCGGCCCATGCCGGACATCCAGAATTCCCCATTGCCGGCATTGATGATGTGATAGACGGTATGGGGGGTCTGGTAGGATGCGGAGAGCGTGAAGTCGCCCGTGTCGTAGCACTTCAGCATCGAGCCGCCGTCCGATACGATCCAGAGCAGGCTTCCCTCCAGGACGGAGTAGGGGAAACTGAAGGCGCCCAGGTCGCGGATGACGGGCCGGAAATGTCCGGCGTCGCCTTCATAGAGGTACAGGGCGGAGGAGTTGCTCATGAGGATCCGGCCATCGGCGGTTTCCCAGAACCGGTTGACATTCCGACGGTCGCCCAGGATGTCCACCCTGTGGAAGCGGCCGTCTTCCTTCCGGAAAGCGACACCGTCATCCGTCCCGGCCCAGAGTGTTCCCTTCTTGTCCAGGAAGACGGCGTTCACCTGGTTGTCGGGAAGGCCCAGCGTATCGTCCGTAGCAAAGTACTGGTGGTATTCGTGGACGCTGAACTGATTGAGTCCCCGGCCGGTCGCAATCCAGATATGTCCGTCGGCGTCTTCGGCGAAGGCATTCACTTTCTGGTTCGATAGCCGGTCAGCGACGACGGTTTCGCCGCCGGATGGTGTCACCGACGTATCCGGGTTGGCTGTGCAGGCAGCCAGCATGATGAGCAGGGGCAGGATAGGACCGTATTTCATGGGTCGATTCGGGTTAGCGCCGGTAAAGTTACGCATTTTTGAACAAATCCGAACATATTTGAACAAGGGACGGGGCGGCCGGGACAGGGAAGCAAACAAATGTCAGGGAGGCAAAAGAATTGTGGGAGAAAAAGCGGACCTTTGTATCAGATAAACCGGCTGATACATGACACTGAAACCCGTCCTTTCCCTTCTCATTTCCCTGCTTGTCCTGGGGACTTGCGGCCAGCCTGCCCGCAGGCCTGCCGCCGACTGTTTCGGAAGCCTCGAGACCTCCACCAAAGCGACGACCGTGCGGACGGCGTCCGGCCCCGTGGCGGGCTACATCGATAACGGCGTGTACATCTACAAGGGCATCCCTTATGCCCGGGCGGAGCGTTTCCAGCCGGCCGTGGATCCCGAGCCCTGGACGGAAGTCCGCTCCAGCCGGGCCTATGGGCCCACCTGTCCGCAGGACAAGCGGACCGGCTGGTATTCCGACGCCCAGGCCTTCTCCATGCACTGGGACGACGGTTTCCCCGACGAGGACTGCCTCCGGGTGAATGTCTGGACCGGCGGAATCAACGACGGCGGGAAGCGCCCCGTGATGGTGTGGCTCCACGGCGGCGGTTTCCGCGCCGGCTCCGGCCAGGAACTCATTTCCTACGACGGAACGAACCTCGCCCGGGACCACGGGGTCGTGGTCGTGACCCTGAACCATCGGCTCAATGTCCTGGGATTCCTGGACCTTTCCGCTTACGGCGCCAAGTATGCCCATAGCGGCAACCTCGGGATGATGGACATCGTGAAGGCCCTCGAATGGGTCCGGGACAATATTTCGAATTTCGGCGGCGACCCCGCCAATGTCACCATCTTCGGCCAAAGCGGCGGTGGCGGCAAGGTCTGCACCCTGATGGCCATGCCCTCTGCAAAGGGGCTGTTCGGAAAAGCGATCGTGGAAAGCGGTTCCATCACGGAGCTGATGGCCCCGAAGTACTCCCGCCGCGTGGGGGCGGCGACGGTCGCGAACCTGGGCCTGAATCCATCCCGGATCGACGATATCGCCGATGTCCCTTATGAGACGTTGTTGCAGGCGTATGACCAAGCGCTTAAAACAGTGTCCGAAGAAGCCCGGGAGGACGGCGCGATGCCGGAGAACTTCCTGAACGCCCTCCTCTTCGGCCAGGTCCCGGTCGTGGACGGAGAGATTATTCCGGCCCAGCCCGGTACTCCCGAAGCCCTGGCCCTGTCGAAGGACATTCCTACGATCATCGGCACGACCTATCATGAGTTTACGCGCGACCGCGAGGATCCGATCTTCAAGCCGCTGGCCGGGAAGCAGGCCGCGGACCGGACGGGCGCCGGCTGCGCTCCGGTGTATTGCTATCAGTTCGTCTGGCAGTCTCC
This sequence comes from Bacteroidales bacterium UBA3289, assembly GCA_002361625.1. Taxonomy (GTDB): domain Bacteria; phylum Bacteroidota; class Bacteroidia; order Bacteroidales; family UBA932; genus Cryptobacteroides. The sequence goes on along the minus strand of DETL01000002.1, from coordinate 41,509 downwards.
CGTCCTGGACGGTGCCCTGGGCAGCACCCATTGCCTGGAGATCCCGTTCGTCTTTGACAATGTGCTCCTGCACCGGACTTTCACGGGCGGGGGAGAGGATGCCGTGGAACTGGGGCACCGGATCAGCCGCCTGTGGACGAGCTTCGCCCGGACCGGAAAACCCGAGGCGGCGGGCATGCCCGAGTGGGAACCCTGGCCGCGCATCCTGGTGCTGGACATGGACTCGAAACTGAAATAAAAAGCATATATTTGTATAAAGATAACCCATTTGGTATGAAAAAATTAGTTGTTCTTGCGACCGGTCTGCTCCTGGGCGTTTCCGCCTTTGCGCAGCAGGCCCTTTGGGGAGGTCCCCAGGTGGAATCTCCCGTCATCAATGCCGATGGTACCGTCACCTTCCGTTACCAGGCTCCCAAGGCTGTGAAGGTGGAGGTGACCGGCGATTTCCTGCCCACCGTGAAGCAGGAGGTGGATTTCGGCGGAAACAAGATGACTGTCGATCTCCCTGGCGTGGGCGTCCTGAAGGAAGGACAGAACGGCGTGTGGGAATACACCACTCCGTTCAAGGTGGCTCCTGAACTCTACAACTACACGTTCCGGGTGGACGGAAACACCGTCATCGACCCGAACAACGTGTTCGTGAACCGGGATGTCGCCTCCCTCACGAGCGTCCTCCTCGTTCCCGAGGCCGGTGCCCGGAGCGACCTGTATGCCATCCACCGCGTCCCGCACGGCTCTGTGACCAAGATCTGGTATCCTTCCGCCACGGCCGGCTTCGACCGCCGCCTGACGGTCTACACCCCGGCCGGCTATGAGAACAATCCCAAGGCCAAGTATCCCGTCCTGTACGTGCTGCACGGTATCGGCGGCGACGAGGATGCCTGGGTGACCCAGGGCCGCGCTACGCAGATCCTCGACAACCTGATCGCCCGCGGCGAGGCGAAGCCCATGATCGTCGTCTTCACCAACGGCAACATCTCCCAGGAAGCCGCTCCGCTGGAGAATTCCACCGGTTACACCCGTCCGACGATGAGTCTGCCCCAGACGATGGAGGGCACCTTCGAGACTTCGTTCCCGGAGGTGGTGAAATTCATCGACAGTCACTACCGGACCATCGCGAAGAAGCAGTCCCGGGCCATCTGCGGCCTGTCCATGGGCGGATTCCACACGCTGTACATCACGCTGAACAACCCGGACCTGTTCAACTATTCCGGCATGTTCTCCGCCGCCATCGGCACCGGTTCCGAGCAGACGGCCGCCCACAAGGAAATCTATGAGAACGTGGACGGCAAGTTGGCGACCTACTTCTCGAAAAAGCCCGCCCTTCTGTGGATCGGCATCGGCAAGACCGATTTCCTGATCCAGGCCAACAACGATTTCCGGGCCAAACTTGACGCGGCCGGCTACCCGTACAAGTACATGGAGACCGACGGCGGCCATATCTGGCGCAATTGGCGGATCTACCTCTCCGAGTTCGTTCCGCTCCTTTTCAAATAGCCTGATAACCAACACATCGATATGAAAAAGTATTTGCTTCTCGTTCCGGCCGCCCTGCTCGTGGCCGCGTGCGCGACGGCTCCATCTCCGCAGGACCGGCTGACCGTCAATGACAAGAAGATCGACCAGGTCATCGCCCAGATGACCCTGGAAGAGAAGGTGAACATGCTCCACTCCAAGACCAACATGTCTTCCGCCGGCGTCGAGCGCCTGGGCATCGCCGACATGCACTATGCCGACGGCCCCTTCGGCATCCGGGAGGAGGGCGTCCCGAACGGTTTCCAGTCTGCTGGCTGGACGCTGGACTCTGCCACCTATTTTCCGACCGGATCGGCCCTTGCGGCCACCTGGTCCAAGGAGATGGCCTACCTGTACGGCACCGGCATGGGCACGGAGGCCCGCCTTCGTGGCAAGGATGTCATCCTGGGCCCGGCGGTGAATATCCAGCGCCTGCCTGTCGGCGGCCGCACCTATGAGTATCTGAGCGAGGATCCGATCCTCTCCGCCGCCCTGGCCCTGGAGTACACCAAGGGTGTCCAGGACAAGGGAACTGCCGTGTGTATCAAGCATTTCGCCGTGAATAACCAGGAGACCAACCGTGGCAGCGTGGACGCCCAGATCGATGAGCGCACCCTTCGGGAAATCTACCTCAAACCTTTCGAAAGTGCGATAGTCGAGGGCGGCGCCATGAGCGTGATGCCGGCCTACAACAAGGTGAACGGTGACTACTGCTCTGAAAACGAGCATCTGCTGAACGAGATCCTCCGCGGCGAATGGGGCTTCAAGGGCTTCACCGTGTCCGACTGGGGCGGCACCCACAGCACCATGGGCGCGATGCTCCATGGCCTGAATGTCCAGATGACGGGCTCCAACTACCTGGGCCAGCCGGTCATCGACTCCATCGCCACGGGCGCCCTCACCGAGGCCCTGGTGAACGAGAAGGTCAAGCAGATCCTCCGCGTCCGCTATGCCGTCGAGGCCGTCCCGGACGATGTCGCCAACACCAAGATGACCTCCCAGCCGGAGTGCCAGGACATCGCCAAGCAGGTCGCCGAGAAGTCCATCGTCCTCCTCAAGAACCAGGGCGGTGTGCTCCCGATCGCGAAGAGCGTGAAGAAGATCGCCGTCATCGGCCAGAACGCCGTCCTGAAGACCCAGAGCGGTGGCATGGGTGCCGGCGTGAAGGCTCTCTATGAGGTGACTCCGCTCGAAGGTATCCGCAAGCGTGCCGGTGCCGATGTCCAGGTGACCTATGCCCCCGGTTACAAGAACTTCCCGGGCCGTCGCTGGGGACCCGCCCCGGCCGAGCCGAATCCGCTGGAAGCTGCCGCCATCGACGAACCGGCCGATCCCGCCCTCCTCGCCGAGGCTGTCGCCCTGGCGAAGGATGCCGATCTGGTCATCTTCTTCGGCGGCACCAACAAGAGCATCGAGACGGAGGGCTCCGACCGCAAGGATATCTTCCTGCCCACCGGTCAGGAAACCGTCGTCTGCGCCCTTCGGGAAGCCAACCCGAACCTCGTGAGCGTTCTCGTTTCCGGCGGTCCCACCGACCTCCGCGTCCTGGAACCGGCCTCCCCGGCCATCGTCCAGGCATGGTGGAACGGTACCGAAGGCGGTACCGCCCTCGCCGAGGTCCTGTTCGGTGACATCGCCCCGTCCGGCAAGCTCCCGTTCACCTTCCCGGCCAAGCTTGAGGATTCTCCGGCCTTTGCCCTGGGCAATTTCCCGGATCCGAACGCGGGTGGGGACCTGTTCTCCCTGATGTACCGTCCCGACGTGCTGAAAATGTCCCGTGAAGAACGTCAGAAACTCATCGACTCCCTCCCGAAACCCGTTTCCAAATACACGGAAGGCTCCCTCGTGGGCTACCGCTGGTTCGATACCAAGAACGTGAAACCGATGTTCGCATTCGGTCACGGCCTCTCCTATGTCGATTTCGAGTACGGCGCCGTGAAAGCCGCCGCGAAGAAGGATGTCGTGAAGGTGACCTTCACCCTCTCCAATAAGGGTGGCATGACCGCCGACGAGGTGGTCCAGCTCTACGTCTCCCGTCCGGATGCGACCGTCGAATGGCCGGTGAAGGAACTCAAGGCTTTCGAACGCGTAACCCTCGCCGCCGGTGAAACCAAGACCGTCACCCTGGAAATCCCCGTAAAGGACCTCCGCTACTGGAACGTGGAAAAGAACGCTTGGGACCTGGAGCACGGCAAGCTCGTCCTCCTTCTGGGTGCCGCTTCTGACGATATCCGCCAGCAGGCCGAAGTCATTATCTAAGCGTCATCATGCGTCAATCTCTGATCCTTGGGGTCGCCCTGCTTGCCGCAGCGTGCGGCCCCAGGCCTTCTGCCCAGGTGGAGAAGGTCGAACTGTGCACCGTCGTAGGCGACTACGGCCTGGAGGCGGACGCCATTGAGATCACCGTTTCCAATCCCCGTTCCCTGAAGGGATTGAAGGCGGAGGATTTCGACCTCGTGAACAATGTTCCTGCTGCTTTCATCGACGCGGCTACCGGCCAGGCGCCGGTCGAATACGCCGACGACGGCATCGTCCTGTCCGTGAATAAGAACGTCCTTCGCATCGACGCCAAGCCTTTCCACAAGGCAGGCAAGCCGGAAGGCTGGTTCAAACGCATTCCCTGGGAGTTGCACTGCGCTGCGGACTCCGCCCTCAATGTCTCCGCCGCGCAGGTCACCGGAGAGCATATCGCCGTCCTGGACGACTGCGAGACCGGGTCCTTCACCTTCGGCGGCCTGACGCGGGAGTACATGCTGCATCTGCCCAAGGATGCCGACGGCAAGGTCATCCCGAACGCGCCTCTGCTCGTGTGGCAGATCGGCGGCGGCGAGTATGACAAGGACCTGATGACGGTGGCGACGGCCAACCGCTGCCTGGTTTCCCTGCCCACGGAGGGCGTTCCCTGTGCCACGCTCGTATTCGCGCTCGCCAATCCGAACTACCATTACAGCGCCTCCCTGTATCCTGAAAAGATTGAATTGATCGACCGCAACAACGCCCTCCAGATGGCCTTCATCGACCAGCTGATTGCCGAGGGAAAGGTCGATGGCGGCAGACTCTTCTGCGCCGGCGCCTCCAGCGGCGGCGGCTGCACGATGCGCTTCATGATGCAGTTTGCGAACCGCTTCAAGGCGGCCATCCCTTGCTGCTCCATGGACCCGATCGTCCCCATCCACCAGGTCGAGGAGAAATATCCCGGCCAGTATGCCGACGACGTGGAGAAGGTCTGGCGCGGCGACTGCGTCTATCGGTGGAACGGCACGGACATGGTGCTCTCTCCGATGGACATTGACGCTTTCGTGAAGCTCCCGATGTACTTCGTCCACGCCGAGACGGACCGCACCTGCAAGGTGGCCAGCACCTATGCCTACACCGAGGCCCGCAGGCGCCTGGGCGCTGCGGATGACAAGATGCTCATCTACAGCGACGAAGACCTCGTCCGCTGGGGTGTCGCCCCGATGATGGCCCACTTCTCCTGGGTCCCTCTCCTGGACGACTATTCCGAGGGCAGTCCGATGGACTGGCTGGTGAAGAAGATGTAACTGTCTGACAATTAGGATTATAAACGTAGAGAGGTGCACCATGCGGTGCACCTTTCCGGTTTTATGTATTATGAATTTCCTTCCGGAAAGAAAAGGGGCCAGCCGCTTCTGCGACCGGCCCGATGCATAGGTACAGGTTTCAGCCCCTTACTCGCTCCACTTGTACTCCTCGATGGAGGAGAAGTCGGCGGAGACTTTGTAAATCGGGGAGAAGTTGTAGGCCTGCTGGGTGTTGTAACCGTTGCCGCTGGCCATGGCCGCGATCCGGAAGTAGCGGACCTGGTTGTACTTGAACAGGTCGGCGTTCTTGGGATCGTTGCCGTTGATTTCAAGGGTGACCTCCTCGCCCGGCTGGCAGGCCGGGAAGGTCATGGTGCCCCAGGAGAAACCGTCCTTCTTGGCGCCGGCGTCGTCGGCGGAGACCATGTTGAACACGGTTGCACCCACGAACAGCTGGACGTTGCCGCAGAGCTTCAGGTTCATGATGGCATTGGCCTTGGTGGGGTCGGTGAGTTCCACCTTGAAGGTGGCCTTCACCTTGTTCTCGGCCTTGTCATAGGAGATCCTGGGGTCCACGATGCGGCAGAACGGCAGGGCCTTGAGGTCCTGGTTCGGGTTCTCGCCCTTCTTGAGGGAAAGGACCTGGTCGGTCTCGTAGCAGGGAAGCTCCTTGAAGAAGACCCGGTAGTCGCCCGCGAAGATGAGGTCGTTGCGGTAACGGCCGTCAAAGCGGATGAACCAGCGCTGGTCCTCGTACACTTCGTTGCCTTCCTTGTCCTTCCATCCCAGTTCGTTCACGACGAGGGAACCCTTGGAAACGGTGATCATGGGGAAGGTCCAGGTCGCCCAGTCCACGTTGGCCCAGTCGATTTCCTGGGAGAAGGCGGCCTCCACGCCGATGAGTTCGCCGGTTTCGGCGTCCACCAGCTTGCCGGAGACCTTCGCGTTGGGACCCTCGTAGTTGTCCAGCTCAAACATGCTGCAGGACGCGGCGACGGCGACGGAAAGGGTGACGGCGAGTATATTGACAAACTTTTTCATCTCGGTCATTATTTGTTGTTGGGTTCAATCTTGTTGTTCACGTAGTTCGGAATCTGGGCGTAGTAGTCCTCGGAGTTGAAGGAGAGGATGCCGCTGTAGCCCCAGGCGCTCGTCGCCGTCATCGGAAGGGAGCGGAGGAAGATCCACTGGGCCTTCTCGCCGGAGAGGTCCACCATCGGGATGAGGGTGAGCTTGCGGCCCACGGTGCCCTCTTCCACGTTGGAGACGTTGGTCGGATTGTAGAAACCGCGACGGCGGTACAGGACGTTGCTCCACTTGTTCTCGAAGGCGAATTCCACCTTCCACTCATGCAGGATGTTCTCGATGGTCAGGGCCACATCGTCCTTGAAGCCGGCCCGGTGGCGGATGTCGTTCAGGCACTTCGCAGCCTTGGTGACGTCGCCCTGGCCGCTCTCGGCCACGGCCTCGGCATAGGTCAGGAGGACCTCGGCGTAGCGGATGTCATAGTACGGGGACTGGACATACTGGTTGGCGCTGTTCTGGTCCAGGAACTTGCGGGGCGAGAAGCAGTAGGAGTTGCGGTTGTTGGAGTTCTTGTCGGTCAGAAGGCCCATGAAGGACGAGTTGTTGATGCCGGCGCCGCCGTACGGATAGTAGGTGACGCCGTTTTTCTCGACACCGATGTTGCCGTCACCGGAGGCGTTGGAGTTGGGATACACGGACACGGAACCGTCGGGCTTGACCATGCCGCCTTCCATGTACACGGTGATGCCGCGGAAGGTGCAGCCGGGATACATGACCCAGGCCTGGAAGCGGGCGTCCTTCAGCAGGAAGGGCTCCTGGACGGAGTTGTAGTGCTTGTAGTCAGCCACCTTGGCGGCCGTGAACTGGCTCTGGGGATCGGCCAGATAGTCGTTCTCGTCGCCGGACACGAGGGTCTGGATCTTGCCGCTCTTGCGGTTGCGGGTGTCCTCGGCGTCATAGTAGTCGTATTCGTCGGCGAGGTTCAGGGTCGCGGCGTAGTTGGCGGCGCCGGTGCCGGTGTAACCCACGGCGAACTGGTTGGGGACCCATTTGTCGGTACCGTTCGTGGTCTCGGAGTCGCCGGTCTTGTAGGAACGGCCGAAGATGCCCTCGGAGAACTGGTAGGTCTGGAACAGGTCGTTCAGGTTGGTGATGGCGGCCGTGATGTCGTTCGGGACACCGCCGTACAGGGAATAGACCCCGGAGCTGATGACTGCATCCGCAGCGTCGATCGCCTGCTTGTAGTAACCGTCGGCATAGGAACTCTCCATGTAGGTGAGTCTCTTCTTGACCGCCTCATAGCTGGAGTTGATGGGGGCGCGGTTCCAGTACTTGCTCTCGGAAGCGGCCCACAGGGCTGCGCGGGCCTTCATGGCGTAGGCCGTGTACTTGTTGGCACGCAGGCTCTTGTTCCCCTGGGAAGCGGGAAGGAGGGCGATGGCCTGGTCGAACTGGCCGAGGACCCAGTCCCAGGACTCCTTCTCGGTCTTGCGCGGATAGTACAGGCCGGCGTTGTCGCTGCCGGGCTCGTACTCGTCGTCCAGCGCCTTCTCCACGATCGGGATGCCGCCGTGGGTACGGACATTGGCGAAATAGAAGCAGGCACGCAGGAAGAGGGCCTCGCCCATGTAGGCGTCCGCTTTTTCGTCGTCGATGGCGCCGCTCTCACGGGCGGACTCGACCACCTCCATGAACTTGTGGACGGCACGGATGGTCCGGTAGTCCCAGAAACCGGGGGTCGTGTTCTTGTAGTCGGGAACGTCGCGGGCGGTGTTGCCGAACATCTGGTACTTGTCGTTGTCCGTCATGCTCATGCCGGGCAGGCTGGAATACAGGTTGGCCAGCAGGGCCAGCATGCCGTTCTCGGAGGACTGCAGGTCTTCGGCCGCCACTTTGCTCAGGTCGCCTTCCATGTCGTCGAAGAACTTGTCGCAGGAGACGAGTGAGAAGGAGAGACCGGCCACCAGGATATATCCAAATATCTTTTTCATTGTCTCGGAAGGATTAGAAGTTGAGGTTGAAACCGAAGCTGTAGGTCTTGTTGATCTGGAATTCACCGCCGGCGCGGCCGCTGTCGTTGGATTCGGGATCCACATACTTGAGGAGCGGGTTGCAGATGGTCAGCAGGTTGCCGCCGTTGAAGAAGACGCGGGCGCTCTTGATGCCCATCTTCCGGAGGAAGTTCGGGCTCACGCGGTAGCCCAGTTCGATGGTCTTCAGACGGAGGAAGCTGGCATTCACATAGTTGTACGGCTGGTTGTTGCCGTAGGACGGGCTGTTGTAGGAGCCCACCTGGGCCACGCGGACCAGGGCCGGCCAGTAACCTTCCACCCACTGGGTCTCAGGATTCCAGGGATCGTCGCCGTAGTTCGCCACATGGTAGGCGTCGGTGTAGTGGGACGGCAGGTAGTTGAGCTTGCCGAAGCCGGCGTAAGCGCTCAGGCCGTAGCTCTTGTACTTCATGGTCGCGCCGTTGAACAGGAGGGCGAAGTCGAAGTTCTTGTAGCTGCCGCTGAAATTCAGGCCGAACTGGAGCGGAGGATTGCCGCCACCCCAGGTGTAGAACACGTCTTCGCCGTCGATGTAACCGTTCCCGTTGCGGTCCACCAGCTCATACTGGCCCACGATCAGGCCGCGGTTGCCTTCCTTGGAGCCGTCGGTGGTGTAGAGGACCTCGCTGGCGTTGGCGTCGTTCACGGAGGTGAAACGGTTTCCGGTCCAGTGATAGGTGCTGCCGCCCATGTAACCGTTCCAGCGGTTCAGGGTGCCGTTCTTCCAGTAGTCCATGGAGGACTTGTACACCCGGGTATTTTCACTTTCGATGTAAGTGGGACGGTTGCGGGAGAAGGTGGCCGTCGCCTGGACGCGATAGGAGAAGTTGCCGATGCTGTTGCGGTGGTACAGGGACAGTTCCATACCCACGTTCTCGCTGCGGTTGAGGTTCTCGGACGGGAGGGAGACGGCGTAGAAGTCCGGGAGGGAGGCGTTGCGCACGGCCGCCGTGCCCAGCATCTGGCGCTTGAACCAGTCGAAGGTACCGCCGAACTTGCCCTGCCACAGCTCCCAGTCCACGCCGAAGTCCATCATGCGGACCTTGGCCCAGGTGAGAATGGTGTTGGCGACCTGGCTGTTGGCATAGCCGGTGGTGGTGCCGCCGTCGGAGAATACCCAGGAGCCGCTGGCGGTGTAGCCGTTGATGTACGCGTAGGCGGAGCCTTGCGGGGCGCCGGTGAAACCGTCGGACCAGCGGAACTTGAGGTTGTTCACGTAGGGGAAGATGTTCTTGAAGAACTTCTCCTCGGAGATGCGCCAGCCCACGGAGTAGGACGGGAACAGGCTCCAGCGCTTTCCTCTCTGGAACATGTAGTTGCCGTCGTAACGGCCCATGACCTCCACGAGGTACTTGCCCATGTAGTTGTAGTTCAGGCGGCCGATGTAGCCGGCGGTCCGGCTGGAGGAACGGGTGCCCTGGTTGTCGTCACGGGAGGCGAGGGCCTGGTTGATGACGTCGTGGGTGTAGAGGTAATGGTCGCCGTCCACGCCATAATAGCGGGAAGCGCCGATCATGGCATTGGTGATGCTGGTGAGCTCGCCGCCCAGCATGGCGGAGATGTTGTGCGCGCCGAACTGGCGGTTGTACAGGGCCTGGAAACGGCCGTAAACGCGGGTGTTGTCGTTCCACATCTCGGCATACTGGGTTTCCTGGCGGGTCTCCATGCCCTGCTCGGAGATGTCGGTCAGGTAGTTGTAGAGCTTCATCTTCTTGACGAGGGTGCGCTGCTTCATGCGGCCGAAGTCATAGGCGCCGGTCGCCTGGAACTGCAGGCCCTTGAGGAAAGGAGCGTCGTAGGTGAAGTCCACGGTGTTGCTGAAGTCCTTCCGGTCGGTCTTGGTGAAACCGGAGGCGTCGGTGTCCAGGAGCGCGACCGGGTTGGTGTGCTCTTCCACGTCGGAGTAGTGGTTGGGATTGTCCTTGGTGTGGACGCCTACCATCGGGTTGGACTGGTAGATGTAGTAGAAGATGTTCCAGTCCATATCGAAGTCGCCCATGCCCAGGTTGTTGCTCTGGCGGACGCTGGTGGTGTAGCGCATTGTGAGCGCGGGGGTGAGCTTGACGGAGATGTTGCCGTTAAAACCGTAACGCTTGTAGCCGTAGGCGTCGCCCTTCAGGACGGGGTTGTCGTCGGCATAGTTGGCGCCGAAGTAGTAGTTGACCGTCTCGGTACCGCCCGTGAGGGAAACGTTGTACTGCTGGTTGACGGCGAACTTGCGATAGACTTCATTGTACCAGTCGGTATAGACCAGTCCCTCGTCACCGCGCTCATAGGCGGCGATGGTCTCGTCGGAGAAGCGGTGGCTCATCTTGGCGACGTCCGACATGGCGTTCTCCCACTTCATGAAGGAGGTCCAGCTCTCCACGTCGCGCGGGACGACCGGGGAAGCCAGGCTCACGTTGGCGGAGAAGTTCACGGAAGGCTTGCGTACCTGGCCCTTCTTGGTGGTGATGAGGATGACGCCGTTCTGGGCGCCGAGACCGTAGATGGTCGCGGAGGCGTCCTTCAGGACGGAGATGCTCTCGATGTCGTCCGGATTCAGTTCTTGGAGGACGGAGAGGTCCGTGTAGGACTCCAGGGCGTTCGGGTTCGTGTTGTAGGTGGTGGACTTACGGGTGCGGGTGGTGCTGCGGACGACACCGTCCACGACGACCATCGGGGTGCCGAAGCCACGGAGGTTGATCTCGGAGGCGAAGGCGCCCGGCTTGCCGCTGTTCTGGGTGATCAGCAGGCCCGGGATCTTTCCCTGCAGGGCGGCGACGCCGTCGGCGGTCTTGGTGGCAGCGATGTCCTCGGATCGGATCTGGCTGATGGAACCCGTCAGGGACTCCCTCTTCTGGACACCGTAACCGACGACCACCGTCTCATTGAGGAGCTCGGAATCTTCCACCAGGATGACGTTCATCTTGGACGTGGCCCGGAGCGTACGGGTTTCGAAGCCGATGGAGGAGAACTCGAGGACTGCGCCCTCAGGCACTGTGAGCGTGAAGTTGCCGTCCACGTCGGTCGCTGCACCGACGGTGGTGCCCTGTTGCAGGACAGAAGCGCCGATGATCGGCTCCTTCTGGGCATCCGTGACCGTGCCGGTCACCGTGATGGTGTTCTGCGCAAGCAATGCCGCGGCACCGAGGACAAGCCCCAGTGCAACGGACACCACTCGCTTGAGCAAGTTGGATTTTCTCATGTTGATTAGGTAATGATGGTTGGTTGTCGATCAGGGTTTACTTGAACAGCTTCTGGGCGAAGGTGTTCAGGTACAGGCGCCAGTTGGACCAGACATGGCCGCCGTCGGAGACGAAGTATTCGTGCGGGAAGTCCAGTTCATTGAGCTTGGCGTGCATGTCCTCAGCCCGCTGGAACAGGAAGTCGGTGTTGCCGCAGGCGAGGAAGTAGAGCTTCACGCCGGCCTTCTTGAGGGCGGCAAGCTGCTCGGGCGTGGCGTCACCGGCCGCGGAGAGAGGGCAGATGTAGTCGAACAGCTCCGGATACAGGACGGAAGCGGAGATGGTGTGGCCGCCGCCCATGGACAGGCCGGCGATGGCGCGGGAAGCGGGCTTGGGAATGGCACGGAAGTTCTTCTCGATGAAGGGGACGATTTCGGTGCAGAGGCTCCGGACGTAGCCGTTCATGAGGAGGTCGCGCTCGGCTTCGCTCATCTTCGCGATGGCGTCACGGTCCCAGCGCATCTGCATCGGCTTCTCAGGGATACCGAGGGTGCGGGCGGCCGCCTGGTTGGCGTTGCCGTTGGGCATGACGACGATCATCGGCTCGGCAAGGCCCTTCTCGATGAGGTTGTCCAGGATCTGGGCGGTACGGCCCATGGAGGTCCAGGCCTCTTCGTCACCGCCGGCGCCGTGCAGCAGGTACAGGACCGGATATTTCTTTTTGGGATTGGCCTCGTAGCCGTATGGAGTATAGACGGTCAGGCGGCGGTCCATGCCCAGGATCTCGCTGTGATACCAGGGATGGCTCACGGTGCCGTGCTGGGTCGCTTCACCATAGTTCTCGGTTCGCTTGCCCGGAACGGTGAACATCGGGAGATAGCGGGTGCCGTCACGCTGGACATAAACGTTCTGCGGGTCGTTCACCATGACGCCGTCCACGACGAAATTATAGGTGTAGATTTCCGGCTCCGGCAGCGGGATCTTCACTTCCCAGACGTTGTTTTCGACGCGGTGCATGTCGATGGTGCCGCCCCAGGGGTTGGGCATCCAGGATCCGCTGAGCTTGACGACGGTGGCGTAGTCGGCCTTCAGGCGGAAGGTCACGCTGTCGTTCTGGATTTCCGGGGAGACGATGGGCTTCTGGCGTCCGCCGAAGTTGAAGTTCGTCAGTTCCTGGGCGTTCATCGCGCCGGCGATGGCCAGGGACAGGGCGACGGTTGTGAGGATGTGTTTCATGATGTTATGAATTAATGGTTGTTTGGCTGGTTGTACCGATGGCAAAGGTACGGATTGGTTTCTGCGTTCCTTATGTGTACCGTTCAATTGTTTTCCGGTGGGGAAAACGGCTTGTTCATTTTTTTTCGTACTTGTTCAAAGCGCCTCGCAAGTGCCTTTATTTGAACAGGGTGGGAGCGAGAACCTGGAGATCGGCCCGCCAGGTGGTCCAGCTGTGGCCGGCCTGGGCGTTCTCCATATAGTCGAAGCGGAGTCCGTCCTTGGTGAGCTGCGCGCGGGTGTTTTCGCAGTTCTTGTACGCGATGTCGGTGGGACCGCCCTGCGTGAAGACGAGGGCCTTGAAGCTGCGGTTCATCTTCGCAGCGTTCTCCTTCACGCGGAGCCGGGCGCTTTCGGCCGCCGGATCCTGTCCGGGGGCGAGGGAAGAACTCAGAACCCAGACATAGGAGAACATCTCGGGGTGGTTGAAGGCTACTTCCATTGTCTCCATGCCGCCCATGGACAGGCCGGCCACGGCGCGGTGGTCCTTATCCGTGAGGACATTGTAGTTGGCTTCGATGAAAGGGATGATGGAGGAGACCATGTCCTCGGCGAACGGCGGGACCTCGTTCTGCACGGGAATGGTACCGTTGGGCATGACGACGATCATCGGGACCATCTTCCCCTCGGCGAGGAGGTTGTCCAGGATCCATCCGGCCGCGCCCACGCCGGGCCAGGAGGCGTCATTGTCGCCACCGCCGTGGATCAGATACAGCACCGGCAGCTTTTCCGTGGTCTTTTCATACCCGGCCGGGGTCCATACATGGAGCCGGCGCATCTGCTTGAGGTTCTTGGAATAGTAGTACCGCTGGGCGACGGCCCCGTGCGGAACGTCCTTCACGTAGCCTTCCCCTACGGTCAGGAGAGAGGCCTGTTCGGCGGAGAGGGGCGCCTTGGGGTCCTGGACACGTACGCCGTCCACGACGAAGGAATAGCGGAACACGCCCTCGCCAAGGCCGTCGCAGAGGCCTTTCCAGACGCCGTTCTCCGCTTTTTCGAAGCGGACGGGATTACCCCACGGCAGGTCTCCGGTCACGGAGACCGTTTGCGCCTCGGGCGCATAGATCTGGAACAGGACCTTCCCGTCCGGAAGGGTGCGGGTGGATTGGAGCGTGTCGTTCGGGGTGGGCTGGCGCATCCATTGTGCGCTGAGCGGCAGCGCCAGGAGGCAGGCTGCGGAGAGGATCAGGAGTCGTTTCATTTCAGTGTCAGATTGGTCGGATGCAAAGGTAATGCGCTCCGACCAATCGGACAGTATCCTCCTGTTCAATCTTTTCTTCCCTTGTTTAAAAGGGCGGAAAACGCTACTGGATGTCGAATTCCTGCTTGAAGGGCTTGTCGTGCTTATAGGCGTCCCAGCCGGGGTTGCCCGTCTTGCAGAAGGCCGTCCAGGCGTCCAGCATCCGCTCTGAAAGGGCGTAATCAGCCTCGGTGAAGGGGCGCCAGCTGCGGGAGAGGGTGCCGAACATGTACCAGAGCTCGGCGGAATGGAAGGCGCCGGCTGCGGACTTCGGATGCGCCTCATCGGTGGGGAGTTCGCGGAGGAACTCGTATTCATAGACCGGGAAGCCCAGGGAGTCGCGGACGGCGCAGAAGCGGTCCACCGGCTCGCCGGCGAGGAGGCCCATGTCGTCTTTGTTGTAGCCGATCATGATGGGAACCGGTGCCAGGGACCCATCGTACAGGGCTTGGTCGAAGTCCTCGGTCAGGACTTTCCCGTCGATGTGCGGGGACAGCATCACCCAGCCCTTCCCGTCGGCGGAATACTTGCCGGAGGCGGCGAAGACGGTCTCGGCGGAGGCCTCCCGCATCAGGGAGAGGTCGGTGAGGCTGGAATGGTCCATGATGGCTTTTCCCTGCTCGTCATAGAAGGACTGCGGAATGCCGCCGGTGGGGGAGAGGGAACGGAGGCCGATACCGCCGCCGCTCTGGATGATGGCTCCGGCGAGAAGGCCGCGGGAGCAGGGAGAGGCGAGGAGGTTCTTCACGCTCATCGCGCCGGCGCTCTGTCCGAAGACGGTGACCCGGGACGGATCTCCGCCGAAGGCCGCGATGTTGTCATGGACCCATTGGAGCGCGGCGATCTGGTCCATCATGCCGTAGTTACCGGACTGGCCCTGCTCGGCCGTCAGTTCGGGGTGGGACAGGAAACCGAAGGTGCCGAGGCGGTAGTTGATGGTGACGAGGATGACGCCCCGCTTCGCCCATTCGTCTCCGTCCATGGTGACTTCGTAGCCATAGCCGTTCATGAAAGCGCCGCCGTGGATCCAGAGGGTGACGGGAAGTCCGGCTTCCGGCTTGCCGACGGTCTTGGCCGGGGCCCATACGTTCAGGTACAGGCAGTCCTCGCTGGGCTCGGGCGTTCCTTCCCAGTAAAATTCGTCGCCGTAGAAGGTGCCGGGCGCATTGCCGGGCTGCCAGGCGATGCGCCCGAACGTGTCGCAGGTACGGACGCCTTCCCACGGCTTCACCGGCTGAGGCGCCTGCCAGCGGAGGTCGCCCACGGGCGGCGCGGCATAAGGGATGCCTTTGAAGACGGTGACCTCGGGGTTTTCGGATACGATACCCTGGATCTTTCCGCCGGAGACGGTGATGACGGGGTCCCCGGCCGTGCATGCGGTCAGCAGTGTGAGGAGAGACAGTACGGTCAGCTTGCTTTTCATGAGATGTGTTTTTTTCTTGCGAAAGATACGGATTTTCAGCCGGATTTTCCCTCTTTTTTCGTATCTTTGAAAATCTGTAACTCGTCATGGGCAAGAAACGTATCATCTGGGGCGCCGTTCTTGGAGGTTTGGCACTGGGCATTGTATCGATGGTGGCCCTGGTGTCCGTGGACACCTATACGTCCACCAACGACTCCTGCATGCGCTGCCATTACCATGAGGAGGCCGACCTGCTCTGGAAACAGTCTCCCCACTATCTGAACGGAAGCGGCGTCGTCACCGACTGCGCCGCCTGCCACCTGCCTCCGAAGGAGGACGGTATCGCCCGTTTCTACATGGTCAAGATCAAGATGGGCGCCAAGGACATGTGGGCGAAGATGACCAAGGACCCGGACGAGATCGACTGGGCCGCCAAGCGTTCCGTGGATCATGCCGAGCGGATCGTCTATAACGCCTCCTGCCTGAAATGCCACCAGAACCTGTTCCCGGAGGGTATCAGCGACGATGGCATCGCCGCCCATCTCTACTACGAGGAGAATGCCGAGAAGCTCCATCTTTCCTGCGTCAGCTGCCATCTCAACGCCGGCCACTACATCGAAGGATACTCCCACAAGAAACTGCAGGGCAAGGTCGATACCGGCAGCGGTGAAATCTATGAGGCACCGGCCACTCCCGAGCGCTTCGAATCCTTTACGGAAACCGTCCCCGGAACCAACGCGTCGATCCGGATGATTGCCGTTCCGGGCGGCGAATTCATGCTGGGAAGCCCGGAGAACGAGCCGAGACGCCGCGAGGACGAGGGGCCGCAGAAGCGGGTCCGCATCTCCCGCTTCTTCATGGCGGAGACCGAAATCACCTGGCGGCAGTTCTGGAGTTTCTACAACGAGACCATGTCCGAGGGACGTACCCCGCCCGCCGTCGTCTATGAAGCCAACAGCCGGCCCGGCCTGGACGCCGTCACCGGTCCCACCCCGCCTTTCGGCCTTCCCGACCAGGGCTGGGGCATGGGAGACCGTCCGGCCATCACCATGACGCATTATGCCGCGGAAACCTTCTGCCTGTGGCTGTCGCTCAAGACCGGCAAGCACTACCGCCTTCCCACGGAAGCGGAGTGGGAATATGCCGCCCGCGGCGGTACCGATACGCCCTACTTCTTCGAGGGCGATCCCAAGCGCTACGATCCCCGGGGACTGCGGCGCCTCTTCGGAACGGACACGACGATGATCGCCCGTTACGTGGTGTACAGCGGCAACTCCCCGGCCCATACGCAGGAGCCTTCCTGGATCAAGGCCAATCCCTTCGGCCTCAAGAACATGCTCGGTAACGTCATGGAGTACTGCTCCGACCGGTACGCCCCGGATGCGTACGACCGGATTTCCGACGGCGCCCTGGACCCGAAGGGCCCTCAGGACGGTGAGGAATTCGTCGTCCGCGGCGGTTCCTATGCCGATGCCGCCGGCGACGTCCGCTGCGCGGCCCGCAGCCATACCCGCCACGACGACTGGCTGCGCACCGACCCGCAGAATCCCAAGAGCATCTGGTGGTACTCCGATGTCAAGGCCATCGGCTTCCGCGTCGTTTGCGAAGTGCCAGAAAATATTGAATAATTAAAACATACACACGGTTATGAGCTCAAAGATGAACAGAAGGTCCTTCCTCACGACCACCGCCGTCGTCGGCGCGGCCGGTCTGGTGGGCGGACAACTCCTCACCGCCTGCTCCGGCGGAAAAAAGGAAGCCAAGGTCACCCCGCTCCGGGAAGCCGGTTCCTACTACGTCCCCGAACTGCCTGACAAGGCCATCGACGGCCGTCCCCTCAAGGCCGGTCTCATCGGCTGCGGCGGCCGCGGCACCGGTGCCGTGGGCGATCTCCTCACCGCGGCGAACGGCATCACCATCACCGCCCTTGGCGACGTGTTCCCCGACAGGGTCCAGGCCGCCCGCGAGGCCATCGCCCAGAAACATGGACAGGAAGTCCCTGAGGATCATTGCTTCACGGGCTTTGACGCTTATCAGAAAGTCATCGACTCCGGGGTGGATATGGTCATCGTGGCCACGCCGCCCGTCTTCCGTCCGACCCATTTCCAGTATGCTACCTCCAAGGGCGTCCACTCCTTCCTGGAGAAACCCATCTGCGTGGATGCCAAGGGCTATCGGACCATCATGGCCACGGCCAAGCAGGCCGAAGCCAAGGGCCTGAGCGTCGTGACGGGCACCCAGCGCCATCATGAGCGTCCCTATGTGGCGGCCTTCCAGAAGATCCAGGAAGGCTTGATCGGCGAGATCACCGGGGGAAATGTCTATTGGAACCAGGGTATGCTCTGGTACCGGGAGCGCCAGAAGGGCTGGAGCGACATGGAGTGGATGATCCGCGACTGGGTGAACTGGTCCTGGCTTTCCGGTGACCACATCGTCGAGCAGCATGTCCACAACATCGACGTATTCAACTGGATGAACGGATACAAGCGCCCGGTCCGGGCGACCGCCTTCGGCAGCCGCCAGCGCCGTGTCACCGGCGACCAGTACGACAACTTCAGCGTTGACTTCGAGTTTGAGAACGGCGTCCATCTCCACAGCATGTGCCGTCAGATCGACGGCTGCTCGAACAACGTCAGCGAGGAAGTCCGGGGAACGAAGGGTTATTGGAGATCCGCCGATGACGCCATCTTCGACCTGAACGGGAACAAAATCTGGGAATTCGATTACGAGACCATGCGGGCGACCTACGCCCAGGAGAACGCCTATGTCCTCGAGCACGTGGATTGGGTGAACCACATCCGGAAGGGCGAGATGCATAACGAAGCGACCGAATGCGGCATCTCCTCCCTTTGCGGGATCATGGGCCGCGAAGCCGCCTACACCGGCAACACCGTTACCTGGGACGAGATCAGCGCCTCCGAGATGGACTGCCTGCCGGAGAAGCTGGAGCTGGGCAAGATGGATATGGGTAAATATACCGTTCCGGTTCCCGGTTCGGGCAAATAGTACGCACGTATGGATAGGAAAACCTTTCTGAAGACCTCTCTCGCCGGTGCTGCCGCCCTTATGGCCGCGCCCGGCGCCGTCGTCTCCTGCGCTTCTGCCAAGGAGGAGAAAAAATCCCCTGCCACGCCGCTGAACCTTTCCTTCCAGGAGGGCGTGACTCCGGGCCAGACCCTGGCCGAGAAGCTGGACTTCATGGAAAGCCTGGGCATTACCGGCTTCGAACCCGGCGGCAAGGGCCTTTCCGGCCGGGTCACGGAGATCCGGGAGGCCTTGAATGGCCGTAACATCAAGGTCTCGGCCATCTGTGCCGGCTTCGACGGCTTTATCCTGGCCGAAGACCCCTCCGTGAAAGCGCAGTTCGACACGACCATGCGGGACATCGTCCGCGCCGCGGGTGAGCTCGGCTCCACGGGCGTCATCATGGTCCCGGTGTTCAATTGGCAGACTCCCTCCCTCCCGCACACGCTGGAAACCCGCGACTTCCTCTGCGCCCAGCTCCATGACCTCGGAGAATTCGCCGTCAGCTGCGGAACCACCGTCATCCTGGAACCGCTCAACCGCAAGGAAGCCTTCTACATGCGCCTGGTGAGCGATGCCGCCGCCATCTGCCGCGATGCCGACAGCGCCGGTGTCAAGTGCATGGGCGACTTTTGGCACATGCAGGAGGAAACCTCCGACTACGCCGCCTTCATGTCCGCCGGTCCTTACCTGCAGCACGTCCATATCGCCAGCCGCGGCAACCGCATCATGCCTGGCGAAGACGGAGATGTTGACAATTATGTCGATGGCTTCCGCGCCCTCAAGGAACTCGGCTATCCACACTACGTCAGCTTCGAGTGCGGCTGCCGTTCCGAGGACCGCGTCGCCACCCTCACCGCCGCCGTCAACCTGCTCCGCACCCAGTGGGATCAGGCCTAAAGCGCTCTTTCGTATCAAAAAGGGACTGACTCCTGCTGAGTCGGTCCCTTTTTTGATCTTCCTCCTCCTGCGTCCGGAACCCTTTCCCAATCGTGAAAACTTAAAGACGCCCAATCGGCCTTGTACGGCGTATATGGCCGATCGGTGCTCTTCAGACGTCTCCCTGAAACAGCTTAAAGAGCGCCAATCGGCCTCCTGCTTCATATATGGGGTGTTGGTGCTCTTCAAGTTTTCACGGATGTCCTGTAATGACAAAGGTGTGTCCTGCCTAGGCAGCTATGGGGCCCCTTTCCAGGCGGGACCGTTCGGGTCGGGCGGATATCCGGCTTTCAGCAGCTGGGGAGCCGGAGGGAGGGCGCGGAAAAGCCGTCATCAGACGGCAGAGCGGAGGCCGTGTCCGAGGGCTAGTCCCGAGGACTTATAGGCCGGGAGCGCCGGGGGCATTAGGGGGCAGAGCCCCCTCAAAATGGGAGTTAGCCGTCAAGCGTCCTCCCGACATGGCGATACCGCTGAAAGCCGACATGGAGCCCGGCACGGACCGTCCCACCAGGAAAGAGGTCCAGATTATCTTCCGCCCTCAAATGCGGTTCGATGAAGGGAAAAAGAAGCAGGAGGAAAACTCATTGCGTAGCTTTCCTCCTGCTTGATAGGATGTTGCAGCCTTTTACTTCGCGTAGGTTGCCTTTACGAACGGAGCGTTGAGGAGGTAGTCGGCGCTCTCGACGAAGCTCTTGCGGATGTCTTCGTAGCTGTAGCGCTCGATCTCCACGACGAAGTTCTCGAGACCGGCGAGTTCGGCGTTCTTGAAGATGGCGTCGAAGCCCACCATGCCGCTCTGGCCCACTTCCCATTCATCCTTGATGTGGAGCATCTTGAAACGGCCGGGATAGCGCTTGAAGTAGTCCACCGGGGAGGCCTTGCCGATGACGGCCCAGTACACGTCCATCTGGAAGAATACCAGGTCCGGATCCGTGTGCTGGAGCATGTAGTCGTACATCACCTGGTCTTCCACCTTCTCGAACTCGTAGGCGTGGTTGTGGTAGCCGTACTTGATGCCGGCGGCCTTGCAGCGGCGGCCCACTTCGTTCAGGTAGTCGCAATAGACCTGGAGGTCCTTCAGGTTCTCCTGGAGGCCCATCCAAGGTGTGACGATGTACTCCATGCCGGCTTTCTTGTGCACCTCGATGCACTTGTCCCACCAGGCGAGGGCGGCGCTGAGGTCGCCGCTGTCCAACTCCTCACGGGAGAGGCCACGGGAGACATGGGCGGAGAGCACCTTCATGCCGGCGGCTTCCACCTTTTGCTTGAACACCTCGGGTGTGTCGCCGTAGATGAGACCGTTGTCACCGTCGTAGCTGGCGGCTTCCACGGCCGTGTAACCCATCGCAGCGATCTCCTTCAGGATGTCGGCATAGTTGTCGTGGTTGAGGATGCTGCGGGCGGAGTACATCTGCACGCACATGTCCTTTTTCACGGGCGCGGCTTCCTTGGGGGAGCAGGAGGGGATGAAGGCCATGGCGAGGAGGGCGATGGAAAGAATGTGTCCTTTCATAAGGCGTTAGTCCATCAGCTTGATACGGATGTTGCGGTACCAGACGTCGTCGCCGTGGTCCTGCATGCCGATATAACCCTCATGGTTCTCGCCGCCGCAGTTGTTCAGCAGTTCGAAGGCAAGGGGCCAGTCTTTCTCGGAGAACTTGCTGGCCTGGAGCATGTCGGTCCACTGCTGGGTCCACAGGTGATACTCGAGGACCTTCACGTCGTTCTGGAAGTGCACGACGGTGCCCTTGTACACGAGAATCTTCGTCTTGTTCCACTCGCCGAAGGGGTTCTGGTTCTGCGGAACGGCCGGAATCATGTCATACAGGGAGGCGGACTGGCGGTTGCCGTCCACGCCGAGGAGGGCGTCCGGATGGTTGGCGTTGTCCAGCACCTGGTACTCCGGCGCAGAGATGTAGATGGGCTCGTAACGCTCGGCACCGTTCTCGTCCTTGGTGGTCACTTCCTTGGCGAGGTAGAAGATACCGGAGTTGCCGCCCTTGGAGACCTTCCATTCGAGTTCCAGGGTGAAGTTCTTGAACTGGTGGGCGAAGATGATGTCTCCACCTTCGCCGGTCTGGCCTTCGCCGGTGCCGGTGCCGCTGAACTTCAGGCAGCCGTCCTCGATTCCCCAGCGGGAGGGAAGGGCTGTCTTGCCGTAACCGCGCCATCCGTTGGTGGAGGTGCCGTCGAACAGGACGATATAACCTTCGTCATCGACCGGGAAGGTGGACAGGTCCACCTGCGGGGCCTCGACGACCGTGTAGGCAGGGGTGGCGGGCTCGGCCGTCTTCTTCTTTCCCTGGTTGCCGCAGGAAGCGGCGCTTACCAGAAGGGCTGTCATGGCAGCAAATGCAAGAATTTTTTTCATATAGCTTGTTTTTAGTTGATTACGGGAGTTCGGGGAGTGTCCAGCCATCGCGGAATACCGGCTTGATGAGTTCGCGGGCGAACTGGTTCGCATCCACCGGGTCCGTATAGACATTCTCGAAGGTAGGATGGCCGTCGGTGATGGAGAAGCCGTCGTGGATCATCGTGCGGATGGTCGCACCCTCCGGGATGTTGGTGAACTTCATGTTTTCACCGTCCCACTCCAGTTCCTGGTTCAGGTCCTGCAGACGCACGGCGACGACACCCATCGCCACCATCTCGTTGAACGGACCGGCCTCGGAGAAGTCGGAGGCGCTGGGCGTACGATAGTCGGGATGCTCCTTGCAGGCGCGGATCCAGTCCTGCTGGTGGGAAACCTTGATTTCACGCAGCACGTGCGGAACCTCCGGGTTGCGTCCGGACAGGAGGTACGGGTTGACACCGTAGCAGCCGCAGATGAGGATGTCCTTCGTGCCGTAGAAGATCAGGGCGCCGCCGGAGTCGTTCATGCTCTTGCCGGCCGGCAGGCCTTCCGGACGGTCCGGCAGGATGCCGCCGTCGGTCCAGGTGATGGTCACTTCGGGCATGCCCACCTTAGGCAGGTTGTCACGGGCGGGGAACACGAAGCGGACCTTCTCCGCCTGCGGGCAGGATTCGGTGAGCAGGGCGGTGGAGCTGCCCTGTACCTTGGTCGGATAACCGAGCTTCAGGGCCTTGAACACGGGATGGAGGATGTGGCAGGCCATGTCGCCGAGGGCGCCGGTGCCGAAATCCCACCAGCCGCGGAAATTCCAAGGGGTGTAGATGGAATGGTAAGGACGATAGGGGGCCGGTCCCAGGAAGAGATCCCAGTCGAGGGTCTTGGGCACCTTCTCCGCCTTGGCGGGACGCTCCAGGCCCTGCGGCCAGATGGGACGGTCCGTGAAGGCGTCCACGCGGGTGACTTCGCCGATCTCGCCGTTCCAGATCCATTCGCAGACTTTCCGCACGCCTTCCGCGGAAGCGCCCTGGTTGCCCATCTGGGTGGCCACGCGGTACTTGGCAGCCAGCTTGGTGAGGAGACGGGACTCATAGACGGTGCGGGTGAGCGGCTTTTCGCAGTAAACGTGCTTGCCGGCCTGGATGGCGGCGGCGGCGATGATCGCGTGGGTGTGGTCGGCCGTCGCGATCATGACGGCGTCCGCCTCATCCAGCAATTCATCGAACATCACGCGCCAGTCCTTGTAGCGCTTGGCATTGGGGTAACGCTCGAAAACGTGGGCGGCATACTTCCAGTCCACATCGCACAGGCCGATGATTTCTTCGGTCTCCATGGCCGCCAGGTCGGCTGCGCCGCGGCCGCCGATACCCACGCCCAGGATCTTGAGCTTCCGGTCCAGCGGGGCCGGGGCTTCGTTTTCATTTTTGGCGAACACTTTCCCGGGCATCATGGAGAGTCCGAGGGCGGCGGCCGTTCCTGTCTTCAGGAAGGATCGTCTTGAAATTTCTTTTCCCATATCAGTGTTTTGTGTTAGTGTTAGTGTCTTTCTCGAAGGACGGGTCCTTGAGCGTTCGGTCAGGAACGCCATATTTCCTCAAATATAAGGAAAATATGCGAATTTGTCCTTATTTTTTTAAAAAACCGGGGAATATCCTCCCCCCAGCATCCGCTAAAAGTCGTATCCGAAGGAGAAATAGCCGTTGAAATGGCTGTTCCTGTCCCAGACCACGCCTACCTTGAGCGGTCCGGCGATGGTCTTGCGGCCGAATTCCAGTCCGAAGGCATAGGCGGGCGGAGTCAATTCATCCCGGAATATCTGCGAGAATTTCAGGTTGTCGCCAAGCAAGGCTCCCCGGGCTGTCAGGAAGTTCTTCCGATTGAGCTGGAACTGGATGTCCGCTTGCGGGGAGAGGATGAAACCCGTGTAGGTACGGCATCCCCGGACCGTCCCGAAATAGGGAATCTGGTTGTCGTAATAGCGACCGGCCACCAGGCCGCCCGCCGCCAGCCTGTGCATCGGGTGGATGGCGTTCGGAGTAGCGTTGGTAAATCCGAAATACAGGTGCGGGATGAAGGTGAAGCGGCCGGAAGTCATGGCGCCGGAGAGGGATGACAAACCTACGAAGTACGGTTTGATCGGACTGTATGCCGGGCTGTCCGTTACCTCGTCCCACCCTTCCTGCTTTCCGTAGAACATGTATCGGGCATTGACGGACACCCGGAATCCCTTCGTCGGGAAATAACTTTCGTCGAAGGTGTCCAGGCACAGGTTCGCAAAAGCGGACAGCCGGGCGTGTTTCGAGTCCCAGTGAAGGGTGCGCCCATCATAGGAATTATAACCCATGATGGAGTTCGTCTCGGCGGAGATGCCGGCCCGCATTATTCCATACACCAGGCGCGCGTCCTCGATGAAAAGGTCCAGGCGGGGGTAGGTCTCGCTCCGGGTGACTTCGGCTCCGTTTTCCTGGATCATGCGGGCGTTGAGGCCCAGGCCGATGATCGGCAGGTGTCCCAGCGGCTTGTAGGCGCCCTCGACAGTCAGGATGGGGTTGTTCCCGACCTTGAGGGCGGTGGAAAGCTGCCAGCCGCTGAGTTTCCGCGTGTTCAGCCCCAGGAAGAGGCTGGCATAAACGATTTCGTCATTGTCGATATGCACACCCGCGCTCAGGTCATGGGTCTGTCCCTTCCGGCAGTCGAAGATGAGGGCATAGGGTTCTTCGTCCCCCTCGATCCGGTACGTCACCGATTCGAAGGCGCGTGTCCCGTACAGGTAGGAAATGAAGGCTTCGATTTCGCTCCGGCCGTACAGACCGCTCTTGGGAATGAAGCGGGAGCCCAGGAGCATCGCTTCCTCCTCGTCGGAGATGCCCTCGACGTCGATGCTGCCGATATGGATCTTCTGCTGTCCGAGGTCGATGGCACGCGGGTGCGTGACCTTCCGGGGCTGGGGCGCCCCGACTTTCCGGGCAATCTCGTCGAACTGCTCCTTGTTCGCGGCGGCCAGGTCATATCCCTGCTGGATGATGTCCCGGACGCTCTCGTCGTCGAAGGAAAGCATGTTGTAGCCGGGAAGCTCGTGCTGGAGCAGGATATCCGTGTTTTTCCGGTTCACGCGGGCGGCGTCGGAGGACATCATGGAGATGTTTTGCATCACCAGGCTCACCAGGGAACTGAGTTCCATCAGCGAGCGGGGAACGGGCATCTCCGAGCCGATGACGATGTCGGCACCCATCGCCCGGGCGATATCCACCGGGAAGTTGTTCCGGGTGCCGCCGTCGGAAAGGACCATTCCCTGGGTGCGGACGGGGCGGAAGTAGAACGGGATGGCCATCGTGGAACGGAGGGCGTCCACCAGGGTCCCGGACGTCCAGTTCTTCTCGCTCATGGAATACATGTCCGTCGCGACGCAGTAGAAGGGGATGGGCAGCTCCCGGAAGGAGATGGAATCCTGATATCCCACGGAGACGGAGCTCAGCGTGTTGCGGACGTTGTACCCGAGCAGGAAGCCGTCGGGAAGGCCCATGCCCAGCTTGGTCATCACCTCGGCCCCCATGTCGGAGGAATGGGTCTTGACCCCGTTCATCGCCTTATCCAGGTTCATCTCCTTCTTCAGCCGCGCCAGGGCGTCCTCCGTCTCATAGTGGAAGGGAACGTTCAGGGCGAACCGCTCGTTGTGCTTCCGCCGCTTGTAGCTCTGGTAGGAATCCGGCACCTTGTCGGACATCATGACGGTCCAGTCGATGGCCTTTACGAGGGAATCCAGGTAGGGCGCGTCATAACCCAGCGCATACAGGCCGCTCACGAGGCCTCCCATGCTGGTGCCGCCGATGAGGTCCACGGGAATTCCCCGTTCCTCCAGGTATTTGAGCATGCCGATATGCGCCATGCCGCGCGCCCCGCCACCACCCAGGACGACGGCGACCGTGGGCCGGTGCTTTCGGATGGAGTCCATCCGGGCCCGGACGGCCGAGATGGCGATGGAGTCGGCCACGGGGTCCACGCTGGGCATCACGAGGCCGTTGGCATTCTGTGCAAGGGCGGCCGCGGAGACGAGGAGGGCCGCCAGGGAAAGGAACCAGGATTTCATTTCAGGAATGGTTTACGCTTCTTCCAGCAGTCTCGCACCCGCTTCTTTGCCGATGGCCTGGGTGCGGTTCATCACCGTGGTGAGCATGAGCATGTTGCCGGCGATCTCCTGGACCGTCCGGTCGGTGCTGGCCTTGAGGGAGTACCAGGTCTTGTCCCGGTGGTCTTCGATGGAATCGACAAACTCCACCCGGTCGCCGAAGCGGCTCCGGATACTCTCCTGGAGGGCGGCGGTGTACTGGCTGCACAGGGCGCCCACCTCTTCCTCCATCCCGGTCTTCACCTCCTTGGCCTGGGCCTGGCGGTACTGGGCCTTGAACCCTTCGTACTCCTTGCCGGAGCGGATTTCGGTCTTGTCGCCGGTGACCTTGAGGATGTCGCAGCGGTCGATGTCCCCGTGCTCCGGGAGCATTTCGCTGGAGATGTCGTGGAGCTTCTCGAACCGGGCGCCCCAGAACAGGACGCGCCCGCCGTCGATGGCGTACATCATCTTGCTGAAGTCGATGCCCAGGGAGACCTTGTAGTAGAACTTGTGGATATACAGGATCTTGCGGATGGCGGCATCCCGGATCATGCTGTCCTCCAGCAGGACGTCCAGGAACTTCCGGCCGGGAATGTCGAACTTTTCGGGATCCAGGGTGTCCAGGGCCTCCTCCTTCACGACATAGCCCTGCTTGGCATACTGCATCTGCTCCACCTTGAAGGTGTAGTCGATGTGGGAGGGGAGGGTGACGGTCTGGCTGCGGGTGTCCAGCTTGCTCGTCAGTTCGCGGTTCTCGATTTCCAGGGCCTGGACTTTCTGTTCCAGTTCCCGGTCTTTTTCCAGCTTCGCGATGAGCTGCTCCTGCCGCTCCACCAGGTCCGCCTGCAGCCAGTCGTTGATGGGCTTGAAGGCCAGGAAGGTAAGCAGCAGCGTGACCACGTTGGAGAGGACGATGGCAATGCCCGACGCCAGGCGGGGGAAGAGCAGGAAGAAGGCGACGTTCACCCCGACCAGGAGGAAACATCCCGAAATCCAGAGGGTATTCTTGATCTTTTTCATTTCTGCGGCTTTTTGATGGGAATCAGGAACTTTCGTCCGATGATGTGGTTATACCGGTCCAGGACCTCGCCCACGACGTCCTCCCAGCTGCGCACCAGGGTGCGGGACGCCTGGAGCCCCACGCGGCGCACGCGTTCCGGATCTCCCGCCAGCGTCCGGACCCGCTCCGTGAAGGCCTCGAGACTGTCCGGAACCACGAATCCGTTCTCGTCATTCTGCAGGATGGATGCCGCCGTCGCCGTTTCCAGCATGACGGAAGGCGTGTGCAGGGCGGCCGCCTCCTTGACCACGATGCCGTCCGTGTCGTACAGGGAAGGGAACAGGAACAGGTCCGCCGCGGCGTAATACTGCTTCAACTGTTCCCGGTCCTTGATGACGCCGGCGAAGGTCACCCGGTCGTCCAATCCTTTCTCGCTGACCAGTTTCTTCATCTCGGAAGCCGCGTAGCCGGTTCCGACGAAGAACATCCGGAAGCGGATGTCCTTGAGCTGCTCCAGCGCGTCGATGATCATCCGGACGTTCTTTTCCCAGATATGCTGTCCCACGAACAGGAGGGCGAACTCGTCCGGGGCGATTCCCAGTTTGTTCCGCGCATCGGCAAAATAGGCGTCGGGATAGTCGGCGACGAGGTCGCTGCCGTTCATCACCACTTCCACCGGTCCCTTGTAGCCGTATTCCCGGAGGACGTCGATGACGGATTCCTGGGGAACCCAGACCTCGTCGGCGCGCTCATAGAACTCGACGACCAGCTTGATGGCCTGATTGACCAGGAGGTCGGAGGGGATGACCCGGGAAAAATCCTCCCGGTACTTGCTATGGAATGTCGCCACAAGGGGGATGTTGCGGAGCGAGGCGACGTGCGAGGCGATCCGGCCGGCGATGAAGGGGGAGTGGGCGTGGACGATCTTGAAGGGCCGCTTGACGATCTTCGCGAGGAAGGTCGGGTCCACCTCGCCGATGCCGGCCACGTACGGTTTCCGGAACGGGACGGGGACGGAGAAGTAATCCAGCACTTCGAAGTCGTACTGGGAATAGTCCGCCCCGGAGGCGCTGGGGGTGATGACCGAGACGCCGCCCGCCATCTTCTGCATCCACTTCGCGTAATTCTCCACGCAGATGGCGACACCGTCCATGATGGGCGGGAAGGATTCGTTGAAAAGGCCGATGTTTGTTTCCATAGTAGCTTTCTTGGAATACAAAGGTACATTTTTTGCTGCAAACCGACGGATTTTGCATGAATGAAATGAAGAAGATTTTTGTTTTTTTATGCCTGGCCCTCCTCGGACTGAGCGCCGGTGCCCAGGATCTCAGTTGCACGTTCACCCAGAAAAAGACCCTCAAGGCTGTCCATAAAGTCATTCCCGGATCGGGGACGGTCACCTTCACGGCGCCGGACCAACTGTCCATGATGTACGACGAACCGCAGGGAGAATACCTGATCATCGACGGAAACCAGTTCAAGAATGCCGTCAAGGGGAAGGCCATCACCGTGGACACTTCCAAGAACGCCTATATGCGGAACCTCCGCAACACGCTCCTCAACTGCATCACCGGCAATTACGAGGCGGCCGCGAAGGAGAATGACGCGAATCTCGTCGTCGAGGAGAAAGGCGGTATCAAAACGGTCACCATCATGGCGCGGAAGCAGGCCGTCAAGGGCTACTCCCGCATCATCATGGACTATGACAAGAAGGGACGTCCCGTCCGGATGGTCCTGGACGAGTTCACCGGCATCGAGACCGAGTACACGTTCAAGTATTAGGCTCCGATGCTTTTCCGGTACCAGCCCCACTTGAGAAGCTGGCGGAAAAGGAACGGCTCCAGGGAATAGGTCAGGAGGATCGTGACGGCCATGCCCATCAGGGTGATGATGCCGATGGACCGGATGGCCGGGTGCCGGGCAAATACAAGCGACAGGACTACGATGGCAAGGACCAGCGCCGAGAAGACGATGGCTACCTTGTGGTATTCCAGTTTGTCCCGCTGGCCGGTCCGCGCCTCCGTCAGCAGCCCTTCCATGACAAAGATACTGTAGTCCACCCCGATTCCGAAGATGAAGGTGGAGATGACGATGTTGATCAGGTTGAATTCCAACCCGAGGAGGGCCATCAGCCCCTGCAGGACATACCAGCTCAGGAACATCGGGAGGAAGGCGACGAAAGCCGTGATGAAGTTCCGGAACGCGAACAGGAGCACCAGGAACACGAACAGGGAGGAAATCCACTGGGTGGTGTTGAAGTCGTCATGGACGATCTCCACCATGTCGCGGCAGTAGTAGAACGGTTCCAGGACGAGGGCGCCCGGCCCGGCGACGAGGGCGTCGGAGACGGCATCCGTATCTTCCGGACGGAAGGCTACGTTGGTGAATACCATGTACCTTCCGCTTTCCTGCCGTTCGATGTAGTTGTTCACGAGTTCGGTCGGGAAAACCTCGGCCGCATACAGGTCCCCGGGCTCATAATCGGCTTCCAGGAGGGCCTGGAAGGGAAGGAACAGGGACGGCCGGAGTCCGCAGCGGCGGGCGGCGTCGGCGAGGCGTTCGGTGGCGAGGGCTTTGCGCTGCGGCGTCCAGAAGGCGTTCCAGGCGGCGATGCGTGCCTCCTGGTCCTCCCGCGGCTGGAACAGCAGCGGAACCAGGGAGGTATAGCTCCGGACCAGGCCTGCTTCCGAGAGGGAATCCAGCTTGTGCATCAGCACCTTGTTGTTCCGCAGCGCCTGGTCCAGATCCTCGTCGTACGCGGCGAAATAGAGGTTCATGAACCCGTTGGCGTTCTTCTCGTTGTACAGATTCTGGCTCTCGGTCAGGAGCGGCTCGTCGTAGTCCAGATTCCTCAGGTCGCTGTCGAACTTCACCCGGTGGCTCATGGCGATGCCCGCAATGACGACGGCGGCCAGTACGCCCAGGACCCAGCGGTTGCGGTCCCAGGGAAGGTCGTTGATCCGGTCAATGATGTGGAATCCCTTGTATTTCTTGAACTTCACCTGCTCCGGCTTCATGAAGTGCGGCAGGAACACGAGGGCGAAGAAGGTATTCCCGACGAGGGCGAAGGTGGCGAAAAGGCCGAAGTCCCTGAGCAGGTCGCTTTCCGTGAAAACCAGGCCCAGGAAAGCGCCGACCGTCGTGATGCACCCCAGGGTGACCGGCGTGGATTCTTCCAGGAGCATCTGCTCCACGTCCCCCACATAGTAATGGTGGATGAGTACATGCAGGCAGTAGCTGATGGCGACACCCAGGACGATGGCCCCGAGGCCCAGGGCCATCAGGGACATGTACCCCTTGATCCAGTACATGCAGGCGAGTGAAAAGACCGTTCCGTACAGGATGGGGACGACCTGCTGCCAGATGAAGGTCCAGCTGTGGAAGCTGAGCAGCAGGATGACCAGGATGATGAGGAGGGAAATGCCCACGGTCATCAGGAGGTCGCCCCGGATCGTGCTGGCGTTGGATACGCTGCCGAGGGGCGTCCCGTGGACCAGGACGCGGATGTCGGGATGGGAGGCCTCGAAGGCCTTCCGCTCCTTGGACAGGAGATTGTAGAACCGCTGCGCCGCCCAGGAATCCAGCGTCGGGAAGCTGGGCGACAGGAAGGCCAGCGCCACGGTCTTGTCCGGGCAGAAGAAATGCCCGTCCTCGATCGTATAGCCCCCGGCGGAACCGCCGTCTTCTCCCAGGAGGTCCCCCAGCATGAAGTTCCTCAGTCCCAGCGGGTCCATGGACACGAGCTGCGTGTTCTCGCCGGTCATGTCCTCTTCCAGCAGCCGCAGGTTCTCCTCCATCTGCACCCGGACGGCGTCCGGTTCCAGCGCCGCTTCGAAGGCGGCGTACAGGGAGGTGTCGATGAACGACGGCAGGTGCTCGAAACCATAGTCCATCGCCCCGAGCATCGTGCCCATGTCGATGGAATGGAGAATGCCGGCGATGAACCGGCCGGCCGTATCCCGCTGCAGGAGGCTGTCGGAGAACTCCGAGATGCATTCGCCCAGCCGGGCCGGATCCACGGGGTTCGCCGGATCGGCCGACGTGATCTGGACAAAGACCTTGTCCTTCAAGCCGATATCGCTGAAGGCCAATTCGTTGTCCGTACTGGACCGCGGCAGCAGCTTGACGATGTCTTCCTCGTAGCGGAGCTGGATGCCGAAGGCGGCGAAAAGGAGGAAACTGACGGCCATGAGCGCGTACATGAGCGCCTTGTGCCGCTGGAAAAAATGATAGATCGGAACAAATATCCGGTGCATGCTTCGGAACTTCAATTAAATCCTACAAATGTACGGTTAATTCGTGAGAATTGAAAATCGTTGTTTTTCTCGCCAAAAATATGCAACTTTAAGGAGTCCTTCGTTAAAGCGCTTGACCATGAAAGATTTTCGCAAAGTTGTTCTCTCCGTCCTGTCCTGCTTCCTTCTCCTGGACGGGACCCTCGGTGCCCAGACCATCCTCAGAACCTCTCCTGCCGACCCCTTGACCTATGAGACCCGGGAAGGCCGGCTGAAGGTGTTGACGAGCGTCGTACTCGACCGGCCGCTTGTCAGCGGAGCCGCTTTCCGTCTTGACGGGACGGCCATCCCCTGGACCGCGACGGGCCGCCCGGACAGCGTGCTCGTATGGACTCCGATGGTGGATGAATCGAACCTGCTGGAAATCCTCGTGAATGGAAAGTGCGTCTCCTCCGTCAGGATTCCGGCTCCGGTCAGGAAGGACTGGGGGGTATTCCAGAACGGGGAGATCCATATCATCCAGTCCTCCCATCAGGACATCGCCTGGATGGATACGCCCGAGTATTGCCGGAACGAGCGGATCGAGGACATCATCATCCCGGCCCTGGACATGATGCGGGAGGATCCGGACTTCACCTTCGAGATGGAACAGACGCTCAATCTGATGGAATTCCTGGAAGCGCATCCCGAGCGGAAGGAGGAGGTGATCCGACGGTATCAGGAAGGCCGCTTCAACTGGGGCGCCACTTTCAACCAGTGTTACGAGGGCCTCTCTTCCGGCGAACAGCTGGTGCGGCAGGCCTATTTCGGCCGGAAATGGATCCGGGAGAACCTTCCGGGCTGCGACGACCGGACGGCCAACAACATGGACGTTCCCGGCCGGACGCTCCAGATGCCCCAGATCCTCTCCAAGAGCGGGATTCCGCATCTGTTCATCTCCCGGATGCACGAAGGCCTTTACGACTGGTACAGTCCGGACGGATCGTCGGTCAGGACCTTTTCCGTCGGCCATTATGGCTGGGAAACGATGGTCTGGCACTTCTTCGACCTGGGCGTGCTCCATGCGTTCCGGAAAGTGGGTGACTGCCTCCGGCTCTGGGAGGATTACTACCGGGAGCGCAACCTCCCTCCCACCTACGCCATTCTTGTGAGCAACGATGCCTCCAAGCCGGAGTCGTTCACGCCGATCATCCGTGCCTGGAACGATATCGCGGACAAGTCCGAAGTCCCGCTGCCCCACATGAAGTATTCCACGGCCGAAGCGTTTTTCTCCGTGATGGACGATCCGCGCGTACAGGCCCGGAAGATCGCCGGCGAGCGCCCGAACCTCTGGCTGTACATCCATGGGCCGGCGCATTATGACGAGACGCTGAACAAGCGCCGTGCGGCGGTCGCCCTGCCGGCTGCAGAGTTTTTCTCGACGGTCCATGCGCTGGACGGGAACGATTATCCCCGGGCGGAACTGGACCGGGGCTGGATGGCCTCGATTTATCCCGACCATGGCCAGGGCGGCAAGAACGGGGAGATCACCGACCGGATCTTCGCCGACTCGCTGGCGGTGGCCCGGAAGATCGGCGAGGAACTGACGCTCCGGGCCGCCCAGGGCATTGCTGGAAAGGTGAGGGGCGCCAAGGGTGACCGCATCCTCTTCAACGACCTTCCCTGGGATCGGTGCTCCGTGGCGGAGGTGTACGTCGGGACGCCGGAGGTCGTCGTGAAGAATGCGAACGGAGAGAGAATCCCTTCCCAGTGTGTCCGGAGGGGAGATTCCACGTTCGTCCGCTTCCTCGCCTCCGTGCCGGGAATGGGCTATGCGAAATACCAGGTCGTCCCTTCCAAGGGGAAGGCCGGTCCTTCCGCCCCGGAAGGGGTCCTGTACGGAGCCAATCATTATTCCAATGCCTATTATGAGGCGATCCTGGGCGACGGCGGCATCGTCCGGCTCTACGACAGGCAGCTCGGCAAGGACGTCATGGCCCGGGAGCACTTCTCCTTCGGCGATATCATCGACGTCAAATATGCGGGCAACGGAGCCGGGGAGTTCGTGCGGATCACGGACGTGACCCCGACGGACATGTCCGCGCTCCATGAGTTCCCGGCCCATTGGCGGATCGTGGAGGAAGGCCCGCTGTCCGTCCGTTTCGAAAACCGGGTAAAGATGTCCAATACAACGGTTGTCCAGCGGATTACGTTCTACCATACGGTCAAGAAGATCGACTTCGACATCACCCTGGAGGACTTCAACGGAGCGCAGAACCGCCAGTTCCGGATCCTGTTCCCGACCAACCAGACGCTGCGGGACGCGGATGTCGTCTATGAGGTGCCCATGGCCGTGTCCCATGTGGGCCAGGATGAACTGGACATGGTGCCCATGGGGTACAGCGGCTGGGGAACCTATGTCCATCATCCCGAAGACAGCCACCCGCGCGAAGTCGGGAATTTCATCTCCTCGAACGGAAACGGCCTGGGCGTGACAATGTCCTCCTGCGTGGCCGTGTGCGACTGGATCGACCCGTCCCGTGAAGTGGCAGACTACCCGGTGCTGCAGGGGATTCTGCTCTCCTCCCACAAGAGCTGCCACCACCTGGGCAACTGGTATCACCAGACCGGTACCCACGAATTCCACTTTTCGGTCACGTCACATCCCGAGGGGTGGAAGAACGGGTATGCCATGGCTTTGGAGGAGAACCATCCCTTCACGGTGGCCGTCAAGGAGAACAGGGCCGGGACGATGCCCTCGTCGCATTCCTATCTGGATCTGTCCGACCCGCTGGTTTGGATCTCGACCCTGAAGAAAGCGGATGACGGAGACGGCATCATCCTGCGGCTCGTGGAGATGGAAGGCGTGGACAAGGAGGTTACGGTACGGCTTCCTTTCAAGGCGGCGTCCGTCGCCCGCTGCAATCTGGTCGAGGAGGAAACCGGGCCGGCGGAGCCGGTCGGCTCAGACGTCGTGAAGTTGCGCCTCGGCCACCATGCCATCGAAACGTTCCGGTTCCGCCGTCCCTAGAAGCAGTTCCGGAGCACTTCCACGACGCTCGTGGACTTGCCCATGGTATAGAAGTGGACGGCGGGGACGCCTTCGTACAGGAGTCCGCGGCACTGGGCGGTACACCACTCGACGCCGATACGGCGGACGGCTTCCCGGTCGTCCCCGGCCTTCCGGACGGCATCGGTGAGATCCACCGGCAGGTCGATGGAGAAGGACTCCGGCAGGAGATTCACCTGCCGGGCCGTGGTCAGCGGTTTCAGCCCGGGGATGATGGGAACCGTGATGCCGGCATTCCGGCACCGGTCCACGAAGCGGAAGAAGACCTCGTTGTCAAAGAACATCTGGGTGATGATGCAGTCCGCTCCCGCATCGACTTTCTGCTTCAGATAGGCGATGTCCGTCTCCAGGTTGGCCGCCTCGAAATGCTTTTCCGGATAGGCGCCGACGCCGATGCACAACCGCTCGCCGCCCTCCATGGCGCGGATGGCGCGGACGAGTTCGTCGGCATGGGAATAACCGCCCGGGGTGGGGGAGAACCGCTTTTCTCCCGTCAGGGAATCCCCCCGGAGCGCCATGACATTGTCGATGCCCAGATATTGGAAATCCTGGATGAGCCACTCGATTTCCGAGGCCGTATTTCCCGCGCAAATGACGTGCGGGACCACTTCCACCTGGAACTGGGCCTGGATGCTGCCGCATACGGCGACCGGGGAGACGCGGCTGCGCGTGATTTCGCGGCGGAAAGAACCGTCGGCGAGGGGCACGAAGCGGACTTCGTCCCGATGCGTCGTGACATTGATGTAGCGGGGTTTGAACTCCATCAGGGGAGCGATGTTCCCCAGGAGTTCATCCTTGGTGATACCGCCGAGGGGCGGGACAATCTCCAGCGAAGGAAAGGGATGGTCGGGATTCAGTAAGTCCGTGATTCTCATAGCAGATGGGAAAGGAAAGTCCGGGCCTCGACGGGGGAGAACCCGCGGGCGGCGGCGTAGCGTTCGTACTGTTCGGGGCTGATGTGCCGGATTTCCGGATAGCCGGCCTCGGGGTGCAGGACGATGAAGCCGCAGATGGCGGCGTCGGGCTGCATGGCGCAGCTTTCCGTCAGGGTGATGCCGATGCCTTCGGGCAAGAGCCGGAGGATGTCCCGCTTGAGACTATGGTCGGGGCAGGAGGCGTAGCCGGCGGCTGGTTTGGTTATGCGGATGTCCTTGGGGAGTTTTCCGGACAGGCGGGCGTCCAGCCAGCTGGAGGCCGCCTCCGCGAGGGTGACGCGGACCGCGCGTTCCATCAGGGAGTCGTAGTCGGAGTGGCAGGCGTCGCAGTCGCAGCCCTCCGGGTGGGCATGTCCATGGACGCTGACGGCGAAAAGACCGATCGGGCCGGTGCCTTCCGGGGGGACGAAATCGGCCAGGGAGCGGCCGGGGGCCTCTTCCTGCCGGAGCATGGGCAGTCGGACGGGACCGAGGTCGATGACGTCGCCTTCCCGCCGGGCCGCGAAGAAACGGGCGGCGATCCGGACGGAAACGGAACCGCTGCGGACCATCCGGTCCAGGACGGCCTGCCCTTCGGCCGTGAGTTCCGGCGATTCCCGGACGCCCCAGACAAGCCGGAACATGGACCAGTCAAACAGGGGAACGAGTTCTTCCAACGGGATTTCCGTGAGGGGCAGATCCTCCGGAACGGTGCGCAGGTAGGAGTCCGGGGCGAAACCGGCGGAGGAGGCAGCCGGGTTCGCTTCCCGACCCGCGTGCAGCGCCTGGATCCGGGCCTGCTCCGCGTGCTGTTCCGCCTCGAAAGCGTCCCGGTCACGCAGGCATTTTTTCGCCAGGACGGCCCCGGCCGAGGCATCCGGCGCGTAGAAGACATGGTCGTAGAGCGGGGCCAGTTTTACGGCCGTATGCAGGGCCGACGTCGTGGCGCCGCCGATGAAAAGGGGCGTGTCCAGCCCGCGGGCGTGCATCTCCCGGCACAGCTCCTCCATCTGGAACAGAGACGGAGTGATGAGCCCGCTGACGCCGATGAGGGCGGCATGATGCTTTTCCGCCGCGTCCAGGATGGTCTCCTTGTCCACCATCACGCCCAGGTCCACCACCTCGAATCCGTTGCAGCGCAGGACGATGCCGGCGATGTTCTTGCCGATGTCATGGACATCACCCTTGACCGTGGCGTGGATGACGACGGGCCGCTGCGTGGCCTGCTCACCTTCCTGCATGTAGGGCTCCAGGATGGCGACGGCGTCCTTCATCACCTTGGCCGATTTGACGACCTGCGGAAGGAACATCCTGCCGGCGCCGAACCGCTTTCCGACTTCTTCCATCCCGGCCATCAGCGGCCCCTCGATGACCGCCACGGCGCTTCCCAGCTGCTCCAGGGCGGACATAAGCGTTTCCTGCAAATGCTCGGTCCGGCCGGTGACGAGCATTTGGGCGAGAGATTCCTTCCCCCCTTCGGGGCTCGGAATGACATCGCCTTTGTCATGCTGAGGAGGGAGCGTCCCGACGACAGTGCCGTCCAGCATCGCCGTCAACCGTTCCGTCGCATGCGGGTCCCGGCAGAGGATGAGATCCTCCACGGCCGTCCTGAGGTCCGGCTCGATGTCGTCATACTGCAGGACCATTCCCGGATTGACGATGGCCATGTCCAGCCCGGCGCGGATGGCGTGGTACAGGAAAACGGCGTGCATCGCGCTCCGGACGGGATTGTTGCCCCGGTAGGCGAAGGACAGGTTGGAAATGCCGCCGGAGGTATGGACCCCGGGCAGGTTCTGTTTGATCCAGCGGACCGCTTCGATGAAATCAATCCCGTACCGGTCGTGTTCGGGAATGCCCGTGCCGATGGACAATACATTGACATCCAGGATGATGTCTTCCGTCGGGATACCGATGCCGGTCAGGAGCCGGTACGCCCGCTCCGCGACGGCGATTTTCTTTTCGTAGGTGGTCGCCTGCCCTTCCTCGTCGAAGGCCATGACGACCATGGCTGCACCCAGGCGGTGGATTTCCGTCGCCTTCTCCAGGAAAGCCGCCTCTCCGTCCTTGAGACTGATGGAATTGACGATGCACTTGCCCTGGGCGTTCTTGAGTCCCGCAAGGATGCAGTCCCAGTGGGAAGAGTCGATCATCAGGGCGGCCCTGGCGACGGCCGGATCGTTCTCCAGGGTGCGGACGAAGGTTTCCATGCACCGGGGACCGTCCAGCATCCCGTCGTCCATGTTGATGTCGATGATGCTGGCCCCGCCATCGATCTGTCCGGCCGCCACTTCCAGGGCGGCGTCGTAGTTCTCCTCGGCGATGAGCCGGGCGAACTTCCGGGAGCCGGCGACGTTGGTCCGCTCGCCGATGAGGGTGAAATTCCGCTTCTCCGTGTCGATGAGATAGGCTTCCAAGCCGCTGACTGTCAATTGCCTGGACGGCTCTTTCAGCGGGGCGGGGGAAAGCTCCGGGAGGGCGGCGATATGTTCCGGCGTGGTGCCGCAGCACCCGCCGGCGATGTTCACGAGGCCGTCCAGCCGGGCCATCTGGGCCGCCATCTGCTCCGGCGTCTGGTCGTAGCCGCCCAGCTCATTGGGAAGGCCCGCGTTCGGGTAGCAGATGACCGGCGTGTCGCTGAAGGCGGCGATGTCCTTCACGAGCGGCAGGAGTCCGTCGGCCCCGAGCGAACAGTTCACGCCGAAGGCGGTCAGGGGCTCGTGCCGGACGGCGGTGTAGAACGCCTCCAGCGTCTGCCCGGTGAGTGTCCGACCGCTCCGGTCGCTCACGCTCACCGACACGATGACCGGGAACCCTGCCCGCACCTGCTGCACGGCATACAGCGCCGCCTTGACATTCAAGGCGTCGAAAGCCGTCTCGATGAGCAGCACGTCCACACCGCCTTCGATGAGGGCTTCCGCCTGCTCGCGGTAGCTCGCGGCCATATCGTCGAAGCTGTACGGCCTTTTCGCCGGGGAGGCGATGTCCGGGGCGAGCGTCAGGGACTTGGAAGTCGGGCCCATGCTGCCGGCCACCCAGACCTTCCGGGAGGCGGCATCGGCGGCTTTCCGGGCGATCCGGGCCCCGGCGAGGGCCATCTCCCGCGCCCGGGTCTCCAGCCCGTACTCCTTCTGGGAGATCCGGTTGGCGCTGAACGTATTGGTTTCGATGATGTCGGCCCCGGCGGCGATATAGGCCTCATGGACGGCCGTGATGATGTCCGGCCGCGTCAGGTTCAGGCATTCGTTGTTCCCTTTCAGCGGGGTGGGGATGTCTTCGAAAGCCCCCCGGCGGAAATCTTCTTCCGTCAGGGAATACCGTTGGATCTGGGTCCCGGTCGCCCCGTCCAGGCGGAGCACCCGTTCCCGAAGGGCTTGCTGTAAGTTCGTCATGGGGGCAAAGGTACGGAAAATAGCTGAGATTCAGCGGAAAGAATTCGTCAGGAGCCGAAGCGGAAGTACCTGACGGACAGGGGAGCGTGGGAGGCCACCAGATAGAGGTTTTCCCGGTCCATGGCGGCGTCCTGGACGGGGAGGGTGATCTCCTTCCACTTCCAGCCCGTGTCCGGGAGCGTGGCGGAGGCGATGACCGGCCCGTCCGGGGAACCCTTCCTGACCTCCAATACGCCCTCGTGGCTACCCGTGAAGATGCTGAGCGTAAGGTTCTTCGGGGCCTCGGGGAAGCTGAAATAGCGATAGCAGGCCCATTGCCCGTCTTCCTGGAAGGAAACGTAGGAATAGGCTCCCTGTTTCAACTGGTAGATGCCCGGTTCCCGTCCGGTGGAGTACTCCACGGCTCCGCCCGCCTGGACCGTATCGCCGGTTCCGAAGGCGCCGCGCACCCCGGAGGTGCTCATCTTTACTTCCTGGATCGTCCCGTCTTCGTTGAACACCATCGGCTCCAGGTTGGACTCCCGCGTCAGCCGAAGTCCGGGAACGCTCTTGTGATACTGCAGCCAGTACTTCCCCTGGAACGGCTCGAAACTGCCATGGACATTCCCCGCGTTCGGGTAGTTGTGGTTGGTCACGATGAGCCCCTGGTACGTATAGGGACCGAGCGGCTGCTTGGCGGTCAGGTAGGCCATCCGGGTGGGTACGGCACCGTTCTCGGCGATCTTTCCCGTGTTCTGGATATAGATGTAGTAGTAGGTGTCGCCCCGTTTCCGGAGGGAAGGACCTTCGAAGGGTTCGTTGTCCGTGGGCATGAAAGGGGTCATGTCCCGAACGGTCTCCGGCAGGATGCGGGAATAGTCGTCCGGGTCCAGCTGGGCCACGATGAAACGGGGGAGGGCCAGATAGACCTTCCCGTCGTCGTCCACCAGGATGCCCGGGTCGATGTGCCCGAGTTCCTGGCCGTTCAGCGTGATGGTCCGGGCGTTCGTATAGGGCCCTTCCGGCCGGTCGGCATCCAGCAGGAAGGCCTTCGCGTTGTTGGTACAGGCGGCCATGTGATACTTGCCCGTCCGGGGATCGCGGAAGACGTCGGGGGCCCACAGCCGGATGCCGTCACCCTTGACCTCTTCCGGGATGTCTTTCAGGTTCAGGGCTTCCCCGGCATCGGTCCAATGGAGCAGGTCGTCCGACCAGATGACGTGGTAATTGTCCGAGCACCATTCCACCCGGCCGTCGCTTCCCAGTCCGTCATAATTGTCCCGGGAGCCGAAGAGATACATCCTTCCGTCGAAGACATGAGGCTCGCCGTCCGCGATATACAGGCCCCAGCTGGGCGGAAGGATCGGATTCTGGGCCTCGTAGCCCACGGTGACCAGACAGCTGTCCTTCGCCCCGGTCCGGGGATCGCTCGCGACGATCCAGGTGTCGCCGTTGGCCTGCGCCAGGATTTCGCCCCGGTCGTCCACTTGCGCTACCCTTCCGTCGGTCGATGTCCATTCAAGGCTGCGGGGCATGGAACCGCATACCTGGATTTGTACCCGGTCTCCGGCGTCCAGCATCGTGGCAACCCGGTCCAGGGACCAGGGGCCGTTCTCCGTCCCGCAGGAGCAGAGGGCGGACAGGACGGTCAGAAATAGAAAGACTCTTTTCATAGGGCTAGCTGTGCGTATGTTTTCTGGATGAAACGTTCTTTGTCGATGATGAACCGTTCATGGGTTCCCTCGCCGATCAGTCCCTGTTCATCGTAGGCCGCCACCCGGAAGACGAGTCTCCGGCGGTCTATTTCGACGAGTTCGCTTTCGCACCGGACCTTCATGCCCACGGGCGTGGCCTTGCAATGCGAGACATCGACCCGGGTCCCCACGGTGTCCTGCCCGGGCTCCAGGTACGGCAGCACGCTTTCCAGGCATGTCTTCTCCATGAGCCCGACCATCATGACGGTCGCATAGACGGGGACGTTTCCGGTGCCGATCGCTTCCGCCGATCGCTCTTCCGTGGAGAAGGACTCCAGTCTGTTCTTGATTCCTGTCGTCAGCATAGGGTATGGGTTTAACGGGTGAAAGATTCCGGCAGGCAGATGTTCTCCACGGCCGTCGCGGCGGAAAACAGCGGGGCGATCTCGCTGTCCCGGAACCCGGCGATCCCGCCCCCGTGCATCCCGGCCAGGTTGCTGCCGAAGACGAAGACCTCATCGGCCTTGAGTTCTGTGATCCTTTCCGGCGTAAACTCCGGCCGGGGTATGTCGTGATAGGTTCTCATTCCGCTCGAATTAAGGTTTTCAAAAATACAAAATCTTGCTTTTTCCTGCAAACGCGACTCCCTGCCCAGCCAAACGAAAGAAGCGCGGGATTAAATCCTGCGCTTCTTTCGGTGTCGCGTCCCTGAAAAGGAACCGGGTCGATGGGAAATAAGCTACTTCTGCTTGTGGTAGGTGAAGATGGTCCTCACGCCCAGGATTTCCTGCTGGATGACAAGCTTGCTGTCTGTCAGCTCCAGGACGTCGTACGTTCCGGACAGGCGCATGTGATAAAGCAGTCCTTCCGAAAGCCAGAGCTGCTTGAGGAAGCTGATCTGGCTCTTTTCGGCGTTGTATGTGAAACGGACGGCATCGACATCCACGTCATCCAGGTCGAATGAAGTGAAACTACCTTTCTTGGCAATGGCATGGGGGAACGGGAATTCGCCCAGGGCCAGATAAAAGTGGAAACTGCCGTAATCCACCTCATTCCGGGTTTCCTGTCCGCTGGAGTTCATGGTGATGTCCGTCCTGGAATCCAGGGCCCATACACCATACAGGGTTCCGGTTTCGTCTCCGGTGTGGTTGACTCCCGCCTTCTCACAGGAAGCGAAAAGGGCGAGGCAGGCGATAGCCGCCGCAAAAAGTAACTTTTTCATAATGCTCAAAGTTTGTTGCCGGAAGGATAGCTTCAATTATCGTTCCAAACCGGAGGCTCGGGGTACTGCCTGATGGCGGCTACCGGGGGAATACAGTTTTTTCGAAAAAAGTTTTCAAAATATTTGCAGAATCAAAATAAGTTCGTACCTTTGCAATCCCGAAAGGGAAGATCACTGACAAATTGGTGCGGTAGTTCAGTCGGTTTAGAATACCGGCCTGTCACGCCGGGGGTCGCGAGTTCGAGCCTCGTCCGCACCGCTTAAAGCGCCTTGCAGCTATCTGCGAGGCGCTTTTTGTTTTTAGTTTGTCCCCATGTGCAACTTTTAGGGCTCATTCCCGGTCTAATAGGTGTTGAAACAATAAAGGGTTATTAGACATTTCGGGTGA
>DETL01000022.1:4256-12432 GCA_002361625.1 Bacteroidales bacterium UBA3289 | reverse complement strand
GAGAACAAGCAGTTGAGCCTGGGGGGCCCCTCCGTCCAATATTGCGCGTCAGAACTGGCGTATTCTCCCCGCTATCTGGGCGACATGATCCACAAGGCAACAGGCGATACAGCCATCGGCTACATCCATTCTTTCGTGGTTGAAAGGGGGAAAAGCCTCCTGATGCATGGGCACAATGTCAGCGAAACGGCCCATTTGCTGGGATTCGAATACGTGCATCACTTCAACCGGATCTTCAAGAAAGTCACAGGCCTCACCCCTTCGGAATTCCTGGCGAAATAGACGTTCGACTTTTTTCACTGCCGACCTTTATGAGCGCTCTTCAAGTTTTTTCACTGGTTATCGCCGTATTGGCCTTCATGGTGGCCATCTACGTCGGATTTTTCAGCGGGGAGAAATACATGATGTGGTATTTCAGGCATATCGGCGACGGGAAGCAGTATGACCTGAAGAAATTCAGGATCGTCCATGCCGGTTGTACGGCGGCAGTAGCGGTTTGCTTTCTCATATATGGATTCCTGAAAGAAGGATATGTCGTCGTTCTATTCGTCAGCGTCCTTGTGGTCATCCAGCAGATCCTGTTCAACAAGGTCTGCAAATAATAAAGCATTTCCTTTCCTGTACCCTCCTTTGGCTCAACGGCGGCATATCTTTACCGCCGTGATGACCACGTACTATTGCCCCACCCTGGAAGAAGCCCTGCTCCGAGCCAAGAAAGCGGTAAGGAAACGCGGGGCGTATTACGGTGGAATCACGCTCCGGTCGGGCAGGAAGGG
Source organism: Bacteroidales bacterium UBA3289 (assembly GCA_002361625.1). Lineage (GTDB taxonomy): Bacteria > Bacteroidota > Bacteroidia > Bacteroidales > UBA932 > Cryptobacteroides. The sequence continues at coordinate 11,656 of DETL01000022.1, read as the reverse complement.
ATTCGCCGTGTACAGCGAGGAGGGAAAAGAACTGGAACGGTATTCGGTCCTGGGAAGGGACTGCGCCCCATAAACCGTTTACCGGAGCCGGACGGGCTTTCCGGTCCGGGCGCTGCGGACGGCGGCGGAAAGGATTTCCATCACAGTCAGGTTGTTTTCCAGGGCCGATAGGTCCGTGGGGACGACGGTCAGCTCTCCCCGGACGGCAGCGGCGAGGTAATGGAAGGGATTGTCGATGGGCGCTTCCAGGGCCGGGGCAACCACACCGCGGGCACCGGGGACGTTGGCGACGCGGTTCGGATCGGCCTGATACAGGAACCCGTCCTTCCCATAGACATACATGTCCTTCCGGCCATAGGGCCAGCACCAGGAGGCGTTGATCTGGACGGTGGTCCCGCCATAGTCCAGGACGATGGTCGCGTCGTCATCCACGCGGGGGTACACCGAGGGCTTGTTCCGCTGCAGGACCGCATAGACGCTGGCGGGCCGGCGGCCGTCCAGGAGCCAGGTGGCCAGATTGGCCCCGTAACAGCCGAAGTCCATCACGGCCCCTCCCCCGTTCAGGACAGGATCCGTGAGCCAGTCGGTAAACTTCTTGCTGCAGCCGATCTCGATGGGTCCCTGGTGCCCGTCATAGACTTCGATGCGATAGACGGGTCCCACGGAGGCAAGGTTTTCCTTCACATACCGGTTGGATGCATACCAGGTTGTCTCATAATTCGTCAACAGGAGGATGCCGTGTTTCCGGGCCAAGGCCGCCATCTTCCGGGCGTCCTTGAGCGAGGCCGCCAAGGGCTTTTCCACCATCACGTGGATGCCGCGCGGTGCACAGGCCTCCACGACGGCCAGATGTTCCTTGATCGAGCCGTAGGCCACGACGGCCTCGGGACGGGTTTCGTCCAGCATCCGGCCGAGATCGGCATAAAAGATATGCTCCGGTAGCATCCCCGTCAGGGAATTGGCATGCAGGTAACGGGCATCGGCCTCCCAGACGCCGACGACGCGGATATCCCCCGCTTTCAACTGGGAAACGACACCGCCCAGATGGTCATGCGTGACGCCGGCCACGGCGATGCGGAAGGGTTCGGAAGCGGACAGCACGAAGGAAAACAGCAGCGCGAAAGCGGCGGACAGAAGGCGACAAGGTTTCATCAGATTGACTGTTAAGGAAATCCGGCACTATTTTAAGGATAATTCCATACATTTCAAAAGGGATCGTCAATCTCTAACCTATTTTTGCTTTATTGCAGACGAATTGTTACATTTGCGAATAATTAGATAACACATTTTAACCATGAGCGAAATCAAGTATCGGATCGAATCCGACCTCCTGGGAGAACTTCAGGTTCCCGCCGACGCTTACTACGGCGTCCAGACCCAACGGGCCCTCAACAACTATAAGATTTCCACCACGCGGATGTGCGACTATCCCGAGTACATCATCGCGATGGCCTATGTGAAGATGGCCGCCGCAGCCGCCAACACCGAGCTCGGCGTCCTTCCGAAGGAAATCGGCGAAGCGATCATGGCCGCCTGCCGGGAAATCGTGGACGGCAAGTTCCACGACCAGTTCCCGGTGGACATGATGCAGGGCGGTGCCGGCACCTCCGTGAACATGAATGCGAACGAGGTGATCGCCAACCGTGCCCTGGAACTGATGGGGCACAAGAAGGGCGAATACCAGTACTGCTCCCCGAACGACCACGTGAACTGCGCCCAGTCCACGAACGACGCCTATCCCAGCGCCTTCCGCTACACGTTCGTCCGCATGAACAAGCATGTGGAGAAGGCCCTCGGCGACCTGATCGCCTCCTTCCGGGCCAAGGGTGAGGAGTTCAAGGACATCATCAAGATGGGCCGCACCCAGCTGCAGGACGCCGTTCCGATGACCTCCGGCCAGGAATTCAACGCCTTCGCCAACAACCTGGCCGAAGAACTCGCCAACCTCGAGCGCAACGCCGTCCTCCTGAAGGAGATCAACATGGGCGGAACCGCCATCGGCACCGGCCTCAACGCCGTTCCCGGCTTTGCGGAGCTCTGCACCAAGCGGATGAGCGAATTCTCCGGCGACACCTTCGAAAAGGCCCCCGACCTGGTGGAAGCCACTCCGGACACCGGTGCTTATGTGAGCTACTCCGCCGCCCTCAAGCGCCTGGCTGTCAAGCTCTCCAAGATCTGCAACGACCTCCGTCTAATGGCCTCCGGTCCCCGCTGCGGTCTCCACGAAATCAACCTGCCTCCGATGGCTCCGGGGTCCTCCATTATGCCGGGCAAGGTGAATCCCGTCATTCCCGAAGTTACGAACCAGGTGTGCTTCAAGGTCATCGGCAACGATACCGCCGTCACCTTCGCCGCCGAAGCCGGCCAGCTCCAACTCAACGTCATGGAGCCCGTCATCGCCCAGTGCATCCTGGAAAGCCAGACCTGGCTCATCAACGCGATGAACACCCTGCGCACCAAGTGCATCGACGGCATCACCGTCAATGCCGACCACTGCTACGAGATGGTCAAGCATTCCATCGGCATCGTCACCGCCCTGAATCCGTACATCGGCTACAAGACCTCCACCAAGGTCGCGAAGGAAGCCCTCGAGACCGGACGCAGCGTCTATGACCTGGTCCTCGAGCACGGCTACATGACGCAGGAGAAACTGGACGAGGCCCTGGACCCGAAGGCCATGACCGCGTCGCACGAGCTGCTGAAATAGATTCCCTATATCAGTTTCCCCTTCATCCGCCTCCAGTAACCACGCTCGAAATCAGCGGGTTCCAGATATAACACCAATGAGCGGCCGCCAAAATCCAGGGCGGCCGTTTTGTCTGCGATACGGAGGAAGGTGTCGCCGAAAAGAAGGCCGGTACCGGCGTAATCGTCCGGACAGGCCTCGAAAGTCATCCGGAGGGCCGGCTCCGTCAGAGGCTGGTCCTCGTCATCCACGAGGATGGATGCGCGGAAGGTCTCGAAGTTGATGTGTTTCGTATATTTGACCACGACCTGACCCTTGGGCCACTCCCCCGGCCCGTTCGGGATGGGACTGTCATAGCCGGCATAGGCGTCCAGGGCGGCGAAGACATAGAACATGCCCTCGTGCGGAAGACGCCCCTCAGGATCGAAAGGAGCGATGTCCTCGCAGTCGATCTGGCAGACGAAGGTCAGCGGATAGTCATACGCTTCCCCGTCTTCCTCCACCGGGAAAGACGGATACTCCATGTCCACGGGGAAATCCGGGTCGCCCCACCATTTGGAGGAGCAGAAGAGTTCGGTCTCGACCCGTTCGAGGTTGATCTTGATGGCCATCAGCGGATATCTTTGAGGGGAATCGCCTGGAAGGTCATATGGGCCTGGGAGCTCTCGTATAGGATGCCCACCGTGTCCTTGTCGATCATCGTCAGGCAGGAGTAGCCCCAGCCGCCCCCCTCGTCCAGCAGGCATTTCCGGGTCCATGTCTTTCCGCCATCCAGGCTCATCTGGATGGTGATATTCTTGCGCTGCTTCGCATCGGCCGGGTTGGAGAACAGAAGGATATCCTGGCCCAGGGCGTTTTCGGCGGCACGGACCTTCAGGAGACTTGCCATGCACACCGGCTCCACCAGCTTCCCGTCCGAGACGTGCGGGGTCCAGGTCCGGCCGAAATCCGTCGTCGTATAGACCGCCCGGCCGGTTCCGCGGTTGTCGCGCATATTGAGCATCAGCTCGCCGGGAGCCACCTCCACGACCTGGGATTCGGTAGTGTTGATCTTGGCGTATTCATGGACCCGCCAGGTCAGGCCACGGTCCTTGGAGTACATGATGCCGGCTGCAGGCGTCCGCTCCGGCGCCGGTTCCTGGTGCTGGAACGGGACCACCAGCGTTCCGTCATCCATCGTAATGCCCCGTCCAGGGCCCTGGAACGTGAAATTCCAGGCTTCCCGCTTCACTTGGCGCGTAAGATTCACCGGTTCCGACCAGGTCAGGCCGTCGTCCGTGGAACGGACCATCAGCAGCTGGGGCGTCGTTGCCGGCGAAAAGCCGCTGCCGGCCGTCCACCAAGCCGCTTTTCCGGCCTCGCCGCCATGCGTCCAGGCCGCGAAGACCAGCAGGTCGCCCGTCACCTCATCCAGCAGGATGCAGGGATCTCCCACGCCGTTCAGGTTCTGCGGAAGTCCTCCCCATTCGCCCATGTCCATGGCGACGATCATCGGCTCCCAGGTGCGTCCGCCGTCGGTGGAACGGCTGACACCCACGTCGATATGGCCCTGCAGGTCCCGGGAATTCTCGTGGCGGATGTCGTACACGCCGACCAGCGTGCCCTTCTTCGTGGTCACCAGTCCGGGGATCCGGTAGGCCGCGACGCCATCGTCCCCGGCCGTACGGACCTTCCGGGCCAGCCGGTGCATGCGGGCGCCATCCTCTTCGACATCAAAGCCGCTTGCCTTGATCTTCAAGGAAAAAGGCTTCCGGATATCCTTGACCCGGGAGGCGTCGAGGTTCACATACAACTGTCCCCCCTTCACAGTCCAGGAGCGGAGCGCTTTCCGGGGCAACCCCTTGAGTGTGACCTTGATATCCGGGGCGACCCCTTCCGGGACCGTCACGGAAGCGACCGGGACATCCCTGTCCTGGACGACAGGTACCTGATAATGATGGATCTGGATCGTCGCAGATGCAACGAGGGCGATGAGCGTGGATAGTAACATGAGTGTCGATGTTTGACCGTAAAATTACGGAAAAACATCGACACGACCAAACGGCGGGGGCCGCTAAACGTTCATGTATTCGGTGGAAATGATGCCGGCAAAGCCCAGGACCGCCAGGACGACCAAGATGACCAGCCACAGCACCAGGATGACCAGGCCGGGTTTCCAGGAAGGAGCCTTGAATCCGAAGATGAACCGGATTCCCAGATAGATGAGGCCGATGAGCGGCAGGATGACGGCCAGGATGGCCAGGACCAGGATCCAAGGCGTATCCAGCATGTCATAGAAGATCGGGGCCTCCTCGTAAAGTTCCGACAGGAAGGTGTTCAGCGGAAGATGGAGCGTACCGTTGCCGGCCAGACTCAGGACCGAAACGGATGCCAGGCCGGAAACGCCGGACAACAGGAAGGCGATGCCGATGGCGATCAGAAGGATCTTTCCGAATTCGCTTCCCTTGGGGCCACGGACGGCATCGCCGATTTCCCGGGCGCCCTGCCGGGCCACATCGCCCATCTCCTGGATGCCGTTCCGGACATTCCGCTGGATATCCTCCAGCGTCCCCTTCTCTCCCTTCATGGCCCAGCGCTCCTGCGCCGTCCGGGCCGGCGGCATCGCCAGCCAAAGGACCCCATAGGCCACGAATCCGAGCAGGGACCAGATGCCTTCATCCGCCCCGCCGAAGAAAAGGGCGATCGCGATGACGGCAAAGACGATCCGGATGAGGGCGATATCGATATTGAAATAATTGCCCAGACCGGCGCACACGCCGGCAACCCGCTTGTTCTCCAGGTCCCGGTACAGCTTCTTCTGCGGCTTCTCCTGCGGACGTTCCGGCTCGGGGTCGTCGGCCTCGATCCGTTCCGGCCGGCCCAGGATGTCGATGATTCCCTGGATGTCGGCGACGCCGGCGACACGGCCCGTACCGCAGCGCTCCAGCAGCAGTTCGGCCATCCGCTCTTCGATCCCTTCCATGATTTCCTTCCCTCCTTCCTGGCCCAGATAATGGGCCTCCAGGTCCTTCAGGTAGCGTTCCACCGCAACGGCGGCATCTTTTTCGAGCGTGAAGGCATAGCCTCCGATGCTCACTCTCTCGATTTCTTTCATCGCTTCAGCGTTTCGATACTTTCCACCATTTCCTGCCAGGCAGCGTCCATCTCGGCGAGCTGGGCACGGCCTTTCTCCGTGATTTCATAGTATTTCCGGGGCGGGCCCTGGGTGGATTCCTCCCAGCGGTAAGTCAGGAGGCCCTGGTTCTTCTGGCGGATCAGGAGCGGATACAGAGTCCCTTCTACCACGATCATGTTGGCCGTCTTGAGCTCGTCGATGATACTGGAGGCATAGGCCTCCTTCTTGCTGAGAATACACAGGATGCAGTATTCCAGCACGCCTTTCCGCATCTGGGAACGGACATTCTCGCTTGTGTTCTCCATAGTTTACTGCTTATAAGTGTCCTGCGCACGTCCGGCGAACCGGGCCATGTTCTCCGCGGTGGCAGGGATGCCCCGCATCTCGCATTTCTGCGCCGGGGTTTCGGCCTTGGGAATGGCGATCCAGAGGACGACATAGATCCAGAAGCCGGAGGTCCCGGCGAACAAGGCCACCAGCATGATGATCCGGATGATGGTCACGTCGATGTCGAAGTAATGGGCCAGGCCGGCGCAGACACCAGCGACGCCCTTGTTGTCGATGTCCCGGTACAGTTTCTTCGGAACCTTGTCTTCCGGGAAAGCCGATGAATAGGAATACCCCGTCTCGGGGGAGCCGTCCGGCATCCCGAGGGTAGAGACAACCTGTTCCACCATGGGCAGGGTAACCACGCGGGCGGTCTCCCCTACTTCCCGGTAGAACAGTTCGGCGATCCGGCCTTCGATTTCGTCCATCACCTCCCCTTTCTGGGTCTCGGGCACGGTCAGTTTGGCCTTGAAATGATGGAGATAGGCATCCAGGCGGTTGTAGGCATCATCGTTGAGGGTGAAATTGCGCCCTCCGATACAGGCATTGGTCACGCGTTTCATTTGTCGCAAAATATTTGTTGACGCAAAGATATAAAATTTTTCCATTACTATGCAATACAAGGTACTAAAAATTTCCAATAAATATGGATTCATGGAAAATTACTATCTTTGTGGATACGAAAAACTAACTCTCTTATGGCTGAATTCAAATACGCACCCATGTTCCAGCTCGGTCCCGACACGACTGAGTATTACAAGATCCCCGGGTCTGAAAAACTCGTAAAAACATCCAGTTTCGGCGAGAAGACCATCCTGGAAGTCTCCCCCGAGGCGCTCACGCTGGTCGCCCAGCAGTCCTTCCACGACTGCCAGTTCATGCTCCGCCGCGCCCACAACGAGCAGGTGGCCGCCATCCTGGCCGACCCCGAAGCCAGCGACAACGACAAATACGTCGCCCTCCAGTTCCTGCGCAACGCGGAAACGTCGGTCAAGGGAGTGCTCCCCTTCTGCCAGGACACCGGTACGGCCATCATCCACGGCGAAAAGGGACAGCATGTCTGGACGGATTTCGAAGACGAGGAGGCCCTGAGCCTCGGCGTGTATAACACCTACACCCAGGAGAATCTCCGCTACAGCCAGAACGCTCCGCTGGACATGTACAACGAGGTGAACACCAAGTGCAACCTTCCTGCGCAGATCGACATCGAGGCCACCCAGGGCGACGAATACCGTTTCATCATGGTGGCCAAGGGCGGCGGCAGCGCCAACA
>DETL01000022.1:0-4149 GCA_002361625.1 Bacteroidales bacterium UBA3289 | reverse complement strand
GTGGAGAAGATGAAGAGCCTGGGAACCGCAGCATGCCCTCCCTACCATATCGCCTTCGTCATCGGCGGCACGTCGGCCGAGAAGAACCTGCTCACGGTCAAACTCGCCAGCATCAAGTATTACGACAACCTGCCCACCACCGGCGATGAGACCGGCCGGGCTTTCCGCGACATCGACCTGGAAGAAAAGCTCCTGAAGGAAGCCCAGAAGATCGGCCTGGGCGCCCAGTTCGGCGGCAAGTACCTTGCCCACGACATCCGCGTGGTGCGTCTCCCCCGCCACGGGGCGAGCTGCCCGATCGGCATGGGCGTCAGCTGCAGCGCCGACCGCAACATCAAGAGCAAGATCAACGCCGACGGCGTCTGGATCGAAAAGATGGACACGAATCCTTCCGAGCTCATTCCCGAAGCGCTCCGCCGTCCCGGCGAAGGCCCGAAGGGAATTGAAATCGACCTGAACAAGGGCATCGACGCCGTGCGCGCCGAACTTACCAAATATACCGTGGGTACCCGCGTGAACCTGAAAGGAACGATCATCGTGGCCCGCGACATCGCCCACGCGAAACTGAAGGCACGCCTGGATGCGGGCGAAGGGATGCCGGCCTACTTCAAGGACCATCCCATCCTCTATGCCGGCCCCGCCAAGACCCCGGAAGGCTATCCTTGCGGCAGCATGGGCCCCACCACGGCCAACCGGATGGATCCCTATGTGGATGAATTCCAGGAAGTCGGCGCTTCCCTGGTGATGATCGCCAAGGGCAACCGCACCAAGGTGGTCACCGACGCCTGCCAGAAGCACGGCGGCTTCTATCTCGGAACCATCGGCGGCGTCGCCGCCGTCCTGTCCCAGAGCTGCATCCGCAGCATCGAATGCGTCGAGTATCCGGAGCTGGGCATGGAAGCGATCTGGAAGATCGAAGTCGAAGACTTCCCCGCCTTCATCCTCGTGGATGACAAGGGGAACGACTTCTTCAAGACGATCGGCTTGTAATCCGCTGAAATACAAAGAATAACGCCACCTGCAAGGGTGGCGTTATTGCGTTAATCCAAATCGTCGTCCAAGTCTGTGACCGCGGCGCCGTTGCCCATCAGGAAGGTCTTCATGAACTCGTTGAGGTCGCCGTCCAGGACGCCCTGGGTGTCGGCGGTGCTGTAACCGGTACGGAGGTCTTTCACGAGTTTATAGGGGTGAAGGACATAGTTGCGGATCTGGGAGCCCCATTCGATACGCTTCTTCTGGCCTTCCAGCTCGGCTTGCTTCTCCTGGCGCTTCTTGAGCTCGATGTCGTAGAGGCGGGATTTGAGGATGAGGAGGGCGCGCTGGCGGTTGTCCTGCTGGGAACGGGTCTCGGTGTTCTCCACCATGATTCCGGAAGGGATATGGCGCACGCGGACGCCGGTTTCCACCTTGTTCACATTCTGGCCGCCATGGCCGCCGCTGCGGAAGGTGTCCCATTCCAGGTCGCCGGGATTGATCTCGATGTGGATGGAATCATCGACCAGCGGATAGACGAAGACGGAGGAGAAGGTGGTCTGGCGCTTTCCTTGCGCATTGAACGGGGAGATGCGGACCAGGCGGTGCACACCGTTTTCGGCTTTCAGGTAACCGTAGGCGTAGTCGCCTTCCACCTCGATAGTGGCGGACTTGATGCCGGCCTCTTCCCCTTCCAGGAGGGAGGTGACGGTCATCTTGTAGCCGTTCCTTTCGCCCCAGCGGAGGTACATGCGCATCAGCATCGAGGACCAGTCGTTGGCCTCCGTGCCGCCGGCGCCGGAATTGATGGTGAGGACGGCGCCCAGGTTGTCGCCTTCGTTCCCCAGCATGTTCTTGAGTTCCAGGGCCTCCACCGCTTCGACCGCCTTGGCGAAGGTAGCGTCCAGTTCGCGGGTTTCATCGGTCTCCACCGCTTCTTCCTCGCTGTCGCTGACGCTGTCCTTGGCGAAATCGTAGAGGACGTCCAGATCGTCCACCAAGGTCGATGCCTGCTGGAAATCGGTCACCCAGGCCTTCACGCCGGCGAGTTTCTTGAGGAAGAGTTCGGCCGCCTTGGGGTCGTTCCAGAAATCGGGCGCCAGGCTCTCCTGCGTCTTCTGCTCCACGTCTTTCCGCTTCCCCGCGATATCCAGGCACTTTTCAAGGGTGTCCAGGCGGGCGTGCAGGTCTTTGATTTGTTCGAGGGTCGTCATACGTCTTATCGGAATAGAATACAAAAATACGAATAATTTCCCGTATATTTGTATTGTATATGGCTAGCATCGGCATATTCGACTCAGGCTCCGGCGGCCTGTCCGTGTATCGGGAAATCGTGAAACTGCTCCCGCAGGAGCGCTATCTCTATTTCGCGGACAATGCCCATTGCCCCTACGGGGAGAAAACCGCGGAATACATCCAGGACCGCGGCCGTGCCATCACGGAAATCCTTCTGGGCATGGGGGCCGACATCATCGTCGTCGCCTGCAATACGGCTACGGCGGCGGCCATCGCCACCTTGCGGGAAGAGTATCCCGATACGCCGTTCATCGGCATGGAACCGGCCGTCAAGCCGGCCGCCCTGGGGACGGAGACCGGCGTCATCGGCGTGCTGGCCACCGCCGGAACCCTCAAGGGGTCCAAGTATCTCAAGACCAAAGGCCGCTTCGAAGACAATGTCCGGATCGTCGAGCATGTGGGCGAAGGTTTCGTGGAACTGGTGGAAAACGGCATTCTGGACGGCCCGGAGGCCTGCGAGACGGTCCGCCGCTCGCTCCAGCCCCTGCTGGACGCCGGAGCGGACCGCATCGTCCTGGGTTGCACGCACTATCCCTTCCTGAAGCCGGTCATCGAAGCCATCGCAGGCCCCGGCGTCCAAGTCATCGACCCGGCCCCCGCCGTCGCCCGGCAGACCGTCCGCATTCTGGAGGCGAACGCCATTCCCACCGGCGACGGCCCTTTCAGCATCGACCTGTATTTTTCCGGCGAACCGGATTCGCTGCGGCGGATCTTCAAGCTGGTATGACAATCGGGCAGAATCATGCTCTTCCGCCCGAATTCCATCAAAAAAGCCGGCCCGAAAGGCCGGCTTCATCGTAATCGCTAAAACCTACCGGTAGATGCTGTACTGATTGTACAGGGAACCGTACATCTGGCCCAGGACCTCGAGATAAGGCTGTCCGTCAAAGAGGGTGGTACGGTAAACCGTGTTGTCCACCATGTAGTACTCGATGCCGTTCAGCACGATGGTCTCGTAGTCGTCCGGGAGGGTGCTCACGAGGGCTCCGGCCGGAGGGACGATGGTCGTGTAAGTGCCGGAGGCATTCACGCTGTAGAAGACACCGTCCTGATAGAAGTAGTCGGAGTTCGCGTAGGCGTAGCTCTGGACGAGGCCCAGCTTGTTGGCCAGCTCGTAGGCAGTCAGGGCGCGGTTGCTGTTCAGGGCGTAGGACGCATTCTGGGCAGCGATCCGGGCGTTGTTCTGCGCGATGATCAGGTTCTGCTGGGCAATCACGTTGTAGTTGTCAAAGACCGTATTGTAGGTCCGGTACGTGTTGCAGTAGTAAGAGAATCTCACGAGGTTGAACAGGGCCCTGTCGATGGCTCTCTCCAGCGGAGTGCCGAAAGGCGGGCGGCAGACGACATACACACCTCCGAACGGACGGTAGTAGATACCCTCGTAGAAGTAGTAGTCGATGCCCCAGTGGGAGATCCTGCGGTAGTGCGGAGGAAGCACATGGACCCGGTAGCCGAAGTAGTGCGGACGGTCGTCCCAGAAGTACCCCGGACGGTCCCAAGCCATGAAGTCTCTCTCGCGCGGATGGATCCGGTGCATGTTGTGTCCGTTGTCCATCCGGTAGTCGTCATTGTAGCGGTAGTTGCCGCCATTGTCCCGCATAGGCTCGGTGTTCTTCACCGAAGCGTTGGACTTGGTGTCGTTCCCGCTGTTGTAGCCCAGGCCGTTCCGGGTCACGTTGCTCGTAGAGCGGACGGTGGATCCGGAAGAGCTGCGGCTCGTGGTCGCGGTACCGGCGCTGGAAGAACCGGCGGACCGGGTGGTCCGGGCGTTCTGGTTCACCGTGCCGGTGGAACGGGTGGTCCGGGTGTTCTGGTCCACGCCGCTCGCGGAACGCGCGGTGGTGGAACCGGTGCTACGGCTCACGGTGGAGCTGGAGCTGC
>DETL01000016.1:107147-135661 GCA_002361625.1 Bacteroidales bacterium UBA3289 | reverse complement strand
CCGCTGAGCGGGACCATCCTCGTGATCGTCACGGTCCTGCTGTTTCTCCTGACGCTCCGGAATTTCCTGAACGTGCTGCCGTACCTGCGGGACAGCATGAGCCGGGCGCGGGGGAGTGCCGCGCTGGAAAACAGCGTCAAGGTGAGCCGGGACCGGAATCTCGTGGCCGCCGTGTTCCTGCTTCCCGCCATCCTGCTGGCATACCGGTACGAGCTGTACGATCCGGCCTTCATCCGGGACTGGAATCCGGACTTCCGGCTTCTTGCCGTCGCCGGGGCGTTCCTGGCTTTCCTGCTCCTGCGGTATCTGCTGTACATTTGGCTGCGGCCGCGCCGCCGTTACGACGATTACCAGATGGCCTATCGCGCCGGCCATACCTATTTCATCCTGCTGATGCTCCTGGTCCTCGTGACCGTCGGCATCCTGTATGTTGCGGGAGTGGACGACCTCATGGTCAAGCGGATCCTTCTGATCGAGACGGGGGTGGTTTACCTGGTGTATCTGCTCCGGAAAGGACAAATTTTGTCGTCATCTTGCAAACCATTGACAACTTTTTTGTACCTTTGCGCGCTCGAATTGTTACCTGCCGCCCTGTTGGCCGGTTCGGTGATGATTCCCTAGGTTAGTGAAGTATTAGTATGAGTGTTAAGAAAATCCTGGTATCCCAGAACGCACCGCGTGTGCTTACTCCCTATCAGGCGGTTTCCGAGAAGTTCGGTGTGGAATTCGAGTTCCGTCCCTTCTTCCTGATCGAACCGCTGACCTCCCGGGAGTTCCGTACCCAGCGAATCAATATCCTGGACTATACGGCCATCGTCTTCTCGTCCCGCCATGCCATCGACGCTTTCTTCTCGCTGGCCGAGGAGCTCCGCTGCAAGATCCCCGAGACCATGAAGTACTTCTGCACGACGGAGGTCGTGGCGATGTATCTCCAGAAGCACATCGTGTACCGGAAGCGCAAGATTTTCTATGGAACCGGCACCCCGGAAAGCGTCATCGCCCTGGTGACCGCCAAGCACAAGGGGGAGAAGTTCCTCATCACCACGTCGGACAATTCCAACAACGAGAACCTCACCCGCCTGTTCGATGCGCAGAAGCTCGACTACACGACCGCCGTGTTCGTCAAGTCCGTCCCCCAGGACCTTACCGGGGTGGACCTTCACGCCTATGACATGATCGTCCTGTACAACCCTGCCGACGTCAAGTCCCTCTACGAGAACTTCCCCGGCTTCGAACAGGGCGCCATCAAGTTTGTTTCCTACGGCCGTTCCATCGTCAAGTCCATGGAAGAGGCCGGTCTTTCCATCGAAGTCAAGGCCCCCACACCCGAGATTCCCTCCGTGGCCCGCGCCATCGAGGTGTATCTCGAAAAACAGCAGTAGCCGTGGCTGCGGCCACCCTTCCCAAGACCGAGCGCCTGTGCGGGAAAAAACCCGTCGCAGCGCTGATGGACCGTGGCAAGGGTGGCGTTTCGGGCTGCCTCCGCTACCGTTTCCTCCGCCGGGAAGGCCCCGAGGCCGATGCCCCTGCGCGCATCCTGGTCTCCGTCCCCAAGCGCAACTTCAAGCGTGCCGTGAAACGCAACCTGCTGAAGCGGCGCGTCCGGGAATCCTACCGTCTCCAGAAGCAGCTCCTCCCCGCAGGGATCGACATCATGTTCGTGTACCTGTCCCGCGAGGTCCTGCCTTCCGCCGATATTTACGCTGCGATGACCGCCGCCTTGCAGGAGGTCGCCTCCAAAACGGAATAGCTATGCCCAACTGGCTCAAACAGGTACTCATTTTCCCGTTCGTATTCCTGATCAAGTTCTATCAGGTATGCGTGAGCCCGTTCACCCCGCCTGCCTGCCGCTTCACCCCCACCTGCTCGCAGTACGCCCTCGAGGCTTTCCGCAAGCACGGCCCCTTCAAGGGCCTCTACCTCTCCGTCCGCCGCATCCTCCGCTGCCACCCCTGGGGTGGTTCCGGTTATGATCCCGTGCCATAATGCCTAAGAAAGAAAAGGTGCAGCAGATGTTCGACAACATCGCACCGACCTACGACAAGCTCAACCATATCATGTCCCTGAACGTGGACAAGCTCTGGCGCCGCCATGCGCTGAAGGAGATCGTGGACGGAACGCCGCAGCGCATCCTGGACGTCGCCTGCGGAACCGGGGATTCCACCATCTCGATCGCCAGGGCCGCTGCGGAAGGGACGAAAGTCACCGGGGTCGATATCTCCGAAGGGATGATGGCCCTCGTGACGGAGAAGGCGGAGAAGGCCGGAGTCCTGGACCGGATCGACCTGCAAGTGGCCGACGGGGAGGCACTTCCGTATGAGGAGGGGACTTTCGACCGCGTCACCTGCGCCTTCGGTATCCGCAATTTCGAGCACAAGGAGAAAGGCCTGGAAGAGTTCCGTCGCGTCCTCCGCCCCGGCGGGAGAGCCGTCATCCTGGAACTGTCCGTCCCGCAGAACAAAGTCCTCCGGTGGGCCTACGACCTGTATTTCCTGCATATCCTGCCCTGGGTGGGCGGCAAGGTGTCCGGCGACAAGGCCGCCTACAAATACCTGCCCGCATCGGTCCATAACTTCCCGGCTCCGAAGGAGTTCTGCCGGATGATGGAAGAAGCCGGTTTCCGCAGCGTCCGCTTCCGCACCTTCACGTTCGGCCTGTGCCGGATGTTCACGGGGGAGCGGTAGTTTGTCCTTTTGGCGGATAATCGCTATCTTTGCGTCCATTAAACCAAAACCTACAGAGATGTCCAACTATTTCTATGACATGATTCCCCGCGAGGAACTGGAGCGCATGCCCTATTTCCCCACCGTCGGAGAATTCGTGGAGTGGATGGAGAAGACCTACGCCGACATGCCGGCCCTCTCCGATCTCGCCCACACCATTACGTATCAGGAATTGGGAGAGCGCATCGCCCGCCGCCGCGCCTTCATCGAGTCCCTCGGCCTTCCGAAGGGATCCCATATCGCCATCTTCGACCGCAACAGCCAGGATGCCATCGAGCTCTTCCTCGCCATTACCAGCGCCGGTTATGTCGCGATGAACTTCCCGGCCTCCCTGCCGGAAATGGCCGTCGTCGGCTCCTGCATGAAGTTCGACATCGCCGCCATCTTCGTCCGTGAGGAGTTCATGCCTCTCACCGCGAAGCTCCAGGGGGTGAAGGTCCTTCCGGCCTCCAGCATCGCCGAGGAGATGGCTCCCGTCACCATCGTGGACAAGGAGCAGCCGGCCGCCATCTTCTTCACCGGCGGCACCACCGGCACTCCGAAGGGCGCCGTCCTGAGCCACCGTGCCTTCATGCGCGGCAGCTACAACGCCATCTTCAAGCCCGGCAAGGTCATCGGCGTTCACCGCTATATCGCCCTGCTTCCGCTGAGCCACGTGTTCGGCGTGATCGCCGGCATGATGGGCTGCTTCTATACCGGGAACCTCATGTTCACCTGCGAGGACATGAAGGCCACCATCGGCAAGCTCCCCGTGATCAAGCCCACGATCCTCGTCATCGTCCCGGGCATCTGCGATATCCTCGCCGGCCTGTGCAAGATGTACGGCCCGCAGTTCCTCGGCGGCAACCTCCGGATGATCATTTCCGGTGCCGCGAACGTCCCGCCGCGCCTGGTGGACATCTTCACCAAGTTCGGCGTCGAGTTCTGCTTCGGCTACGGCCTCACCGAGACCGCGAACCTCACCTCCGCCAATGCGGACGCCGTCACCCATCCCACCTCCATCGGCAAGGTCTATCCCGGCCAGGAAGTCCGCATCGTGGACGGCGAGCTGCAGGTCAAGGGTGACAATGTCTTCTCCGGCTACTACAAGGATCCCGAAAAGACCGCCGAGGCCTTTACCGAGGACGGCTGGTTCCGCACCGGCGACCTCATGCGCATCGACGAGGACGGTTTCCTCTATATCACCGGCCGCATCAAGAACCTCATCATCCTCTCCAACGGCGAGAATGTGAGCCCCGAGAGCCTGGAGGAGCCCTTCTATGCCGATCCCTGCGTTCGTGACGCCATGGTGAAGGAGGATACCCTGAACGGGAACCCGGTCATCGCCGTGGAGGTCCTTCCGTTCATGCCCGCCTTCGAGGGCAAGCCCTGGGAAGAGGTGGTTTCCTATGTGAACGCCCTGGTGGACAAGATCAATGCGACCCTGCCTTCCACTCACCGTATCCTGAAAGTGACCGTGCGCACGGAGGATTTCAAGCGCACCGGCAGCATGAAAGTCGCGCGCGTATGACCCGGGAAGAAGTGTTCGACGGCCTGAAGGAAGTCCTCACCGTCCTGCGTCCCCATACGGACCTGACTGCCGTAGGTTTCGATACCGAGCTCGTCCGCGAGCTGGGTATCGACTCCCTGACGATGATGCTCCTCTCCCTCGCGGTGGAGGAGAAGTTCAAAATGCGTTTCCCCGACGGCGAGCCGATGCCCGTCACCGTGGGAGACGTGTGTGACAATGTGCTGAAGGCCCTGGCCTAAAGATCCATCACATAGCTGCGGCGCCGCTGGAACGGCTTCGGGTCGTATTCCCCGAACAGGGACTGGACCTTGTAGTTTTCCTCGAGCTGCGGATTCAGAAGCATCCGTTTGATTCCCAAGCGGATGCAATTCTCATGTATATACTTGAACATGAGGACGTTCGCACCCTTTCCCTGATACTCCGGGAGGACGCCGATGAGAAGCGCCTCGATGGTGTCGTTGTGCCGGAGGGACCGGAGGATGGGGATGAAGCCGAAGGGGAAGAGACGGCCCTTCGCCTTCCGGACGGCCCGGGAGATGGAGGGCATCGTGACAGTGAAGCCGACGAGCTTGTCCTCCTCGTTCACGCAGAAGGCGACGAGGTCTTTGTTCATGATGGGGACGTACTGCTTCACATATCCGTCGATCTGTTCCTCGGTGAGCTTGGAGTATTCGTAGAGCGGGGCGAAGGCGTCGTTCAGGACGTGGAACATCTCCCGGCCGCGCTTGGCCATTTCGCGGAGGGTCTTTCCCCGCCAGATGTGCAGGCCGTAGCGCTTCTCCACGAGGTCCGCGTACTGGAACATGGGCGGAAGGGTGTCGGGGAGTTCGATGTACCGCTGGGTCCAGTCCACGTCCTTGCGGAAGCCCAGGCGCTCCAGGTACTCGCCGTAGTAGGGGAAATTGTAGATGACCGTGAAAGGGGAGTCGTGCTCGAAGCCTTCCACCAGGAGGCCTTCCCGGTCCATGTCGGTGAAGCCCAGCGGGCCTTTCACCTTCTTCGCGCCCTTGGTGCGCCCCCACGCGATGACTGCGTCGATGAGGGCTTTCGCCACGTCGAAATCCTCGATGAAGTCGATCCAGCCGAACCGGACGGTCTTCTCTCCCCACTTGTCATTGGCCTTGTGGTTGATGATGGCGGCGACCCGGCCCACGATCTTTCCGTTGCGGCGGGCGAGATACAGCTCGCGCTCGCAGAAGGCGAGGGAAGGGTTTTCGTCGGAGAGGGACTTGAATTCGTCATCTTCAAAAGCAGGCACCCACTGGGGGCAGTCCTTGAACAGGTCCAGGGGAAAGCGGATGAATGCCTTCAGCATGCGCCGTCCTTCCACGGGAACGATTTCGACAAGAGCCATAGGTTCGTACGCGTTACGGTTTAGGACTACAAAGATAACGAGAAATATTCGTATCTTTGCAAAATATAGCGAAAAGAAGTACATGGACAAGAAGAGATTCAACCTGTGGAACCGGATCGTCGCCGCCGCCGTTTTCGTCGTTGCGGCCGTGACGTATCTCTCCACCATAGAGCCCACCGCCTCCTTCTGGGACTGCGGAGAATTCATTGCCTCCTCCTACAAGCTGGAGGTGGGACACCCGCCGGGAAACCCGGTATTCCAGTTGTTCGCCCGCATATTCACCATTCCTGTTCCGCCTGAAAAGGCGGCCGTGACGGTGAATGCGATGAACGGCATCCTGTCGGCCCTCACCGTCTTCTTCCTGTATCTGACGACGGTCTTCTTCGCCAAGCGGCTGGTCAAGCCCGGGAAGGAAGGCTATTCCCTGGCGCAGGCGATCGCGATCTTCGGTGCCGGCGCCGTGGGCGCCCTGGCTTATACCTTCTCCGACACGTTCTGGTTCTCCGCCGTGGAGGGCGAGGTCTATGCGATGTCGTCGCTCGTGACGGCCCTGGTCTTCTGGGCCATGTGCAAGTGGTACGAACAGGCCGACGAGCCCCATGCGAACCGCTGGATCGTCCTGATCGCCTTCCTGATGGGCCTTTCCATCGGCATCCACCTCCTGAACCTCCTCACCATCCCGGCTTTCGTGTTCATGTACTATTACCGGAAGAACGAGGACAAGGAGCTGCCGTTCAAGCGCCTGCTGGGCATTTTCATGATCGGCGTGGTCATCGAGTTCCTGCTCGTGTTCCTGTTCATCCCGTATCTGCCCAAGCTGGCGGCCTTCTTCGACCGCATCTTCGTGAACGGCTTCGGGCTCCCGTATAACAGCGGATCGCTGTTCTTCATGGTGACGCTTCTGGCCCTCTGTTTCTGGGCGCTGTTCCATACGCTCAAGAAGGACAAGGTGTTCTGGAACACGGTGATGCTCTGCGTGACGACGCTCGTGATCGGTTTCTCCCTGTTCTCCATCGTCATCATCCGTTCCTCCGTCAAGACGCCGACGAACGAATACCAGCCGGACAACGCCTATACGCTGGTGCGCTATCTCTCCCGCGAGCAGTATGGCTCCACGCCGCTCCTGTACGGCCAGTATTTCGATGCGCCCTATGACCTGAAGACCGGCAAGTACTGGGCTCCGCTGAACGGGAAGTACGCCCATGTGGACGCTCCGGCCGATGCGGACTACCTCCCCGAAGGCAAGATGCTGTTCCCGCGGATGTGGTCCAACGCCAGCCCCTCCCATGTGGATTTCTACGAGTCCTACATGAACGGAAAGGGCATCCGCGTGAAGGGGGCGACCCACAAGAAGCCCACCTTCGGCGCCAACCTGCGCTTCTTCTTCGATTACCAGCTCAACTGGATGTACTGGCGGTACTTCATGTGGAATTTCGTCGGCCGCCAGAACGATATCCACAGCCCGTCCCCGGGTGAACTGTTCTACGGGAACTGGGAAAGCGGCATCGGTTTCATCGACCGGGTCCGTCTCGGCGACCAGCGGGACGCTCCCGCCGTCCTCGCGGACAACAAGGGCAAGAACCACTATTTCTTCCTGCCGCTGCTCCTGGGCCTGCTGGGCCTGGTGTTCCAGTTCGACCGGGACAAGCGCGGCTCTTGGATCGTGTTCCTGATGTTCTTCATGACGGGCATCGCCATCGTCCTGTACCTCAACCAGCCGCCTTACCAGGTGCGCGAACGGGACTATGCCTATGCGGGTTCGTTCTATATGTTCTCCATCTGGATCGGCCTCGGCGTGGCCGCCCTTTACGAGTGGCTGAATGACGCGACGAAGGGCAAGGCCTCCAAGGCGGTTGCCGTGGGCACGTCCGTGCTGTGCCTCGGCGTTCCCGCCCTGATGGCGGAGGAGAACTGGGACGACCACGACCGCTCCAACCGCTACACCTCCACGGAGATGGCGGAAAACTACCTGAATTCCGTGGGCCCGAACGGCTTGCTTGTCACCCATGGCGACAACGACACTTTCCCGCTCTGGTATGCGCAGGAGATCGAGGGCTTCCGGACGGACGTCCGCGTGGTGAATACCTCCCTGCTGGGCACCGACTGGTATATCGACCAGATGAAATGGGCCTCGAACGAGTCCAAGCCGCTCCCGATCACCATCCCGCAGTCCAAGTACCTCTACGGTACGAACGAATACGTGTTCATTGCCTATGACGACGGCTCGCCGGTGATGCTCCGGGACGTGATGGACGTCTTCAAGAGCGACGACCCCGAGACGAAGGTCCCGCTGTCCTCCGGCCGCAAGGTGGACTTCATCATGGCCCGGAAGATCGTCATGCCGGTGAACAAGGAGAACTGCCTCAAGTACGGCATCGTCCCCGAGTCCATGGCCGACCAGATCCCCGAGACCATCACCCTCACGATGTCCGAGGACAAGAACTACCTCTCCAAGCCCGAACTCTTCCTGCTGGACCTGCTGGACGGCTACGAGTGGGACCGCCCGCTGAACCTGCTGAACATGGGCGGCGACCTGAATATCGGCATCAAGGACTACCTGATGTACGACGGGTTCTCCTACCGCTTCACCCCGATCAAGAACAAGGTGGGAACCACCGATCCGGGCAAGGTGGATGCCCTCGACCTCTACCGCAAGATGACGGACGGCACCTTCAAGTGGGACGCCGTGCGCCGCAAGGACTATTTCGTGGACTACCAGAACCTGTACACCTTCATGGGCGTGCTCTCCCAGCGTCAGCTGTACCTGAACGTCGCGAACGCCCTCATCGACGCCGGTGAGGATGCGAAAGCCCTGGAGATCATGGACCTGTGCCAGGAGAACTTCCCGGAGGAGAACTTCCCGCTGGAAAGCATCCCCGTCGGCTTCTCGGGCAACGACTACATGGTCATCCAGATGGTGGAGAACTACTACTTCCTGGGACAGAAGGACAAGGCCCGTGAACTGGGCCTGAAACTGGCGGACGGCCTCCTGGGCTCCTCCCGCTTCTACCTGGAGTTCTACGACTACGCCTCCTCCAACTTCGAGACCGTACACCGCTGTCTCATCTACCTGGCCGACGTCTTCAAGCAGTACGGTGACAAGGAACTCTCCGACCAGGTCCTGGATTCGCTGGAACTGCTGGTCCGCGTGGCCGCGGGCAGTTTCGAACCGGAAGGCGGCGAGGCCCCGGCGGTACAGGATACGGCGGCGGTCACGGAATAGACGTGCCCGGGACTCAGCGTTTCAACCGGACGAAAATGCTCAGCGGGAGGATTTTCCCGAAAGGATCCCGGAGGGCGAGCTCACCGCTTTCCAGCGAGAGATAGTTCCCGTCATGGCCGGGGACGGGCAGGAAGCCGGGATCGGGTTTGAGACCGAAGGCTTCGCGGACCGTCGTCTCGCCCAGCATGGCCGAGTAGCCGTTGGAGTAGAGATTCAGGACCATGAAGGAGTCGCGCGGGGAAAGGATCTGCGCCACATTCCGGAGAAGGTCGAACAGGAGTTCGTCCAGTTTCCATTTCTCCCCGTCGGGACCGTGCCCATAGGCGGGCGGGTCCAGGATGATGCCCTGGTAGCGGTTCCCGCGCTTGGCTTCCCGCTTGGCGAACTTGAGGGCGTCCTCCACCACCCAGCGCACGCCGTCCAGGCCGCTGCGCTCCATGTTCTCGCGGGCCCAGGTGACGACCTGCCGGACGGAATCGAGGTGGGTGACGTCGGCCCCGGCGGCCTTGGCGGCGAGGGAGGCGGCACCCGTGTAGGCGAAAAGATTCAGCACTTTGGGGGCGGGAAGGCCGTTGGCCTTGTTGATGCGTCCCAGCCGCGCCGTCTCGCGGAAGATGTACTCCCAGTTGGCGGCCTGCTCAGGGAACACACCCACGTGCTTGAAGGAGGTGAGGCCCAGCCTCAGGGCGATGTGCAGGTCGGAGGCCGCATGGGTCTCCGGGTCCGGCTCGCCGTTATAGACAATGCCCCACTGGTCTTCCATCTTGCGCACCTTTTCCCAGGTTCCGCTGTCCTCCTTGCCGGCTTTCCCGAAGCCTGCGCCCGGCCGGAACACGACATGGCTGAGTCGTTTCCACTCGCTGTCCGGGAGCGACGGCGCCCACAGGGCCTTGGGCTCCGGGCGGCGGAGCACATACTTTCCGAAGCGCTCCAGCTTCTCGCCCCGCCCTGAGTCAAGCAGTTCATAATCCTTCCAGTAAGCCGCAGGGTATTCGATGGTCATGGCCTTTGATTTTTATGCAAAGATAGCTAAATTTGCAGACTCGAAGAAACTTATAACAAAACAAACAGATATGCAACAGTACATCGACAGCTACGACTTCACCGGCAAGAAGGCCATCGTGAGAGTCGACTTCAACGTCCCCTTGGACGAGAACTTCCACATCACCGACGACACCCGCATCCGCCGGGCCATGCCTACCCTCAAGAAAGTCCTCGAGAAGGGTGGTTCCTTGATCATCATGTCCCACCTCGGACGTCCCAAAAAGGTGGATCCGAAGTTCTCCCTGAAGCACATCGTGGACCACGTGTCCGAGTGCCTGGGCGTTCCTGTGCAGTTCGCCGAGGATTGCCAGAAGGCCGATGCGCAGGCCGCGGCCCTGAAGCCCGGTGAGGCCCTCCTCCTGGAGAACCTCCGCTTCTATGCCGAGGAAGAAGGCAAGCCGCGCGGTCTCGCCGAGGATGCCTCCGAGGAAGAGAAGAAAGCTGCCAAGAAGGCCGTCAAGGAGTCCCAGAAGGAGTTCGTGAAGAAGCTCGCTTCCTACGCGGACTGCTACATCAACGACGCGTTCGGCACCGCCCACCGCGCCCACGGCTCCACCGCCCTCATCGCCGAGTACTTCCCGAACGACAAGATGTTCGGCTACCTGATGGAAGGCGAGATCAAGGCCATCGACAACGTCCTGAAGAACGCCCAGCGTCCGCTGACCGCCATCATCGGCGGTTCCAAGGTCTCCTCCAAGCTCGCGGTCCTGAAGAACCTCGTGGGCAAGGTGGACAACCTGATCATCGGCGGCGGCATGGGTTACACCTTCATCAAGGCGAAGGGCGGCAAGATCGGTCTTTCCCTGCATGAGGACGAACTCATTCCCGATGCCCTCGAGATCCTGAAGACCGCGGAGGAGAAGGGTGTGAACGTGTACCTGTCCATCCAGACCGTGGCCGGCCAGAGCTTCGACAACGACACCCCGCGCCGGATCTTCAACACCAACGACATCGCCGACGGCTGGGAGGGCATGGACGCCGCTCCCGTCACCCTCGAAGCCTGGAAGAAGGTCATCCTCGCTTCCAAGACCATCCTGTGGAACGGCCCCGTGGGCGTGTTTGAGCTCCCGAACTTCGCGAAGGGTACCCTCCAGATCGCCGAGGACCTCGCCGAGGCTACCGCTAACGGTGCTTACACCCTCGTGGGCGGTGGTGACTCCGTCGCAGCCGTGACCCAGATGGGCTATGCCGACAAGGTCTCCTACGTCTCCACCGGCGGCGGCGCCATGCTCGAGGCCATCGAGGGCAAGGTGCTCCCGGGCATCGCAGCCATCCAGGAGTAATTGACTGCCATCCACACAAATCGGGCGGGGACCATGGTCTCCGCCCGATTTCGTTCATTCCGTCCCCGCAGCCGGCTCCGGACCCATGGTGAGCTCCAGGAGGCCGCCGGCGGCGATTTGGGAGAAATCGAGCTCGGACCCGTGCAACGGTTCGCCGTTCAGCCGGGCGGATTGGATGTAGATGTTCTCCGGAGCATTTCCGATAGCCTTGATGATGAACGGCTTACCGGAAGCATAGACCGGATCCGTCTGAAGGATGATTTCGTCAAAGACGGGGCTCGTGACCTGCATTTTGCCATCGCCCGGGCACAGGGGGTGCAGGCCCATGGCGGCAAGCACGTACCAGGCCGACAGCTGTCCCACATCATCGTTGCCCACCAGGCCGGTCATGCGGTCGCAGGAATACGCATGGGCGCAAATGAACCGGGTCCATTTCTGGGTCAAAGCCGGTGCATCCAGGGCGTTGAACAGGAACGGGACGTGATGGACGGGCTCGTTGGCGTGGTTGTAGTAGGGATTCCACATCAGGTTTTCGGGCGTGTGTTCGAAGAAGGACGTCAGGTCGGCGAGGACCTTTTCACGGCCGCCCATCCGCGCCACCATCCCGGGGATGTCGTGGGGGACGAACCAGCCCTGCTGGTAAGGGTTGCTTTCGATGCAGCCGAGGCCTTCCGTCGTCCGGGCGTTCTCCGGCCAGGAGCCCCACGAACCGTCGGCCTGCCGGGGGCGGAACCAGCCGACGGAAGGATCGAAGACATTCTCCCAGGCGTGGGACCGGGCATAATACTCCTCTGCAACGCTCTCGTTGCCAAGGGCTTCTGCCAGCCGGGCGATGCACCAGTCGGCATAGGCGTGCTCCAGGGTCTCGGAGATGGAGGTTCCGTTCGGGATCCATCCGAGGGTGCCCGTCCCGAACTTTTCCGACGTATTGACGGCGTATTGGAGGGCCTTCGCGGCATCGTAGCCGCGGATGCCTTTCACGTAGGCGTCGGCTATGACGACGGCGGCGGGATTCCCCAGCATGCAGCCGGAGTAGGCGTTCAGCAGTTCCCAACGTTCCAGATACTCCTTCCCGCTTTCCTCCGCCAGCGTGACCAGGGAAGCGATGAGGTCGTCCACGACGCCGGGGTTGATGAGGGTCTGGAGCGGTATCTGGCTGCGGAAAACGTCCCAGCCGCTGAAGATGGTCCGCTTGGTGAAGTCCCCGGTATGGGCCTTTCCGTCTCCGCCCATGTATCTTCCGTCGCAGTCCGTGAAAAGACGCGGGTCGATCATCGTGTGGTACAGGGCGGTGTAGAAAGTGGTCTTGTCCGCTTGCGTGCCGCCGCGGACCGTCACCTTCGAGAGCGCCTCCCTCCAAGCGCCTTCGGCCTGGGTCCGGACCTCGTCAAACCCCTTTCCGGCGATCTCTTCCCGGAAGTTGTTCCGGGCGCCTTCCAGATCGACGAAGGAAATGCCGACCCGGAGGGTGGTCCGCTCGCCGGCGCGGGTGGGGAATTCGGTGAAAAATCCCAGGTGCGGCCCCCTGAGCGTATCGGCGTCCCGGATGACCGGGGCCTCCGCCACCCGTTCCAGATAGGGGATGCTGGTCACGTCCTCCCGCTTCCGGGGCTGGTCCGACGGAATGTCCGCGCTCCAGAAACCGCTGTTTGTCAAGGGTTTGTCAAACTCTGCATGGAAGTACACCGTGTACAAGGCATTTCCCGCGCCGTTGCCCCAGCCGCCCGTGGCAGGGGTGCATCGCATCCAGCCTTCGATCGTGCGGTCATCGACGATCCTGACAAACTGCTCCTCGGAGGTGCCGCCCACCCGCCTGGCGAGATCCACCTGGATACGGGAAAGCGGGCTCTGGGGCCAGGTGAACCGGAGGATGCCGCAGCGAGGCGTGGCGGAGCACTCGACCCGGACGTCGTAATCGGTCAGAAGGACGGAGTAATACCCCGGGGAGGCGGTTTCCGAGGCCTTGTCGTAGAAAGAGCGCCAGCCGTCCAGGCTGCCGTCCTCCTTCCCGGCGATCTTTTTCAGCGGCCCGGTCGTGGGCATGACGAGGAAATTGCCCAGGTCTCCGTACCAGCCCACCCCGCTCATCTGGGTCATCGCGAATCCTTCGATGGTGCGCATCTCATAGCTGTATCCGGGCCCGTTGTCCCCTCCGGTCACGGTGTTGGGGCTTACCTGGACCATGCCGAACGGGGTCGTCGCCCCCGGAAACGTCTTTCCGAGGCCATGGTACACCCCGGCGACATCCGTGTTCGTGCTTGCTCCGATCAACGGATCGACATACCGCACGGGATCCTCGCTGCAGGAAGCGAGAGCGGCGGCCAGGAACAGGCCCGACAGGATAGGAGCCATTCTTTTCATCGTTCAAGTGACAGTTTGTTTACGCAAAGATAACGGGAATTTATGTATATTTGCATCATGAACATGCTTGTCATCCATTGGCACGTCGATCCTGCCATCTTCCATATCGGTTCTTTCGAGCTCCGCTGGTATTCGCTGCTTTTCGTGAGCGGCTTCATTCTGGGCTGGTTCATCTTCAAGTGGTTCTTCCAGCGGGAGAAGGTGGATCTGAAACTGTTGGATCCGCTGCTGTACACGCTTCTCATCTGCACGATTGTGGGGGCGCGTCTCGGGCATTGCCTGTTCTACCAGCCGGATTACTATCTGGGCAGCTGGAAAGGATTCCTGGAGATCTTCATGCCCTGGAAGGGCGGTCTCGCGAGCCATGGCGGCACCATCGCCCTGATCCTCGGGATGTGGTGGTTCGCGAACCATTACGGGAAGAAAAACCATTTCGATTTTGTCTGGCTGCTGGACCACCTGGCCATCGCCGTGGCTTTCGCCGGCGCCTTCATCCGTTTCGGAAACCTTTTCAATTCAGAGATTTACGGTAATGTGACGGATCTCCCCTGGGGATTTATCTTCGAGCTCCGCGGGGAAACGGAGCCCAAGCATCCGACGCAGCTCTATGAAGGGTTCACCTATCTCCTGCTGGGATTCGCGCTCATCGGCCTGTACTGGAAGAAACTGGACAAGATGTACCGGGGCATGTTCGTGGGCATTTTCCTCACGGTGTGCTTCGGCGCCCGCTTCCTCATCGAGTTCATCAAGGAGCCGCAGGTGGCTTTCGAAGAGTCCATGACCCTGAACATGGGCCAGCTCCTGTCCATCCCGTTCATCCTGCTGGGCATCGGTTTCATCGTGTACGCCTTCGTGAAGAAAATCCCGGCCCGGGTCGTCCATCCGGAGCCGGTGAAGACCAAGAAGGAGGCGACGCATTACGCGAAGCCGCTTTCGTAGAAGAAAAACGTCCTTTCGTCGAAATTTTCCGATTATTACGGGAATTATCCGTAACTTTGCGCACTTCGTGCGCGAAGGGGGTTGCCGTCGGTGCGATTATTGCAGTAAGATGGCGACCTTAAACAAGTGTATCAGTCAGTTAGTATATGTATTTGAAACAATTAGTCATCCTTTTCGCAGGCGCATTCCTGGCCCTCCCGGCTGCTGCGCAGTACAAGGATGAGGCTCCCCGGCAGGAGAAGGTGGTCCTGACCCTGGACGACGCCCTGAAAATCGCGCTCAGCGAGAACACGACCGTGAAGGTCGCGGACATGGAGATCGAGCGGCAGAAGTATGCGCAGAAGGGTTCCTATTCCGCCCTGCTTCCGCAAGTAAGCGCTTCCGGCATGTACAGTTACGCCCTCAAGAAGCAGAAGGTCTATTTCGGTTCCGACAAAACCGATGATGACGGGGAATCCTCCTCTTCCTCCGGTGGCGGCATGGCCGGGATGATGGCCGGCCTGATGGAGCCCATCATGTATTACATCATGGACCTGTACCAGGCGACCGGAACCCCGTTCGTCCCGTATGTCCCCAAGCCCAGCGAGGACACCAAGTCCTCCTCCGAGCCGATCGAGATGGGCCGTTCCCACTCAGTCAACTTCGGCATCAATGCGCAGATGCCCCTGGTGAATCTCCAGCTCTGGGAGAGTCTCCGCCTCACCGGCGACCAGGTGGAACTGGCCGTGGAGCAGGCCCGCGAGTCCCGTCTCGGAACCGTTGCCTCCGTGAAGCAGGCCTTCTTCGGCATCCTGTTCGCCAAGGAGGCGTACAACGTGTATAACTCCGTCTATGAGAACGCGGTGGAGAACTATCGTCTCACGGAGATGCGTTACAACGCTGCCAAGGCTTCCGAACTGGACCTGACCCGGGCGAAATCCAATGTCGCGGCCGCCATCCCGAACCTGTACAACGCGGAAAGCTCCGTGGAACTGGCCCTGTGGCAGCTCAAGGCCGTGATGGGCATCGACCTGGAACGGAACATCGACATCGCCGGCACCCTCGAGGATTATGCCGCCGAGATGTTCCGGGACATCCATGAGGCGGAGAGTGCCTCCCTGGAGGGGAACACCCAGCTCCGCCAGCTCGCGCAGCAGGCGGAAATGCTCGCCAAGCAGATCCGCATGCAGCAGTATGCCTACCTGCCCTCCCTGGCCCTGTCCTTCTCCTACTCCTTCCTGACGCAGAGTGACATTTTCAAGCTGAGCCAGTGGAAGTGGTTCCCGTCCTCCACGCTGGGCCTGAGCCTGTCGATTCCGATCTTCTCCGGCGGGCAGCGTTATCATGCCATCAAGCAGACCCGGGTCCAGGCCGACGAGCTGGAACTCCAGCGGGTCAATGCCGAACGGCAGCTCCGCATCGGCATCCGCCAAAGCCTGAATACCATGGAAACCGCGATGAAGACCTATGACGCCTCCAAGGAAGCCCTCGTGAGCGCCGAAAAGGCCTACGACATCGCCACGAAGTCCTATCAGCTGGGCAAGAGCACCCTGACGGACCTCAACAATACGGAACTGGTCCTGACCCAGTCCAAGCTGGCTGTCTCCCAGGCCGTGTACAACTTCGTCATTGCGAAGGCCGGCCTCGAACAGACTCTCGGTTACGATTTTAACGAAAGATAAGATATGAACTGCAAATTCCTTTTCCCTGTTCTTGCAGCCTGTGCCCTGACCGCCTGCGGAAGCCGTGGCGGCCAGTCCGAAACGCCCGCTCCGGGGGCCGGCGCCCCCCAGGCCGAAGTCATCCCTACGGTCGAGGTGGTTACCGCCACCGCCCGTGACGTCGCCGACGAGAACAGCTATTCCTCCACCGTGGAGGCCTATGCCACCAACAACATCATGCCCCAGACCGGCGCCCGCATCCGCAAGATCAACGTGGAAGTGGGGGACTATGTCGTGAAGGGCCAGGTTCTCGCGGAGATGGACCGCCTCCAGCTGGAGCAGCTGGAACTCCAGATCCAGAACGACGAGATCGAGTACGCCCGCCTGAAGGGCCTCTATGAGGAAGGCGGCGTGTCCCAGTCCGACTTCGAGGCCGCCGAGCTCGGCTACAAGGTCCGCAAGACCAACTACCAGAACCTTCTGGAGAACACCATCCTCCGCAGTCCTATCAACGGTTTCGTGACCGCCCGCAACTTCGACGTCGGGGACATGTTCGCGATGAGCGCCCCGCTGTTCACCGTGCAGCAGGTCATCCCGGTGAAGCTCCTCGTGGGCATTTCCGAGAGCGAGTACACCAAGGTCAAGAAAGGCGACACCGTGTCCATCACCGTGGACGCCCTGCCCGGCCGTTCCTTCACCGGCAAGGTGAACCGCCTGTACCCGACCATCAATGCCGCCACCCATACCTTCAGCGCCGAGGTCCTCGTGAACAATGCCGACAAGGCCCTCCGTCCGGGCATGTACGCCCGCGTGAGCGTGAACTTTGGCACGAGCCACCGCATCGTCCTTCCGGACCGCTGCATCGTCAAGCAGGAGGGGACCGGCCAGCGTTTCGTGTATGTCCTGAAGTCCGACGACACCGTCAGTTACGTCCCCGTCACCCTGGGCAAGCACACGGGTTTCGAGTATGAGGTCATCGACGGCATCCAGGAAGGCGAGCTCATCGTCCAGAAGGGCCAGGCGGCCCTCAAGGACGGCGTGAAGGTCCAGGTCCTCAACCAGTAAGGAGGGCCCCTATGAGCATCTACAGATCATCCGTCAACCATCCGGTGACGACCGCCCTCGTCTTCGTGGCGTTCGCCATCCTGGGCATCTTCGCCCTGACGCGGCTCCCCGTGGACAATTTCCCGGACGTGGAGTCCAATGTCATCATGGTGATGTCCTCCTATCCCGGCGCCAGCGCCGAGGACGTGGAGAACAACCTCACGAAGGTCCTCGAAAACTCCCTGAACGGTGTCGCGAACCTCAAGGACATCACGTCCAACTCCCGGGAGAACATCTCCGTCCTGACCCTGGAATTCAATTACGGAACGGACATCGAAGTCGCGACGAACGACGTCCGCGACAAGCTGAGCATGGTTTCCCAGACGCTCCCCGACGGAGCGTCCTCCCCGACGATCTTCAAGTTCAGCGTGGACGACATGCCCATCATGATCATGTCCGCCACCGCCGACCAGAGCGTCTCCGCCCTGGACAAGATCCTGGACGACCGGGTGGCCACTCCGCTGGCCCGCGTCACCGGCGTGGGTACGGTCTCCGTGGCCGGTGCCCCGCAGCGTGAGATCCAGGTCTATTGCGACCCGACCAAGCTGGAGGCCTACGGGCTTTCCATCGCCACCATCTCCCAGATCATCGCCGCCGAGAACCGGAACGTCCCTTCCGGCAACATCGACATCGGTTCCGACACCTATACCCTCCGCATCAAGAAGGAGTTCAAGGACCCGTCCGAACTGAACGACATCGTCCTGGGCTCGTTCAACGGGGGAACCGTCTATCTCCGTGACGTCGCCCGCGTGCAGGACGGCCTGGAGGAGCGTTCCCAGGAATCCTACACGAACGGGGTCCGCGGCGCGCAGATCATCATCCAGAAGCAGTCCGGCTACAACACCGTGAACGTGATCCGCGGCGTCAAGAAGGAGATGAAGAAACTGGAGCGGAACCTCCCTTCGGACATCAAGGTCACGACGGTCGTGGACTCCTCCGACAACATCCTGAACACGATCAACTCCCTGAAGGAGACCATCCTCATCACCTTCCTCGTGGTGATGCTCGTGGTGTACGTGTTCCTGGGCCGGTGGAGGGGTACCCTCATCGTCATCCTGTCCATCCCGATCGCCCTCCTGGCCTCCCTGATCTACCTGTTCGCCACCGGCAACACGCTGAATATCATCTCCATGTCCGCCCTGTCCATAGCCATAGGCATGGTGGTGGACGACGCCATCGTCGTCCTGGAGAACGTGACGACACACTTGGAACGGGGCGAAAAGCCCAAGGAGGCCGCCGTCCACGGCACCGCCGAGGTGGGAATCTCCGTCATCGCGTCCACGCTCACGATGCTGTGCGTGTTCCTTCCGCTCACGATGATCTCCGGCATGGCCGGCATCATGTTCAAGCAGCTGGGCTGGATGGTCTCGATCATCATGATCGTGTCCACGACCGCCGCCCTCACCCTTGTCCCGATGCTGTGCTCGCAGCTTCTCACGAACGAGAACAAGAGCGGAAAGCTCTATCACTTCATCTTCGATCCGGTGAACCGCGCCCTGGACGCTTTCTCCGCCTGGTATTCCCGCGTGATCGCCTGGTGCATGAACCACAAGCGCATCGTCATAGTGGCGGCTGCCGTCATCTTCGCCGGCGTCCTCGCCATCTACATGCCCCGGATGAAGACCGAGTACTTTCCGACGCAGGACCAGGGCCGTATCCAGGTCTCCGTGGAACTGCCCATCGGCACCGCCCAGGACGTCACCCGCGACCTGGCTGCGCGCCTGTATGAGAAGATCATAGCCGATGTCCCCGAGGTCAAGGTCCTGAGCTACAACTTCGGCCAGGCCGATTCCGACAACGCCTTCGCGTCCATGCGCAACAACGGCACCTACCTGATCACGATGAACATCAATGTCGGATCCATGGAGGACCGCAAGCGCTCCACCGCCGAGATCGCCGACCTGATCCGGGCGGACCTCAAGCTGTTCCCGGAAATCAACAAGTCCACCGTCACGGAAGGCGGCATGGGCATGGGCGGCCGTGCGGCGGTCCAGCTGGAAATCTACGGCTACGACTTCGAGGAGACGGAAACCGCAGCCCGGAATCTGCGCGCCAAGATGCTCGAGAATCCGAACTTCGTCCAGGTGGTCCTGAGCCGCGACCAGTATACGCCGGAATACGAGGTCGATTTCGACCGCGAGAAACTGGCCCTGAACGGCCTGACGTCTACCACGGCGGCCGCCGCCGTGAGTGCCGCCATGAGCGGTACCGTCGCGTCCTTCTACCGCGAAGACGGTGAGGAATACAACATCCGCGTCCGCTTCGCGCCGGAGTTCCGCGAAAGTGTCGCCGACATCGAAAACATCGTCATCACCAATCCGCAGGGCCGGGGCATCCGCGTCCGCGACCTCGGACAGGTCGTCGAGTCCCGTGTCCCTCCGACCATCACCCGCAAGAACCGCGACCGGTACATCACCGTCACGGGCCAGATGGCCCGCGGCCATGCGCTGAGTGAGGGTGTGGAGGCCGTCACGGCCATGCTGGAGGCCGATCCGCTGCCCGCCAGCCTGTCCTGGGACATCGGCGGCGACTATGAGGACCAGCAGAGCATGTTCTCGGACATGATCCTGCTGATGCTCCTGATCGTCATCCTCGTGTACATGGTGATGGCCTCCCAGTTCGAGTCCTTCCTGGGCCCGCTGGTGATCATGTTCTCCATCCCGTTCGCCTTTACGGGCGTCGCCCTCGGAAACATGCTGCACGGAATGGCCGTGGGCGTGATGTCCATGATCGGCATCATCATCCTCCTGGGTATCGTGGTGAAGAACGGTATCGTCCTCATCGACTATACGATTCTGTGCCAGGAGCGCGGGATGAGCGTCCGCGATTCCTCCGTGACCGCGGCCCGGAGCCGTCTCCGCCCGATCCTCATGACCACCCTCACCACCGTCCTCGGCATGCTGCCGATGGCCTGGGGTACCGGTGAAGGTTCCGAAATGTGGAAGGGACTCGGTATCACCGTGGCCTGGGGTCTTTCGATCTCCACCCTCATCACCCTCGTCATCATCCCGGTCCTGTACTGCGGCATCACCGAGCACCGGGAACGCCGCCAGGCCCGCCGGGCTGCCAAAAACAGTTGATTATGAAAGCGATATTCATTGCCTACAACCAGGCCTACAACCAAGAGATCGTGGAACTCCTCGAGTCCTGCGGCCAGCGGGGCTACACCGTCTGGGAGGAAATCGGCGGCCGGGGCACCGAGGACGGGGAACCCCATCTGGGCAACCACGCCTGGCCTACGCAGAACCACGCCATCCTCACGGCCGTTCCCGGCGACCTCGCCCCCGTCATCATGGACCGTCTCCGCGAAACGGACCGGGAGAATCCCAAACTGGGTCTGCGGGCCTATGTCCTCCCGGTGGAAGATGCACTCTGAAAATAATTTGTTATATTTGCAAGGATATAAACAATTTTAATTATGGCAAAAGTAGCTACCAATACCAATTTCGAGGAGCTCCTCCAGGATGAGAAGCTCGTCATCGTGGACTTCTGGGCCACCTGGTGCGGCCCCTGCCGCATGCTTTCCCCGCTTCTGGACGAGGTGGAGGAAGAGATGGCGGACAAGATCTCCGTCGTCAAGGTCAATGTGGACGACGCCGACGAGATCGCGATGAAGTACCGCATCATGAACATCCCCACGCTGCTCTTCTTCAAGGGCGGCCAGCTGGTGGACAAGACCGTGGGCGCCATGCCCAAGAACGTTCTCGTGGACAAAATCAACGCTAACCTGTAACCGATATGAAGCGAATCATTGCCCTCCTGGCCATCGTGGCGGCTTCCCTGTCCCTGGCCACCCGTGCCCATGCGCAGTTCGGCGTCATCGCCGGCCTGACTTCCTCCAAGGCTTCGGTCTCCTCCTCCGTGGACGTGGATAACATCTCCCTGTATCATGCCGGCCTGGTTTACAAGTTCGACCTGGGTGCCGGTTTCGCCATCCAGCCCGGTGTCCTCTATCAGGTGAAGGGTGCGAACCTCGGCAGTCTGGACACGGCCTCTTCCGATGATTTCAAGCTCAAGACCGGTTATGTGGAGGTCCCTGTCAGCCTTCAGTGGGGTCCGGACCTGCTCGCTTTCCGTCCCTATGCGTTCGCCGAGCCGTTCATCGGTTATCAGATTTCGACCACGGACAGCGGCAATGCTTCCTTCAGCGATTGGACCAAGCAGGCCAAGAACAAGTTCGAGTACGGTTTCGGCCTCGGTGGCGGATTGGAGATCGCCAGCCACATCCAGCTTTCCGTCCAGTGGTTCAAGAACCTGGGCGGCATGTTCGGAGATAACGTGAAGTCGGCGGACGCTGCCTGGAGCGAAGTCAAGGATGTCAAGAATTTCCAGGGTGTCAAGTTCTCCCTGGCCATTCTCTTCTAGCCGATGGCTTTCCGCAAGGCGGTCGTCTTCTGCTCGGCAGCCGGCGGCCTGGATCCGAAATATGACAAGGCAGCGCGTGAAGTAGTTCGCGCGCTGCACGCTTATGGCTGGGGACTGGTCTCCGGCGGCAGTTTCCGCGGCCTCATGGGCTCCCTCTCCGACGAGATGTACCGGCTCGGTGGGGAACACATCGGCGTGATCCCGCGTTTCATGGAGGGACTGGAATATCCCCATCTCACGGAGATCATCTGGACCGACACGATGTCGGAACGCAAGGAACGGATGCGGGAGGGGACTTCCGCCGCCATCGTCCTGCCCGGCGGAATCGGTTCCCTGGACGAGATCGTCGAAACGCATGTGCTGCGGAAGCTCGGTCGCTATGACGGGCTTCTGCTGGCGCTGAACCTGGACGGATTCTACGATCCCCTGAAAAACCTCCTGCACCACTACGAAGCGCACGGCATGCTCGAGGCCCGGGACCGGGAGCTCATCGTCTTTGTCGATACGGTGGAGGAATTGGCCGAATACCTGAAATAACCCATGGATATCCTGGAAATCAAAAGCCGGCTGGCCGGCCCGATGGCGGAGGTGGAGGCCCTGATGGAATCGGTGCTCAGCAGTGACATCGACCTGCTCGATGCAACGAACCGCACCCTGCTCCAGCAAGGCGGGAAGCAGCTCCGTCCGGTCCTTGCCCTCCTCGCCGCCGGAGCATGCGGGGGAATCAACGACGATTCCGTCCGTTTCGCGGCGGCGGCCGAACTCATCCACAATTCCACGCTGCTGCATGACGATGTCGTGGACGGGGCGACGGTCCGGCGCGGCCGTCCCACGGTGATGTCCATCCTGAACGGTCCCGCCGCCGTGCTCATGGGCGATTACTGGCTGGTGAAGGCCATCCGGTGCGTTCTGGACGCGAGCCGTTACAGCGAACGGGTGATCCGCCTGTTCGGCAAGACGCTGTCCGACCTGGCGGAAGGCGAACTCCTGCAGATGCAGCGGGCTTCCAAGGCCGATACGACGCGGGAAGATTACTTCCGGATCATCTATTCCAAGACGGCCTCCCTGTTCGAAGCGGCCGTCGTTTCCGGCGCCGTTTCCACCGGTGCGCCCGAGGAGTGGGTCGATGCCCTGGGCGCTTATGCGCGCCATCTCGGCCTGGCTTTCCAGATCAAGGACGACATCTTCGACTATACCGGGGGAGGTGCCCTGGGAAAACCCGTGGGCATCGACCTGCGGGAACAGAAAGTGACGCTTCCGCTGCTTTGCGCCCTGGAATCCGTCTCCTCGGAAGAGCAGGCTGCGATCCGGACACTGGTGAGCCAGATCTCCGACATGCCGGAGCTGGCTGTCCGGGTGCGGGACTTCGTCCTGGACCGGGACGGAGTGGCATCGGCGGCTTCCGAAATGGAAAAATGCATCGACGATGCGGTTTTATCCCTCGAAGTCCTGCCGCATTCCGAAGAAAAATCGTATCTTGCAAAATTGGCCCGCTTTGTGGGCGAAAGGACGTATTGACCCATGGCAGCATCTTCCGGCAACGCAATCCTGGCGGCGACCCTCCGGCACATGGCGGAGAGCGGCCGGATTCCGCATGCCATGCTGCTGCATGAGAACGACGGCGGGGGCGCTTTCCCGCTCCTGCTGGACTTCCTGGACGAGGTCTATGGGCACAATCCCCGGGTGAAGAAGCTCATCCATCCGGACATCCACTTCGTCTTCCCGGTCGCGGGGCCTGACAAGCCGGTTTCCGCCCAGTTCATCGGAAAGTTCCGGGAACTCCTGCTGGAGAATCCGTATTTCTTTGAGAATGAACTCTATGCCGCTATCGGCATCGAGGGGAAACAAAGCAATATCTCGGTCCATGAAGCGCGTTCCATCCTGGATAGGCTTTCGCTGTCCGCGGTGGAAGGCGGATGGCGGACCGTGGTCCTGTACCTGCCTGAGAAAATGAACCAGCAGGCGGCGAACAGCCTCCTGAAGATGGTGGAGGAACCTCCGGAGAAGACGCTCTTCCTGATGGTCACCCATGCGCCCGAGAAAGTGCTCACGACGATTTCCTCCCGCTGCCTGTTCCTCCGGGTGCTTCCGCTGACCCGTGAAGAAACCCTGGCCGCGCATCCCAGGCAGGGCGGGGAATTGACCGTCCTGGCCGACCTGTTCCACGACCTGATGGATTCGCTTGTCCGGAAAGACCTCCTGGGGGCGCTGGAGACGGGCGAGGCGGTCGCGGCGCTGGATTCCCGCGAGAAGCAGAAAAGCTTCTGCCGCTTTGCGGGGGAGGGGCTCCGGAATGTGTTCCTCCTGCAACAGGGCTTGTCGGAACTCGGGGACATCCCGGAGGATGAAAAGGCTTTCTACGGGGATCTCGCCGGAAAGCTGCGCAAGAATTTTCCCCGGCAGGGGCTCGCCGCCCTGGACCGGGCGCTCCTGCTGCTGGAGCGGAATGTAAACCAGAAGATCCTGTTCACCGAACTGGTGGACCGGCTATATACATGCATACAATGATGGATAGCAACGAAAACGTCAGATATGACTGCTTCCGCGGCTGTGTGATCAGCGGCAACGAGCAGACGGGGACGGAGGACATCCGCTACCGCCAGGGCTGCTGCAAGCTGGAAGTGTACAACTACCTCAAGGGCATTTCCCAGGAGCAGTACGACAGCCTGTTCGAGGTCCGTTTCAAGAATACGCGTAAAGGAATCTATGTCAATGCTTCCGGCCAGAGCGTCAAGACAGGCGACCTGGTGGTCGTGGAAGCCCAGACGGGCCACGACCTCGGGATCGTCACGCTGGAAGGGCCTATCGTGGCCCGGCAGATGAAGTGCAAGGGCATCGACCCGGAAAAGACCGTGTTCAAGAAGATCTACCGGAAGGCGAAACCCTATGATATCGAGCGCTGGCAGGACGCCATCGCCCGCGAACAGGAAACCATGATCCGCTCCCGCGTGCTGGCGGCGAACCTGGGCCTGGAAATGAAGATCGGGGACGTGGAATTCCAGGGGGATGGTACGAAGGCCATCTTTTACTACATCGCCGACGGTCGCGTGGACTTCCGCCAGCTGATCAAGGACTTCGCCGAGGAGTTCCATATCCGCGTGGAAATGAAGCAGATCGGAGCCCGTCAGGAAGCCGGTCTGATCGGTGGCCTGGGCATCTGCGGCCGGGAACTGTGCTGCGCGAACTACATCACGGAGTTCAAGAGCATCAGCACCTCCGCCGCCCGGGTCCAGGACCTTTCCCTGAATCCCCAGAAACTGGCCGGCCAGTGCGGCAAGCTCAAATGCTGCCTGAATTATGAGGTATCGGCCTATATGGACGCGCACTCGCGCATTCCGAAGGTATCGGAACCGCTTGAGTTCCAGGATGGTCTGGCTTACCTCGTGAAGACGGACATCCTTCGGGAGACGATGTGGTTCTCCTACGAGAAGGGATCCCTCGCGAAGATGTACCCGCTCCCGGCCTCCGAGGTCCGCGAGATCATCATGATGAACCGCAACGGCCAGAAGCCGGAGACGCTCCTTCCGGACGTCACCCCTTCCGCCCCCGAGTTCGTCACCGCCGTGGGCGACGACAGCATCTCCCGCTTCGACGAGGCGCGCAAGAAGAAGCGTCGCAACAAGAGCGGAAACCGGAACAAGGGGAAGAACAAACCGAAGAAAGATGCCTAGACCGGGTATGACCTCCCCCAACCGTCGCTCCGCGACCCCTCCCATGGCAAGCCATGGGCCCCTCCCTCTTATGCGGCCGAGGGTGGCCACAGGTTGGGGAAGGTCATACCCGGTCTATGCCTTAGTACCTCTCTTATGTCTGCTTCTTGTTGGATGTAAAGAGCCTATGTCGGTGGAGCGGTTCGTGGGAGGGGAGGGACCTTATACCTTCTTCGTGGAGATGGAAGATTCGACGGCCTCGTACGATTTCGATTTTTATACGCGGGTGGATGCGCCGATGGATTCGCTGGTGAGGATGGGAGCGATGCCGCTCACGGTGACTTGGACGTCGCCGTCTTTCCATGTCTTCCGGGAGGAGGTCTATATGCCGCTGGAAGGGCGGACCACGCCTTTTTCCCGGCAGGTGCGGGTCCCGTACCGGGCCGGCGTCCGGCCGGAGGAATGGGGACCCTGGACCCTGACAGTACGGCCTGTGGATCCGCCGGAGGGTCTCCGGGGCATGGGCCTGATCGTAAAGCGTAACAAGGAGGGATTCTGATGGGACACGGTAAACTCAAGAAATTTGCGGAGAACGAGACGTTCCGCTGCCTGTTGCAGCCGGATGCATCGTCGGTACTGGCCAAGCCCGAAGGCTCCAGGGAACTGGTGCTCCGGGACCACGCCATCAAGGGGAACTGGAACCGGGACATGTTTGCGAAGGCGCAGCCCATCGTCCTGGAACTGGGCTGTGGGAAAGGGGATTACACGATCGCCCTGGCCCGTCGGCACCCGGAGATGAATTTCATCGGTGTGGACATCAAAGGGGCGCGGCTCTGGAAGGGAGCGAAAGAAGCCACCGAGGAGTCGATGGGCAATGTCGCCTTCCTGCGCACCCGGATCGAGTTCATCGACGCGTTTTTCGGCCCGGGCGAAGTCTCCGAGATCTGGCTCACTTTCTCCGACCCGCAGCTCCGCGGCAGCGAGAACGCCCGACTCACCTCGCCGCTGTTCCTCCAACGCTACAGCCGTTTCCTCCGTCCGGGAGGCATCGTCCATCTCAAGACCGATTCCCGCTTCCTCTACGAATACACCCAGTCCGTCGTCCGGGCGAACGACCTGGAGGTGCTGGCTTTTGGAACGGACATTTATCATTCCATACCTGTCATTCCGAGCGAAGCGAAGGAATCTCTCCCGGATTTAGATGCGGTATTCGAGGTGCAGACGTTCTATGAGCAGATGTTCCTGAAGATGGGACTGCCCATTACGTACCTGGCATTCCGGCTGGATCGGGAAGAACTCGGAGCCGGTGCTCCGTTTGCGTACCCCACGGATTTCGATGCCGCGTACTGGCGGGAGGCCGAGGGGCCGCGCCGGTCGTTCAGCCATCAGCCTTCGAAAGGTTAGGGGCGGACCCAGTGGATGCGCACGCCGTCGCGCTCCATGCCGCGGAACCAGGTCATCTGGCGTTTGGCGAACTGGTGGATGGCATTGGCGAGGAGGATGTGCATTTCGTCATAGGAAAGCTCGCCCAGGATGTACTGCGTAACGAACTTGTATTCAAGACCATACCAGAGAAGGTCCTCCGGCGGGATCCCGCTGTCCAGCAGGCCGCGGACTTCTTCCACCAGGCCTTCCTCCAGCCGTTCGTCCAGCCGCCGGTCGATGCGTTCCACCCTTTCCTCGCGGGACACGAGCGTGCCGATGTAGAACGTCTTCTGCGGGAGCCGCTCCGCCGGGACGCCGTTCTCCTTGTCGAACTTGTACGCGCGCGTGACGGATTCGATGTACAGCCCCGAGCCGCCGCACAGGATGGGAACCGCTCCCCGCGAACGCACATCGGCATAGGCCTCTGCGAAAGCGGCCTGGTACTGGTAGATGTTGAACTTGCTCCCGGCCGGCACCAGGTCGATCAGGTGGTACGGCACCTCGCCGTATTCCCGGAGGTCCTTTCCGGTACCGATGTCCATGCCCGTATACACCTGCCTGGAATCGGCCGACAATATTTCGGCTTTGGGAAGGGAGGGGCTTCCTTCCGCGTCGCTTCGCGACCCAATACGGGCATATGCTCCAGGAAGCCCCTCCCTTCCCAGAGCCCGGGCCAACTGAACTGCATACTTCGTCTTGCCGGACGCGGTCGGACCCAGGACGCAGATGAGGTCGATGTCCCCGCGGGCATAGGAATCGGCCAGGGCCGGGATGTCGAGGGTTTCGGCCTCGGGCATCGGGGCCATCGGGGGGATGCCGGGACGGTCGGGCAGGAGGTTTGTCTTGTTCGGAAGGGACATGACGCAAATTTACGGAAAAAAAGCTTACCTTTGCAATCCTATGCCGAAAGCGAAAAGCTCCATACAGATCAAGAACCGCCGGGCCTCGTTCGATTACGAGTTCCTGGAGACCTTTACCGCCGGCATCCAGCTGGTGGGAACCGAGATCAAGTCCATCCGGGCGGGAAAAGTCTCGCTGCAGGATGCCTACTGCTATTTCGCCGGCAACCAGCTCTTCGTGCGGGGCATGAACATCGCCCAGTACCACTGGGGTTCCTGGGGACAGCATGAACCCGTCCGTGACCGCCGGCTCCTCCTCACGCGGAAGGAACTCAACCATCTGGCCATCGAGGACAAGAAGGCCGGCCTCACCATCGTCGCCGTCAAGCTCTTCATCGCAGACAACGGCTACGCGAAGCTCCTCATCGCCCTTGCCCGGGGCAAGAAGGAGTACGACAAGCGCCAGACCATCAAGGAGCGCGACGTCCGCCGCGAACTGGACCGGGGCGACTATTAAAAAATCGAAAATATTTCTTGCAGATTCGGAAAAAAGTAGTACCTTTGCCGTCCCAAAAACAGAAGTGGAGAGATTTGGATTGCTTGCAACCACTCAAAAAAATGCTAAATTACATTTCATATCAGTGTTTTGTGTTTTTAGCCTCCGCGTTCTAGCTTGGGGCTAATTTTTTTGCTATGAACTACTTATTTACTTCCGAATCCGTTTCCGAAGGCCATCCCGACAAAGTGGCCGACCAGATCAGCGACGCCATCCTGGACGAGTTCCTCCGCCAGGACCCCGAGTCCAAGGTTGCCTGCGAGAGCTTCTGCTCCACGGGGATGGTCGTGGTGATGGGCGAAGTCAAGTCCGAAGCCTACGTGGACATCCAGACCACCGTCCGCAGCACCATCAACCGCATCGGCTATAACAAGGCCGAGTATATGTTCGACGGGAGTTCCTGCGGCGTCATGTCGGCCCTGCATGAGCAGAGCGCTGACATCAACCGCGGCGTCGAGCGTGGCAGCGAGGAAGAGCAGGGTGCCGGCGACCAGGGCA
>DETL01000016.1:79666-107099 GCA_002361625.1 Bacteroidales bacterium UBA3289 | reverse complement strand
GGGCATGATGTTCGGCTACGCCTGCCGCGATACGGAGAACTATATGCCGCTTCCGCTGTACCTGAGCCACCGGCTGCTCGAGATCCTGGCGGACATCCGCCACCACGAGCCGGAGCTGATGCCCTACCTCCGTCCGGACGCCAAGTCCCAGTTCACCATCGAATACGACGGGGAGACGCACCAGCCCGTGAAGGTCGATACCATCGTCCTGTCCACCCAGCACGACGAATTCGTCCCGGCCAGCCTGGGCCGGATGAGCTATGCCGATGCCGTGAAGCAGTACGGCCAGGCCAAGGTGGACTTCGAGATGCAGGCCAAGATCCGCTACGACGTGGAAACGATCCTCATCCCGCGCCTCAAGGCCGCCCTTCCGGAGGAGACCGCCCGCCTCGTGCACAGCTTCATCCTCCACGTGAACCCTACCGGGAAGTTCGTCATCGGCGGTCCCCACGGCGACACCGGCCTCACCGGCCGCAAGATCATTGTCGATACCTACGGCGGCAAGGGTGCCCACGGCGGCGGCGCCTTCTCCGGCAAGGACCCGTCCAAGGTGGACCGCAGCGCGGCCTACGCTGCCCGCTACATCGCGAAGAACCTCGTCGCCGCCGGCGTGGCGGACGAGTGCCTCGTCCAGCTCGCCTACGCGATCGGCGTCGCCCGTCCCGTGAGCGTGTTCGTGGACACCTACGGTACCGCGAAAAACGGCCTGCAGGACGGTGAGATCGCGAAAAAGGTCAGCGAAATCTTCGACCTCCGCCCCGCGAAGATCATCGACAAGTTCGGCCTCAAGAATCCCATTTACGCCCCCACTGCGGCCTACGGCCACATGGGCCGCACACCCTACACCCAGGCCGTCACCGTCCAGGGCAAGCGGAAGATCGTCCAGTTCTTCGGCTGGGAACTCCTGGACAGCGTTCCCCTGGTGAAAAAGGCTTTCGGCCTCTGATCTTTCCGTTTTTCGGAATCGGCTGACAATCATCGACTTATTGAAAGCGCTTTGTGTAAATCGACACAAAGCGTTTTTTGTATATGGCTGATTCTGAGGGAAAAGAGAAAAACGGCCCGGCGGGATTTCATATTTTCCGAAAAAAATTCTACCTTTGCGCCCGGTTAGCGACAACAACTATTCATTCTATATTAATCAACTTATGAAGAACGCTTTCAAAAGCCTTCTGCTCGCCATCACTATGATGATGACGGGCGTTGTCGCCTTTGCCCAGGTGACCACTGCTTCCCTCGGTGGCCGCATTGTGGACGGCAAGGGTGAAACCATCATCGGAGCCGCCGTCGTGGCGACCCATCTCCCCTCCGGTACCACCTACGGTGCCGTGACCAATGGCGAAGGCCTCTATGCTATCCAGGGCATGCGTACGGGCGGTCCCTACACCGTCGAGGTTTCCTGCCTGGGTTACCAGACCGTCAAGTTCACGGACATCAAGCTCGCCCTCGGTGAGAACTACGTCCTGGACGGTTACCTGAATGATGACACCATGGCCCTGAACGAGGCCGTCGTCGTGGCCACCCCGGCCTCCCGCTTCGCCGCCACCAAGACCGGCGCCAGCACCAACATCTCCAACGACGAGATGATGAACCTGCCGAACTCCGGCCGCACCCTTTCCGCCCTCACCAAGCTCAGCCCCTATGCCTCCGGCATGAGCTTCGCCGGTTCCGACGGCCGTTCCACGAACTTCACCGTGGATGGTGCGAACCTGAATAACAACTTCGGTCTGTCCGATGCCCTCCCGGGCGGCGGCACCCCGATCTCCCTCGATGCCATCGAGGAGGTCCAGCTCGTGGTGGCCCCCTATGACGTGCGTCAGTCCAACTTCGTGGGCGGCGGCATCAACGCCATCACCAAGTCCGGTACCAACACCTTCAAGGGCACCGCTTACACCTATTACACCAACCAGAATCTCCGCGGCAACAAGCTGTGGGGCGAGGATCTCGGAGACCGCCAGGCCGAATCCGACCTGATCTACGGCTTCACCCTGGGTGGTCCCATCGTGAAGAACAAGCTCTTCTTCTTCGTGAACTTCGAAATGCAGAACAAGCCGGAAGAGAAGATCCAGGACCGTGCCGATGCGTCCAAGGTCAATGTCCTCAACCAGATCGCCGACAAGCTCAAGAACGATTACGGCTATGATCCGGGTTCCATCGACAGCTATCCCGGCGGTACCCAGAACCGCAAGCTCCTGGCCCGTCTGGACTGGAACATCTCCGACGCCCATAAGCTGAGCCTCCGTTACAACAATACCACCAACGCCTACTGGTATGCCCCGAACGGCAACTCCTGCGACGACAACTACCGCAACAGAGGTTTCAACCGCGCCAGCAAGGAGTCCCAGCCGTTCTCCAACAACATGTACAGCCAGCAGAACGATGTCTGGTCCGTCGCCGGTGAGCTCAACAGCCGCTTCACCAACGACATCTCCAACCGTTTCATCGCGACGTACACCAACATCAACGACCAGCGCGGTTCCAAGTCCAGCCCGTTCCCGCACATCGACATCATGACCGACGGGGACTACAGCACCGGTAACTTCATTCCCTACACCTCCCTCGGTTACGAGCTCTTCACCTACAACAACGGTGTGAAGAACACGGTTCTCAACGTGCAGGACAACCTCACCTACTACGTGGGTTCCCACACCATCACCGCCGGTCTCTCCTACGAGCACCAGATGGCCCACAACTCCTACATGCGCAACGGTACCGGTTACTACCGCTTTGCCAGCGCCGAGGATTTCC
Source organism: Bacteroidales bacterium UBA3289 (assembly GCA_002361625.1). Lineage (GTDB taxonomy): Bacteria > Bacteroidota > Bacteroidia > Bacteroidales > UBA932 > Cryptobacteroides. The sequence goes on along the minus strand of DETL01000016.1, from coordinate 104,351 downwards.
TGAACGGCAACCTGCCCCTGAGCTTCGTCTATACCTACGGTAACAACGGTGTCTCCAGCCCGGCCGGCCGAATCAACTACGACCAGTACGGCGCCTACCTCCAGGACGAGTGGAAGGTCACTCCGAACTTCAAGCTTTCCTACGGCCTCCGTGCCGACATGCTCGCCTTCGACAACAAGGACCTGATGACCAACAACGCCATCAAGGCCATCAGCTTCGGCGGCAAGAGCATCGATACCGGCGTGTGGCCCAAGACCCGTGTCCAGGTTTCCCCGCGCGTGGGCTTCAACTGGGACATCTACGGTGACAAGAGCCTCGTCATCCGCGGCGGTACCGGCCTGTTCCAGGGCCGTCTCCCGCTCGTGTTCTTCACCAACATGCCGCAGAACGCCGGCATGATCCAGACCACGGTCAAGTACACCTCTTCCTTCGCCAAGGATGCCGACGGAAAGATCACCGGCATCAAGTATCCTGACGATGTCAAGAACGCCCTCATCACCCTCAACGGCGGCAAGGAGACCGGCGGTCACCTCATCACAAGCAACGACGAGTACATCAAGGCCCTGGGCCTGAACACCACCGTGACCCCGCAGGACGGCCAGATCGGTAAGAACGCCGACATCAATGCCGTGGATCCCGACTTCCACATGCCGCAGATCTGGAAGAGCTCCCTCGCCCTGGATCTCCAGCTCCCGACCTCCTTCCCGCTGTCCATGACCGCTGAAGGCATGTTCAACAAGACCATCTGGGGCACCCGCCTGGTGAACTGGAACATCAACGAGAGCAAGGTGGCGGGTCATTTCGCCGGTCCGGACAACCGCCTAAAGTATGAAGGCGACTATCTCTACGGCACCAACAACGCCTATGTCCTGACGAACTCCCGCGAGGGTTGGGGCTATACCTTCAACTACACCGTGAAGGCCGAGCCTGTCCGCAACCTCAAGGCCATGTTCTCCTACACCCACACCGAGTCCAAGGAAATCTCCGGCATGCCGGGTTCCGCCGCCAACTCCGCCTACCAGGGCATCTACTCCGTGGACGGCCCGAACTTCGTGGGCCTGCAGCGCAGCCAGTATGTCACTCCGGACCGGATCTCCGCCAATGTCTCCTACTACATCGACCTCATCGGCGGCTTCCAGGTGGACCTGTACTATGCGGGCTATTCCCCGTGCGGCAACAGCTTCATCTACAGCAATGACATGAATGGCGACGGCCTGGGCGTGGACCTGATCTACATCCCTGCCTCCAAGGATGAGGTGGCCTTCACTTCCGAGGCCGACCGTGACGCCTTCTGGAAATTCGTCGAGCAGGACAGCTACCTGTCCAAGCACAAGGGCCAGTATGCCGAGGCCAACGCCGCCCGCGCTCCGTTCGTGCACCGCTTCGACCTCCGTCTGGCGAAGGACATCAAGTTCCACATCGGCTCCACCGACCACAAGCTCCAGATCAGCGCCTCCATCGACAATATCGGCAACATGATCAACAGCAAGTGGGGTGTCCGTCAGTTCGCCTACAACCAGTCCGGCAACAGCTACCCGAGCGCCAACACCATCATGCCGCTCAAGTACGAGGGTGTCAATGCTTCCGGCGTGCCGACCTTCTCCTTCAACAAGGTGGACGGCAACTATCCGACCAAGACCTACACGAACTTCTTCAAGAACACCGCCGAGTGCTGGCAGGTTCTCCTGGGTCTCAAGTATTTCTTCAACTAGTAATCTGATACTGAATCGCTTAAAGAGGCGGAGCCCAACAGGGCCCCGCCTCTTTATTGTCATTATCTGAAAGAATCATTATATTTGCAGGTTAAAATCCCTTACGATTTAACCTATTATCTAATTCAGTTATATGAAGAACGCTTTCAAAAGCCTTGTGCTCGCAGGCATCGCGATGCTTGTGGGTATTGTCGCCTTTGCGCAGGTGACCACGTCTTCCCTCGCGGGACGCGTGGTGGACCAGAATGGCGAGCCGGTCATCGGGGCGGCCGTGGTGGCTGTCCACGAACCCTCCGGCACTTCCTATGGCGCCGTCACCAATGTGGACGGCCTGTACACCATCCAGGGTATGCGCACCGGCGGCCCGTACCGGGTCGAGGTCTCCTGCCTCGGTTATCAGCAGGTCAATTACACGGATGTCACGCTCGCTCTGGCCGAGACCTTCAACCTGAACGCCCAGATCAGCGAATCCAACGAATTCCTCACCGAAGCGGTCGTGATCGCTGCGCCTACGTCCAAGTTCGCCTCCGTGGAGAAGACCGGTGCATCCACCAACATCTCGTCTTCCCAGATGATTGCCATGCCTACCGTGAACCGCAGCTTCTCCGACATGGCGAAGCTCTCTCCTTACGGCGGTAACGGCATGAACTTCTCCGGTTCCTCCGGAAGAAGCGCCAACTTCACCGTGGACGGTGCCAACGTGAACAACAACTTCGGCCTCAGCACCGCACTTCCCGGCGGCGGCAACCCGATCTCCATCGATGCCATCGAGGAAATCCAGGTCGTGGTGTCCCCGTACGATGTCCGCCAGTCCAACTTCATCGGCGGCGGTATCAACGCCATCACCAAGTCCGGTACCAATACCTTCAAGGGAACGGCCTATGTCTATCACCAGAACGAGAACCTGCACGGCAACCGTGTGGACGGCGTGGATCTGGAGCGTACGACGGAAAGGAATACCATCTACGGTTTCACGCTGGGCGGCCCGATCGTGAAGAACAAGCTCTTCTTCTTCCTGAACGGTGAATACGTCCCGAGCCCGACGGAGGTCAACAAGTGGCGTACTTCCGACGACGGCGTGGCCGACGAAAACCGCATGATCACCCGCGTCAAGACTTCCGAGGCCGAGGAAATGCGTAACTTCCTGATCCGGAACTATGACTACGATCCGGGTTCCTACAGCGACTACAACAAGAACCAGAGCAACCTGAAGCTCCTGGCCCGCCTGGATTGGAACATCACGCAGAAGCATCACCTGTCCCTGCGTTACAACTACACCAACAACAATTCCTGGAGGACCCCCTCCACGTCGCGTTCCGACTTCAGCTCCACCATGCTCAATGACATGGTTACCAAGGACGGTCTGCTCTTCTCCAAGTCGATGTACAACCAGATGAACAACCTCTGGACCCTTTCGGCCGACCTGAACAGCCGTCTGACCGACAACCTGTCCAACCAGCTCCTGGTCACCTATTCCAACATCCAGGACGTCCGCGGATCGGATTCCGAGTTCTTCCCGTTCGTGGAGATCCTGGCCGGCGACCTGGGTGAGGACCACGCCAACGAGCCCTACATGGACTTCGGCTACGAGCTCTTCACCTATCGCAACAACGTGCAGAACACCATCCTGAACATCAAGGACGATGTCACCCTGTACATGGGCAGCCACAAGCTCACCGCCGGTGCCAGCTACGAGGCCCAGATGGCGCTCAACACGTACATGCGTAACGGTACCGGTTCGTTCCGTTTCGCCAGCATGAGCGACTTCATGGGCGGCAAGGCTCCGATCGAGATGGCCTATGACTGGGGCTTCGACGGCGACGAGTATCCTTCCGCCCGGGTCCGCTTCAACCAGATCGGTCTCTATGCGCAGGATGAATGGAGCGTTTCCGACCGCTTCAAGCTCACCGCCGGCATCCGCTTCGACACCCTCATGTTCAATGACGAGGATGTCCTCACGAATTCCGCCGCCCTGGCGATCGACTACGGCGACCGCCATGTGGACACCGGCATGTGGCCCAAGACCAGCATCCAGGTCAGCCCCCGTCTGGGCTTCTCCTGGGATGTGCTCGGAGACCGCAGCCTGAAGATCCGCGGCGGTACCGGCCTCTTCGCCGGCCGTATCCCGCTGGTGTTCTTCACCAACATGCCTACCAACGCCGGTATCGTGAAGGGCCGTCTGACCAAGATGACGAATCCCGAGGTGCTCAGCAAGATGATGCCGAACGGCAAGCTCGTCACCGACCGCTGGCAGATCCTGGACATCCTGAACAGCGTCGATGCCAAGAAGTATCCCAAGACCATCACGCCGGAGAGCGCTCCCGCTCCCAGCGAGATCGCCGGTGTGGATCCCAACTTCAAGATGCCGCAGGTCTGGAAGAGCTCCCTGGCCGTGGACTACACCCTGCCTGTGTCCTTCCCGCTCAGCATCAGTGCCGAATACATCTTCAACAAGACCATCAACGGCATCATGCTGGACAACTACGCCATCTACCAGGACAACTCCGGCTGGGCTACCTTCAACGGCGCCGACAACCGGCACATCTATCCTTCCACCTACAAGTACGACCGGGTCAACGCCTTCGTGCTCACCAACACCCATAAGGGCTACGGCTCCGTGGCGACGGTTTCCCTCAACGCCCGTCCGGTCCAGAACCTGAACATCACGGCCGCCTACACCCACACAGTCAGCAAGGAAATCACCGGCATGCCGGGTTCCAACGCTGCCGCCGCCTGGCAGTACATCCCTTCCGTGGACGGTCCTAACTTCAATGTGCTGCACAATTCCTCCTACAACCTGCCCGACCGTCTGATGGCTTCCATCTCTTACGACGACAAGGCCAACAACCACTGGAGCCTCTTCTACGAGGGTCTCCGGTACGGCGGAAACAGCTATATCTACCAGGGCGACATGAATGGTGACGGCATCGCCTACGACCTCATGTACATCCCGAAGGACGAGAGCGAGATCCGCTTCATCGATTCGGACAGCGCCAAGAAGTTCTGGAGCTACTTCGCCCAGGACGAGTACCTGAACGCCCACAAGGGCGACTATGCCGAGGCCTACGCCATCACGCAGCCCATGCGCCATGTCTTCGACTTCCGCTTCGCCCACGACTTTGTCGTCCGGCTGGGCAGTGTCAAGAATACGTTGCAGGTGAGCCTGGATGTGCAGAACGTCGGCAATCTGTTCAATTCCCGCTGGGGTGTCGCCAAGAGCTGGAGCCCCGACGTGCCCAAGGATACCAACGGCAACGCCAAGATCCTGAAGCTGGAACGCATCGACCCGGATGGCGTCCCCGTGTATTCCGCCACGATTCCCGAAGGGGCGAAGACCTGGGATTTCCAGCACACCCTGGGCAACTGCTGGTACATGCAGATCGGTCTCAAGTATATGTTCAACTAATCAATACGGCTTGTCATGAAACTTAAATACATCATTGCCTCTTTCATCGCAGCCGCTTCCGTCCTGGCCGGCTGTGTCAAGGAAGACCCCGTCTCCACCCTTGAAGGCCTTTCCGTCTCCAACGACTATGTGACCCTGGCAGCCGACGAAGGCGCCAGCCTCTCCATCTCCGTGAGTGCGGAGGAATCCTGGACCGCCTCCGTTCCCGATTCGAAGGCGACCTGGCTCAGCGTGAGCCCTGCTTCCGGTTCCGCCGGACAGAACGTTTCCATGACCTTCACCGCGACGGCTTCCACGGCCGCCCGCAGCACGGAAGTGCACATTTCCATGGGCGGCAAGACGAAGATCGTCAAGGTGAACCAGGAAGCCCCTGCCGGCGTCGAGGTTCCCCTTGCCACCTGCAAGGAAGTCCTCGAAGGCCCTGAAGTGACCTACAAGGTCCGCGGTACCTGCACCCGGGTTGTCAATACCAGCTATGGAAACTGGTATCTGGCCGACGAAACGGGCGAGATCTATATTTACGGCACGTTCAACGCCAAGGGCCAGTATCCGAAGGATGCGGACGGCGGCTGGGCCGGATTCGGCATCGAGGTCGGTGACATCGTCACCGTGGAAGGCCCGAAGACGGTTTACAACGGCACCGTGGAACTGGTGGACGTGGCCATCGTCAAGGTCGAGAAGTCCCTCATCCAGGTGGCCGACTTCGACTTTGCGAAGCTTCCTCCGGTCGATACGACCTTCAACATGGTCGTGACGTCCAAGGAAAGCCCGCTGCTGATCTCCAGCGATTCCGACTGGCTCCAGGTCGTGGCCGTGAATGCCGACGGCAGCTATCAGCTCCATGCCGACGCGAACGAGCGCACCGCCGAGCGTACCGCCAACATCGCCATCTCCGGTCCCACCGCCCGTAAGAGCGTCGCCATCACCCAGGAGGGCGTTCCCGCCACCGGCGCTTCCGTGAGCGAGATCATCGCCATGGAGGATGATTCCCAGGTCCAAACGCTTCCTTCCACCATCGTCGTGGCGCTTACCACCCGCGGCGCCGTCCTCTCCGACGGAACCAAGGCTATCTATGCCTACGGCAACACGGCTGCCGCCCTGAAGGTGGGTGACGGTGTCCGGATGTCCGCGAAGAAGACGACCTACAACGGCGTTCCGGAACTGACCGACATCACGGACGTATTCGTGGACAGCGAAGGCAATACCGTGAGCCATCCGGAGGCTGTGGACATCACCGCCGTGGCCGGCACTTATGAGGCCTCCGAAGCCGAATATGTGAAGCTCACCGGTACCCTCTCCGTCTCCGGCAACTACTACAACATCGCCCTGGACGAATTCCCTGAGGGTGACAAGCAGGGCTCCATCGTGTATCCGGTGGACGAGCTGGACGCCAAGTCCTTCGACGGCAAGAAGATCACCGTGACGGGTTACTACAACGGCCTGTCCAGCAAGGGCAAGTACATCAATGTCATTGCCACCCGGATCGCCGAGTTCGTGGACAACCCGAAGGGTACCCTTCGCAACCCGTATGATGCCTCCGAACTGGCCCAGCTCATGCTGGGTGGAACGATTCCGGAAGGCAACATCTATGCGCGCGGCATCATCAACAAGATCGACAACGTGAATGTCAGCTATGGCAATGCCCAGTATTGGCTTTCCACCGACGGTTCCGCTGCCGACCTGGAGGTTTACCGCGGATTCTGGTACGGCGGGGAAAAGTTCACTTCCGAGGACCAGATCAAGGTGGGCGACGAAGTGGTGGTTTACGGTGCGGTCAAGGTGTACAACGGTACGCCCGAGTTCGATGCCAAGAACTATATCTACACCCTGAACGGCAAGGCGCTTCCTGCCGGTGAAGGCACGGCGGAAAGTCCTTACAATGTGACCAAGGCAATGGATCTTGTCCTTGGTGGCGAGACTCCTGCCGGTACCGTTTACGTCAAGGGCATCATTTCCCAGATTGACGATGTGAGCATGCAGTATGGCAATGCCCAGTACTGGATCTCCGACGATGGCGGCAAGACCTATCAGCTGGAAATCTACCGTGGCAAGTGGTTCGGTGGGGCGAGTTTCACTTCCACCGACCAGATTGCCGTCGGTGATGAAGTGGTCGTTTCCGGTGAACTGACACTCTACAAGGAGATTGTCGAGTTCAAGGCCAACAACGTGATCGTTTCCCTGAACGGAAAGACGGAATAGACACTTTCTGTGATATCAAGGCGCGGCCCTTCACGGGACCGCGCCTTTTTTGTTTTCCCCTTGACTTTTTTGAAACATATCGTTACATTTGCATACTTGGGGTAAACCAACCGATAATTATAACATTAAAATTGGATACTATGAAAATCAGACATTTCTTCATGGCTCTCCTTGCCGGTGCCGCGGTCTTTACCGCTTGCCAGCAGAAGGAGGAGGACTTGGGACCGGCCAAAGTTACTGTCAGTCCCGTCGAACTGGCCTTTGGCGAAGCGGAGGGTTCCAAGACCGTGGAACTCACCGCTACCCGCGACTGGACGATCCAGAGCAATCCGGACTGGGTAGCCCTGAATGTGACCAGCGGTCAGGGATCCACGAAAGCGCAGACCATCACGGTCTCCGTCACTGAAAACAAGTCCAACAACCGCGAAGGCGAGGTAATCTTCACTATCGGCCTTTCCAAGGCCACCCTGAAGGTGACCCAGGCCGGTCCCGGCGGTGAGATCCAGATGGGCGACGGCACGCTGGAAAGCCCCTTCAGCGTCGCGGGCGCCATCAAGTTTGTGGAAGGACTGGGCGCCGATGTGAACAGCGCGAATCCCGTCTATGTCAAAGGCAAGATCTCCCAGATCACGGAAGAGTTCGGAACCCAGTACGGCAACGGTACCTTCTACATCACTGATGACGGAACAACCAGCGGTACTCCTTTCTATGCCTACCGTATCCTGTACCTCGGGAACAAGCGTTTTGCCTCCGGCGATACCCAGATCAAGGTCGGGGATGAGGTCGTCATTTGCGGAAATGTCGTCAATTTCAAGGGAAATACCCCTGAAACGGTCCAGGGCTCCGCTTATCTGTACAGCCTGAACGGCGTTTCGGCTCCCGAAGAACCGGCCGGTACTCCGGAAGGCGACGGTTCGCTGGAGAAACCGTTCAATGTAGCCGCGGCCATCGATGCCGTCAAGGACCTGACCTGGACTTCCAATACGGAATACCAGAAAGTGGGCCCTTACTACATCACCGGAAAGGTCTCGGCCGTCGATGACGGTTATTCCAACAATACTTTCGGAAACGGTACTTTCGAGATCGTCGATGAAGAGGGTGGTGCTTCGTTCAAGGTTTATCGTGCCTTGTACCTGGGTAACCAGAAGTGGGCGGAATCTTTGGGCGAGGACGTGAAAGTGGGCGATGTGGTCATCGTCTATGCCGAGCTGATGAACTATCGTGGAAATACCCCTGAAACCGTCCAGAACGGCGGTTATCTCTACAGCCTGAACGGTAAGACCGCACCGGAGACTCCCACCCCGACGCCGGGTGATCCGAAGGGTACCGGAACGGAGGCCGATCCGTACAATCCGGCCGCGGCCAATGCGGCGGCCAAGGCCCTGAGCTGGACATCCAATGAAGAATACGAGGCGACGGAGCCCGTCTATGTGAAGGGTAAGATCACCTCCATCAAGGATGCCTTCTCCGCCAAGTATGGCAATGCTTCGTTCTACATTTCCGAGGATGGCGACGACGCTTCCGAGACCTTTTACGTTTTCCGTGTGCTGTATTTCGGCAATGAGAAATGGGCGGAGGGCGATATGGAGCTCAAGGTCGGAGATGAGGTGGTCATCTATGCCCCGCTCATGAATTATCATAATGACACGCCGGAGACGGTGGCGAACAAGGGATACCTCATCTCCATCAACGGTCAGACGGGTGGCAGCGACACGCCGGAGGTGACTCCGGGCGATCCTGCCGGTACCGGTACGGAATCCGATCCGTTCAATGTGGCTGCAGCCATTGCCAAGGCCCTGGAGACCGGTGAAGAAGCGACGGCTGATGCCTACTATATCAAGGGTACGGTGACGGGAACCCCTGATGTCAGCGCCCAGTATCACATTGCGACCTTCGACATTATCGACCCGGGCTTCGAGTCGGCTGTTTTCAAGGTATTCCGCGTCAAGTCCTTCGATGGAGCCGATTTCGAGGGAACGGAATCCATCAAGGAGGGCGATGTCGTGGTCGTTTATGCGAAGATCTTCAATTACAAGGGCAATACTCCGGAGACGGAAGCCGGTGGCTCCTTCATTTCCATCAATGGAAAGACGGAATTCGACAAAGCGGAGGGCGGTGATGCCACCGGAACTTTTGCCAACAATGTCGAGTGGTCGCTGGATTCCAGCGCATATACCCAGGATGCAAAAGTAAATGGTACGGAAGGTGTTACGATTCTTAAACTTGGAACGGGTTCCAAGTATGGTACGGCTACATTGACATTGCCCGATGGTGCGACCAAACTGTCCTTCTATGCTGTTTCCTGGAATAACGCGGAAGTGGCGAACCTGGTCTTTAAGGTCGATGGAAAGGAAGTGGCGACGGTGACACCGGCGGCCAATAGCGGTCTCAAAGGAAATCCCACGTATGAACTCACCGTTTCCGATGCAGATTACTTCACCGTCGATCTGAAATCTGCTGCGAAAACCGTTACCGTTGAAACTTCCGGCGGTTACCGTGCCGCCCTCTTCGGCATCCAAGCCAAGTAAGCGGTGCTGAAACGACCTGTCATTCATGCCCTGACGGCCCTTACCCTTCTCGCGGTTTCCTGCGGGAAGGGCGAGGAGCCGATCGTGGATAACGACGCCACCATCAGCATCCGCCAGAGCCTGCTGGAGGCGGAGGCAGGCAGTACGTTCGTCGCCGTATCGGCAAAGGGGGAGTGGACCATCTCGCTGGAATACGGCTCCGGGAGCGGATGGGCCTCGGTGGATCCCGTCTCCGGAACGGCCAGCAAGGCCGATATCCGCTTCCGCTACGAAGCGAATGCCGGCGAGGACTCCCGAGAGGTGACCCTCGTGCTGAAACCGAAGAACGGGTATGAATCCAGGGTGACGGTCGAGCAGAAGGGCGTGGCCCCTTCCACGGGGCGCTACGGCTCCGACGTGGCCCGCCCGGACTGGCTGGAGCTTCCCGCCACGACAGCAGGGGATGGCCGGGAGTTCTTTGCCCATGACATGAAGGGTGGCCGCTATGAGAACGAGTCCCGCAGCGGTACCCGCAACTGGTCCTTCTACTGGGACTATGAGGAACATGTGTCCGTATGGGTTGCTTATCCGCTGAATCGGAAACTCCGTGGATCCGGAAGTTTCGATTATGTATGGGGTTTTGATCCTCTTCTTCCAGCAGATATTCAACCAGATATCACATCACATTCCTATGGGGGAACCGCTTTTGACGGAAAGAATTGGAATCGTGGACATCAAATTCCTCGGGCAGACCGTCAGCAAAGTCAAGCTACAGTCTCTTCTACATGTTACCCTACGAACATGACGCCTCAGGACGGTTCATTCAATGCAGGAATTTGGGCTAGATTGGAAGGGAAGGTCAGAAGTTATGGCGATCTTGCTGATACGCTATACGTCGTAACAGGTTGCGACCTGCGAGGATCTTCCAAATTTTCCGGTAACAGTTCCGGATTCTCCGTGCGGATTCCTGCTGCGTATTTTAAAGCTGTTTTGTACCGAGGGTCGTCGACTTATGCGACCAATGGCTATATGGCGGCAGGTTTTTACCTTCCTCATGACACGTCGATCGCCACGGGCGATTATACGAAATACATCCTGTCCATCGATGACCTGGAGAAGAAAACCGGCATCGACTTTTTCCCGAATCTCGTCGGCAAGGTTGGCAAGGATACCGCCGATGCCATCGAGGCGGAAAAGCCCGGGGACTGGTGGATCAGATAAACGAACTAATTTCCTGAAGATGAAAAGATACCTTTACTCACTGTTGATCCTGGCGCTGGCCCTTCCGGCCTATTCGGCGTACGGCCAGGGCTCCGGCAAGAGACACATCATAGGTTTCTACAACCTGGAGAATCTCTTTGACACGTATCATGACGAGGGGAAGAACGATTATGAGTACCTTCCCGACGGCGCCAACGAGTGGACCGAGGCGAAATACCACAAGAAACTCGCCAACATGGCCAGGGTCATTGCCGAGATGAAGAAAGACAACGGGGTCTGGCACACGGTCCTGGGCGTTTCCGAGATCGAAAACCGCCATGTGCTGGAAGACCTGGTCATCGAACCGGCCATTGCCGATGCGAATTACCAGATCGTCCACTACGACGGCCCGGACCGCCGCGGCGTGGATGTCGCCCTGTTCTACGATCCTTCCAAGATGACCCTGGTGGAGAGCGAGTCCATCCCGTATTCTTTCGAAGGCAGCGCCATCCCTTTCCGGATGACCAAGGAGGAACAGGATGCGTTCCGGACCCGGGACATCCTGATGGCCCACGGCATCATCGACGGGGAACATTTCGCCTTCTATGTCTGTCACCTTCCTTCCCGGCTGGGCGAGAAGTCCGGAGACCTCCGGGCGCGCGGCGGTGAGATCGTTTACAATCACTTCCGGCAGATGGAGCAGAAGTATCCGGGGATTAAGTGCGTGGTGATGGGCGATATGAACGACAACCCTACCGACGAGTCCATGGCTGTCTATCTCCGGGGGCGGGAAACCATCGGCGAGATGGTTCCCGGCGACTTCTTCTCCCCGTTCCTGTCCATGCTCAAGGCCGGTTACAGCTCCCTGTATTACCGGGGAGAGAGCAATATCTACGACTGCATCCTGGTCAGCTACAACCTGGCCAAGGCCCCTGCCGGTACCTTCGAAATCGTCCCGATCACGAAGAAGAAGTACTACGGCCGGATCTTCTCCAAGCCGTTCATGACCAACCAGAGCGGCCAGTACAAGGGAACGCCGTTCCGGACTTTCTCCAACGGAGCCTTCGTCGGCGGTTACTCCGACCACTATCCCACCTATATTGTCATCAAGAAATAAGTTTCCGATATGATGAAAAGACTATTCCTGACGATGGCCGCCCTGGCCGCCTCCGTCCTCCTTTTCGCCCAGCAGTACAGTGGCGGCGTGAAGGGTACGGTCGTGGACCGGAATGGGCGGCAGGCCGTGGAAAATGCCCGTCTCACCTTGCTGCAGGGTGCTTCGGAAATCGCCACGGCGGTTTCCGCCGAGGACGGAACCTTCCTGATCGAGAACCTGGCCGACGGCATGTACACGCTCGTGATCAACGCCCCCGAGTACCTGGAAACCCAGGTGCAGGTGACCGTGAACGACGGCTACGTGAAGAACATGTTCAATCTCTCCCTGACCGGAGTCCAGCGCGTCACTGAACTGGACGAGGATTCGTTTGCAGCCTTCGACCTGGAAGACAGCGGCTACAACGACAATCCCACCATCCTGTTCGGCTCCAACGATGTGTTCAACAACATCGCCGGCTACAACTTCAGTGCGGTCCGTTTCCGCGCCCGCGGCTACAGCTCGGAGTCGCAGGACGTGTACCTGGCCGGCGTCAAGATGAACGACGCCATCACCGGCTATTCTCCGTTCTCGCTCTGGAGCGGCCTCAACGAGGCCATGCGTTCCAAGGAGACGGTGAACGGCGCCGAGATGTCCGACTTCGGATTCGGCGGCTATAACGGCCTGACCAACATTTTCGGAAATGCCTCCAATGTCCGCAAGGGTCTCCGGGGGAGCGTACTCACCAACAGCTCCCTGTACCGGCTCCGTGTCATGGGCTCCTATGCGACCGGCCTGATGGACAACGGCTGGGCGTTCGCGGCCAACGTGTCCGCCCGCCTGGGCGGCAACGACTGGATCGACGGGGTGTATTACCGTTCCTTCGCCTATTACCTGGCAGCCGACAAGGTGTTCAACGATGCCAACAAGCTGAGCCTGGTCTTCTTTGCCACGCCGGGCCAGCGCGGCGCGCAGAACGCCTCTACGCAGGAGGTCTATGACCTGATGCGGGACAACATGTACAATTCCAACTGGGGCTATCAGAACGGCCGGGTCCGCAATACGCGTGTGCGCAAGACCAATGAACCTATCGCCATCCTGAAGTACGACTTCACCCCGTCCGACAAGTTCGAGGGGAGCGCCACCGTCCTGTACCGGTTCGGAAAGAACGGCTATACCGCCCTGGACTGGTATGACGCGCAGGATCCGCGTCCGGATTACTACCGGAACCTGCCGAGCTACTTCTTCGACGCCAATTCGGACATGAACCGGAACAACATGCTCAAGTACGCGTGGGCGAACGAGGTATGGACCCATGCTTCCGATTTTCCCGAGCTGACCCATGTGAACTGGGACCGTCTGTATCAAGTGAATGCGATCCAGGAAGGCGGCCGTTCCAAGTATGTCCAGGAGGAGCGTCATGTGGACCAGCGGGACCTGAACCTGGCCGCGACCTTCAAGTGGAGGGCGGCGGAGAACCTGGTCCTGAACGGCGGCCTGAACGCCCGCATCAACCGGACGGAGTATTACAAGATCGTTGCGGACCTGCTGGGCGGCGGCCATTTCGTGAATATCGACAATTTCGCCGAGCGTGACTTTGCGGCCCAGCCCTACAAGCTCCAGAACGACCTGAACTACTACATGAAGCATGGCGCTGCCCAGCAGGTCGGAGTGGGGGACAAATACGGCTATGACTACTATGCGCAGGTCCGTAACTTCGGCGGCTGGCTTACCGGCAAGCTCACCTTCGGCAATTTCAGCGCCCACCTGGGGGGCCAGCTGGGCTATGAATCCTTCTGGCGGGACGGCCTCATGCGGAAGGGCCTCTTCCCGGGCCTGGATGCGAACGGGAACAAACTCGTCGTGGACGGAGTCGCCATCGACCCTACCTATGAACCGGACGGCACCGTGACCACCTCCCTGGGCAAGTCCAAGGTGTCCAAGTTCCTGACATACGCCGGGAAACTGGGCCTGAACTACGTGATCGGCGGCTCGATGCGCGTCTATGCCAATGTGGGCTATTTCAACGAGGCTCCGAAGTTCAACCAGGTCTTCCTGTCCCCGCGTACCCGCAACTCCATCGTTTCCGACCTGAAGCCCATCAAGACCTTCTCCACGGACCTGAACTGGCAGTACAGCGGCAACGGCATCAATGTCCGGGCGACGGCGTACTACACGACGATCGGCGACCAGTCCAAGGTGATGAGCGCCTACGACGACCTCCAGAACGCCTTCTCGAACTTCGCCATCAGCGGGATCGACCAGCGGAACATGGGCGTGGAACTGGGATTCAAGGTTCCGACGTACCTGGTGGAGAACCTCTCCCTGCAGGGCGTGCTCGCCCTCGGCCGGTATGAGTACACTTCCACCCCGCGCATGACCCAGACGGTGGACAACAGCGCCGAGACCGTGATGGACAATGTCCTGGTCCCGTATTGGAAGAATACGGTCCTTTCCGACGGCACGAAGTATCAGCACTATGTTCCCTCCACGCCGCAGACGGCAGCCAGCCTCGGCCTGTCCTACAACCACAATTACTGGTTCATCGACGCGGACGTGGAGTACTTCGGGGACTCCTACCTGGACATGAATCCGCTTTATCGGACAGACTATGCGGTGGCCGGACTGGACAACAACATCACCGACGAGGAGGTTTTCTACATGACCTCCCAGGAGAAGTTCGATCCGGCCTGGCTCGTGAACGTCTCCATCGGCAAATCCTGGTATATCCAGCGGAAGTATCAGCTGGGCTTCTCCCTGAACGCCAAGAATCTCCTGAACAACCGCAGTGTCAAGACCGGCGGCTACGAGCAGACGCGCCTGGTGGACAACACCGTTTCCAAGGAACGCTTCTACCGCTTTGACCCGAAGTATTTCTATATGGCGGGTACGAACTACATGTTGAACATCTATTTCAGATTCTAAGCCATGAAAAAGACACTTCTTGCTTTGTTTGCAGCCACCGTGGCTCTTGCTTCATGCCAGAGTCTGAAAGAGGAATGGGATCCGGTCCTGACCTTCGGAGAGATCGAACCGGCGCCGCTTACCCTTTACACGGAATCCACCCTTCCGGGTTTCAGCGGTCATTTCACGACCATCAAGCAGCTCAAGTCCAAGTACAAGGGCGGCGGCGTCGAGGTCTCTGGGAATACCTGGATCAAGGGACAGGTGACCTCCGATGACCGGAGTGGAAACCTGTACCGGGAACTCTACATCCAGGATGAGACCGGCGGCATTGACGTGAAGATCGGAAAGTCTTCCCTGTACAGCGATTACAAACTGGGCCAATGGATCTATGTCTATTGCGACGGACTTACCCTCGGCGCGTACAACGGTATGCCCCAGCTGGGCCTGGAGGCGGACAACACCTCCACGAACGAATACGAGACCTCCTATATCGACCTGCAGGCCATCATCGACCAGCATATTTTCCGGGGAGCGTACGGTACGCCCCTGACGCCTGCTGTCGTGGGGGAGGCCGAGATCAAGGCCGCCCTTTCCGCCGGCTATACCGGGGAACTTTGGGGAAAGCTCGTGACGGTCAAGGGCCTGAAGTACGGCGACGAGATTTTCGCCCTCCTGTACCCGAACAGCAACCTCGCCCACAAGAGTGGCAATCCCGAGAACCGCGTGTTCCTGTCCACGCCCCAGAATGAGCGGGACCGCATCCCGGGCTTCGACTATACCTGGGGGATCGATACCTGGGCGATGTCCAAGGCCCTTTATATCGATTATATCCGGAGCGGAAACTGGGATACGGCCGAAGTCGGCAGCGGCAGTACCCGTTACGGCCCCATTACCGGCAGGCCCAAAGACTATCTGCCGCCCGGCATCACACTTCAGAGTTTCGGCACCGATGCGGACCTGACCTATAAGGAAATCATGGTCAAGTACGCCACGGCGAACTACGTGTCCCATTATTTTACGCTGGGCGGCACTTCCATCCAGGTCCGTACGAGCGGTTATGCCAAGTTCTCGGACGAAAAGCTGGACGCCCGGATCCTGGACGGTTCCGCTACCGTGGACATCACAGGCATCCTTTCCATCTACAGCGGCGCGGCGCAGTTCACCCTGGTGGATGAGCCGTCCGTCTCCGTGCAGGTGAATTAAATCGGTTATAACATGAAAAAAGCGATTGCGGCATCCTTTGCCCTGCTCCTGTTTATGGCTTGTAATCAACAGAAGAACATTTTCCAGGAAAACTGGAACACCCCCTACGGAACGGCCCCGTTCAGCAAGATGGCGGTGGAGGACTATGTCCCCGCCGTCAAGGCCGGCATCGAGGCCCAGAAGGCCGAAATCCAGGCGATCGTCGCCAATCCGGACGCGCCTACCTTCGAGAACACGATCGCTGCTTACGAGCGTTCCGGAAAGCTTCTTGCGAAAGTTTCCGGCGTGTTCTACAACCTGTCCGAATCCGACTCCACCCCGGCCATGCAGGCGGTCGAGGAGGAGATTACCCCGCTCGTGACCGAGGCCGACGACGCCATCTTCATGGACGAAGCCTTCTTCGCCCGCGTGAAGGCGGTGTATGACGACATGTCCGGCCTGGACCGGGAACAGCAGATGGTGACGACGAAACTCTACCAGCGCTTCGAACGCAACGGCGTGGGCCTGGACGCTGCGGGCAAGGCCCGTTTCGCGGAAATCAACTCCCGCCTCGCCGTCCTGAGCCAGAAGTTCGGCCAGAATCTCCTGGCGGAGAATAATGCCTTCCGGGACGCCATCGGTGTGACCGTGTCCGAGTATCCGGCCTTCATGACCACCTGCGAGGACCGGGCCCTGCGCGAGAAGGCCTTCAAGGCCTATTCCAACCGCTGCAACAATGGCAAAGAGTACGACAACAACGCTATCGTCCTGGAGATCATGAAGCTCCGGACGGAGAAAGCCAACTTGTTGGGTTACAAGAACTCCGCCGAATACCTCCTCGCCGACAAGATGGCCGGGGACCCGGAAACCGTCGATGCCTTCCTGAAGCCCATCATGGATGCCTCCATGCGGAAGGCCCGCGAGGAGATGGCCGATATGGAAGCTGTTGCCGGTCACGAAATCGAACCCTGGGACTGGTTTTACTATGCCGAGAAGGTCCGTGCCCTCAAGTACGACTTGGACGAGTCCGTCACCAAACCCTATTTCCAGGCCGATTCCGTCTCCAAGGGCGTTTTCTATGCCGCCAAGAAGGTTTATGGCGTGAACGTGGAGCCCGCCCCCGAGGTGGAGGTCTATAATCCCGTCGTGAAGGCCTACAAGCTCACGGATGCCGACGGGTCGCTGCTGGGCATCTTCTACCAGGACTGGTTCTCCCGCGACACCAAGCGCGGCGGCGCCTGGATGAACAACTTCCGCGACCAGTATGTGGAAAACGGCGTG
This sequence comes from Bacteroidales bacterium UBA3289, assembly GCA_002361625.1. Lineage (GTDB taxonomy): Bacteria > Bacteroidota > Bacteroidia > Bacteroidales > UBA932 > Cryptobacteroides. The sequence continues at coordinate 86,864 of DETL01000016.1, read as the reverse complement.
GACACGCGTCCGATCATCGTGAACGTGTGTAACTTCGTCCCTCCGACGGAGGAACTCCCGTCCATGCTCACCATCGACCAGGTCCAAACGGCTTTCCATGAGTTCGGCCATGCCCTGCACGGTTTCCTCACAAAGTGCCATTATCCCTCCGTAAGCGGCACTTCCGTCAAGCGCGACTTCGTGGAGATGTTCTCCCAATTCAATGAGAATTACGCCTTCGAGCCGGAGATCCTGGCTGCCTATGCCAATAACTGGCAGACCGGCGAACCCATCCCGGCCGCCCTGGTGGAGAAGATCGGGAACTCCCTGAAGTTCAATCAGGGATTCACGACCGGTGAGCTCTGCGCCGCTTCCATTCTGGACATGAAGTGGCATGAGCTCACGCTCGACGACCTCGCCAACTTCACCGACGCCCAGTCCATCCGCGACTTCGAGACGAAGGTGTGCGGTGAAATGGGCCTCATCGACGAGATCATCCCGCGTTACCGCACCACTTACTTCAACCACATCTTCAACAGCGGCTACAGCGCCGGCTACTACAGCTACCTCTGGTCCGAGGTCCTGGATGTGGATGCGTGGGAGAAGTTCAAGGCCGACGGCGTCTTCAACCCCGCCACGAACAAAGCTTTCCGCCAGACCTTCCTCGAGAAGGGCGGCTCCGAGGAACCGATGATCCTCTTCCATCGCTTCATGGGCGAGGATCCCGATCCGTTGGCGCTCCTCCGCGCCCGCGGGCTGGAATAGGATAGATCCTGATTATGGCTAAGCATCATTGTCCTTTCTTCTGGCTCATTGTGATCGTCCTTTCTAGCTGTCATAACGAGATTGACAAAAAGTTGGATAGGATTGAGGCAGTGCTTGATGTTAGCCCTGCCGACGCATTGGCTGCATTTGATGACGTGGATTCCACATCGTTGGGAACCGTCCGGGGAATGCGTTATGACCTTCTCTATGCGATTGCACTTGATAAGAATCACGTGGATGACGGTCGTCGTGTCAAGGATATGGCCAGAGTCGCAGACTGGTATGATCGGTACGGCAGCAGAAAGGACAGACTCAAAGCAAGGTATTATTATGGAGACCAGCTGCGAGGTGCGGGAGAGCTCGAAGATGCTGCTGTGCAGTTCATGCGTTCAGAGCATGAGGCTGTCTTCCAGAAGGATTGGTTTTTAGCGGGCATGTCGGCGAGAAGCCTTTATTATGTCTTTGCGAAAACGCACAATTACCCGGAGGAACTGTCAAGTATCGAAAGGGCGCTGGAGTATTTCAGATTAGCCGGGAAGGAGGTTCATGAGGATGATGCCCGGATAAAGCTTGCTTTGGCATTTTATGACAATTCGGAATTGTCGAAGGCCGACAGTGTTTACCGTTCTGCCATCCGGATTGCAACGGATAAAAAAGACAGCCTTCGGTTGAGGATAGCGTTATCAAATTCTGCCGATGTTTTTCTGGTCGATGAGCCGTATCGGCCGGATAGCGTAATCAGCCGATTGACTAGAGCGGAAGCTCTCGGTTACAAACCGAACAGCCGAGCCTTGGCAACATATTCCCTATCCAAAGCATTGCTGCACGAGGATGATTCTGATGAGTATCTGAAGGCGGCTTATTCCCGGTCAAGGACGCCGGCGGAAAAAGCGTTTGTCATGAATCGGGATTATCAGATTCAGCTGTCCGAAGGGAATCAGGAGAAAGCGTTCCCTTTGCTACGTGAACTGTATGATTATGTGGATTCCGTGGCAATTGTCTCATTGGAACAGTCTGTCGTCAAGGCACAAAACGGTTATCTTAAGACCACTAATGAATTATTGAGGAAACAGAAGGCGGTAAACCGGTTTGTCTATGCATTAATCCTGTTGCTGGTCTTTGCGGTATCTATTGTGGCCTGGTTGTTATACAAAAGAAGCATAGAGCGCCGTCGCATGGCCGAAGAGGAAATGAAACTCGAGACAGATCGATACCGTCTTGCTTGTGAGGAGTTGGGCTCTTTAGGTTTTGAGTCAATGGATCGGATCAGTGCTGCTTACTACTATCCCAGTAGTCAAATCAAGACGGCGATGCTTGAAGCCTATGAGTCTGAGATAGAAAAATTCCGTTCAGAGGAATTTCAGAACAAACTTCTTGATAATCTGGATAAGAAATATGATGGACTGATTATCAAATTGAAGGAACAAATGCCATCATTGACCCGTAATCGGATCATGTTGTTCGCGTATCTTGTCTTGGGCCTTTCCTATACATCGATTAAAGTGATCATGGGAAGTAGAAGCAGACAGAATGTTTACGACATGAGGTGGCAACTGATTTCTGCCATAAAAACGGCGAATCCGAAGGATCGGGATCTGTTCTTGAGTTTTTTACCGAGCCATCCCACAAGGAGCTAGAAAATATTACTATTATCGCCCTATAAAAAACGCCTTTCCGGAGTGCCTCATCCATGGTAATAGTATGTTGACTCCTATTATTGCCTAATAATCAATCACTTAAGGCGACTTAATAATAGCATTATTTTGAATATACAAGTCTTGTCTAATCGATTCATATTGTTATTTTTGAAAAAAATATTCCGGAATTAGAATTATAAAGGAGGAACACTATGAAAACGATTTGTAAAAACATTGGCTATCTCATTGCCATTTTGTCTTTATTTTGTGGTTGTGAAGTTTTGAATCAATCGGAAGATAAAGATACTATGCTGTCAGATTGTTTTTCTGAAGAGATTTCTGTCAGGAGCCCCATGGCATCCAAGCAGATTAATACGATTTCACTTTCTCAGAATCAAAAGAATTTGGTGAGAGGATATAGTGATTTCGCATTCGATTTACTGGACTCTCTTTATGTGAGCGAAGATAAGAAAAGCAGTTTTGTTATATCTCCACTCAGCATTTATATGGACTTGGCCATGGCGGCAAACGGAACTTCCGGAAAAGCTCGCGATGAGATCTTAAAAGCGTTTAAGCTGGACGAGGGAGTTTCGCAACTCAATTCTTTTTGCCGAACGATTATAGAAGGACTGCCAGCCGTGGATCTGTCCTCGACTGTGAAAATGGCAAACGCCATTATCGTTGACAGCTATTATCCTGTGCAAGAGTCTTTTCAAAAAGAAATGGAGGACGTGTTTTATGGCGTTGCGGAATCTCTTCCTTTTAAAGAATGGGATCGAGTTACTTCGAGAATCAATAATTGGGTGAATGACTGTACGGAAGGGCTCATTCCAACTATGTTGGATAGATATGACGAGGCTTCATTTGCATATCTGTTAAATGCTATGTATTTTAAGGCAGATATGGTTTACCCCTTTGACCCCAAGTCGACAGTAGACAGAACCTTCCATTCTTCAGAAGGGGATTTTTCCATTCCTTTTATGGCAGGAGAATTTGAGATTCGATATGAGTCGAACGAAGTATATTCTGCTATTTCCCTTCCTTTGGGAAACAGTAAGTTCTGTTTATCTGTATATCTTCCTCAAGCCGAGCGAGATATTGCTGAAGTCATTCCCCGGATAAAAGAGAGTTCCGGTTTCAGTTCGGATACAAAAGACGTTATTGTTGTCATGCCCAAGTTCAAAACGAGGTCGGCAATGGATGTAAAGCCTGCGCTTAAAAAAATGGGAGTTTCTTACATTTTCGGTCCTTGCGATTTCCAGAATATGCTGGAATACAGCTTGCCATTGATGATTGGTTCAGTATTGCATAAAGCGACGATTTCCGTGAATGAGAAAGGAATAGAAGCGGCAGCTGCCACCAATTCCAGTATTTGGGGATCTTCGACACTGGATGATCGAACCACTTATTACTTCACAGCCGACCATCCTTTCGTCTATCTGATCCAGGAAAAGACTTCCGGTGTTGTCCTGTTCTCCGGCGTGTTCACTGGCAAGTAGGATGAGGATTGCGTATAAACCTATGAGAGGTGCACCATCCGGTGCACCTCTCATAGGTTTAATGCCTTGCGTGACTGTTACTTGATGTAGCTCGTGAGCACCTTCATGCCGCCTTCGGCGGGGGTGAAGGTGACGCCGATGGAGGTGGCGGGGATGAGGACGGTTTCACCCTGACGAAGGTCGGTGCGGTGACCCTTGGTAGGGCCGCGGCGGCCTTCTTCGTCATAGACGGGCTCGGCGTCCGTCAGGGTGCCGTGACCGGAAAGGCACATCACCACGAGGAAGGAATCGGTGTCCTCCAGGTTTTTCGTGACGGGGGAGTCCAGGTCGTAGATGCTGGTGGTGAAGTATTTGCAGGAAACGACTTCGTTCTCTGCGTCCTTGACGGGGGTGTAAGGAGTGCGGTACTCCGGATAGACCTTGTAGTCGATGGCGTCCTTTGCGAGCTCGGTGTGGAGTTGGCGGGGTTTTCCGTCCAGGCCCAGGCGGCCGTAGTCGTAGATGCGGTAGGTGATGTCGGAGGTCTGCTGGATCTCGGCGATGAAGCAGCCGCCGCAGATAGCGTGGATGCGTCCGGCCGGGAGGAAGAATACATCCCCGGGATGCACGTCATGACGGGCCAGCACTTCGGTAATCGTACCGTCGGCCACACGCTTCTCATATTCCTCGGGAGTGATTTCCTCGGTCATGCCGGCGAGGAGATGGGCCCCCGGCTCGGCAGCGACGACATACCACATCTCGGTCTTTCCCTTGGAACCGTTATGCCGCACGGCGGCCAGTTCGTCATTGGGGTGGACCTGGATGGACAGGTCTGAAAGCGCGTCGATGAACTTGATCAGGAGCGGGAACTCGTCGCCGGTGTTGGCATACACATGCTCGCCCACGAGGCGGCCTTTGTACTCTTTCACGAGCTCCGCGATGGTCTTTCCGGCCAGGGCACCGTTCGCCACGACGGATTCGTTCCCTTTCACACCGGACAGTTCCCAGCTTTCGCCGATATGCTCCTGCGTGGTCTCCACGCCCTTATAGGGAGCGATCTTCTCGCCGCCCCAGACAATCGTCTTGAAGATAGGTTTGAATTTCAGCGGATACATGGTTTTAAGCGTCTAATTGTGCCAGGGCGAAATCGTAGGCGCCCACGGAGATGGCCTTGGAAGCGCCGATCCGGGAAATCATCACGCCGATTCGCTTCTGCGGGTCGTAGGTGACGGTCTTGTCGGAACCATAGACTTTGAGTTCGCGGGCGTCGCCCTTCGCGAAAGCGGCGAACTCGGCCTCGTCATCCAGGTTGTAAACCTTCATCTGGAGCTTCTGGAGCGTATCGCCGGAGAGGGTGCGGACCGTGCCGCGGAGGGCTTCCAGGAGGCTGGGCATGAAATACTTCTTGGATGCCGTAATGCCGCCGCCGATGACGATGAGGCCGTCCATGAGCTGGGCGGCAAGGGCCATCGCGTTGCCGGCGACCGTGCCCATTTCGGCGAAAGCAGCCTTGGCAGCTTCCGGATTGCCGGGACGCTTGCCTTCGGCGATGTCATAGATGTCTTTCGGGGTAAGGGAAGGATCGTTCACGCCGGAACGTTCCGCATATACGCGCTTGACGGCCCGGACGGCGACGCCGTCTTCCACGATGACTCCGTCGATGCGGCTGTGCGGCAGGCAGTAGGTCTCCACGCAGGAATTGTCGCCGCGGTTCAGCTGGCCGTTGATGACGCAGCCGATCCCGAAGCCGGTGCCGAAGGTGTAGCCGATGAGGTTCCGGTACTGCTTGGCGCTGCCCAGGGCTTTGAGCTTCTCATTCACTGCCGGGAGGGCACCGCCGAGGGCCTCGCCGAAAGCGTACAGGTCACCGTCGTTGTTGATGAACACGGGAATGCCGAACTTTTCCTCGAGGAACGGTCCCAGCGCCACACCGTCGCGGAAGGACGGGAAGTTGGGCAGGTATCCGCCGATGATGCCGTTCGGGTAGTCGGCCGGGCCGGGGAAGGCGAAGCTGATGGCGACGGGCTTCTCGGAGAGGGTGTTCATCACGGACTCGAACCCGACGACCATCGTCTTCAGGCACAGGTCCAGGTCATTGGCGTTGGCCGGGAGCGTGATCGGCTCGCCTACATACTCTTCGCCCTTCATTGCGCCGAACACCATGTTGGTGCCGCCGGCGTCCAGGGTAAGGACGATTCTGGAATCGTTGGTGTAGTTTCCCATATTATTTTCCCATTATGAATTCAAGTGTTCCGCCCTTCACGATGTCCTTGTACTCGATGTACGGGAGGTCGTAGGGTTCGCCGTTCAGCTTGACGCCACGGATGTAGCGGTTCTCCTCGGAAAGGCCTTTGGCGGTAATCGTGAAGTCGCCGCCGGCAACCTTCACGACCACTTTCTCGAAGTTCGGAGCGCCGAACCAGAAGCGCGGGCAGGCAGGCTCCACCTGGTAGAATCCAAAGCTGGAGAGGACATACCAGGCACTCATCTGCCCCACGTCCTCGTTGCCTGCGAGACCTTCCACGTCGTTGAAATACATTTCTTTATAGACCTGGCGGATGCGGTCGGCGGCCTTGTCGGGCTCGCCCAGCATGGAGTACAGGTACAGGGTATGGTGACCCGGCTCGTTGCCGTGCGCATACTGGCCGATCAGGCCGGAAATGTCCGGAGAGGCATTCTCGCCCTCGATATGGTCGGGCGCTTCGAAAAGCCCGTCGAGCTTGGTGAGCATCGCCTCCCGGGAGCCGAACAGGTCCTGGAGGCCCTGGACGTCCTGCGGGACGAGCCAGATGTACTGCCAGCCGGTACCTTCCGTGTAGTCGGAGGTCTCGTGACGGGAATAGATCGGGTCGAAGGGTTCGGTGAAGGAACCATCGACCTTGCGGCCGCGCATGAACTGGAGCTCGGGATCCCAGAAATGGCGGTAGGAGTGGCTGCGTTCGCGATAGACGGCGGCCGTGGCTTCGTCGCCCAGGAAGGCGGCGGCGTTCGCGAGGGCGCCGTCGGCGACGGCGTATTCCATGTCGTTGGCGACGGATTCGCGGTACAGGTCGGCCGGGATGAAGCCGTATTCCATCCGGAGGTCCTGCCCCCGGTCGGGCATGGTGGCGGTCTTCGTCATCGCCTCGATCATCTGCTCCTTGGTGAGGCCGGCCTGGAAGCCCTTGACGATGTTGTCGGCAAAGGCGACGAGCCCCGGATTGCCCACCATGCAGTCGGTTTCGTTACCCATCAGGTGCCATACCGGCAGGTCGCCCTGTTCCTTGTAGATGTTGTAGAAGGTGGCGGTGATGTCGTTGCAGCGGTCCGCATGGATGAGGGTCATCAGCGGCATGGCGG
>DETL01000016.1:34672-79590 GCA_002361625.1 Bacteroidales bacterium UBA3289 | reverse complement strand
GAGAAGGTCGTGTAGTTCTGGAAGTTACCCTTCCGGATGACGTCGTCCGAACCGCGATACTGGCCGTCCACGTCGTTATACACGGACGGGGCTACCATCGTATGGTACAGGGCGGTGTAGAAGACGGTCTTCGTGTCCGGATCGTCGCAGGTGACGGCGACGCGGCCCAGTTCCTCGTTCCAGGCCTTGCGGGCGTCGGCCTTCACGGCTTCGAAGTCCCAGCCGGGGAGTTCCGCGGCCATGTTGGCCTTGGCACCCTCGACGGAAACGGGGGAGAGGGCGACCTTCACGAGCACCTGGGTGCCTTCCCCCACGGCGCCGAGGTCGTAGTAGCCGTAGATGGGCTTGCGGGTGCGGCGGCGCTCGCTGTCGTTGTTCGGGTTCTCCGCGACGGAGAACTGGACGGACGGGCGGGAGAACTCGGCCCAGAAGAACACCTTCTGGTTCCGGGCCCATCCGGTGGAGAACCGGTAGCCGCCGAGGGCCTTCACATGGCCTTCGTCATCCTTGACGACCTCGAAACCGGCATCGGTCACATCGTCCCAGCAACCGCCGTTCTCCAGGTCGAAGACGAGGTTGGCGTTCTCCGTGGCGGGGAAGGTATAGCGGTGGAAGCCCACGCGGGCGGTGGCGGTCATTTCCGCCAGGATGCCGTACCGTTCCAGGGGGACGCTGTAGTAGCCGGGTTCGCAGATCTCCTGCGTGCGGTCCGCATAGGACCAGGCGCCGGACTGAGGGTCTTTTTCCGTTCCGCGTGCGGGGACGGTAGGGCCGGTCGTAGGCATCACCGTGATGTCGAACAGGTCACCGATGCCGGTACCGCTGAGGTGCGTGTGGCTGAATCCGATGACGGTGCGGTCGCTGTCGTGGTAGCCGGAGCACCAGTCCCAGGTCTGCGGGATGCTGGTGGGGCCCAGCTGGACGAAGCCGAAGGGCACGTTTGCGCCCACGAACACGTGACCGTGTCCGCCGGTGCCGATCTTGGGATTTACGTAGGAGGCGTAGTCTTCGGAAGGGGTGGCCGTGGTGCAGGCGACAAGGGCGGCTGCAGCCGCGGCAAGAAGAAGAGTGTGGAATTTCATGTCCATGCGGTTAAATCGTGTAAATTTACAAAAAACCGCGGAGCTATACAAGGCCACTTCCCGACTGTTTTTGGCAACCATTTGTGTATCAAGTGAATGTAAAAAGTGCTTTGTGTAAAAATGCGCAAAGCACTTTCTATAATCAATTGGTTCTCAGTCAGATGGCGAAAACGGGCTTATTCTGTTTCAATCCACCGCAGGTTGAAGCGGTAGTGGACGCGGCTGGAAAGGAGATGGATCATCCCGTCAGGGGTTTGGGTGCAGGCGAGGTAGCCTTTGGGCTCGGCGTGGGTGGCGTCCAGGGTGAAGGTGCCGGTCCAGGCGCCGCCGTCCAGGACGCGGGTCCGGCCGTCGGTGAGGAGCTTTTTCACGGGCCAGGTGGCGCCTTCGTCATAGCTGAGGGCTACGAAGAGCCCATCCTCACCAAAAGAGCAAAGCATGATGGGACCTTCCTGCAACCGCTTGAGTACCAGCCGCTGGCCGCTGCCGATGGGCGGAAACTCCGTGGCGCTGTAGGTCCATGTGTACCCGCCGTCATAAGAAATGCTGCAGGGCATGTGTCCGTCGATGGCATTGCCCCGCCCGAAGGCCATGAGGGAGCCGTCCTTACGCTCCACGATGCCCGCATGGATGCCGGCGATGGTGCTGCCGGTATCCTCCCAGGTCTTTCCGCCGTCTTTGGACACGTGGAGCGAAGTCCCAGCCTCGCCGTCCGGCCCGGCGTCGCAGCACAGGAGGATCCGGCCGTCTTTCGTGACGATGGGCCCCGCGATGACCTGGTGGCGGACACGGTGCTCAGGCTCGATGAGCCGTGTATCTGTCCAGGTGTAACCACAGTCCTCGCTTTCCCGCAGGCCGAGCGCGAGATCTTTCCACTCGCCGGCATCGCCGATGCCTTGGAAATGCAGGATTTTGTTTCCGTATGTCAATAGGGCACTGCCGGTCATGTTCCGGTCGGGTACCTTATAAAACCGTTCGGCCGGAGCCCACGATCCGTTGATGAAACGCGATTGCAGGACCACCATTTCGCGTCCGGCTTCCGCATCGGTGGAGAACCAGACGGCCAGCAGGTCGGGAGAGCGGGAACTCCCTTCTCCGGTCCAGGTCACGGCCGGCTGATGGTTATGGGCATAGAAGGGTGTAAGACTGTCCGTCGGGGGAACGATGTAGGGAATCGGTTCCAAAAAGACCGGTTTTCGTGAACGTCTGACTATCTTGAGCCATCCAGTCGGATGACGGGACAGTCCGTCGCGCATGCGGATGGTTTCCTTGGGGCTCTCCACGACCCGGAATCCCAGGAGGACGGACCGGTCGGCCTGGACGGATGCGCTGCGGTTGGCACTGCGAAGATATCGTACCGGCGTGTTGTGGCTCCCGCCGCGGACGACGCGGAATTCCGTGTCGTCATAATGGTCCAGGCACCACTCCTCCACATTCCCGTGCATGTCATACAGTCCCCATGCATTGGGCTCGAACTGAGCCACTTGCAGGGAAATATGCTCCTTGTCGCGGGTGTTGCGCTGCACCTTCCACTGGCTTTCCGGGAAGGTGTCGCCCGTGTTGTAGTCCGTGGTCGTCCCCGCCCGGCAGGCGTACTCCCACTCCTCCTCAGTCGGGAGGCGGTAGTGCTTGCCGGTCTGCCCGGAGAGCCATCGGCAGTAAGCCATGGCATCGTTCCAGGACACCATGATCACGGCCTCGTCGTCCCCGGTGGAGAATCCCTGCCCGCCACGCTTGTGCGTCGGATCGAACGCCTCGTACTGCGCGTTCGTGATTTCCGTCGCGCTCATCCGAAAGGCATCGACCTTCACCTCCCGACGCGGCGCCTCGTCCCAGTCCTCCATGGGCGGATGGTCCGTCCCCATCCAGAATGCCCCGGAAGGTATCTCTACCATCCGGGGTATTTGCAGGGTATCGGCCACCAGGAGGGCGGCGACAAGGAAACCGATCATTTACAGGATATTCGTGCGCTTGGTGAACTCCACGATCTCCGGGATATAGCCGAAAGCTAGTCCGGTGACGGTGTCGGCGCAGCCGTAATAGACGGCGATGCGGCCGGTCTCCGGGTCATGCAGGGCAGCGCAGGGGAAGGTCACGCTGGGCACGTCGCCCACGAGCTCGTAGTACTCGCGCGGGCTGATGAGGTACTGGCCGCTGCGGGCGAGCACTTTCCAGGGCTGCTCCAGGTCCAGCAGGGCGCTGCCGAATGCATAGACATAGCCGTTGCAGGAGCGGAGGACGCCGTGATAGAGGAGGAGCCAGCCTTCGGAGGTCTCGATCGGGACGGGGCCGGCGCCGATCTTCATACACTGCCAGGCACTTACCTCGAACGGAGCCGGTGCCATCACGTGGCGGTGGTGTCCCCAGAACTCGAGGTCCGGCGATTCGCTGTAGAAGATGTCGCCGAAGGCCGTGTGGCCGGTGTCGGACGGACGGGACAGCATCGCGAAGCGGCCGTCGATCTTCTTGGGGAAGAGCACGCCGTTGCGGTTGTACGGCAGGAAGGCGTTCTCCACCTGATGGAAGGTCTCGAAATCATCGGTCCAGGCCACGCCGATGGTGGGCCCATGATAGCCGTTGCACCAGGTCACGTAGTAGCGGCCCTCGATTTCCACGACGCGGGGGTCGTAGCCATACACCCATTCCGCGACCTCGGGGATGTCGCAGGAGAACTTGATGGTCTCCGGCTTGATGTCCCACTGGATGCCGTCCTTGGAAAAGCCCGCGTGGAGGGTCATCCGGCGGTTCTTGTCGTCACAGCGGAACACACCGGCGAAACCGCCCTTGAACGGGACTACCGCACTGTTGAATATGCTGTTGCTATCCGGGAGCAAGTCTCTCGGAATCACAGGGTTGGCACTATAGCGCCAGAGGACGTCCTTGCATCCTTCGGGCCTTTCCTCCCAGGGCATGCCCGGAAGCGGATTTCCAAAAATCTTCATGGTTTATTCTTGACTGAATGAATAAGGTTTGTCTTCTTTCTTCGTCCCACGGTCCGTAGCGGGTTCCGTGCCCATGCCGAAATGCACCTGGGCGCCCTTCACGAGGTCGCCATATTCCAGGTAGTTGTGTCCCCAGGCCTGGCCGTTCAGGGTCATGTCCTGCACATAGAAGGCGTCGGCACCGTTCGCGGGAGCGTCGATCTCGATCTTCTTCCCGTCCGGCCGGGTGACGACGGCTTTCTTGAACAGGGGCGTGCCCAGGGCGTATTGCGTGCTGGCCGGGCATACCGGATAGAAGCCCAGGGCGGAGAAGACGTACCAGGCCGATGTCTGGCCGTTGTCCTCGTCGCCGCAGTAGCCGTCCGGGGTGGCGCGGTACAGGCGGTCCATGGTCTCGCGGATGTGCTGCTGGCCCTTCCAGGGCTGTCCGGACCAGTCGTAGAGGTACAGCATGTGCTGGGCGGGCTGGTTGCCGTGGGCATAGTTGCCCATGTCGGCTACCTGCATCTCGGCGATTTCGTGGATGCGGAAGCCGTAGTAGGCGTCGTCATAGACGGGCGGGACCACGAAGACGGAATCCAGCATCTCGGTGAAGGAGTCCTCGCCGCCCATGGCATCGACCAGGCCCTGTACGTCGTGGAAGACGGACCAGGTGTAGTGCCAGGAGTTGCCCTCGGTGAAGGGACCGCCCCAGCGGTAGGGGCTGAAACCGGCCTGGAAGGAACCGTCGGCATTGCGGCCGCGCATCAGGCGGTCCTCGGCGCTATAGACGTTCTTCCAGTTGTTTGCGCGGGCAGCCCATTTGTCCAGTTCTTCCTGCGGGCGGCCCAGGATCTTCGCCAGCTGGAGGATGCACCAGTCGTCATAGGCATACTCCAGGGTGCGGGCGGCACTTTCGTTGATCCCCACGTCGCAAGGCACGTAGCCCAGCGTATTGTAATACTCGTGGCCCAGGCGTCCGGTGGAGCTGACGGTCGGATGCACGTGCTCCGTGCCGTACTGGATGCAGTCGTACAGGACCTGCAGGTCCTCCTTGTTCACGCCTTTCACCACGGCATCGGCCACGACGGAGGCGGAGTTGTTGCCCACCATGCAGCCGCGGTGGCCCGGGGAGGCCCATTCCGGCAGGAATTCGTTCTCGCGGGCGACGCACGCATAGCCGGCCTGGATCTCGGCATTGACGTCGGGATAGACCAGGTTCAGCAGCGGGAACAGGGCCCGGAAGGTATCCCAGAAACCGGTGTCGGTGTACAGGTAACCTTTTTCGATTTTTCCGTTGTAGGGGCTGTAGTGGACGGGCTGTCCATTTTCGTCCAGCTCATATAGTTTCCGCGGGAAGAGGACGCTGCGGTACAGGCAGGAGTAGAAGGTGCGGTACTGCTCCGGGGAGCCGCCACCGACGGCGATCCGGCCCAGGACGTCGTTCCAGCGGGCTTTCGCATCGGCACAGACCTGGTCGAAGGAAGCGCCTTCCACTTCGCGGAGGTTGCGGTCGGCCTGCTCCGGGGAGATGAAGGAGGATGCGATGCGGGCGTTGACCTGCTCGCCCCGGACGGTCGCGAACTTCACGACGGCGATCGCGTGCTCCCGGGGACGGTCCTCGGGATACTCCAGCGCGTCTCCGTTATAGATGTCGAAGGAGACGATGTCCTTGTCGAAGAGGACGGTGAACCAGTTCTTGAAGTCGCCTTCCACGCCGCCGTGGTTGTTGGTGCAGTAGCCGATGACCGTGCGCTTGTCGTCCAGCACTTTCACGTAGGAGCCGCCGGCGTAGGCGTCGATCACCACGCCGGAAGTTTCGCTCTCGGGGAAGGTGAACCGCATCATGGCCGCCCGGTCGGTCGGGGTGATTTCGGCCTTGATGTCATGGTCGGCGAGATAGACGCTGTAGTAATAGGGCTTTGCGACTTCGCTCAGGTGGGAGAAGATGCTCGCGCGCTCATTCTCGCCCGGCTTGGAGGCGTCGCGGACCGGCATCAGCGAGAAGGCGGCGTAGTCGTTGATCCACGGGGAGGGCTGGTGCGTCTGCTTGAAGCCCCGGATGTGGTGGGCGCCGTAGGTGTAGGCCCATCCGTCTCCGTTCTTCCCCGTCTGCGGAGTCCAGAAGTTCATGCCCCAGGGAAGGGCGATGGCAGGGTAGGTGTTGCCCGTGGACAGGGTGAAGTCCGACTGGGAGCCCACGAGGGTGGACACGTATTCAACCGGGTCGGTCACAAGTTCTTCCTGGACCGGTGCGCTGCACGCCGTGGTGAGGACGGCGAGGATGAGAAGGGCTTTTTTCATCGGGGGAGGTTGTTGAGGAGTTCAAGTTTGCCGTCGCCGACGAGCTTCACGATGAGCTCGCCGAAGAGGGTGTTCTGCCAGGCGAACCAGGGACGGGTGAAATCGTTCGCATCGTCCTTGTTGAAGGACTCGTGCATGAAGCCCGTGCCGGCGTCGGTATTCAGGAGCTGGATGAGGCAGGCGCGGATCTCGTCATCGTCCTGCGCGGTGAAGGCCTTCATCATGATGGACATGGGCCAGACGTTCTCGATGCCGATGTGGGGGCCGCCGATGCCTTCGCCGGCCTTGCCGCGGTGGAAGTAGGGGTTGTCTTCGCTCCAGACGAACTTTCTGGTATTCAGGTAAACGGGATCCTTGTACATGTCGGGGTCCAGGTAGCCGAGCGAGAGCAGGGACGGAACGTTGGCGTCGTCCATGAGCTGGTGGGAGCCGAAGCCATCGACCTCATAGGCGTAGATGGGGCCATAGACAGGGTGCTCGACCACGGCGTACTGGTGCAGGGCCTGGTCCACCTCGGCGGCGAGCTCGAGGCACTGGGCGGCGAGTTGCGGCTCATGGTTCACGGTCGTGAGGATCTCGGCCATCTTCTTCAAGGTGGTGACGGCCATGAAGTTGGAGGGAACGAGGAACTCGAAGGTCGTGGCGTCGTCGGAAGGACGGAAGGCCGATGCGATGAGGCCCACCGGCTTCACCGGATTGCCCCGGCCCACCACGCACTTGGTGTCCAGCTGGCGGTCGGTTTCGCGGAGGAACCAGTAGCTGCCGTGCCCTTCCTTGCGCTGCTGCTCCTTGAAGGTGGCAAGGATGGTTTTCGCAGTCTGGAGCCACAGGTCGCCGAAGACGGAGGTGTCGCCGGTCTTCTTCCAGTAGGCGTAGGCGAGGCGTACCGGGTAGCAGTGCGAGTCGATCTCCCACTTGCGCTCGAACACGTACGGACCGGGTTTCGGCAGGTCCGTCTTGTCCGCCGGGCCGATGGGCTCCACGTTGAAGGCATTGGCGTACGGGTCGATGAGAATGCACTTGAACTGGCGGTTGATGACGCCGGCGATCATTTTCCGGAGGGCTTCGTCCTCGTTGGCATACTCCACATAGGGCCAGACCTGGGCGCCGGAATCGCGGAGCCACATGGCGGGGATGTCGCCGGTATAGACGAAGGTGTCGGGCTGCCCGTTCTCGTCCTCATTGTAATGGACGGTGGTGTCCAGGGTGTTCGGGAAGCACTTGCGGAACATTTCCGCCAGTTTGGGGTGGGTGATTTTCGCGGCGATGGCTTCCGTGACCGCATCCACGGCGGGGGAGACGAAGGCGCGTTCCTCCACCGGAGGACGGTCGGTGTAGAGTTTGGTCTCGGCCTTTTCCTGCGTCTTCGGAGCGCAGGCCGTAAGCGCAAGGAGCGCCAGGATGAGTGCTTTCTGTGGTCTCATATCGTATGTGTTTTCATTCCCATTCCACCAGGGCCCGGTCCAGCCGGATCCGCTTGGGTGTCCCGGCCTTGCCGGTAATCGTATAGGCCGGCAGCTCGGCCGGTTTGAAGTATTTCGAGAGGGCCGCCGAAAGGTTCGCCGCCTTTTCGTGGATGGAGTTGTCCCGAGGGTCGGTGAGCCGTGCGATCCGTTCCCTTGCGGTCTCGGCATCGCTGCAGGGGCTGATGCCCATGTACAGCTCCGTCATTTCCTGCCGGTAGTCCGTCAGTTCCCCGAACCGGATGCCTTCCGGGTGCCGGAGAAACAGTAGGAACACGGTCTTCACCAGGGGCCGCAGGCGGACTTCCGTGTCGAACCTCTCCGGGAGGAGAATCCGGAAATCCTTGGTAATGCGTATCCTTTCGCCCGTGTCCATGCCCTCCAGGACCTGGATTTCCGTCAGCCGCTTCTTGATCAGGGCCAGGGCCTCCAGCAGTGCCGCCGCGTCCATCTCGTCCACCCTTTCCGCCAGATAATCCACGGCCGGGTCTTCAAGCCTGCCGTCGTCCAGCCAGTACTGCAGGAACAGATATGCTTCCTCTCTCCACATTCCACCTACGAAGATACGCATTTTTCGCGTCCCAACCTCAAAAAAGTCTGCAAGCCTTGCAGGAAATCCGACATTGCAAGCCTTGCAATCGTATCGACGGTTCCGCCGCCGCTCCCGACCTTTGCGGAAAAGAAGAAATGATGATGATACAGTTCAAACCTTATCCCTCGATCGGGAACAGTACGGATGATGTATGGATGGCGCGGGTGCGGGCGGCCGTGCCGGCGGAGGCGACCTGGGCCGTCCAGGAAAAAGTGGACGGGGCCAATGTGTCCTTCCTCTGTGACGACCTGACGATCCAGATGGCCCGGCGGACGGCCATCCTCACGCCGCTGGAACCTTTTTTCAACTATCAGGAAGTGCTGGAACGCTATTCCGGCCACATCTATCACATCTATAACCTCATCCGGCTTGCGATGCCGGAGATGACCGCCATCGCGGTGTACGGGGAACTCTTCGGCGGATGGTATCCCCATCCGGACGTCCCTCCCGTGCCCCGGATGAAACCCGTCCAAAAGGGCATCTGGTACAGTCCCGGGCATGATTTTTACGCCTTCGACATTTATGTCTTCACCCAGGACGGCGGCTTTTTCCTGCCGGTTGTGGATGCGAACGTCCTCTTCTCGACGGCCGGGCTCCTGTATGCGCGGAACCTGCATGTCGGTCCGCTGGACGAGTGCCTGGCCTATCCCTGTGCCTTCCCTACGACCCTCCCCGCGGAGCTGGACCTTCCTCCCATTAAAGGAAACGACTGCGAAGGCATCGTTCTGAAACCGCTGGACCCCGTCCTGTTGGAGGACGGGGCCCGGGTGGCAGTCAAGAAGAAAAGGCTGGAATGATGGATTCTATTCCCAACGGATGGAGCCGGCATTCACGAGCGTGTCATGCGTAATCCGGTAGGAGGAGGTCCTCCGGCCGGCGACGCGGGCGGAGGTGCCCTTGGCGGGCTTGGCTTTGGCTGATTTTTCCACCGTCAGGGCTTTGCCGCCGGGCAGGTCGATCTCCACGCGGTCGAAGACCGGGAGGGTAAGCGTGTAGGACGGATCGCCCGGGCAGTCAGGGTAGAAGCCGATCATGGAGAACACGGCCCAGGCCGACATCGTGCCGGTGTCGTCGTTGCCGGGAATGCCGTTGGGGGCGTTGTGGTAGTGCTTGGCCAGGAGGTCGTGCACCGTGGCCCAGGTGCGCCACTGTTCACCCTTTACCCGGCTGTACAGGTAAGGATAAGCGATGTCCGGCTCGTTGGCGGGATCGTACAACCCCTCGTTGAACACCCGGTTCAGGCTCTTGACGAAGGCCTTGGAGCCGCCGGTAAGCCGGATGAGACCGTCCACATCATGCGGCACGTAGAACGTGTAGTTCCAGGCACTTCCTTCGTGGAAGCCCGGCACGGGCTCGAAGTTCTCGCCCTGGCGGGGATTGAAGGGCGTGAGGAAGCTCCCATCCTTCTGCAGCGGCCGCAGGCAGCCGTACTCGGTGTCCCAGTAGTGCTGGTATCCCAGGGAGCGCTGACGGAACTTGGCGGCGTCTTCCGGATGGCCCAGGGCATCGGCAAGGCGGGCCAGGGCCGCATCGGCCATGTAATATTCGAGGGCGTGGGAAACGGAGTTGTCGCCGGAGAAATCCTGCGCGAACCAGCCCAGCGGGATGTAGCCGCGCTCGATGTACGGGTCGGCATCCGGACGCATCCGGTTCTGCGCCCCCGGCGTATCGGCGGACTTGAGGAACGCCTCATAGGCGGTCTGGATGTCAAAGTCCGTCAGTCCTTTGAGATAAGTGTCCGTCAGCATCGGGATTACCGGGTCGCCTTCCATCGTGAAGGTCTCCCGGCCATAGAGTTCCCACTTGGGCATCCAGCCCCATTCGCGGTACATGCTCACGGCCGAACGCGCCATGTCGATCTGCTTCTCGGGGTAGAGGAGGGTCAGGAGCTGGTGCAGGTTCCGGCAGGTGTCCCAGAGGGAGAACACCGTGTAGCGGTGCTGGCCTTCCGGTACACGGCCCACGCCCCGGGCGCGCATCCTGAGCTGCGCCTGGCCGTTGCGACCGGTCGCGATTTTGTAACTGTTCACGGAGGCGGGGTTGCCGAACTCCATCAGCGGGTATTCGCCGTTCACGTCCTCCAGGATGTTCGGATGGATGAGCGCATGGTAGAGTGCGGTGTAGAAGACGGCCTTCTGCTCTTCGGTGCCGCCGGTAATGCGGATGCGCCCCAGCTGCTCCTGCCAGGCCTTTTCCGCCGCATTGCGGACGGCCGCGAAGTCAAAGCCGGACTGCTCCGCATCCAGATTCTCCCGCGCATTGTCGATGCTCACGAAGGAAACGCCCACCTGGACCAGGACCTGTTCTCCCTCGGCGAGGTTCTCGTAGCGGAACCAGTAGCCGATATCGTCCCCGGAAAGCTCCCGGGCATAGGCCTCGTACAGTTTGTACCGGCCGGCATCGCCGTCCCAGGCCGCCTCGGCCGTCATCGGCCGCTGCTTCTTCCAGTAGCCGCTCCGTTCCGGGGCCTTGCTCACGCGAAGGACGAAGTACATCGGGAACACGGCGTTCCGGTTGTAGCAGAACGTGCCCATGAGTTTGGATCCCTCGATCTCCGTGTCGGAAACCCGCCGGAGGGTGGCGCCGGATTCGTTGGTCAGGCCTTCGCCCAGGTTCACCAGGATGTTGCCGGCACCGCCGGGGAAGGTATAGCGTTCCAGCGAGGTGCGGGTGGTGGCCGTCGCTTCGGTCAGGATCCCGTTCGACAACCGGGTGGAATAGTACCCGGGATGGGCGGTTTCGTCCTTATATTCGGACCCGTACTGATGATAGTCCACTTCCAGGGGACCCGTCGTGGGCATGGTCAGGACCGAGCCCAGTTCCGGACAGCCTACGCCGGAAAGGTTCACATGGGCATAGCCGGTGAAGTAGCTGTTCTCCGCCACATAGGGCGTGGACCACCAGCGGCTGTCCTTGTCCCAGGTGTTGAGGCGGGAGCCCATCACATTGAAGGGCGTCACGCTCATCAGGCCGTTGGGCGTGACGGCGCCGGGATTGCAGGCCCCGAAATTGGTCGTGCCGATGAACGGATTCACATATTCCACCTGTGCGTGGAGGGCGGCGCCGGAGAGCAGCCAGGCGATGATCAGGAAGGTCTTTTTCATACAGGGACTGTTAGATAATGCCGAAATCGGCGATGCCATAGGTCGTTCCGTTGCTGGAACGGACCGGAACCAGTTTGAGGTACCGGGCCGTGAAAGGCTTCCTGACCTCGTTCCGGACAGGGTTGTTGACAATATTGTCGAACATCCCTTCCTCCACGACGGTCCAGCGGGTCCCGTCTTCGGACGCTTCCAGCCGGTAATCGATGATGACGCCGCCCCGGCCTTTCGCCGCGGGCGTATAGTGGAATCCTTGCACGTCCTTCACTTCCCCGAGGTCCAGGTAGCGGATCTCGGAAAGCCCGTGGACGGTGCCCGGATCTTCCTCTTCGGTTTTTTCCTGATAGATGTCATCCTGGAAAAGGGCGATGTGGCTCAGGAGCGGCCGGGCGAGGGTTTCGTCCACCCGGATCCGGAGGCAGCGGGCCGTCCGGTCGGGCAGGAGCACGATCCGTTTGTAACCGACGGTGGTTTCGGAAGCCACCGGCTCCCATTCGCCGTTGTCTTTCTGGACTTCCACGGTGAAAGCTGCGATCCGCTGCCCCTTGGTGATGTCTTCCTGGAGGACGAGCCGGTTGAAGGGAACGGCTTTCCGGAGGGTGACCGTCCAGGTGTTCCCCTTCCGGCGGATCCGGGCCTTGTCGGCGAGATTCCGGGCGAAAATGGCGTCCAGGGCACTCCGGAATTCCATGAGCCGGGTGGAATCCGCCCGGTCCAGCCGTCCGGTTGTGTCCGGAGGGACGTTGAGGAGCAGGAGGGAGTTGCGTCCGACGCTCTCATAATAGATTCTCAGCAGGTGCTGGAGGGACTTGAGCCGGGGTGTTTCGGAGGCTTTCCAGAACCAGCCCGGTCGGATGGAGACATCGGTCTCGGCGGGGATCCATCGGCTTCCGTGCCGGTTCCCCTGATTCAGGGTGTCCAGGGACGGGGAGGCTTTCCCGGGTTCGAAGCCTTCCGTTTCCAGGCGGCTCCAGTTGGTCCTTCCTGCCCGGCCTGCTTCGTTTCCCATCCAGCGGCAGCCCGGGCCTACGTCGCTGAAAATGACGGCCTGGGGCTGCAGCTTGAGGACTGTCCCGTTGAAAAGCGGCCAGTCGTATTCCTGCCGTTTCCCGTTGGGCCCTTCCCCGCAGGCACCGTCGAACCACTGCTCGAACACCGGTCCGTAGGTGCCGCCCAGCGCGCTTTCCAGGGTGCGGACAAACACCTGGTTGTATTCCGGCGTTCCGTAGTGCGGATCATTCCGGTCCCACGGCGAGATATAGACGCCGAACTTGAGCCCGTACTCCCGGCAGGCGTCGGACAGTTCCTTCAGGACGTCCCCCTTTCCGTCCTTCCAGGCGGACTGGGCGACGGTGTGCGAACTGACGGGATTCGGCCACAGGCAGAATCCGTCGTGATGCTTGGCCGTGATGATGATGCCCTTGAAGCCGGCGGCCTTGGCGGTGGCAGCCCATTGGCGGCAGTCCAGGGCGGTGGGGTTGAACAGGTCCTCGGTCTCCGTCCCGTCTCCCCATTCCCGTCCGGTGAAAGTGTTGGGTCCGAAGTGGCAGAACAGGTTCATTTCCATCTCCTGCCATTCCAGCTGGGCAGGGGAGGGAACCGGGCCATAAGGCTTTTCGGCACAGGCGCCCGCCAGAAGGGCGGCCGCGATCAGGAGGAGGGATCGGTCAATACGCATAGCGGATGGCTTTGGCAGGTTTGACGGCCCTGGCGGGAACCAGCGTGAATCCGAAGTCCAGGTGGTCGGAGGTCCAGACCGTGCGGGACGGTTCGGGACGGGATCCCCAGCTGTCGTATCCGCCTACGCCGGAAGCGGCTCCGTCGATGCAGATTTCGGTGAAATCGCGGTCGGGCGCGTCGCAGAGGTGGGTCTGGCGGCGTTTGTGCTGCCGGGCGGCAAGCTCTTCGTCATGGACCGGCGGCGTGTCGAAGTTGTTCCACTGATAGGGCTGTCCGGACTCTTCGCTGTCCAGGTCTTCGACGCTGTGGCGCAGGGCGTTGAACTCGAAGGTGTCATCGGCTACAATGGTCAGGTGCTTCGTGGCGATCCATTCCGTCTCCGTATGATGACCGGTTTCCTGCGGGCGGACATACGGGTAGAACTGAGCGGTGGCCGTCGTCGTGAACACGGACTTGAAGGTACCGCTGTTGCGGTCGATGTAGTTCTCCACCGGTCCGCGGCCGAAGTACTGGAAATCGTTCTCCGGTACGCGGAAACGGAAGCCGATCCGGGGGATGTCCAGCGGTTTCTTGCTCTCGGCACCCTGGAAGGCCGTTTCCACCTTGAACAGGCCATTCGGCAGAAGCGTGTACGAGACGGTCATCGAGCATTTGTCCGGCAGGGCGTAGGTGGCGCGGATGGTGCCGCCGTCCACCTCGGTCGTCGCGTTGAACGTCCGGGAGGCCTCTTTCCATGCAAAGGCCCGGGCAGGCAGGCCGTTGCCGTAGTCATTGTCGGTAGGACCGCGCCAGAAGTTCGGCAGGAACCCGAAACCGGGGTCGAAGACATCGACACCCTTGTAGGCGTAGCGCTTTACGATGCCCCGGACCTTGTCGAAGACCAGCTCGCTCCTGCCGGCGGAAAGACGGATTTCGGCCTCGCTTTCCTCTGTTTCGACTTCCCGGCGGGAGGTCCGGAATTCCTTCTTCGTTCCCGTGTCTTTCAGGAGGATCTCGTCGGCCGCGATCAGGGTACCGGCAGGGAGAAGCGGCAGTCCCTTGGCGACGGCGGTCTCGAAGAAGATCCGGTATTCGCCGTCCTTTTTCATCTTCCGTTTCGGAAGCCTGATGGAGAACTCCTCACGGGCCTGCGCCGGGGTGGAGAAGGAAAGCTTCCCCTTCTTCAGGGGCTTGCCGTCCCTTTCAATCCGCCAGTGTACGATATAGTCTTTCAGGTCCTTGAAGTAGAAGCGGTTCTGGATGGCGAACCGGCCTTCTTCCGGAGCGACGCCGGTAATGGCGATATCCTGGTACACGTGTTTGACCTCGAAATAACCCGGATGCGGGTTTCGGTCCGGATTCACGATCCCGTTGCACAGGAAGTTCGCGTCGGAAGGAGCATCCACGCCGTAGTCTCCGCCGTAGGTCCATCCCTTCTCGGCGTCATACAGGCCTTGGTCCACCCAGTCCCAGATGAAGGCGCCCTGCAGGTGCGTATGGGCGTAGATTTGTTCCCACTGGAGGTCCAGGGAGCCGGTGGAATTGCCCATCGCATGGGCATACTCGGACGGACACACGGGCCTGCCGGATTCCTTCTCGCCCATCCGGGCGAACCATTCGGCACCGGGATACTGGGGAACGAGCATGTCGGTATTCCATTCCCGCTCAGCGCGTTCGTAGCAGACAGGCCGGTTCTGGCCATCCTTCTCGAGGGCTTTCAGGACGCGGTATGCCTCGTAGAAGTTCACCCCGTTTCCGGCTTCATTGCCCAGGGAGAGGATGGTGACACACGGATAATTCGCCGTGCGGTAATACATGTTCAGGATCCGGTCGATGTGTTTCGGATACCAGGCCGCGTTGTTCCCGAGGGTACGGTCCAGCTTGTAGCCCATGCCGTGGGATTCGATATTGGCCTCGTCATAGACATAGAAACCCAGACTGTCGCACAGTTCGTAGAATTCCCGCGGCTGGGGATAGTGGCAGGTGCGGATGGCGTTGATATTGGCCATCTTCATGAGCTGGAGGTCCTGCAGGATGTTTTCCCGGGTCAGGTAATGACCGGTGTACGGGTTGTGCTCGTGCATGTTCACGCCTTTGAACTTGACCGGCTGCCCGTTGACGAGAAGGGCCTTGACATCCCGTTCACCGTCCTTGACGGTCGCGATCTCGATCCGGCGGAAACCCACATGGAAGCGGGTGTATTCCCCGCCCACGCGGAGAAGGAGCGTGTAGAGTTCCGGCGTCTCGGCGGTCCATTTCCGCACGTCCGGAATGGTGTCGGTCACGGAGACCAGTTCTCCGTTGAACTCGAAAACGGCATCCGCGACGCATTCGCCATTCTGGTCCAATAGCTCGTAAAAAACCTCTACAGGCTGCTGTGAACGCATTTTCAGACTGAAAACACCCTTGGTGAGGGTCGGGTCCAGGGTGGAAACCACGCTGAAGTCGAACCGGGCCGGCGTCTTCTCGGAGGAAAGGTACACCTCCCGTTCGATGCCGCTGATGCGCCAGAAATCCTGGCATTCCAGCCAGGAGCCGGTGGAGTAGCGGTACACCTTCAGGGTCAAATCGTTACTGCCTTCTTTCAGGGCCGGGGTGATGTCGAACCGGGCCAGGTTCTTGGAATCCTCCGAGTAGCCGATCTCCTGTCCGTTCACATACACGTACGCGCCAGACTTGATGCCGGCGAGATTCAGGTAAACGGTCCTTCCGTTCCAGCCCTCGGGAACGGTGAATGTCCGATGATACACGGCGGCGGGGAAGACTTCCGGCAGCACGGGCGGCTGCGGGTCGCGCGGGCAGAACTCGTAGGGCTGGTTGGTATAGATGGCTACGCCGTGCCCCTGAACCTCCCAGTTCCCCGGCACCACGATCGAGTCCCAGGTCTTGTCATTCTGAGCGGAGCGAAAGAATCTCTCCATCTCATGGTAATCGTCGAAATACTTGAAATCCCAAATCCCGTTCAGGTTCACATAGTTCTCGCTGTCGCGGAAACCCTTCGCGAGCGCATCGGCCCGGTCCGCGAACCAGATGGCTTCGGTCCGCTGGGTTTCGGCATTCACGGAAGTGACGGTCATATCCTGCCAGTACGGCAGGGTTTGGGCGGCAGCTCCCGCGGAGAGGATGAGTCCTAGTAGTATCGGCAAATATCTCATAGTTAATAAGTTATCGTTTCTTTTAAGCGGATGTCCCGGGAGGAGGCCCCCACCTCCAGGATGAAATCGCCGCGCTCGATGACGGTGTCACCGGCGGCATTGACCAGCGAGAAGGCGTCGGATCCGAGCTTCAGGGTGACGGGAACGGTTTCACCGGCCTTGACGAACACGCGGTCGAAGGCGCGGAGCTGCTTACGCGGCCGCACCGTGGAGGCCAGCGGGTCAATGACATAGAGCTGGACCACTTCATCACCGTCCCGGGATCCGGTATTCTTCACCTGGACGGTCACTTCCACGTTGGGAACGGTGCCGGAGACGGTAAG
Organism: Bacteroidales bacterium UBA3289; assembly: GCA_002361625.1. Lineage (GTDB taxonomy): Bacteria > Bacteroidota > Bacteroidia > Bacteroidales > UBA932 > Cryptobacteroides. The sequence goes on along the minus strand of DETL01000016.1, from coordinate 62,990 downwards.
TCCGGAGTACTCGAAAGTGGTATAGCTCAGTCCGTATCCGAAAGGATAAAGCGGATCGGCGGACATCTCCACATAGTCGTGTCCGCGGGGATTCTTCTTGTTGTAATAGACCGGGAGCTGGCCCACGTTCCGGGGAACGCTCACGGGGAGGCGTCCGGCCGGATTGTAGTCGCCGAAGAGGACGTCGGCCAGGGCAGTGCCGCCTTCGCCGCCGGGGTACCACATGGTGAGGAGAGCATCGGCCTTTTCCGAAGCCCAGTTCTTGTCCAGCGGACGGCCTTCCACATAGACCACCACCACCGGCTTGCCCGTGGCCTTGACGGCCTTCAGAAGCTCATTCTGCAGGCCCAGCAGTTCCAGCGAGGCCCGGTCGAAGCCTTCCCCGGCCTCCATGTCGGAGACGGACTTTTCGTCCACGACGGCGGCGCCGGTGTCGATGTACTTGGTCTTGAAATCGCGGGCGGACGAGCCTCCGACCACGACGACGGCCACATCGGAAAGCATCGTAGCAATGACGGCCTGGGCAATCTGGCTGTCCCGGGTGTCGCGGACGGCGCATCCCTTGACATAGCGGACATCGGCCCCCTTGGCCTGGAGGCCTTCCAGCATCGTTACCACGTGGTCCTCCGCCTGCGGGGCAGTGTAGTCACCGAGCTGGTTATACTGGCTGTCCGCGTTGGGGCCGATGAGGGCGATGCGTGCGTCGCGTCTCAGGGGCAGGATGCCGTTGTTCTCCAGCAGGATCACCCCTTCCCGGGCGGTCTGCGCGGCCACTTCGATGTGCTCCGGCGTGCGGACGAGTCCCGCGGCGGCGGTTTCGTCCACATACGGATGGTCAAAGAGTCCGGCCTCGAATTTTCGCACCAGCACGCGTTTCACAGCCTGGTCCAGCACTTTCATGCTCACGCGGCCGCTCTCCACGGATTCCTTGAGCTGCGCATAGCAGTGGGCCCCGAGGTCCACGTCCACGCCGGCTTCCAGCGCCATTTCGCCGGCTTCCTGACGGGAAGAGGCCACCCGGTGGCTGGTCTGGATTCCGTCGATACTTTCCAAATCACTGACCACAAATCCCTTGAAGTTCCACTGGTCATGCAGGACGCCGGTCAGAAGTTCCTTGTTGCAGGTGGTCGGGATGCCGTCCAGGGAGTTGTAAGAGGTCATTACCGAGAGGGCACCTGCGTCGATGGCGGCCTTGAAAGTAGGCAGGACATTCTCCTTCAGGTCCCGTTCTCCGATGATGGACGGATTGCCGTTGTGACCGCCCTCCGGGACGCCGTACGCCACGAAATGCTTCAGGGTGGAAATCACGCCTTTGGAGGAAGTGCCCCGCACCATGGCTGCGGCCATCTGGGAGGTCAGGTGCACGTCCTCGCCGTAGGTTTCCTCCACGCGGGACCAGCGCGGTTCGCGGGACAGGTCGATTACCGGGCCATACCCGATCGTCGCTCCCTGTGCCTGCAGCTCCGTGCCGATGGTTTCACCCACTTTCTCAATCAGTTCCGTGTCCCAGGTCGATGCAAGCCCTATCGAGGTCGGAAACACCGTCGTCCCGATAGCCATGTGCCCATGCGGCGCCTCTTCGGCGAGGATGATGGGGATGCCCAGCCGGGTGCTGTCCATGGCATAGCGCTGCAGGGCGTTATATGCCTTCGCAGCGAGCGTGGGATCCAGCCCGTTCTCCAGCGTCTTCCGGGTCCAGGGGTCCGCACGGAACACGGCCCAGAGCATCCCTCCGTGCTGGTTTTGGATAAAGTCGCGGTATTTGTCGGAGATCGTCACGCTGTCGGCCGATACCTTGTCGTACATGGGCCATCCCAGCGGGCACAGCAACTGTCCCAGTTTCTCATCGACCGTCATCCGTTGGATGAGGTCGTCCGCCCGCTCTTCCGCGGAGCGGCTTGCATCTTTGTACACAGGGGTTTTGGTGCCGCAGGCCGTCAGCATGGTGGCAGCCAGGGAACACAGGGCGAGGGTATGCAGTTTCATGGTGTTATTGTCGGTCCTACAAATTTAATGAAAATAATCGATATGCATGTTTTTTAGTATCTTTGCATCAGATAAAACGCAAAGGTATGTCCAGAAGGAAAAACAGCGGACGGAACCGCGGCCCCGAGGCCGGCGGCGGAAGAAAGAAGAAGAAAGTCCGGATCGTTCCCGAGTACGAGGGAACGGCCATGATGTCCCGGGAAGGATTCGTGTTCGTCAGGATCGAGGGACAGGAAGAAGACGTGTATGTCAAGGCGTCCAAGACCCGCGGCGCCCTGCACGGGGATACTGTCCGGGTGGCCGTCACCCAGGAAAGGGTTGGAAACGCCAAGCGGCGCAGCGGCGAGATCATCGCCGTCATAGAGCGCTCGAAGAAGCCTTTTGTGGGGATCCTCCACATCGTCGGCCAGCGTGCCTGGGTGCTCATGTCCTCCAAGACCATGCCGTACGATATCTCCGTCCCCATCCCGGAAGGCGGTGTCCGCGGCATGAAAGTCGCCGCCGTCGTGGATGGCTGGGAGCGCGGTGAGAGCGGGCCCCACGGGCATGTCGTGGACGTACTGGGCATGCCGGGCGAGAACAATACCGAGATGCACGCGATCCTCGCCGAGTTCGGCCTTCCCTACAAGTTCGAAAAGGCCGTGGAGAACGCTGCCGACGGGATTTCCGAGGAAATCACCGACAAGGACCGCGCCGGCCGCAAGGACTTCCGCAAGGTCCTGACCTTCACCATCGACCCGGCCGATGCGAAGGACTTCGACGACGCCCTGTCCTTCCGCAAGCTGGACAACGGTAACTACGAGGTGGGCGTCCATATCGCCGACGTTTCCTACTACGTCAAGCCGGGAACTCCGGTGGACGTGGAGGCCCAGGCCCGCGGGACATCCGTTTATCTGGTGGACCGGACCGTGCCCATGCTGCCGGAGAAACTCTCCAACAAACTGTGCTCCTTGCGTCCGAACGAGGAGAAGCTCACCTTCTCCGCCGTGTTCGAGGTCACCCCGCTCGCGAAGGTCATCAATCCCTGGTTCGGCCGGACGGTCATCAAATCCGACTACCGCTTCGCCTACGAGGGCGCCCAGGCCATCATCGAGGCCGGGGACAACGCCATGAAGACGCAGTTCGGTGAAGGAACCGAATGCGGCATCGTTCCGGATGACGTGAAGGAAGCGGTACTGATCCTCAATAAGATAGCCCTGAAGCTCCGCAAAAAGCGTTTCGCTGCCGGCGCTGTGAACTTCGAGCGTCCCGAAATGAAGGTGGAAATTGACGAATACGGCAAGCCGGTGTCCGTGCACCAGAAGTATTCCAAGGAGGCCAACTGGCTGATTGAAGAGTTTATGCTCCTGGCGAACAAGAATGTCGCCGAGTTCATCGCCTCGGACGGCAAGATGGGCGGCAAAGCTGTCAAGAATCCCAAGACCTTCGTGTACCGGGTCCATGACGAGCCCAACCTGGAGAAGATCACCGGCCTGAGGGAGTTCGCCGGCAACTTCGGCTACAAGATGGGGCCCATCGGCTCCGGCAAGGACATCGCCGATGCCCTGAACGGCCTGATGGTGGATGCGAAGGACAAGCCGGAACTGGGCGCCATCCAGATCCTCGCCCTCCGGTCCATGGCCAAGGCCTGCTACAGTACCGACAACATCGGCCACTACGGCCTGGCCTTCAAGTTCTATACGCATTTCACCTCCCCGATCCGCCGCTATCCGGACCTGATGGTCCATCGGCTTCTCGCCATGTACCTGGCCGGGGCGGAGTCCCAGTCGCTGGACTACTACTCGGCCCAGTGCAAACATGCCTCCGAGCGGGAAGTGGTTGCCGCTGAAGCCGAAAGGGAGAGCATCAAGTACAAGCTCGTGGAGTTCATGGAGGACAAGGTGGGCCAGGAGTTCGACGGTCACGTTTCCGGCGTCACCCAGTGGGGCATCTACGTGGAGATCGAGCCCACAAAGATCGAGGGTATGATTCCCTACCGCACCATCAAGTCCGAATTCTACGATTTCGACGAGGAGCACTACCGCGCCGTCGGCCGCCGTCATCACAAGGTCATCCAGCTCGGCGATCCGCTCCGCATCCGTGTCAAGGGTACTAACCTGGAGCAGAAACTGCTTGACTACGAACTGGTTGAGCCCGAGCACGAAAACGAGCCCGCCCCTTCGGAGGACGAATACATCGAATCCCTCACCGATGCCCCGATGCCCAACCGGCCGCGAAAGTCCGGCCGGGCACCCCGGAAGGGCGCCCTGAAAGCAGGACGTAAGAAAACTATTTGAACGCGTTCTCGCTCAGTCCGGAACCCGCAAGACCGAGGTCGGCGAAGAAGGCGGGAACGGGGCGGCCGAGGAGGCTGTCCACGTAGAGTTTGCCGATATACTGGGAGAGCATGAAGCCGTGGCCGCGCATACCCACGAACAGGCCGGCGGCCGGGTCCACGATGTACCGCGGTTCCGTGTAGTAGCCGCACCAGGTGGCCTGGAGGGACATGCCCTTCAGTTTCGGGATCCACTCCGTAAAGACTTCCGTCGCGATTTCCAGGAAGGCCTGCGTATTGACCTTCAGGTTCTTCCCGGCTTCGGACGCATCCGAGGCGGGGGAGGCGCAGCCGATGATCTGGCCGGTGGAGGCGAGCTGCTGCCCATAGACGGCGGAGAATCCCTTGTAGTGGCGGCGGTCGATGAGCATGTCCAGCGAGTCGCCTTCCTTGCCGATGAGCGGGAGCCGTTTCGTGATGAATGCCTGATGGCGGACCGGGAAGAGCCCGGTGTCCAGGCCCAGCATCTTCGCGAACTTCTCCGCGCCTGCGCCGAGGGCATTGACGAAGACGGCGGTCTTGTACCGGCGGTAGCACCCGTTCGGGAGCTTGACCGTGACGAGGTAAGTATCACCGGATCTCGCAACGTCCACCAGTTCCGTGTCCTCCAGGACGGTGCCGCCGAGGCGGATCCCTTTCTGGCGCACCAGGTCGATGGTCTTGCCGGGGCTGGCCTGCCAGCAGTCGTTGGAGATGAGGGCGTGCGAATAGATGTCCAGGTCCGGATTGATGTACGGGGAGATCTCCCGGGCGAAATCCTTCTTTTCCACCATGTAGGCGTCGGACCAGGCGCGGGAGGCGTCCAGGCTCCGGTAGGTCGCTTCATCGTGGACGAAATTCACATACCGGGTCATCTTGAAGTCGATGTCGGATTCCGCGGCCAGTTCCCTGAAAATCTGCAGGTTGCCATTCGCGATTTCCGCGAGGGCGGGGACCGAGAAGGCCGGACGCCCGCCGGCGATGCAGCGCCAGGAACTGCCGTGGTCCTTGTTCACGAGGACCGGCTTGAGCCCGGCTTCGGCGAGGTAGCGGAACGTGCCCGTGCCGGCCATGCCGCCGCCGGCGACGAAGGCGCCCACCTCCACGGCCGCCTCCTCCGTGAACTGCGGGGAAGTGACCAGGTTGGTTTTGCCGGAGAGGTTTGCGACGTTGCCGATTTCCACGAGATTCGCCATCGGCCCACGGGGCGTGAACTCGCCCGTCACCTCGATGCCATGGGCCCGGAGGACCTGCTTGGCGCGGGGGAGGCAGCGGGAGCCGCGGCAAGGACCCATGCCCAGCCGGGTGATGTGCTTGAGCTCCTGGGCGGTGATGGACTTACGTCCTTTCAATGTCTCCAGCAAGTCCTTGAGACTCACGTCTTCGCAGTGGCAGACATAGGTTTCGGCCGCCGCTTCGGCCCCGCAGGGAGTCAGCTGCAGCGGTTCGGGATAATCCTCTTTCAGGATGAAGCCGTGGGCGTCGGTCAGTTCGCCGGCGAGGCTCGTGGCCTTCACGACGGCGATGTTCGTTTTGCCGGGCTTTTTCATCACGCGCTCGATGACGCCTTCGCCCACCCGGGCGCCGTTGTCATCGACCAGATAGACTTCCTGGGCTCCCGCCGGGAGGTTGAACTCCAGCGGTAAGAAAACCTGCTGACGGTCAGGCCGGTAGCCGAAGATGGCCAGGCCCGGGCACTGGGCGACGCACTCCATGCAGCCGATGCATTTGTCGTAGTCGATGACCGGGGTGACGGAGGTGGAACTCTTGGTGATGGCGCCCTGCTTGCAGGAGAAGGAGCACGGGTTGCAGGCGAATCCGTACAGGCAGTCGGCGATGACGAATCCCTTGCCGGCCTGGCGTTCCGGGCTGGGTTTCCGGGGCTCGTCCAGCAGGCGCACCGGGCGCTGCTGGGAGTCGATATATTCCTTGGAGATCGTGAGATAGGCGTTGTAGTCGATCCGCTTTCCCAGATCCTGCATGACCTCGTAGGCGCACTGGCGGCCCCGGAGGACGGCGGATGTTCCCTCGCCGATCCGGACGGCGTCGCCCACCCCGTGGCAGGCGCGGCCGAAGACCTCGGCGCCCTTGCGGAGCAGCTGGCTGTCCGGCAGGAGACCCGTGCAGATGTTGATGCAGTCGATGCCGTCGATACGCACTTCCGTTCCCGGGATGGGCTTGAAGTTCTCGCATTTCGCGATGATGGCGCCCACGACGCCGCTGCGGTCCTCGTTGGGAATGGCTTCCACGAGGGTGTAGGCGGTCAGGATCGGGATGCCGAGCCGGCGGACGCGGTTCGCCTGGACGGGGAAACCGCCTTCGTGGGGCATGGCCTCGATGATGGCCTTGACCTTGGCCCCGGCCTGCATCGCCTGGTAGGAGGTGAGATAGCCGATGTTGCCGGCGCCCACCGTGAGGATGTTCTTTCCGAGGAGGGTGAATTCCGTGTTCATCATCCGCTGTACGACTGCGGCGGTATAGACGCCGGGCAGGTCGTCGTTCTTGAAGGCCGGCATGAAGGGCAGGGCCCCGGCGGCGACCACGAGCTGGTCGGCATCGACATAAAAGATTTCCTGGGTGGCTACGTTCTTGACGGCGAGGCGCTTCCCTTCCAGGATGTCCCAGACCACGCTGTCCAGCAGGATTCCTTCCCGGGAGTCCCCGGCGAGGGTTTCGGCGATGTCGAATCCGCGCATGCCGCCGAACTTCTTCTCCTTCTCGAAGAAGAAGAACTGGTGCGTCTGCATCCGGAACTGGCCACCGATGGCGCTGTTGTTGTCGATTACGAGGTTGTCCACTCCGGCTTTCCGGAGCTCCTCCCGGACGGCCAGGCCGGCCGGGCCCGCGCCGATGATGGCGACCGTGGTCTTATAGACCTTCTTGGGCGCATCGGTGGCCGAAGGGGATTCCACGTCGTAGAAGCTGTCTTCCCCGGTGCGGTGCACCTCCTTCACGCCGTCCACCTTGGTGATGCAGATTCGGCGGATATGGCCGTCCACGATCATCTCGCAGGCGCCGCACTTGCCGATGCCGCACTCCATGGTGCGGTTGCGGTCTTTCAGACTATGGTGATGGACGGGAAATCCGGCCTGATGCAGCGCGGCGGCGATGGTCTGGCCCTTCTGGCCGTAAACGGTCTTCCCTTCGAATTGAAAAGCGTGCAGGTCTTCCTGCGGAATGTCCAGAATCGGATGCTCCGAGATTTTGTACATGTCGGTGCTGGTAGTTTAGTGTTATGCGGGTTAAAGGTAGCAATTCTCCGTGAAAAACCGAACGGAGGGTGATGTTTTTTTTGTCAAACATCACCCTCCGGGATTGTGTCGTACCCCTGAAAAAGGAATCCGGGACCCTTACCAGCTGATCGCCGGTTTGGTGAGGGCTTCCTTGAGCTGGTCGTCGTAGCGGAGACGGACCTGGATGCCGGCCCGCTGGAACCAGTAGCGGACGGCGATTTCCTCTTCGATGAAGGGAACGATTTCGTCCTTCTTGAGCCGCAGGAAGGTCTCCTTGTCCATATCCAGGGACTTCTCCAGGGCGGCGAGTTCGTCCGACATCGTTTCGGTCAGGCCGTCTTCGGCAATGATTTTCTTCATCTCGTCAAAGAGCGCGCGGGCGGAGGAGCGGTAGTCGAACTCCTTGTCCTTCGCGAAGGCGACGAAATCGTCATACGCGTCGAAGTGGAAATCCTCTACGGAAGGAAGCGCCTCATGCTCACGGACATACTTCATCGCATACTGGTCCACGATGCCGTTCAGGACAATGGAATAGGTCAGGCGGGAATACTTGTGCCCCTTCACCTCATGGTCCGGCATGATGCCGCCGCCGTCGCGGACGGTACGGCCGTGGAGGGTCTTGAATTCATGCGTCAGGGAATCGGGAATATGTCCCACGCTGCCGTCTTCGTTGCGGTGGCTGTAGTCGATGGCCTGCACGCAGCGGCCGGAGGGCGTGTAATACTTCGCCGTGGTCACCTTGAGCTGGCCGTCATACGGAAGCGGCCGGATGCTCTGTACGAGTCCCTTGCCGTAAGTGCGCGTTCCGATGATGGTGGCACGGTCCAGGTCCTGCAGCGCACCGGAAACGATTTCCGATGCCGAGGCGGAACCGGAATCCACCAGGACGACGATCGGAATCTCCAGGTCCACGGGGTCCGTCGTGGTCTTGTACTCCTGGACGGTTCCCTTGGCCTTGCCCTTGGAGGTCACGACCACGGAACCCTTGGGAACAAACAGGGAAACGATGTTCACCGCTTCGCTCATGACGCCGCCGCCGTTGCTGCGGAGATCCAGCACCAAGCGCTTCATTCCCTGCGCTTTCAGGGTATGGTAGCCGTCGCGGATTCCCTGGCCCACCCCTTCGGTGAACTTGGTCAGGAGGATGTATCCGTCGCTGTCGTTCAACATGCCCACATATTCCACGGAGGGGAGGGCGATGCGCTCGCGGGTGACGGTGACGTCGATGGTTTCGCCCGCCTTCCAGGAAGCGCCGTCGCGCAGTTTCTTCACGCGGAAAACGACCTGGGTGCCCGGCTTGCCGCGCATCTTGTCGGAGCACTCCTGGGAGGTGAGTCCATGGGTGCTCACTCCGTCGATGGTCTCGATCTCATCGCCGCAGACGAGGCCGGCCTTCGCCGCCGGAGAGCCCGCATAGGGCTCGTTGATCATGACATTGCCGTTCTTGTCCGGCTTGTAGATGACTGCGCCGATGCCGCCGTAGGTATTGGACAGCATCATCTGGAAATCCTCCTGTTCCTCTTCCGGAACATAGACGGTATAGGGGTCCAGGGCTTCCAGCATGGCGTCCACGCCTTCCCGCTCGATCCGGCCTACTTCCAGGGAGTCCACATACGAACGGTTGAGTTCCTTCAGGATGGCATTGTGCAGTTCCACCCACTTCCCCAGGGAGAAGCTCTTGGACTGCGCGGAGGCAGTCGTGGTGGCTAAAAGGGCGGCAGCAAGGACCGCCAGGGCATATCTTGTTCTTTTCATATCCGGGGAGGATCACGCGCAAAGGACGTGCCAACTCCGCAAAGTTACGAAAAAATGAAGTATCTTTGCGCCGTATCAAGGAACTGTGATTTATGAAGATCGTCTTTGCCACCAACAATCCCGGCAAACTCCACGAAGCACTGGCCATTCTCGGCGAAGGTTTCGAACTCGTCACGCCCGCCGAGGTGGGCATTTCCGAAGAAATCCCCGAGACGGGAGATACCTTCAGGGCCAACTCTTTGCAAAAGGCCCAATACATCTATGACAAGACCGGCCTGGACTGCTTTGCCGACGATTCCGGCCTCGAGGTCGATATCCTCGGCGGCGGTCCCGGCGTCCATACCGCCCGCTATGGCGGGCCCCAGCGCGACCCTGCCGCCAATATCGCGAAGCTCCTGTCCGAAATGGCGCGCCGCGAACAGGAGGCTTCCGTCGCCCGTGCATACGGCATCTCCACGCTGAAAGCCACCCGCAAAGCCCGTTTCCGCACCTCCGTCGCCCTGATCCTTCACGGAGAGAAGCATTTCTTCGAAGGGACGATGGAAGGGCGCATCGCCCGGAAGTGCTCCGGCACCGGCGGCTTCGGCTATGACCCCGTCTTCATTCCGGACGGCTACGACATCACCAACGCCGAACTCCCAGAGGGCGGAAAGAACGCCATCTCCCACCGTGGCAAGGCCCTCCGCGCCATGGCGGAATACCTGAAGACGGTTCAATGACGGAGAACATCGAGGCAATCGTACTCGGGTACACCAAGTTCGGGGAGAACTCGGTGGTTGTCCATACCCTTTCGGAGGAGTATGGACGGCGCGGGTTCCTCGTGCGCATCGGCAGGAAGGCGGGGATGGCCCTGCTGCTGCCCATGAACATCCTGGAGATGGACATCGTCCCGAATCCGAAATCCACCCTCTGGAGCGCCCGGAACCTGACGGCCCGGGATCCCCTGAACGGCATCCGCGGGAACCTGTACAAGAATACGATGAGTCTCTTCCTGTCGGAAGTCCTCCTGAGGACGGTGAAGGATGGTCAGGCCGAGGACGGCCTCTATCCCTGGTGCACCCGCAGCATCCTCACCCTGGACACCCTGGAGGCCGATTTTTCCAATTTCCACATCCGCTTCCTCCTGGAACTCGCCGGCGCCCTGGGCTTCCGGCCTTCCCTGGAGGACATCGCCCCCTTCGCGGAGAAGCACCTTGCCCTGCTGAAGCCCTTCCTGACATCGACCTTTTCCGAGTCCATGCTCATCCCCCTCCGGGGCGAGGACCGGAACGCCCTCTGCGAAGACCTTTTACGCTATCTCGAATACCACACCGAGTCATCCATCCGCGTCCATTCGCTGGCGGTGCTGCGGGAGGTGTTCGGGTAATTCCTGATCAAAGAATATACAACCTGCAACCATGAAAAAACTCGCTTTTCTGCTCTTGTTTCTGTCCTGCCTGACTGCCTCCGCCCAGCGCTACGGCGTCCGCGAGGAAGTGCGTTCGGACTGGAATAAATCTTCCGGCCTGGACTGTCTGTTGGACCTTTCCCAAAAGTCGCTCACACCCGTTCCCAGGGGCTACGAGGCCGTCTATATCAGCCATTACGGCCGGCACGGCTCCCGGTATGCCTATACGCCGGATGCCTACACCATCATCCTGAACATGCTGGCCGAAGGCCGGGAGCAGGGCAATCTGACCGAGCGGGGCAAGCGTCTGCTGAATGACCTGGAACCCTTCTGGGATTATGTGCAGTACCGGGTGGGCGACCTGACCGAGATCGGCTGGAACCAGCATCAGACGATTGCGGAGACGATGGTGAAGAACTATCCGACCGTGTTCGGGAAGGGGAGTTCCGTCGATGCCTGCTCCTCGCCCTCGGTCCGCTCCATCATGAGTATGTCCTCCTGCTGTGCGGCCCTTTCCCGGCTGTCGCCCAAGACGAAAGTCTATGAGCATCAGGGGATGATGGATGTCCAGGCGACGCGGCCCAACCAGGGTGCGAACCCGTTCAAATACCAGGGACCCGAGGAGGTGTTCCCTTATCCGGAAACTTCCGAACAGTTCTTCCTCCGCCATTTCCCGAATTATAGGGATGTGCTGGCCCGCCTGTTCCTGAATCCCGACAAGGCGCTGGGGGACCGGAATCCGTACAATGTGTTCTTCCACCTGTACATGTTCGTCGCGGGCATGAACAGCCTGCCGCAGGACGTCCGGATCGACGTGCGTGATTTCTTTACCGTGGAGGAATATGCAACCCTCTGGGAAACGGATAATTACGAGCGGTTCCGCGAGTATCATGCCTATCGGACGCCCTGCTCCTCCATCGTGGACGACATGGTGGAGAAGGCCTCGGAGATGCTCTCGGCGGGCAAGCGCGGCGCACACCTCCGCTACGGGCACGACCATGTGGTGATGGCGCTGGAGATGATCATGGACCTGGACGGTTTCGACCGGGCGCCGGAGAATCCGGACGACCTCGTTTACTGGTTCCAGACTTTCCGCTCCCCGATGGCGACGAACATCCAGTTCATCTTCTTCAATCCCAGGAAGGGCAGGAAGGGAGAAACGCTGGTGAAAGTCCTCCTGAACGGGGAAGAGGCTCATCTGGGCGACCTGGAAGGCTTTCCGTACTACCGTTGGAATGCCGTCAAGGCCTATCTGAAGGAGCGGACGGACCGGTTCGTTTACCGTCCGATGGCTCTCGTTTCCTACAACGTAGGCGTCTTTTCCAAGTATGCGGACAATACGGTTCCCCAGGTGGCCGATGTGATCCGCGGGGCGGATGCGACCCTGGTGGCCCTGAATGAACTGGACAGCTGCAACCGTCGCCACGCGACCTTCCAGTTGAAGGAACTGTCGGACGGGCTGGGCGGCTGGGACTACCAGTTCGCTTCGGCCTTCCCGTTTGCGGACGGGGCCTATGGCAACGGCATCGTCTCCCGGGACCGGGTGATTTCCCGCTACAAGGTCCCTCTGCCCCAGTCCGACGGCTCCGAACCGCGCAGCGTCGCGGTGGTGGAAACGGACCGGTGCGTGTTCGCTTCCGTCCACCTGGATTATGTCGGCGAGCGCTCGCAGATCGATCAGGTGAATGCTTTGAACGATTGGTTCAAAGCCGTTTACACCGGCACGAAGAAACCCGTTTTCCTGTGCGGCGACTTCAATGCCCAGCCCGACAGCGAGACCATCCGGCTTATGCGGGAGTCGTGGACACAACTTTCAGGAACGGACTTCACTTACTCCACTACCAATCCGCACGAGTGCATCGACTACGTCTTTGCCTGGAAAGAGGCCGCCCCGGTGGAAGTGTTGTCTTCAGAGGTGCTGACGGCCGGCACGGAAACCCTCTCCGACCATTTCCCGGTGAAGGTGGTGGTGAAGTTCTAGTCCTCGACCCACTTGAAAACCTTATCCCCGCGACGGGGGTGGATGCGTTCGTCCGCCTGCATCGCGGGGTTTTCGTTGATATGGTCCACGGGCTGGTCCTCCATCGGGACCGCGACGGAGCAGAATACCCCCTTGACGGCCTCCTCGACCGGCTTGAGGTCCACGCGCATGTCATCGACCTTGATTTCCACGCAGCCGGTGGTCTTGCCAATGAAGGCCAGTTCGTCGCCCTTCCGGATGGAACCGGTCTCGACCCGGATTTCGGAGACGCCGATACGGTTGAACCAGTTGGTGACCTTGCCGATGTATTCCCGCCTCCGGGTTGCCTGGCTGCCATAGACGGCGCTCCATTCGCCCAGGCGGGCGCCCTGGTAGTAGCCGTCCCAGAAGCCGCGGTTGAAAACCCCGGCGAGTTCCGCTTTCAGGCTTTGTGCCAGTTCCGGCGTATAGGTTCCGTCGCACACGGCATCCGCAGCCCGGCGATAGCAGGAAGAGACCCGCTTCACGTAATCGGCGGCGCGGGCGCGGCCCTCGATCTTGAACACCCGGACTCCGGCGTCGATGATCTTGTCCATGAACTCGATCGTGCACAGGTCCTTCGGGGACATGATGTACTTGTTGTCCACCACCAGGTCGAACCCCGTTTCTTCGTCCGTCACGTGATAGCCGCGGCGGCACACCTGCATGCAGGCGCCGCGGTTGGCGCTTTCCCCGTAGGCGGCGAGGGACAGGTAGCATTTGCCGGAAACGGCCATGCAGAAGGCTCCGTGGGCGAACATCTCGATGCGGACGAGTTCGCCGGAGGGCCCGGTGATGTGCTCCCGCACAATCGTCTCGTGGATTTCCTTCACCTGCTCCAACCGGAGCTCCCGCGCCAGGACGACGACATCGGCGAACTGTGCGTAGAACCGCAGCGCCTCCGCGTTGGAAATGCTCAGCTGGGTGGAAATATGGACCTCCAGGCCGATGCTGCGAGCATACAGGATGCAGGCCATGTCGGAGGCGATGACGGCGTTCACGCCGGTCTCCTTCGCCAGGTCCAGCACCCGGTGCGCCTCTTCCAGCTCTTCGCCGTAGAGGGTGATGTTGAGGGTCAGATAGGCCTTGAGCCCGTAGGCCCGGCAGATGCGCATCACTTCCGGCAGGTCCTCCGCCTGGAAGTTGTTCGCGGAATGCGAGCGCATATTCAGGTGGCCGATGCCGAAATAGACGGAGTTCGCGCCTCCCTGGACAGCCGCGGTCAGGCTTTCGAAGCTGCCTGCCGGGGCCATGATTTCGAGTTCCTCCGGCCTCATTTCACGCGGTCCACGAGATCGTCGGCAAACTGCTTGAGCACTTCGTAACCGCCGATGCCGGTTACCTTGGCGGCCGCCTGGAGGGCCTTTTCGTGGAAGCGGGCGATCGTTTCGCGCGCATCCTCGGCCACATGGACCGACTCATACAGGTCCATGACCGTGGCGATTTTCTCCGCCGGGGAGAGGTCCGCGGCCAGGGCCTCGGCGATGCCCTTCGCGCCCTTTTCCATCGCACGGACCGTGAGCCAGGACTTCTTCCCGTTCACGATGTCCCCGCCGATGGGCTTGCCGAACACTTTCTCGTCACCGTAGGCGTCCAGATAGTCGTCCGCCACCTGGAAGGCGAGCCCAAGGTTGTAGCCGTAGTCATAGAGCCCCTCGCAAATCTCAGCCGGCGCACTGGCGATGAGGGCGCCCATCTTCGCCGAGCAGGCGATGAGGACGGCGGTTTTGAGACCAATCATCTTCAGGTAGTTCCGCATGGAAACGGACGGAACCTTCTCGAAATCCATGTCATACTGCTGCCCGTCGCACACCTGCGCAGCGGTGGTGGAAAACAGCTCCAGCACCGCCGGGAGCGTATTCACCGGCGCCTGCGCGATACGCTTGTAAGCGTCGATGCACATCACGTCGCCGGAAAGGATGGCCGTGTCCGGCGACCATTTCTTCCACACGGTTTCCTGGCCGCGCCTCAGGGGCGAGCGGTCCATGATGTCATCGTGGATGAGCGTGAAGGTGTGGAACACTTCGAGTCCCGCCGCCGGCCCCAGGATCTCCGGGCCGAACGCATCATTGAACAGACTGTACACCGTCAGGCACAGTTTGGGCCTGAGGCGTTTGCCGCCGATGGCGACCATATACCGGAGCGGATCGTAGAGCCCTTCCGGCTCCTGCGTGAATTCGATGGTGGCAAAGAGGCGCCGCACGGCCTCGTCGATGGTTTCTTGGGCAATCATACTGCAAAAATACGGAAATAATCCTATAATTCCAGCGCCCCACCGCGGTAGAAGTCCAGGAGGCGGGACTGGAAGAGGTATTCGCAGGCGGCCTGGGCCTTGTCGGACCGGGCCTTGGCGAGGCGGGTGCGGGCCTCGTTGTATTCCGTGATGGAGGATTTCCCGTTTTCATATTTGGCCATTGCCAGGGCGAAGGCGTCCTCGGCCGCAGCGGTCGCTTCCGTGGCGGAGCGGTATTTCGCTTCCGCCGCGAGGGCGTTGGCATGGGCCTGCTGGATTTCCTTGTACAGGCTCTGGCGGGTCCGGTCCAGGGTGATCTGCTGCAGTTCGCGGCTCAGGACGGCGCTCCGCACGTTGTTCCGGGTGCTGAACCGGTCAAAGATGGGAACGCTCAGGGACAGGCCCACATACGGGCTGAAGTTGTGCGAGAGCTGCTTCCAGAACCCGTCCTGGGGGTAGAGGCTGTTGCTGCTGGTATAGTAGCTGGTGCCCATGCCGCCGCTCAGCGACAGGGTGGGGGACCAGCCGGCCTTGGCGATCTTGATCGAGAGGTCCGTCCCGTCCAGACGGAGTTTTTCGGCCTTGACGGCAGGGCGGCGCTCCACGGCTTCGGCATAGATATCTTCGGGCCGGGCGATGAGGTGGTCGCCGACGGAAATCTCGGGCTTCACGACCTCGAACCCGTCCGCGGACGGGAAATCCAGCAGCTGCGAAAGGTCCAGCAAGGCATTACGCAGGCCGTTTTCCGCCTGCACGAGCGTGTAGCCGCTTTGGGCAAGCGTCGCTTTCTGCGCCGACAATTCGGCCTGCGAGGCTTTCCCGTTTTCCACCATCGCTTCCAGCCGCGCCACCTGCTGCCTGTCCAGTTCCACCTGTTCGCGGGCGACGGCCAGGATGTCGTAGTCATAGACCACCTGCACGTAGGCCTTGGCGACGGCGACGCGGATGTCGTCCCGGGCACGCTCCAGGTCGGCCACGGCGGCGTCCAGGTTCAGCTGCGAAAGCTTGATGTTGTTCGGACGGGCCATCCCGTCGAACAGGTTCATGCCGGCGCCGATGGAGAAGCTCGTGTTCGTCGTGGTGGCACCGGTGGTGTAGGTGTTGTCCGAGGTCAGGCCGCGGCCGAAGTTCACGCTTTCGTTAGAGGAACCGCTCACGGTGGGGAAGTAGGCGTTTTTCGCAGTATTCAGCCGGATTTCCTGCTGGGCGACGGTGTTCTCGCCCTGCTTCACGGTCAAGTTGTGCTCCAGGGCCCAGTCCAGGCACTCCTGCAAGGTCCAGGGGCGGGAGAGGTCCTGCGCCTGCAAGGCCATCGGCACGAGCAGGACGGTGAGTGTCAAGAGCTTCCTCATTTCTCTCCGATGATTTGGTTGCCGCGGACCTTGTCCCCGAGGGAAAGCCCTTCCTTGATTTCGATGTTTACCCCGTCGGAGAGTCCGGTCTTGACGTCACGGCGTTCATATCCGTTGTCTCCGAGCACATAGACATAGGTTCCGTCGCCGTCGAACTGCAGGGCGCTTTCGGCGATGGACAGCACCTGGGCGGCCGTCTGGAGGACGATCTCCGCGTTGGCGCTGTAGCCGGAGCGGACTGTGACGTTCTCCGGAACCTGCAGGGAGGCCTTGATCTCGAACAGGTTGGTTCCGTTGTTCTCGGTCGCTTTCGGGGCGATGTACTCGAGACTGGCGTCGATCACCACGTCCTGCAGGGCTCCGACGGTGATCTTCACCGGCATGCCCACCGACAGGCGCCCGACTTCGGTCTCGTCGATGTTGCCGTCGAAGATGAGGTCGTCCATGTCGGCCACCGTCGCGATGGTCGTACCGTCGTTGAAGGAGTTGGAGTTGATGACGGTGTTGCCCACCTTCACGGGAATGTCCAGGATGAGGCCGGAGACGGAGGAGCGGATGAGCGTGGAACTGCCGGACTTGTTGGAGGAGGAGACGCCGTCACGCACGATTTCCAGGGTCTCCTTCGCCGCCTTGAGTTCCTCTTCCGCCTGGCGGAGGGCCTGGGCGACCTTGTCGTATTCGTCGGCGCTCACGAGCTGCTTGTCGTAGAGGGCCTTTTCGCGGTCGAAATTGGTCTTGGCCTGCTTCAGGTTCACTTCCGAGAGGCGGACGCGGCTCTGGGCGGAGCTCAGGGACGACATGTCCGGAATGACCTTGAGCTTGGCGATGATCTCGCCTTCCTTGACGGGCTGTCCGGCCTCCTTGTACAGCTCGGCGATGATGCCGCTGATCTGGGGCTTCACGTTTACCTCGTCGCGGGGTTGGACTTTGCCGGTGACGACCGTCGATTTCACGATGTCGGCCATCTCGGCGGTCAGTTCCTCGTAGCGGATCTCCTGCGGCCTGGACCGTTTGAACAGGTAGGCGAAAGTGCCCGCGACAACGAGGGCGATGAGGATGAATACCAGGTATTTACCGAATTTTTTCATATAGTGTGTTTGATTATTCGTCTCGCATGGCATCGACGGGTTTGATGCCCATGGCGCGGAGGGCGGGGGCGAGGCCGGCCAGGACGCCGAGGGCGGTGAGGAGGAGGGCGGCGAGGACCGCGGTCCCGAAGGGAACCTGGAAGGCCGCCTTGAGGATGCCGTCCTCGGTCATCGCCAGTTCCACGCCGGCAAGGATGAGGACGCTGAATACGATGCCCATCATGCCGGCCACCAGGGTGAGGACGATGCTTTCGGAGATGATCTGCCCAAGGATCTGGTTCGGGGTGGCGCCGATGGCCCGGCGGATGCCGATTTCGGTCGTGCGTTCCTTCACGGAGACCATCATGATGTTGGATACGCCGATGATGCCCGCGAGAAGCGTGCCCAGGCCGATGAGCCAGATCAGGAAGTTGATCCCCCGGAAGAGGTTGTCCACGATGCCGAAGATGAGCTGGGTGTTCAGCAGGAACAGGGCCTGCTCGTCCGTCGGATCGACATAGTGGCTGCGGGCGATGATTTCCCGGACGCGCGGGGTGATGTCGCTCATCGCGATACCTTCCTTGGCGGTGAAGCAGAGCAGGTGGATGGTGTTCCCCAGGTTATAGGCCTTGCGGGCCTGGCTGATCGGGATCGTCACCGCATCGGAGGCGTTTCCGTTGATGCTGATTCCGTTGGTGGACCAGTCCACGCCGATGACGGTGTAGTAGCTGCCATCGACGGAGACCCGTTTGCCCAGCGGACTGCCGCCTTCCGGGAACAGGTTCTCATAGACGCGTTTCCCGATGACGCAGACTTTCCTTTCCTGCAGGTTGTCGGCCTCGTTGAGGTAGCGCCCGTACATCATCCGGGGCGTCTCGATATGAACATAATCGGCCCGGGCGCCCTTGACGATGGCCCGGGAATAGATGTTTTCGTCCCGGACGACGCTCTTGCCCCAGAGGCTGACGGTGGGGGAGACGGTCTCCAGCTCCGGGACCAGGGCCTTGAGGCGGTCCACATCGGCATAGTCCAGGTTCCAGCTCCTCCCTTTCTTGAATCCCTTATAGGGCTTGGACGTGCTGTTCGTGGCGATGATGCAGGTGTTCTGGGCGAATCCTTCGAAGTTCTGCATGAGGAGGTCCTTCAGGCCCTGGCCGCCGCCTACCAGGAGCATCAGCATGAAGATGCCCCAGAAGACGCCGAAGCCGGTGAGGATGCTGCGGCTGCGGTTGCGGGTGATGCTGTCCAGGATCTCCCGGAAGGTGTCTCGGTCGATTCTCATTCCGCTCGCAGTGCTTCAATGGGTTTGACACGCGCGGCTTTCCAGGCCGGGATGATGCCGGCGAGGGTACCGGCCACGATGAGCAGGAGGGTGGCCTCCAGGGCGACGTCCAGGCCCACGGAAGGGTTCACCAGCATCTGGATTTTCTCGATGCCGATGTCCACGGCCTGCTGGCCCACGGTCTTGTCCATAATCTGGCAGGCGACCATGCCGAGGAACATGCCCACATAGCCGAACAGGGCCGTGATGGTAATGCTCTCGGCGATGATGAGCTTCAGGATTTCCCCCGGGCGGGCGCCGATGGCCTTCCGGATGCCGAATTCGTGGGTGCGCTCCTTCACGGTGATGAGCATGATGTTGGAAACGCCCACGATGCCGCTCACGAGGGTCAGGAGACCCAGGATCCACAGGGCGGTGCGGATGATACGGCCCGCCTTGTTCATCTGCATGTTCTCGGTGTAGCCGTTGTTGATCCAGATACCCCGCCGGTCCTCCGGCGCGATGTCGTGGACCCGCTTGATGGCGTTGCCGTATTGTTTTTCGAAGGCTTCATGCTCCTCCAGGGTGACGGGACCGCTGACCGAGAAGGAGATCTGTTCGATCTTATCGGAACTGTCGTAGATTCCCTTGTAGGTGCTGTAAGGGATGGGACAGCTGCGGTTGAAGCTGGTTTCGTCCGTATGGTAGATGCCCACGATGCGGTAGGATATGGGTCCGGCGGCGACCCATCGGCCCAGGACCGATTCGGGCGATTTCGGATTCAGCTCCTTGGCCTGGGCGGTATTGATGACGATGACTTTCCGCTTTTCCTTCAGGTCGTCCGGATTCAGGAACCGACCCTTCCATAGCTGCAGCTTCTGCTGGTCCCGGTATCCGGGCATGGCGCCGAGGAGCCAGCCGTTCACCGTCTGCCCGTCCAGATTGAGCATGACGCTGGTGGAGGATGTGGATGTGGAGATGTTGCCGATCTCGGCGCCCCACTTCCCGTTTTCCGTGAGCAGGACATCCCGCTTGTCCAGCTTGATCTCTCGGTTCTCCTTATAGCCGTTGTAGGGCATGGACGTGCGCCAGCCTTCCACGGAAATGCTCTGGCTCACATACTGTTCCATGTTTCCGAAGAACGAGTTCATGAGTCCGTTCCCGGCGCCCAGCAGGCAGATCAGCAGGAAGATGCCCCAGCTTACGGCAAAGCCCGTGAGGGCCGTCCGGAGCTTGTTGTTGCGCAGGGTCGAGGCTATTTCGTGGAAGAGTTCTCGCATGTCATTTCATCATCGGTCCGCCCCAGGCGTCGTGTCCCTTGTTCTCTTCGATCTCCCCGATCACCCCGTCCTTGATGTGGATGATCTTGTCCGTCTCGTTGGCGACGCCGCTTTCGTGCGTGACCACGATGATGGTCATCCCTTCCTCCTGGTTGAGGCGTTTGAGCAGTTGCATCACTTCTACGCTGGTCTTGGAGTCCAGCGCGCCCGTGGGTTCGTCGGCCAGGATGATCTGCGGGCGGGTGATGAGGGCGCGGGCGATGGCGACGCGCTGCTTCTGGCCGCCGGACATCTCGTTGGGGAAGTGGGAGGCCCAGTCCGTGAGCCCCAGCTTCTCCAGGTATTCCATGGCCATCTCGTGCCGTTTCTTCCGTGGAACTCCTTGATAATAAAGGGGAAGTTCCACGTTCTCCACCGCCGTCTTGAAGCTGATCAGGTTGAAGCTCTGGAACACGAAGCCGATCATCCGGTTGCGGTAGTCCGCCGCCGTCTTTTCGCTCAGGTCGCGGATGAGTTTCCCGTCCAGCCAGTATTCGCCGGTATCGTAATTGTCCAGGATACCCAGGATATTGAGGAGGGTGGACTTCCCGGAGCCGGATGCACCCATGATGGACACGAACTCGCCCCGTTCGATGGCGAGGTCGATCCCCTTGAGCACGTGCAGGGGCTGCCCGTTGTCGTACGTCTTGTTGACGCCCTTCAGTTCGATCAGCATTTTGTGTGTATTAGTATGCTATTACACTGCAAATATAGATTGTTTTTCCGGAACGTCCAAATCTTTCTGCAAATATTTGGCCGTGAGGACGTTTTTGTACAAGGTGTATCAGAAAAGCCAACTGATGCCGCCGGAGATGGAGAAGTACCAGTGGACGGGTTTTTCCTGGGCATGAGCCGAAGCGGCAGCCACGGCAAGGGCCACCAGCAACGCGGTAAGTTGTCTCATGGTCTGTGAATTTCCTAAATGCCTTCCAATTCTATGCCATCCTGCTTCCACCACTCCGTGTCCGGCTCGTTGAACGGGACGAGGAAAGGATTGGTCGTAGCTTCACGGCCGATGGAAGTGGGATGGCCGTGGCCGGGGATGACATCGGTGTCGCCGGGAAGGCCCATGACCTTGTCCATGACGGACTTGATGAGGGAATCGTAGTCGCCGCCCTCCAGGTCGGTCCGGCCGATGCTGCCGGCAAAGAGGGTGTCGCCGGAAAGGAGAACCCCTGCCGCCTCGCAGTAGTAGCAAACGCAGCCGGGCGTATGGCCGGGGGTAGTGATGACTTGCCAGTCCGTCCCGCCGGCATGGATGACCTGCCCGTCCGAAACGTCCTGGTAGTCGAATGGTTCCACGGTCTTATGGATCTGGAGCCGGTCCAGCAGGGAAGATCCGAAGCGGAGGGAATAGTCGTCGGCCTTGCTCATATAGACGGGGCAGCCGAAGCGCCTGACGAGCGGCGCAACACCCCAGGTATGGTCAAAGTGCCCATGGGTGAGAAGGATGGCGTCGGGGGAGAGGGCATTGTCCCGGAGGAACGAGAGCACCTGCTCTTCCTCCTCGTCCCGGAAGAAGCCGGGATCCGCTATGACGCAGGGCGTAAGTCCCTCACCCTTTGCGGAATCTTCCCAGAGGACGACGCAGTTCTCACCCAGCGGGTTGACCTGAAATATCTTGACCTGAAGCATGGCGGAGTCGGATTAGGTTGCAAATTTACGGATATTTTCCCAACTTTGTAAAGATAAGCACCCATCTGTATGCACATCGGAATCGCAGGCAATATCGGCAGCGGAAAGACCACGCTCACCACCCTCCTCGCCCGGCACTATGGCTGGACACCGAAGTTCGAATCGGTGACCTATAACCCCTATCTGGCTGATTATTATGCGGATATCAAGCGCTGGTCCTTCGCCCTGGAGATGTACTTCCTGAACAAGCGCCTCCATGACGTCATCGAAATCGCGAAGTCCGACGAAGTCGTCATCCAGGACCGCACCGTGATGGAGGGCGTCCACATTTTCGTCGCGAACAACTATGCGCAGGGGAACCTCTCGGAACGGGACTACAATACGTTCATGGATTCCTACAACGTGATGATGGAGGTCGTGAAACAGCCGGACCTGCTGATCTACCTGAAAAGTTCCATCGAGCACCTCGTCGCCCAGATCGCCAAGCGTGGCCGGGAGTACGAGCAAAGCATCTCCATCGAGTACCTCGCCGGTCTGAACGAACGGTATGAGGAGTGGATCGGGAACTACACCGGACGCCTCATCACCATTGACGTGGACGACCTGGATTTCCTGAACCGGCCGGAGGATTTCGCCCTCATCACCGACCGCATCGACGCGGAACTGTATGGTTTATTCTGATTTATTTGCTACTTTTGTAAAAATATAGACGCTATGCATATCGCCATCGCCGGAAATATCGGCAGCGGAAAGACGACGCTGACCAAGAT
The DNA here is from genome assembly GCA_002361625.1 of Bacteroidales bacterium UBA3289. Classification (GTDB taxonomy): domain Bacteria; phylum Bacteroidota; class Bacteroidia; order Bacteroidales; family UBA932; genus Cryptobacteroides. The sequence goes on along the minus strand of DETL01000016.1, from coordinate 40,700 downwards.
GCTTGCCGCCCATTACGGCTGGACCCCGAAGTTCGAATCCGTGGATTTCAATCCCTATCTCGCGGATTTCTACGAGGATATGGAGCGCTGGTCCTTCAACCTCCAGATCTACTTCCTGAACAAGCGTTTCCAGGATGTGGTGGAGATTTCCAAGCAGAAGGACATCATCATCCAGGACCGCACCATCTACGAGGACGCCCGCATCTTCGCCCCGAACCTCCATGCGATGGGCCTGATGAGCACCCGGGATTTCGAGAACTACAGCGACCTCTTCGACCTGATGATGTCCCTCGTGAACCCGCCGGACCTGCTGATCTATCTCCGCAGTTCCATCCCGAACCTCATCGCCCAGATCCAGAAGCGCGGTCGTGAATACGAGCGCTCCATCCGCATCGACTACATCACCGGCCTGAACCAGCGCTATGAGGACTGGATCAAGGACTACAAGTCCCGCCTCCTGATCGTGGACGTGGACACCGTCAAGTTCGAGAACCGTCCGGAGGACTTCCAGATCATCACCGACAAAATCGACGCCGAACTGTTCGGCCTGTTCCCTTCCGAATAACGGGGGGAACTTTTTTATTATCAATACAATATGACAGAAAGACCTACGATTATCGACTTCGTGGAGAAGTACTCCCGGCAGTTCGCCGACCACGTGTACCTCCGCGAGAAAGTCGATGGCACCTGGCGTGAGATCACCCAGGAACAGACCCGTAACGAGGCCTACCGCATCGGTGCCGGCCTGATTTCCCTCGGCCTGAAGAAAGGCGACAAGATCGCCCTCCTTTCCGAGAGCCGTGCGATGTGGATCATGGCCGAGCTCGGTGCCCTGTACGCCGGGGCGACCGACGTTCCCCTCTCCGTGAACCTCGGGGAAGGGAAGGACCTCGTCTTCCGTATCAACCATTCCGAATCCAAGTGGATCTTCGTCTCCGGCAACCATCTGCCCAAGATCCGCGCCATCCTGCCGGAATGCCCCGATGTGGAAAAGGTCATCGTCTTCGACGACAATGCCTTTGACTATGAGAAACTGGGAGAGAAGGAGATCCGGATGTCCGAGATCCAGAAGATGGGTGACGAATTCCTGAAGGCCCACATGGACGAGTTCGTGGCCCGCTACCAGTCCATCGGACCGGACGATTATGCCAACATCTCCTACACCTCCGGCACCACGGCGGATCCGAAGGGTATCCTCCTCACGCACCGGAACTACACGGCCAACGTCGCCCAGGGCAACTCCGTCATCTCCATCGGCGAGAACGAGGTGATGCTCATCATCCTCCCGCTGGACCATTGCTTCGCGCATGTGGCGGGCATGTACACGATGATGTACTACGGCGGCTCCATCGCCTTCGTGCCTATCGGCAAGAATGCCCTCGCCACCCTCCGGAATGTCCCGGCCGCCATCGCGGAGACGCGCCCGCACGTGATGCTGTCCGTCCCGGCCCTGGCCCGCAACTTCAAGAAGAACATCGAAGGCGGCATCAAGAAGCAGGGACCGAAGGTGGAGAAACTCTTCAACTTCGCCCTCCAGAACGCCATCAAATACAACAAGGAGTACTATAACCGCGGCACCGGCGGAACCTTCTGGCGGAAGCCCCTCGTGGACCTCTTTGACAAGATCCTGTTCAAGAAGGTGCGCGAAAGCTTTGGCGGCCGGATGAAGTTCTTCGTGGGCGGCGGCGCCCTCCTGGACATTGAGCTCCAGCGCTTCTTCTGCGCCGTGGGCATGCCCATGTTCCAGGGCTACGGCCTCACCGAGGCCACCCCGATCATCTGCGCCAATTCCGCGGGCCACGCCCGGTTCGGCTCCTCCGGCCGCCTCGTCAAGCCCATGGACTGCGTGATTCTGGATGCGGAAGGCAAGGAGGTCCCGCACGGCACCCGCGGGGAGATCGTCATCCGCGGCGAGAACGTGATGGCCGGCTACTGGAAGAATCCCAAGGCCACGGCCGACACCGTCATCGACGGCTGGCTCCACACCGGCGACATGGGCTACATCTGCCCCGAAGATCCGGAGTTCCTGTATGTCGTGGGCCGGTTCAAGAGCCTCCTGATTTCCTCCGACGGCGAGAAGTATTCCCCGGAAGGCTTCGAGGACAACCTCACCGAGACTTCCAAGTATGTCAATGCCTGCGTGCTCCACAACAACCAGAACCCCTACTGCGTCGCCCTCATCGTTCCCGACAAGGCCGCGCTGAAGGAAGCCGTGGAAGCCAAGGGGCTGGACGCCGCTTCCGTCGAGGGCCGCAAGGCCATGCTGGACATCATCCAGGCCGAGGTGGACACCTACAAGAAGGGCGGCAAGCACGAAGGGATGTTCCCGGAGCGCTGGCTCCCGACCGCCATCGGCATCTGCGACGAGGAATTCACCATCGCCAACAAGATGATGAACTCCACGATGAAGATCGTCCGCGGCAAGGTGGAGGAGCACTACGCTTCCCTGCTGGATTACCTCTACACCGCTGAGGGCAAGGATATTCGCAATTCGCGCAATGTCGAGGCACTGAAATAGTCGCCTGCGATATTTCTGAGGCCCGGCTCGTCTTGAGACCGGGCTTTTTTCTTGCTTTTGCCGATCCGATTTCGTAATTTTGTGGGACTATGGGCATTTCGGAGCGGAAATGGACCGTCCGGGAACCGGGAAATCCGGAAACGGTGGGACGGCTGGCGACGGAACTCGGTGTGGACCGGGTTCTGGCGGAACTGCTGGTCCAGCGCGGCGTGGAAACCTTTGAACAGGCCCGCCGGTTTTTCCGCCCTTCCCTCGACGACCTGTACGATCCGTTCCTGATGAAGGACATGGACAAGGCCGTGGAGCGGCTGCATGAGGCCATTACGAAAGGTCAGAAAGTCCTGGTGTATGGTGACTACGATGTGGACGGCACGACGGCCGTCGCCCTGGTCTATTCCTTCGTCCGCCGCTTCACCAAGCGGGTCGAGTACTACATTCCGGACCGCTATGATGAAGGTTATGGCCTTTCATACAAGGGCTTGGACTGGGCGTCGGACAACGGCATCGACCTCCTGATCACCCTGGACTGCGGCATTAAGGCCATCGAGAAGGTGGAGTATGCCCGGAGCAAGGGCATCGACGTCATCATCTGCGACCACCATCTTCCGGAGAATGAGCTCCCGGGTGCGGTGGCGGTGCTGGATCCCAAGCGGGAGGACGACCACTATCCGTTCGACGACCTCTGCGGCTGCGGAGTGGGCTTCAAGTTCGTCCAGGGCTATTCCCAGAAATACAACATCGACTTCGAATCCCTGGAACCCCTCCTGGACCTGCAGGTGGTGTCCATCGCCTCCGACCTCGTGTCCATGGTGGGGGAGAACCGCGTCCTGGCGCACTACGGCCTCAAGCGGCTGAACGAGAATCCGCGCAAGGGCCTGCTGGCGATGATCAACCTCGCGAAGCTGGAACCCGGCCACGTGGGCATCGACGACATCGTGTTCAAGATCGGTCCCCGGATCAATGCCGCCGGCCGTATGGAATCCGGGCGGCTGGCCGTGGAGCTCCTCACGGCGATGGACGACCGTTCGGCCTTCCAGATCGGCGAGAAGATCAACGACAACAACAACGAGCGTAAGAATATCGACCGGGAGATCACCCAGGAAGCCCTGGAGATGGTTGCGAACGGCACCGCCCTGGAGACGGAGAACGTGACCATCGTGTATAATCCCACCTGGAACAAGGGTGTCGTGGGCATCGTCGCCTCCCGCCTCGTGGAGGCCTATTACAAGCCCACGGTCGTGCTTACCAAGTCCAACGGATTCGTCACCGGATCGGCCCGCAGCGTCGCCGGATTCGACCTGTATGCCTCCATCGAGAGCTGTGCGGACCTCCTGGAGAACTTCGGCGGCCATGTGTATGCCGCCGGCCTCACGATGAAGGAGGAGAACCTGGAAGAATTCTGCCGGCGGATGAACACCTTCGTTTCCGGCAACATCACCAAGCAGGAACTCACGCCGGTCGTGGACATCGACGCCCGGCTGGATTTCTCGCAGATCACCCCGAAATTCTTCCGCATCCTCAAGCAGTTCCAGCCCTTCGGCCCCGGCAATGCGAATCCTGTCTTCCTCACCGAGGACGTGTATGACGCCGGCAACGGCCGCAAAGTAGGCGCCGGCGGCGTGCATCTCAAGCTGGACCTCATGCAGGAATCCCAGCCCTATCGCCAGATTCCGGCCATCGGCTTCAACATGGCCGACTTCTACGACCACATCAAGGCCGGCAACCCCATCGACGTCTGCTACTCCATCGTCGAAAACTTCTACCGCGGCTCCTCCACCCTTCAGCTGAGGCTCAAGGACATGCGGGAGCGGGATGAGTTGATTTAGCTGCTTTACCCTTTACTGCGCAATGAACGCATACGTAATCGTCCCCATCTGACGGGCGGGGGCGGTGGTGGATGCGTTGAAGAGGCTCATGCGGGCGGCGCGGGTGGCAAAGGCGCGGAGACAGCCGTCGCCGGAGGAAGAGCCGTTATCGACCTTGGCGTCGATGACTTTACCCTGGTTGTTGACCGTGATGATCACCGTTACTTGGCCGGCGCCCACGCAGCGGTAGGCGGGGATGGGGAGATGGGTGGCCTTGCGCCCGTCCAGGGACCAGGAAAGGACGGAGGGACCGCTGTAGGTCTCTTTCTTGCGGGGCTCGGGTTTGGAAGGGGTGACGGGATCCTGGACCAGGTCTTCGGGGTCTTCCTGGACGCGGTTCTGGCCATCACGGAGATCCTTGGCGAGGCGTTCGGCATCGCGGTACAGCTGGTCCGCATCGGTGTTGCGGTCGTCCTTGAGCTGGGTGGAACGGTTCACGGTGACGTTCCGTACTTCCATCCGCTGCGCGGCAATCATGCTTTCCAGTTGCTCCAGGGCGTTCTGCTTCAGTTCCACCTGGCGCTCCAGCTCCTCTTTCTCCTCCTGTTTCGTGAAATCCAGCACGAAGGAATTCTCCCGCTGGAGGGAGTAGCCGATCCCGCCCAGCAGCAAGACGATAATCACCGCGAGGTGCACGATCGCGGTGATAAGAAGGCCTGCTTTCTGGTCGGGAGTGAGTCTCATCTGCGGCGCTTGCTGCGTTTTTCCAATGCTTCCTCCACGGTCGTCGTCAGGACGTCGATCGCCACCTTGTTGTGACCGCCCTGGGGAACGATGATGTCGGCGTAGCGCTTGGAGGGTTCGATGAACTGCAGGTGCATGGGCTTCACGGTCTCGCAGTAGTGCTCGATGGCAGTCTGGATGTCGCGGCCGCGCTCGGCCATGTCCCGGACGATGATGCGAAGGACGCGGTCGTCGTCATCGGCATCCACGAAGATCTTGATGTTCAGCTGGTCGCGGAGCTCCTTGCAGGTGAAGATGAGGATGCCTTCCACGATGATGACCTCCGCCGGTTCCACGGTGACGGTTTCCGTCGTGGACCGGGAGCAGGTGATGTAGGAGTACACCGGCTGCTGGATGGTCTTGCCCTGCTTGAGTTCCCGGATCTGCTGGCACATGAGCTTCCAGTCGATGGCGTCGGGATGGTCGAAGTTGATGTTCTTTCTCTCCTCGACGGGCACGTGGCTGGAATCCTTGTAGTAGGAATCCTGCGGAATGACGGTCACCCTGCCTTGGAGCTGCTCCGTGATGGCCCTGACGACCGTGGTCTTTCCTGAGCCGGATCCTCCGGCGATACCGATGACAAGCATAGCGTTGTGGTGTGGTTAGGCAGTTATTCTCTTAAAACTCGGCGTTTTTCGGGGTGCGCGGGAACGGGATGACGTCGCGGATGTTCGCCATGCCGGTGACGAAGAGCAGCAGGCGTTCGAAGCCGAGGCCGAAGCCGCTGTGCGGCACGGTCCCGTAACGGCGGGTGTCGATGTACCACTCGAGGTTCTTCCGGGACATGCCCAGTTCGTCGATGCGGGTCTCAAGTTTCTTCAGGTCCGCCTCACGCTCGGAGCCGCCGATGATCTCGCCGATCTTCGGGAAGAGGACGTCCATGCCGCGGACGGTCCGTCCGTCCTCGTTCTGCTTCATGTAG
>DETL01000016.1:34215-34615 GCA_002361625.1 Bacteroidales bacterium UBA3289 | reverse complement strand
CCTTGGGGAAGTCGATGAGGATGACCGGCTTTCCGAAGTGCTGCTCCACGAGGTAGCGCTCGTGCTCGCTCTGGAAGTCCGTACCCCAGTGGACCGGATACTCGAACTGCTTGCCGTTCGCGATGGCGTTTTCGAGGATTTCCACGGCCTCGGTGTAGGTGACGCGCTGGAAGGCGATGCCGAGCACGCTCTGGAGGCGTTCGATGAGACCCTCGTCATATTTGTCGTTGAGGAACTGGAGATCGTCCATGCAGTGGTCCAGGGCGTACTGGACGAGGTACTTCACGAATTCCTCCGCCAGCTCCATGTCGTCATTGATGTCGTAGAAGGCCATTTCCGGTTCGATCATCCAGAACTCCGCGAGGTGGCGCGGGGTATTGGAGTTCTCCGCCCGGAAGGT
>DETL01000016.1:3814-34173 GCA_002361625.1 Bacteroidales bacterium UBA3289 | reverse complement strand
AGGTGGGGCCGAAGGTGTAGATCTCGCCCACGGCGGTGGCGCCGAGCTCACCCTCGAGCTGGCCGCTCACGGTGAGGCTGGTCTTCTTGCCGAAGAAGTCCTTGGAGAAGTCCACATTGCCCTTCTTGTCCAGCGGGATGTTCTTGAGGTCCATCGTGGTGACCTGGAACATGTCGCCGGCGCCCTCCGCATCGGATTCGGTGATGAGCGGGGTATGGAGATAGACGAAGCCCTTGTCATTGAAGAACTTGTGGATGGCGAAAGCCATCGCGTGGCGGATGCGGAGGACGGCACCGAAGGTGTTGGTCCTGAGGCGCATGTGCGCGACGCTGCGGAGATACTCCAGGGAGGTGTCCTTCTTCTGGAGCGGGAAACGCATCGGGTCGCATTCGCCGATGACCTCGATCTCCTTCGCCTGGATCTCCACATGCTGGCCGCTGCCGATGGAAGCGACGAGTTCGCCCTTCACGGCGATGGACGCACCGGTGGTGATCCGCTTGATGGTCTCGTCGTCGATGATCTCCGTATTCGCGACGACCTGGATATTGTTGATGGTGGAGCCGTCGTTCAGGGCGATGAATTTCACCTGTTTGTTGCCTCTCTTGGTCCGGACCCAACCTTTGGCCAGTACCTCTGCACCCGGATCCATGCCGAGCAGCTCCTTAATCTTGATTCTTTTCATATCGATTGTTGCGCTAAATCGTACAAAGATACGGAAAAAATACAAAAAAGCAGTCCACGAGGGACTGCTTTCTTGAAATTATGATCTGCGGGGATTATTTGTCTCCGCCGGGTTTTCTGGAAGCGTACATGATCTTCAAGGCGGAGCAGCGGCGCAGCTCCTGCTTGACATCGGAGACGATACCCATTCGCACATCCTCGTCAACGCGGAGGTTGACGGTCATGAGGGAACGGTCCGCCTCGGACATGGCGTCACGCTCGGAAGCGATGAAGTCGCGGATGTCGTCGATGGTCTTGAAGGAATCGTTCAGCTGGATACGGGCGTCGGTACCGTACATGGCCTGATACTGGCGGGTAGGCGAACCGATGTTGATGTTCGCGGAGAGGTCCTTGCGTTCGAGCTTGGCGGCCTCAGAGGCCTCCGGGAGCTTGACGATGACCTTGTTCTCCGTCTCACGCATCTGGGTGGTCACCATGAAGAAGAACAGGAGCATGAACACGATATCGGAGAGGGAACCCGAGGAAATGCCGGGAACACTCTTGTTGTTTCTTGAACCTCCGAATTTAGACATATTCCTTTCCTCCTTTATTTTTTACCAGTATCCTTAGGCTCGGCCTCGGAAATGTTCTGAGGGACGGCCTTCTTGACGATTTCCTGCTGATCCTCGGAAAGACGGGAGAATTTCTTGCCAAACTCGCGCATGGAGAATTCGTCACGGAGTTCATTCACGGCCTTGACGAGTTCGTTCTGCACTGCAATGTAGGCCTGGTAGCTGGTACCACGGTCGTTCTGCAGGGAGATGACACCCTTGGAAACCTGATAAGTCTTGCCTTCGATCTCCTTCTCTTCCTTTTCGGGGAGGTTCGGGTCGTTGGCAGGGTTCGCAAGGAACTCCTTCATCTTGTCTTTCAGATAGGCGATATCCATGGCTTCATTACCGGCAAAAAGCTTATCTGCAGAGTTGATACGCACGATAACGATGTTACGGCGGTTCACCTTCTGGTCCTGGGCCTGCTTGGAATCAGGAATCGGGGGCAGACGGCGCTGCAGACCTGACTGGTCACCCATCGTGGTGGTCATCAGGAAGTAGCAGAGCAGCAGGAACGCGATGTCCGCTGTTGAGCTAGAGTTGATTTCCGGTGTTTTCTTTGCCATGATCTTTACGCTTTTTTATTGCGGATCGAAGAGAATACCTCGCCAACGATGATCGCGACAACGGCGGCCACGGCCAGGATGTAGGTGAGGTTCAGGATCGTATCGGTGAGTTTGAGCTCGGATGCGCTGGGCGGGGTAGCACCGGTGAAGCCGATGGCCGGGGCACCGGAAGCCATAAAATAGGCTACCAGAGCCAGGATAACGGCGGCACCGAGGCCGATACCGATACGCACGAGACTCTTGGGGTCGGTTTTCGCTGAGATGTAGAGACCGATGCACAGAACTGCGACCAATGCGAGAATGATCATCGCATAGGCCAAGTAGAGCAGTGTCTCCACCGCTGCACCTTCGCCGCTTCCGCCGAACTGGGTGAATGCCCAGGCGGCGAGGACGACGCTGACGAGGATGATCGCCCAGCTAACCCATTTGAAGATTTTTGCGTATAACGGATTTTCCATTGTTACTTGGATTATCTGGTTCGTTATGGATTACTTGTTGTACTTGACCATCGTGTCGACGAAGCGGATGGAGGCGTCCTCCATATCGATGGTGAGGGTGTCGATCTTGGACAGGATGTAGTTGTAGAAAACCTGAAGGATGAGGGCGACGATCAGACCGCCGACGGTGGTGATCAGAGCGACCTTCATACCACCCGCAACAACGTTCGGGGAGATGTCACCGGCAGCCTGGATGGCGTCGAAGGCCTGGATCATACCGATAACGGTACCAAGGAATCCGAGGGACGGGGCGATGGCGATGAACAGGGAGATCCAGCCGAGGCCCTTCTCCATGAGGCTCATCTGGACGGAGCCGTAGGAGACGATGGTCTTCTCGACGACGTCGACACCCTGGTCGGCGCGGAGGAGGCCCTGGTAGAAGATGGAAGCGACAGGACCGCGGGTCTCGCGGCAGACCTTCTTGGCTTCTTCCACGCCACCCTTCTTGAACGCTTCCTCGACCTTGTCAAGGAGCTTGGTGGTGTTGGTCTTGGAGAAGGAGAGATACAGGATTCTCTCGATCGCGAGAGCAAGACCGAGGATGAGGCAGATGAGGATGAGGCTCATGAAGCCGGCGCCACCTTCGATGAACTTGGTCTTGAGGGCCTGGTGCAGAGGAACTTCCTCACCGGAACCGGCGAAGAGGTCGGTGACCGGCTCAGCAGCGGCGACCTGCTCGGTAGCGGCAGGGGCGGCAGCCTCGTCCTGGGCGGAAGCGATGTTCGCAGTGAAGGTCATGAGACCGGCAACTGCCAAAAACATGAAAAACTTTTTCATAATCGTTTTTGTGTTGTTGTTAGTTATAAGTTGAATTAGTAGTTAATAAATTGTCGTTCTTAAAGCGGTCTTTACCAAAAGTCCGTGCAATTTAGGAAATAATTTTCAAACGGCAAAGGATTATTTGCTTATTTCGCCAAACAGGTCCTCTCCGAAACGGCTTTTGACAGCCTCGTTATCTCCGTTTTCACCCAGCAGGACAAACAGTTTTCCGAGCGCCGCTTCGGTCGTGATATCGTATCCCGAGACGACACCGGCGAGCTTCAAGGTTTTCCCCGTCGCGTAGATGTCCATATTCACGGATCCTGATTTACACTGGGTTACATTCACGATTACCTTGGACTTCCCGGCGGCCCGGACAAGGGAGAGGAACCAGGGGCGGGTGATGGCGTTGCCGGATCCGTAAGTTTCCAGGATGACGGCGCGGATCTCGGGGGCGAGGAGGAAGACGGTCACGAGCTCGGGCGTGATGCCGGGATGGACCTTGAGGATGGCGACGCGCGTGTCCAGCCGGTCGTGGACCCGGAGCGGCTGCGACCAGTCGTCCGGATAGCGGATGACGCCGCGGTTGTACCGGATGCGGATGCCGGCCTCCGCCAGGGGCGGGCAGTCGGGGGAGGCGAAGGCGTTGAAGGCCTCGGCGCTCAGTTTCGTGGCCCGGTTGCCCCGGATCAGGACCGAGTCGAAGCATATGGACACTTCGGGGACCATCGCGTGTCCGTCGTTATCCGCCGCCGCGGCGATCTCCACGGCGGAGATGAGGTTTTCCTTGCCGTCCGTACGGGGAACGCCGATCGGGAGCTGGCTCCCCGTGAAGATGACGGGCTTGGTGAGCCCTTCCAGCATGAAGCTCAGGGCCGACGCCGAATAGGCCATCGTATCCGTCCCGTGCAGGATGACGAACCCGTCGTAGTCGTCGTACCGGTCCCGGACCAGGTGAGCGAGCCGGACCCACAGGGACGGCTCCACGTCGGAGGAGTCGATAAGCGGGTCGAACGTATAGGAATCGATCCGGACGGCGAATTTGCGCAGTTCCGGGACTTCGTCGGCGATCTGGCTGAAGTCGAAGGGCTTCAGGGTCTGGTCCACCGGGTCCTGTTTCATGCCGATGGTGCCGCCCGTGTAGATGATCAGGATGGCGGAGGCTTTCATATCCGGTACAGTTTTTCTGCGTTCAGGGTGGTGGCTGCCTCGACTTGGTCGAAGGTAAGCCCCTTGAGTTCGGCCACTTTCGCGCAAACCAGCGGAAGGTAGGCGCTTTCGTTCCGCTTCCCCCGGTTCGGGACCGGGGCGAGGTAGGGAGCGTCCGTTTCCAGGACGATGTGTTCGAGGGGGATGCGCTTCACGGTCTCGGCCAGCGACGCTTTCTTAAAGGTAACGACACCGCCGATGCCCACGGAGAAGTCTCCGCACCGCCTGGCCCGCTCATAGACCTCGAAGCTTCCGGAGAAACAGTGCAGGATGCCCCTCAGGTGCAGGTGCCGGCAGTCCTCCAGGATGGTGAATAGGTCTCCCCAAGCGTCCCGGAGGTGGATGTTGACCGGAAGGTCCCATTCCGAGGCCAGTTCCAGCTGGACGCGGAGGGCTTCCTTCTGCAAGGCCCGGTCCTCGTCCCCTTCGTGGTAGTCGAGGCCGATTTCCCCGATGGCGACGACGCCCCGCTCCCGATAGGGGAGCATCCTGTCGATCTCCTCCTTCCAATCCGCCCCCACGGAACAGGGATACAGCCCGACCATCGGATACAGGACGCCCGGGTGACGGTCGTTGATCTCCCAGAGGGCGTCGCGTTCGCGGCTGTCCACATCGGCCTGGACCATCTTGCCCACACCTGCCTCGAGGGCGCGGGAGATGGCCGCCTCCGCGTCGGGCAGGAGCCACTCGTCGTAGAAATGGGTATGGGTGTCGATGAGCATGCGTGTGGTTTGCAATACGCAAATTTACGCATTTTTTGCCGGAATCGTACACCGCTGGAGAAGGTCCGTGTGCAAAAAACCGTCGGCCTCCAGGGTTCCGGCATACTCCAGCACCGTCCCCCAGCTCCAGCCTTTCTCCCGGACGATCTCCTCGTAGGAGATGCCGGGCCTCCCCTTGACCAGCAGGGCGAATGGGATCAGCGGGCTGTCCGGGCCGTATTTCCGTTGCAGGAGAAGCTCCAGTCCCTCTTTCCGCCGGCGGAGCATTTTCCCGAGCCCGAGACGCTCCACCAGGTCCTCCGGATCGGTGATGATGTCGGCCATCCGCTGGCGGATGAGGGAGTTGCAGCCGGCGGAACGGAGGTCGCCGACCCGGCCGGGCAGGGCATAGACGTCGCGGTCGTAATCGTTGGCATATTTGGCCGTGAGGAGGCTCCCGCCCTTGGTCTTGGACTCGATGACGACGGTGGCGCGGGTGAGCCCGGCGATGATCCGGTTCCGCCGGATGAAGTTCAGGGCGACGGGAGCGCTTCCGGTGGGGTAGTCGGTGACGACGGCGCTCCCCGGAGTGCGCACGATCTCCCCGGCCAGGGACTCATGCTGCCAGGGATAGACTTTCTCGATGCCAGTCGCCATCACGCCCACGGTGGGGAGACCGCATTCCAGGGCGGTCCGGTGGGCGACGGCGTCGGCCCCGAAAGCGAGTCCGCTGACGATGAGGGGTGCGCCCGAGGATTCTCCCATCGCGAGGACGAGTCGCCGGCACCACTCCCGCCCGTAGGGGCTCAGGTCGCGGGTCCCCACGACCGCGATGGCGGGACGGAGGCCGAACACCTCCGCCGGGGAAGAGGCGGCGTTGAAATAGAGTCCCAGCGGCGGGTCGGGACATTCGGAGAGGAGTTCGGGATAGTCTTCATCCCCGAAGGCGATGAAGCGGAACCCCTGTTCCCGGATCCTTTCCAGTTCCCGGGCGGCCCATTCCAGTTCCCGGGGCGTCAGTTGTTCCGCAACGGCCCGGTCCGCCCCGAGGGCCATCCGGAGCGTGTCGGGATCCTGTCTGAAAACGTTCATGGCCGACCCGAAGGCGGCCATCAGGCCATGCCCGGTGACGGGCTGGTAGCCCAGTACCCGGTTCAGGGCGCAGAGGGCGGTTCTTTCGTCGTTGTCCTGCATCTTTTTTGCGCCAAGATAGGGCAGGAAAACGAAAAACAACACAAACCGTTTACGATTTGTGTTGTTTCAGTATGCAAATTAATGTTTCCGTTCGTTTTTACAGGATCAGCAGGGCATCTCCATAGGGTCCGAACCGGTATCCTTCCTCCAGGGCGACCTTGTAGGCGTTCATCACGTTCTGGTATCCGCCGAAAGCTGCGACGCACATGAGCATCGTGCTCTGCGGAAGATGGAAGTTCGAGACGGCAGCATCCGGGACGGAATACTGGTAGGGCGGGAAGATGAACTTGTTGGTCCATCCGTCGAACACATTCACCTCGTGGGTGGTGGTCACATAGGTTTCCAGGCCGCGCATTACGGTCACGCCCACGGCGACGACCTTCTTGCCGGTCCGCTTGGCCTTGTTGATGTCTGCGGCGGCCTTCTCGCTGATGATGAGGCGCTCGGAATCCATCCGGTGCTTGGAGAGATCCTCCACATCCACGCGACGGAAGTGGCCGATGCCCATGTGGACCGTAATGAAGGTTTTCTCGATGTCCTTGAGGATCATGCGGTTGAAGAGCTCGCGGCTGAAGTGCAGGCCGGCCGCCGGGGCGGACACGGCGCCTTCGTGCACGGCGAAGATGGTCTGGAAATCCTCGGCATCCTGCGGGGTGACCTTTTCTTTCACCCAGGTCGGGACCGGCGTCTCGCCCAGGGCGAACAGGGCCTCCTTGAAGTCCTCGTACGGACCGTCATACAGGAAACGCAGGGTGCGGCCGCGGGAGGTGGTGTTGTCGATCACCTCGGCCACCAGGGATTCGTCGTCCCCGAAATACAGTTTGTTGCCGATGCGGATTTTCCGGGCCGGGTCCACGATCACGTCCCACAGGCGCTGCTCGCGGTTGAGCTCGCGGAGAAGGAAGACCATGATGTCGGCCCCCGTCTTCTCCTTCTTGCCGTAGAGGCGGGCCGGGAACACCTTCGTGTCGTTGAGGACGAACGTGTCGCCCTTGCCGAAGTAGTCCACGATGTCCTTGAAGATCCGGTGCTCGATTTCCCCCGTATCCTTGTGGAGGACCATCATGCGGGCTTCATCCCGCCAGCGGACCGGTTCCGTGGCGATCCGCTCCTGCGGAAGATCGAATGCGAATTGCGAAAGTTTCATATACGCGTCAACGTTGATACTATTATAATACGTATGCCGTCGGAAAAAAGTTTCACGCTGTCTAGATCCGCGCCTCCCGGAACACCTCCTGGATGGAGGGATAGGTGTTCTTGAGGAACGGGGGCAGGCTGGATTTGGCGACCCAGGCGGCCTTGGTGATGTCCTCCTCGCGCTGGGGGGTGAGGTTGGTGGGGTCCATGTACAGCATGTCGTACCACCACGTGTGCTTGAGGTGCCAGATATTGTTCCTCAGGTAACAATGGTCGGTGACGCAGATGAGGCGCCGCAGCTGGAGCTGGTCCACGCCGGTTTCCTCCTGTACTTCGCGGAGTGCCGTCACCTCGATGTCCTCGCCGGCTTCCTGATGGCCCTTGGGGAGGTCCCAGAGGCCGCTTCGGGAGATGAGGAGGAAGTCGCCGCGGCGGTTGGAGACCAGCCCGCCGGCCGCATTGACCTCCTTGAATTCCGCGCAGATGCGGCGGTAGGCCTGTTCCGTGTCGTCGGAAGGGATATAGATGCGGGAAAGCGTGTCCTGGACCTCGAACATCCGCACGAGGGCATGGACATCCACCCGGTCGCCGACATGGAACTCGACCGAGTTCGGATCGGCCAGGGCCTCGTCGTCCGGGGTGCAGATGATGATGCAGCGCTTCTCGAAATAGATCTTGTGCATAATATTTGCTATATTTGCAGATTGCAAAGATAATGGATTATGACCGAAATTGAAAGCAAGCACGGGATCGTTTCCCGCCAACCTTATGAATTATATATGACCTTCGCGGACCTCAGGAACTTCCTCACGATGCTTCCCGAGGATAAGAAACAGGGCGTCGAGGCCGATTATGACACCATCACTGCGACGGTGCAGGGCTTCAACATCGGCGTGAAGGTCCATGAGCGCGTGCCCTATTCCCGCATCGAGCTGGTGGACTACGGCGCTCCGTTCGCTTTCCACATCGAACTGCACTTCGACGCCTGCCCCTCCGAGCCCTACAAGACGGAGTTCTGGATCAAGCTGGAGGCGGACCTCAATCTCATGATGAAGATGATGCTGGGCGGCAAGCTCAAGGATGCCCTGAACAAGGTCGTGGACGGCCTCGTGGACGTGTCCAACGGCAAGATGCCCGAAGGTTTCGACCCTTCCCAGTTCGGCCTGTGATGCTCCCGGAGGCTTTCATCCGGAGGCTGCCGGAGGAGATCGGCCCGGAAAGGGCCGGCGTGGTGCTGGAGGCGCTCTCCGGCGAACCCTCCGTGTCCGTCCGCCTGAACCCTTCCAAACTCGCCGAGTGCCCCTTCGAAGGGGCGGAGCGCATTCCCTGGAGCCCGTACGGGTATCTGTTGAAGGAGCGCCCCGTTTTCACGCTCGACCCCTTGTTCCATGCCGGATGCTACTACGTGCAGGACTCGTCGGCCATGTTCGTGGGAGCGCTGCTGAGGAAGGTCCTGGACCGGTTCGATGCCGGACTGAACGTCCTGGACCTCTGTGCCGCCCCGGGCGGGAAGACGACGGATCTCGCCGCTTCGCTCCGGGAGCGTTTCGGCGACCGTTATTCCTTGATTGCCAATGAAGTAATGCGAAACCGCTTCGGCGTTCTCCGTTCCAATGTCCGCACCTGGGGCGATCCCCGGGTAGGTGTTGTGTCACGGGACCCGTCGGCCTTTACCGGCAAGACGGTCTTCGACCTCATCGTCACGGACGTCCCATGCTCCGGCGAGGGCATGTTCCGCAAGGACGAGAAGGCCGTGGAGGACTGGTCGCCGGAGGCGGTGGACTTCTGCGCCGCGCGGAGCCGCCGGATCCTGTCCGACGTCTGGTCGGCCCTGAAGCCCGGCGGTGTCCTGATCTACTCCACCTGCACGTTCAACCGGAAGGAGAATGACGGCACCGTCGCCTGGATCGCCTCGGAGCTGGGGGCCGATGTCCTCGATTTCGGGGAACTCCCGCCTGCCGTCCATACGGACAGCGGATACGCCCTCTATCCGGGATTCGTCCCCGGGGAAGGCCAATATGCCGCCGTCCTCGTGAAGCACGGGGAGCTGGAAACGGTCCGCACGGCCGACGTCTTCTCCCTTTTCAAGGCGGAGCTGCCGGTGCCGTCGCCCGATCCGTATCCGACCTGGGACCTGGACCGGGAAACCGCCCTGCGGTATCTCCACGGCGATGCCATCAGCATCCCGGACGCTCCGCTGGGGCTCCTGACATTGACCTACCAAGGCCATCCGCTCGGCCCCGGGAAGAACCTCGGGCGCCGGTGCAACAACCTCTATCCCAAAGACCGAAGAATCAGAATGGATATCCGATGAAAAGAATCCTCACCCTCGCGGCAGCCCTCGTGCTGACCTTTTCCCTTTTTGCACAGACCTCTTCCCCGGAGGACTACCTCCGCCGTTACAATAATCTGGTAACCCACGTGGGAGCCGCCGGCGTAGGCGTGGAAACCCTGGTGGACAAATGGGTTGCCGACTATCCGGAAGACCTTTCCGCCCGGCTGGCCCAGTTCTCTTTCTGGTACACCAAAGCCCAGACGACCAAGGTCATCCAGCTTCCGCAGGACCGCTACCTGGGCCGGGAACCCCTGCTGCCCATGACGGATTCCCTGGGCCGCAAGACCAATTACTTCGAGGATACGGACTTCGAGGACGAATCTTTCGGCGTCGCCCTGGAGGCCCTGGACAAGGCCATCGCGCTCGCCCCGCAGCGGCTGGACTTCCGGCTCCTGAAGGCCGATGCGCTCACGGCCTACGAAAAGGGAAGTCCGGACATGGCCCTCGCCCTGCTCAAGGGACTGGCCGATGAGAACTACCGCCAGCATCCTGCCTGGACGCACGCTTCCCTGGAAAAGGTGGATGACGACGTGTTCAAGGCCCTCATGCAGGACTACTGCTTCGCCTTCTTCCGCCTGGGAACCGACTCCTCCGCGGAAGCGTTCAAAGGCCTCTCGGAGCACATGCTCACCTACTGCAAGGACGATCCTCTGTTCCTGGACAATATCGGCTCCTACTGGCTGGTGTCCAAGAAAGACTACAAGAAGGCCCAGAAGTTCTACGACCAGGTCCTCAAGAAGCATCCGGACGACATGACCGCCATCCGGAACGGCGTCCTCCTCGCCCGGGCCAAGAAGGACGTCAAACTGGAGAAGAAATACCTCTCGATGATGGCCAAGCACGGCGCCACCGAGACGGACCGCGCCTCTGCCGCCGCGCGCCTCGAGGCGATGGGGAAGAAGAAATAGATCTCTACCTTCCCTTATGCTCGTGTTCGTATAGCTCCCAGGAGTTGAACAGGTTCTGCCAGATGGCATAGAGACCCCCGGCGACGGAAGTCACGGGGGTTAGATAATTGTAGCCCAGCCAGATCAGGAAACCGGTATTCTTCTGGCCCAGGGCCTGGCCGGCGGTGATGGATTCGGTGCGGTCCCGGCCGATGCGCCGGCCGGCGAAGAACTGCACGGCGCAGCTCGCCAGGGACACCCCGACGATGCCGGTGATGGCGCCGGCGCCCAGCTGGCTGTGAAGCAGCGCATGGGTGGAGAGGACCATCGCGAGGGTCAATCCGAAGAACCAGATATAGAATGAGTTAGGCGCAAAGCGCATGAGCTTGCGCTGGAGTTTGTGCGTGGTGTAACGGATGAGCCAGGCGAGCAGGCCGGGGAGGATGAGGACCGGGAACACTTTCAGGGCGATGCGCGTCACATAGGCCCAGAAACCCAGGTTGGCCGAGGGACGGACCATCGGGATGATCATCGGGATCAGGAAGGTGGCGGCCACATTCACGAGGACCAGATAGGTCACCGTGCCGGCCAGGTTCCCGTCCAGTTTCCGGGTGATGACTCCGGCGGCCGAGGCGGTCGGGCAGATCAGGCACAACATGGCGCACTCCATGAGGATGCGGGCCGGACCGTCATCCAGGAAGGCCGACAAGGCCGCGAAACCAAGAAAGCCGATGATCTGGAAAAACAGGGCGCCGAGGTGCCAGCGGTGCAGTTTCAGGTCATGGGGCGACACCTGCACGAACTGGAAGAACAGCAGGAGGGCGATGACCAGGCGCTGCCCTTCGGAGGCAATGGCATGGAGGGTATGCCCCCAGGGTTTCAGCAGGGGCGTGAAATAATAGAAAAGGTACAGGGAGATGCCCGTCATGATGGCGAGGGGCAGCATCCAGTCCTTGAAAAACTGGACGGCCTTATTCATGGATGAGCGGTTTGAAGACCTTGTCCACGAGGGGGTCCGTCAGTTTCATGCAAAGCCCTGTCAGCAGGGCGAGGATAACCGTCCCTTCCCGGATGACGACGTGTTCCCCGTTTCCGAAAAAGGAGTGGAAGGCAAACCAGGCGAAAAGGGCGGAGATGACCACAAAGCACACGTCCACAATCACTTTCGCGTTGCTGAACTTGATTCCTGTCACCTCGGAGAAGACCACGACGAACTTGTCGCCGGCGAGCATCCAGGTGTTGCCCAGGACCTCCAGGCGGATGCCGATGGCCGTCACCAGGACGGCGAGGAGGCAGAAGGCCATCTGTCCGGCATAGGTTTCCAGCGTCACGTTCCGCAGGATCCAGATCCCGGCGTCGCACAGGTACCCGAACACGAAGGCGGCCAGGAGCTGCAGCAGGTAATTCACGTCCCAGAGCTTCCGGCGCATCGCCATCTGGGCGCCGATGAGCACCAGATGCATCATCCAGGTGAATGTACCCACGGAAATGGCGCCCCACCGGAGGTTCAGGACGGCCGGGGGACAGGAGGGCGGAGCCGTGCCCAGGTTGGATTTCAGGGAGACCGCTACGCCGAAGGCGACGAGGATGAGCCCCAAAGTGGCTACCAGATAGCGGACTACGATATTCTTGCGCATAAAATTCTTCAAATAAAGAATACAAAGATGCGCAATAATGCGTAAATTTGCAAACTTGCCTTCGAGGAACAAATGTTAACAACAACGATATGAAAAAGTTACCGATCCTTATGATTTCCCTTTGCGCGCTTGCCGCTTGCGGCCCGAAGGGCAGCCAGCAGCATGCCCCGGCACTGGACCTGACGGACCTGGACACCACCACCAGTCCGAAAGTGGATTTCTACCAGTACGCCACCGGCGGCTGGCAGAAGAAGAACCCCCTCAAACCCGAATTCTCCCGCTACGGCTCCTTCGACGCCATCTCGGAGACCACCCAGAAGAACCTGAACGAGCTCTTCGAGAACATGGCTACGCTCGAGGCCAAGCCCGGCACCATCGACCAGAAGATTTCCGACTTGTATAAGATGGCCCTCGACTCCACGACCCGGAACGCCCTGGGCGCGGAGCCTATCCAGCCCTACATCGCCGAGATCCTGGCGGTCGATTCCAAGGACGCCCTGGCGGACCTCATCGGCAAGATGAACCTCTACGGCGAAGGCGGATTCTTCGGCGCCGGCGTGGAGGCGGACCTCACCAACAGCGAGATGCAGATCCTCTACCTGGGCCAGGGCGGCCTGGGCATGGGCGACCGCGACTACTATCTCCTGGAGGCCAACGCCGCCCTCAAGCAGGGGTACAAGGACTTCCTGGTGAAGGCCCTGACCCTCGCGGGCGTGAACGATCCGGAAGGCATCGCCGCCAAGGACATGCAGGTGGAGGACGCCATGGCTCCCATCTTCTGGTCCCGTGAGCAGAATCGCGACATGCAGGCCATCTACAACCCGATGAGCTCCGCGGAAATCGACGCCCGCTGGCCCGAAATCCGTTTCGGCCGCGTGTGCGCCGCCTGCAACATCCCTGCGCAGGATAAGGTGATCGTCCAGCAGCCCAGCTACTTCGACGGCCTTAACAAGATCTTCAAGGACACCGATCTCGAGACCCTGAAGGCTTATCTCCTCGCCCAGTTCATTTCCGGTCAGTGCGGTTCCCTGTCCGACGACTTCTACACCGCTTCCTGGGAGTTCTTCTCCCACCAGATGGCCGGTGCCCAGGAGCAGCGTCCCCGCTGGAAGCGTGCGATGAGCGTCCCGAACGGCCTCCTCGGCGAGGCGGTGGGCCAGATGTACGTGGAGCGCTACTTCCCGGAGTCCTCCAAGCAGAAGATGGTCACCCTCGTGGAGAACCTCCGCACCGCCCTCGGCGAGCACATCGACGCCCTGGAGTGGATGAGCGACACCACCAAGGTCCGTGCCCATGAGAAACTGGCCGCCTTCACGGTGAAGATCGGCTATCCGGACAAGTGGAAGGACTACAGCACCCTGACCATCGATCCGAAGAACACCTACTATGAGAATCTCCGCAATGCCAGCGCCTGGTACGTGCAGGACAACCTCTCCAAGCTGGGCAAGCCCACGGACAAGACCGAGTGGGGCATGACTCCGCAGACGGTGAACGCCTACTACAACCCCACCACCAACGAGATCTGCTTCCCGGCCGGTATCCTCCAGAAGCCTTTCTTCGATCCGGAGGCCGACGATGCGGTGAACTACGGCGGAATCGGCGTGGTCATCGGTCATGAGATGTCCCACGGTTTCGACGACCAGGGTTCCATGTTCGACGCCAAGGGCAACATGGAGAACTGGTGGACCCCGGCGGACAAGGCGAAGTTCGACGCCCTCGGTGACAAGCTCGCCGCCCAGTTCGACGCGGTGGAAGTCCTCCCCGGCGTCCATGCCAACGGCCGTTACACCCTGGGTGAGAACATTGGCGACCACGGTGGCCTGTCCATCGCCTTCACCGCCATGGAGAATGCCCTGAAGGGGAACGATCCCGGTCTCATCGACGGCTTCACCCCCGCCCAGCGTTTCTACCTGTCCTACGGCAACATCTGGGCCCAGAACATCACGGACCAGGAGAAGGCCCGCCTCACCAACATGGACCCGCACTCGCTGGCCGTGAACCGCGTGAACGTGTCCGTCAGGAACTTCCAAAGCTTCTTTGACGCCTTCGACATCCACGAGGGTGATCCGATGTTCCGTCCGGAAGAGGAGCGCGTGCACATCTGGTAACCGGATGTCTCCCGACCGCTTCATAGCGCGGAAACTCAAGTTTCAGGGGAAACTCGCGGCGGCATCCATCGCCGTGAGTTTCCTCGTTATCATCGTGGCCGTCGCCGTCTCGTCCGGATTCCGTCATTCCGTCCGGGACGGCGTCTCCACCCTGACCGGGGACGTGCACATCTCCCGCTCATCCGCCGTGGCGGCCGAGCAGGCGCCGATCCCCGTCCACCTGGCCTCGGAGGAGGCCATCCTGGGCTTCCCGGGGGTGGAATCCATCCGTCCGGTCGCCGTCCGGGCGGGCATCGTCCGCAGCGGCGATGTCATCCACGGCGTGCTGGTGAAGGGCCTTCCGGACCGCCCCGACTCCAGTCTGTGCGTCTCCATCCCCACCCGCCTCTCGGCCATCACCGGCCTCAAGGAAGGGGATGACATGACGACCTATTTCATCGGAGAGAAGGTCCGGGTCCGCAAGTTCCATGTGACGGAAGTCCATCGGGACATGCTGGAGATGGACGACAATCTCGTCGTCTATGCCAATCTGTCCGACATCCAGCGTCTGAACGGCTGGAGCGGGGAGGAGGCCTCGGCCCTGGAAGTGACGGTGACGCCCGGTTACCGGTCCAACCTGGCGGTCAACGACCTGACCGACGCGATCGGCATGCGGCTGCTCCTGAGCGGGGACGAGGTGGAGGAAGATCTCGTGGCCACCTCCTCGGTACGGACCTACCCGCAGCTTTTCGACTGGCTGGACCTGCTTGATTTCAATGTGCTGGTCATCCTGATCCTGATGATCGTCGTCGCTGGGTTCAACATGGTTTCCGGCCTTCTCATCGTCCTGTTCCGGAACATCGCCACCATCGGCACCCTCAAGACCCTGGGCATGGGCGACCGGGCCATCGGACGGGTTTTCCTCCGCGTAGCGGGGGCCGTGGTGCTGAAAGGAATGCTGGTGGGAAACGTGCTGGGCCTTCTTCTCTGCCTCCTCCAGCAGACGACCCATTTCCTGAAACTGGACCCGGCGAACTATTTCGTCTCCTTCGTTCCGGTGCACATCAATTTTCCCTGGATCCTTGCAGCCGATGCGGTGGCTTTCATTGCCATCATGCTGCTCCTTCTCATCCCGACGCTCTTCATCGCGCGGGTGGATCCGGCTGTTTCCGTCAGAGCGGAATAGCTACCGCGGATAGACTTCCGCGTATTCTTCGTACGTATTCAGGACTTCGCGCACGTAGGCGATGGTCTGTTTTCCGCTGAAGCCGGGCACTTCCGGCATGATTCCGACGATGTTGTCCCACCGGGTGGGATCGACATCCAGCTCTTCGGCCGTCCGGATGCATTTGAGAATGTTCCCTTCGCCGGCATTGTAGGCCGCCAGGGCGAATTTCAGGCGCTCCAGGGAGTCGGCGCCGTGTTCGGCAAAGAAGTCGGACAGGTAGGTCAGGTATTTCGTGCCGATGGAAATGTTCACTGCCGGGTCCAGGAGCGTGTCCACGCTGTACTGCACGTTATGGATCTGCATGAGGCCCACGGCGCCCCGCGCGGAGCAGGATTCGTTGATGAACTTGGACTCGTGGTAGATCATGGCGGAAAGGAGGCGCCAGTCCCAGCCCATCTCCCGGGCGTTCTTCTTGACCAGGTCGTCATATGGGCTGATGGAGGTCAGGCTGCTGCCCACGCGGCGGAGATAGGTCCGGCCGATTTTCCGGATGCCGCCGCCCTGTTCCATCGCCGATATCCAGGCGTTGAGCCGGCGTACCGCATCCCTCCGGTCGTCCCGGACGACCCAGACGGTGCTGTCCCGGTAGGGGAGCGTACTGATGAAACCGTCCCGGTGGAGACTGTCGGCCCGGAACATCACCAGCAGGTCCACCGTCTCGTCCTGCAGGGAATCCAGGTAGTTGGACGTATCGGCAGGGGTGATGAATTCGATGTCCAGCCCATGGTCGTCGGCGAATTCGCGGAGGATGATCTTGTTCATGCCCACCGTCAAGCCCCGCACCGGTTCCCCTTTGAGGTCGATGACGCAGCGAAGCTTCACCGGTGGGTGCCCCATCTCCGTCTTCCGGGTCGTCAGGGGAAGACACACGGCCACGGCAAGGGTCGTAACGGTGACGATCAGATATTTACGGAGCGTAGGATTCATGGGATGTCAACGGCCGCCCATCATGTTGCCCAGGCCGCCGCGGAGTCCGCCGCCCCCGCCGCTGCTGCCGCCTCCGCCGCCCAGGCCGGAACTGGCCCGTTCGGACATCTTCCGGTTGCTGCCGAGACTCGGGTAGAACGGCCAGTAGATGCCCACCTTGAAGATGCGTGCCGGATGGATGTAATGATGTGCGCTGAAATAATCGTGATCCTTGTTGGGCCAGCCCTGTCCGGCATTCTCCATCTTGATAAAGATGCACGCCTGCTTCCACTGCATGTTGATGAATGCGTCGAAGTACGGGCAGGCGCCATATTCCTCTTCCCGCTGGTTGTAGAACGTGCCGGTGACGGGATTGAATCCCGGGGCGTACCATTTGGTGTTGTAACGGGCGTCCACGCCCACCTGCATCTGCAGGACGTCCTCCCGGACGATCGGGAACTGGAGATACCAGCGGAGGTTGAGGACCAGTTTGGGGAGCGGAACGACATCCGGCTTGGAGGAGAGCTGGAAGAGGGCCCGGTTGTCCAGGCGCAGGATGCCCAGCTTGAAGTCCTTCCTCAGGGCGGCGGTCAGGATGCTCATCGCTTCCGCATTCTGGCGGACGACGCCCAGGGTGTCGTAGTAGATGTTGCCGGCCAGCAGGGCATAGCCGGCCGATGCATGCAAGCGCCAGCGGGGAATGTCCAGGGCGGCCTCGACCTTGGTCGTGGAGGTCTTGGAGAAGTCGTTGTCCCACTTGAAGTGGTTCGCGTACAGATGCTGCTCGTAGAAATCCGGTTCCTTCAGCGAAGTCTCGAACCGGCCTGTGATACTGATGGGACTCTTGGGCTGGCGGTGGAACGGGAACACGCTCAGCCGGGCATTCGCGGCCAGCAGGAAATCACCGGCCTCCGTACCGGCGAAATTGATCTTTCCGAGGGCGTCCCAGTCCAGGTAGCGGCTCAGCCGTCCTTCCGCGCCCGCATAGGCATAGACCGAATTCCACTTGACCGGATCGGGCTTCCGCAGATAGCTGCCGGGCTGCATGCGGTAGAAGGTCTGATAACGGTCGCCGATACCGCCTTCCACCTTGGAGACCACCGCGTCCTCATGCCAGGGCTGGAACCGCAGGAACACCCGGTTGTCCAGCCGGACGGTATGGAGCGAGTCCGCGCTCTTCGACGGATTGATGTAGAACTGGTCGTTGTAGAAGGCCCGGCCGGCGAGGTCCGAGGATCCCACCTCGTCCTTGTACATCTTGTTGTACACGCTCCATTCGCTTTCGGTGCCGATGAAGGCGGAGGTCAGGTCCTTGTCCAGCGTGTCTTTCCGTACCCAGGAGGTATCCCCGCGGTGTTTCCAGTTCTCGATGAAGGAGAAGGGAATGCGGTAGGTCTGGTCCAGGAAGACCGTCCGTTTGGAGTACTTGTTGCTGGCCGACGACAGGGCTACGTCGATTTCGCGCACGTCCACGGTCGTATCCCGGACCATCGAATTGTCCAGGATGCCGCCGTTCTCCGCCCGGTCGATGGAATTCCAGATCAGGCCGGCGTGCAGGAGGTATTTCTTGCCGATATAGTTGCCGGTGGCATAGGCCGTCTTGTTCCGCCCTTTCTGGTTCTTGAGGATGCCGGCGCCGCCGTAGGTCTTGAATTCAAGGGCGATGTTCAGGGAGGGAAGGATGTTCTGGGTCGTGAAGATCCGGATGTCGTCGTTGGACTGGGTCTCGGAGTTCAGGAGGTTTCCCGCATAGGAAAGTTCCGTGTACGGGGTCTTCGTGTTGAACATCGGGATGGAGGAGGCGTCGTAGGTCCAGCTCTCATAGGGGGCGTAGTAACTCACCGTGGACGACGGGTCCGTCCGCTTGAAGAAACTGTAGGACTGCACGGCCGTCCCGGTCGGGCCGAGGGTCGTTCCGCCGATGTCCTCCTTCAGGTAGGGATAGTCGTGGAAATGGTAGTTGAACGTGGTGTCCCAGTCCATGACCTCCACCCGGTTGAAGTACCGGTCGTGCTTCCAGGCGACGAGGCGCTTGTAGTAGAGACTGTCCGGCAGGAATGCCGTCTCGAGGATGCGCGGGGTGTTTTCCCGGATGCTGTCCTTGATGTGCTTGAGGCTGTCCTTCACCTGCTGGATGGAATCCTGGCGCCGGAGGATGGCGGGGAGCTTCTGCTCGTAGTCGTATTTCTTGCGCTCCGCCTTGGACAGGCCGGCATACCAGATGCGGAACTTCTCCTGGGCGACGGCCGTGGAATCCGCGAGGTACAGGGAGTCGATGACGGGCCAGTCCAGGCTGTCGCCGGCGGCCTTCAGGGAATCGACGACCAGCCGGTGCGTGAAGGAATCCCGGGTGGCTACATACCATTTATAGAGGAAGGGGTCGGTCCGTTTGAGGCTGTCCGGCACCTTCATGGTGTCGCGCGCGAAGATGCGGGGCGTCGTATCGGCCGCGGCGTTTTCGCCGAAAAAGTCGAAGTCTTCTTCGGTGTCCGCCATCCGGGCGGTATCCTTTCGGGCCGGGGCGGTCTTTTTCGTCGTATCCGGCAGGACCGAATCCCGCTGGAGGGTGTCCAGCTGCAGCACGTGCAGGAGATGGAACCGGCTCTCCGGGCGGACCGTCCGGGTTGCTTCCACCCCGACGGTGCCCGCCATCGTAAGCCCGGCCACGACCACCGGCACGAGTATTTCGGACCACAGGTTTTTCATGTAACCTGCAAATATACGAAGAATATTTTAATACCGGACTTTGCTCAGGAACAGCGCATGTCCGGGCACGGACTCGCCGGCATCCCCCCGGCTCCCCGTTTCGATGAGTTCCTTCACCCAGGCCGGGTCGTGCTTCCCGCGCCCCACCTCGATCAGCGTCCCCACGATCGCCCGGACCATATTCCTCAGGAACCGGTCCGCACTCACGCGGAAATACCAATAGGGCGGGTTTTCTCCGGAGGAGGGTATTATTCCGGAAACCGCCTCCGCTTCGCTCCGGCCCCTCCCATCGCAAGCGATGGGCCCCTCCCTCTTATCTGGCCGAGGGTGGCCAGAGGTTTCCGGAATAACACCCTCCTCCTCCGCCCGTCCATAACACATCAAGGATACGTGTGTTGGAACGTAAGGAGCCCAAAAGGCTTCGGTGACGGTGCAGAGGGAGGTTTTGTTGGCACCGCCGGTCTTTTCGAAGCACGAGAAGTCGTGGGTGCCCAGGAGGTAGGGGCAGGCGGCGTTCATGGCGTCGAAATCCAGGCCCGGGAAGCCGCACTGCCAGGAATAGGCGGCCACGAAAGGGTCTTTCTTCCGATGGATGAAATAGGTATAGGAACGCTGCGTGGCGCTGAAGCGGGCGTGGAAATCGTCGGATGCCGGAAATACCCCGTGAACCACGATGGAACGGGGTAAAATGGCATTTAATTTGTAGCAAAAATCGGATGCCTCGAAGGGAAGGGAGCCTGTCAGGTCGAAGTGGGCGACATACCCGGCCGCGTGGACACCCGTGTCAGTGCGGCCGGCGCCTGTGACAGAGATGACACCGCCGCAAAGCTTCCCGAGCGCTTCTTCCAGGCACTGCTGGACGGAAGGGGAGGAGGGCTGGATCTGCCAGCCGCAGAAGGCGGAACCGTCGTAGGAGAGGCTGAGGATATAACGCATGTGCAAATGTAACAATTTATATGGAAAGCGTAAACATTAAGGAACTGAACGAACGCATCCAGAAAGAGAGCTCTTTCGTGGACCTGCTCACCCTCGAAATGGGCAAGGTCATCGTGGGCCAGAAGGCCCTCGTGGACAATCTCCTCATCGGCCTGCTCTCCGGTGGACACATCCTCCTGGAGGGTGTCCCGGGCCTGGCGAAGACCCTCGCCATCAACACCCTGGCTCAGGCCGTGGACGCGAAGTTCAACCGCATCCAGTTCACCCCGGACCTTCTCCCGGCGGATGTCGTGGGTACTCTCATCTATTCCCAGAAGAAAGAGGACTTCGAAGTCCACAAAGGCCCCATCTTCGCGAATTTCGTCCTGGCGGATGAAATCAACCGTTCCCCGGCGAAAGTCCAGAGCGCCCTTCTGGAAGCGATGCAGGAGCATCAGGTCACCATCGGCGAGGAAACCTTCCGCCTGCCGGAACCCTTCCTCGTGATGGCCACCCAGAACCCCATCGAGCAGGAAGGTACCTATCCGCTTCCGGAGGCCCAGGTGGACCGTTTCATGCTCAAGGTGGTCGTCTCCTATCCCAAGAAGGACGAGGAGCGCCAGATCATCCGCATGAACAACAGCGGCACCTTCCCCAAGGCCGATGCCGTCGTGAAGCCCGAAGACATCATCCGTGCCCGTGCCGTCGTCCGTGACGTGTATATGGACGAGAAGATCGAGCGCTATATCGTGGATATCGTCTATGCCACCCGTACGCCGGAAGAATATGGCCTGAAGGATCTCGGAGACCTGATTTCCTACGGTGCCTCCCCGCGTGCCTCCATCTCCCTCGCCATGGCCGCCAAGGCCTACGCCTTCATCAAGCGCCGCGGGTACGTGATCCCCGAGGATGTCCGGGCCGTGTGCAACGAGGTGCTCCGTCACCGGATCGGCCTCACCTACGAAGCCGAGGCGGAGAATGTCACCACGGAAGAGATTATCGAAAAGATCATCAACGCGGTCATCGTTCCGTAAGCCATGACACCCCAGGAGCTTCTCAAGCGGGTCCGCAAGATCGAGATCAAGACCAAGGCACTCTCGCACCAGATTTTCGCCGGCGAGTACCATTCGGCCTTCAAGGGCCGCGGCATGGCCTTCAGCGAAGTCCGGGAGTACCAGTACGGGGACGATGTGCGGAACATGGACTGGAACGTAACCGCCAGGATGAGCGCTCCTTACGTGAAGGTGTTCGAGGAAGAGCGGGAACTGACGGTCGTCCTCCTCATCGACATCAGCCGGTCCGGCCTGTTCGGAACGGCGGGCGAGACCAAACGGGAGCTGGTGGCCGAGATCGCCGCTACGCTGGCCTTCTCCGCGATGCTCAACAACGACAAGGTAGGCGCCCTGTTCTTCAGCGACCGGGTCGAGAAATTCATTCCGCCCAAGAAAGGACGCAGCCATCTCCTCCACATCATCCGCGAAATCCTGGAATACACCCCCGAACACGACGGAACGGACATCGGCGAAGCCCTCCGTTACCTGACCAATGCCATCAAACGCCGCTGCACCGCCTTCGTCCTCAGCGACATGCTGGATGTCGATGCTTCCGGCGCCCCGCGTTATGAGGATGCGCTGAAAGTGGCGGTGAACCGGCACGATGTCTCCGTCGTCCGGGTGTACGACCCGCGGGAGCGGTCCATTCCGGATGTCGGCCTCGTGCATGTGAAGGACTCCGAGACCGGACGCTCCGCCTGGGTCAATACCTCTTCCCGAGCCACCCGGGCTGCGTACGAGAACTGGTTCCGGAATGCCAACGAGGCGGCCGGGAAACTGTTCAACCGCTATCAGGTGGACAGCGTGGACACGGCGACGGGGGAGGATTATGTCAAGAATCTGATGGCCCTTTTCCACAAAAGATGATGAAAAGGTGTTTGCTCATATCGGCCCTGCTCCTGACCGCCCTTGCGGCTTCGGCCCAGGAGTCGTGGCAGGACACGACCGCCGCGGGGACCGGAGGCCGGGTGATCCTGAAGGAAGGCTCGTTCCTGCGTCCCGTCACCCCGCGCGACTCCATCCTGGTCGCCGACCGCCTGCTCTATGGTTTCGAGCTGACGAATGTCCCGGACAGCACCGTCCTGGCGTTTCCCGAGGTCGCGAATCCCTTCATGCAGGATGTCCTGGCCCTGCCCATGTGGCAGATCGACACCGTAAAGGTCCAGAAGATCCGGGCTACGAATTCCCGGCTCCTGGATATCCGCGCGCAGATCGCGATCCAGCCTTTCGAGGAAGGGGAGTACGAACTGCCGCCCCTTTTCGTCCAGCGGATCGGTGCGGACGGAACCGTGGACACGCTCCGGTTCGAGCCCCAGAAGATCCAGGTATTCACCATGCCGGTCGATACGGCCACCTTCGTGCCGCATGACATCCGGCCCCAGGCAGGCTATCCGCTTACCGTCCGGGAGGTTCTGCCCTGGCTGCTCGGCTTCTGGTGTCTGGCGCTCCTGGTCGTCGGTCTCGTCGCCTGGCTCCGCAGCCGGCGTCGTGCCGCCGAGGGACCCGCTTTCCGGGAACCGGCCCATATCACGGCGCTCCGGAAGCTGGACAAGTGGCGCGGAGACAAGTACTGGGCTCCGGAGAAGCAGAAGCTGTTCTACTCCGGCGTTACGGACGCCCTCCGCGAATATATCGTCGCCCGCTATGGCGTGGGCGCGATGGAGATGACGACCGCCGAGATCTTCCAGGATCTGCGGAAGACCGATATCCCGGCGGACCTCTATGAAGAGATGAAAACCCTTTTCGAACGTGCCGATTTCGTGAAATTCGCGAAATACGTCGCGACGCCCGAAGACAATGCGACCGTCCTTCCGCAGGCCGTCCGCTTTGTGACATCCACCTACCAGAGCGAAGTGGAGGAGGAAGCGGCCACGGCGGAGCAGACGGAGGAAAAGCCCGCTCCGGTGCAGCACGAGGAAAGGGATGAAGACTATATGCCCCGGTAAAGATGTATTTTGAGTATCCATATCTCCTGTGGCTTCTCGCCCTCCCGGTCCTCCTGCTGGGCCTGTACCTGTGGCGGGAGCTGAAGGAACGCCGTCCGCACCTCCGGGTGTCCACCGTGACTCCCTGGCAGGCGGGCGGGAATACGGTCCTCGGGTGGATCCGCCATCTGCCGGAGGCCCTTCGGCTGGCGGCGCTGTGCCTCCTCATCGTGTGCATCGCCCGTCCGCGGTCCAAGACCGAGATGGAACGGGTGGACACCGAAGGCATCGACATCGTCCTGGCGATCGACGTCTCCACGAGTATGCTGGCGCGGGACTTCAAGCCGGACCGCCTGAGTGCCGCGAAGGACATTTCCATCGAGTTCATCGCCCAGCGTCCGACCGACCGGATGGGCATCGTCGTGTTCGCCGGGGAAAGCTACACCCAGTGCCCCCTGACCACCGACCGGGCCACCCTCATCAACCTGATGAAAGAGGTCCAGACGGACCTCATCGAGGACGGTACCGCCATCGGCAACGGCCTGGCGACCGCCGTCGCCCGCATGAAGGATTCCGACGCGAAGAGCCGCGTGGTCATCCTCCTGACCGACGGTGTGAACAACCGCGGCGAGGTGGATCCGGCGATGGCCGCCGAGATCGCGAAGACCTACGGGATCCGGGTCTATACCATCGGCGTGGGTCGGGAAGGAGAGGCTCCGTATCCGGTCATGACCCCCTGGGGACCGGACGTGCAGAACATGAAGGTCGAGATCGACGAACCCCTCCTGAAGCAGATTGCCGCCGAGACCGGCGGAAAGTATTTCCGGGCAGACGACAACACGAAGCTGGCGGAGATCTACGGGGAGATCGGGAAGATGGAAAAGACCCGTACGACCGTGGACAGCTTCCCCATCTACAAGGACCTGTTTCCGAAATATGCCATCTGGGCGCTGGTATGCCTCCTGCTGGAGGTGATCATCCGTGCCCTCCTCAGAAGATTGCCGTGATATGTTGATGTTCGCCCAATATCGCTTCCTGTACCTGCTGTTGCTGGTTCCCCTGTTCCTGCTGGGATACGGGATGTGGAGGCATCTCCGGACCCGTCGGGTGCGGAAATTCGGCGACGAGGCGCTCGTGAAGGCCCTGATGCCTTCCTGGTCCGGCCCCAAAGGCTGGGTGAAGATGATCCTCTTCAGCCTCGCCTTCGCCTTCTTCGTCATCGGGCTCGCCCGCCCGCAGATCGGCGCGAAGCTCTCCGAGCACAAGTCCCGGGGTGCGGAAATCGTGATCTGCCTGGACGTCTCCAACTCCATGCTGGCCGAGGACTACTCTCCGAACCGGCTGGAGCGGGCCAAACTCGCGATTTCCAGGCTGACGGACCGCCTGAAGGACGACCGTATCGGCCTGATCCTTTTTGCCGGAACCTCTTTCGTCCAGCTCCCGGTCACGACGGACTATGTGTCCGCCAAGATGTTCCTTGGGAGCATCGATACGGGCTCGGTCCCGGTACAGGGGACGGCGATGGGCGATGCCATCTATACGGCCATCCGGAGTTTCAGCGCGCAGAGCGAGAAGAGCCGGGTGATCATCGTCATTTCCGACGGTGAAAACCACGAGGACGATCCGGTGGCCGCCGCCAAGGAAGCTGCCGAGAACGGAATCCGGGTCTATACGGTGGGCGTGGGATCCGCCGACGGACAGCCGATCCCCTTCGAGGGCGGCTTGATGAAGGACAAGGACGGCGAGATCGTCGTCACCAAACTGGACGAGGAGGTCCTCCGGCAGGTGGCCAAGTCCGGCAACGGGGCCTATGTCCATGCCGGCGGTGACGAGTTCGGCCTGAATCCCATCATCGAGGATGTGCGCCGGATGGAGGACGAGGAGTTCGGTTCCATCGTCTTCGAGGAGTATGACGAACAGTACATGTATTTCTTCGGGATCGCGCTGGCCCTGCTGGTGATCGAGATGCTCATCGGCGAGCGGCGTCCGAAGCGGAAATGGTTCGACCAATGAGGAAGTTCTTGATTTTCATAGCGCTGTTCCTGAGCGTGGCTGCGTTTGCGCAGGTGGACCGGAAAGATGTCCGCCGGGGCAACCGTCAGTTCGACAAGGCGAAGTATGGCGATGCTGACATCAGCTACCGCAAGGCCCTGAATGCCGACAGTACCTCCGTCCCTGCGGCTTATGACCTGGGCAACAACCTGTATCGACAGGGTGATTTCGCAGGCGCCGGAAAGTCTTACGAACAGGCGCTCCGGCATGTTCCGGAGGCGAAACCCCGCAAACAGGCGGACTACGCCTTCGACACGTATTTCAATGCCGGCGACGCCGCCCTGCAGCAGAAGCAGTACCGTGCGGCGATGGAATCCTTCATCCAGGCGCTGCTGATCCGGCCGGACGACATGGAGGCGAAGGAGAATTATGTCTATGCCCGCAAGATGCTGGAGAACAATCCGGATGGCGGCGGTGGGGGGAACGACCAGAATCAGGATCAGAATCAGGATCAGAACCAGGACCAGCAGAACCAGGATCAGAATCAGCAGGACCAGAATCAGGACCAGCAGGATCAGAATCAGGACCAGGATCAGCAGGACCAGCAGCAAAAGCCCCGGAACGGGGAGAGCGGGATTTCTCCGCAGCAGGCCCAGCAGATGCTCCAGGCCATCCAGGCCAAGGAGAAGGAGACCCAGGACAAGGTGAACAAGGAAAAGGCGGCGGTGCTCAAGTCCCGCCAGAAAGAAAAGAATTGGTAAGCCGATGAAAAGATGGATGACTGCCCTTGCGGCGTTTGTGATGACCCTTACCGGGTGGGCGCAGACCATCCGGGTGGAAGTACACAATATCGTGGAATTGGGTGAGCGGTTCAATGTCGTCTTCGTCGTGGACGGTGAACATGCCCCGTCCGATTTCCAGTGGAGTCCCGGGGACGATTTCACCCTTGTCTGGGGCCCGCAGAAGGGGACCTCGACCAGCATTTCCATCGTGAACGGGAAAACGACGAAGACTTCCCAGACCTCTTATACCTATATCCTCCAGGCGAAGAAGACCGGTGCGTTCCAGCTGGCATCCGCCACGGCGACGGTGAAAGGGACGGAGATCCACTCCCGCGCCGCGCAAGTGACCGTCGTAGAAGGGCGGGATGAGGCTGCCGCAGCCCAGGGAGGCTCCGGAGGCACCTCCGGAAACGCTTCCGGTTCGGCGGGGGAGGCGAGACAA
This sequence comes from Bacteroidales bacterium UBA3289, assembly GCA_002361625.1. Taxonomy (GTDB): domain Bacteria; phylum Bacteroidota; class Bacteroidia; order Bacteroidales; family UBA932; genus Cryptobacteroides. The sequence continues at coordinate 7,945 of DETL01000016.1, read as the reverse complement.
TCGGCCTCCCAGAATACCGGCGAGATCTTCATGCGGTTGAACCTGAGCAAGCGGGAGGCCGTCGTAGGCGAACCCATCACGGCGACCCTCAAGATCTACCAGCGGACGAACCTGACCGGTTTTGAAGATGCGAAGTTCCCGAAGTTCAACGGTTTCTGGAGTCAGGAGGTGGATACTCCCCAGAATATCGAATTCCAGCGCGAGCAGGTGGGGGACAAGATGTTCAATGCGGCGGTCCTCCGCCGGTGGGTGCTCATCCCGCAGAAGTCGGGAACGCTCACCATCGACCCTTCCGAAGTCGTGTGCCTGGTGAATGTCCGGACCCAGCGTCAGAGGACCGGCTCCATCTTCGACGACTTTTTCGAGAATGACTATGTGACCCAGCGCCAGCGGGTGATGACCCCGGCGATCGGTGTCAAGGTGACCGCCCTGCCGGGCGGCGCTCCGGCCGGCTTCTCCGGCGCTGTGGGCGAGTACAGCGTGTCGGCCCGGATCAGCAAGGATTCGCTGCGGACGCATGATGCGGCGTCGCTGATCGTCACGGTGACGGGCAAGGGCAATGTTTCCCTGGTGGAAGCCCCCAAGATCTCTTTCCCGCCGGACTTTGAGGCCTACGACGTGAAGGCCACGAGCGCAACCGACAAGAGCGGGACCAACGGTTCCAAGACCTTCGAGTATCCGTTCATTCCGCGCAGTCCGGGAGCGTTTACCCTTCCTCCGGTCCGCTTCTCCTATTATGACGTGAAAGGACACCGGTATGCCACGGCATCCACGGACTCCCTGCGGCTTTCCGTCGCCCGGAGTGCCGGCGGCGCCACCCAGCCCGTTCAGGACGGGGCCGGAACGCTCACCGTGGACCGGAAAGGGGTGAAGAACCTGGGCGAAGACATCCGTTTCATTAAGACGAAGACTTCCCTGTCGGAAGACAAGGGCTTCTTTGTCGGGAAACCGCTCTTCTGGGGCCTGGCGGCCTTCCTTGTCCTGGCTGCCGCTGCGGTTTGGCTGTCCCTGCGGAAACTGGCCGCCCGCCGGGCCGATGTCGTGGGCACCCGCAACCGGAAGGCGACGCGCCAGGCGCTGAAGCGGCTCAAACTGGCCGGCGATTTCCTGAACAAGAATCTTTATACGGCCTTCTATGAGGAACTGCACCGGGCCCTCATCGGCTTCATCGCCGACAAGCTCACGATGGACATGGCCGACCAGAGCAAGGAGAACATTGCCGAAGCGCTCTCCGCCCGCGGTGTCCCCGAGGCGACGGTGAAATCCTTTACGGACCTGCTGGACGCTTGCGAATACGCCCGTTATGCGCCGGATGCCGGCCATGAGGCGATGAACGCCCATTACGAGCAGGCCGTCTCCGTCATTACCGCCATCGATTCTTCCATGAAGAAAGGTATTTCCGCGGCTGCGGCCGCTCCTGTGATTGCCCTGCTGCTGGCCCTTCCGCTGGGAGCGCAGGCTGCTGAAAGTTATCCGGATTCGCTGTGGACGGCCGGTGTGGAGGCCTATTCGGCCGGGCAATGGGCGGAAGCCCTCCAGGACTGGTCCGACGTGGCCGCTACCGGGCTCCGTTCCAAGGAACTGTATTACAACCTCGGAAACGCTTATTTCAAGACAGGGGAGACCGCCCAGGCCGTCCTGAACTACGAGCGCGCCCTCCGGCTGGATCCTTCCGATGCGGATGTCCGCTACAACCTGGAATTCGCCCGGGCGATGACCCAGGACCGCATCGACGAGGTCCCGGAGTTCATCCTGAAGACCTGGATTCGGAAAATCGGATACTGGATGTCGTCCGATGCCTGGGCCGTCCTGTCGCTGGTTTTCCTGGCCCTGACCCTGGCCCTCGTGCTGCTGTTCCTCCTCGGACCTACGGCCGGGATGCGCAGGACCGGTTTCTTCGCGGGGATCGCCACCCTCCTGCTGTCTTTGGCGGCTTTCGGCTTCGCACGCAGCCAGAAAGCCGATGCCGAGCGGCATGACGAGGCCATCGTGATGCGTCCGGTCTCTTCCGTGACCAGTTCGCCTTCCTCCGATGCGGCCAAATCCCTGTTCATCCTGCATGAAGGAACCAAGGTAAAGGTGCTGGACGAGGTATCGGGCTACAAGGACATCGAACTGGCCGACGGGCGTCGCGGCTGGATCGCATCCGACGACATCGAGATTATCTGACCGTTTGGGATATGAGCTGCATGAAACGCTTGGTTTATTGGGCAGGGGTACTGCTCTTCGTGTCAGGCTGCGGCCCTTCCCTCCGGGTACCCCGGGAGGACACGGACGTGAATATCGGATATGGCACGGTGAAAAAGAGTGACCTGACGACTTCCGTCGCCACCCTGGATATGGAGCGGGATACGCAGACCAAGTCCTATTCCGACATGTATGAATACCTGCAGGGACGGGTTCCCGGTCTTCAGGTGACTCCGGACAAGCGGATCATCATCCGTGGAATCGGTTCCATCAATTCATCCACCGAGCCGCTGATCCTCGTGGACGGGGCGGAAGTCTCGGACCTGTCCACCATCAATCCCCATGACGTCAAGACCGTGGATGTCCTGAAGGACGGGTCGTCCTCCATCTACGGGGTCCGCGGGGCGAATGGCGTCATCCTGATCACGACGAAACATTGATCGACCATGAATAGCAAACACATACTCCTTTTCGGCGCCCTTCTGGCAGCCACCGCGGCACTGGTGTCCTGCGGGAACACGAACCGCAACAACAAGTCCATCACTCCGACGCAGGTCACGGACGACTCCGCGGCCGCATCCGTCGTCTATTTCACCCGGGAGATCACTCCGGAGAGCCTCGTGAAGGTCTATGAGGCCGTGGGCCGGAAAGCCACCGGCCGTGTGGCCGTGAAGATCTCCACCGGCGAAATGGGCGGGCACAACTACCTGAAGCCGGAGCTCATCGCTCCGCTCGTAAAGAAGGTAAACGGAACCATCGTTGAATGCAATACCGCCTACGGCGGCTCCCGGGCCAATACGGCCGTCCACAAGGAGACCATCAAGGCCCATGGCTTCTATGACGTCGCGCCCGTGGACATCATGGACGAGGAAGGGGAGTTCCAGATCCCGGTCAAGGATGACAAGTGGATCAAGTACGATATCGTGGGTTCCCATCTGAAGAACTACGACTTCATGATCAACCTGGCCCATTTCAAGGGCCACGCGATGGGCGGTTTCGGCGGCGTGCTCAAGAACGCCTCCATCGGCGTCGCCTCCCCGAACGGAAAGGTGTACATCCACTCCGCCGGAAAGCATCAGCAGGCCTCGGAAAGCGGTGACCTGCACGCGCCGGACGGCTGGTTCCTTTCCCCGGACAAGAATACGCCCTTCATCGAGTCCATGTCTGCCGCCGCCCAGGCCGTGCACGAGTACTTCGGCGGTGGCGAGCGTATCCTCTACATCGACGTCATGAACAATCTCTCCATCGATTGCGACTGCGACGGCAATCCGCACGATCCGACCATCCAGGATATCGGCATCGCCGCCTCCCTGGATCCGGTGGCGCTGGACAAGTTCTGCCTGGACCAGGTCATGAGCATCCCGAAGGATGCGAACAACGATACCAAGCCGCTCCTGGACCGCATCGAACAGCGTCACGGCATCCGCATCGTCACCCGCGGCGAAGAAATGGGCCTGGGTACGACGTCCTATCGGGTGGTCGAGCTCTGAAAGCTCTGAACTGAAAAAGGGGCAGAACCAAGTGGTTCTGCCCCTTTTTTGCTGTCTGGATTTCCGCGAGCCTTAGTACCGGTTCAGCGGGCGGCCGGAGGTCATCATGTGGACCTTGCGGACCACGTCCTCGAGAACCTTCGCATGGGCGGCGCGCTCGGCGAGCTGCTCCTCGGTGGGTTCCTTTGCGGTGATGGCGGCGAAATGCGTATTGGCGGAGGCGAGGACGGTGTCGATGAGCTCGACGATGTCCAGCATGTCCTTCTCCACGAAGCCGCGGGAGGTGATGGCCGGGGTGCCGATGCGCAGGCCGCTGGTCTGGAAGGCGCTGCGGCTGTCGAACGGAACCATGTTCTTGTTCACGGTGATGTCGGCTTTCACGAGTTCCTTCTCGGCGACGCGGCCGGTGAGATCCGGGAACTTGGTGCGGAGGTCGATGAGCATCAGGTGGTTG
>DETL01000016.1:0-3778 GCA_002361625.1 Bacteroidales bacterium UBA3289 | reverse complement strand
GTGGTTGTCCGTGCCGCCGGAGATGATGTTGTAGCCGCGGCGGAGGAACTCGGCGCACATGGTGGCCGCATTGGCGATAACCTGCTTCTGGTAGGAGACATACTCCGGCTGGGCGGCCTCGTAGAAGGCCACGGCCTTGGCGGCGATCACATGCTCGAGCGGACCGCCCTGGATGCCCGGGAAGACGCTGGAGTTCAGGATGGCGCTCATCTTCTTGATTTCGCCCTTCGGGGTGGTGAGGCCCCACGGGTTGTCGAAGTCCTTGCCCATCAGGATAACGCCGCCGCGCGGTCCGCGGAGGGTCTTGTGGGTGGTGGATGTGACGATGTGCGCGTACTTGACCGGGTTCTTCAGGAGACCGGCGGCAATGAGGCCGGCGGTATGGGCCATGTCGATCCAGAGGATGGCGCCCACCTCGTCGGCGATCTTGCGCATACGTTCGTAGTCCCATTCGCGGGAGTAGGCGGAGGCGCCGCCGATGATGAGCTTGGGCTTGCATTCGAGGGCCTTGCGCTCCATCTCGTCATAGTCCACGCGGCCGGTTTCCGGATTCAGGCCATAGGGCACCGGCTTGTACAGGATGCCGGAGGCGTTCACGGGCGAGCCGTGGGTGAGGTGTCCGCCCATGGACAGGTCCAGGCCCATGAACACGTCCCCGGGACGGAGGACGGCCATCGTGACGGCCATGTTGGCCTGGGCGCCGGAGTGGGGCTGGACATTGGCATATTCCGCATCGTAGAGCTTGCAGAGACGGTCGATGGCGATCTGCTCGATCTGGTCCACCACCTCGCAGCCGCCATAGTAGCGCTTGCCGGGATAACCCTCCGCGTACTTGTTGGTGCAGATGGAGCCCATGGCGGCCATGACCTGGTCGGAGACGTAGTTTTCAGAAGCGATCAGCTCGAGGCCGGAGGCCTGGCGGTCTTTTTCTTTCTTGATCAGATCGAAGATCTGGAGGTCTTGTTTCATAGCGTGTGGGTGTGTTTGTCGCAAAGTGGTTTTCGCAGCCACAAAGATAGGTTTTTTTCTTAACTTTGCTGCCATGAAAGACAGAAAACTTCTCAACATCGAACTGGGACGCATGTCGGCCGCCCAGTACCGGGAACGGCCGGATTCCGGACTCGTCGTCGTACTGGACAACATCCGCAGCGCGCACAACGTGGGCAGCGCCTTCCGGACGGCCGATTCCTTCGGCATCGACAAGGTCTTTCTGTGCGGTATTTCGGCGGTCCCGCCCTCCGCGGAAATCCATAAATCCGCCCTCGGCGCCGAGGATTCCGTCCCCTGGGAACATCTGGATGACACCCTGGAGGCCGTCCGTCGCCTGCAGGCCGAAGGTTATACCGTCGTCGCGGTGGAACAGACCGTCCAATCGGTGAAACTGGGCACCTTCCAGCGCGACCCCGGCCGGAAGTACGCCCTCATCTTCGGCAACGAAGTTTCCGGCGTCCGCCAGGACGTTGTGGACGCCTCCGATTTCTCCCTGGAAATCCCCCAATACGGCACCAAGCATTCCCTGAACGTCAGCGTCAGCGTGGGCGTCGTGCTGTGGGAGATGGTGCGGGGATAATTATTGCAAGCCTATGTTCGAGCAAGTGTTTTCCCCGGCGCAGGGTGGCGCCAGCAAGCGGATTCCGGCGATTGTCGTGACGGCCCAAGGGGCGTTCCTGGCGGCGACGGAGCAGAGGCCGACGACGTCCGACGGCTCATTGACAGGGATTTATATCGCCCGGAAGGAACGGGACGGTGCGTGGGTCTATGACCTGGAAACCCTCTCCTACAACGCCGGCGGGTGGGGAAAATTCATGAATCCGTCCTTTACGGTGGACCGGATGGGGGCACATGGACCTGCGGGAAGGATCTGGCTCTTCTTCCTGGCAACGCGGACGGCTTCCGGAATGGCGATGGACGCCACGCCGGCGGAGATCGCTTCCTGCTATGTGTATTCCGATGACGACGGCCTCACCTGGTCGGCCATCGGCCGCGTGCCCGAAAAGGCCTGGGAACCCTGGCCCTACGACTGGATGGTCCCTTCTCCGGCCAATGGCATCCAGACGCAGGACGGTACGCTGGTGATCCCCTGCATGGGCCGCTCCAGCGGACATTGGTACAGCGGCATCCTGTTCAGAAGGCCCGGGCAGGAGTGGGCCTATTCCCCGGCCACCGGGACGCCCGAAGACAATGAAAGCACCTGTTATGTCGGTCCGGACGGGGCCGTGTACCTGAACTGCCGCAACGAAAAAGACGGGCATGTCCGAAACCTGTACCGGTTCGAGATGGACCGGAACCGCCTGGTGCAGGTGGAGAATCCTTTCGACCCGAATCTGGTGTGCCAGGGCACCATCTGCCGGGCTTCCGTCGAAGGCCGGGACTTCTACCTGATGTCCTTCTGCGAACCCTCCCGCTACAACCGCCGCAACTGGCTCACGGTCTGGGTAAGTGCCGATGCCCTCCATTGGACACCTGCTCTCCGCCTGACGGGCGAGCGTTCCTCCGCCGGGTACTCCGCCATCGACTGTCACGCCGATGTCTGCGGTGTCGTCTGGGAAGACGATCCGCAGGTGAAAACCATCGGCTTCCGGGACCTGACGCCGCTTCTTCCGACGTTTCTAAAAGCCCTTTCCCACTAGTCGATCCAGATATCCCTGAATTCGAGGGCGCCGCCTTCGCTCTGGAAGCCGATGTAGCCTTCGGTGGCCTCGGCGACGGCCTCATTGACCAGGACGCCATTCACCGTGCAGGTGATGTGGCCACCCTGGCAAGTGATGACCGTTTCGTTCCACTCTCCGTCCGGTTTCTCGGGGTCGCCGTCGCTCAGGGGCGCTTTCCGGAAGAACGGTCCTTCCACCCCTTCCAGGGGAATCGCGCTGAACAGGTAGCCGAAGTCACTTTCCCGAAGCTGGAGCTGGATTCCGTCCGGCCACACCTTGTCATTGTCCGGCAGACGGTTGAAGATGCCGCTGTCGGCCCGGGGACCGGCCCAGCGCCACTGCAGGTGCAGGGTATAGTCTCCATACTTCTTCACCGTGCGGATGTAGCCGAACGGCTGGCCGCTGATGTGCAGGGCACCGTCCACGACCGTGAACGTGGGCTCCGTGACCGTACTGTCCTCCCGGGTGAAGAACACCCACCCGTCGAGGTCCTTTCCGTTGAACAGCATTTCCTTGTGCTGGTTGCATGAACCCAGCAAGGTGATGAAAGCGAGAGCAATGAGAATCTTTTTCATAATGACACAAATATATGAAAATCCGGGCAAAAACGTACTGTTTCGCCCGGATTCGTACTTAAGATCCGCTTACGCGTTCTGCTTGATCTCAGCCTGCGCGGCGGCGAGGCGGGGTTGACTGTCAGCACCTTACGACTTTACTGTCAACATGCTGTAAACCAGCCTCTCAATGGCCCCTCTTTGCGGTCTTTGGCACTTGTGTTTGTCTGATAGCAAAGGTCGTCAATCTCATCGAAGAATCCAAGATGGGTATGTCGTTTTTTCAGGAAGTCGAGATGCAATAGAATCACGAAGATGCAAGGATTCCGGATACTCAATAATCCCGAACGTTGCACAAAGTGTGAGATAATGTCCCGTTACCCTGAGTTCGGCGTAGTTTTATGAGGTGATTACATGCTCACGAGATAATTAATCGATGCAGAATCATGCTCTCGGCATCAACTCAGGCAATCGCGCTGATTCCCGGCGTCGATGAATATGAAGTCGTTGGGTGAACGCTATTACGAGAAAAAGAGGCTCAGATGCCTCTTTTTCTTTCCGCGTCCCCGCATC
>DETL01000007.1 GCA_002361625.1 Bacteroidales bacterium UBA3289 | reverse complement strand
TGGACCACAGCAGCGGGGAATAGAAACCGATGCCGATGGAAGTGAGGATGACCATCGCGATCATGAGCCAGATGTACTTCGGGTCCATCGGGATGAAGAAGAAGGCGATGGAGGTCACGGCGCAGATGATGGCCGACCACACGAAGGCCTTGCGCTTGGAGCCCACCCACTTGGTGAACTTCGGGGACAGGCCGCCGAAGATCATGCAGGTCACCTCGCCGAAGGTCATGAATACGGTGTAGTTGATGATGAGGCCGGAAACGGTCACGTCCCCGTGCAGGCAGTATTCCAGCAGGTAACCCGCGACGGCATAGCGGAATCCGTTGAAAAAGTTCGTGCAGATGCCGATGAGCGTGAGGATGATCCACGGCCGGTTCCGGAACAGGTCAGCAAAGGGTTTGAAGGAGAACTTCTCCGCCCGGATGGGCTTGAGCCGTTCCTTCGTGAGAAGTCCGCAGGCCAGGGTGCCCAGAGCCGCCAGCGCGCCCAGGATGACGCCGAGGGTGGCGTACTGGTGCGCTTCGCTTCCACCCACCATCTTCTGCAGGTACGGGAAGGAAAGCAGGGTGATGAAACCCATGGCATAGGCGCCCACCATCCGATAGGAGGAGAACTCGTTCTTCTCGTTGTCATCGTCCGTCATGACGCCCAGGAGCGAGCCGTAGGGCACGTTCACGGCCGTATAGACCGCCATCATCAGCAGATACAGCGAATAGGCCCAGATCCGCTTGCCAACGGGGCCGAAGTCCGGCGTGTACAGCAGCAGGGCGAAGACGATGCCCAGCGGAATGGCGCCGAAGATGAGCCAGGGACGGTAGGTGCCCCACTTGGACTGGGTACGGTCCGCCAGGGCGCCCATGATCGGGTCCGTCACGACGTCGAACAGGCGGGCCACCAGCATCAGGGTCGCCGTGTCGGCCACGGTGAGACCGAAGACATTGGTAAAGAACAGCGGGAAAGCGATGGACATGACTTTCCAGGTAATGCCGCCGGCGGCGGCATCACCCAGGGCATATCCGATTTTTTCGGAGAGTTTGGCCATAGCGAAAGTGTTATTTCCTACAAATATACACTATTTTCTGAGATTCTTGTCGATGAGCCGGTTCAGCGTCACCACGGAAAGTCCCGTGCGCAGGCCGTCCGGAGCCGTGTGCAGGCAGTAGTCCACCAGGCGGTCCACCGTAGAGGTCGCCACGTGCATCCGGGTATCGGAGGAAGCGTAGTAGATGAACACCTTCCCGTCCTCATCGGCAATCCAGCCGTTGGCGAAGAGCACGTTCATCACGTCGCCGATGTACTCTTCCCCTTCCGGGGCCATGAAGAAGCCAGCCGGTTCCGCGATCACGCGGGCGGGGTCGTCCAAGGCGGTCATATACATGTACAGGACGTAGCGGAGGCCGCTCGCGCAGCCGCGGACGCCATGGGCCAGATGAAGCCAGCCCTGCGGGGTCTTGATGGGGTGCGGGCCTTCGCCGTTCTTGACCTCCTTGATGGTGTGGTAATGGCGGAGGTTGATGATCTTCTCCTCCTGAACGACCGCATGCTCCATCGAATCCACGAGCGCCCAGCCGATGCCGCTGCCGCTGCCCGCGTCGATGAAACCGTCCTGCGGACGCGTGTACAGGGCATATTTCCCGTCCACGAACTCGGGATGCAGGACGACGTTCCGCTGCTGGCTCCGGGACTGCAGGTCCGGAAGGCGCTCCCAGTTCACGAGGTCCTTCGTCCGGGCGATGCCCGCGGCTGCGACGGCCGACGACAGGTCGCCGGGGGCGGCGTCCGGGTCCTTCCGTTCCACGCAGAAGATTCCGTAGATCCAGCCGTCCTCATGGGCCGTCAGGCGCATGTCATAGACGTTCGTCGCCGGTTCGCCGTACTCCGGCATCGTGATGGGACGGTCCCAGAAGCGGAAGTTGTCCACCCCGTTGGGGCTCTCCGCCACGGCGAAGAAGGACTTGCGGTCGGCTCCCTCCACACGGACGACCAGCACGTACTTGCCGTTCCACTTGATAGCGCCGCTGTTCAGGGTCGCATGGATGCCGAAACGCTCCATCAGGTAAGGGTTCGTCGCTTCATCCAGGTCGTAGCGCCAGAAAAGGGGGGCGTGCTCCGCCGTCAGGATGGGATACTTGTAGCGCTCGTAAACGCCGTTGCCCATGATGGGTTCATTGGGACGGGAGAGAAGCTGCTCGTGGTTGTACTTCAGTTCAACCAGCCTTTCGTTGAAAGTCATATCAATCGGTTTAAAGGTTTAGGAAAACGATATCGTCGAGGCTGCTGAAGGCCTCGAAGTCCGAAGCGTTCGCAAAGCCCTCCCAGGGGGCATAGAAATGGTCCGGTTTGTCATGCGCATTGCGCCACGTCAGGACATAGGCCACGGGGAAGTCCGTTAGGGCAGGATGCAGGACCTTGGTCCACCAATCCGGGTCCGGAAGGCTCTCCAGGCCGGTTTCGGACAGGCACATGAGCTTGTGGTGCTCCGTCGCGACGCGGTTGATGTAGGTAAGAGAACGCTTTAGTTCCTCCGCAAAACGGACACCGGCCTCCTCAAGGCCGTCTTCGCCTACGTACTCATAGTGGTCGAGACCCAGCATGTCCACGAACTCGTCGCCGGGATAGCGGCCCATGTACTCCTCCACGGAGATGTTGCTGTTCGGGGAGTAGCACCACAGGAGGTTGGTCAGGCCGCGGGCTTTCACGAGATAGGTCCAGGTGGTCCGGTACAGTTCCTTGTACTGCTGCTCGGTGCAGAGCTTCCCGCCCCACCAGAACCAGCTGCCCACGTTCTCGTGCCAGGGACGGAAGATGACCGGGGTCCCTTCCAGGCTCTCCAGGAAGTCGCCGAGGTTCCGGAGCCACTTATCCATGAACACCTCATGGAGTTCGCCGCCTTCCAGGATGGATTTCACCACCTGGTCGGAGGAGACATCCCAGGCGTCGCCGCCGGTCAGCGGATTCCGCGGATGCCAGGAGAAAGTGACGATACCGCCGCGTTTCGCGTGCGTGAGGACCGCCTTCCGCATGAGGCCGAAATCGACGCTGTCCAGGTTGGCCTTGTCCCCCATTTCGATGCCGCCGAGGTCGAAGCCCACGATGGCGGGATACTTCCCCGTCACGGCTTTCACGTCGGACCGGGTGAGGTCGTCATTCTCCCAGTCCTCCACTTTCCAGGCATGGCCGTAGGACAAGTCATCCTGGTGGCCGTAGAGGATCTCTCCCTTCTCGACATGCGAGAATAACGTGTGCACCAATTGATCCTTCGGTGTTTCCATCGGTTTGTCATTTCCGCCCCCGCAGGATACGAGGCCGATCGCGGCCAACAGAGGAATTGCTTTTCTTATCATGTTCTTCTTGATTATCTGAACCTTCCGGTCATTCTGAGCGTCGCAAAGAATCTCAGAACTTCGGCGCCGAATTATATACCGTTTCCAAAGTATACCCCTCCGCCTCGGTGAACCAGGCCTTCTTCATGACATCGATCGGGACCTTGCTGTTGCCGATGTAAGCACCGGTCCCGTGGTTGATATACCCGTGCTGTTCCTGGCCCGATCCCATGGCGCCGTTGTCCCAGAGGAAACAGGGAAGGCCATAGGTCTTTGCCGCCTTGACAATGTACTCCAGGTAATACAGGAAGAACTTCCAGGCGCGGATATCCGACTGTGCCCGCATGGAACAGCCAAACTCACCCAGATAGACCGGAACGTTCTTTTCCACATACTTCGTGCACAGGTTTCCGAAAACGGAACGGACATGGTCCTCATCGCCATAGGCGGCTTTCTTGTCAGATGCACCCGTATGGCCCCAGTCGGAGTACTGGGCTTCGCCGATGGTATAATCCGACGGATCGTAGAAGTGAACGGCGAGCATGGCCTTCCCGGCCGGATCCTCCGGCATGGTGAAGTACTTCTCGTACTCGGGGTTCGCCGCATAGGTGGGCACGCCCAGCCAGCGGGTGGCGTTCTTGCCGCCGGTAGCCCGGACGGCATCCACGAAGACCTGGTTCCACTCGTTGAGGATGTTGCACTGCTTCGTGGGATTGGCCCGGAAGGCGTCGCTCCAGCCCCAGCCGCCGTCATTGAGTTCGTTGAAACTCTCCAGGATGAGCCAGTCGTCGCAGTCCTTGAACTTCGTGGCGATCTGGGTCCATACGGCCTTGATCTCGGCCTTGATCTGCTCATTCAGGGCAGCGTTGTTCGCCGCGTTCTTGATGTCCAGCCACTGGTAATCGTTGTCCACACCATGGTTTTCGTCATGGTGGGTATTGACAATGACATGCAAACCGGCGTTATGCGCATACTCCACCACCTCAAACACGCGGTTCATCCAGGTCTCATCGATCTTGTAATCCGGCGCCGGGCCGATCATCTTCAGCCAGGACACCGGGATGCGGACGCTGGTGAAACCGGCCGCCTTCACTCCGTCGAAGGTCGCCTGGGTGGCCAGTTTGGCTCCGTCGGGCTGCCACACCCCCTCATCCGGATAGCCTTCCTTATCACCGGCCCAGGAGCCGTTGAAATACCCGTCAAACTGGTTGCCCAGGTTCCAGCCCAGGCCCAGCGTCGCCGCCATCTTCCAGGCATCGTTGTCCTGCGGGGACGGATCCACCGGCGTAGGCGTATATTCCTTGCCGGGCTGGGTAAACGTCACGGTCTGGGCGGAGGCTCCGGCTGCCGCGACGGAGAGCGAGGCCGTACGACTCTCGTACGTGTCATTGGCGGTGACAACGAAACTCACCGTCATTTTATAGTCCTTGTAGGTTCCGTCCCTGTACGTCATCCAGGACGGCATGCCCGTCACCTGCGGACGGGCCGGCGCAGTGATGTCCAGGGACACCGTCTCCCCTGCCTGAGCAATCTCGAAGGAACTCTTGCTCAGGGTGATAGAGGTAGGGGCGACGGGGGTGGGCGTAGGGTCCACGGGATCGTCTTCGCCGCAGGCGACGGCCGAGAGTGTCACGGCCAGGAGGGTCAGGTATTTTTTCATCATTTCAGGGAAGGCATTTGTTCACGGGTGAGGACACGGGTGGAAGACATCAGGGTCATCCAATAAGCATCCGTATTCAGGCTGTAACTTTCCAGGTCCCAAGCCAGGAACCAGTTCCAGGTTTCTCCGGCCGCCAGGCATTTGGAGGGATCGGGGATATTCCCGCATTCGCTGACTGTGACCAGTTTATGTCCGCCGGAGAGATCTACGGCCGCCTTGTGCTGACGGGACTTGGCTTCGGTGTCATCGGCATAAATATCCACGCCCACGATATCCACGAGGTCGTTCCCCGGGTACCAGGACGCATAATCCTTCTCGGCGCCCGGCGTCGCATCCAGGGTCCAGACCCAGATCAGGTTGTCCAGGCCGTACTCCCCTTCCAGTTTGTCACGAAGGAGTTTCCACAGTTTCTTGCAAGGTTCGGCACCACCGCGCCCCCACCAGAACCAGGCACCGTTGGAACCGTACAGGGTATAGTTTCCGGCGGCTTCGTGCAGCGGACGCCACAGGACCGGGATCCCTTCCTCCTGGAGGAGTTTCAGATACCCGGCCACTTTTTCGATATCCTTGAGGATGAAGTCGTTCTCCCAAGTTCCGGACTGCAAGGCACGATTGATGCTGAAGGAGGTCTTGTCACAGTAGAAATTGTAGCCGCTGAAATCGCCTGCCTGGCCCTTCGTCCAGTCCGCTTCCGAATTGGGGACATTCCAGTGCCACATGAAGGAGACGAGGCCGTTGTTCTTCCACTGTTCCTTGGCTGCGGAGATGTCGCCGTAATTCACAACCCAATCCCAGCCGGCCGGGGTCGGCGAATACTGCAGGAAGATATAATCATATCCGGCCAGGGCGGGATGCTTCCCGGTCTTTTTGAATATTTCCTCGATCCGATCATTGTTATTGGCCGTTCCGCCGGACTGCACGCCGCTCAGGATCTTGGATCCGGCCTGCTCGCGAAGGAAATCATAGACCTTCTTCGCCGCTGCACTGGCCTTGGGATTGGTCAGGTTCTCGTCGATTGCGGCCGGCGCCGGTGGATCCACCGGTTCCGGCTTCTCGGCGGCCGCCTGCTTGACGGAGACGGTTTTGGAGAGGCTTCCGGCGGTGACGGTCAGCGTCGCCGTGCGCTCTTCGTAGGTCGTGTTTTCCTGGACAGCCAATCCGAAAGTGATCTTGTAATTGTTGTACGTACCGTCCTTGATGGTAATCCAGCCAGGCGTCCCGGTGATTCTGGGCCGGGAAGGAGCCGTAACGGTGAGCGAGAAGTCGCCGCCCGCCGTCACCGCCTCGAAGGATGCGGCGCTCAGGGTGATGTCCTTGGGGGCGTTGTCCACGGGATCTGTATTGCCGGCCGGTTCCTTCTCACAGGACCAGAGAGCGAAGAGGGCCGCGGCAAGGGCGGCCATGTGTCGAAGTGTTTTCATAAATGGAACCCGGAGGGAGGGTCGGCCCCCTCCGGATTGAAAAAGGTTTAAATGAAGGCGATCTTGGTGACGACCAGGTTCTTTCCCTGCAGGATGAGGGCATTGCCCCACCAGGCTTTGGTCGTCAAGGCCTGGAAGGCGTCGCCCTCGGCCTTGAAGGACACGTAGCCCTTCTCCTGCGCCTCCGGCGAATTCTCCACGTTCCACTGGACACCGTTCGGGGTCACGTACCCCATACCGTTCCAGTGACCGTCGAAGATCTGCATGGACCAGTCGCTCCAGTCGTCCGGAGTGAAGTAGATCCGGACTTCCGCACCTTCCCACAGTTCGGCGTTCACCCAATCGTCCTCGCCGCCCAGCGTCAGGTTGGTGTCATAGTCGCCCGTGTGGTCGCTCACGCCTTCCCAGACCAGTGTCTCGGTCAGGCCGAACTGGATCAGGGAGATGCCGGTCACGATGAAGTTCTCGCCCTGGAGGATGCCGTACTGGCCCCAGTCGGTCAGGGTCGTGAACTTCTCGGCGCGATCCGCATCCAGTTCGATGGCGATATAACCTTCGGAGAGGTCGTAGATGTTGGGATTGACATTGTTTCCATTGCCCAGACCCAGGTCCATGCCGCCCCAATGGCCGTCGAACATCTGGACCTGCCACCAGTCGGCGGTCGGCGTGCCGTAGATGCGGAGGATGTCACCGGCCTTGGCGCCGGCCTGAACCATCGCATCGGCGGGCGTCAGGGACCAGTTGATGCTCCAGGAACCCAGATCCTGGGAGCCCTGGAACAGGAAGGTCTCGGTGTAAGGAGCCGTAATCTCGAACGGGACCGGCCAGGTCAGGGACGTGCCGTCGATGAGCGTGAAGTCCAGGCGATAGACGCCCGGGCCCACGCCTTCCGGCATGGTGAAGGCCATCGCTTGGTCTTCACGGACAAGATACTGAAGCACCTTGTTTCCCTTGAGGGAGACGGACTCCACCTTCAGGAGGTTGGATCCCGTGAAGGAGATATTCTTGCCCAGGGCGAAGGAAGGAGCGTCGAAGATGACGGAAATCGCCTCATTGTAGGTCACGGCGATCTCGGCGGTCTCGCTCGTGTAGCCGCTGGCGGCGGTCACGGTGATGGGGCCGGTGTAGGCCTCGCGCGGGAGGGTGACCTCCAGGGCGACAGCGCCGTCTTCGCCCGTCACCATCGAGAATTCGCAGGGGATGAAGCCCTGCACCTTGTCGCCGATGGTCACGCCGGTGACGAGGTCCAGGTCGGTACCGCTCACCGTGACGACGGTTTCGCCGGCCACGCCGTCGGAACTGTCGCAACCCGTGACGACGGGCTTGACCACCTCGATCTCAGGCGTATAGGCCTGCTTGCCGGAATCCAGGGTGACGGTGACGCTACCGTCCTTGGCCTCGGCAGGGATCTGGGCGACGATGTCGCCGGCGGAGTAATACCAGGAAGAAGCGCTCGCATTCGCAAAGTCCACCTTGGTCACGAGGTCCAGGTCGGATCCAGAGATCTTCACCTCGGTGCCGGCCTTGAAACGGCCGTCCTCCGCGAGGGAGGCGATGGCGAGGTCGGCGACCGTCACGGTCTCGATCTCACCGGCCGTAAAGGTCGCGCCGGCATAGGAAGTAAGGGTGATCTCCCCGTCCGTCGCGCTGGCGGGAAGGGTGAAGCTCAGGCTGCTTCCATCCTCGGCCACGGTGAACTCGACGTCGGAAGCACCGGCAAGGTCCACCTGCCGGATCATGTCCAGATGGGCACCGGTGACGGTGATGACGTCGCCGCTCTTGTAAGTCGTCTTCTGGGCCACTTTCACGGTCGGGTCGCCCACGACGAGCTCCGTCGCGGAATAGATCTGGTTCGGAATCGTGTTGGGATCGGCGATCTCGTTCACGTCGCCCACGATCACATAGCCGGTGACGGCGTCGGAAGGAACGACGAACTTGAGCTCGTGGCGGTCCTTGCTCACGAATTCAGTGATATACACACCGCCCAGGATCACTTCCTGCACGTTGTTCAGGTATTCACCCTTGACGGTGACGACGTCGCCGGAAAGGACCTCTGCCGGAGAGAAGGAATCCAGTTCGATGGGTTCGGTGAATTCCAGGTCCGCGAAGGACTCCAGGACGGTGCCGTCCTTGGTGACGATGGCTACCTTACCCACCACGGGGCCTTCGATCGGAACCATGACGCGCAGTTCGCCGTGGTCACCGGACTTGGTGACGGTGAAGTCGGTCACGGTGACACCGCCGGCGAAACGGACCTCGGAGACATTCTCCAGGTTCGTGCCCAGGATGCGGAGTTCACCGCCGCGCATCACCGGGTTCGGGGCGACCGCGCTCAGCGCCACGGCACCGGCGTACGGGTCGGTATCGTATTCCTCGTGCTTGCAGCCGGTCAGGGAGACCGCGGAGAGGCAGAGGAACGCCATTACGGAGTATTTCAGTATTTTCTTCATAGATTCAATCTCCTCTCATTATTTGTAAGGGACCGCACGGATGTTGTCGATCTTGATGATCGGGGTGCAGGAAGTCCCGACGGGCTCCATGCCGCCATCCGTGATGAACATCCACATACTGGTGAAGCTGGAAGCGCTGAGGTTCGTACCCGCAGGCTGGGCGTTCCAGCCCAGGTTGAACTCGGTGAACGGGATGGCCACGGTCATCCACTGGTCACCGGTATCGAACGAACCGGTCGCCTTCCAAGGGGTAAAGAACGCACGGGGAGCGTCGTTCCCGGACATGTAGGTGTTGTTCGCACCCGCCACGATGTTGCCGTCGATATCCTCGATGCCACCGTTGCCGAAGGTGACGAAATCCACACCCGCAAAGCAGATCTGCATCGGCGTGTTGCTCCAGGGGTTGGAGGACGGGACGAAGATCTCGAACTTGAGGGCCATGTTCTGCCAGTCGGAGAAATCCGCGAAGTCGGTCAGACGCGCGCCCATCGGGCCGTCCTGATAGTTCTCGGGCGTATTCCAGGAACCCGGCCAGTACACGAAGGAGAAGTGGGCCTCCTCCCAGCCGCCGTCCAGGGCGGTCACACCGTCACCGAACTGGAAGAAACGGCCGGAGATGCCGGTACCGTCGTCATCCTGGGAGTTGTGGCCGTTCCATCCGTGGTTGTCCAGGCCGGTCAGGCCGTCGAAGTCGAACAGCATGCCGCGGGAATCCTTGTACATGAAGACGGACTGGGCGATACCGGAATCATTGGACACCTTGATCTTGCCGGGCTGGGCGCCGGCAGGAACCTGCAGCGTGAGGGCGGTACCGTCACCGGAAGTCACCTCCACGGGATCGGCACCCGGGAACTCGACGGAAATCGGCGGGAACAGGTAGGAACCCGTGATCGTCACACGGGATCCGGGGGCAGCCCACTCGTTGGACATGCCAGTGATCTTCGGAGCCGGAGGAAGCACCTTGAAGTCGTAAGCCACGACGGAACTGTCGCGGGTGATCAGGTACATCTTGTCCGTCTGCTCGACGGGCATGTTCTTGGGAACCGCGACCAGGATGGTGTGCGGGGTCATGTAGCTCGAATTCAGGATGGCGGCCTGGTCGTTGAAGTAGATATCATGGACGCTGGTGAGGTTGTCACCCACCACGCACACGAGCTCTTCCATATTGGCCTGGGTGATGGCGATGTCCCGGTCGGCATAGCGGATGAAGTGGACCGTCGGGACGCCTGAGGTCTCCTTGAAACGGTCCGGATAATCCACGTTCGCGCAGGAGGCGGCGAGGACGACACCCAGGATGAAGCTGGTATATTTGGTCATTGCTTTCATCGGATCACAGATTAAAAGTCATAGGAGTAGGTCTCGCGGACATCCACGTGGACGGCCTCCGCGGTGGAACCCACGTTCGGGTTCATCACGACGTCTTCCGTCGGGAACGGGATGGTGAACATAGAGGGGACCACGTTGGTCAGCTCCTCGGTGGGGTTGTAGGTGATGAGGTTGCCTTCCCACGGACGGGCGCCGGGGCCGACATAGTTGCCCTGGGCATCCGTCACGTAAGTCTTGCAGACGGTATCGTAGCTTGTACCGTCACCCTTCCAGGTGGAACGGTGCTGGGCCTTCAGGTCGGCGATACAGGCATCCACGTCGTAGTAGGAACGGCGGACATAGTCATACCAGCGGTCGCCTTCGAGGGCGAGTTCCAGACGACGTTCCTTCCAGATGTCCTCATAAGTCACGGAAGCCAGCGGGGCGGCATGGGCACGCTCGCGGATCTTGTTCACGTAAGTGAGCGCATCGCCGGTGTTTCCGGTCAGGAACGCAGCTTCGGCATACACGAGGTAGATGTCGCCCAGACGGAGGATATGGGTCGGGAGCGCATTGTACATGCCTTCCGGTTCCACATTGTACGCCGTCTTGTGGTCATAGACGTCGCCATAGAGATGCTTGACGTAGTTGGCACCGGTGGCGCAGCCGAACGTCTTGTTGGAGGCGTTGGACTCCAGGCCGCTCGGGCAGTAGGTGTCGTCATAGAAGAAACGGTAGAAGTCGAAGCCGCCCTTGTCGGTCCAGAAATAGTCGAACTGGTCGCCGAAGAGCATGATCGTCGCCTGGCGGCGGTCGTCGGTATCCACACGCTGGGACGGATCGTCCACGGCGGTTACGCCGAAGGCTTCCTGCAGATCGATGCTGGGGCCTTTCCAGTCGCCCCAGAGGCTGCCCGTCTCGGAGAAACCGACCAGTCCCACATCGCACTGGATGGAGTTCTGGGAAGTCCAGACTTTCTCGGAGGCCTGCCAGTGCCAGGTGAAGAGTTCCTCACCGGTCTGCTGGTATTGCTCGGGCTTCATCCGGAAGATGTCGGAGTACTTCGGAGTCAGGGTACGGCCGGAATTGTCGATGACATCCTTCGCGTACCGGGCCGCCAACTGAAGGTCCTCGTTGTTCAGGGAGCCGGTGACGCCGGCCTTGGTCAGGTACACCTTCGCGAGAAGGGCCTCGGCGGCATAGTAGTCGATACGGTTCTTCTGATTGATGTAGGCGTTCTTCGGCAGGAGTTCCATGGCCTTCTCCAGGGTGAGGACGATGTAGTCATAGACATCGGCCTTCTGGACCTTCATCACCTCGTTGTAGGAGGATTCCTTGATGATCTCCGTGTTGTCATGGATGATCGGGACGTCACCGAAGGTACGCACCAGGAAGAAATAGGTCATCGCCTTCCAGGCCAGGACCTCGCCGATGCAGCGGTTCTTCACCGCCTCGGAGGCGTTGCCCGTAGCGCTCTGGATGTTGTGGATCACCGTATTGCACTGGGCGTTGACCGCCCAGAGGGAATAGGCCATGTTCTTGAGGTCCTGGTCCGTTCCGTTCACGGTGAGGGTGGAATAGGCGTTCTGGCCCTGATAGACATTGCCGCACATGGTCTCGGACCCGTAAATGAAGAAACGGATCACGTCATACCAGGGAGAGTTGTACAGATAGTTGATGCCCTGCTCGACCTGCGCGTCGTTCTGGTAGAACTGCGCCGTGGTGAAACTGTCCTCGGAAGGACGGTTCAGGAACTTCTCGCAGGAGGAAGCGCCGGCGACGATCACGGCGGCGAGGGCGATGTATTTCAGCGTATTTTTCATCATAGTCTTGTCCTCCATCTTTAGAAAGTGATATTGAGGCCGAAGGAACAGGTCATCGGGGAAGGATAACGGCCGTTATCCACGCCGAAGGTCAGGCCGGAGGAGTCCTGCGTCGAGGCACCGACTTCCGGGTCGTAGCCCATATACTTGGTGAAAGTATAGAGGTTCTGGATGTTCATGTACAGGCGGACGTTGTCGATCTTCACCCGCTGGAGAACCGTCTTCGGGAAAGTATATCCGAGGGTGATGTTCTTGATGCGGAGATAGCTTCCGTCCTCGATGTAACGGGTGCTCAGGCGGTCGTTGTCGTTCGGGTCCTGGATGGAGGGACGCGGGGTCTTGGTGCCGACGTTCGCCACCTTGACGTTGGTGATGTCCGTCTGCCAGGTAGAGCCGTCCGCATACACCTTTTCAGGATCGATGACGACCAGTTTCGCCCGGTCCTGGATGCTCACATGCTGGTTGGTCCAGGTGCTGTTCATATGTACCAGACCGTTGTAGCCCTGGCCCATCATGTTGTAGTTGAGCACCTTGTTGCCATAGGAACCGTTCAGGAACACGGACAGGTCCACATTCTTGTAACGGAAGGTATTGGTCCAGCCGAAGGTGAACTTCGGAAGCGGGGAACCGATATTGGTGCGGTCGAGCTCGTTGATCACGTTGTCACCGTTGACATCCCGGAACTTCAGGTCGCCCACCCACACGGTATTCGCACGGTCGAAGGTGACCCCGTCCTCCGGATACTTCTCGGGACGCGGGGAATTCTGGATGTCTTCCAGCGAAGTATAGACGCCGTCCACGATATAGCCGTAGAAATTGTACAGGGGCTCGCCGATTTCAGTCACGGAAACGATGTCGCTCCACTGGCCGTAACCGACCAGCTGCGCATTGGCGGAGCCGTCCAGGGCGACGAGCTTGTTCCGGTTGAACGAGATCTGGAAGTTGCTGTCCCAGCCGAAGAACTTGTTGTCGATCGGATGGGTGTCCAGGGTGATTTCCAGACCCTTGTTCTCGATGGTGCCGAAGTTGCCCTTCGGAGCGGCCAGGGCGGAGGAACCGTTGCCCTGCGTACCCATGTAGGACGGGAGGGTCAGGGACATCAGCATGTCGGAGGACACCTTCTTGTAGAGGTCCACCGTCAGGTTGATGCGGTTCTTCAGGAAGTTGAGGTCGAAACCGACGTTGGTCTGCACCTGCTTCTCCCAGTGGACGCCGGTGTTGGAGATATTGGCCGGACGCTGGCTGTCGCCGAGGCCGGTAGGCATCTTGCTCATGCCGGATTCCCAGGCGCCGCCGCCGATGTTGGCGTTACCGGTCTGGCCCCAGCCGAGACGGATCTTACCGTTGTCCAGGCCGATGCTCTGCGTAAAGTTCTTGAGGAACTCCTCATTGGTGAAACGCCAGGAGACCGCGACGGAATGGAACGGGGCCCAGCGGTTATCGGGGCCGAAGTTGGAGGAACCGTCATACCGGAAGGTATAGGTCGCCAGATAACGGTCGTCGTAGTTGTAGGTCTCGCGGGTGAAGAAAGAGGCCATCGCGGAGGAACCGAAACCGGAACCCGGGGACGCGTTCTCGGCCGGAGCGAGCTTGATATTGTGGATCTCGTCCGAAGGGAGACCCGAAGTCGTGACGCTCAGGTAGTTCCATCTGGATTCCCAGGCTTCCTGACCCGCCATCGCCGACACGCTGTGCTTGCCGAAGGTATTGGAATAAGTCAGGTAGTTCTTGAGGGACCAGTACACGCTGGCGTTGCGCTGCTCGCTCATGGAGTTCGTACCGCGCTGCCAGCCGCCGAGGTTCACCATCGGCTTGTAGGTGTCGGCCGTGGAGTTGGAGACGTCGAAACCGACCTCGCTCCGGTACACGACATGCTTGATGGGCGTCAGTTCCGCATACACGTTGCCGGTAAGCTTCTGACGCATCAGCAGGTTCTCGTCCAGCATCGCCAGGGCCACCGGGTTGGCGGAAGTGTACCCCTCGCGGACGGTCGTGGAATAGTTGCCGTCCAGGTCATAGACCGGGATGTCCGGGTTGGTGGACAGGGAGTAGAAGATGACACCTTCGTTACCGTCGGCCAGCTTCAGGTTGTCGTGGGTGACGGCGTAGGTGGCGTTCAGGCCCAGTTTGAACCAGCTCTTGAGCTGGGCGTCCAGGTTGGTGCGGAAGGACAGACGGTCGAAGTTGGAACCGATGATGGTACCTTCCTGGTTCATGAAGGAACCGGACACATAGTACTGGACCTTGTCCGTTCCGCCCTGGGCACTGATCTGGTGCTGGTGCTGGAGGGCCGTACGGAACACCTCATCCTGCCAGTTGGTACCCTTTCCGAGGATGGAAGGATCGGCATACCAGCCGTTGTGCTGGACCAGGCCCATGTCCACCATGTCATTGTAATACTCGGCGAACTGACGGAGGTCCATCATGTCGATGCGGCTCATCTGCCGGGACACGGCGAACATGCCGTCATAGGAGAACTTCGCCTCGCCCGCCTTACCATGCTTGGTGGTGATGAGCACGACGCCGTTCGCGCCCTGGGCGCCGTAGATGGCCGTCGCGGAGGCGTCCTTGAGGATTTCCATGGACACGATATCGGCCGGGTTGATGGTCGCAAGCGGGGAGATGGTGGAGACCTTGCCGTTTCCGAGGCCGCCCAGGCCGAAGTCCCAGCCGGAGTTGCCGCCGCCCTGGACGATGACGCCGTCGATGACGTACAGCGGTTCCGCATTGGAATTCACCGTTGCCTGGCCGCGGACGCGGATGGAGGAGGAGGAGCCCGGCGCACCGGAGGTCTGCACCGCGGAGACACCGGCGGCACGGCCCTGCAGGGACTGATCCAGGTTGGTGATGATGGACCCCTTGAGGTCCTCTTCCTTCATGGAGACGGAGGCGCCGGAGAGGTCGCTCCGCTTCATGGTACCGTAACCCACGACGACGACCTCGTCGAGGAATTCGGTGTCTTCATTCAGGAGGACGTTGATCGTGGACTGACCGCCCACCTCGATCTCCTGCGTTGCATAGCCGATGGAAGAGAACACGAGCGTCGCGCCGGGCTTCACCGTGATCACGTAGTTTCCATCCAGGTCTGTGACGGCACCGTTCTGGGTGCCTTTCTCCACCACGCTGGCGCCGACGACCGGGCCGATATCGTCGGTGACGGTACCGGTAACCCTGTTCTGGGCGAACAGGGCCCCTGCGGTCGCGAAGAGCGCAAGCATGAAGGTTAACAGCTTGTTTTTCATGCTACTACTGTTTGATTGGTTGATTGTTGATGTTGATTATGGATTGTTTGATGATTTCCACGGTCGTATCGTCGTCATAGACCCCGTTCAGGCCCTGGGCCTCCTGGGCCGGGTCGCCGGCGTAATCGTCCCCGCGCTCCCACTGCGTATGCTGCGGGCGGGCGAGACCGCTCCAGCCCCAAAAATTGGCACCGGCGATTTCCTTCCCCACCTTGGAGAACATATGCCGATAATAGGAGTCACGGCCCGCGGTCGTCGCACTGCGCTCCGGCGAGAAACCGTCCCGGGGGAAGCCGAATTCCTCCACGACGACGGGCTGTCCGTATTTTTTCGCCAGTTCCAGATGGGCGGCGATATACTCGTCCGTCTTCGCACAGGCGGACGGAAGGTCTTCCACGAGGCTCTCCGCATGGGCCCAGCCCCAGTTGTAGGGCCAGATATGGACGGTCATGTAATCCACGCCGGGGATGGCCGTGACACGTTCCAGCAATCCCATGTCGTTCTCGCAGCCCCAGAGGCCTTCGCTGCCCACGGAGACCATGTGGTTCGGATCGATTTCCTTGATGAGACGGGCCGCCTCGGTAAGCCAGGCGACGAAGCCGTCCTGCACGGCCGGATCCGAGGAGAAACAGCGCGGCTCGTTGCCGATCTGCCAGGAGAAGATGGCCGGATCCTCGCTGTAGGGCTTTCCGGTGATGGTGTTGGTCCGGCCGACGATGGCTTTCAGGTGATTGAAAAAGAGCTGCTGAGCCTTTTCGTTGACAGAAAACTGCGCCATCTGCCGCATGAACGGTGCATAGCCGTCCACGAGGGGAATCAGGGCCTTTCCGGCCCCGGCCCACTCCAGATACTGCCCATAACCGCCCGACCACTCCCAGGAGTTGTTCAGATACAGGACCGCCTGCATGTCCCGCTTCGCCAGTTCGGTCAGGAAACGGTCCAGGCCGATCAAAATAGTATCATTATAGACGCCGGGCGATTTTTGAAGCGTCGGTTCCACGCGGGAGAAGACGCCGTCGGGGCCGTCTCCGCCCACCAGGACGCGGAGATTGTCGATACCCAGTTCCTTCAGCGCATCCAGTTCGCGGACCAGCCGGTCATAATTCCCGCCCTGACCGTCCGAGGCCAGGATGGGCCCATACCAGAAATTGGTACCAATATACGAATACGGTCGGTCGTTACGGACGAATTGCCCATTCTCGACCCACACGTACGGGGACGGCTTGGGCTTAGGGCCGCAGGCAATGGCCAGAAGGGCGGTCGCAGCGATCACGGCAGTTTTCAGTGTTTGTCTCATTGTGGTAGCGCGCTTCAAAAAAGTATGATACAAAGATACTTTTTGGAACGCGCACGGACAAATACAATAAAACCTAAATCCGATACTTTCTTGCAGATTGTAAATTCTACACGAAGACGCGGTTCTTCCGGAACAGCGTCCGGAAGTCCCGGGGCGTGTAGCCCCGCCTGGCCTTGAAGGCCCGGTTGAAATTGGACAGGTTGTTGAACCCGCAGGCGTAACTGATCTCCGAGATGCCTTCCGACGTATCCACCAGGAGCCGGGCGGCGTTTCCGAGGCGGATGTCGATGATATAGTCCATCAGCGTCCGGCCCGTATGCTGCTTGAAGAAACGGCTGAAGGCCGAGGGAGACATCCCCACCATCGCAGCGCAGTCTTCCAGGCGGATTTCTTCGCTGTAGTGGGCATTGATGTACTCCTGGACTTTCCGGACCCGGCGGCTCTCCACATTGTGCTCCATATTGGCAAAGGAAGAACTCGCCAGGACGCGGGCATCCTCGTCGTTCGAAAGCGTGTACAGGATTTGGAGCAGACGCTGAAACTGTTCGAAACCATCCGGTTCCGAGGCCAGGACATCCAGCAGGTTATACACTTTCATGATGGCTTTCAGGGAGAACGTGAGACCGTTCGAAGCCTTGCGGAACATGTCCCGGATGGTCCTGAACTGCTTGCGGGCGAGGAGCTCCTCCGGGAACAGGGTCCGGGAGAACTGGATGGTGATTTCCCGTACGTCCGCGCTGCGGCAGTTTCCCTGCTCCCAGGCGTGTTCGAGCTGCTCCCCCGCCACCAGTGTGAGCTCGTAATTGCCAATCTCCTCCACACTGTCCCCCACGATCCGCCGCACGCCCGCGCCGTTCTCGATGAAATTGAGTTCGAACTCGGTATGGCTGTGGATGGGAAACAGGAATTCCGACTTGTGGCGTTCCACCACATAGAAGCAGTCCTTCTCGGACAGCGGGGTGATTTCATGCAGGACCTGGCTCATGGAACAAAGGTAGGAATTTCTCCGAATTACTGCAAGAATGATACTATTTCAACATTTTCAGGGGAATAATGCAAGATTATCCGTATCTTAGCAACATCAACACGCATACCATGGAACAGGACGAGAAATTCATGCGGGAAGCGCTCCGGGAAGCGTCCGCTGCCCTCGCCGCCGGGGAGGTTCCCATCGGCGCCGTCATCACCTGGAAAGGACGGATCATCGGCCGGGGACACAACATGACCGAACGCCTCCGGGACACCACGGCCCACGCGGAGATGGTAGCCATCACGGCCGCCACCGAGGCCATGGGCGGGAAGTATCTGCAGGAATGCACTTTATATGTAACGGTGGAGCCCTGTCCCATGTGCGCCGGCGCCTTGAACTGGGCCCAGGTCGGACGGATCGTGTACGGTGCCATCGACCCGCGCCGCGGTTTTTCCCTCTTCTCTCCTTCCCTCCTCCATCCCCGGACCGAGGTAACCGCCGGGGTCCTTTCGGACGAATGCACGGCCCTCATGCAGGAATTTTTCCGTTCCAAGCGCTGATTCTGAAGGGTTTTTGCTAAATTTGCATCCGATGGCTAGAAAACGCAAGATTCCGGGCGTGGACCCGGCCTACCTGGAAAAGCAGAAGGCAGCCCTCCTGCGCAAGAACCGCTACGTCCTGTATTTCAACGACAGCGAAATGGCCGCCGTGGACGAGTATTGCTCCCGTTTCAAGGTCCATGCGAAGGCCGCCCTCTTCCGCGAAGCCATCATGTCCAAGATCCTGTCGGAACTGGAAGAAAACCATCCTACGCTATTCTAGAAATGCCTGAAGACATCCAGATACTGAGCGACAGCACCGTGAACGGGGTGCGTCACATTACGGCCGTGCCGTCGGCCCTGGTTTGTTCCCGTCAGATCGATTTCGACCTCATTGACGGAAAGATCCACAACCTCCGTTACATCGCCGGCTGCAACGGCAACCTCAAGGCCCTGGGGGCCCTGCTGGAAGGACAGCCCGTGGATTTCGCCCTGGACCGCCTCTCGGGCATCAACTGCAAGGAGCGCGGGACTTCCTGCTCCGACCAGCTCACGCGCGTTCTGCGCAAGGTATTGGCATAAAGGATCTTATCGAACCACGATCCGTTCGATGCGCCTGGGAATGGAGGCGAGGATTTCGTAGGGAATCGTACCCAGGATGTCCGCCAGTTCGGTGACGGTGGGATCCGCCCCGAAGACCGTTACCGTATCACCCACTTTCACGTCCACGCCGGTAACGTCCAGCATGCACATGTCCATGCAGATGTTGCCGATGGTGGGGACGCGGTGGCCGTTCACGGAGAAGGATGCGTGCCCCTGACCCAGGTGACGGTCGATGCCGTCGGCGTATCCGACGGGGATGGTGGCGATGACAGTGCCCGGACGGGCCTTGCCCCATCGGCCGTAACCCACGGTGTCTCCTTCCCGGAGATGCTTGATTTGCAGGACTTTACATTTCAAGGAAGCAACCGGGGCGAGCTGGACGCCCGGCAGGGCGCTGATGCCGTAGATGCCGATGCCCAGGCGTACCATATCGTACTGATGCTCCGGGAACCGTTCGATGCCGGCGGAGTTGAGGATGTGCCGCATGGGCATATAGCCGATTCCCGCGGCGATGGACTGCGTGTTCTGCTCGAAGAGACGGAACTGGGCGGCGGTGAAGGCATCCTCTTCCGGGTCGTCGGCGACGCAGAGGTGGGAGAACATGGACTTCACCTTCACTTCCGGGTGGGCGTTCAGGAATTCCACCAGGGCGGGAATCTCCGAGGTCATGAATCCCAGGCGGTGCATGCCGGTGTCCAGCTTGATATGGACGGGATATCCCTGCAGGCCGGCGGAGCGAAGGTGGCCGCAGAAGGCTTCCAGGGACTCCAGGTTCGGAATGCTGGGCTCCATGCGCGTGGCGATGATCTCGGGATAGAAATCCGTCCCGGCCGTAAGGACGATGATGGGCAGGCTGATACCGTTCTGCCGCAGTTCCAGCCCCTCCACGGGGTAGGCGACGGCGAGATAATCCGCCCCGGCACGCTGCATCATGGCCGCGAATTCCACGGCTCCATGCCCGTACGCATTGGCCTTGACGAGCACCAGGAGTTTCGTCGCAGGGTCCAGCAGGGAACGGAAATACCGGTAATTGCGCTCGCAGCCCTTCAGGTCCAGCTCCAACCGGGAAAAGTCATCCTCTCGCATCATCGCATTCTGTAAAATAGTCAGCAAATTTAACAATATCGGCTGACATTTCAGTATAAAATGTGTATTTTTGTAGAAAAGGAAAACGCGATATGACTACCTCAATGATTTGGATCCTGATGATCGCGGTCATGGTGCTGAGCATGTTCATCCAGGCCCGCCTGAAAAACCGTTTCGAGAAATACCAGGAGGTTCCCACCTCCTTCACCGGGGCCGAGGTCGCCCAGCGTATGCTGCAAGCCCATGGCATCCATGACGTGAAAATCGTTTCCGTCGAAGGCACCCTCACGGACCATTACAACCCCCAGACCAAGACCGTGAACCTGAGCCATGACGTGTATTACGGCCGTTCCGTCGCCGCCGCGGCCGTGGCGGCCCACGAGTGCGGCCACGTGGTCCAGCATCAGGAAGGGTATGCCCCGCTGCGCCTGCGCTCCGCCCTCGTTCCCGTCGTCAGCTTCGCGAACAACTGGGTGTCCTGGGTGCTTCTCGCCGGGGTGGTCTTTATCAACATGTTCCCGTCGCTGCTCTGGATCGGAATCGGCCTCTTTGCCCTGACCACCCTGTTCAGTTTCATCACCCTGCCCGTGGAGATCAACGCCAGTGCCCGGGCCGTCAAATGGCTGGACGGAGCCGGCATCGTGAACTACGAGACCAAGCCCATGGCCGCGGACGCCCTCAAATGGGCGGCCTACACCTACGTGATCGCCGCCATCGGCTCCCTCGCCACCCTCCTGTACTACATTTCCATCGCGAACCGCAGAAACTAATCCACCATGAACGGAATCTATATTTTCCTTGCCGACGGCTTCGAAGACATGGAAGCCATCGCCACCCGCGACGTGCTCCTCAGGGGCGGCGTGGATGTCCAGACCGTGTCCATTACCGATGACCCCTTCGTGACGAGTTCCCACGGCATCACCGTGAGCGTGGACCTCACCCGGGATGATTTCGACGACGATGCGCCCGCCGTGATGATCTTCCCCGGCGGCATGCCCGGCTCCAAGAACCTGGCGGCAGACAAGGCCCTGATGGCCCTGATGCGCAAATGTTACGCCGGCGGCGGCATCGTCGCGGCCATCTGCGCAGCCCCCGGCCTCGTCGCCTCCCAGCTGGAGGACGTAACCGGCAAGCGATTCACCTGCTTTGAGGGATTCCAGGACGCGATGATCGCGAAAGGCGCCGTCTATACGCCGGAGAGCGCCGTCGTGGACGGGCAGCTCATCACCGGCCGCGGTGCCGGCCACGCCGTGAACTTCGGCCTCGCCATCCTGGAAACGCTGAAAGGAAAAGAAACGGCCGACCGCGTCCGGGCCGGCCTGATGCTGTAGTGGTTGAGATGTAGAGATTCGAACTCTAACTAAGGGAACCAAAATCCCTGGTGCTACCATTACACCACATCTCAATTTCGTTCGGCAAAGATAGGGTATTTTCCCCAATAATCAAAGTTCCAGGTACCGGTGGAGGACCACTCCCCCGGCACCGAGTTGCATCACATACGGGAGGGCGGAAAGGTCGAAGGTGTCCAGCAGGCGGTGCGCTTCGTCCGGCCGGTCGGTGAAGAGGGTGTCCATGTTCACCAGGAGGACTTTGGCGCCCTGGTCCGCCAGCTTGCGGGCGGCGGCAAGGGTTTCCTCGCAGCGGCCGCAGCCTTCCGTGTAGAATACGAGATAATCGGCCTTGTGAAGGGGGAAGACACCCTTTTTCGCGGCTTTCCGCAGCAGGCAGGGCTTCCGCAGCATTTCCCCGGAGACCTTCCAGTCCGGGACGACGGAACCTACCGGCGTACGCTCCAGGAGGCCTTTCATCGTCCGGGCCAGGGAAACGACCTGCGCCGTATCCTCGGGAGCCGTCCAAACGTCGGGAACGTCCAGGATGTATTTGTCGATAAACTGGCGCGTGCCCTCCTTCCAGGTCTCCCCCGTCCGGGAGGACAGGTAATACAGGAGGTCTCCCTCCATCTGCTTATAGGAGTTCACCGACCCTTCTCCATAGGTCCGTTCCGCCACATAGGAGGCGACATCCAGGATGTCGGAAGCCTTCAAGTCCTCTCCGTAACCGGCGAAAACCTTCTCGAAGACCGACATTCCTTCGCGGGTGCCATAGACATAGCGTTCCTCCTGGCCGGACGCTTTTTCCAGCAGCATGGTGAGGGCCGGCGTATCCAGCCCCCGGCCCATGACGGTGCCATCCGGGGCGATCAGGAACATCCGGGGGGTCTGGAGCACGCCGTACTTTCGCTGGAAGTCGGAGTCCAGGTTGGGATCCCACAGATGCACGATGCCCGGAACGTTCAGCGAAGCGGTACGGTACTCGTCCCACGACTCGGCATCATCGCCCACGTACACGGCCACGGCCGTCACCGGGAAATCGGTCGTTTTCAAGAATTGGCACAGCCGGGGCGTCTCAATCCGGCAAGTGGAGCAGGAGGTGTCGTAAAAGTACAGCACCGTGTAGCGTCCGGTCTCCGGGACGGTCATCTCCGCTCCGGAGGGGTCCTGCAGCAGCAGCGAAGGAGCCTCCGCGCCGAGCAGCGCCTGGCGGTTGAACTCCGCAAAAACCTTGGCATTCAGCAGGTCCAACTCGGAGTGCATGGCTACGCGTCTGGGGATGAACCAGGTATCGGCCACATGGACCGCCACCCCGTCGTCCCCCATGATCTTGGAATTCAGGTAATGGTCGTAGATCTTCAGCGCGACGAACTGCCGGACCAGGGAATCCTGGCAGGACTCGATAAGGAAATCGCATTCCGCATTCTGGACGGAAAGGGGTTCCCCCGCCAGGGCGGCGAAATACTCCTCGAGTTTCGTTCCCAGGGCGTCGAAGCGGTCGTCCTGCGCCCGCAGCATGACGGCAGCCAACAGGGCCGCCAGCACCGTCAACAGCCGTTTCATAGCTCCACGCCTTCCGGAATGAAGGCGGAATAGTCGCCGTGATGCTTGAGGATGTCCCGGACGGCGCTCGAGGAAATATGGGCAAATTCCTGGGCCGTCGGGATGATGATGGTCTCGATATCGGGGGCCAGGCGGCGGTTCGCATCGGCGATGGAGCGCTCGGTCTCGAAATCGATCATGTTGCGGACACCGCGCACGATGTGGTGGATGCCCAGTTCATGGCAGGTGTCGATGGTGAGGTTGTCATACTGGATGATGGAAACCCCTTCGAGCCCTTCCGTCGCCTTCCGGATGATCCGGAGGCGCTTGTCCATGTCAAAGAAGCCGCGCTTGTCCTGGTTGATACCCACGGCGACGACCACTTCGTCGAACATCGTGAGGGCGCGCTTGAGGATATTCAGATGGCCGGCCGTGAACGGGTCGAACGAGCCGGGGAAAAGTGCCTTGGTTTTCATAACTGCCAATCGATGGGTGTTTTGCCCTCGGAGACGAGGATCTGGTTGGTCTTGGAGAAATGGCGGCAGCCGAAGAAGGCGCCGCGGGCCAGCGGGGAAGGATGCGCCGCCGTGAGCACATGGTGCCGGGAAGTATCCACCAGGGCGGCCTTCTCCTGGGCGAAACGTCCCCAGAGGAGGAAGACGACGCCGTCGCAGCGGTCGGACACCGTCCGGATCACCGCATCGGTGAATTCCTGCCAGCCGATGCGGCTGTGGGAAGCGGCCATCCCGGCCTCGACGGTAAGCACCGAATTCAGGAGGAGAACCCCCTGCCGGGCCCAGGGCTCCAGGTCCGGGCTCCCGCTCATGGGAATGCCCAGGTCGGTGTGGATTTCGGAGAAGATGTTCTTCAGGGAAGGGGGCGCCGGAATTCCTTTCGGGACGGAGAAGCAAAGGCCCATCGCCTGGCCCGGACCGTGATACGGGTCCTGTCCCAGGATGACGACCTTCACCTGAGGGAGCGGGGTCAGTTCGAAGGCTTTGAAAATGCGGCTGCCGGGAGGGTAAATCACCTTCCCGGCCGCTTTCTCTCCGTGAAGGAAGCGCACCAGCGAGGCGAAATACGGCTTGTCGAATTCGTCCCGGAGGGCTTCCTTCCAGGTGGGCTCTATCTTTACGTCCATTTAAAAGATGGCTTCAATAACCTCTGCGATGTCTTTTACATAGACAAAGGTAAGACCTTTTACGTAAATATCCTTGATATCTTCGATATCTTTCCGGTTCTCTTCCGAAATGACGATGGTATGGACTCCGGCGCGCTTGGCGGCCAGGATCTTCTCCTTGATGCCCCCCACCGGAAGCACCCGGCCCCGGAGGGTCATCTCGCCGGTCATGGCGATCCCGCTCTTCAGAGCCTCGCCCCGGAGGGCGGAGACCATCGAGCTCACCATCGTGATACCGGCGGAAGGGCCGTCCTTGGGAACGGCGCCCTCGGGCACATGGACATGGATGTCCTTCTCCATGAACTGGTCAGTGGTGAGGTTCGCCAGCTGCGGATGGGCCTTGATGTACTGCCAGGCGATCTGGGCCGATTCCTTCATCACGTCGCCGAGGTTGCCGGTCATGGACAGGACTCCCTTGCCCTTGGACACGGAACTTTCGACGAACAGGATCTCTCCCCCGAGCTCGGTCCAGGCAAGGCCGGTAACGACACCGGGCGCCTCGTTGCCCTTCTGGACGTCGTGGAAGGCCGTCGGCAGGCCCAGATATTCCTTGAGGTTTTCCTTCTTCACGGTCTTGGGATACTCCTCTTCCAGGGCGATCTTCTTCGCCGTCACGCGGGCGATTTTCGCGATCTGCTTCTCCAGGCCGCGGACACCGGACTCGTGCGTATATTCGTCGATGATGGCGGCGAGGCATTCCGGCTCCAGCTCCAGCTCGTCCCTATTCAGGCCATGCTCTTCCAGCTGCTTGGGAACCAGATAGTTCTTCGCGATCTCCAGCTTTTCTTCCGCCAGGTATCCCGTGACATTGATCATCTCCATCCGGTCCTTCAGGGCCGGCTGGATGGTGGAAATGCCGTTCGCCGTGGTGATGAACAGGACATTCGACAGGTCGTAGTCGATGTCCAGGTAATTGTCGTGGAAGGTCCCGTTCTGCTCCGGGTCCAGGGCCTCCAGCAGCGCGCTGGACGGGTCGCCCTTGAAGTCGGAGGAGAGCTTGTCGATCTCATCCAGGACGATGACCGGATTGGAGGTTCCGGCCCGGAGGATCCCGTTCAGGATCCGGCCCGGGAGGGCGCCCACATAGGTCTTCCGGTGACCGCGGATCTCCGCCTCGTCGTGCATGCCGCCCAGGGAAATCCG
Organism: Bacteroidales bacterium UBA3289; assembly: GCA_002361625.1. Taxonomy (GTDB): domain Bacteria; phylum Bacteroidota; class Bacteroidia; order Bacteroidales; family UBA932; genus Cryptobacteroides. The sequence goes on along the minus strand of DETL01000007.1, from coordinate 53,068 downwards.
GACATACTTGCGTCCGAGCGCCCGTGCGACAGACTTGCCGAGAGAGGTCTTGCCCACGCCGGGAGGGCCGTACAGGCACAGGATCGGGGACTTCATGTTCCCCTTGAGCTTGAGGACGGCGAGATACTCGATGATACGGTCCTTCACCTGGTCCAGCCCGTAATGGTCCTCGTCCAGCACCTGCTGGGCATGCTTGAGGTCCAGGTTGTCCTCCGACATCTCGCCCCAGGGCAGGTCCAGCATGAACTGGATGTAGTTGTACTGGATGCTGTAGTCCGGGGAGGAAGGGTTGTACTTCTCCAGCCGGGCCATCTCCTTGTCGAAGATCGCGCGGACCTCCTTGGACCACTTCTTTTCGTCGGCCCGGGCCCGGAACTTGGCGAAATCCTCCTCCTCGTCCATGCCCAGTTCCTCCTGGATGGTGCGCAGCTGGTTGTTCAGGTAGTACTCCCGCTGCTGCTGGTCGATGTCGCTCTTCACCTTCTGGTTGATCTCCTGCTTGATCTGGAGGAGCTGCACCTGGGTGTCCAGCACCTTGAGCAGTTCCATGCCGCGTTCCTGCAGGCTGGCGATCTCCAGCAGACGTACGCGGTCGGAGAAATTCTCCACCTCGATGGTCGTCGCGATGAAATTCACCAGGAAGGTGAAATTGTCGATGGACTTGAGCGCACCCACCGCCTCCTTCGGGGCGAAAGAGGACGCGTGCACGACCTCGGCGGCGCGCTCCTTGAGCGCATCGGAGAGGACGGATATCTCCTTGTCGTCCGCGCGCGGAGCGAGGTCCTCCTCATAATGCACGCGCGCTACGATATAAGGTTCGTAACTCAGGACGGATTCCAGGGAAATCCGCTTGAAGCCCTGCAGGATCGCGGTCAGGGAACCGTCCGGCATCTCCAGCGTCTTGATCACCTTGCACACGGTGCCATACCCGAAAAGGTCCTTCGCCTCAGGGTCTTCCACGGCAACGTCCGTCTGCGGGACCGCTCCCAACACACCGTCCTTCGCCTCCACGTCACGGATGACACGGATGGACTTCTCCCGGCCGATGGTGACGGGGAAAACCGTTCCCGGGAAGATCACGGCGTTCCGGAGCGCCAGGATCGGAAGGGCGTCCCGGAGCTCGGACTCGTCCAGCTTCAGGAGGGAGGAATCGCCGATCACCGGCATGATATTTACTTCTACGCCCGAATGCGGGCTGAACTCGTTGAAATCTTTCATTCTGCAGTCAAAAATAGGAGGATATGACAAATTGTCATACCCAGGGCGCAACTACTTTCCGCCGGATTATATGTCAATCTCCGTGCCAAGGCCACAAATGTCAGAAAATTAAACCTATCCCTTTGATTTTTGAAAATTTAACCCTAATTTTGCAGACCAATTGCTTAAACAAGTGGAAAACAAACATTAAACCCTATTTTTACTATGACAAAAGCAGATATCGTCAATGAGATCGCCAAGTCCACTGGCATTGAGAAGGTACAGGTCATGAGCGTGGTCGAAGAGTTCACCAAGGTCGTCAAGGCGTCCATCATCGCCGGCGAGCCCGTGTATCTCCGTGGTTTCGGCAGTTTCATCATCAAGCATCGTGCTGAGAAGGCCGCCCGCAACATCACCCGCAAGCAGACGATGACCATCCCGGCCCACGACATTCCCGCCTTCAAGCCGGCCAAGATCTTCGTCAACGCCGTCAAGGAGAAATAAACCATTAACTATTTTATATTATGCCTAGCGGTAAGAAAAGAAAAAGACATAAAATGGCGACGCACAAGCGTAAAAAGCGCTTGCGCAAGAATCGGCACAAGAAGAAGTAATCCTTCTTCCGCGTGTCTGCCATTTTAGCAGTCTGCTGAAAGCAAAGGGCTCGCCGGAGGTTCCGGAAGCCCTTTTGTCTTACGTCCAAACCAAAATTTCCTGATGGAGTCTGAAAAACCCGACAAGGACCTGATTGTCGATGTAACATCGACGGAAGTACACATCGCCCTGATGGAGAATCACCGGCTGATCGAGTACAACACGGAGTCCAGCACTGGGAACAAGTTCACCGTAGGAGACGTTCACCTGGGAAAGGTGAAAAAGATCCTCCCGAACCTCAATGCTGCCTTCGTGGATATCGGGGACAAGAAGGAAGCCTTCATCCACTATCTGGACCTGGGACTCTACTTCGGAGCCTTCGACCGGTTCGTCAAGGAGTCCAACCAGAACACGAATCTTCCGGACCTGTATTCCCGGATCGAACTCGGAGATCCCCTTCCCAAGGAAGGACGCATCGAGTCCATCCTGAAACCCGGCCAGATGATCGTCGCCCAGATCGTGAAGGAACCCATATCCACGAAGGGTTCACGACTGACTGCGGAAATTTCGCTTGCAGGACGCAACATTGTCCTTCTCCCCTTCGCCGAGAAAGTGTCGATCTCTTCGAAGATCGGCTCCAAGGAGGAGAAACGTAGACTCGAGACGCTTGTCAGGAGCATCCTTCCCAAGAATTACGGGGCCATCATCCGCACCGCGGCCGAAGGCAAGAACGCGGCCACCCTGGTGGGAGAGACCAAGGCCCTCATCGAAAAATGGGAAAGTTCCTGGAAGAAAATCGCCCACAACAAGAATGTCCAGCTGCTCTTCACGGAATACAGCAAGACGACGACCGTCCTGAGGGACCTTCTGAACGATTCGTTCTCCAACATCTGGATCAACGACGAGAAGGTTTGCGACGAAGCCCGGAAATATATCGCCCTCATCGCCCCGGAGCAGGAGAAGATCGTCCATCTGTACGAAGGCAAGCAGCCCATATACGACCACTTCGAGGTCACCCGCCAGATCAAGAGTTCCTTCGGAAAGGTGGTACCGATGCGTCAGGGGGCATATCTTGTGATTGAAACGACTGAAGCGCTGAACGTGATCGACGTGAACAGCGGCATCCGGACCAAGACCTCCGACCAGGAAGAGAATTCCTTCGAGGTAAACAAGATCGCCGCAGAAGAGATCGCACGGCAGCTAAGGCTCCGGGACATGGGAGGGATCGTCATCGTGGATTTCATCGACATGGAATCCAATGACCACAAGAACGCCCTCTTCAAATACATGCAGGAGCTGATGGAAGATGACAGGGCCAAGCACAACGTGCTGCCGCTGACGAAATTCGGGTTGATGCAGATCACCCGGCAGCGGATCCGCCCGGTGACGGAGATCAATACGATGGAACAGTGTCCCGTGTGCCACGGCACCGGCAAGATCCACTCCTCCGTCGTGATTGACGAAGAGATCGAGAGAAAGATCGCCTACTACGTCATCGAAAAGGGATACAAGACCCTGACCCTCAAGACCAGTCCGATCCTGGGCGCCTACCTCAAGCGGGGATTGTTCAATTCCTTCCTGAGCAAGTGGAAGAAACACTACAAGGTCAAGTTGGACCTCGAGGAAGTCACTGACTTCACAGTTCTGCAACACGAATTGTACAATGAAAAGAAAGAGAAGCTGGATTAGCTTCTCTTTTTTTATGTACAAGATCCACTACCTCTTTCGGACCAGCGCAGCGGCGAAAAGCAGCACGAACAGGAAGACGGAAAGGCGGCCGACGAGATCTCCGGCCCGCACGAAGAAGGTCTCCCGCGTGCTCAGGTTTACGCTGCCGCGGAGGATGGCCGGCTCCCACCAGGTGGAGCGTTCGAGGATCCTTCCTTTCTGGTCGATGAAGGCCGAGATGCCCGTATTGGCACAGCGGGCGATGTCGCGCCGCGTCTCGATGGCGCGAAGCCGCGAATAGTTCAAGTGCTGCCGGTAGCCTGGCGTATCACCCCACCAGGCATCGTTGGTGATGACCGTCAGGAGCTGCGCCCCTTCGCGGACATAAGCGGCGCAGTGCTCGCCGTACACGGACTCGTAGCACACGGCACAGCCAATGGGTATCTTATCCTGGAACAGGAGATTGGAAACCTTTTTCTGTCCCACGCAACGGCCTGCGACGCCGCCCAGGAGTCCGTCGTCAATAGGACCCAGGACGGAAGGATACGGAAGCATTTCCACGCCCGGGACGAGCTTGGATTTCTGGTACAGGCCAAACCGGCCCGTTGCGTCCATGATGAGCGCCGAATTATGCGATTCATACCAGCCTTCCTCCCCGAGCTTCCGGGCATTCGCCGAAGGCCGTTCCCGATGCGCGTACTGCGTCCAGGAGGATGCCCCGAACAGGATTTCCGCCTCCGGATGTTCCGTCAGGAACGAGCGGAACCGCCGGAATGTCTTGCTGGCGGGAACGTCATTGCACAGGATGTCACTCGTAAACGTCTCGGGAGCGAGCAGCAGCACCGGTCCTTCCAGGCCTTCCAGCCCCTGCCGGAACTGGTCCAGCAGGACCACGTTCTGCTGATCCTGCGACAGTCCGCCGAACTTGTTGTAAGGGTCGAAATTGGGCTGGCCGATCACGACCTGCAGCGGCTCCCCTTCCTCCTCGTACCGGCTTCCGACCGCCCAGGAGACAACCATGGGCCCGAACAGGGCGAGGACCAGGCCGGAAACCGCCGCGGCCCGCGCCTTTCCGTTCCATCGGGTGAAAAACCGTCCGTCGGACAGGGCGACCATCAGGCCGAAAACGGCCAGGGAGACCGTCCAGACCCACAGCGAACCGCCCAGGGCACCGGTGTATTCATACCATTGCACCAGCCCTGTCGTTCCGGCGAAGGCGTTACCCAGCACCAGCCAGGGCCAGGAAATCTGCGCCACAGTCAGGTAATACTTCTCCCACGCGATCCAGGCCGCCGCCAGGAACAGATAGGGTACGGCACCGCCCGTGCGCCGCTTCGCCCAGCGGAACAGACCGAATACCAGGGACATCTGCAGGGCGTTCGCCAGAGCCGCGAAGATACCGCCTCCGACCGTCGCATTGCACACCCAGAATGTCGTCGCAAAACTCCACGCCACGAACGTCCCGTAGTGCCACCACCAGAAGTGCCGGACTTTTCCCTCCGTCGCCACGCGTTCCATGCACAGCAGCGGAACGAATCCGAACAGCGCCAGCCAGCCCGTCCCGTTCACCAGGAAAGGAAGGCTCATCAGCACCACGAAGGCGGCCGCCAGGCCCAGCATCAGAAGACTCTGCTTTTTCATTGAAGCAAAGTTAATCGCTTTCGGCGGGAATTGCAAGGACGATTCAGTCGATCAGGTCCAGATACCGTTTGGCCCGTGCGGGAGGCAGCCGCTTGATCCGCTCCAGCAGGCGTTTCTTCCGGGAATAGACCGTGTTGATGCTGCCCACATCCATGAGCAGCGAAATCAGGGAGGCGTCATAGCCGATCACCAGGTAGCAGAACAGCCACATCTCGTCGTCCTTCAGATCGGGGATATCCTCCCGGAGACGGGTGACGGGCCGGTCCAGCTTGTCTTCGATGAAACGGAGTAGCTGCAGATTACCGTCCTGTCCCCCGTCGATCCCCTTCAGGATGTCACCCACTTTCTTGCTCAGGGACACGTCCGATTTGGCATAATACTTCGCCTCGAACAGTTCCCCGAGTTTCCGGTAGCTGCTCCGGAAAAGGTAAAGATACTCCGACCGGGCCGTTTCCAGGGCCGACCGGGTATTCCGCACGTCGCGGCTGAGCGTATGGATCTTGGTCAGATAACGTTTCTCCGCCTCTTCCAGCCGGGCCACGAGGCGCCGGGTGTCTTCCAGCGTCTGCTGGGACTCCAGGCGTTTCCCCCGTTCCTTCTGGATAAGGACGACGCTCGCCAGGACCAGCAGCACGAGAACGAGGGAAATGACCGCCATCATCCCCCGGTGCAGGTCGCGTTCCCGTTCCGCTTCCGACCTTTCCTCCCGGGCCACGGCCTCCATATGGTTCCGCTGCGAACGGCTGACCATTTCGGACGTCTGGATCCGGAGGACGGAATCCTGCAGCCGGGCGCTCCGCTCCAGGTACGGCATGGCCTCCGCCGTCCGGCCCTGGGCTTTCAGATAGCAGTATCTCCGGTAATCGAGCTGCAGCAGGCCTTCGGAATGGGTGCGTTCCAGGCTGTCCCACAGCGGAAGCGCTTCCCTTTCCCGGCCGGCAAGGGTGAGGGCGTATCCATAGTCGATGCACTTTTCCATGGGCAGGACGGGATTGAATGCGAGGGCGTCTTCGAACAGTCCCAAGGCATCCTTCACCCCGTAATCCCGGGGAGCATCGAGCAGGAACGATCCCAGGCACAGCCGGTAGCGGAAAGCCAGCATCTCGTTCTTCATGGCGGAAGGACGGATCTTCATGAACTGGGCATAGGCCTTGTCCCATTTCCGGTCATTGTAATAGGCGACGGCCAGCCGGAGTCCGGCTTCGGCGGAATGAAGCGTATCACCGGCCGCATCGAAGGCATTGACCGCCCGGCGGAGGTGAAGGGAATCCTCCCGCACATTCATGGTCCAGTTGAAGATGCCCGCCATGGAACGGTTGACCAGTCCGACAAAATGCTGGTTGCCAGCCTTTTCCGCCCATTCACCCGCCCTTTCGAAGGAGACGGCGGCATCCACGAGGGCGCCCTGGTTGAACTGGATCCGGCCCAGATAGTACCACAGCATCATCTTTTCCTCATCGTTTCCATGCGAGGGAATGTAGGACAGCGCCGGGGCCAGGATGTCCGGATCGACGATGTTCACGCCCGAACGGTCCAGTTCCGCCGTCTTCTCCAACGCCGACAAAGCCTCCTGCCTGCCCCCGCCCGGGGAAGCACAGCCGGTAAAAAGAAAGATCCACAAGAGGAGTGACCCGACGACTCTATCCATAACTTCCATGTAAAGAGCACAGTCGGTCTCAACGGGATGGCCTGGGAAAGACCACTAAAGGAGAGGCTGACCGTGCCCGAGCACAGCGCCTCCAGAAAAGCTTCCTGTCCTTTAGTGTAAAAATTTCCCAGTTTTCCCGTTCAGGACTTATCAGGAAGCATATAGATGACTAAAAACAGTCACAATTTTTCACAAATATACGCTATTTTGAATAAAAAACAAAGGAACGCCGAATATTGCATTCCCGGCCATTGTTCCGGAAAAAATAGCTATCTTTGGAAATTGAAACGAAACGACCTTATGGCAAAGAAGATAACCCAGGATACAAAAGAAAAGGCGAAGAGCATCCTGTCCAACTGGATCGTGCGGAACCTGCTGCTGGCCGTGGCGCTGGTGGTGGGGCTTCTCCTGATCGCCCAGGTGGCCCTCGGAATCATCACCCGGCACAACCAGACGGTGCCGGTGCCCGATTTTACGAACATGACCGTGGCGGAAGCCCAGCAGGTGGCGCGTGACGGACATGTCGGCGTGAAGGTGACGGATTCCGTATTCGTCCGCCGGCTCGGCGCCGGTGTCATCTACCGGCAGTCCCCCAAGGCGGGTTCCACCGTCAAGAAGGGACGCAGCATCTTCCTGACCATCAACTCCATCGTTCCCCGGAAAGTGGTGATGCCCAACCTGGTGGGCTACTCCCTGAACGAGGCGCGTTCCGAGCTCAACAACCGCGGCCTGACCCTCGGCAAGCTCAATTATACGCAGGATATCGCGACGAACAACGTCCTGCGGCAGACGGTCCGGGGACGCACCGTCCGCCCCGGCGACCTCGTCGTCAGCGGAAGCGAGGTGGACCTCACCCTCGGACTCTCCTCCGACCAGCAGCCGACCACCGTTCCCAAGGTGATCGGCATGAAGTACATCCGCGCCGTGGACGCCCTGCACGACCGCAGCCTGAACGTGGGACGCGTACGGTTCGACACGGACATCCGTTCCTACGCGGACTCCATGAACGCCGTCGTCTATAAGCAGGATTATGCCGGCCAGGCCCGTACGTACGGGACCGCCGTGAACCTGTATCTTACCCTGGACCCTGAAAAAATGCCGGCCGAGAAGAAATGACCGACTACCAGGAAGAAGAACTCTTTGAGCATTTCCGCCTGGTCGCGGACAAGGGACAGGCGCCCCTCAGGGTGGACAAGTTCATTGCCACCCACCAGGAAGGGACGTCCCGGAACCGGGTCCAGCAGGCCATCAAGCTGGGCTATGTCCTCGTGAACGACAAGCCCGCGAAGGCCAATACCATCATCCGCCCCTGCGACATCATCAAGTTCGTGATGCCCTACGAACGCCGGGGTGTGGAAATCCTTCCGGAGAACATTCCCCTGGACATCGTCTATGAGGACGAGGACGTGCTGGTCGTGAACAAACCCGCCGGCATGGTCGTCCACCCCGGGCACGGGAATTACAACGGAACGCTTGTCAATGCCCTGGCCTACTATCTGGGGATTTCCCAGGGACCGGAGGAGGGCGACGAACGGATGGGGGTGCTGGTGCACCGCATCGACAAGGATACGAGCGGTCTCCTGGTCGTGGCGAAGAATCCTCCCGCCCAGGCGCACCTGGCCGACCAGTTCTTCGTCCATTCCATTGACCGGGTCTATACGGCCGTGGTTTGGGGCAACCTGGCGGAGGATGAGGGAACCATTTCCGGCACCATCGGACGGGACCCGAACGACCGGCTGCGCTTCCGCGTCTATGACGATCCGGAGAAAGGCAAGTGGGCCGTCACCCACTGGAAGGTGCTGGAGCGCTACGGCTTCATCACCGTGGTGGAATGCCGCCTGGAAACGGGCCGGACGCACCAGATCCGCGTGCACATGTCCTCCATCGGCCATCCCCTCTTCAACGACGAACGCTACGGCGGAGCGGAAATCCGCCAGGGCACCATCTACGCCAAATACCGCCAGTTCATCCAGAACTGCTTCGCGATCTGTCCCCGGCAGGCCCTCCACGCCCGTACCCTGGGCTTCACCCATCCCCGCACGGGCGAACGCATCTTCCTGGAAGCCCCCCTCCCCGCGGACATGACCGCCCTGATCGAAAAATGGCGGTCGTATGTGACCGCCTTTTGAGGGGGCTCTGCCCCCTAATACCCCTGCGGCTCCCGGCCTATAAGTCCTGACGGACACGGCCTCCGCCGGGCGCTCTGATGAGCGCCAACAATCCTTCGAATCGAGGGAGTACGGGATCGGTTTAGAACATGGGCGGCCTGCCACCGCCGAAACCGCCACGGCCGCCGGGACCGCCGGGACCGCCGGGGCCACGGAAACCGCCGTTCCGGTTGCCGTTGAAGGTGCCGAAGCGCCAGGTGAAGGCGGCGACGATGTAGCGGCCCAGCGTGTTGTTGCGGCTTTCCGTATAGTAGGTCTCGCTCTGGGAGACAGACAGGTTCTGGGACTGGTCCAGGATATCGTAGGCGCGGATGGCGATGGTCGCCCGGCGCTTGAAGATGCTCTTGGAAATGGTCGCATTCCAGATGAAGCGGGTAGGCTGCTCGGTCTCGTAGCCTTCGTACCAGCGATAGCTGCCGTCCGTTCTCAGTTCCAGACCGGTATCGCCCACCGTCCATCTGAAAGAAGCGGTGGCCGCATTGTTCCAGGTAGGATTCACGGCAGTCTGCACGGTGTACCAGGGCTTGTTCACCTGGGTGCGGGCGCCCAGGATCACCTCCACCCAGTCGTTCCGGTACGTGGCGCGGAAGTTTCCGGTCACGTTCAGGATCCGGGTGTCGTTGGCCAGGAAATCACGCTCCCACCAGTCCGTATGGTCCTCGAAATAGTCGGAGTGGAACTTCTCGTAATCGAACTCTTCCTTCTCGTTGAAATACCGGCTCATGTCCAGGCCGCTCTGCCCCATGAAACTGCCGGTCTTGTTATACCGGACACGCAGGGTGTTGGAAACCGAGAAATTGGACTTCGCGATCGGAGCGTTCACGACAATGTTCACGTTGGCATTGTAGGTATTGGCGCCGTTCACCGGGAAGGAAATCGTACGGAAGCCTTCCAGCCAGGTCGCATTGGTGATGGGGTTCTGCACCATGCCGGCCTGCAGGTTCAGACGGGCGGTGAAGAAGGTCTGCTTGTTGGAATACTCCCACTCGTTGCGGATATTGTGGCTGAAATACGGAGTCAGGTAAGGGTTACCCAGGGTCATGACCAGCGGATTGGAATTGTCCATGACGGGATTCAGCTGGGACGTGGAAGGCTGGCTGCTGCGGCCGTTGTAGAACAGGCGCACATTGGCGTTGTCCGTGAAGTCGTAGAAGAGCATCGCCCGCGGAGCGAAATTCCAGCGGAAGTCCTCGTACTCCTTGCCGTTCGTGTAATTATAGGTACGGTTGGGCAAGGCCGCTGCACCCAACTGTCCCCGCAACTTGTCGTTCTGGTACATGACGGCCATGCCGATATTCTGGTTCAGGTTCTTGTTCTCGACCTGATTGGAGTAGGTCTCATCGAACGTCTCACCAGTCTGGAAATAGCCCATGGCGATGGGATTCATGGTGGGGTTCGGATCGCCGGGGCCGCTGTTGTACACAAGCTTGTCCGTGTTGGAATGCGACCAGTTGATGTTGTAGCTGCCTTCCAGATAGAAGTAATTGCCCAGGGGTTCCGTGTAGGAGAGGCGGGCTCCGAGGCTCCGGTTCGTTGTGGACTGGTCCACACGCTGGTTGATCAGATCGGTGGAAAGGATGTTTCCGAGGCCGTCATACTCGTTGGTGAGGGACTGGTTCAGACCATCCGTCTTATTCCGGGAGTAGTTCCAGGTCGTGTTCAGGGAGATGGTGCGGCCAGGGATCCCGAGGCGCTGGCGGAAGAGTGCGAAACCATTGGTGGTGAAGTTCTTATTGTCACCGATATTGTTCGAGAAGCCATCACTCTGCCTGTTGTCCATGGAATTCAGGGCCGTCTCGAAAAGGGACTGCTGCGAATAGTTGCCCCCGCCGAAGTTCACCTGCGGCATCAGGAGGATGGACGTATTCTCGGAGAATTTGTGCTCCAGCCGCATGCCGAAACGGTGTCCGTCCGAATGACGGTGGCTGGTCCCGTCGGTATCGGTCAGGAGGGTGGTGCCGTCGGTCTTGAACGTTTTCTTGAAGGTTTCCTCCTGCACATCGGTATTGGAACCGTTGTACAGGTAGTTGGCTCCCAACTGCATCCGGTCATCCAGGAGGTCGAAAGCGCCGTTGATACCGCCCATCCAGGTGGTATTGATGCCGTCTCCGCCACCGAAACCGCCACCGCCACCGCCACGGCCCCCCATCATATTGCCCATCATATTGCCGGACAGGTCGGTGAATCCACGGCCGTTGGTGTTGTTTCCATTCATGATCAGGCTGATCTGACTGTCGTCGGAGAATCGGCCAATCATGCCGTTGCCGGTGTAGCGCCAGTCGTTCGCGATGGAATTGCTGTCAGACGGAAGATCGTGTCCCACGCCGCCCGTGAGGTTTCCGAAGACACCGTTCATCATGTTCTTCTGCACGGTCAGGTCGATGACCGTCTCATCATTGCCGTCATCGATGCCGGTGAATTCCGCCTGCTCGGACTTCTTTTTCACGACCTTCACCTTTTCCACGAGTTTCGCAGGGATGTTGTTGGAAGCGATCTGGGGATCGTCCAGGAAGAAGGTCTTGCCGTCGATGGTGATCTTGGTGATGGTTTCACCGTTGGAAGTAATGGAGCCGTCCTCGGCGACTTCGATGCCCGGAAGCTTCTTCAGCAGGTCCACGAGCATGTTGTCGTCGCTGATTTTGAAGGAGGAAGCGTTGTACTCCACCGTATCCTTCTTGATGATGATGGGGTTGCCGGTCGCGGAGACGGAAGCGGCGTCCAGCACCTCCTGGTCCAGTTCCATCTTGATGGTTCCGAGGTCCGTGGCGCCCTTCACCACCACCTCGGAAGTATAGCTCTTGTAGCCCATGATTTCCGCCTTGAAGGTGTACTTTCCGTCGCGGACCTTTTCCACGACACCGTTTCCTTCATGGTCGGTCAAGGCATACTTGGCGTTGCCTTTTTCCGGGGTCAGGGACACCGTGGCGAACCCCACGGGCTCACCGCTTGCCGCATCCTGCAGCTTCACCGTCACTTTGTGGTTTTGGGCCTGCAGCGCCAGGGCGGCGAACAGGCTCAAGATCGTCAGAAGAATCCTTCTCGTTGTCATACAGTTCGTACTAATACACACTACTCCCCAACCTAGGGAACAAACACAGGATTAGACAACACGCACACGTGAAAGTTTAACCCGCGTCCGAAAAATTATTTGATTCTTTCGGGATGGTCCTTCAGGAACTGCTCCCAGCCGCCCTTTCCCTTCACGGAAGCGAGCGGATTCGAAGTTTCATAGTGATGGCACAAGGCGATGGCCAGGGCGTCCGTCGCATCCAGATGCTCCGCGGCAAGGGTGACGCCCAGCGTTTTCTCCAGCATGAGCTGGACCTGTTCCTTGGAAGCCGCCCCGTTGCCGACAATGGCCTCCTTGGCTTTCCGGGGCGCATATTCCGTCACGGAAGCGACCCCGTTCTCCAGGGCGGCAATGATGGCAGCCCCCTGGGCGCGGCCGAGTTTCAGGACGACCTGCGCGTTTTTTCCGTAGAACGGCGATTCGATGGCGAGCTCGTCGGGATGATACGACTTGCACACCTCGCCGATGGTATCATAGATAGCCTGGAGCTTCGTGTAGGCATTCTTTTCCTTCCTGAGGTCCAGGATGCCCATGTCCACGTACTCGGCCTTCTTCCCGATGCTGCGCACCACCCCGAAACCCAGCAGCTGGGTTCCGGGGTCGATGCCCAGTATGGTACGCGGTTTATCCAATGCGATCGAAACCGGTGTAGGGACGCAGGACTTCCGGAATCTCGATGTATCCGTCCTTCTGGTTGTCCTCCAGGAGCGCCGCAACGACGCGCGGCAGTGCCAGGGAGCTTCCGTTCAGGGTGTGGACCAGCTGCGTCTTGCCGTTCTCGTCCTTGTAGCGGCACTTCAGGCGGTTCGCCTGGTAGCTCTCGAAGTTGGAGACGGAAGAGATCTCGAGCCAGCGGCCCTGCGCGGCGGACCAGAGTTCGAAGTCATAGGTGATGGCGGATGTGAAGCTCAGGTCGCCGCCGCAGAGACGGAGGATCCGGTAGCGGAGGCCCAGGTCCTGGACCAGTTTCTCCACATGGGCCACCATCTCGTCGAGGGCGGCGTAACTGTTTTCCGGTTTCTCGATCCGGACGATCTCCACCTTGTCGAACTGATGCAGGCGGTTCAGGCCGCGCACATCCTTGCCGTAGGAACCGGCCTCGCGGCGGAAGCAGGGCGTGTAGGCCGTCAGCTTCTGCGGGAACTGGTCAGAGGAGAGGATGACGTCGCGGTAGATGTTCGTCACCGGGACCTCGGCGGTCGGGACCATGTAGAAGTCATCCACCGTGGCATGGTACATCTGGCCTTCCTTGTCGGGAAGCTGGCCGGTACCGAAACCGGAGGCGGCATTGACCATCACCGGAGGTTCCACCTCCTGGTAGCCCGCAGCGGTGTTGCGGTCCAGGAAGAAGTTGATGAGGGCGCGCTGCAGGCGGGCACCCTTGCCCTTATAGACCGGGAAACCGGCGCCGGTGATCTTCACACCCAGGTCGAAGTCGATGATGTCGTATTTCCGGGCAAGCTCCCAGTGCGGGAGGGCGTTTTCGGGAAGCTGAGGCTCGACGCCGCCCATCTTCACGACGAGGTTGTCCTCGGCACCGGCCCCCTCGGGGACGAGGTCGCACGGGATGTTCGGAAGGAGGACGAGCTGGGCCTGGAGCTCGGTATTGTTGTCATCGGCCTGTTTGAGAAGGTCGGTGGAACGGGCCTTGAGGGCGGCGACTTCGGCCTTGGCGGCCTCGGCCTCTTCCTTCTTGCCCTGCTTCATCAGCGCACCGATGGCGGCGGCAGCCTTTTTCTGCTGGGAGAGGAGGGCGTCGGACTCGGTCTGGAGGGCCTTGCGGTTGTCATCCAGGGCGATGACCTTTTCCACAATGGCGCGGGCGTCGAAATGCTTGACCGCCAATTTCTTGATTACGTATTCGGGATCGTCCCGAAGAAGTTTGAGTGTAAGCATGTTACCAGTTAAAGTAAAAGGAGGACTGTACGCCTTACGGGCACGAGTCCTCCTGAAATCTACGGTGTCCTGCGCAGTTAGTTCTCGAAAGGAACTACGGAAACGAAAGACTTGTCATTGCGCTTGCGGGCGAACTTGACGGTGCCGTCCACAAGGGCGTAAAGGGTATGGTCCTTGCCCATGCCGACGTTCAGGCCGGGATTGTGGGCGGTGCCGCGCTGACGGACGATGATATTGCCGGCTTTCACGACTTCCTCACCGAACTTCTTGATGCCGAGTCGCTTGGAATGGGACTCACGACCGTTCTTGGAACTGGACTGACCTTTTTTGTGTGCCATAGTTGATTCCTCCTGTAATTAAGCGATAGCGTCAATGTGGATCTTGGTGAGCTTCTGGCGATGGCCGTTCAGCGTCTGGAATCCCTTGCGACGGATCTTCTTGAATACGAGCACTTTCTTCGCCTTGGCGTCGTCATCGACGACGGTGGCCTTCACGACGGCTCCCTCTACATACGGAGTTCCGACCTTCACGGCGCCGGCCTCGTCGATGAGGAGCACCTTGTCGAACTCGACAGACTCACCATTGTGGGCCGCGAGGCGGTTCACAAAGATGTCCATTCCAGCTTCCACTTTAAACTGCTGGCTTGCAATGTCAACGATTGCGTACATTTTACTAAAAACTTTGTTAAAGTTTTGGACCGTAAGCGGGCCGGCCATCGTGCCTGCCTCTTCGCGGAGCTCAGCGGTCATCTCATTTTTTGGACCGCAAAGATACGGATTTTTCCGACAATTGCAAAATCTTTTGGGCGATTCATTTTTTTTTGCGATTTTTGTTTGGATTGACAATTCTAAACCCGACCTATATGGCAAACATCCCTCACATCTGGACCTTCACACCGGTCGGCGGAGCCGTCCGCGTGAAAATCGGTTCCGGGGCCGACATCGCCCACCTCGGAGAATTGGACCGTAAAATGTGGACCGTGCTCAGCTGCCCGGCAAAGAACCTGGAATTCGACCAGAAGACGCTGGAACTGATTGACACCGACAAGGATGGAAACATCCGCGTGGACGAAGTCATCGCCACGGCCCAGTGGCTCACCGGCATTCTCAAGGACCCGGACATCCTGCTTCAGCGCGGCACCGAACTCCCCTTCACCGCCTTCAACGAGGAGACGCCCGACGGGGCCAAGCTCCTGGCTTCCGCCAAGCAGATCCTGCAGAACCTCAAGCTCGAGAAAGAGTCCATCGCCCTCGAGGACACGGCCGACAACGTGAAGATCTTCGCCGAGACCAAGTTCAACGGCGACGGGATCATCACCCCGGCCACCCCGGATGACGAAGCGCTCGCCGCCCTCATCACCTGCATCACCGAGGTCATCGGCAAGGCGACGGACCGCAGCGGGGCCGACGGCATCACCGCGGACCACATCGAAGCTTTCTACACCGCGCTCGCCGACTACGCCGCCTGGCAGGACGCCGGTACCAAGGACGTCTTCCCGTTCGGAGACAAGACCGCCGACGCCCTCGCCGCCGTCCAAGCCTTGAAAGACAAGGTCGCGGACTACTTCATGCGCTGCAAGCTCATCGGTTTCGATGCCGATGCCGCCCCGGCCGTGGGGATCTCCGTGGAGAAGATCGGCGCCATCGAGGGCAACCTCGCCCAGGCCGCCGAGATCTGCGAGGAACCCCTTGCCAAGCCCGCCGCCGACGGTCTCCTCCCGCTGGACGCCGTGAATCCCGCCTGGAAACCGGCCGTCGAAGCCATGCGCGCCCTCGTGCTGGAGGAAGGCAAGAAAACCCTCACCGAAGCCGAGTGGGCCGAGGTCATCGCGAAGTTCGCCCCCTACACCGCCTGGATGGACGCCAAGAAGGGCGCCGAGGTGGAAGGACTGGGCATCGACAAGGTGAAGGAAATCCTGAAGGCGGACCAGAAGGGGGCCCTCCTGAAGCTGATCGAGGCCGACAAGGCCCTCGAGGAGGAAGCCCTCTCGATCGAGGCCGTGGACAAGCTCCTCCGCCTGAATCACAACTTCTACGACTTCCTGAACAACTACGTCGTCTTTTCCGACTTCTACGATCCCGAGCGGAAGGCCATCTTCCAGGCCGGCCGCCTGTACATCGACCAGCGCTCCACGGACCTGTGCATCCGCGTGGATGGTCCCAGCCCGGAGATCGCCGGCCTCAGCGGCATGTACATCCTCTACTGCGCCTGCAAGAGCGAGAAGCTCGGGAAGGCCATGAACATCGCCGCCGTCCTCACCGACGGTGATGTGGACGGACTCCGTCCGGGCAAGAATGCCGTGTTCTATGACCGCGAGGGCAACGACTGGAGCGCCACCGTCACGAGCATCGTGGAGAATCCGATCAGCCTCCGCGAGGCCTTCTGGGCCCCGTACAAGAAGGCGGCCCGCTGGATCTCCGACAAGATCAACAAGGCGGCGACCGACAAGGCGGCCAAGGGAGAAGGAACCCTCTCCAACATCACGGAAAGCGCCACCGCCAAACCCGCCGACGGCGTTCAGACCGCCACCAAGGCCGCCCCGTTCGACGTGGGCAAGATCGCCGGCATCACCATCGCCATCGCTGCGGTCACCGGCGTCGTCACGGCCATCATCGCCGTCCTGAAGTCCCTCACCTGGTGGCAGTGGATCATCCTCATCGTGGGCTTGATGCTCCTCATCTCCCTGCCGTCCGTATTCATCGCCTGGCGGAAACTCCGCAAGCGCGACCTCGGTCCGGTACTCAACGCCAACGGCTGGGCCATCAACGCCGCCTCCCTCGTGAGCGTGAAGTTCGGCAAGGGTCTCACCCAGCTCGCCAAGTTCCCGAAGCTCACCGCCGTGGATCCCGCCGCCCGCCGCAAGGCCGCCTGGCGCCGCTTCTGGCTGTGCCTCCTGGCCCTCCTTGTCGCCGCCTTCTGCTTCTTCTTCTTCACCGACCGCCTCGCCCCGTACGGTCTCCCGTTCCACAAGCCGCAGCCCGTGGAGGAAGTCGTCGAGGAGCCTGCCGCCCCCGAGGCCACCCCGGAGGCCGCCCCTGAGGCCGTCGCCGAACCCGTCGTGGAAGAGGCCACGGCGGAATAGCGGACAGCCCATCGCATTGCATCAGAATAGAATACCCGGAAGACGATTCCGGGTATTCTTTTTTGTGGTTGCGGACAGGCCTGCGGCAAGACATTTTGTAATCACATATAAATCATGGTTTTACGAGTGTGCGCCCCGCAGGCCAGTGGAGATTACGGTATCAGATTCCCGCCAACCCGTATCGGGCACAAAAAGGGGCAAAAATGTGCCCTCGGGCGTGCTGGAGCACGCGGGAGGGCGCATAAGTGGGTAAAAACGTGCCCGGCGGAATGCTGGGGCCGGGCCGGAAGGGCTATTTGGCGGGACGCTTGTAGCCTTCCTGGGTGGCACGGGCGGCCATCCTTTTGATGCGGGTTTCGGTGTCGGGGTGGGAGGAGAAGAGTTTCTGGACGGCCGTGGCACGGGCGCCGGAGCCGTTGGCGACGGCCTGGAGCTTCTCGAAGGACATGGCCATGCCCCAAGGGTTCTTGCCGCAGGCCTTGAGGAACTCGTAGCCGTAGTCGTCGGCCTGGCTCTCCTGCTTCTTGGAGTACTGGGCGTTCATGACGGCGTTGCCGATGGCGCCGAGCTGGGAGTCCGTGAGGACGGCCGCCGTCTGGCTCGTGGAGGCAAGGCCTTCAAGGGCGGCACTCGTGAGGAGCGAGGTGCGCATCTCCTTCTTCGTGTGCTTAAGGGCCACATGGCCGATTTCGTGGCCGATCACACCCAACAGTTCATTGTCCGTCATCACGTCCATGATGCCGGTATAGACCCGCACGCTGCCATCCGCGCAAGCGAAGGCATTCACCTGGTCTTCCTGATACACCTTGAAGTTCAGCGGCACACCGTCCACAGAGTTCAACCCCTTGGTCAGGTTGCGGAGACGCTTCGTGTAGGCGTTGCTCTCGGGAAGCACCTTGCTCTGGGCGTCAAGCTGGGTAATGTACTGGTGCACATAGGCCTGGACCTGTTCGTCGGAAATGGACAGGGCCTGTGCAGCGATCAGGCCGCCCTGGAGGGCGCGCTGCGCATTGAAGGTTTCGGAGCAGGAGACGAGCAGGAGCGCGCCGGCTGCGAAAGCAAGGAATCGTTTCATCATGATGCGAATATAATCATTTTTTCATAAAAACGCCTCTGTCATTTCAAGCTTGTCGAGAAATCTCTTATCTTTGTAAGAATAAAAGGAAGGAAACGTATGAAGATCATCATCGAAGGGGCCGGACAGGTGGGTTCCCACCTGGCGAAGATGCTCAGCCACGAGGGCAGCGACATCACCGTCATCGACGACAGCGAGGCGCGGCTGCGGCAGCTTACGACCGTGGCCGATGTGGTTACCGTCCTCGGGGACCCTTCGTCCATCAAGGTCCTCCGCGAGGCCGGCTGTGCCAAGGCGGACCTGTTCATCGCCGTGAATCCCCTCACTACCCAGACCGTGAACATCGTCAGCGCCCTGCTGGCGAAGAAGCTGGGCACGAAAAGGGTGATCGCCCGCGTGGACGACGAGGCCTACCTGGTTCCGGAGAACAAGCTGATGTTCAAGGATATGGGCATCGACATGCTCTTCTATCCGGAGAAGATCGCCAGCGACGAGATCATCGACATGCTCAAGCATACGGCCTCCACCGACTCCATGGACTTCGCCCGGGGGAAACTCCAGATGGTGGTGTTCCGCCTGGAGGACGACTCCCCCATCCTGGACATGAGCGTCGCCGAGTTCACGACCGCCATGACGGCGACCTCCCGCGAGGCCCAGTTCCGCATCATCGCCATCGCCCGGCGGGGAGAAACCCTCATCCCCAAGCGCGATACCAAGTTCAACTACAACGACCACCTGTACATCATCGCCAAACGGGAGGGCATCCCGGCCATCATGAAGTTCATCGGCAAGGACAATGTGGAGGTGGACAGCGTGATGATCCTCGGCGGCAGCGAGATCGCGGAAATGGTCTCCGCGCAGCTGGTGAAGCACCAGCTCAAGGCCGTGAAGATCATCGAGATCGATACAGACCGATGCCGGGAACTGTCCGAGAGGCTTCCTTCGGAGGTGATCGTGGCGAACGGCGACGGCCGCAACTCCGATTTCCTCGTGGAGGAAGGCCTCCGGGAATACGACGCCGTCGTCGCCGTGACCGGAAACGACGAGGCGAACATCCTTGCCTGCGTCGTGGCGAAGAAATTCGGCGTCGCCCGCACCGTCGCCCAGGTGGAAAACCTGGAATATGTGCGGCTGGCGGAAGACATGGGCGTGGATGCGGTCATCAACAAGAAGCTCATCACGGCAGGGCGTATCTTCAAGTTCACCCTGTCCGACAAGGTCCGTTTCGTCCGCTACATGAGCGGGACGGACGCGGAGGTGCTGGAATACACGGCCGCCCCGGAATCCCGGATCACCCAAGCCCCGCTCAAGGACATCGAGTTCCCGCGCAACGCCATCATCGGCGGCGTCATCCGGGGCAGCGACTCGTTCATCGCCGTGGGCGACACCCGGATCGAGCCCTACGACCGCGTGGCCGTATTCGCGCTTCCGGACACCGTCAAAGAAGTGGATAAATTCTTCAAATAATGCGTAAGTTTTTCATGCTCATAGCCCTTCTGGCCGCCATTCCGGCCGCGGGCCAGACCTTCCGTACCTACGAATGCTATCGGACCATCGACAAGATCAAGGTCGATGGCAAGTTGACCGAAGCCTCCTGGGCGAAGGCCCCGCTCTCCGAACCGTTCGTGGACATCCGGGGCGTGGATTTCAAACCCGCTCCCACCAAGGAGACCCGCATGAAGATGGTCTGGGACGACGAATGCCTGTACATCGCCGGCATCATTGAAGAGGACAACGTCACCGCCTCCCTCAAGGAGCGGGACGCCATCATCTACCGGGACAACGACTTCGAGGTCTTCATCGACCCGGATGGGGACGGTAAGTTCTATTTCGAGTTCGAGTGCAACGCCTACGCCACCCTGATGGACCTCATCATGGACAAGCCCTACAACGAGGGCGGCAACTTCTTCATGCCCTGGGACTGCAAGAACATCCGGCTGAAAGCCCATGTGGACGGGAAGATCAACAACGCGAAAAAGACCGACAAGGGCTGGACCGTGGAATGGGCCATCCCCTTCGAATCCCTCTCCATCGGCTTCGACAGCCCCAGGAAGTTCAATCCCTGGCGGATCAACTTCTCCCGCGTGGAATGGCTCGTGAAGGAAGGCCCGGAGGAGAATTGGGTATGGAATCCCACCGGCGAGGTGAACATGCACATGCCCGCCCGCTGGGGGTACCTCCACTTTGTCGACGCACCCGTGAGCACCGCCAAATGATGGGCTTCGAGCAGATTCTCGTCCGCATCACCGGGAAAGACCGGATCGGACTCACCGCTGCATTCACGGGCATCCTCGCCAAGTATGATGCGCAGATCCTGGATATCGGCCAGGCCGACATCCATTCCACCCTGTCGCTGGGCATTCTCATCCGGATTGACGAACAGCATTCCGGACAGGTGATGAAGGAGCTCCTCTTCAAGGCCACGGAGCTGGGTGTCCAGATCGGGTTCGAACCGGTTCCGGACGACGAATATGAGGAATGGGCCGGGCGTCAGGGACGCAAGCGCTACATCCTAACGGTCCTCGGGCGCAGCCTGTCTGCCGCGCAGATCGAGGCGGCCGCGAAGATCGTGGCGGACCAGGGACTGGACATCGACTCCATCAAGCGGCTCACCGGCCGGCTCTCCATCGCCCATCCCGAGCGCAACACCCGTTCATGCATCGAGTTCTCCCTCCGCGGCACCCCTGCCGATACGAAGGCCATGCAGAAGGACCTGATGCACCTGTCCACGGAAATGGGCATGGATTTCTCCCTCCAGCGGGACGACATGTACCGGCGGATGCGGCGCCTGATCTGCTTCGACATGGACTCCACTCTCATCCAGACCGAGTGCATCGACGAGCTGGCCGAGCGGAACGGCGTCGGGGCCGAGGTCCGCGCCATCACCGAGTCCGCCATGCGGGGCGAAATCGATTTCAAAGAAAGTTTCACCCGCCGCGTCGCCCTCCTCAAGGGGCTGGACGTGAGCGTGATGCAGGACATCGCCGAGCATCTCCCCATCACCGAAGGCGCCGACCGCCTGATGTCCGTCCTCAAGACCTACGGCTACAAGATTGCCATCCTCAGCGGCGGTTTCACCTTCTTCGGGGAGTACCTCCGCCAGCGCTTCGGGGTGGATTATGTCTATGCCAACGAACTCGAGATCGGCGAGGACGGCAAACTCACCGGCCGCTATCTCGGAGAGATCGTGGACGGCCGCCGGAAGGCGGACCTGCTGAAACTCATCGCCCAGACGGAAAAGGTGAACCTCGCCCAGACGATCGCCGTGGGCGACGGGGCCAACGACCTGCCCATGCTCTCGGAGGCCGGCCTGGGCATCGCTTTCCACGCGAAACCGCGGGTGGTCAAAAGCGCCCGCCAGAGCATCAATACCATCGGCCTGGACGGGGTGCTGTATTTCCTGGGATTCAAGGACAGCAACCTGGGAGAACAGGGAAAGATGTAATGCGTATGCGACCTAAACTTCTAACAATCCTTGCGTTCCTGCTTACAGGGACGCTTCTTTACGGACAGACGCACGTGAACGAGGTATCCATCGACACGCGTGCGACCTTCCACCAGCAGACGACGGACGGGGTCTATGACTCCCACTTCCAGGGAGACTACCTGAACCTCCACATCAAAGGGCAGCTCACGGACGAGCTTACCTTCCGCGTGCGGCAGCGGCTGAACAAGGAAATCGACGAAAAGAATCCTTTCAGGGCCACGGACTTCCTCTGGCTCAAGTGGCAGGCTTCCCCGAAGTGGTCCTTCACGGCGGGAAAGCAGGCCATCCTCATCGGCGGTTACGAGATCGACTCTCCCCCAATCGACGTCTATTACTACGGCGCTTTCAGCAGCCGACTGTACCAGTACTACGCCTTCGGGGCTACGGCAACCTATTCCCCGGCCCCGGGTCAGGACATTTCCTTCGAGTTCTGTCCCTCCCCCATTTCGCCGGGCACTCAGGACGCTTATTCCTACAACCTCTACTGGGGCGGGCACATCGGCTCCATCTGGAAGACCACCTGGAGCTACAATTTCGTGGAGGACGAACTGCACCGGAAGATGAACTGGATCGTGCTCGGCAACAAGTTCTTCCTGGGGGATCTCGTCGTGGACGTGGACCTGCTGAACCGGGCTGCCTTCAAGCAGCCGCGCTTCTTCCTGACGGACTGGACCGCCATCGTCAAGGCCATCTGGACCATCGGGAAATGGAACCTGTGCACGAAATTCGGATACGAGAAGAACGCGGCGGAGAATGTCGATGAGAACGGCGTCTCCTACGACCTCGTCCTTCCCGCCGGACACGATTTCCTCTACGGCGGCGCCGGGGTGGAGTATTTCCCCCTCGGAGATGACCGGCTGCGGCTCCACGCCGCGTTCTTCCGCGACAACCACGACCGGGTGAACAACTTCGACATCGGCATCACCTGGCGGTTCAACATCTACAAGCGATGAAGATCCTCTTTGCCCACGGCCTGGCCTCCTCCGGGGCCTACAAGCTCGCCGACATGCTACGCATGACGCTGAAGGCAGAGGTCGTGGCGCCGGATCTTCCCATCGAACCTGCTGAGGCTCTGGAGCTTTTGCGACAGTTGTGCGAGACGGAACGTCCCGACCTCGTCGTAGGCCTTTCTTGGGGCGGCTTCCTGGTGCACCGTCTCCAAGGCATCCGCCGCGCGCTCATCAACCCCGATCTCCACGTATCACGGCTGATGCGGACAAAGATCGGCTCTGTCACCTACCTGTCTCCTCGGAAGGATGGGGCGACTGCTTTTGAAATTACACCTACGCTTTGCGACCGTTATGAGGCCCTGGAAGGCTTCGTCGAACCGGATCCGGGGACACTCCTCGGCTTCTTCGCCGACCAGGACGAACTGGTCCATGGCAGTTCCGAGTTCGCCTCCCTTTATCCCGGACGCAGCACCCTCTACCCCGGCAAGCACTTACCCACCTATCCCGAAGTCAAACGTTTCATTGCCCCGGCGCTACTGGGTTTCGGGACCGATTGAAGGGTGGATGATTTAATTTGAAGTGTCATGAAAGAGTTTCTTCCGGTTTTTGGTATTTTGATGACGATGGTGTCCTGCGTGGAGACCATCGTGATGGATCCGCAGGAAGAGCTGCCGGCGGTGGTGTACTGTGTGCTCACGAACAAGAGTGATGTGCAGACGCTGGAGTTGAGTGCGGTGGAATCTCCATCCGGAGTCAAACCGGAAATGGCGGCGAAGGAAGTGGTCGTGACGGCATCTACAGGAGGTATATACGCTTTTGAACACACGGAGGGGAATCGATGGACGGCGCGTTTCCGTCCGCGGACAGGGTCAAAATATACACTTCGTGTCGTTCTTGATAGCGGTGTGGAACTGACGGCGGAAACGGTTTTTCCAGACAGCGTCATCGTGAATGATTATTATGCCGACAGGCAGTATCCGGACCCTCGCTTCTTTAATCCTTATCATGCACCGCATCATGACTATATGGATGAGCTCTATTATGCGGACCGGCTGTTTGATCAGACGGCTCATTATTACGATCCTGAAGACGAAGAGTATTGGTATCTGCATTATAATTAGACCAGATATTTCGGTTTCAAACTGTTGGATCCCTCATTATGGGAATTAAGTGTCGCGCATCACAATGATGTGCGAAGGGTTGTCAATTCGATCGATTTTGGTGGATCACCCATATTCGAAGAACGCCCTTATCAGAAGCCTTGCGTTTTATGGGTGACCGCGCGCAGCCCGCAAAAGCCGGAGGAGTTTCCTTTGGATGCGCTGTACGTGCCGGAACATGCGTATAGGAGCCTTTACCTGGCTACGGATATGGCCGGTGTGGACAATTTCAATGTCCTGCAGCTTTCTTTGGGAGATCTGGCTTGTTATTCCGTGAACAATGTCGAACGGATAGAAAATGCTCTTGTGGAGCGGGACAAAGAGCTGATCCCCATTTTCTACGAGTATTGGTCGGATAAATGGTACGACAAAATAGGCCTGGGCGTACAGCAGCATTTCGAAAGCATGACATCGTATCTGAACTTGCCGCTTCACTCGAATTTTCTGCGTCTTGTCTATCCCGAAGGCGGTTATTTCAACCAATATTCTCTGACGCCCCCCCCGGCATACGATGAGGAAGGTAAGGCCTACTGGGATTTTCGATCCATTCAAGATTATGCGTCAATCTTGGAATCGCCATCCCCATTCACTTTCAGGATCTTTGCTGATTTTAATCTGGACGATCCCTATACCTGGCAGTGGACGACGCACAACCTTTCCACGGGCTGGGTAGTCTATGAGTTCCACAACGTATCCGAGGAGTATGATACGTTCCTGAGGACCCTTTACAAATCCGGTTACGGTGACGTATTCGGCGATCTGACCGGGAGCCTGTACAGCCGGGAGGGCGTGTATTCCAACATCCAGGGCGGAACCGGGATCTTCGGGGCTGAGTGTGTAACCGTTTCACTACGTTAAGGAGGGAGGGATATGCGTAAGTGCTACAGATTATTCTTCTTAACGAGCCTTCTCCTGATGGCGGGGAGCCCCCTGACGGCGCAGGAGACCCCGATCCGAGACACCCTGAAGGCCTCGATGATCGAGGATTCCCGCATCCGCCGCTTCGTAGGGATCCAAGTGGTGGAATCGGCCCAGATCCGGAACCAGGTTTCGCCGATGGGCGAATCGGATTACATCAAGTTCATCCAGACCCTGCCCGGGGTATCTGCCGGCGCCGACGGGACCTCGTCCATCTATGTCCGCGGCGGAAACCTGGGTGGGAATGTGGTCACGCTGGATGGGGTTCCGGTCTATGGGACCAGCCACCTGCTGGGCTTCACGACGGCCCTGTCCAACGATGTGGTGGAAACAACCGAGTTTCAGGTGGGCGGTTTCAGTTCGGACGTAGGGAACCTCACCGCATCCCATATCCGGCTGCACTCGTCCGAGGGTGACATGCGCGAGTGGCACGGCTCCGGGAGCGCGAGCAACTTCATGCTCAGCGCCCAGGCCGACGGCCCCATCGTCAAGGACCATGTGTCTGCCGTCGTAGCGGCCCGATACTCTCCGCTGGGTCTGGAGTTCGGTCTCATCGACAAGATGGTTCCGGAGATCAGCGGCTTGTCCACGCTCGTCTATGATGTGTATGGCAAGGTCCATGTGCTGCTGGATGACCGCCAGACGCTGGATTTCACCGTGTTCCGGAGCAAGGATGATTACCGGTTCATCCAGGGGAGTACGACGCAGGACCGGATGGGTTGGTCCAACCTGATCGGCCGCGTGGCGTGGAATAGGAGCCTGGGTGACAGGCTGGCGCTGAAAGCCATCGGATACTGGAGCAGCCGGGCCTCCCTGCAGGCGCAGGAGAAGTCCGTGACGGTGGACCGGACGTCCATGGGAGGTATCCTGATACCGGACCAGACGGTCAGGAACTGTTTCGCGGTAGGCGACAGCCTCCGGGAAGTGTCGGTCCAGACGCAGATGAACTGGCTCGCGAGCGAGCGCTGGACGGTCAGCGGTGGCGTGCAGTGGCGGATGGCCTGGTTCAATCCGGGGGCGTCATCGAGCTATTCCGGGAGCCTGCTTCGTCCGGAGCACTCGGCCAGCATAAGCGATAACCGGATGAACAGTAACACCTGGATGGCCCATGCGCAGGCGAACTACCAGGTGGGCGATCGCGTCCAGGTCCGCGGGGCGCTGCGCTACAGCCTGCACCGGACTTCCGGGAACTACGGGAAGAATATCGGCAAGGGTGAATTCAGCCTGCTGGGCCGTTGGCGCCTGGCCGAGTGGATGGGCCTGGAAGGGACGGTGGACCATCTGGCACAGTTCTATCACACGCTGGAAGGGCTTCCGGTGGGCTGGTCGCTGGACATGGTGGTTCCCTCGGACAAGGACTTTGCGCCGGAGGTGGCGGATCAGGTGTACGGCGGCCTCTATGGGGATGCGGACGGTCATTCCTGGAGCCTCGGCGGCTACTGGAAGTGGATGGAGAACCTGCTGTACTTCGCCGACGGCGGCAGCCTGTTCAATGCCTCCCTGGGCAACTGGCGGACGGGCGTTTATACCGGAAAGGGGCGTTCCTTCGGACTGGAAGCGACCTATGGATATCACAGCAAACGGTTTGATGTGCGCATTGCCTACACCCTCTCCAAGACGGAACGATTGTTCGACCGGCTGAACGGGGGCGAGTGGTTCCCGGCGAAGTTCGACCGCCGGCACATGCTCCATGTGACCGGGGACTATATCCTGACGCAGCGTGAACGGTTCAAGATGGGCGTAACCACCCTGGTCACCCTCCAGTCGGGCTGCTGGGAAACGGTCCCCATCGGCCATTACACGGTCCCGTCACTGACCGGGGAAGCGTTCACGGTGGACCTTTATTCCGGCATGAACAACTTCCGGATGCCCACCTTCTTCCGCTGGGACGCCGGCTGGTACATGGAAAGGGAATCGGCCCGCGCGAAGCATCGGCTGAATCTGGGCGTGTACAACCTCACGAACCGGCATAATCCTTTCCTGATCACCTACGACGGCGAAGCGAAGCAGTGGAAGCAGATTTCCCTGCTGCCTATCATGCCGAGTATCAGTTACCGGGTGGAATTTTAAATGCCGTTCCTCCCAGATTATTAGCCTACATGGAATGCAACCCGTAAGTCCTCGATCTCCGCATCGGTGATGGGGTTGAGCTTACCCACGGGGGCGGCCATGATGAGGGAACGGGCGCTGAAGTCGGCGACTTCCAGTTTGTCGAAGGTGTTGATGAGCTTGTCGCCCGTCACGATGACGGAGTCGTTGGAGAGGAGGGCGCAAGGGAGTTTCTTGAAGCCCTCGGCCATCTTCTCGATGTCATGGTACTGGCTGCCGAAGGGGTACTGCGGCACGTCCTGGAGGAAGATCCAGCTCTCCGGGATGGTCCGGACGTCGAACTTCACCCCCGTCGTCGCATAGCCCATCAGGTAAGGCGTCTGGGTGAGGATGATGGAGTTGATTTTGGGATTCCGGCGGTAGATCTCGTAATGCAGGGCGACAGAACGGCTGGCGTTCTTGCCGGCCTCCACCATGCCGTCCCGCACCTGGACGATGTCTTCGGGCTCGATGTCCCAGCGCTGCTTGTCGGACGGGGTGATGAGGAAATCGTCCCCTCTCCAGCGGACGGAGGCCGTGCCGTAAGAAGAGCACATCAGCCCCTGGGCGCAGGCGCGGTGGACAATCTCGCACATGTTCGTGCGGATGGCCCGTTCGTCGGAGGGATGCTCCACATTCATGAAGTGGCGAAAGTCCACATGGATGGCCTTCTCGTGTGCAAGGATCTGCTCTTCCGTCAGATAGACGGGCTTGCCCAACGTCCTGGCGTTCAGGATGGTCCGGGCGCAGAGTTCGAGGGTTTCCAGACGCTGGTACGCATCGGCAATGTCTTCGCCCATGAGCACCACGCCGTGGTTCTCCATGATGACGGCCTTGTACTCCGGATTCTTCGCGAATTCCTCGGAGATCTTCTCGCCCAGCAGTTCGCTGCCCGGGAGGGCATACGGGGCGAAGCCGACCGGACCGCACACGCCGCGGGCCTGCGGGATAATGCTGGTATCGGGCACCTGGTGCACGATGCTGAAGGTCACCAGTCCCGGGGGATGCGCGTGGATGACGCTCCGAAGCTTCGGACGCATCTTGTACAGGGCGCGGTGGAACGGATACTCGGACGAAGGACGATGCGGACCGATGATGGTTCCGTCGGCCTTGACGCACATGATGTCGGCCGGGGTCAGGGAGCCCTTGTCGATGCCGGCCGGGGTGATCCACATGTCGCCGTTGTCGTCCATGATGGAGAGGTTGCCGCCGGAAGTGGTCGTCATCTTCCGGCGATAGATGCGGCCGATGATCAGGGCGATCTGCTCGGCCGGGTGCATGAGTTTGGTATCGATTTTTTTCATAGCTTGTCAGCGTTTTCCAGCAGGTAGGTTTCGGCTTCCACATTCCAGAGTCCGTTATGGGCCTGGCAGATGCGGTCGAGTTCCTGCAGGACGGGATTATCGGACTTCCCGAAATCGGCAATAGCGGTGAGCGGGAGGTCGATGTGGGTGTAAATCAATTTCTTGCCGCCGGGAATGGACGGGAGGTTCAGGGTCGTGTCGATGACGGCGCCGAGGCCGCCGATGTGCGTCACGAGACCGGCCGGGTCCATGCCCTTGCCCATATAATGGAGCGCCTCCTTCATGTCGTCGGTATTGCCGCCGGAGGTGCCCACCACATGCGTGGAGTTGTAATGGACGTTGTAGAAGTTGAACGGGGCCTTGAACGGGGCCTTGGACGGGCCGGCAAAGAAGTTCAGACAGCCGTCGAAAGCAAGGATGTCGTCGGCCTGCTCCACCACGGCGGGAACCGGGGCGAAGCAGAAGACATCGTCATAGCCCTTGCCGCCGGAAAGGTCCATCAGGAGGGTGACGGGATCCTCCACCCGCGTATTGACATAGTGAAGCTCGATGCCGCGGGAAGCGGCGAACTCCACCGTATAGAGCGACGCGGCGCGGTCCAGCCGGGCCTGGTCGATGTCCGTCACCACCAACAGCGACGGCTTCCGGTCCTCCCGGTGCAGCACATAGTTGATGGCGGCCAGGCCCATGGGCCCGACGCTCGCGAGGAGCGCCATCTTTCCACCGTCCCGGATCTCCATCTGGTGTACGTAGGAGCCCGGTTTCGCATGATAATTGGCATGCATCGCACCGATGACGCAGGACAGCGGCTCGCTGAGGGACGCCGGGTAGAAGCCCTCGCCCTTGAACGGAAGGAGACAACCGTCCTCCATCACCTCGTTGGGGATGATGACATAGGTCGCGTCGCCGCCGATGTTCGGGTAGGAATACCCCGGGGCGCTGTAAATGCCCACCGGGCCGCGCGGATCGTTCATCGCGGGCTGGATGGAGAACTTGTCGCCGGGATGGAAGGCATCCTTCCACTTGGCGCCCACCTCCACGATCTCGCCGGCGAATTCGTGGCCGATGATGGTCGGATGCTCCGCGATGTCGCGGGGAACACGCTTGTGGGTATCGGCCTGGTGCGCGGCCTTGTAGGACGACATGCAGATGCTGTCGCTCACCACCTTGGCGAGGATCTCATCTTCCTTCAGGGCCGGGAGCTCAAACTCCTCCAGTCTCAAATCGTCCTTTCCGTAAAGACGTACTGCTTTGGTTTTCATATCTTTATGCTAACATTACTTGTCCACCTGTGACAGGGATGGCCTGGCCGGTTTCGCCGGTCTGGTCGATGGCGTAGAGGATGGCCTTGGAGACATCGGCCGGGGTACAGCCCTTGCGCATGGGGACCTGGGCCAGGTAGTAGTCCTTCACGTCCTGGACGGTCTTGGCACCGGGGACCTTGCCGGCGGCGAGATACTGGACAAACAGGCCGTTCTCGGGATTGCTCCAGAGGGGTCCGTCGTAGAAGTTGCCCGGGCAGATGCTGTTCACCTTCACGCGGAAGGGAGCGAGTTCCAGGGCAAAGGACTGGGTAAGGCCGATGCCGCCGAACTTGCCGCCGGCGTAGGCGAAATTCGCCTTGGAGCCGCGGAGGCCGCTCTTGGAATTGACCTGGACGATGTCGGCGAAGTACTCCGGATCGGCCGCGGTCTCGATCTTCATGATGTGGGAGGCCACCTTGGCGCAGTAGAAGTAGGCCTGGTAGTTGATCTTCGTGACGAACTCGAAGTTCTCCGGCGTCATGGCCTCCAGGCCGCCGGCGCGGAGGACACCCGCGTTGGAGACGAAGACGTCCAGAGCGCCGAAACTCAGGATGGTCTGCTTCATCAGGTTCTGGAGACTGTCCATGTCCGCCACGTTGGTCTTGACGAAAATGGCGCGGTTGTTCCGGGCGCTCTCGTTCAGGGAGGCGGCGGTGGCCGCACCGGTCACCTCATTCAGGTCCGCCACAACGATGTTGGCTCCCTGGGCCATGAGCTCCCGGGCGATGCCCTCGCCGAAACCCTGGGCCGCGCCAGTGACGACGATGGTCTTGCCTTCCACCCGGCCGGCAGAGGCGCCGGAAGCCACCTTGCGGCGGTAGTTCTCCACTTCCCAGTTGTCGATGAAGTCGATCCAGGCGGGCTCCATCCCATGGGCGCCGCCGAAACTGGCCGCATAGAATGCAACTTTCATCGCATCCAGGAAGACCTCGGTGATGATACCGGCATTCTTCGCGCTGTCACCCACGGCGACCAGACCGATACCCTTGACCAGCAGGACCTTGGGCGTATGCCCCCGCCGGGCGACGTAGGCCTCGATCTTTTCCTCGGCCTCTTTCACGAGGTCGTCGGAATCCAGGACGACATATTCGCTCTTGCAATAGACGATGATGTCCGGCGTAAAGGGCAGGAGCACCGCCTCCGGATTCTCCAGATAACGGTCCACCAGCGCGTTCCGGGTGACTTGCAGGGTCTTGAGGCCACGTCCGCCGCGGGAAAGGATCTGCCGGATGGCCGGGATGATTTCCGTCACGGTAGCGGGGACCTTCTCCCCCACCCCCTCGGGCAGCGGCTTCACGCGCTGCTCCAGGCGGGCGATGATATCGGCATAGATCCGGTCAATCTCCTCCGTCGTATCGGCCCCCACGAAAACGCCGTGGTTCTGCAGGAAGATGACCTGCGGCTCCCGGCCCCGGATGGCCTTGTAGGCCTTGATCCGGTCATACACCTTCTTGAAGAGGGTGTAGCCGGGATCGGTATATTCGATGTAGAGGGCGTCCGGGAAAAGGCCGGTGCAGGTCTCCGCCGCATCGTTGGAGCACATCAGGCCGTTCACCAGCGTCGGATGCAGGTGCACGACATAGGCAAAGCCCATGCAGTTGTGAAGGGACGTCTCCACGGAAGGACGGCGGTCCTTCGTCAGGCAGGCCATCGCCAGGTCTTCCTTCACCTGGGCTTCCCGCTCGGCGACATCGGCACTGTACTCCTTCTCCCCCATCGGGTTGAGTTTCGACCGGTCCAGGACGGCAAATCCGTCCTCGCCGATGGTAGCCAGGGCATGGCCGCTGGCCTTCACCCACAGGTGGTTCTCGTCCTTGTAAGATGTGTTTCCACCGCCTGCGATGACAAAGCGGGCGTCGCCGCCGTATTTGCGGGAAACTTCTACGAGTTTATCTATCTCATTCATGGATTGACGGTTTTACAAATCAAATCCTCACCGGCGGCGATGCTGTCCAGACCGGCCTGATGGGCGGCCACGGCGCAAGCGCCGCGCCAGTTGATGGCTTTGAGCTTCGGAGAAAGTTCCGCAGCGTCGCGGGTCCGGAGCCGGATGGGCTCCATCGCCGGGGTGTTGTGCTCGGAGCCGAAGGTCACGATGAACCCTTCGTCCTCCAGATAGCCGGCATACTGCTCCAGCACGGCCGTCGTGTTGCGCGTCGTAATGAACTCCACGCTGCGGAAGCCACGCTTTTTGAGCGTATCGGCCGCCTGCTGCAAATCCCCTTCGAAGTCCGTGAAATGCCCCTTTGCATCATCGGCGAGGAACGGATAGGTGGGGATGCCGCCCGCCGCCTCGATGATGCGCTGGACGGTTTCCGTGGGCAGGAACGCCTTCGGGTCTTCGGGCACGAAGGCCGGGCCTCCGGCCTTGAGGAGTTTCGAACGCAGGTCGTTCTCCACCTGGGCAGGGTTTTCCACCTCCGGGCAAAGCGCCAGGCGGAGGGCCTTCGCCAGATGCCGCTCGCGGATGGATCCCCGGGTGAGTTTTTCCCGGATCTCCTTGAAATCCAGGACGATCCCGTGTCCTTCGGCCTTCAGCCATTCGTTCAGCTTCGCGCACATGCGCTCCACCTGGGCATTGGATTCTGCCCGAACGGCTTCAAGCTGCCGCAGAGGCTCACCGGAAAGAATGGGCGGGCACGCCAGCCCCTTGCCGCTGATATAGGTCCGGCCCGGATTGTTCGGGTCATTGACCCGCAGCCCCGCGGCCTGGTCCTCCGCATTCAGGGCGATGAACTCGATGCCGAACAGCGGGAAAAGTCCCCTCCGTGCGCATCCTTCCTTCCACTCCCCATACCCGTCGGTAGAGTAGAAGTCATTGATCCCCACGACCTTCACGCCTTCCTCCGCCGCCTTGTCCAGCGCCTCCCCTACCGAAGAGAAGGCACTGAACGAATACGGAGTATGCAAATGAGCATTAACGTCTAACATATTCAATCTGCCTATTACTAAATGCCCTTCTTGGAACGGAGCATCGCCTGCGCCGAGGTCTGGTTGCTCACAGGGACGTAGTCCTTGAGCGGAATCATCTTCTCGTTGATGGCGTCCAGGAACCAGGACGGCTGCGGGAAGAAGGCCGCCTCCAGTTCGTGCGAAGGCGTGATCCAGTTGCGGGAACCCAGGACCACCGGGGCCGCATCCAGGTAATCGAAGCACAGGTCGGTAATGTTCGCGGCCAGGTCGTTCAGGTAGGAACCGCGGGCGGAAGCGTCGCCGGCGATAATGATACGGCCGGTCTTCTTCACGGATTCCACGACCTTCTCGTAGTTGAACGGGACCAGGGTGCGGGCGTCGATGACCTCCGCCTCCAGGCCGTATTTCTCCTTAAGTTCGTCGGCCGCCTGGAGCGCCCGGTACAGCGTCGCGCCGATGGTGAGGAACGTCACGTCCTTGCCTTCGCGCTTCACGTCGGGTTCGCCCAGCGGAATCTCGTAATAGCCTTCGGGCACACCGCCCTCGTGGAACTGCTCACCGATTCCGTACAGGCGCTGGCTCTCGAAGAAGATGACCGGGTCGGTTCCCTGCAAGGCGCTGTTCATGAGGCCCTTGGCATCGTACGGCGTGACCGGGAAGACCACCTTAAGGCCCGGGATGTGGGTGCACAGGGAGGTCCAGTCCTGCGAGTGCTGGGCACCGTACTTGGAGCCCACGGACACGCGCACGACCACGGGCATCTTGAGGATGTTGCCGGACATCGCCTGCCACTTCGGAAGCTGGTTGAAGATTTCGTCGCCGCAGCAGCCCAGGAAGTCGCAGTACATGATTTCCGGGATCACCCGGCCGCCGCACATGGCATAACCGATGGCCGTGCCGATGATGGCCGCCTCCGCGATGGGAGAGTTGAACAGGCGGTGGTACGGAAGCGCCTCGGTCAGGCCGCGGTACACGGCGAAGGCGCCGCCCCACTCGCGGTTCTCCTCACCGTAGGCGATGAGGGAGGAATCCTTGTAGAAACGGTCCACGATGGCCTCGAACACGCCGTCGCGGAAGTTGTACATCTTCATGGAACTCACCGGCTTGCCCTCCGCATCCTTGTAGAAGCGGCTCTTGCCGGCGATCTGCTTCACCCGCGGATTCTCCGCCATGGGGTGATTGACCTCGGGCGTCGCGTCGCCGAAGGAATCGACACTGCCGTTGGAGAACATCATCTCGCCCAGGAGCTCATTGTCCTTCACGAGGTCCATGCGCGGGGACACGGTCTCGTCGATGGCGAGCTTGTACATCTCGAAGATGACGTCCTTCACATGGGCCTGGATGGCTTCCAGGTCGGCCTCGGTGGCGACACCGGCCTCGACGAGCTTCCGGCCGAATCCGAGGATGCAGTCCTCGGCCTGCCAGGCTTCCATCTCCTCCTTGGTCCGGTAAGAGGACTGGTCGGACGGGGAATGGCCGCTGTAGCGGTAGGTGACGACATCCAGCAGGCACGGGCCTTCCTTCTTCTCGAGGAGGGCCTTCTTGCGGCGGAAAGCGTCGATGACCGCGAGCGGGTTGTAGCCGTCCACGCGCTCGGCGTGCCAGGACTCCGGATTGAAGCCGGCGCCCAGGCGGGCCGGATAGGTGTAGCCCATGGTCTCGCCGCGGGTCTGGCCGCCCATCGCGTACTGGTTGTCCATCACGTTGATGAGGATCGGAAGGCCACCCTTCATGTCGCCCTCCCACAGGGTGTTGAACTGGTCCATCGAAGCGAAGGTCATGCCCTCCAGGACCGGGCCGCGGGCCATGGCGCCGTCACCGAGGTTGGCGACGACGATGCCCTTCTTGCGGTTGACTTTCTTGTAGAGGGCCGCGCCTACGGCGATGGAACCGGAACCGCCCACGATGGCATTGTTCGGATAGATGCCGAAGGGGGTGAAGAACGTGTGCATGGATCCGCCCAGGCCCTTGTTGAAGCCGGTCGTACGGGCGAAGATCTCCGCCATCGCCCCGTACAGGAGGAAGCGGATGCCGAGTTCCTTCGTAGAGCCCTCAAAACCCTTGCCGGCGACGGCGAGCGTGGCACCGCCCCAGAACTCCTCCATCACCTTCTTCAGGTCCTCCTCGGGGAGGATTTCGATGGAACGGAGACCCTTGGCGAGGATTTCGCCATGGGAACGGTGGCTGCCGAAGATGAAATCGTCGGTAGTGAGGTTGTAAGCCATGCCCACGGCGGCGGCCTCCTGGCCGGCAGACAAGTGGGCAGGACCCGGGTTGTTGTAGGCGACACCATTGTAGCCGCCCGTCGTCTTGACGAGGTTCAGCATCGTCTCGAACTCCCGGATGACGGACATGTCACGGTAGATGCGCTTGAGGTCGTCCTTCGTGAAATGCCCCTCGTCCAGCTCGTCCTTCACGGACTTGCTGTACTGCATTACGGGGATTTCCGGGAACTTGATCTCGTGCTCCTTCGGGCGGAGCACTTCATTGGGGTCGATGTATAAGGATTTCGGCATGGCTTATTTCAGGGTGAAAACGGTTTCTTTCAGGATTTCGGAGACGGTCGGATGCGGGAAAACGACCTCCTTGAGCTGTTCCACGGTCATTTCCTGTTCGATGGCGATGCAGGCGCTGTGGATCATCTCGGAGCAGGGGTTGCCCAGCATGTGGACACCCAGCACCTCGTGGTATTTCTTGCCCACGATGACCTTGCACAGGCCCTCGCCGCGCTCGTTCTCGGCGACGAAGCGGCCCGCGTAGGCCATGGGAAGCTTGACGACGGTGTAATCCAGGCCCTTCTTCGCGGCCTCGGCTTCGGTGACGCCGGCGCCGGCCACTTCCGGATTCGTGTACACCACGCCCGGAATGGCGTCGTAACGCATCCGGTCGGCCTTTCCAAGGATGTTGTTCACGGCTACCTCGCCTTCGCGGGAGGCGGTATGGGCCAGCATGGAGAAGCCGGTCACGTCGCCCGCCGCATACACGTTCGGGATGTTCGTGCGCATCTTCTCATCGACCTTGATGCCGTAAGGACGTCCGGCCGGATTCAGCGCGAGTTCCACGCCGATGTTCTCCAGGCCGATGCCTTGGAAATTGGCCCGGCGACCCACGGAAACGAGGATCTTGTCGCCGGTGGCCCGGCAGGTCTTCCCTTCCGGATCCTCATAGACGACATCGTTCCCCTCCACGGCGACGACCTTGCAGCTGAGGTGGAATTCAACGCCCTTCTTCTCATACTGGGCCTGGAGCATCGCGCTGATCTCATCATCCAGCGGGCCCAGGATCTTCGGGAGCATCTCCACCACCGTCACCTTCGTGCCGATGGAATTGAAGAAACTGGCGAACTCCATGCCGATAACGCCGCCGCCGATGACGACGAGGCGCTCCGGCTGCTCCTC
Organism: Bacteroidales bacterium UBA3289; assembly: GCA_002361625.1. GTDB lineage: Bacteria > Bacteroidota > Bacteroidia > Bacteroidales > UBA932 > Cryptobacteroides. The sequence continues at coordinate 17,507 of DETL01000007.1, read as the reverse complement.
CAGGGAGAGGATCTCCCGGTTTGTGACCACGGCACCGCCGAGGCCTTCACGAAGGCCCGGGATCGGCGGAACGGCCGCCTCGGAACCCGTGCAGATGAGGAGGTTGCGGGCCTGATAGGAAGCTTCGCCGCTGACGATGGTGATACCCTCGGCACTCCGGCCCTGGATTACCGCCTCGCCCTTGACGACTTCCACCTTGGCGCCTTTCATCTGCGCCTTGACACCGCCAACGAGCTTCTTGACCACCTTCTGCTTGCGCTTGAAGATCGCCCCGAAGTCGATCGAGGAGCCGTCCACGTTGACGCCATACTGGTCCGCATGGCGGGTATAATCATACACTTTGGCGCTGTACAGCAGCGTCTTGGTGGGGATGCAGCCTTCGTTCAGGCACACGCCGCCCAGTTCCCTTTTCTCGAAAAGGACTACGGAGAGACCGGCCGCACCGGCCCGTCCGGCCGCCACGTATCCGCCGGGGCCTCCTCCGATAATTGCTAAATCAAACATTCGTTATCGATTAAAATTCCACTTCCAGGTTTTCAATTTCCGCCGCGACCTGCTTCAGGAAGCGGGTCGCTTCGCCGCCGTCCACCGCCCGGTGGTCATAGGTCAGGCTCAGGCCCATGTACGGGACGAAGGCATACACCCCGCCGCCCAGGTCCTTCGGCCTCGGGACGATGGTGCCGACGCCCAGGATGGCGCTCTGCGGCACGTTGATGATAGGGGTGAACCACTCCACGCCGAATCCGCCCAGGTTGGACACTGTGAAGGAGGCGGCCTCCGGGGACAGCAGGTCGGGATTGATGCTCCCCTTCTTGCTGTCGTCGGCCACTTTCTTGAGGTGCTTGGACAGTTCCACGATGGAAAGCTCGTCCGCATGCGGCACGGCCGGGACCATGAGTCCCCGCTCCGTATCCACGGCGACGCCCAGATTCACGGGCTTGAACAGCCGCATGGCATCGCCGAGACAGTGGGAATTCAGGTTCGGGAACTTCTGCAGGGCCTTGATGACGGCATAGCAGACAAAGTCGTTGATGGTGATGTTGGCATCGACCTTCCCCTCTTCCAGCGCCTTCTTGGCCTTCTTCCGGAGGGCCTGGATCCGGCGCGCGTCGGCACCCAGCATGTGGGTGAGCTGGGCGGAGTTCTGGAGGGAATTGTACATGCTCTTGGCGATGAGCTTCCGCATGTTGGACATCTTCACCACCTCGAACTCGGCGCCTTCGCCGGCGATATCGGTATGGCTGGGTTTCCAGACCTTCAGGTCGGCGCCCTTCACGGCACCGGCCAGGCCGGTCCCCGTACCGGGCGACGCCAGACCGCCTTCAGCCATACGGGCCTTCGCGAGTCCCGTCAGCCTTCCCTGCGCCTCAGCCGCCGCCTCCACATCCCGCGCAATCACCCTTCCATACGGCCCGCTCCCCGCGACTCTCGTCACATCAACCCCCTTCTCCTCCGCAATCTTACGCGCTCTCGGCGAGACGGCGGAGCCGGAGGAGGGTACACCCTCTGAAACCTGTGGACGCCCATGTCCACATGAATGGGAGGGGCCCGCCGGCTCCGCCGGTGGGAGGGACGAGGCCGCAGGCCGAAGGGTTTCAGAGGGTGTACCCTCCGAAGTCGGAGCCGAAGCACCTGCTTCACCCTTTGGCGCAAATTCCTCGAAAGACTCGCCGGGGTTGCCGATCACGAGGACGTTCTCCAGGCAGGGGATCTCGTCCCCGTCCTGCCAGAAGATCGCCAGGACCGTCCCATCGACCTTGGCTTCCTCCTCGAAGGTCGCCTTGTCCGTTTCATATCCGAAGAGCACATCGCCCGCCTTCACGGCGTCCCCGACCTTCACTTTGAACTCGGAAACGATGCAGCTCTCCACGCTCTGCCCTTGTTTGGGCATGATTACTACCTGTGCCATTCTTATGTTTTTATGCCAGCAGCTGCGGCAGGAAAGTACTGATGATGAGCACGACGATACCGGTCACCAGGACCGCGATCGTCTTCTTGGAAACGCCCTTCCACTCCTTGAGGATGATGCCCCAGACATTGGAGAACACGACGTTCAGCGACATCAGGATGCACCAGCTGAAGGTGATGAGGACCGGGTAGTCCGTCAGGAAGCCCTTGCCCAGGCTCAGGCCGAAGAACTGGCTGTACCACAGCAGGCCGGCGAGGCAGCAGAAGATGAGGTTGTTGCCCCAGAGAGCCTTCTTGCCGTAGTCGCCCCAAGTATGGTTCTTGCTGTTCTGGTAGAAGCAATAGACCGCATTCGTCAGGAAACCGCCGAAGGTCACGAGCATCGTGGCCGGGAGGGTCTGGAAAATGGGCTTCGTACCCGGCAGATACAGGTTCTGGCCGAAGTTCAGGCCGATGTTGAAGCAGGCGCTCATGAAGCCGGCGAGCAACGCCACGGCGATGCCCTTGCCGAAATTGAAATCCTTCACGGCCTTCTTCTTTTCCTCCTCCGGCAGGGCGGCGGACTTCATCGCGCCGGCGACGCCGATGATGGCGATGCCGATGAGCGTCACGACGACGCCGATGATGACGGCGCTGGTGAGATCATGGGCATGTCCGGTGAAAACCGGGCCCAGGATGGCGCCGAGGGCGGAACAGGTACCGAGGGCGATGCTCTGGCCCAGGGCGACGCCGAGGTAGCGCATCGAAAGGCCGAAGGTCAGGCCGCCCACGCCCCACAGCGCACCGAACAGGATGGTCATCCAGGTGGCCTTGGGGTCGGCGTTCATCAGGGCGAGCAGGTCGCCGAAGCTGCCGCCGGTCCCGGACAGGGACAGCAGGGCGCCGAAAAGCGGGAAGAGGAGCCAGGCAAAGACTCCCTGGACCATCCAGTAGCTTTCCCAGCTCCAACTCTTGATCTTGTTGATCGGGACGTAGCTCGAACTCTGGCAGAACGCCCCGATCGCGATGATTAAAAGACCAATGATGAGATTCATGGCTTAACGCTTTGATGTAACCTCTTTCTCGTACTGCTCGATGCAAGGGATGAATTCCTCGCCCACGGGCACGCCGTTCTTGTAGTTGAAATAATCGAACACGGCGCCGAACGGGAGGGTCTTGGCCTCCTCGAGGAGGGCGAGACGCTGGAAGCCCTTGCCGGCATCCTCGTATTCGCGGAGCTTCGCGAGCGGCTCCAGCAGGGCGCTGAGGACGCACTTCTGCGTGGCGCGGGTGCCGATGACATAGGCGCCGATGCGGTTGATGGCGGCGTCGAAGTAGTCCAGGCCGATGTGGGAACGGTTCAGCGCGTCCGCCCGGACGATCTCCTTGAACAGGTCCAGGGTCTGGTCGTTCATGATGGTCACGTGGTCGGAGTCCCAGCGGATCGGACGGGAGACGTGCAGCATCAGTTCCGGGACGAAGAGCAGGAGCGAGGCGACCATGTCGGCCACGTTCTCGGTCATCTCATAGTGGCCGGTGTCCAGGGTGTACATGAGCTTGCGGGTGGCGCAGTAACCGGCGACGAAGTCGTGGGATCCCACGGTGTAGCTTTCCAGGCCGATGCCGAAGAGTTTCGCCTCCAGGCAGGTCTTCATGCCCGGGAGGTCTTCCTTCAGGATCTCGTCCAGGGCCGCGGCGAAGATCTCGCGGTAGCGCTTGCGCTCCACGGTCTGGTCCTTGGAACCGTCATGGACCCAGATGTTCATGATGCAGGGATCGCCCTGGGCCTTGCCCATCGCGTCGGCGATGCGGCGGCAGCGCTTGGTGTGCTCGATCCAGAACTCGCGGATGGCGGGATCCGGGTTCGCGAGGGACAGGTTGCCGCTCTTGGGATGGCCGAAGGACGTGGAGTTGAAGTCCAGCTTCATGTTGTTTTCCTTCGCCCACTGGATCCAGCTCTCGAAATGCTTGACCTCGCACTGGTCGCGGTCCACGAACTCGCCCTTGAAGTCGCCGTAGATCTCGTGCAGGTTCAGACGGTGGTTACCGGCGATGAGGCTCTTGGCGAACTTGACGTCCGCACGGACTTCGTCGATGTTGCGGGCGCGGCCCGGATAGTTGCCGGTGGTCTGGATGCCGCCGGAGAGGCCGGCCTTGCTCTCGAAACCGATCACGTCGTCGGTCTGCCAGCAGTGCAGGGAGATGGGGGTCTTTTCAAGGATTTCGACAGCCTTGTCGGTGTCCACGCCGATGGCGGCATACCGCTCCTTGGCGATTTCGTACGCTTTGAGGATTTGTGCTTCTTTCATAATATCAGTGTTTTGTGTTAATTCTCAGGATAAAAGGTCTTCACTTCGAACGCATCGGCGATCATCTTCCGCATCTCCCAGCGGTCCTTGACGAGGCCGGCGGTGCGGGCCTGGAGCATCACGTTGCCAATGGCCGTGGCCTCGGTGGGCCCGGCGACGACGGGGATGCCCAGGGCGTCGGCCGTCCACTGGCTCATCGTGTCGTTGGCGCTGCCGCCGCCGATCACGTGGAGCTTCTCGATCTTGAAGGGGGCGAACTGCTGGAGCATGTCCACGACCTCCTTGTACTTGGCAGCCAGGCTATGGTAAATGCAACTGACGTACTGCGCGTCGTTTTCCGGGACCGGCTGTCCTTTCTCGCGGAGATAGCTGGCGATGGCCTCGACCATGTTGGCCGGGGCGGCGAAACGCGGATCGTCCGGGTCGATGACGGACGGGAAGGAAGCCTCGCTGCGGGCCATCTTCTCCAGTTCGCCGTAGTTGTAAGTGCGTCCTTCCGCGGCCCAGACCTTGCGGCTCTGTTCCAGGAGCCACATGCCGGTGATGTTCTTGAGGAAACGGGTGGTTCCGTCGATACCGCCCTCGTTGGTGAAGTTCAGGCGGGTGGAGGCCTCGTTGATGACCGGGGCCGGGGCTTCGATGCCCATCAGGCTCCAGGTGCCGCTGGACAGGTAGGCGAAATGCTCGTTCGCGGCCGGGACGGCGGCGATGGCGGACGCTGTGTCATGGCCGGCGACGGCGATGACCGGAACCTGCGGCACACCGCAGGCCTCGGCAATCTCCTGGCGGAGCACGCCGACGACCTCGCCGGGCTGGACGATGGGCAGGAGCACGTCGCTGCGGATCCCCAGCCTCTCCAGCAGCGCCTTGTCAAACTGGCGGGAAGTCTGGTCCATCATGCCGGAAGTGGAGGCGATGGTGTACTCGCACACTTTGTTTCCTGTCAGCATGTAGGAGAGAAGGTCGGGGATGAAAAGGACGCTTTCTGCACAGCGCAGCGGGGCGAAATTCTCCTTCGTCTGCGCATACAGCTGGAAGATGGAGTTGAAATTCAGGATCTGGATACCGGTGGCACCGTAGAGTTCCTCCCGCGGGATGGTCCGGAACACTTCCTCGGGGATGCCGTCCGTATAGGGGTCGCGATAGGCGCGGGGATTGCCCAGGAGAGAGCCGTCATCCGCCACGAAACCGAAGTCCACGCCCCAGGTGTCGATGCCGATGGAATCAATTTCAACGCCTTCCTGCCCAAGCTGTGTCAAGCACTTGCGGAAATGGTCGTAAATGGCCAGGACGTCCCAGTAATACTTGCCGCCCAGTTCGATGATACCGCTCGGAAAGCGGTACACCTCGCGCATCTCGAAGGTTTCATCCATGAAAGTGGCCAGCACCGCCCGCCCCGAAGTGGCGCCGCAGTCGAAGGCCAGGAAGTTGTGTTTTTGTGCCATAACCGGTTATCGTTTGTGTTCATTGCAAAAATATGGTATATCCGTCACTCCGTCCGTGAAGAATATGCGATAAAAACTTTGAATTTTGATTTTTTCAATTTCCCGGTTTGACCCCTGTTCCAGGAAAAGGCGTTTTTGGTTATTTTTGCAGTATGAAGAGACTGACCACATTCCTGCTCGCCGCCACCTGCACCCTCGTCGTGGCCGCCCAGACACGCATCATGGACCTCCGGGTCCAGAACAGCCATGAACCCATCGCCGTCGAAGACCGGCAGCCCGACTTCGGCTGGCGGATGGAATCCGACCGGCGCGGCGCCGCCCAGACCGCCTGGCGCCTCCAGGTCACCCGCGAAAGCGACGGCAGCGAAGTGTGGGACAGCGGACGCGTGGAAGACGGGCGTTCACAAGGCATCCGCTATGGCGGAGCGGCTTTGCAGCCCGAGATGGGTTACGGAGTGAAACTCACCGTCTGGGACCAGGACGGCGGCACGCACGAAGCCCGCACCCGCTTCGAGACCAGCCTGCTGAACCCCAGGCAAAGTGCCTGGAAGGGAGCGAAATGGATCGGCTCCAAGGAGCTCACGCTGGATGCCACGTCCCAGTGCCTCTTCGACATCCGCACGGATTTCCGGATCGAGGAGGGAAGCACCGCCGCCCTGATCCTGGGAGCGGATGATTTCCGCCTGCAGCACGCTTTCCAGAACGTCTTCGGCATGGCCGGAGAGAACTATTTCCGGGTGGAAGTGGAACCCTCCCTCCCCGAGATCCGCATTTTCCGGGTCGGCTACTTCCCGGAAGACCGCGCGGACAAGCCCCTCCTCACCATCAACCGTACGGTCTTTCCGGAGACGAACCTCGGGGACATCCTGTCCGACGGTCCCGAGCACACCCTCGAAATCCATGTGGAGACCAGCGTCATCCGCTTCCGGATCGACGGGCAAGACCTTACGACGGGGACGTCCCGGCTGAGCCTGAACAGGATGGGAGACGGCGGAGATTACATTTCCTACCCGAACCTGTGTTCGGTCGGTTTCGCCGCCGCACCGGGTTCCACGGTCGTGTTCCGAAACTATCAAATCCTGAATTCCGGACAGAGCGAAGACCGCATCGTCTTCGACAAGGAGCGGTATGGCATCTTCGCCGGCCTTCCCGGAGTAACCGTCCGGGACGGGGAAATCCGGATTTCCAACCCCGGCCGGGAGATCTTCCAGGGATGGGCCGATCCCTCCCACGGCGCGGAGACGCAGCTCCGTACCGAATTCCAGGTCGGGAAAAGGATCAAGCAAGCCCGCCTGTACGCTACGGCCATGGGCATCTATGACCTTTTCCTCAACGGGAAACACGTCGGTGACAGCTGGTTCACGCCCGGAGACAGCCAGTTCCGGGAAATCATGGGCTACCACAAGTACGACGTGACGGACCTGTTGCAGGAAGGCGGGAATGCCCTCGCGGCCTCCCTCGCCGGCGGCTGGTTCAGCGGTTACATGACCTTCTCGGCCGCGAATTTCAACTTCTTCGGGGACTACGCCGCCCTCCTCGCCCGCCTGGTCATTACTTACGAAGACGGCTCGCGGGAGGAAATCGTCACCCGCCCGGACACCTGGAAGGCCTACAAGGACGGCCCCGTACGCCTGGGAAGCTTCTACCAGGGCGAACGGTACGACGCCCGCAAGGAGACCCAGGGATGGACCGAGACCGGATTCGACGACGGGGACTGGGTGAGCGCGGAAATCATCGGACGCCGGGACTGGGTCGATTTCGACCTCATGGCCCGCTACGACGAGCCGGTCCGGCTCCGGGAAGTCCTGACGGCCCAGCGCCTGATGCCGGCCTCGGACCCGCATACGCACATCTACGACATGGGCACGAACATGGTGGGCGTTCCGGAAATCACCATTCCCGCCGGCTGGCTGAAGGCCGGTGACACCGTCATCCTCACGTACGGCGAACAGCTCTATCCCGGCCTCAAGGGGGACGCCCGGGAATACGTGAACCGCTTCGGGAAGAAGGGGCGGAACGTTGCGGGACACATCCTCTACGAGTCCAACCGGGCCGCCCTGGACACCGACTTCTATACCGCCGCCGGCTCCGGTGCCGTCACCATCCGGCCCACCAAGACCTTCCGGGGCTATCAGTACATCCAGGTGTACATTCCTGCCCATGAAGGCGCATTGCCCCTGGAGAACGTCAAAGGGCTCGTCCTCTCCTCCACGGAGATTCCGACCGGCCGGTACAACGCCACGACGTCCGACGGGAACAAGACCGGAGAGCTGGTCAACCGGCTGTTCCGGAACATCCAGCGCAGCCAGCTCGGCAACACCCTGACGATTCCGACCGACTGCCCGCAGCGGAACGAACGGATGGGCTGGACCGGGGACGCCCAGGCCTACACCCGCACCGGGACCTACCAGGGAGACCTGCAGACTCTCTTCCGGCAGTGGATGGTCTCCCTCCGGGCCGACCAGGCCATCGGCGACGACCACGAAATCGCCGGCGGCATCGGCACAACCGTTCCCACCTTCAACAAAGCGGACGATACGATCTTCGCGCCCAGCACCACCTGGAGCGCGGCCGTATGCATGGTCCCCTGGCAGCTGTACAACCAGTATGGCGACACTCGAATCATCGAGGAGAACTTCCAGGTGATGATGGACTGGCTGAATGGAATGGCCTTCTACAAGAACCCTGATTACCCGTACCTGTCCACGGCCACCGGCGGTTTGGCCGACCACCTGGCCCTGGACGGCCGCACCCCGCCGGACCTGCTGAACAACGCCATCTACATCCGCATGATGGAAGTGACGGCGACCATGGCCGACGCCATCGGCCGCCATGCGGAAGCCACCCTGCTCCGGGAGCGCCGTGAACGGGCCGTCGAAGACTGGAACAAGGCCTATGTGGACCCAGTGACGGGCAAGACGCGCGCCCTGTCCGGGGAGACGGTCCATACGCAGGCTTCCTACGCCACTCCCCTGAATTTCAATGCGTTCAACCTGGACAACCGGGAGAAGGCACAGCAGCACCTGGCCATGCTGGTCGCCCACCCGGAATCGCTCGGTCCGGACTACCCTTTCCGGCCCTATACCATCACCACCGGTTTTTCCGCCACCCCGAACATCCTGCCCGCCCTGAACCGGGCGGGCCGCACCGAAGAAGCCTTCCGGATGATTTCCAGCACCGAGTATCCCTCCTGGCTCTACCCGGTCACCCAGGGGGCAACCTCCATTTGGGAGCGCTGGAACTCCCGGGATACGGCCTTCGCCGGCATCAACCAGAACAGCATGAATTCGTTCAACCACTTCGCCCTGGGCGCCGTGGGAGAATGGATGTTCGAATACCAGCTGGGAATCACCGCTGCCTATGACGAAGGCGAAGCGGGCTACAGGCACTTCGTGCTCCAGCCCACCTGCGGCGGGATTTACACGGCTCTGGAAGGCAGCTACGATTCCAACTACGGACGCATCTGCAGTGCCTGGACCGCGGAACAGGGCGTGATGAAGACCTACCGCTGTACCGTCCCGGCCAACACGACCGCCACGCTCTACCTGCCCATCGACGAAGACGCCGTCCAAACCTACGGGGAGGTGGACGGCGCCGTTCATGAGGGGAATTGTACCCGGCTCGGTCATTCCGTCGCCCAGTACTTCCTCCCGGCCGGGACCTGGGAGTTCACCATCGGCGAAGGACGGATCGAAATCCGGTAATCCTATTCGCTTACCGGTGCGAGGACGTTGTGCACCGGCCAGGACTGGGCTTTCTTGAGTTTGAAGGAACCGCTCCGGCGGAGGTCCTGGATGGAGGCGCCGAAGTTCACGGTATAGACGCCGGCGGCGGCTTCCCAGGCACTCGCGGCCTCATTGAAGGAAGCGAGGGAGTAGGCATCGACCTGGAAAGTCAGGGTCTGGCTCTCGCCCGGGGCGAGGAGCTTGGTCTTTCCGAAGGCCTTGAGCTCCAGATCAGGCTTTTCGAGGCCGCCTTCCGGGGCATGGACATACACCTGGACGACTTCCTTGCCGGCCACGGTGCCCTCGTTCTTGATGGTGACGGAGGCCTCGAAACCGTCGGCGGTGGCCTTCACGACCGGATTGGAGTACACGAAGTAGCTGTAGGTAAGGCCGTATCCGAAAGGATAGGAGACTTCCACGCCACGGGTCTGGAAGTGACGGTAGCCCACCCAGATGCCCTCGGCATAGTCGGTGTAGTCCACATCCTTCTGCGGCTGGCGGGGCCCCCAGCTGAAGCCACGGCTCTGCTGCGGATTGTAGCTGTAAGGGAAGTTGGCGGACGACGGGTGGTCCATGAAGTTCACGGGGAAGGTCATCGGGAGTTTGCCGGAGGGGTTCACCTTGCCGGTGAGGACGTCGGCCACGGCGTTGGCGCCTTCCTGGCCCGGGGACCAGGGCAGGACGATGGCGTCCACCATGTGCTTCCAGGAGGCGGTCTCGATGACACCGCCGATGTTCAGGATGACGACCACCTTCTTGCCGGCGGCGTGATAGGCGGTGCTTACGTCACGAAGGAGCTCACGCTCGACGGTAGTGAGTTCGAAATCATCAACTTGCTTGCGGTCGGCGCCCTCGCCGGCGTTGCGGCCGAGGACCACGACGGCGACGTCATTGGCTTTCGCCTCATTGCCGATGGCGGCGGTCGGAACGGCGATCTCGGCGAGTTTGCGGCGGGAGAACCAGGAGAAGGTCGTTCCGGAAAGGGCGGTCTGGGCCTTGTCATAAGAGACATAGGCCTCATAGTAGTCGGCCAGGGTCTTGTCCAGGGTGAAGCCAGCGTTTTCCATCGCGTCCTTCATGTTCACGACATAGGCCTTGTTCACATCGCCGGAACCGGTGCCGCCAGCGACGAAATCAAGGGCGGAAACACCATAGAGGGCGACTTTCTCATCTCCCTTGAGCGGGAGGGTCCCCTTCTCGTTGCGGAGCAGGACGATGGATTCCGCGGCGGCCTTGCGGGCTACGGCGGCATGGGCCTTCAGGTCCGGCTTGTTGGAGAACTTGTAACCCTTGAAGTGCGGGGTACGGACGATGTAGTTGAGCATGTTGCGGACGTTGCGGTCCAGTTCTTCCTGGGAGATGGTACCGTCCTCCACACCCGCGATGATGCGGTCAATCTCATTCTGGTTGCCCGGTTCCATCAGGTCGTTGCCGGCCTTGGCGGACTTCACGGTGCCGGCCTTGTTGCCCCAGTCGGTCATGACGATGCCCTTGAAGCCCCATTCGTCGCGAAGGACGGTGGTCAGGAGGTCCAGCTTCTGCTGGGTATATTCGCCGTTGAGCTGGTTATAGGAGGACATGACGGTCCAGGGTTCGGACTCCTTCACGGCGATCTCGAAATTCTTCAGGTAGATCTCGCGGAGGGCGCGCTGGCTGATGCGGGCGTCGTTCTCGTTTCGGTTGGTCTCCTGGTTGTTCGCGGCGTAGTGCTTGATGGAAGTGCCCACCCCGTTGGACTGGACGCCTCGGACGTAGGCCGCGGCCATCTTGCCGGAGAGGAGCGGATCCTCGGAGAAATACTCGAAGTTACGTCCGCACAGCGGGTTGCGGTGGATGTTCATACCCGGGGCGAGGAGGACGTCCACGCCGTATTCCAGGACTTCGTTGCCCATGGCTTTCGTCATCTCCTCCACCATTTCCGTATCCCAGGAGCTCGCAAGGAGGGTTCCCACCGGGAAACCTGTGCAGTAGTAGGTGTTGCTGTCACCCTCGCGGGTAGGCTGGATGCGCAGGCCGGCCGGGCCGTCGGCCAGGACGGTGCCGGGGATGCCCAGACGTTCGATCGGACGGGTGTTGCCCGCCGCACCAGGGACCTGCCAGGCAACACCGGAGGTGACGCCGTTCACCACGGCGGCCCGGGCGCCGCCCACGAGCAGGGTGGCTTTTTCCTGTAGGGTCATCGCATTCAGGACTTCTTCGATGTTGTCTTCGCGGAGCTGCGGCTGCGCGAGGGCGCCGAGCGCAAGACTCAGCGCGGCAACGGTCAGTAAGACTTTCTTCATATCTGTGTAGTGGTTTAAATGTCAGAACGTTAAACTATTCTTCCCGCCGTGGAGTTCCGCCGTCTTCCCATTCCAGACAAAACGGCCGTCCACGCCTTCAGGAAGGATGATTTCGGCCTGGAGTTTCCGGCCTTTCATCTTGTAATGGACAGAGATTCCACCGTCCGGATGCGGCATGGTACCGCCGATTTCCTTCAGGTCTCCCAGGTGCGGTTCGATGCGCACGCGCTTGAACGCCACGGCGTCGGAATCGATGCCCAGCACGGTGCGGTACAGTTCGATGTTCGGGCTGGCGCCCCAGGCATGGCAGTCGGAACGGGTGCCGAAGACATTGGCGTCCTCTCCCCAGGTGGTGAGGCCCATAGCGATGTTCTCCCGCCAGGTGTCCAGCCAGTTCAGATACCCGTCTCCCAGGCCGGCTTTCACATACGCCTGGTAGAGGTAGAACTTGTAATAGATGGTGCACTGGGCCAGGGACTTGTCGGTCAGGAGTTTCTCCGCCATGGATTTAGGGTCGTCCACGATGCCGCACAGGATGGCGAGCGCATTGGCATGTTGGCTGTACTGATCCTGCTCGATGCGGTCGGCAAAAAGGCCTTTCTCCTCGTTCCAATAGGCTTTTTTCACGCTCTCCGCGAGTTTCGCGGCCTGGGCTTCGTAGGTTTCCTTCGCCCAGGTATTGCCCCGGACTCCTTCCATCTCGGCCATCATCTGGAAGGCATACAGGAGCTGGAGGTCCATGAGGATGGAGCAGCCGTCGGCCCCTCTCCGGGGCGCTCCGTTCTGCCAGTCTTTCCGGTTGTTCACCCAGTCGGAGAAATTCCAGCCGGGAAGGTTCCGGACGCGGCCGTCAGGCAGTTGGTAGCGGGAGAAATAGTTCAGGATCTGCTCCGCCCCGGGCAGGAGGTCCAGGACGAACTGCGTGTCCGCGCCGTACATCAGATAATCATGCATCGCATAGATGTAGCTGAGGGCATAGGGCTGGATATGCTGGGGAATGGTCGTAGGATACCGGCTCTTGGTGATGCCGTCGGCGCCGCGGGATATGTCGGCCAGATGAAGGAAATTCTTCACCAGGCGGTCGTCCTTGCTGTTGTACAGGGTGATCAGCGCCTGGATCCGGGTGTCGCCCAGATACTGAAGCCGTTCATAATACGGGCAGTCCATATAGGTTTCCGTGGCGCAGAGCCGGGCCGTTCGCCAGCCGATCTCCAGGATGTCCTGCAGCTCCTTCCGGTCCGTGTCCAGCCGGGCGTCCAACGTGAAAGGATAGCCAGTGAAGGTGCCGGTAACCTCATTCACCGTCAACGGCTCGTCTCCGGTTTCCACCTGCAGGCGTACATAACGGAACGTACGCCAGGAAAGGGTCGTGAACTGCTGGTCCTTCGCTCCGCTGGAAATGAGTTCGTCCTCCCGGCCGATGAAAATCTTCCCTTCCGTTTCGTTGCGGTTTCCCTTGCCGACGACCCGGGGGATCCGCAGGAAATACCGATGTTCTTCCGGTATTCTGGAGAGCTCCTCTTCCGAGAGCTGCGGGCACTGTTCCTGGGAAGGGATATACAGGGCTTCGGCATAACCGATCCGTACCCGGGCGCCCTGGCCGCCGCTCATCCGAAGGTTGAAATATGCATTCGTAAGCACCTTGTTATCCAGCAAAAGCTCCTTCTTCGAATGGGCCGGGACCGTAAAGGCCTCACCCAGGACGAAGGGGGTCCGCTCCATCTGCGGCAACGTGGAGGGGCGGAGCCGGTGTCCGGCTGTCTGTTCGGCGTTCAGGACGTTCATGGGCTCACCCGCACCGCCTTCCCGCGCCAGCAGCCAGGCCGAAAGGTCGGCATCGGCCTCCTTCCAGTCCGGAATTCCGGCGTTCATATCCACTTTCTCGCCGGGACCGGCCACATAGTAGCCGTTCACGATGGGCCTGATCGGGCTGTAGGACGGATCCTGGATGCATTTCCAGGACTTGTCGGTGAACAGGCCGGCCGATTCTCCCTCCCCCTGCAGCAGGAAGCCTGCCTCGATGGAGAGCTGGGAATCCGGCTTGCTCTTGCCCTCATGGTAAACCAGGGCCGCAATCACGTTTTTCCCGACGTGCAGGGAGGGGGCCAGGTCCACCGTCTCGTAATTCCAGTGGGTGAGGTCTCCCTTGGCCGGGCCCAGGGACACCAACTGCCCATTGACATACAGTTTGTACCGGTTGTCACCCGTCACATGCACGACATAGCGGCCGGGGACAGCCGCCAGGTCGATGTCCTTGCGGAAGTAGTACACCCCATAATCCTGCGCCCCCGTTTCCGGGACGCTGATCCAGCGGGCGTTCCAATGCTCGGTTTCCAGGTCGAAGGGGGCTGCGGGATCCCGCCTTGCTCCCGGCTGTGCAGACGCCTGCGCAAGGGCAAGGAAAAGTGTGAGAAGGAGAAGGACTGGATGATGTCTCATGGAACGGAACCTTACTTAAAACTCAAACTCTTCGGCCGGATGGGTGAAGGCGTTCAGCGTCGCATGCGCATTGCGCAGATACAGGACGATGGTATTGTCGTCCGTCTCGCTGTACATGCCGCGAAGGCTGGGATTCTTGTCCAGCATGTCCTTCTTCGCTTCGACGCGGTCGTCAGGAATGAGTTCGCAGGCGATGCGGAGCCATTCACCGTCCACGAAGGCGCAGATTTCGGCCCGGGGATTCGCAAGGAGCTGCTTGTACACGTTCTTGACCTTGCCGGTCTGGATGTACAGCTTCCCTTCGAAGATTTCGGCCGTACCGAAGGGACGGACGCGAGGCTGGTCGCCCTCCACGGTCGCGAGGTAATAGGTTCCCGCTTTCTTCAGGAACTGCTGGGCCTTCAAGGCATTTTCGGGGTTCGGAGTAGTCTTCACAATCATGGTTTCAACAGGTTGTTCTTGTTTCTTTTCGGTGTTGGTGCCGCAGGAAGCCAGGCACAGGGCCGCGGCTGCAAAGATCAGTAAACGTTTCATGTGGCTATCATTTTATTGCCAAAGATACGAAATAATCGCACGCGTCCCGTTTCATTTTCTTCGAAAGATTTGCCGTTTTCTTCAAAATGCTGATTCCCAGGTATATATAAAAAGTGCTTTGTGCAAATCTGCGCAAAGCACTTTCAGCATTAAGCTTATTCTCAACCAGTTACGAAAAACGGCTCAATACTTTTCGTACATCTTCAGGTCAAATCGGAGTGACATGCCTTTCCGGTAGCGGAACTGGATGGGGAGGTACTCGTGTCCACAGGTATATTCCAGTGTGTACTCCGTATCTTCCTGTAAACCCGGGACAGTGGAAGTCATCCACTGGACCAGGCATAAGCAGTTCGTTTGGAGACCGTTCGTCTCGTACGCCCTGTATGTGAGCACATTCCCGGACAGCGTAGCCTCACAGGAGATGCCGGAGTTCTTGATACTGCAGTTCAGCTTGGCATTCTTTCTCGTCACGGCTAGTCCCTCCGGCGTGTACTCCAGGAACAGCTCGGGGGCCGTATCCTCCGGATCCAGCGCAGGGAAATCATCCTCCCCCGCCCGGGTGTCAGAGATGCAACCGCTGCTGAGCATATCCATCGAATGCGGCAGCTTGTATTTGCCACAGGATACGACCAGCAGCAAAACCAACAATAAGGAAGTCGATCGTTTCATAACTTATGGTATTTTAAAGATTGATCCTGACTCCGGCCCCCACCGAAAACATCACCGGGAAACGATCCCGGTAGGTTTCCAGGACAGGTTCGCCGACCGGCATTCTCCAACTCAACTCCGGCTCGATATAAAGGCCCAGCCGGCGGGTGACGTTCCACTGGATACCGCCGACACCAAGCAGCGAAAGGCTGAACCCGTCCTTCGTGATTCCATAACCTGCATATGTGGCATTCAGGCAGATTTCCCCTTGCGCCCCAGCTCCTGCATACACGTCAAACCGCGTATTGGATGCAATGATATAATCCAGACGGACCGGGACACCCAGATAATGGGCCCATTGCACCGTCTCACCCGAAATCCCACTGTTCACCTGGGAAGAATACAGGGAATAGGCCAGCCCCGTGGACACACGGAGCCGTTCCGCGACAGGGATCCAGGCAGAGATTCCGAACTTGAGCGGCATCGAATGATGGAAGGAAATCACCTCGTTGGTGGAAGGATCGAGAACATGCAGGGAGTTCCCGCCGTCCGCCAGCGTCGATACCAGGGCTGCCAATGCACCTGCACCCAAGACTCCCCCCGCGGCAGGAGCGATTCCCATCCCCATGTCCCGGATCGGCGAAGAAGAGGGCACGACGACCGAAGGGACCGATTCCTCGACTGTTGCTTCATGAAGATCGATTTCCGATGAGTCCGGTTCTTCATCGGTCTGCTCCAGAGCGACCGGGAGGTCCTGTACCACTTCCGGAAAATCCCGGGATACGGCCGCTGTTTTTCGACGCGGAACCGACCGGTCAATCCATGGTTTTACTGCTTCGGGGATTTCGATATCCACCGAATCGCGGGCTATGGTTTCGGTTACCGCCACCGGGACCTCGGGCGGGAGCCCCTCCTCCGGGGCCGCAGGCTTTTTCAGGAACAGGACAGCCGCCAAACCCGCCGCCGCTGCCAGTGCCAAACCGGACATCCAAGGGATGGCTTTCCTTACAACCGATCCCTTCTTTCTGTCATATAGGGCACGGAACTCGGCAAGGCCATCCTCCGGAAGGGGGCTTTCGTAGCCTTCCAGCCTATCTTTTATGATTTTTTCCCAGTGGCTCATAATTCCGAGTCTTTCCAATAACGGTTGATTTCTTCTTTCAGTTGTCTTCTGGCTTTCGCCAGGATGCCTGCAGATCCCTTTTCGCTGATTCCCAACATTTTCCCGATCTCCCGATGCGAATAACCATCCAGGCAGTACAAATTGAAAACCATTCTCCGCACTTCGGGCAAACGCGATATGCTTTCCAGCAGACGCTCCTGGGGGATCGCCATAACTTCCTCATCACTCGGATCCGGGACGGACTCTTCCACCCTGAAATCCAGTGGAACCATTCGCCAACGTTTCCGCCGGATCCTGTTCAGCGCCAGGTTGATGACGATCCGCCGGATCCATCCGTACAGGGAGCCGTCTGAAGTGTAATGATAAGTCGATATCCTGTCAAGTGCTTTCAATAACGCGTCCTGCATCAAATCTTCCGCATCATCCGGACTGCCGGCGTATCGACGGCAGAGAGTAAGCACCCTCGCTGCATATCTCCTATACAGTTCATCCTGGGCCTCCCTGTTCCCCTCCGAGCAGTATCTGGCCAGTTCCTGCTCGTTCAAATCCCGAAACACTTACGAATCTCCTTTCACCTTATAAACACCTCAACTCCGAAATTACGTCTCCGAAAATGGCCTGCCCCTACAAAAAGAGGTCCCGCAGGCCTCCTGAAAAAGGAAGAGCCTGCGGGACTCAGGGGTGGGAAGCCTATACTTCCACACTCAGTACCTGCTTGCCGGGCTTGTAGGGGATGAAGACCTTGCCGCCGCGGCCGGTGTTGCGGATGGTGAGGTCGTAGTCGGCGTCGCGGAAGCGGCGGCGGATGCGGTAGGTGCCGATGGGGATGCAGGGCTCGATGAGCAGGCCGTCCAGCTGGGGCTTGATGCCCAGGAGGGCCTCGCTCACGGCCTTCCAGGTCCAGGCGGCCGTGCCGGTAAGCCAGCTGTTCTTGCCTTCGCCGGGCCGGGCGGCGTCCTTGCCGGCCACCATCTGGCAGAAGACATAGGGCTCCACCTTACGCAGTCCCTGGTCCTGGCAGAAGGCCGGCGTGATCTTCCGATAGTGCCGCCAGGCATCGTCGGCCCGGCCAGCCATGGCCTCGCCGATGATGACCCAGGGATTGTTGTGGCAGA
>DETL01000030.1 GCA_002361625.1 Bacteroidales bacterium UBA3289 | reverse complement strand
CGGAGAAGTACGATGCGTTGACCAGCATTCCTGGCATTGGCCCTATATGTGCCATCACACTACTCACCGAGATCTATGATGTCAAGCGTTTCCGGAATGAACGACAGTTTGCATCCTATTTGGGTTTGGTCCCGACATGCCACAGTAGCGGAGAGAAAGCCTCTTTTGGCGAAATGACCTTCAGAGGCAATAAGCATCTGGGCCCCCTTTTGATAGAGGCGAGTTGGGTTGCCATCCATTGGGACGATGCCCTCTCAGTCGCATTTACCAACTACAGGCGGAAAGGATTGATGCCCCAAGAGTCCATCATCAGGGTTGCACGGAAACTATCGAATATCATCTTCGCAATGCTGAAAACAGAGAATCATTATGCGCCGGCAAACGCATAATACAGAATATTATCAGGCTATCAGACAACTTCAATCTAAGCGGCTCCTTTAAATCCCTGACGGGCAATTGATACGTACCGTCTCAAATCAGAATGTTGCGCTTACCCTATTTCTCTGAAAAAGTAATTTGATGCCTGGCCATGGCCTGTACATCGTTATAGAAGTTTGTCTCATAGGTCCGTTGTCCAACCTAATCAAGTGATCCGGCTTCCTGTCGGAAGGGTAACTGTTGTCTGTTCTAAGGTCAATCGAGCAAAAAGATGTATATTAGTGCTCAATTTATTTGGAATTCAACATAGAGGGATTACTATAATAATAATAGTAGCCTTCGCTTCCTAACTGTGATACAACTTCTACATTATGCTTATCAGCTAAACTCTTGATATACGCAATATCGCTACGGAACGTTCGCAGACTTACCTCAGCAGATTCGTACTTTGGGTCTTGATCCGCGATAGCGCTACAACAATAATCACGTAAGTTCTTTTGGGTATTCACTTCTGACTTCTTCCGTAAGCACTCGTCAAGAACCTGATATCTAATTGAAGCGTGTTTATTCGTTGCCATGGTATTAATGGTGAATTGGATTAGCTAATGCAAATTTACAAAATAATACGTGGTGTGCAATATTGTTTGCACACTATTTCGTGGTGTTTAATGATGGGAATGAACAAAAGGTTATGCCAATAGATAGCCTGCAAAGTCGGCAAAACCAGCACTAAGTCGCCAAAATGTCGCCAAAAATCGAAATGCAAAAAGAGCTAACCGCTGAAAATCAGACAGTTAGCTCTTTTAAAGGTGCCCCGGGCGGGAATCGAACCCGCACGGCCGTTTCGGGCCAAGGGATTTTCGTACCACTGTGGCTTTCACCACCAGGACGGCGTGCCGCACCTGTTTGGGGTCTGGACTATTCCTTCACCGTAGGACCGGGTCCGTTAGGTGTGTCGTGTCTAGTCTCTGCACCTTCCTCCTGTAGGAGGCTTGGCTCAAGATTGCCTTCAGCGCGACCTGGTAAGGTTTCCTTGAATTTACGACATTCTACATCCCTCCTTTCGGAGAGTGCACTCAAATTGTGTTTAAGTCCCTCGTGTCTACCATTTCACCACCAGGGCATGGGTGGTCGTTCCGCGAAGGGGGCGGAACGGACTGCAAAGATAAGGAATAATTCTGACAATGAGAACGTGGGCTGTAGGTACAAAGCTCGTTTGTACAACAAAACGGTCCCACAAAGCCGTTTTGCTGTACATGTCTCCCCGAAACCGGGCGGAATGGGGTGAATCTCAGGAGTTATGTACAAGAAAACCCGCTTGTGGAGGATTTTACTTGTACAAACGAGATATGTACAACGAGCGCCTACAAAAACGAACCCCAACAAAAACGGGCGCAAAATAGGCGCCCGTTCCTGTCTATGGATGCAGAGAGCCTACTCCGCAAACAGCGTCACGATATTCAGGATCACCTTCGAGGCCGCTTCCATGCTCTCGAGCGGCACGTATTCCAGGCGGCCATGGAAATTCAACCCGCCGGCGAAGATGTTCGGGCAGGGGAGGCCCTTGAAGGAGAGGTTGGCGCCGTCGGTGCCGCCGCGGATGGGCTGGATCTTCGGTTTCACTCCGGCCATCTCCATGGCCTTCATCGCCTTCTCCACCACGAAGTAGTGCGGTTCCACCTGCTCGCGCATATTGAAGTACTGGTCACGCAAAACAAGGACAACCGTCCCGGCGCCGTATTTCGCATTAAGGAAATCGACGCACTCCGCAATCAGCTTCTTCTTCGCCTCGAACTTCGCCCGGTCGTGGTCACGGATAATGTACGCAAAATCAGCTTCTTCCACGGTGCCCTTGAAGGAGATCAGGTGGAAGAATCCTTCGTAGCCCTCGGTGTATTCCGGGCGCTGCTCCACGGGCAGAAGGCCGTTGAATTCCTGGCCGATCAGGATGGCGTTCTTCATCTTTCCCTTCGCGGAGCCCGGGTGCACGTTCCGGCCCTGGATATGGATCTTGGCCGATGCGGCGTTGAAATTCTCGAACTCCAGTTCGCCGATCTCACCGCCGTCCATCGTATAGGCGTAGTCCGCGCCGAAGCGGGCGACGTCGAACTTCACGACCCCGCGGCCGATTTCCTCGTCCGGGGTGAAGCCGATCCGGATGGGCCCATGCTTGAACTCCGGGTGCGCCATGATGTATTGCACCGCATCCATGATTTCCGCCACGCCGGCCTTGTCATCGGCCCCGAGGAGGGTCGTGCCGTCGGTGGTGATGAGCGTCTGTCCCACGAAATGAAGCAGTTCCGGGAACTCGGACGGCTTCAGGGCCAGGCCGGGAACCCCCTTCAGGGGAATCTCCCCGCCGTCGTACTTCTCAATGATTTGCGGCTTCACATCCGCCCCCGATGCATCCGGGGCCGTGTCCACATGGGCAATGAAGCCGATGGCCGGCACCTCCTTCTCAACATTGGACGGGATGCTTCCCATCACATACCCGAACTCATCCAGCGTGGCTTCCACCCTGAGAGCCCGAAGCTCCGCGCACAGCATCCGCAGCAGGTTCCACTGCTTTTCCGTCGACGGCTGGCTCTCCGACTCCTCATTGGACTGCGTGTCCACCGCGACGTACCGTAAAAATCGATCCAGAATCTTTTCCATGTTATTTCGAAGTTTTCATTGAAGCGTAAATCATATACCCGATCAGCAGCAGGAACGGGACAATCGCCACCGCCTCGCCGTAGGCTGCGTTCCAGCCAGAGAGGAAGAGGTCCACGTTGGCAAAGCGCAGGATGGCGCTCACCACGCCCATCAGGGCGCCGCCGGCGATGAAGCCGGAAGCGATCAGGGTGCCCTTTTCCTGGCGCGCGTTATTGACCGCGGCATCCTTGGAACGGGTGCTTACATACCAGGAGATCGCACCGCCCACCAGCAGCGGGAGGTTGAGGTCGATGGGAATGAACATGCCCAGGGCAAACGGCAGGGCGGGGACTTTGAAGGCCGTGAGAATCAGCGCAATCGCCGCACCGATACCGTAGAGCAGCCACGGGGCGCCGCCGCCGTTCATCATCGGCTGGATCACCGCCGCCATGGCATTGGCCTGCGGGGCCACGAGGGCGTTGTCGCCCGTAAATCCATAGGTCTTGTTGAGCACCAGCATCACCCCGCACACCGTCACGGCCGATACCGCGACCCCGAGGAACTTCCAGCCCTCCTGCTTCTTGGGGGTGCTGCCGATCCAGTAACCGATCTTCAGGTCCGTGATGAAAGATCCCGCCACGGACAGCGCCGTACACACGACACCGCCGATGATGAGCGCCGCCGCCATGCCCGCATTGCCCTTCAGGCCCACGGCCACGAGGATCAGGGAGGCGATGATCAGCGTCATCAGGGTCATGCCGCTCACCGGGTTCGAGCCCACGATGGCGATGGCATTGGCCGCCACCGTCGTGAACAGGAACGAGACCAGCGCCACGATCACCAGGCCCACGACGGCCTGCCAGACATTGTTTACCACGCCGCCGAAAGCGAAGAACGCGAAGATGGCGAGAAGAGCGATGGCAACGCCCCAGACGATGGTCTTCATCGGCAGGTCTTCCTCCGTCCGGAGGCCCTTTTCGGTCGTCGTGCCCGGTTTGCGCTTGAACTCGTTCACCGCCAGCCCCGCCGCGCTCTTGATCACGCCGAAGCTCTTGACGATGCCGATGATGCCCGCCGTCGCGATGCCGCCGATGCCGATATGCCGTGCATAGTCCTTGAAAATCTGCTCCGGAGCCATTTCGCCGATGGTCATCGTCACGCCGGTATTCATCAGGTCGATGACGCTGCCGCCCCAGATGAGGTTCATCAGCGGAATGATCACGAGCCACACCAGCAGGGATCCGCAGCAGATGATGAAGGCATACTTGAGGCCGATGATGTAGCCGAGGCCCAGCACGGCCGCGCCGGTATTGAGTTTCAGGACGAGTTTCGCCTTGTCCGCGACCGCCGCTCCCCAGCCCATCACCGTGGTGGAAATGGTCTCCGCCCACGTGCCGAAGGTCGCGACGCAGAAGTCGTACAATCCGCCGATGAGGCCGGCCGCAATAAGCGTCTTTGCCGACGAACCGCCGCTTTCCCCGCTCACGAGGACCTGCGTCGTGGCCGTCGCCTCCGGGAACGGATACTTCCCGTGCATTTCCTTCACGAAATACTTCCGGAACGGGATGAGGAACAGGATGCCCAGCACGCCGCCCAGCAGCGAGCTCAGGAACATCTGCCAGAAATTGACCTCCACCCCGAGGATATAGATGGCCGGCAGCGTGAAGATGGCGCCCGCCACGACGGCGCCGGAGCAGCCGCCGATGGACTGGATGATCACGTTCTGCGCCAGACCGTCCTTCTTCTTGAGGGCGCTCGTCAGGCCCACGGCGATGATGGCGATCGGAATCGCCGCCTCGAACACCTGCCCGACTTTCAGGCCCAGGTAGGCCGCCGCCGCAGAGAACAGCACCACCATCAGAATGCCGACGCACACCGAATACGGCGTAACCTCGGCATAATTCTTCGCCGGATCCAGGATCGGCTGGTATTTCTCACCGGGCTTCAGCTCCCGCTGCGCATTCTCCGGCAAGGAAACAGGTTTCTTTTCTTCCATAGATGAAAATCGATTTCCACAAATTTACGCATTCTGCAGCAATTTCCCAATGGCGGCGGCGACGCGGCCGAAGGGGAAGGCGGCGAGCCGCTCGTCGAACTTTTCCCGGATCCGGTCGTTGCAGAGGTTGCCGATGGAGCCTTCGTGGGTGTGGTGCAGTTCGCCTTCGTAGTGGAAGGTGCCGTCCTGGACGGCGTGGCCCACCTGCCGATAAGCATCCCGGAAGGGGACGTCGGTCTCCACGAGGCGGTTTACCTCCTCCACGCAGAAGGCCTGGCCGTAGATGGGTTTGTCCATGAGCCCTTCCGTCACGGTGATGTCCGGGAGGGCAAAGCACAGGATGTCCAGGCAACTGTCCAGTTCGTCGAACATCGGGAGATAGACTTCCTTCAGGAGCTGCATGTCCCGGAAATAGCCCGACGGGAGATTGCCGGTAATGTACCGTAACGTGCCGGGGATGCCCTGGATGCGGTTGCAATGGCCCCGGACCAGTTCGAAGACGTCCGGATTCTTCTTCTGCGGCATGATGCTGGAGCCGGTGGTGAAGGCGTCCGGCAGGTGCAGGAACCCGAAGTTCTGGCTGGTGAACAGGCAGCCGTCATAAGCCAGCCGGCCGATGGTTTCCGCCACGGCGCTGTAGGCCCAGGCCACCATCCGTTCGCCCCGTCCCCGGGACATCTGCGCATAGATGCTGTTGTAGTCCAGCGTCCCGAAGCCCAGGAGCTCCGTCGTCCGGGCCCGGTTGAGCGGGGCCGATGAACCATAGCCGGCGGCGCTTCCGAGCGGATTCTCGTCCGTCACGTCCCAGGCCGCCTTGAGCATCACGAGGTCGTCGGCCAGACTCTCCGCATAAGCCCCCAGCCAGAGGCCGAAGGACGACGGCATCGCCACCTGCAGGTGCGTATAGCCCGGCATCAGCACGTCTTTCAGCGCTTCGGACTTCTCCTGCAGCAGGTTGAAAAGCCGCGTCACTTTCTCCACGGTCTTCTCCAGCCGCGAACGGGTATAGAGCTTGATATCCACCGCCACCTGGTCGTTCCGCGACCGTCCGGTATGGACCTTCTTGCCGATGTCCCCGAGCGCCGCCGTGAGCCGCGCCTCCACCTCCGAGTGGACGTCCTCGCCCTCGATGGTGAATCGGCCTTCCACGGCCTCCTGATGCAGCTTTTTGAGTTCCGGCAAGAGCTGCGCGAGCTCATCGGCCCCCAGCAGTCCCACCTCGGACAGCATGGTTATATGCGCCATCGTCCCCAGGATGTCCCACGGGGCGAGCATCAGATCCAGCTCCCGGTCCTTCCCGACCGTGAACGCGTCGATCTCCGGCGCGTTATCGAATCCTTTTGACCAAATTTTCATAAGGATAATCCATCCAATAGTTTGACATAAATATCCATGGCCTTGCCGATATCGGCGAGGTCCACATACTCATCCGCCGTGTGCGACCGGGGGGAGTCGCCAGGGCCGAGTTTGACAGAGGGGAAGCGGACGAGGGCCTGGTTCGAGAGGGTGGGGGAACCGACGGCGGGGAGGCCGAGGGAGAGTCCCCGCTGCACGAGCGGGTGGTCCTTGTCGATGGAGGAGCCGCACAGCCGGGTGGAGCGGGCCTTGACTTCGCAGGGGGCCTCCGCCTGGATGAGCGCGAGCAGTTCCTCGTTGGTATAGAGTCCGTTGGAGCGGATGTCCACCACGAAGGTGCACAGGTCGGGTATCACGTTGTGCTGCGTCCCGGCGCCAATCTGGGTGACGGTCATCTTGACGGGACCGAGGAGGTCGGAGACCTTCCCGAACTGTTTGTTCCGGAACCATTCGATGGCTGGAAGCGCCTGATAGATCGCGTTTACGCCGCCCTCCCGGGCTGCATGGCCGGCGACCCCGGTCACGGCGCAGTCCAGGACCATCAGCCCTTTTTCGGCTACGACCATCTCCAGGGAGGTGGGCTCTCCGAACACGCCGCAGACGATCGGCCCGCAGGCGGCCTCGATTTCGGCCAGAGAGATTTCCAGCCCATTGCGGCCGCTGGATTCCTCCTCGGCGGAGAGCGACAGCACCAGCGTATAGGGCTGCGGCCTCGCAATCAGCTGCCGATACGCTTCGATGAGCGCCACGACGGAAGCCCCGTCGTCATTGGACCCCAGTCCGTACAGCCGTCCGTCCTCCACCGAGGGCGTGAACGGATCCCTTGTCCAGCCCGCCACCGGTTTCACCGTGTCGATGTGGGCGTCCATCAGGATGGCTGGGCCGGAACCGGCGGCGCACCAGAGGTTGTTGCCGCAGCGGTGCGGCTGCAACCCCTGGTCCGAGAGCCATCCCTCCAGGAAGTCGGCCACGGCCTTTTCGTCCCGGCTCAGCGACGGGATGGCGATCATCCGCTGCAGCAGGTCCGTCATAACAGCTCGTCCTCGTGCCGGTTGTAG
This sequence comes from Bacteroidales bacterium UBA3289, assembly GCA_002361625.1. Taxonomy (GTDB): domain Bacteria; phylum Bacteroidota; class Bacteroidia; order Bacteroidales; family UBA932; genus Cryptobacteroides. Next base: position 10,983 of record DETL01000030.1, on the reverse strand, counting down.
TACACCCGCAGCGGGGTGGACAGGACCTTGATGAAGCCCTTGGCGTCCTCCGCCGTCCAGCCCTTCTGCATTTCGCCGTATTCGCCGAACTTGGTCTTTACCAGGTCATTGACACTCTCGACACCGACGGTCTCGAACTGCTTGGGCCCATAGTTCACGATGACGGTGCCGGTGACGTTCCGCTGGCTGCTTTCGAGCATGGCCTCGATGTCCCGCATCACGGGCTCCAGGTACTGGCTCTCGTGGAGGAACATCCCGTACCAGGTGCCCACCTGGTCCTTCCAGTACTGCTGCCACTTGGACAGGGTGTATTTCTCCAGATACTTGTGCGCGGCGATGATGAGCATCGGCGCGGCGGCCTCGAAGCCCACCCGGCCCTTGATGCCGATGATGGTGTCGCCCACGTGGATGTCCCGGCCCAGTCCGTATCCATCGACAGAGGCCTCCAGGGCCTGGATGGCGGCGACGGGGGAGTCGAAGGTGACATTGTCCACGGAGACGATCTGGCCCTTTTCGAAGCCGATCTTCACGGTCTTGTTCCCGGACTGCGTGACCGGCTTCAGATAAGCCGACTCGGGGAGACCCTGCGCGCTGTCCAGCAGTTCGCCGCCGCAGATGGACGTACCCCACAGACCTACGTTATAGGAGTACTTGAGCTTGGCGAAATCGGCCTCGAAGCCATGGGCGTTGAGGTAATCCACCTCTTCCTGGCGGCTGAGGGCCTTGTCGCGGGTGAGGGTGATGATCTGCATCTCGGGACACATCACCTGGAAGGTCATGTCGAAGCGGACCTGGTCGTTGCCCGCGCCGGTGGAGCCGTGGGCGATGGCATCGGCCCCGATCTCCTTGGCGTACCGGGCGATGGCGATGGCCTGGAAAATCCGCTCCGAGGAGACGGAAATGGGGTAGGTTCCGCCCCGGAGGGCGTTGCCATAGACCATGTATTTCAAGCTCTTTTCGTAGTATTCGTCCTTGACGTCCAGGTTCACGAAACCCTTGGCGCCCAGCTTGTAGGCGTTCTCTTCATTCTTTTTGAGCTGGGCGGGGGAGAATCCGCCGGTATCCGCCGAGGCGGCATAGACTTCGTGGCCCTGGTTGGCCAGATACATGACGGTGTAGGAGGTGTCCAGGCCTCCGGAATAAGCGACGACGATTTTCATATGACTAGTCTGTTTTTAATTTCGGGGAATAAGGGGGTGAGGGCGTTGAGGACGGCATCGGGAGCGGCGCCTTCCCGGAGGATCAGGAGGATGGTGTCGTCACCCGCGATGGTGCCGATGACGGGGAACACCGTCTGGTGGTCGATGAGGCTCGCGACGGCGTTCGCGAGGCCGGGAAGCGTTTTCACGACGCACAGCTGGCCGGAGAACTGGATCCTCAGGATGCCGGAAGAGAGGTCGGTGGCGACGCTCTGGCTGCGCGGGGTGGCGGTGACGTAGCCCTCGCCGGGAACTTTGGAGATCTTCAGGGCCCGGAGGTCGCGGGAAAGCGTGGCCTGGGTCGTCTCGATTCCGGCTTCTTTCAGGCGTTGGGCCAGTTCTTCCTGGTTGGAGACCGGGCCGGACTGGATGATATCCAGGATGGCCTGCTGCCGGATTTTGGTGTTGTTTTGCATATTCTGTGGATAAATATTCTAGTTTTCGGCAAAGATATGCATTTTTATTGAAAATAGTTGCATAATAAATATTTTTTTAATTATTTTTGCACCCGAAACCAGAAAAGACCCGAAATGGAATTCAATGTCATGGTGGCCCAGGAGTGCCACACCGCTTATGCCGAGGCCATCTGCCAGGAGATCTACATCTCCTCCCTGGAGCGCAAGACCGGTATCGCAAACCGTTCCCCGGAATATGTCAATGAGAAGATCCGGGCGGGAAAGGCCGTCATCGCCTTGACGGAAGACGGCGAATTTGCCGGCTTCTCCTATATAGAATCATGGGGCGGCAAGAGTTTCGTCGCGAACTCCGGCCTCATCGTCGCGCACAAGTTCCGCGGCATGGGCCTCGCCAAGAAGATCAAGGAGCAGACTTTCATCCTCTCCCGCAAGCTTTTCCCGGATGCCAAGATCTTCTCCATCACCACCGGTGCGGCGGTGATGAAGATGAACTACGAGTTCGGCTTCCGGCCGGTTCCCTTCTCGGAACTCACGGACGACCCCGAGTTCTGGAAGGGCTGCGAGGGCTGCCGCCACTTCAACATCCTGAAAGACCGTGAGTACCGGATGTGCCTGTGTACCGGCCTCCTGTACGATCCCAAGGAGCATCTGACCATCCATCATCCCGACGAGGCATGATTCGGGCGGGCATCATCGGAGGCGCTGGCTACACTGCCGGCGAACTGGTCCGCATCCTGGTGAACCACCCGGAGGCGGAGATCGCCTGGATCCATTCGGAGAGCCAGACCGGCAAACCCGTGGCGGAGCATCATTCCGGTCTTGTGGGCGACACGGCGCTCGTGTTTACGGACCGGATCGACCTGGAGGGCATCGACGTCCTGTTCCTGTGCTCGGCCCATGGCAAGAGCCGCGGATTCTGGGAGGAGCATCCTTGTCCGGAAGGGCTCAAGGTCATCGACCTGGCCCAGGATTTCCGGGACGAGTCCGACGGCTATGTCTATGGACTTCCGGAGCTGAACCGCGACCGGATCTCCCAGGCGCGGAAAGTGGCCAACCCCGGCTGTTTCGCGACCGCCATCCAGCTGGCCCTCCTGCCGCTGGCCAAGGCCGGTCTCCTCTCGGGCGACGTCCACGTCCAGGCCGTCACCGGCTCCACCGGGGCGGGCGTTAAACCGGCGCCCACTACTCATTTCAGCTGGCGCAGTGACAACCTTTCCATCTATAAGGTCTTGACCCACCAGCATTTGCTGGAAATCCGCCGGAACCTTGGCATCGGGGACAACCTCCATTTCATCCCGGTCCGGGGTGATTTCGCCCGCGGTATCTTCGCCGTCTGCGAAACCGCCTGCTCTCTCACGATCGAGGAAGTGTCGGCCCTGTACAAGGACTTCTATGCCGATGCCCCCTTTACCTGGGTACTTTCCGGTCCCGTGGACCTCAAACAGGTGGTCAATACGAACAAGTGCCTCATCGCCCTGGAAATGCATGAAGGCCGCCTGGTCATCACCTCCGTCATCGACAACCTCCTGAAAGGCGCCTCCGGCCAGGCCGTGCAGAACCTGAACCTCCTGTTCGGCCTCCCCGAAACCGCCGGCCTCCGCTTGAAGGCTTCGGTATTTTAGCCGAATAGGGTAGGGAGAGGGCAGACCACCGAAAACCTGTGGCCACCCTCGGCCGCATAAGAGGGAGGGGCCCGCAGCTTGCTGTGGGAGGGGTCGCGAAGCGACGGTTTTCGGTGGTCTGCCCTCTCCCGGACCGAAGATAAAAAGATTAACACAGACTTATGGACTTATTCAATGTATATAAAAGATGGAACATCGAACCGGTAAAGGGTTTGGGTTCCACGCTGTGGGATAAAGACGGCCAGGAATATCTGGACCTGTACGGCGGTCATGCAGTGATCAGTGTGGGACACTGTCATCCGAAGTATGTGGCGGCCATCAAGGAGCAGCTCGAGAAGCTGGGGTTCTACTCCAATGCCGTGCAAAACGGCCTCCAGGATACCCTGGCGGCCAAATTGGGCAAAATCAGCGGGTATGACAGCTATCACCTGTTCCTGTGCAACAGCGGAGCCGAGGCCAATGAGAACGCCCTCAAGCTGGCGTCCTTCCAGACCGGCCGCGCCAAGGTTTTGGCCTTCGGCGGCGCCTTCCACGGCCGCACGTCCGGCGCCGTGGCCGCGACGGACAATCCCAAGATCCGCGCCCCGTTCAATGCCACCTCCAACGTCTCCTTCGTCCCGCTCGGCGACCTGGAAGCGGCTGAAAAAGAGCTGGCTACGGAGTCTTATGCCGCCGTCATCATCGAAGGCATCCAGGGTGTCGCAGGCATTCAGCTGCCCTCCGACAGCTTCCTGCAGGAGCTGCGCGCCCTCTGCGACCGGACCGGAACGATGCTGGTGCTGGACGAAATCCAGTCGGGCTGCGGCCGGACGGGTAAGTTCTTCGCCCACCAGTACGCGGGCGTGCAGGCGGACCTCATCACGATGGCGAAGGGCCTCGCGGGCGGCATCCCCATCGGCGCCGTCCTGATCAGCCCGGCCATCCAGGCCTCCTACGGCCTCCTGGGCACGACCTTCGGCGGCAACCATATCGCCTGCGCGGCGGCCATCGCCGTCCTGGACATCATCGAAGAGGAGCATCTGCTCGCCCATGCGGCGAAGCTCGGCGCGTATTTCGAGTCGGAGCTGAAAGGGGATCCCGCCCTCGTGGAATACCGTGGCCGGGGCCTCATGATCGGCCTGCAGGTCAAACCGGAACTGATCGGCCTTCGGGACCGGCTCCTTTTCGAGAAACATATTTTCACCGGCGCCTCCGGCAAGGACGTCATCCGGCTCCTTCCGGCCCTGAATCTTCCCGAGGTGGGCGCCCGGCAGTTCGTGGAAGCCTGGAAAGACTTGACAAGATGAAGCATTTTACCTCGATGAAGCAGCTCGGCGACCTCCGGAAAGCGCTGGAGGAAGCCGCCTATGTGAAAGCGAACCCCTTTGCCGACCAGGCTTTGGGCCATAACAAGACCGTCCTCCTGGTCTTTTTCAACAATTCCCTCCGCACCCGGCTGAGCACCCAGAAGGCGGCCCTGAACCTGGGAATGAATCCCATCGTCCTGGACGTGAACCAGGGCGCCTGGAAGCTGGAGACCGGCCGCGGGGTGGTCATGGACGGGGACAAGAGCGAGCACCTGCTGGAAGCTATTCCGGTGATGGGATGCATGTGCGACCTGATCGGCGTGCGCTCCTTCGCCCGTTTCGAGTCCCGGGAAGACGACTATAACGAGGTGATTCTGAATCAGTTCATCCAGTATTCCGGCAAGCCCGTCTTCAGCATGGAGGCGGCGACGCGCCATCCCCTCCAGACCTTTGCCGACATCATCACCATCGAAGAGCACAAGGAAAAGCCCCGTCCGAAGGTCGTGATGACCTGGGCCCCGCATCCGAAAGCCCTGCCGCAGGCCGTTCCCAATTCCTTCGCGGAGGGAATGTCCATGACGGACTACGATTTCGTCATCGCCAATCCGGAGGGCTACGACCTGGCCCCGGAATTCGTGGGTAATGCGAAAGTGACGCACGATCAGGATGAAGCCCTGGAAGGTGCCGATTTCGTGTACGCGAAGAACTGGGCTCCCTATGAGGCCGAAAACTACGGAAAGGTCATCAACTACGACATGAACTGGACCGTGACGGCGAAGAAGATGGCCCTCACCAACAATGCCTTCTTCATGCATTGCCTCCCCGTGCGGCGCAACATGATCGTCACCGACGAGGTGATCGAGAGCCCGCGCTCCCTGGTGATTCCCGAGGCGGCGAACCGGATCGTATCGGCCCAGGCCGTCCTCAAGATGCTGCTCCAGTCGCTATGATCCGGGTGGTCAAATGCGGCGGGCAGGTGCTGGACGATGCCACCCTGCTGGAGGCCTTCTGCCGGGATTTTGCCGCGCTGGAAGGTCCCAAGGTGCTGGTCCATGGGGGCGGTGCCCTCGCGGGCCGTTTCCAGAAGGCGCTGGGTCAGGAACCGGTCAAATACGAAGGCCGGCGCGTGACGGACGACGGCACCCTGCAAGTGGTGACGATGGTCTATGCCGGCTGGTGCAACAAGCAGGTCGTCTCCCTCCTGCAGGCCGATGGCTGCGACGCCGTGGGCCTGTCCGGCTGCGACGGCTCCGTCATCACGGCGGCGAAGCGCCCGCCCAAGGCCCTGTCCGACGGTCGGGTGGTCGATTTCGGCTGGGTGGGGGACGTGACGCCTTCGAGCGTCCGGGTCGAGTTCCTGCAACTGCTGCTGGACCAGGTATTTACGCCGGTGCTTTGCGCGATCAACCATGACGGGGCGGGACAGCTCCTGAACACCAATGCCGATACGGTCGCCTCCTCCGTGGCCGCCGCGCTCGGGGCGCAGCTCATCACCTGCTTCGAGCAGCCGGGCGTGCTGAAGGACCGGAACGATCCTTCGAGCGTGATCCCCTGCATCGACAGGACGTCCTACGCTTCTCTGAAGGCGGACGGAATCGTGGCCGACGGGATGATTCCCAAGCTGGACCAGGCCTTCGACGCCCTGGAGAAAGGGGCTGCTTCGGTCCGGATCTGCCACAGCGGTGACCTGCTGGGAAACGGGGGAACCTTGATTCGGAAATAGATTCTTTCGCTTCGCTCAGAATGACAGGAATGGAACGGAAAAAAGCGATACTCTCTCTGGGAAACGGCCGCACATTCGAGGGCTGGAGCTTCGGCTACGACGGTCCGGCGGACGGCGAGGTGGTGTTCTCCACCTCGATGGTCGGTTATCCCGAGAGCCTTACAGACCCCTCCTTCGAAGGGCAGCTTCTGTGCGTGTCCTACCCGCTCGTGGGTAATTACGGCATTCCCGACATGGCCGTGGGACCGGACGGGCTGGCCTCCCGGGCCGAGTCGGAGCGGATCCATGTCCGCGGTCTCGTCATTGCCGATTACAGCGAAAACTACAGCCACTACGACGCCGTCAAGAGCCTGGGGGACTGGCTCCGGGAGCAGCGTGTCCCGGGCATCTGCGGCATCGACACCCGCGCCCTGACCCGCCTCATCCGGGAGGAAGGGGCGATGCCAGGGCGGATCGACGTGGAGGGTTGTCATTCCGAGGACGGCGAAGCCGGACGAAGGAATCTCGTCGAGGCCGTCAGCTGCCGCGAGGTCCTTCGCTACGGAGCGGGCAAGAAGCGCGTCGTCCTGGTGGACTGCGGCGTCAAGCACAATATCCTCCGCTGCCTCATCGGCCGGGGGATCGAGGTCGTCCGCGTCCCCTGGAACTACGATTTCACGGGGATGGACTACGACGGCCTGTTCCTGTCCAACGGCCCCGGCGATCCGGCGGTGTGCACGGAAACCATCGGCCATATCCGGAAGGCGCTCACGGGGGACCGTCCCGTATTCGGCGTATGCCTGGGCAGCCAGCTGATGGCCCTGGCCGCCGGCGCGAAGACGTTCAAGCTCCCGTACGGCCACCGGAGCCACAACCAGCCGGTGCGCATGGTGGGCACCGACCGCTGCTTCATCACTTCCCAGAACCACGGGTATGCCGTGGACCCGGCGACGCTGCCTCCGGGCTGGGAACCTTACTTTGTCAATCTGAACGACGGGACCAACGAGGGTATCCGGAACACCGGTAAGCCCTTCTTTGCCACGCAGTTCCATCCGGAGGCGTCCGGCGGACCCGTGGACACGGAGTTCCTGTTCGACGAATTCATCTCCCTGCTATGATCCGGAAAGTTCTCATCCTGGGCTCGGGCGCGCTGAAGATCGGCGAGGCCGGAGAATTCGACTACAGCGGCTCGCAGGCCCTCAAGGCCCTGCGGGAAGAGGGGATCCGGACGGTACTCGTGAATCCGAACATCGCGACGGTGCAGACTTCCGAGGGCGTGGCCGACGAGGTGTATTTCCTGCCCGTGACGCCGTCCTTCGTGGAAAAGGTCATCCGGAAGGAGCGGCCGGACGGCATCCTGCTCTCCTTTGGCGGGCAGACGGCCCTGAACTGCGGCGTGGAACTGTTCCGCAGCGGCATTCTGAAACGGTATGGCGTGCAGGTGCTGGGAACGCAGGTGGAAACCATCATCGACACGGAGGACCGGGAACGGTTCGTCGAGCGGCTGGACGAGATCGGGGTGAAGACCATCCGGTCCCATGCGGCGACTTCCCTGCAGGAGGCCCTGGAGGCGGCGCGGGAGGTCGGTTTCCCGGTCATCATCCGGGCCGCCTATGCGCTGGGCGGCCTGGGCTCGGGTTTCTGCGAGAATGAGGCACAGCTGGAGGCCGTAGCCCGTAAGGCGTTTACCTTCTCTCCACAGGTGCTGGTGGAGAAGTCGCTCCGGGGCTGGAAGGAAATCGAATACGAAGTGGTCCGCGACCGCTTCGACAACTGTATCACCGTCTGCAACATGGAAAATGTGGACCCGCTCGGGATCCATACCGGCGAAAGCATCGTCGTCGCTCCGTCGCAGACGCTCACCAACGACGAATACCATTTTCTCCGGAAGACCGCCATCGACATCGTCCGCCATCTGGGCATCGTGGGCGAGTGCAACGTCCAGTATGCCTTCAGCCCCGACGGGGAGGATTACCGGGTGATCGAGGTCAATGCGCGGCTCAGCCGTTCCTCGGCCCTGGCCTCCAAGGCGACGGGGTATCCGCTGGCGGCCGTGGCGGCCAAGCTGGGCCTGGGCTACGGTCTGTTCGAACTGAAGAACGCCGTGACCCGGACGACGCCGGCATTCTTCGAACCGGCCCTGGACTATGTCGTGTGCAAGATCCCGCGGTGGGACCTGGCCAAGTTCAAGGGGGTGTCCCGGAATATCGGCCCCAGCATGAAGAGCGTCGGGGAGGTGATGGCCATCGGCCGGACGTTCGAGGAGGCCCTGCAGAAGGGACTGCGGATGATCGGCCAGGGAGCCAACGGCTTCGTGTGCAACAAACCCTACCAGGCGGAAGACCTGGATGCGGCCCTTTCCCATCCTACGGACACCCGCATCTTCGCCATCGCCGCGGCTTTCGAGTCGGGCTACAGTGTGGACCGGATCCACGAACTCACGCATATCGACCGCTGGTTCCTGGACAAAATGGCCCATATCGAAGCGACATACCGGTCGCTGGAGGCCTGCCCATCCCTGGACGAAGTGCCGGCGGCGTTGCTTCGGGAAGCCAAGGTCGAGGGTTTCTCGGACATCCAGATCGGCCGCGTGTTCGGGATTCCCGAGGCGGCGGTGCGGGAGCGGCGCACTTCCCTGGGCCTGCATCCCTGCATCAAGCAGATCGACACGCTGGCTGCGGAATTCCCGGCCCTCACCAGTTACCTGTACCTTACCTATCAGGGGAGTGAAGACGACGTGGAGCCCGAGGATCCGGGCCGGAGCGTCATCGTCCTCGGGTCCGGCGCCTACCGGATCGGCAGCAGCGTGGAGTTCGACTGGTGCGCCGTCAGTACGGTCCGCACCCTCCGGGAAAGCGGCCGGAAGGCCATCATGGTCAATTACAACCCGGAAACGGTGTCCACCGACTATGATACCTGCGACCGGCTCTATTTCGACGAACTGAGCCTGGAGACGGTGTGGGAGATCTGCCGGCGGGAATCTCCGGAAGGGGTGGTCGTGAGCGTGGGCGGACAGATCCCGAACAACCTGGCCCTGCCGCTGTCGGCGTGCGGAATCCGCATCCTGGGCACTTCGGCGGCCGATATCGACCGGGCCGAGGACCGGCGGAAGTTCTCCGAGGTCGTGGACCGGCTGGGCATCGACCAGCCCCGCTGGAAGGAGATGACGACGCTTTCCGACATCGACCGTTTCGTGGGCGAGGTGGGGTTCCCGGTACTGGTGCGGCCCTCCTACGTCCTGTCCGGGGCGGCGATGAACGTGTGCTATACCGAGGCCGACCTCTCGTCCTGCCTGGAACGGGCGGCGGAGGTGTCCGAAGAGCATCCCGTCGTGGTGAGCGCCTTCCTTCAGCGCTGCCAGGAACTGGAATGCGACGCCGTGGCTGACGGGGGGCGCGTGCTCGCGTGCGCGATATCCGAACATATAGAATATGCCGGCGTCCATTCCGGCGACGCCACCATCCAGTTCCCCGCCCAACGTGTCTATGGGTCCGTCCTGTCGCGGATCCGGCGGACGGCGGCGGCCATCGCGGCGGAGCTCCATATCACCGGTCCCTTCAACATCCAGTTCCTGTCTTCGGACCTGGACCTGAAGGTCATCGAGTGCAACCTCCGGGCGTCCCGGAGCTTCCCCTTCGTGTCCAAAGTGTGGCGGACGGACCTCATCGGCCTGGCCACCCGGTGCATGCTGGGGCAGCATCCGTCTCCCTGGCTGGCCGATCCCTTCGATCTGGGTTATGTGGGGGTCAAGTGCTCCCAGTTCTCCTTCGCGCGGCTCCATCAGGCCGATCCCGTGTCCGGTGTGGACATGGCTTCCACCGGCGAGGTGGGCTGCCTGGGCCGCTCCAGCGACGAGGCGCTCCTGAAGGCGATGCTTTCCGTGGGCCATCGGGTGCCGGCCGGACCGGTGCTCCTGTCCACGGGCGATCCCTTCCAGAAGGCCGCCCTCCTGCCCGCCTGTCGGCTCCTGGCGGAAAAGGGCTATACCTTATATGCCACGGACGGCAGCTGCCGGTATCTCCAGGCCAATGGCGTCCCCGCGATCCGGGTGCGCTGGCCCGACGAGCCCGACGACGGAACCCCGTCGGCCCTGGACCTGATCCGTTCCCATCAGGTGGACCTCGTGGTGAACAATCCCAAGAACCTTTCCCATTCGGAGCTGGGCAACGGGTATCACCTCCGCCGGGCCGCCGTGGACTTCAATGTTCCCCTGATTACGGACGCCCGGCTGGCCTCCGCCTATATCCGGGCCTTCTGTACCCTGCCGGAGGAGGCCCTGGAAATCCTCAGTTGGGGCGCTTATGCGGGAAAATGGTGAAAAATGTAAAAAAAACTTCAAAAAAGTTTTGCGGGTAAAAAATAATTACTACCTTTGCAGTCCCGTTTGAAACGAGCACCAAACAATGCGGTTTCAGAAGCGGAAAAGATCATTGACAATACTGAGAGAAAAGATCAAAGAGGTAAAGAAAAGCAGAAAGAGAAGTCTGTATTAATCTAGAGTAAGAGTTTTTTCGAACGTTAGAATAATAGGGACTGCAATTTCAAGGCAGAGCAAAAATACTGAAAGAAGTAAACGATTCACAAGTTACTTATTTCGTTTGTTAGGAAAGAAACGAAGAGCGAACGGTGGATGCCTAGGCTATCCGGAGGCGAGGAAGGACGTGGTAAGCTGCGAAAAGGCTCGGGGAACTGCAAACAGGTTATGATCCGAGCATATCCGAATGGGGCAACCCGACTGGTTGAAGACCAGTCACTGAC
>DETL01000004.1:49730-95774 GCA_002361625.1 Bacteroidales bacterium UBA3289 | reverse complement strand
GGAAATGGGACAACCTGATCCGCGATGTCTGTGTCGTCCTGAAAAAAGTTTACCGGCGGTGTATCGAAGAGGCTCTGATGAGTGCCTCGGCAAGAGGCGGGCACAACCGGCCTGCGGGATAATTCGTCAGAAGTGATTGATTAGTAGTTGTTCGTATGACGGGCTTCCGCAGGCCCCTGGAATAATGCAGGGGGTTGCGGGGTATGGCCTTGCAGTATGCTGATTATCAGTTGATTATTAAATTATTCCCCGCAGGCCTCATGAACCCGCTCTTCGTATGGGTCCCGCCGACAGCCGCCCTGTGCGACCTTGTCTTCCGCCGACGTCGTGTAAGCATCCGATGCGTACAGAACCGGGCTGGGCAGATTCACCTTCAGGAGACCGGCATCACACTGATCCCCGGTGTCGATGAATATGTTCTGGCAATTATCCAAAATTGATTATTTTTGTAGCGGACATGCAAGATTCCCGGGTTCCGGGAGTTTTTAGGGAAAACGGACGATATGAAATTCAGAATCATTAGCTTATTGGCTCTTGTACTTTTGTCTGCTTGCGGAAAAATGCAGGAGCAGAGGCAGAAGGATGAAGTGGACACCTATATGGCGGGCCTTCTGGATGGGAAATACGCACACCAATTGGAAATGAAGCTGTTTGACCCGGATCAGATTCCCATTCTTCTATCGTACGCGGACGATGAACGCAAAGTCCATCCACCAGTCAGCCCGCTGTCTTCCTATTGGCCTGAGATCTCTCTCGGTATGTATGCCCTGTGGTTGGTCGAGGGCATCCGGTTGGCCGAAGTCGGTAGCGAAAAGACCAAGGTGTTCATGGGATATCCTTCCCTGGCTCCGATCCTCATCGACAAGCAGACGAACGGTCCCGTCCATTATGGAACAGAGGCCTATCCGGCCGCCCAGAGAAAGGCTGCCGATGCCTACCGCGCCTGGTGGAATTCCGGCGCGTTTTCACGCATCAAGTCCAAGAACCCGCTGGACGGAAGCGGCCTGTCTTGGTAAAGCCGATCCACCCCAATCCAATCTCAGGTGGGGATGCCGGCCGTAGGGTTGACGCGGGATGATTCGCAACTGTGACGTCCTGAAAAAAGTTTACCGGCGGTGTATCGAAGAGGCTCTGATGAGTGCCTTGGCAAGAGGCGGGCCCTACCGGCCTGCGGGATAATCCATTGGAAGCGCCTGATTAATAGCTGCTTACAAGACGGCCTTCCGCAGGCCCCTGGAATAATGCAGGGGGGTGCGGTGTGCGGTTCTCCGGGGATGGCCAACCATGGTCAAGCCCAGGCTTGGAGATGCGGAAAAATGTGTCTATCTTCACGCGGAGAACACAATTCACTACAGCATGGATATCTCTCGAATTCTTCCATTGGCCGTCATCGCCACCCTTTTGACGGGCTGCCAGGCGGCGGAGGGGACTGCCCAGGACAGTCCGCGCATCGTCAACATCATCAATTTCATCCGTTACACGGAACCCCGTGACGACGAAATTACCGAACAGGTCCTCTACGAGACGGTCCTTTCCCAGGCGGAAGACCTTCGGAGCAAGGGGCTTACGGGAACGTACCTGCTGCAGTACGACGCCCTGATCGACCCGTCCTACCAGGCCTTGATGAAGGAAGAGATGGAGCGGGGCTGCGAAGTCGGCGCCTGGTGGGAAATCACGCAGCCGCATGTCGAGGCCGCCGGCTATAGTTGGCGGGGACGCTATCCTTGGGACTGGCACGCGAACGTAGGCTTCTCGGTCGGCTACACCCAGTCGGAACGGGAGCATCTGGTCGATGTCTATATGGACAAGTTCAAGGAAGTATTCGGATGCTGGCCGAAATCCGTCGGATCCTGGTTCATCGAGGCCGGAACGCTGGCCTACCTGCACGACAAATACGGCATCGAAGCGTCCTGCGACTGCCGGGACCAGGTGGGGACGGACGGATATACCCTCTGGGGCGGCTACTGGAACGGCGGCTATTATCCCAGCCGGCAAAACGCCTACATGCCTGCCCAGACCGCCGAGGGCGGCATCGACCTTCCCGTCTTCCGGATGCTGGGAAGCGATCCCATCTATCAGTATGAAGCCGGCGTGGGAGGGGCGGTCCAGAGCGTCATCACCCTGGAACCCGTCTATGAACTGGGCGGAGGACTTCCTGCGTGGGTGGACTGGTTCTTCCGGATGTTCACCGAAGAGCCGCATCTGGGCTTCAACTATGTCCAGGTGGGCCAGGAGAACTCCTTCACCTGGGGGTTGATGAAGAAGGGATTCGTCTATCAGACGGAGCAGGTCGCCCGGTTGCAGAAGGAAGGGAAAGTCCGTGTCGAGACCCTCTCGGAGACCGGCCGCTGGTTCAGGGAACGCTATCCCGTGACCCCGCCTACGTCCGTCGTCACCACGGAGGACGCACTGGGTAATGGAAGGAAGACCTACTGGTTCAATTGCCGGAACTACCGCGCCAACCTCCTGTGGGAGGGCACGTCCCTGAAAATCCGGGACCTGCATGTCTTCGACGAGCGGCTGCGCTCCGAGTATCTGGACCATCCCGACACGCTTCCGGTCTTCCATTACGAGACCTTCCCGCTGGTCGATGGATGCCTCTGGAGTACGGCGGAGAAGATGGCCGGACTCCGCCTGGAAGCTCCCGCATTCAAAGGCGGTGACCTTCAATTCGTTCCGATGGATGGCGAAAAGGGACAGGATGTCATCTGGCCCTCGGAAGACGGAAAGGGACGCTTCGTGTTCTCCTTCACCGAAGACGGTCTCTCCATCGTCTCAAAGGGGTCGGTCGGTGACTGGTGCCTCGTCCTCTCGACCGCTCCGGACGTCCAGCTGCCGTTCACGCAGATTACCCCGGACACCATCCGGGCCTGCTCTCAGGGAATGGACTACGGGATGAGGATCGGGAAGGGCCGGGCCGATGACTTGCGCGGACAGGATGGGGAAGCGGTCCTCCGGCTCCTTCCGGACCGGGGCCGGCTGGCCCTGGAGCCGTTCCGAAGCGCAGAGTAACCCTATCGCAGGAAAGGATCACCCGCACTCCGCTGGGAAACGACCCAGCGGAGTGCGTTGACGAACAGGAGGTTCTGGGTGGCGTCGGTGAAGCATTCGTCCCCGTGCCCCATGTTCAGATAGACCATCCGGTAGTCGGTATTGGTCCAGACGACCGGGAAATCACCACCGAAGACGACGTCTTTGAGGCCCATCGGGAAGTTCTCGGGAGCCAGGCTCACGAGCACTTGGACCGAAGGGTTCGAGCGCGGATCGGGCGTCCACTGGTAGAACTCGCTCGAAGGGGCGACGAAGCGCTCCGGCAGGCTCCGCGTCACGGGATGGACCCGGGACTCCACCTGCATCAGGCCCGGCTGCGGCGGCCAGGTATTGCACAGGAAACGGACGCCGCCCAGGAAATTCCGGAACCACTCCCAACCGGTGGAAAGGTCGTTGTACGCGGCCGCGTGGAAGCCCACCCAGCCGCCGCCTTCTTCCATGTACTTCTCGAACCGGGCCCGGTCGGCCGCGCTTCCGGGCGCCACGTCGGGCATGACGATCACATCGTACGGTGACAGATCCTCCGGCAGCGTCTGGGATACGTCCAGGACAAAACCCTCACCGACCGTCAGTTTCCGGAAGAACGCCACCGCCTGGTGCGAAAACTGCCGGTGGGCTTCCTCCACTTCGTCGGAGTAATACAGCAGCGCCCGGAAACGGGGCTGCGACCCGGCATAGCTGGCCGGCCGGACGGCTCCGGCGGACACGAAACTGCGGGGAAGCAGGATCTCCGCCACCGTGCGTGCCAGGTCGTTCGAGGCGTTGTCGCCGCCGTAATCCCAGTACATGCCGCCCCGGAGACCGCTGCGGACGATGTACCGGCATTTCTCGCCAATGGAACGGGGATTGTCGAAACCCAGCACCAGACGGCCGTCGGCATTGGCATAATAGGGCACTTTCGCGACCGGGTCCCAAACCTCATGGTGGCCCTCCAGCGGAGCTGGAAGATCCTTGTAATCCACGTAATCGGCATAACCCTCCTTTCCATGGCCGTAGAAGGGCATGCCCATGACCACCTTGTCGGCCGGGACACCGGCGTCGAGGTGCCGCTTGACGGCGTCGTCGGAACTGATGCGGCCGGAGATGTCACTTTTGTACAGGGCGGCGTTGTGCCGGGGCGGACGGCCCATGTCATAGGCCATGACATTGACCCAGTCGACGAGGGGCAGCACCGCTGCGAAATCCACGTAACGGGCGCTCGCCGGAGAGGCGAAGGTGAGCAGGCAGTCCGGGCCGATCGCCGCCCGCAACTCCTGCATGAGCAGGGTGAAGTTCTCCGTGTCGTCCTTCGAGGATGAAATCCCCGCCGCCGAACTCGTGGGATACTCCCAGTCCATGTCGATGCCGTCCAGGCCGAACTCCCGGACCGCCGCGGCGCAGCTCTCGGCGAAACGCTTCCGCCGGAGCGCCGTGGAGGCCATCTCGCTGAACCGGCCGCTTCCCCATCCGCCGATGGACAGGCACACCTTGGCCTCGCCCTTCGACGCAACGATCTGCCGCAGCCGCTCGGGATGGTCGATGCGGACGGCGTCGAAGGATTCGCTCACATGACCGAACGCGTAGTTGATATGGGTCATCAGGGTCGGATCCGGCATGACGTCGGTCCATGCGGTCACGTAGGCGACGACCACCCGGTCGGACCGGGACGGGGTCTGAGCCGGGAGGAGGCCCCACGCCAGCAGGGACAGGAAAAGGGAGAGAATGAGTATCTTTTTCATGATTGACAGGGATTTACTTCGTAAAGATACGGTTATTCCGGCAGCTTTTTGCATAATTGTCCGTTTTTTGCCACCTTTGCCAAGAACTCCAATCCATGATCCCCATGAGAAAGATTATCACCCTCCTGTTCACCGCCTCCCTGATCCTCTCTTCCTGCGGATCCGCCCGCCTTACGCCCGAGGAGCAGCAGGCGTGTGCCGCCAGCGTAGCCCGTGCGGTGAACAACCTGGAAATGGCCATCGGCATTACCGGCGTTCCCCACGGCACTTCCCGGATGACCCAGATGAACAAGGAATACTACATCTACCTGGAAAACGGCCATGTCACCACGCGCCTTCCTTTCTTCGGAAGGGCCCAGAGCGGCGGCATCAACGAACTGATGGGGGATGCCTCCATCGTCCTGGAAAACGCCCCGATGCTCAATGTCAGCGTTGCCCGTTCCCATACGACCCAGGAGGGGGAATACGCCATCACATTCCAGGGCCGACGGGATATCCGGACCATCTACACGTTTTTCATCACCCTGTTCGACAACGGCCAGGCCGACATCCGCGTCTCCCTGTCCAACAATTCGGCCATGCTCTACTATGGCGAGTTGGATTTCGATCGACGGGGCTGGTCCAGCCGCCGCAGCGGAAGCCGCTTGCCGTAGGTGAGCATTCGCCATACCCATTCCACCGGACCGAAGGCGAACGCCCGCATCCAGAGGCTGCTGAACAGGATCTGGAAGGCATAGACGCCCAGGGCGACGAGTTCCGTCCCCAGCAGGCCGACCCGGTTTCCGAGGCCCAGGCCGATGCCGTAGAACAGGAGAATGCCGATGACGGACTGCCCCAGGTAGTTCGTGCAGGCCATCCGGCCCGGATTGGCCAGCAGCTTCCATCCGGGAGCCTCTTCGCTCCGGGAGAAGGCCAGGGCGAAGCCCGCGGCATAGGCGAAGCCCATGGGATAGACGCTCACCAGGTACAGCAGGTCATGGGCGACCCGTCCCCAGGGATGGCCCTGCATGGAACTCCAGGTATAGAGGATCCCGAAGGGGATGCCGAGAGCAAGTCCCCAGGCGAGGACCTTTTTCAGCAGGGGTTTGCGGCCGTCGATATCGGCATAAATCCGTTCCCGGCCCACGGCGAAACCGACGATGAAGAGGCCGAGCACCTTGAAGAGACGATGGCCGGATACGAACTCCCACATCCGCTCCACGGACCCCTGGTGCAGGAACTGCAGGACTTCGCGGTAGCTCCGGGCGTCGGAGAGCCAGGTGCCGAAATTGGCCTCCGTGATGCCGTAGAGGCCGCAGATGCGCCACTGCTCCCGTTCCAGCGGGTCTGCGAGCCGTGTCCCGAAAACGGCGTCCAACAGGACTGGGACAAGGAAAAGTCCGCCCGCCACCAGCAGCAGTTTCCGGGTCGGAAGCTTTCGGAAAAGGGGAAGCAGCATACCGCACACGGCATATAGCGCCAGGATGTCTCCGCTCCAGAGGAAGAAAAGATGGATCAGGCCGATGACCAGAAGCACGGCCATCCGCCGGTAAAACGTCCGCAGCTTTCCCTCGGCATTGGCCAGTTGGATGCTGAATCCCATGCCGAACAGGAGGGAGAACAGCGTATAGAACTTTCCGTCCACGAAAAAGGTCTGGATGGCCCGGGTCACGAGATCCGTCCGGGTCCAGCCCGCCGGATCCGAGAAAGTCCACAGGGAGAACTCCGGGAAATTCGCCAGGATGATGCCCAGGATGGCGAATCCGCGGAGGGCGTCCAGGATGACATAGCGTTTTTTGGGCATGCTCTATACGTTTTGCGCGTCAAAAAAATAGGGATTACTCCCTCACCCTCAAATACTTCCACCCGATGACCGGGAGGACGAAGGCGATGACGCAGGCGATGGTCCAGAAGATGGACACGGGGCCGAAGTTGTAAACGCCGTCGGCAGCGTTGCCCTCGATGAGGAAGCCGGAGACGATGCTCTGTAGACCGGCCGCCGCATAGCTGGAGATGCCCACGATGCCCAGGGCGGCGCCGGTGGCCTTGCGCGGGACGAAGTCCAGGGCCATGAGGCCGGCGACGATGCAGAACACCACGCTGAAGGCCATGCTGAACAGGGCGATGTACGCGATGTTCATCCAGTAGGTTCCGCCCGTAAACAGGAACAGGGACAGGGTGACGACGGTGAGGGCGCCAGCAATGACGACGGGCCGGGCCCGGTTCCCGCCGAACAGCCGGTCGGAAATCCATCCCGCCAGGAGATTCCCCACCACGCCGAAGGCCTCGGAGATGCCGATGATCTGCGTCGCGCTTTCCAGCGAGAACGCCTTCTGCTTCTGGAGGAAGAGCACGCCCCAGTCGCTCACCGCATGCTGGGTGATGTAGATGAAGGCGCTGGAAATGGCGATCACCCAGATGCCGGGATGGCGGAACACCCATTTCTGGAGTTCCTTCGTGGGTTTCTTGTCCAGGGTCTTGAGGGGTTCTCCCGAGAGTTCCTGCACCGTGGGCAGTCCCTTGCTTTCCGGGGTGTCGGAGATGAAGACGGCGGCGACGATGGTGCCGATGACACCCGCAGCGGCCGCTGCGACGAAGCCCCACTGCCAGCCGGCGACCGCCACGACGAAGCCCAGGGCGATCATCGTCAGGGCCTTGCCGAAGGACGGAGTGGAACTGAAGATGCTGTACATGGTTCCGCGGCTTTTCAGCGGGAACCAGCGGGACAGGCTGATGGTGCCGGGCGGCGAGCCCATGGACTGGACCCAGCCGTTGACGCCCCACAGGAGGGCGAACGCGACCAGCATCGCCACGGAACCGATTCCCAGCGGCCCCTGCAGCAGGCCCAGGATGCCCAGCACGAGGTTGATGACGGCCGATATGCCCAGCCCCCAGGCCATGAACCGGCGGATGTTGCAGTAGTCGGCGATGAATCCGTTGGAGAACTTCCCGGCCGCATAGACGAAGTAGAAGACCGAGCCGATGACGCCGAGTTCCCCGGCCGTCAGGACGCCGCCGTCGATGACGGGCTGCTTCACGACGCCGAGTGTCATCCGGCATACATAGTAGAGGGTATAGGCGGCGGTCACGCCCCAGAAAGTCCTGGTGCGCAGGCGCTTGTATTCTTCGTCCACCCGCTCTGCGGGCACCTTCCCCTCGGAAGGCTTGCTGATCCGGAAATAGCTGTAGAGCGACATATCGGGAACGAAGTTACAAATTTCTTTCGATACACGCGCCGAGGTCCGTTCCCTGCACGTACAGGGTGGCCTTCCATCCGGCGGCAAGGGCGCCGTCCACGTTCCGCTGCGAGTCGTCGATGAAAAGGATCTCCTCTCCGGGGAGGCCGATTTCCGCCGCTACGGCGTCGAAGATCGCCCGGGAAGGCTTCATGAGTTTCATCCGGCAGGAAATGAATTCCTTGACGAAAACCCGCTGCCAGTCCAGGCCGTTCTCCTCATAGATATCGTGCATCCGCTTGACGGAAATCTCGTTGTTGTTCGTGAGGCCATAGATCCGGTACTGCCCGGACAGCCGCTCCAGCAAGCGTGCTTTCGCCGGATCCATCCCCACGAGCAGCCCCGCCATCGCTCGATCGACATCGCCGGGCACGCATCCGGGCAGGGACTCCTTCAGGATCTCCGAGCGGAACTCGTCCTCCGTGATGAGTCCGGCCTCCATGTCCCCGTAGATGCCTTTCTGGTGGCTCAGGTCCAGGATCTCCGTGATCCGCTCATAGCCGAGGATCTCCCGGAAGGCCCTCACGCAGCGGTCGAAGTCCAGGTCGATGAGGACTCCGCCCAGGTCGAATACGATCGCTTTTACCATAACGGGGACAAAGGTACGCATTCTTTCGGAAAATACTTATATTTGCAAACTGCACCAAATTGAACGCATTGGCCAAGGAACCCAAATATCGGCTGAATCCCCAGACCCTGATGGTCGAGCTCAAGACGGAGAAGCATCACCGGCTTCTCAAGGCGCTGGGCGTGCTCATCGGGGGCCTTGTGCTGTTTGCCTTGTATGTGTGGCTGTATGGGCATGTCCTGGGGCAGGATCTTCCCAAGACGGCGATCCTCAAGCGACGGAATGCGGACTGGCTGTCACGCCTGGAGCAGATCCAGGGCCGGCTGGACCGGGATGGGGACGTCCTTTCGCTCCTGGAGGTGCGGGACGACCGGATCTATCGGTCGGTCTATGGCATGGACGAGATTCCCGCCGCGGTGCGGAGCGCCGTCCCGGGGGCCGAAAGCCGCTACCCGGACCTGGCCGTGCTGGACCGCAACAACCTCCTTCGCCGTACCGTCACCCGGCTGGACGTCCTGTCCAAGACGGCCTACGTGCAGTCCAAGTCCTTTGACGAAGTGTCCGCCCTCGCGGCGGCGGCCGGCGACAAGGCGGCCCATATCCCGGCGATCCCGCCCATGGACCCTTCCCCCGGTTCCTTCAACCTTTCCAGCCCCTTCGGCGTCCGCAACGACCCGATCACCGGGGACGGGAAGATGCATACCGGCATGGACTTCGCCTGCCCCCCCGGCAATCCCGTCTATGCTACGGGAGACGGAGTGGTCATCCTGGTGGAGAGCGACTTCTACGGCTACGGAAACCATATCGAGGTGGACCACGGCTTCGGCTATGTGACCCGCTATTCCCACCTGGCCGACATGTATGTCTATGTGGGGCAGCCCGTCAAGCGGGGAGACTGCCTGGGAACGAGCGGGCGCTCCGGCCGCGTGACCGGCCCGCACTTGCATTATGAAGTCCTGTATCGGCACGAATACGTAAATCCGGCCGCCTACATGGACCTCACCATTTCACCCGAGGACTACGCCGCCATGGTCCGTAAACCCTTCCGCCGATGAAAAAGCGCACTAAAAAACTGCTGGGCAGTATTTTCCGCTACCTGTCGGCGACCGTGACGACGGCTGTCCTGTTCTATGTCCTGCTGGCCTTGCTTTTCTCCACGGAAGAGGAGAAGAAGCTGCAGTTGGAGAACGACCTCTATGCGTCCTACTATCCGGAACTCCGGGAAAAGGAAAGGCTCCTGACCGATGTCGTTCGGGGGCTGGAAGTCAAGGACGACGCCCTGTACCGGCAGATTTTCCGGACCGAGGCTCCGTCGGTGGATGCCCTGACGGCGGCGGACGTCATCAGTGATTCCGACTCCCTGTCGGAGAATTTCTTCCTGTCCTATTCCGCTTCCAAGAGCGAAAGCCTCATGAAGATGGCCGGGAACGTGGAGGACAACTTCGGGGAGATCTTCCGGGCGCTCTCCGCCCGCCGGGACACGGTTCCGCCCCTGTTCCTTCCGCTGGAAGGGATGTCCTATGTCCAGACCGGCGCTTCGGTGGGCCTCAAGCACAATCCGCTGTACAAGGTGGACATCCGCCACGACGGCATCGACCTCGTCGCCCCGCAGGGGAGCCCCGTCTATGCGAGCGCAGCCGGAACGGTCCGCTCGGTCATCCGGTCCAACAAGGGCCTCGGGAATATCGTAGAGGTGGATCACAAGAATGGCTACCGCACGCGCTACGCCCTCTTGGGCGACATTTCCGTGTCCCAGGGAAGGACGGTGAAAAAGGGCCAGAAAATCGGCACGGTAGGTATCTCCTCCACGACTTTCGCCCCGCACCTGCACTATGAGGTCCTCCGCGACGAGAAGGTCCAGGACCCGGTCCATTATCTGTTTTCCTCCGTCTCTCCGGAAGAGTATGCACGGATGCTGTACATGGCCGTCAGCACCCGGCAGTCGCTGGATTGATTTTTTTCGTATCTTTGTATGATTTCATCCGATACGCATATGGCCAAACTGTTATACACGATGGGCGAAGTAGCGGAGATGCTCGGGGAGGCCCCCTCCGCCGTCCGTTATTGGAGCAACTATTTCGACAAGTTCATCAAGCCCGCCCGCAACGCCAAGGGCAACCGTCTTTTCCACCCGGAGGATATCGACACCCTCAAGCAGGTCCAGTTCCTGGTAAAGAAACAGGGCCTGACCCTCGAAGGCGTCACCGCCCGCTTTACGGAGGACCGGCGCAGCGTGGAAAGCCGCGTGAAAGCCCTCGAATCCCTCAAATCCATCCGGGCTCAGCTCGTGGAAGTGCGCAAGGCCTTATGAAAGTGAAGGACGTGACCGCGGCGATCGAGGCGTTCGCTCCGCTTTCCATCCAGGAAGGCTGGGACAACAGCGGTCTCGCCGTAGGATCCCCGGAGGACGAGGTCCACGGGGTGCTCGTGGGGTTTGACTGCACGAAGGAACTCATCGACGAAGCTGTTGCTGCAGGATGCGACATGGTCGTTACTCACCATCCGCTCATTTTCCACGGTATCAAGAAGTTATGCCCGGGTGACCCCGTGAGCGACGCCGTCATCGCGGCCGTTCGCGCCGGGGTGGCCGTGTATGCCGCCCACACGACGGCGGACAAGGTGCTTGCCGGGGTGAGCGGGGCGATGGCCCGCCGCCTGGGACTGCGGGATATCGCCATCCTCGAGGACGAGGGCGGATTCGGACTCGGCGCCGTGGGAACGCTCCCGGAGCCTATGTCCGGGGAGGAAGCGGCCGCTTATGTAAAGGCAAAGTTCGGCCTCACTGTCCTGCGGTGCTCCAAGCCCGTGGCGCGGATCGAAAGAGTTGCGATGTGCGGCGGATCCGGCTCCTCGGAGATCGAGGCGGCCCGCGCCGCCGGGGCCCAGCTGTACATCTCCGCCGACATTTCGTATCACCATTTCTTCACTCCGGAAGGCTTCATGCTCATGGATATCGGTCATTTCGAGAGCGAAGTGGAGATTGTGGACATCATTTCCAAGGTTATCAGCGAAAAAATTCCTACCTTTGCAGTTCGCAAAAGCGGCAACCTCGGACGGAGCAATCCGGTCCGATACTTTTGAAATACATAAATCGATTTATATGGCAACCAAGAAACCCGTCAAGAAAGTGGAGGCGCAGATCGACCAGCACGAAACTTTCGTATCCCTGCAGAAGAATTTCGCGGATTCCGAGATGTCCGTGGAGGAGAAGCTCAAGACCCTCTACGAACTCCAGAAGGCCGATTCGGAGATGGACAAGATCGTCCTCCTCCGCGGCGAACTTCCGGCCGAGGTGGAAGCGCTCGAAAACGAGATCGCGGACCTCAAGGGCCGCAGTGCCCAGCTTTCCGCCGTCATCGAGCAGCTGAACCGCAACATCGCCGACGCGAAACTCTCCATCGCCGAGCATGAGAGCACCGTGGAGAAGTACCAGCGCCAGCTCGAGACCATCACCAACAGCCGCGAGTACGATTCCCTGAACAAGGAGATCGAGAATCAGGAGCTGCTCCGCCAGATTGACGAGAAGAACATCGGCGACACCCGCTACGAGATCGCCGCCCGCAAGGATGAGCTGGACGCCCTGAAGGACCACATCACCATCCGCACCGAGGACCTCGAGGCCAAGAAGCAGGAACTCTCCGTCATCGTGGAGTCCACCGCCAAGGAGGAGGCCGTCCTGAAGGCCCGCCGCGACGCCTGCGCCGAGAAGATCGACGCCCGCACCATGAGCGCCTACGAGCGCATCCGCCAGAGCGTACACAACCATCTTGCCGTGGTCTCCGTGTATGGAGGCAACGCCTGCGGCGGCTGCTTCAACACCATCACTCCGCAGCGCCTGGTGGAGGTCGCCTCCAACCGCAAGCTCATCATCTGCGAGCACTGCGGCCGGATCATCATCAACCCTGACTTCGAATAGACCGCCGACCCATGCCTGACAATTCCCGCAGAAAGAAGGATCAGGCAGTCAATCTGGAGGCCCTGATGGGGAACAAGCCCCCGCAGGCGCCCGATGTGGAAGCGGCTGTCCTGGGAGCGATGCTGGTGGAACCGTCGGTGATCGACGAGTCCATGGAGGAGCTTACCCCGTCGTGTTTCTACGATCCCAAGCATCGGATGATCTTCGAGGCGATGTCCGCGCTCGTGAACGAGCATGTGGCCATCGACCTGATCTCCGTGTCCGAGAAGCTCCGCAGCCTCGGGAACCTGGAGATCGTGGGCGGCCCTGTCGTGCTCGCCGGCCTGTCGCAGAACATCGGCGCGGCGGCCCATATCGAGTATTACCTCAAGATCCTCAAGCAGAAGACCATCCAGCGCGACCTCATCACCGCATCGTACGACATCCTCCGGGAGTCCTTCGACGAGACGGTCAAGGTGGACAACCTCATCGACGATGCGCAGACGAAGGTCTTCAACGCCATCCAGATGGGGGAGAAGCAGGATGTGCGGGACATCGGCTCCATCATCAACTCGGTGATGGACAACCTGCAGGAACTGCAGAACATCACCGGCCCCTCCGGCGTTCCCTGCGGCTACCCCACGATCGACAAGGTCACGGGCGGCTGGCAGAAATCCGACCTCATCATCCTGGCGGCGCGTCCTTCCGTGGGTAAGACGGCCTTCGCCCTGAACATCGCCCGCAATGCGGCGGTGGACCACAACATGCCGGTCGCCGTCTTTTCGCTGGAAATGTCGGCCGACCAGCTGGGCAAGCGTCTCATCACGACGGAGTCCGGCCTTGCCGGCGACAAGATCCGGGGCGGCGTGAAGCTGGAACCCTACGAGTGGGAACAGCTGGAAGTCACCCTGAAGAACCTGGCTAAGGCCCCGCTCTATATCGACGACACCCCGGGCATCCCCATCATGGAATTCCGCTCCAAGGCGAAGCGCCTGGTGAAGCAGAAACAGGTACGCCTCATCGTGGTGGACTACCTGCAGCTGATGCAGGGGCCGACCGAGCTCCGGGGCATGCGCGAGCAGGAAGTCGCCGCGATCTCCCGTACCCTCAAGGCAACCGCGAAGGAGCTCAATATCCCGATCATCGCCCTTTCCCAGCTGTCCCGCGACGCGGTCAAGCGCACGGGCGGTACCGGAAAGCCGCAGCTGAGCGACCTCCGCGAATCCGGGTCCATCGAGCAGGATGCCGACATGGTCATCTTCATCCACCGGCCCGAGTTCGTGGGCCTGTCCGAGGATCCGGCCGACAAGGAGAAAGCCATCATCATCATCGCCAAGCACCGAAACGGTGAAGTGTGCGACATCGAGATGAAATACAAGGCCGGCCAGGTCAAGTTCGTGGAACCCGACCAGTCGCTGGACATCCAGGCGACACGCACTTATGTGAGCGCCGCCAGCGAACCGGCCGCCCCCGCCGCCTCGCCGGTGCGGGACGACTATAATTTCGACAACGACCCTAACCAGCAGTTCTGATGAAGCTCATATACCGACTCCTTCTCGCTGCCGCGCTGTTCGCCGGTACCGTCATCTCTGCTTCCGCCCAGGGGAAATGCCTTCCGTCCCGTTCGGACGGGGTTGCCCCCTTCGCCTCCGGGGAATCCATCGTGTTCAGCGTTTCCTATAACTGGCACGCCGTCCAGACCGATGTCGCCCGCGCGGACCTGTCCGTGGACCAGACGACCCTGAACGGGGAAAAGGTGTGGCACACGAAGATGGCCATGAAGACGGCGCCTTTCTTCGACGTCTTTTTCAAGATCCGGGAGACCTTCGAATCCTGGTTCGCACTGAAGGGCGTGGAACCCCGCCGTTTCCACCGGGATACCCGGGAAGGGGACTATACGGCCATCAACGACTATGTCTATGACCGGCCGGCCGGCAAGATCCATGCGGTCGTGAATTACCGGAACCAGGGGGAGGAAACCCTGGACATCCCCTATGGCAACTGTACTTATGACGTGACGAGCCTGTTCTACTTCGTCCGGCAGATGGATTTCGGGAACCTGAAAAGCGGACAGGCCTTTCCGGTGAACATTGCCATCGACCGGGAGGTCCTGGCCATGAAGCTCACCTATCTGGGAAAGGAAAACAAGTATGTCAAGGGGATCGGGACGGTCGCTGCCCGCAAATTCGGGATTTCCCTGAAGAAAGGCGAGGTGTTCGCGGGCGACCAGGATGCCATCCTCTGGTTCTCGGACGATGACAACCATATCCCCGTGGCGTTCATGGCTCCGCTCAAGGTCGGGGCGATGAACGGACGGCTGAAGTCCTATACCGGCCTGGCCCATCCTTTCACTGCCCTCATTTCCGACAAGAAAGTCAAATAGATGAAGGAGCAGGTCAGGCATACGGGCAAGGTCGTGGACATGAATCCGCAGTTCACCACGGTGCAGATCGTCTCGCAGTCCGCGTGCTCTTCCTGTCATGCCGCCGGTCTGTGCGGCATGTCCGAATATACCGAAAAGGCCATCCAGGTCCCGGCCGACCGCCATGCCACCTACCGGGTGGGGGATGAGGTCGATGTGGTCCTGGAAGCGTCCATGGGCATGAAAGCCGTGTGGCTGGCCTATTTTTTCCCGCTGCTCGTCCTCCTCGCCGTCGCCCTCGGGCTCATCGCCCTGGGGGTGCACGAACTGTGGGCCGGACTGGCCGGCATCGCCGCCGTGGGCCTGTGGTATCTCGCGATCTGGCTTTTCCGGGACCGGCTCCGCAACGAATACATCTTTACCATCCATACGAAATAAACTCTAACCAACCCTTATATGACAAGTACCATCATCTGGACCATTGCGATCATCACCGTCCTCGGACTCGTGCTGGCGCTCGTCCTCTACCTTGTGGCCAAGAAGTTCAAGGTGGAGGAGGATCCGCGCATCGACGAGGTGGAGAAGGTGATGCCGGGCGCGAACTGCGGCGGTTGCG
This sequence comes from Bacteroidales bacterium UBA3289, assembly GCA_002361625.1. GTDB lineage: Bacteria > Bacteroidota > Bacteroidia > Bacteroidales > UBA932 > Cryptobacteroides. The sequence goes on along the minus strand of DETL01000004.1, from coordinate 80,349 downwards.
GCTTTGCCGGCTGCCGTGCCTTCGCCGAGGCAGCGGTCAAGGCTCCGAACCTGGACAACAACTATTGTCCGGTGGGCGGGAACGATGTCATGGCGAAGGTTGCGGCGATCCTCGGTTACGAGGTGAAGGCGAAGGCCCCCCAGGTGGCCGTCGTCCGCTGCAACGGAACCTGCGAGAACCGTCCCAAGGTCAATGAGTACGACGGCTTCGCCTCCTGCAAGGTGAAGGCGGCCCTGTACAGCGGTGACACCGCCTGCGCATTCGGCTGCCTGGGCTGCGGGGACTGCGTGGAAGCCTGCCAGTTCGGCGCCCTCTCGATGGACCCTGCGACCGGTCTCCCGGTCGTGGACGAGTCCAAGTGCACCGCCTGCGGGGCCTGCGCCAAGGCCTGCCCCAAGCGCATCATCGAACTCAGGCCCAAGGGCCCGCGCGGCATGCGCGAGTATGTCTCCTGCGTGAACCACGACAAGGGACCCGCGGCCAAGAAGGCCTGCGCCGCCGCCTGCATCGGCTGTGGCATCTGCGTGAAGACCTGTACGCACGAGGCCATCATCCTGGAGGGCAATGTCGCTTACATCGACCCGGCCAAGTGCAAGCTCTGCCGTGAGTGCGAGGCGATGTGTCCGACCGGCGCCATCCACGGGGTGAACTTCCCGAAGCCCCTGGACAAGGAGGCCGTCAAGGCCCGTATCAACGAACGCAAGAAGAAAGCCGCCGAAGCCGCTGCCGCGGCCAAGGCTGCCGAAACCGTCAAGGAGGACTAAGCTATGGGTAAAAGCACATTTTCCATCGGCGGAGTCCATCCGCACGACAACAAGATTTCCCGCGAATGCGCGATCGAGCAGCTCCCGCTGGCTCCGACCGTGTATCTGTCCATGTCCCAGCACATCGGCGCCCCGGCGAAACCCGTCGTCGCCGTGGGGGACAAGGTGAAAGTGGGCCAGGTGGTCGCCGAACCGGGCGGCTTCGTGTCCGCGTTCATCCACTCCTCCGTCTCGGGAACGGTCAAGTCCATCGGCCCCCGCAAGGACCTCGCCGGCAATCCCCAGACTTGCATTGAAATCGCCGTGGAAGGCGATGAGTGGCTCGAAGGCATCGACACGACCGACACGCTCGTCACCGAGATCCCGGCCGACAACAAGGCCATCCTCGACAAGATCCGCCTCGGCGGTGTCGTGGGCCTGGGCGGCGCTACCTTCCCGACGCATGTCAAGCTCTCGCCGCCTCCGGGCTCCAAGTGCGAGCGCGTCATCATCAACGGCTGCGAATGCGAGCCGTACCTGACGTCCGACTACCGTACCCTTCTCGAGAAGGGCGAGCAGGTGGTCGTGGGTGCCGCGATCCTGAAGCAGGTGATGGGGAATGTCCCCTGCACCATCGCCATCGAGGAGAACAAGCCCGAGGCCATCGCCCACATCCGGGAGGTCATCGCCAAACTGGGTTATGAGGGCATCGAGGTCATGGTCATGAAGATGATGTATCCGCAGGGCGGTGAAAAGCAGCTCATCGACGCCGTCATGCACCGCCAGGTGGGTTCCGGCGCCCTGCCCATCAGCGTGGGTGCCGTGGTCCAGAATGTCGCGACGGCCCTCGCCGTCTATGACGCGGTCCAGAAGAACAAGCCCATCGTGGACAATTCCGTGACCGTGACGGGTGCGTGCGCGCCGAAACAGGCGAACCTGCTGGTGCGCGTGGGAACCCCGCTCCGCTACATCCTCGACTATCTCGGCGGCGTGCCGGAAGAGGCTGCGAAGGTGATCTCCGGCGGTCCCATGATGGGCCGTGCCGTGGCAAACCTCGATGCCGCTACGGTCAAGGGAACCGGCGCCCTCCTGCTCCTCACCGAGAAGGAAACCCGCCGCGCCCCGGCTTCCGCCTGCATCCGCTGCGGCAAGTGTGCCGATGCCTGCCCGATGGGCCTGGAACCGTTCCTGCTGAACCGCCTCGTGAAAGCGAACGACCTGGAACAGCTCGAGAAGAACGCCGCCCAGGACTGCATCGAGTGCGGCTGCTGCCTGTATTCCTGCCCGGCGCACATTCCGCTGCTGGACAATATCCGGATGGGCAAGGGTGCCGTCCTCGGCGCCATCCGTGCCCGCGCCGCGGCCGCGAAGGCCGCTGCCGAAGCCGCGAAGAAATAGATTTTTCGGCAAGCTCAAAATGACAAAGTATGAGTAAACTGATCGTTTCCCCTTCACCCCACATCCATTCCAAGGACTCCACCCGGTCCCTGATGCTGGATGTCGTGATCGCGCTCCTGCCCGCGGTGCTCTGCTCCTTCGTGTTCTACGGATGGAGGGAGATCCTCGTCATGGCGGTCAGCGTGGGCTCCTGCCTCCTGCTGGAGTGGGCCATCACCCGTTATATGCTCAAGAAACCCAGCACGCTCGGCGACCTTTCCGCCGTCGTGACAGGTATCCTCCTGGGCCTGAACCTGCCGTACACCACGCCCTGGTGGGTCGTCTTCATCGGTGCGGTCGTCGCCATCGGCGTCGCCAAGATGACCTTCGGCGGACTGGGCCAGAATATCTGGAACCCCGCCCTGGTGGGCCGTGTGTTCCTGCTGGTTTCCTTCCCGACTTACATGACCACCTGGAGCGCCCCGCAGGGCCTCTTCGGGGCCGATGCCGTCACCGGAGCCACCCCTCTCGGCGCCATCAACGAAGGCCTGATGGGCGGCGCTTCCGTGAAGGACATCATGGCGCAGCATGGCTACGACTACGGCCAGATGCTGTTCGCGAACATCGGCGGCTCCGCCGGTGAAGTGTGCGCCATCGCCCTCCTCGTGGGCTTTATCTACCTGTGCTGCCGCCGCGTCATCAAGCCGTGGATCACCCTGAGCATCTTCGCGACCGTAGCCGTCACCGCCCTCATCTTCTGGGGCGTGAATCCCGACCGCTTCACCGGTCCCGTCTTCAACCTCCTCACCGGCGGTCTCATCCTCGGCGCCTGCTTCATGGCCACCGACTATGTGACTTCCCCGATGAGCATCTGGGGCGGCGTCATCTTCGGCGTGGGCATCGGTTTCCTCACGATGATGATCCGCTACTTCGGATCCTATCCGGAAGGCGTTTCCTTCGCGATCCTCGTCATGAACTCCTTCGTTCCGCTGATCAACATGGCTTTCAAACAGAAAAAATTCGGGAGGAAGTAAGATGGCAGCCGTATCGAATCTCAAGAACATGGTGATGGTCCTCGGCCTCACCTGCCTGCTGTGCTCCGCCGTCCTCGGCGGTGCCTATGCCCTCACGAAGGAACCCATCGACGCCGCGGCCAAGGCGAAGACCGACAAGGCCATCGGCGCGGTCCTTCCGGCCTTCGACGAGACTTCTTACGAAAGTGTCGATGTCGATGGCAAGACCTACAACTACTACAAGGCCGTCAAGGGCGGGGAAACCGTCGGCTATGCCGTGGAATCCTCCGTCGTGGGCTTCGGCGGCCCGCTGTCCCTGATGGTGGGCGTCACGCCGGACGGCATCGTGCACAACACGTCCGTCCTTTCGCACGCCGAAACCCCGGGCCTCGGTGCCAAGTGCAACACCGACGCGAAATTCATGGCCCAGTGGGAGGGCTTCGACCCTTCCGCGAAGATCCTCTCCGTCAAGAAGGACGGTGGTGACGTGGACGCCATCACGGCTTCCACCATCACCTCCCGCGCCTACACGGAGGCGGTGAAGAACGCCGTGGATGCTGTCAAGAAACTGGAGGAAAACGACCATGAGTAAGAACTTGAAACTCATTACCGACGGTCTGGTCAAGAACAACCCGACCTTCGTCCTGCTGCTGGGCATGTGTCCGACGCTGGCTACCACCACCTCGGCCATCAACGGCCTGTCGATGGGCCTGGCGACCCTCTTCGTCCTCGTCCTTTCCAACATGGCCATCTCCCTCATCGCGCCGGCCGTGCCGGACAAGGTGCACATCCCGGTGTATATCGTGGTGATCGCCACCTTCGTCACGCTCCTGCAGCTGCTGATGCAGGCCTACACCCCGTCGATGTACGAAACCCTGGGCCTGTTCATCCCGCTCATCGTGGTGAACTGCATCGTCCTCGGGCGTGCGGAAGCCTTTGCGAACAAGCACGGCGTCCTGGAAAGCGCCTGTGACGGCCTGGGCGTCGGCCTCGGCTTCACCTGCTCGCTCACCGTCCTGGGCCTCGTCCGCGAGATCCTGGGCTCCGGCTCCGCCTTCGGATTCAACTTCATCGGCGGAAACGACGGCATGCTCGCCTTCGTCATGGCTCCGGGCGCTTTCCTGTGCCTGGGGTACCTGATGGTCCTGTTCAACAAGTTCCTGAAAAAAGACTAAGCACCGGTTATGGAGTACTTCCTTATCATCATTTCGGCGATTTTTGTCAATAACATCGTCCTCGCGCAGTTCCTCGGAATCTGCCCCTACCTGGGTGTCTCCAACAAGCTTTCGACGGCCTCCGGCATGTCGATGGCCGTGTGCTTCGTCATCACCCTCGCCACTCTGGTGACTTACCTCATCAACCAGTACCTGCTCGTTCCGTTCCAGCTCGAGTTCCTGCAGACGATCGCCTTCATCCTGGTGATCGCCGCCCTCGTGCAGATGGTGGAGATCGTCCTGAAGAAGGTGAGTCCCTCCCTGTACCAGGCCCTCGGTATCTTCCTTCCCCTGATCACCACGAACTGCGCCGTCCTCGGCGTCGCCATCACCGTGGTCACGAAGGAGTTCACCTTCGGCCTTCCTTCCCACATGCTGAATCTCGGTGAAGCGCTCGTCTATGCCTTTGCGACCTCCCTGGGCTACGGCCTCGCCATGGTCATCTTCGCAGGCATCCGCGAACACCTGGCCCTGAGCGACGTTCCCAAGGCCTTCAAGGGCGTTCCGATCGCGCTCGTGAGCGTGGGTATCCTCGCCATGGCCTTCATGGGCTTCAGCGGCATGGTAAAGTAAAACCTTAAAATAGTGTTAGTAATGAAGAAGAGTTTATTGATTGTGGTGGCCCTGCTGGGCCTCTCCATCGCAGCCGTGGCCCAGCCTAAGGCCATCGGTGTCCGCGGCGGCCTGTTCGGCCGTGCGTTCGGCGGTGAGATCAGCTACGAACACTGGCTCACGCTGTTTGACAACGACTATGACTTCGTGGAGGCCGAACTCGGCGTCTTCGGCGGCAATGGTTTCAAGGCCAGCGCCATGTACAACTTCACTTTCGCCCAGCCGGAGTTCTCCGACCGGGGCGAGTGGGCTTTCTACGCGGGTCCCGGCGTGGTGGCAGGATATGGCACCGGTACGAGGATCGACGATGCGGGCGAACCCTATGCAAAGTCCGCCCCGTTCCTGGGTCTGGCCGCACAGTTGGGCCTGGAGTACACCTTCTGGTTCCCGCTCCAACTTTCCGTGGACTTCCGCCCGACCTTCATGATTCCCGCCTTCATGAACCGGAACAACTGGTACGGTCTCGCCCTGTCGGCCCGGTACGCGTTCTAGTCCGCGAGCCAGGCGTCGATGTCCTTCTGGATGCGCCGGGCGACCCTCCGGGTCTTGCCCACCGGCCGGGAAGGATAGACATCAGTCTTCTGGTTCCAACCCTCTTCGAAGGCTTTGAGATCCGTCTCGAAGCCTTCTTCGTTGAAGGGCCGGTCCTCCCGGACGCTGGCGAGGGCTTCGTTGAACAGGATGTCCCAGCGGCCCTGGTAGTAGCCGCGGACGAGGCCGTTCCAGAGGCGGTTCGCATAGTCGTTGAGGATGGGGCCGCCCCAGATGGTGAGCAGGGTGCGGGCATTGCGCTCATAGTAAGCCTTTTCGGCTTCGTCCACGCCAAGGGCCCGGGCATCGGCGATCCACTTCCCGAGCAGGAAGTCGGGATGCGTGCCCAGCAAATCGTCGATATCGGCGAAAATCTGGTGGGACTTGTCCACGAGGGCCTCCATCTTCGGGAGGTCCTTCGCCTTGTATGCGGCGGTGAATTCGTCCCGGACTTCCCAGAAATAGTTGGCCAGCCACTGGGAATAGAAGTTCACGAGGTCGTAGTCATAGGCGTCCCGGCCGGACTTGTGCCGGAGGAGTTCCTTGCAGCACTCCAGGAGCAGGTCCCTGTCATAGGAATAGTCCGGCTTGGTATAATAAGTCCCGTGGCCCTCGAAGGTGGGTCGGGCGTTTACCTGGGAGCCCAGGCCGTAATAGGCGCTGTCGTGGTAGATGCTGTCCACGAGGGTTTTCCAGGTCTTTTCCACGTCGGCATCGGCCTTCCCGTACCGGAGGCGGGCCCAGTCGCGGGTCCATCCGTCCACGTCGCCTTCCGGCATCCAGGGGCGCTCCAGCAGGTATTCGAAGATCTGCGGACTCACGTCGAAGGATTCCAGGGTGGAACCCACGCCGGTCAGGTTGTCCCCGGCTTCAGCCAAGGTACCGGAGAGGAGTTCCTCCATCTTGTGCAGGTCGCCGACCAGGGTGGTGTTGCCGCCGAAATTCCCCAGGTAGCACCAGATGTAGGGCTGGCCGTAGAACCCGTCACAGGTGCGCCAGACCTCGGCTTTCTCGCAGAAATAATCCAGCAGCACGAGCTTGTCCTGCGGTACGGCGGTCAGATAGGCGTTCAGCCTCTCCTGCGTCCAATTCTTGCGCTTATACCAGAACACCCAGCTCATCTGGAGCCAGCGGGCATCGGGGTCGGCCGCTTCCAGGGAAGCGTAGATGTGCTCCGAGACGGTCTTCAGGTACTCCGGCTCCCAGCTGGGCGGATCCATTTCATTGAAGGGATCCACGCCGTAGATATGGTCCGTCCCGTAGAGGGCCTCCTGCTTTTCCAGGAAGCTCTTCTGGATCTTCGGGAAGAGGGGATCCTCCGAATTCAGGAAGAAGGTGGGCTCGAAACCGCACCAGGCGCTGAGGTTCTTGATGTCCGCTTCCGGGAACAGCTCGGCGATGCGGCCGGGTACATGGCCGGCGAATCCGGGCAGCACCGGGGTCATGCCCAGTTCCCGTTCCCGGGCAACGATCCGCCCCTGCAGGGCCTTCTGGCCTTCCAGCCAGGAGACGGGCAGCGGCCCCTGGAAGCCGTCCAGGTTCGCCATCCGGTGCCAGGGGAGGTGGGCCGGGCCGCTGAAATAGGCGCGGACCTCTTCGTCGGTCATTCCGAACTCCTTCCAGACTTCCCGCCACACGGCTTCCTGGCCGGTGATGGCGAGGGGCATCGTCACACCGTTCATCGCCATCCAATCGATGAAACGTTCCCACTGCTTCCACCCCCACCAGGGCATCGTATAGCCGTAGGTGCAGTAATTCAGGAAGAAGCGGTCATCCACCCGGGCCTCCCGCCGGACGGTTTCCTTTACGCGCGGCAGGCGCCAGGGCAGCTGGACGGGCTGGTCTTCGAACCAGGACACATGGACATGCGCCACGTGTTTGAGATACCAGTTCAATCCCATCGCCTGGGAGTTCACGTTGTTGCCGGTGATGCGGATCCTGCGTCCGGCCTGTTCCACCTGGAAGTAATCCTTGTCCGCAGGCGCTTCGACGAATTCGAAACGGGCGGCCTTCCGGCCCAGGATGCGGCGGGCGAGGCCGTCGGCCGGGGCGGCCTGGAGGAGCGTCGCCGCAAACAGGGCGGCAAGGAGGGCGAACTTTTTCATATTCAAAGGTTTTCGAGGGATTCAAAGTCGATTTCCGGTGCGGGGCCGCCGCCGGTGCGGGTGAAACGGGTCCCGTATGCCGTCTTTTCGTTGAAGAAACCGCAGTTCTTCAGCAGGAAGCAGGCACCGTCGGATGCACCGTACAGGTCTCCGCGCATACCGGTCCGGCCGGTGTTGTCGCAGGAGAACCGGGCCTCGGTGACTTCCTTCCAGGTCCAGTCCTTCATCCGGACCCACTGGTTGCCGAAACGGACGCTGCGGCTGTAGATGCTCGTGTTGGGGTCGAAGCACTCCAGGAAAGAGTATGCGCCTTTGTACCAGGTGTCGGTCTTTGGGCGCCGGAAAGAGGCGAGCAGGTGCCATTCCCCGGTTTCATCCCGGAAATAGCCCGTATAGTCGGTGTTCCCGTGCCCGTTCGGATGCACATGGACCAGGGTCCCGTAGGTCCGGCCCGGTTTCCAGTCGTAGTCCATGAAACTCTGCCCTCCGGAGCCTTCCCCGCCGAAATCCTGAGCCTTCACGCCGGTTCCTTTGCGGAGCGTCCGGATGCGCATGTCCTCCGGAATGGCGCCGGGATTGTCCGTCTGATAGGGGCTCCAGACGGAAAAGAGGACGGTATTGGGCCCGTCCGTATGGGTCTGGATGCCCATGTAACCTTCACTGAAGCCGGTAAGCATGTAGTAAGTAGCCGGGACAACGCCCTCTTCCGGGACTGTCGCTTCGTTGTAGAACCATTCGGCATCCCCGGACGGGAAATCGTAGAACAGGTGGACGGACGGTCCGCGCCGGTACCAGTAGCTGTCACCGACCTTGTCCTCCGGGGTATAGTTGAGCTCCCCCGAAAGGGCCGTTCCGCTGGCGTAGAAGCGGGAAATCCGGAAGAACTGAGCCCTTTCCGGCTTCGCGCCGCTTCCCTGGATGTCCACGCGGACATACCCCGGCTCCTTCACCTCGAAATCGCCGATGTCAAAGTTCCCCGGTTCCGTCACCCTGACCCGGTGGGCCTTTCCGTTGCAGGTGAAGGTGAAATCCGTGGACTGGGTGCCGGAGGGTTGCGCCGTCTGGAAAGCGAGGTGCAGGGTGCCTTTCCCTTCCGTCCGGAAAAACAGCGAAAGCACGGTGGCAGGGTCATTCCAGGCCTTCAGCGTACTTTCATAGGTGTCGATGACCTTGGGCGCCTCATCGTAAAAAGAACCGTTTGCGGCCGTGACGAAGACGTTTCCCCGGAAGGGGATGACGCGGGCGTCCGGTGCGGGTTCGAAGGGGGTGGCAGGCGGATTCCCGCAGGATGCGGCCACAAGGGCGGCGGGAAGAAGAAATTTGAATAAACGGTGCATAATCTTCCAATCTTGACCCAAAGGTAGTGATTCCCCCCCGGTTTCGGAAATAATTGCACGCTCCGGAGTGCACTTAATGCTAAAAAAACTTAACTTTGTGAGAGTGTAAATGAAAAAACGACAATTCGACCAACTTATATCCTAACTGTTTTCCGTATGAAAAGATTCTTAATCGCGATCTTGTTCCTGGCCGCCGGTGTGGCTGCCTGGGGACAGACGACGGTGCACGGCGTGGTCCAGGACCCTGCCGGCGTTCCCATCGTCGGAGCAGGAATCCTTCAGGCCGGATCCTCGACCAACGGCGTCGTTTCCGACCTGGACGGTACTTTCGTCATCAGCGTGCCTGCCAACGCATCGCTGGATGTCTCCTGTGTGGGCTATGTGTCCAAGCAGGTTCCGGTAAACGGACAGACCCGTCTTACCGTCGTCCTCGAGGAGGACGCAGAAATGCTGGACGACGTCGTGGTCGTCGCCTTCGGTAAGATGAAACGTGAGGCCTTCACCGGCTCGGCGGGCGTGATGAAGTCCGAAGAACTGGCCAAGGCACAGGTCTCCAACGCTACCCAGGCCCTGGCAGGCCGCGTGGCCGGTGTCCAGATCAACAACACCTCCGGCCAGCTGGGCAGTTCCCCGTCCATCACCATCCGCGGTATCGGTTCCTATTCCTCCGATACGTCCCCGCTTATCGTCGTGGACGGCATGCCTTACGACGGTGACCTGAACCTCATCAACTCCGCCGATATCGAGTCGATGACCGTCCTCAAAGATGCCGCTTCCAACGCGCTGTACGGCGCCCGCGGCGCGAACGGTGTGATCATGATCACCACCAAGCGCGGCCAGGCTGGTGACGCGAAGGTCACGTTCGATGCCAAGTGGGGCGTGAACACGAACGCCCTGCAGCTGTACAACACTACGAATACGCAGCAGTTCTACGAGACCTACTATAAGACTATCTACAACCAGGCGATCCTGGACGGCGCTTCCGCCGCCGACGCCCATGCCAAGGCGAACAGTTATGTCCAGGGTTCCTCGACCGGCCCCGGTTACATGGTTTATACCGTCCCGCGCGGAGAGGATTTCATCCTTCAGGGCGGCACGATGAACCCGAAGGCTTCCCTCGGCGCCTTCCATGTCTATGACGGCCAAACCTTCTGGCTCCAGCCGGACGACTGGGAGAAGGAAGGTCTCCGGAACGGATTCCGCCAGGAGTACAACGTCTCCGTGACCGGTTCCGTCGCCAGCAAGCTGAACTATTTCGCTTCCCTCGGTTATTTGGACCAGCAGGGTATCCAGGAGGGTTCCGACCAGGACCGTCTGACGGCCCGCCTCTCCGCCGACTACCAGGCCAAGCCCTGGCTCAAGGTGGGCGGTAATTTCAACTATACGAAGTATAAGTATCACAATACTTCTGAAGGTACCCTGAACGCCGGATTCATCTGGCAGACCATCAAGACGCAGGCGCCTGTGTATCCGGTGTGGCTGCGTGATGGCAACGGCAACGTCCTCATCGACCGCTGGGGCGAACCCCGCTATGATTTCGCCCAGTCCTATGGGCTCAACCGGGCGGGCGGCACCGGCGGCAACTCTATCTTCGGCAACAAGTACGCTTCTTCCGGTACCGACGGAAACGCATTTACCGTGAGCGGCTTCGCCGATTTCAAGCTGATGGACGGCCTGGTATTCACGGTCAACGGCAGCGCCTATGACTACGACCGCCGGTACACCTATACCGACAGCCCCTTCGTAGACTACTACACCTCCAGTTCCGACAACGGCTACTTGTCCAAGAGTTCCACCCGGACCTACACTTACAACACGCAGCAGCTCCTGAATTACAACAAGACGTTCGGCCTGCACGAAGTCAGTGCGCTGCTCGGTCATGAGTACTACAACTACAAGTACGAATACATGGCTGTGGCCGGCAAGAACTTCGGTATCGACAACGCTACCGAGCTGGGACAGGTCCTGGAAGTGGATCCGAATCCTTCCAGCGAGTCTGCCACCTATAACGTGGAGGGTTACTTCTCCCGCCTGATGTACAACTACGACGGCCGCTACTATCTGTCCGGATCCTACCGCCGCGACGCTTCCTCCCGTTTCGCGAAGGATCATCGCTGGGGTAACTTCTGGTCCGTGGGCGGCGCCTGGGTCCTTTCCAAGGAGCCGTGGTTCCACAGCAACTGGATCGACTTCCTGAAGTTCAAGGCTTCCGTGGGCAGCCAGGGTAACGACAACATCGGTTCTTACATGTTCGTGAATACCCGTACGATCGTGGATGCCGGCGGCGAACCGTCGTATCCGCGTCGCCAGAGCGGTACCGAGGACATTACCTGGGAGACCAACACGAACTGGAATACCGGTTTCGACTTCGAGCTTTTCAATCGCCGGCTCACCGGCAGCCTGGACTATTTCTACCGGGTCACCTCCGACATGCTGTTCGAGATCGAGGTCCCGCCGACCTATGCGACCGGCAGCTATTGGACCAACATGGGCGATATCCGCAACCGCGGTATCGAACTGGACCTGCACTGGCTGGCCGTCCAGAAGAAGAACTTCTCGTGGAACATCGACTTCAACCTCTCCCATGTCCGCGACAGGATCCTCCGTCTGCCGGATGACCTGAAGACGATGGACGTGGACGGTCACGGCGGTTTCGTGAACGAAGACGGCTCCTTCATCTCCAAGTACCGCTACTATGTAGGCGAAGGACTCCCGCTGTACACCTGGTACCTCCGCGAGTATGCGGGTGTGGACAAGGAGACCGGCGAAGCCCTGTACTACAAGGATGAACTGGATGAGGACGGCAACGTGACCGGAAAGGTTACGACGAAGAATGCGGATGAGGGCACTTACTACCTCAATGCCAATGCGATGCCGGACCTTTACGGCGGTCTCGGGATGAGCTTCCAGCTCTATGGGTTCGACCTGTCGTTCAACCTCACCTACCAGTTGGGCGGCAAGGCGTACGACTATGCCTACCAGATCATCATGCACAACGGCAGCGGCAATCAGATCGGTACAACCTGGCATACGGATATCCTCCGGGCCTGGACGCCGACGAACACCGACACCGATGTTCCTCGCCTGAACCAGTCCGATGTCTATACCAGTTCCCGCTCCGACCGCTTCCTCGTGGATGCGAGCTATCTGAATTTCCAGAACGTGAACTTCGGCTACACCTTCCCGTCCAGGCTGACCCGGAATGCGGGCATCAGCAACCTGCGCCTGTATGTGTCTGCCGAAAACCTGTTCTATCTCTCAGCCCGCCGCGGTTTCGACCCGCGCTACTCCCTGGCCGGCTACAACAATATGTCTTCGTACAACCCGATCCGTACTGTTTCCGGCGGTATTTCCCTGACTTTCTAAAAGGACAAGACCATGAAAAGATATATTGCCATCCTTTCGACCCTCGTTGCCGTCCTTGCTACGTCCTGTATCCAGGAAACGATTCCCGGGGAGGACTTTGTGACGGATGACCAGCTTGCTTCCTCCGAAATCGGTGTGAAAGGTCTGATGAATGCCGTTTATACGACCCTGGCCAGCGTCAATCCTTTCGGTGACGGCCAGATGTCATACGGAGCCATGAAGCAGATGCTGGACCATGGAACCAGTTCGCTCCTGAATCCGGGCTACAACGGTTTCAATACCATGTTGCAGTACTCCTACGGCAACTTCTCCTATGCCAACCGTTCCCGCTGGCCGGTTTACCTGTACTATACCTACATCCGTGCCGTCAACGACATCATCGGCCTGTATCCCGAGGATGCGGAGCTGACGGACGTCCAGAAGGGGTACGTGGGCCAGTGCTATGCGTTCCGTGCACTCTTCTATCTGGAACTCGTCCAGATCATGGAATGGAAGAAACCCACGGACGCGGTCATCACTCCGAAACTCACGCTTCCGACCAATGACCTGACAAACCTGGGCGTTCCGATCGTGACGGAAAAGACCACCGGAGCAGAGGCTTCAAACAATCCCCGGGTGACCGTAGATGAAAACTACGACCTGATCCTTTCCGACCTGGCGAAGGCCGAGGAACTCCTCGCCGGCTTCACCCGCACGGACAAGATCCAGCCAGACCTGGGCGTCGTCTATGGCATCTATGCCCGTGCCTACCTGAATCTGGCAACCCGTGCCAAGACCCTGGCCGCCAAATACACCGACGAGGCTGACCTCTGGCAGAAGTGCTACAGTTATGCCCAGAAGGCCATCGAGACCTCTGGCTGCACCCCGCTTACCGAGGAACAGTGGACCGATCCGGTGAATGGATTCAACAACCGCAATTCCCAGAATTCCTGGATGCTGGCCTACTCGGTGTCCGAGAACAATGCCGCTGCCATCACCACCGACTGGAATCCGGCCAACACCTTCGGTACGGAAACCAACTACATCGTGTACGGCTGGCGCGTTGGCCGCGGTCTTGCACGCCACTGGTACGAGCGCCTCTCCGACAATGACTGGCGCAAGAAGACGTGGCTGTCTCCGAACTTTTTCTATGAGTCCACCAACCAGCGGGCCGGCGGTGAGTACCTCATCGAACGGGATGCCTCCGGCAAGTTCATCAACAACAAATGGAGCGTGTCCGGAGACAACACCTCCAACGAGCAGGCAGACTGGTCCGACGAATATACCGGCCGCCTGAATGACGGTTACAAGTATCCGCTGAACAGTTCCGCGTCTTGGATCCGCAAGCAGGCCAGTGTCGCGAACGGCTTCCTCGGATGGCCGTGGCTGTACCTGAATCTCAAGTTCCGCCCGCACAACGGTGCCTGTTTCGACGTGAATGTGGGCGGTGCCATCGACTTCCCGATGATGCGCGTGGAGGAGATGTACTTCATCAAGGCGGAGGCGGCCCTCCATACGCAGGGCGTCGGTGCGGCGAAGAGCGAGCTCGAAGCGATCGTCCGCACCCGCAACAGCACCTATACCTGCGACAAGTCCAACCCGGACGACGTGCTTGAGGAATTGATCTTCCAAAAGGACATCGAATTCTGGGGCGAAGGCGTCAACTACTTCGACGACAAGCGGCTGGAAAGAGGCCTGTATCGTGCTTACTACGGCACTTCCGTGACCCGTGTGCAGCAGCTCATCAACTGCGACGGCGTGTTCCCGGGCTGGACGCCCGGCTTCCCGCAGGCCGAGATGAATGCCAACCAGGCCCTGCTGGAATACAATACGCCCATCAATGCGTACTCCAAATACCAGACCTGGACGGACCTGACCATCGCGTCGTCCCACTACGGCGACCCGCTGGACCTCTCCACGCTGAAGTTCTAACCCTTAAAGCATGAAAGTCATGAAATTCAACAGATTATTCATACTTGCAGCCGCTGCGGCCACCCTGCTTGGGGTGACTTCCTGCCGGGACAGCGAAATAGCGGGCGGGAACGCCGGCGGCGACGCTGTCGAGAGCTCCGACTGCTTCTTCATCGAGCAGCAACTTGCTTACAACCTGACGTCCAATCCGACCATCATCGTCCCGGTGGCCCGTCTGTCCAAGGGCGCGGAAACCGTCGTGAACGTGAATTCCACGGGTTCCAGCCTGTTCACCGTCCCGTCTTCCGTGACGGTCGCGAATGGGAACCGCATCGGTGAACTGGAACTTACCTACGATCCCAAGTCCCTGACATTCAATGAGACGTATGAATTGGACATCACCATAGCCGATTTCAAGTCCATTTATGGATACGAGAAGGTCCATGTGATCATCGAGTATCCGACATCCTACTTCGAGTACGGTGCCGGCACCATCAATGAAGGCTGGTGGGGTGAAGTCGAGCAGAAGACGATGTTTGTCCGCGATTACGCTGAGAACGTGTATCAATGCTACCTGCCGGAGTGTTGGGGCCATGATACCGGTCCGGGCTATGACGTGCAGGACTATGTCTTCTTCTGGAACACGGCGACGAACAAGGTCTATATCCCCGTCCAGTACATGGGCTACCAGTCCATCGGCGACCAGGGATCCATCGCCTGCAAGTTCGGCGGTCCGGACTACAAGGTGGGCAGTGCCGACTGGATGTCCTACATCGACAAGCACTACGCCCAGATTGGCTGGTCTCAGCCGCATTACGATCCGGCCAAGCGGGCTTTCTACCTGTCCGATTCCGCCGCGATCAGCGCGGATACGGGAGAAGTGGTGTACGGAACGGCCGGTACGCCGGATGTATTCTTCCTTGACTGATGAAGAGAATCCTTCTGATTGCAGCCGTCGCCGCCCTGGCGGCGGCTGCTTGCACTCCGAAGGGCCCGGCGGACCCGGAGGTGGAAGCGGCGAAGGCGCTGGCCGTGCGTGTCGCGGGGCCGGAGCACGCCCGCCATTTCGTCTTTGAGAAAGCGGAGGGGGAGGGCGACTTCTTCCGGCTCGAGCAGCGCGGGCGGAAGCTCGCCGTCATCGGCAATGACGCGAACTCCATGGCCGTGGGGCTGAACCACTATCTCAAATACTACTGCCATGTGGAGTACGGCTGGCTGCTCGGCGATACGTTCACGCTTCCGAAGAAGTTGCCTGCCGTGCCGGAGCCCGTGGAAGCATCGGCCAGGGTGAAAGACCGTTTCTTCCTGAACTACTGCACCTACGGGTACACGATGCCCTGGTGGCAGTGGGCCGACTGGGAGCATTTTATCGACTGGATGGCCCTGAACGGAATCAATCTCCCGCTGGCCATCACGGGCCAGGAGTCCATCTGGTACCAGATCTGGACCGAAATGGGCTTGACCGACGAGGAGGTACGGAATTACTTCACCGGCCCGGCGCACCTGCCGTGGCACCGGATGCAGAATATCGACCGCTGGTTCGGTCCTCTTCCGCACAGCTGGCTGGACGGTCAGCTGGAGCTCCAGAAGAAGATCACGGCCCGGGAGCGCGAACTGAACATGAAGCCGGTCCTGCCGGCCTTCTCCGGCCACGTTCCGCGGGAGATCACCCGCCTGTATCCGGACGCGCCTGTCACCAAGAACGAGGACTGGTCCGGTTACCAGCCGGAATATGCTTGCACCTTCCTGGACCCGATGAGCGACCTGTTCACCGAAATCCAGAAGAAGTTCGTCCAGAAGGAGACGGAGATCTATGGAACGGACCATGTCTATGGCATCGACATCTTCAACGAGCTCACCCCGCCCAGCTGGGAGCCCGAGTATCTGGGCCGCGTGAGCCGGCAGGTGTACGAGTCCCTGGAGAAGGCCGATCCGGAAGCCACCTGGCTCCAGATGGGCTGGCTCTTCTACAACGAGCGGAAATACTGGACCGAGGACCGCGTGGAGGCCTATCTGACCTCCTTCCCGAAGGAAAAGCAGCTGATCCTGGACTACTTCTGCGACCGGCAGGAGGTCTGGAAACGGACGGAAAGCTTCTACGGTGTGCCCTATATCTGGTGCTACCTGGGGAACTTCGGCGGCAATACCGCCCTCGTGGGCAAGTTCAACGACCTGAACGAGAAGATCGAGAACGCTCTCGTGAACGGAGGCCCCAACATGAGCGGTGTCGGCGCCACCCTGGAGGGATTCGATTGCAATCCGTACGTGTATGAGTATATCTTCGAGAAGGCCTGGACGCTGCCGCAGCACAAGGATGTGGCCGTCTGGACCGAAGGACTGGCCGACCAGCGGGTCGGTTTCGAGGACCCGAAGGCCCGTGAGGCCTGGAAGATCCTCGTCGACAGCGTGTATGTCGACAGTTCCACGCCCGGACAGGCATCGTTCGTGAACCAGCGGCCCGCCATCGGGCGGACCAGGACCTGGTACGGAAACGCTCGGCTGCGGTATGACAACAAATACCTCTGCGAAGCCCTGGGCCTGCTCCTGGAGGTGGACGGGAAGAACAGCGCCTATGCGTTCGACCTTGCGAACCTGACCCGGCAGATGCTGGCGAACCGTTTCGACGCCCTCAAGAAGCAATACGAGGCCGCCGTGGCGGAAAAGGACCGGGAGACGATGAAGTCAGTTTCCGCCGAGATGCTGGAAATCATCAGCGACATCGACCAGGTCATCGGCACGCACAGCTATTTCCTGGTGGGAAAGTGGATTGCCGATGCCCGCAGTTGGGGCCTGGATGACGGCGAAAAGGCTTATTTCGAGCGCAATGCCCGCAACCTCATCACTACCTGGAGCGACAAGGACATGCTCCTGAACGACTACGCTTCCCGTACCTGGAACGGCCTCACCGGGACCTTCTACAAGGTCCGCTGGGAGAAGTTCTTCGCTGCGGTGGATGCGGCGGTGGAGGCCGACGGCTCCTTCGACGAGGAGGACTACAAGGCCTTCTCCGACGATGTGACGACCTTCGAGAAGCAGTGGTGGGACGAGTGCCTGCACACCTTCCCGGCGCAGCCCGTGGGCGACGCCAAGGTCGTGGCAGCGCAGCTGTACGCGAAGTACAGGGACCGGATTATCTAGCGGAGAGCGACATCAGCAGCTGATACTGCTGGTTCACCGCTTTCGAGAATGAATCGTCGAGGATGGCATCCGTCAGGGTGCCATCCTCCGTTTCTATGCGGAGGCTTTCGATGTGCCCGTAGGCGAGTTCCCGGAGCTGGTCCATGGACGGATACAGGTACAGGAAATTGATCTCGTCGCGCGTCTGGGGGAGCGTGATTTCCTGGCCGCCTTCCAGAACGAAGGTGACGGGGGAGTCCGTCAGGATCGTGTATTTCTTCTCCGTTCCGAGCTGGAATGCGAGGTCGATGTCCTCCGCCGCGGTGGTCTTGTAGTAGAGGTGGCTCAGGATGATGTTGTACTTGAAGCGCTTCCCGTCGGCGACGAGGGGATTGGCCGCGGTCATGATACTGCCTTTCTGGTCGATGCGGCCGGCGGGTTCCGCCGTGAGGTCGATGGTCCCTGACGCCGCTTTTTCGATGGCTTCGCAGTGGCGTTTGAGGAGGGCGGAAAAGGCGTCGTCCTGGAAGTTGTATTGGAGGTAATCCTCCGGATCCCAGCCGATGGCCAATTCAAGGTCCTTGACTCCTTTCAGGAGTTTCTCCATGTCCTCGGGTTCCAGGGCATAGCGGAGCCGGTTCAGGTACAGGCCGTCCTCCAGCCGGGACTTGGTGGGATTGTCCGAGCCGATCTGGTCCGCCCGCACGAAGGCGCCGCCGGGCAAGGTGGCGGTCATCTTCACGCCCTTGGGAGCCGTGAAGGCCGTTTTTTGCCGAAGGTCGATGAACAGCTGGTACATTGAGGAACCGTCCTCGAAGCCCACTTTTTCCACGCGGGCTTCGAAGTCCTGACAGGATTCGGGAACGGTCGAGATATGGGTGATGCCGCCGGAGCGGTAATTGGTCCGGATCTGCTGTGCGGAAAGGGAGAGCACGCCGGCAAGGGCGGCGAGGGTTAAAAGCAACTTTTTCATATTCGTCTGCAAATATACACAAACGGTGCCGTTGATGGGAATTTTTTTCGTAACTTTATCGCCACTGAAACAATAACCGACCATGTACCGATACCGCACTTCCGGCGACAAGTATGTCCTGAGCCTCGACAACCATGTGGAGATTTCCGCGGCCCTTGCCGCTTTCTGCAAGGACCTGGATATCCGCTGCGGGGCCGTCTATGGCCTCGGCGCCATTTCCGAAGCCACCTTCCGTTTCCTGGATCCCGCCACGAAAAAATATGTGGACAAGACCTTCTCCGAGCAGATGGAGATCACGAACCTCACCGGCAACATTTCCCGGAAGGAAGGGGAAGTGTATCTGCACCTGCACATTACGGCCAGTCGGCGGGATTACACCTGCATCGGCGGGCATCTGCTGACCGCTCGCGTGAACGGGGCCTGCGAACTCGTGGTGGAGCGCTTCGCCTGCGAAGCCGGACGCCGCTTCGACGAGGAGACCGGCCTGAACCTGTATGATTTCTAATACCTGACTGATATGAGCTTTGTCATGATTGTTGAGCTGCTGATCGTTCTGGCAGCACTGTACGTGGGCTCCCGGTACGGGTCCCTGGCTCTCGGCGCCATCTCCGGCATCGGCCTCGCGATCCTGGTGTTCGGCTTCGGCCTCAAGCCCGGAACCCCGCCCACCGACGTCATCTACATCATCATCGCGGCCGTCACCTGCGCCGGTACCCTCCAGGCCTCCGGCGGTATGGACTGGATGATCCAGATTGCGGAGAGGATGCTCCGCAAGCATCCCCAGCACATCACCTTCCTGGGCCCGCTGGTGACCTTCTTCCTGACCGTCCTCGTGGGCACGGGCCATGTGGTCTATACGATCATGCCCATCATCTGCGACATCGCCCTCAAGAAGAACATCCGTCCGGAGCGTCCCTGCGGCGTGGCTTCCGTCGCGTCCCAGGTGGGTATCACCTGCTCGCCGATCGCCGCCGCCGTCGTCGCCTTCGTGACCATCTCCAATGCCAATGGCTACATGGTGAGTATCCCGCAGGTCCTCATGGTCACCATCCCGGCCTGCGTCATCGGCCTCATGTGCGCCGCCGCCGCCTCCTACAAGCGCGGCAAGGACCTGGACGACGACCCCGAATTCCAGAAGAGAAAGGCCGACCCCGAGCAGTACGCCTACATGTACGGTTCCTCCGCCACCACCCTGGACAAGGTCATCACCAAGGAAGCCAAGGCTTCCGTGTACGTTTTCCTGGGTGCGCTGCTGGTGATCGTGGGCTTCGCCTTCTGCCAGATGTTCCATACGGCCAGCGGTGAGACCGTCGCCAATGCCATCAATCTTCCCAAAATGAACATCTGCATCCAGATCATCATGCTGGTGGCCGCTGCCTGCAACATCATGTTCTGCAAGGCTTCTCCCAAGAAGGCCGTCGCGGGCGCCGTGTGGCAGTCCGGCATGGTCGCCGTCGTCGCCATCTACGGCATTGCCTGGCTGGCCGATACGTACTTCGGCAACTACCTGGACCAGATGAAGGAAATGCTTGCCGACATGGTGTCCCAGTACCCCTGGTCCATCGCCTTCGTGTTCTTCCTCGTGTCGGTCCTCATCAACTCCCAGGGCGCCGTGGTCGTCGCTTTCCTGCCGCTGGCCTACTCGCTGGGTATCGCCGGTCCCGTCCTCCTGGGCGTCCTGCCAAGCGTGTACGGCTATTTCTTCATCCCGAACTACCCGTCCGATATCGCTACCGTGAACTTCGACCGTTCCGGAACCACGGTCATCGGCAAATATCTGCTGAACCACAGCTTCATGATGCCGGGTCTCATCAGTGTGATCGTCGCCACCATCATCGGGTACCTGATCACCTGCGTGCTCTTCCCGGGGTATTTCGCGAGCTTTGCGCAGTAGGACTCCGATGAAAAGAAGGGAGTTTATCAAAGGGTCGGCAGTCATCGCGCTGGCGGCCGGCACCGGAAACGGCTTGCGGGCTGCGTCCCTCTTGCCGGAGAATCCTTTGCAGGATGATCAGAAAGACCCTTTGCCGGAAGAGGAGGCCGCAGGTCCCCTGATCGTTTCCGCCCCCATGTTGCAGAACTATGCGGAGGAGTCGATGGGCGTCGCCTTTGCCGTGAGCGATCTCGCCAACGGCTATGTCATCGTGGGTCGGAAACCGGACCTGTCCGACGGTCGGAAAGTGCTCTGCGGCGGTTATCGGGTGACCGACCTGGACGACCGCATCGTCCGCGTGCGGCTCACGGGCCTGAAGCCCGCCACCCGGTACTATTACCGCATCGGGGCCGACCGGATCCGCTACAAAGGCGGCTACGACATGAAGGTGGTTGGGAATGAGGAAGCCCCGGGGATCCATTCCTTCACGACGGCCGGCAAGAAAGCGGAAGGGCACTTTTGCGTGATCAATGATACGCACGCCCGTTGGGAGCCTTTCGAGCGAGTGATCGATAAGGTGGCCGAATGCGCCCCTGCCTGCGTCATCTGGAACGGCGACGCCTGCAATGTGGAGGAAACCGTGGAGGCGCAGACGCGGATCTTCCTGAAGCCCGAAATCGGACGGCAGGACTACGCGGCGGACCTTCCTTACCTGTTCTGTGCAGGCAACCACGACAGCCGCGGCATGGCGAACCGCCATTTCGAGCGCGTGTGGATGTTCCGTCAGCCGGAGGAGCGGGCTGCCCGCGACTGGGATCTCGGACGCAACTTCGCCGTGCGCACGGGGCAGGTCGCGCTCATCGGCCTGGACACGGCCGAGGACAAGCTGGACGACGATCCCCGCTTTGCCGGCCTGTTCACCAGCGCTCCCTACCGGGAGGCGCAGGTGGCGTGGCTTCGGGATGCCTTGCAGCGGGAAGAGATCGCATCGGCCCCCTATCTGGTGGCTTTCTGCCACATCCCGCTCTTCGATCCCCGGCCGGACGAAAACCCGGGCGACGTGGCGCCGGATGCTCCGGAATTCCATTACCGGACGGATTTTGCAGCGTGGCAGCGCACTTGCGCGAGACTGTGGACACCTCTGTTGGAAAAGGCTGGTTGTCAGCTCATTGTCACGGCGCATCAGCATCGTTACCGCTATGACGCTCCCACGGCCGACCGGACATGGGCCCAGCTGGTCGGCGGCGGCCCGGACCTCCCGGCCGATTCCACCGCCATCCCCGAGGCTTTCCCCACCGTCATCGAAGGAAAAGTCCGCCGTGGCAAGCTGGAGATAACCGTCCACAATGTCCGCACGGGCAAAGTGCAAGACTCCTTTACCTTTGCACCCCGGGCATAATTTGAATATTCCGCGAATTGTTGTAACTTTGCGCCCTTGAAGCGATGGTTCCGTAGCTCAGCTGGATAGAGCAACAGCCTTCTAAGCTGTGGGTCTTGGGTTCGAATCCCAACGGAATCACGAAAGGAATGGACGCCGTGACTGCAGGTTGCGGCGTTTGTTCTTTCCTCGTACATGGACCCTATAGCTACAGTTTCCACTCCATGAAAAGACTCCTCATAACGACCCTGTCGCTCTTCATGCTCCTGCTGCCGGCCCGGGCGCAGGAGGAAATCCAATACACTCCGGGAACCGCTTTCCCCGTGTACGGGCAGGCCTTTACGGCCACGCAGGACCATCCTTACAGAAGGCTGCCGGAGTCGCTTTCCGGCACGGTCCGGAGTGCCGTCTGGAACCTGGGCTGCAATTCTGCCGGACTTTATGTCCGCTTCCGGTCCGATGCGCCGGAGATCCATGCGCGGTGGACGACCGGCGGGAACCACATGCCCCACATGACGGACTGCGGGACAGGCGGGCTCGATCTCTATACGCTGGTTTCGGGAGAATGGCGGTATGTGGGATCCGGCTTCAACTGGGGAGCGCCCTCGTCCTCGCATGAGTGTCGACTGGTAGGGAACATGGAACCGGACTCGCGTGAATACATGCTCTACCTCGCACTCTATGACGAGGTCAAGACCCTTGAAATCGGGGTCCCTGCCGGCTATTCCCTGTCCGCTCCGGAGGCGGATACGCCCCGCAGCGACCGGCCTATAGTCATGTACGGAACGAGTATTCTGCAGGGAGGGTGCGCCAGCCGTCCCGGCATGGCCTTCACCAACATCATCGCGCGCCGCTTCGACCGGACGGTCATCAACCTCGGTTTCAGCGGGAACGCTTTCCTGGACGATGAAATCGCCGAACTGATGGCCTCGGTGGAGGCGCCGTCGGTGTATGTCCTGGACTATGTGCCCAATGCTTCCGTGGAGATGATCGAGGAGCGCGGAGAACGTTTCTTCCGGATCCTGCGGGATGCACACCCGGATGTCCCCGTCATTTTCGTCGAGGATCCCCAGTTCGCCCATTCGGTCGTCGACCGGGCCATAGCGGACGAAGTCCGGCGGAAGAATGCCGCCCAGAAAGACCTCTTCCAGCGGCTCCGGAAGGCCGGGGAAAGGAAAATCTACTACGTGGGTTCCCCGGGAATGACCGGAGATGACGGTGAAGCGTTCGTGGATGGGATCCACCTGACCGACCTCGGGATGGTCCGCTATGCCGACCACATCCACCGCACCCTGTCAAAGGCTCTCCGGTAGGGGACAGATAGCTTTAGGACCGCCCGTCGCTGAAAAAGAAATACCAGGCAGCCCATTTCATCGGGATGCCGTCGGCGTGGCCGATAACCCGGTAGGAGGCGTCCTGGACGAGGCCGTCCTTCCGGATATGGCCGAGGATCCGGTAACTGGCGTCCTGCACCGTTCCGTCGTCCTTGATGTGTCCGACGATTCTGAACGAGGCGTCCTGCACGAGGCCGTTGTCCTTCAGGTAGCCCACGACCCGGAATTTCTCGTCCTGGACCATGCCGTCGGCCTTGATATGGCCGATGATCCTGAACGAGGCGTCCTGGACCGTCCCGTCGGATTTGATATGGGCAACGGTCCTGTATCCGGAATCCGTGACGCGCTGCGCTGATGCGGCGGCACAGGCAAGGAAAAGGCAGAGGAGGAGAAGGCGCAACTTCATGCCGGAAAGTTACGGCTTTTCGGCTTATTTTCAAATATTTGAACAAGGGAGAAAACGTTTTTCGGGCCGAATCGCTATCTTTGTTACCAACAAACACTGATTGTCATGAAACTCATCAAGTTCCTTGTTCCGGCCATCCTCGCGGTCTCCTGCGCAGGCGGTGGCGAAAAAGCCGCCCAGGAAGATGGGCAGCGCCTGTTCGTCGGTGACGACTATGCCGTTACCCAAACGCAGTACGGAAAGGTCCAGGGCTACATCCTGGACGGTGTGTACACTTATCTGGGCATCCCTTACGGGGCGCCGACCGGCGGCGAAAACCGCTTCCTGCCTCCGCAGAAGCCCGAATCCTGGGAAGGGATCCGCCCGGCGATGTTCTACGGGAACGACGCGCCCCAGAACATGGCCAACAAGTGGAGGAACAATACGTCCACCTTCACGGACCACTGGAACTACTTCGATGTCAGCGAAGACTGCCTGAACCTGAACGTGTGGACTCCGGCCCCGGACGGAAAGAAGCGCCCGGTCCTTGTGTGGATGCACGGTGGCGGCTTTGCCGCCGGCAACAGCATCGAGCAGGACGGCTATCACGGGGCGAACCTCGCCCGCAGCGGCGACATCGTCTTCGTGAGCGTGAACCATCGGCTCAACGCCTTCGGCTTCTCCGACCTCTCCGCGGCGGGTCCGGACTTCAAGAACTCCGGCAACGTAGGTATCCTGGACCTCGTCGCGTCCCTGCAGTGGGTCCATGACAACATCGCGAACTTCGGCGGCGACCCCGGCAACGTGACCATCATGGGCCAGTCCGGCGGCGGCGCCAAAGTGTGCGACGTAATCTCCATGCCTTCGGCCAAGGGATTGGTACACAAGGCGGTAGCCCTGAGCGGCAATGCCACTTCCGCCACGGATCCGGCTTCCTCCGCCGCCGTGGGTGCGGCCATCCTCAAGACCGTCCGCGGCGATGTGAAGAAACTCCAGCAGATGCCTTGGGAAGAGTACTACGCCCTGGCCCACAAAGTTGCGGGCGAAGTCGGCGGCGGTTTCTCCCCGGTCGCTGACGGTGCGGTCCTTCCTGCCGACGGCTTCTTCAAGGACGATGTGGCCCGGGACGTGCCCCTGATGCTCTGCACCACCTCTTCCGAGTTCTCCCTGAGCAAGGAGAATGTCGAACTCGAAAACATCGACTTTGACGGCGCCGTGACCATGGTCCGCGACCAGTTCGGCCAACCCGAGGCCGAGACCGTCCTGAAGGCCTATCAGGCCGCTTTCCCGGACAAGAAACCCATCGAACTGGTGAATCTCACCGTCGCCCAGCGGAAGAACGTCCTGGCTACGGCCGATGCCAAGTATGCCCAGGGCGGCGCTCCGGTGTACCTGGCCTGGTTCGACTACAACGCCCCGCTGTTCGGCGGCCGCATCCGTGCCTTCCACTGCTCCGACATCTGCTACTGGTTCCGGAATACGGACCTGATGGTCACCCATACCGGTGGCGGCGCGGAGCCCCGCAAGGTCTCCGACCAACTGTCGAACGCCCTCCTGGCCTTCATGCGCACTGGCAATCCCAACTGCCCGGAGATTCCGCAGTGGCCTGCCTATACGCCCGAGGAGGCCCCGACCATGATTCTCGACGTGAAGAGCGAGGTCCGTAACGCGCCCGACCGCGCGGCGCTCGAGCACCTGGTAAGTTTCAATCCCTGGCGGATGTCCCGCCCGGCCCCGGCGAAGAAGTAAAAATTGTTGTATCTTTACGCCGAAAATTGAAAACTATGAAACGCATTGCCGTATTTTTCCTGGCCCTCACCCTGTCGGTGGCGGCGTCCGCACAAAAGTATGATATCACCAAACTGGTGGACATCGCCGAAGTGGAATCCGGCGACCAGAGCATCCTGAGCGTGTTTTCCATTCCGGACGAAACCGGACAGGCCACCTGTTTCCTGTGTGTGGGCTCGATGGGCCTGGGCGATGAAATCATCCAGATCGACGTCGATCCGATCAACAAACTCTTCATCCCACTGGGATTGACCCGGGCGGAAATCATGGAGACGCTGGAAGGCCTGAAGCAGCATTTTGAAGAGCCCGCCGGCACCTCTGTCGAAGTGACCGGCTGCTTCGCGCCGGCCATCCCGAATGAGAACCGGGAAACCGTGACGGTGACCTCCCGGAAAGTGTTGTTCAGCAAGAAATTGGAATTCAAAATCGAGCGGGATGGGGTCACGCGTGCGACCTATGTGTCCCGCTCGGATTTCAAGAACCTGATGGTCAACGTGAAGTTGAACCAGCGCTGGCTGCCGGAATAGTTACGGCTTCACATACCGGTCGCCGGTGACCTCCTTCACCGCCTCGACGAAAGCCGGGGCGTATTTGGGAGACGTGCGCCGGCCGGGAACGACGACGCCATTCTCGCTGGGTTGCATGATCTGGTCGTTGTGCTTGACGATCAGGAGTTTCGCGAGTTTGTCCCAGCGCTGCATCATTCTGGTCGTATAGGCCTCGGTCTTCGCCGTGAGGTAATCGATCCGCTCCTGGTGGGTAAGGTCCTTCACCTTCGCTTCCACCTCTTTCTGGTCCTCGGCATAGTAGTCCTCCAGTTCGGTCTGGGCATCGCGCAGGTCGCCGATCATGGCGCTGTAGCGGGGATAGACCATGTTGGCCACCCAGTTGTTCATCCAGAAGGCGCTCTCGGTGGAGAATTCCCGGATGTTGTTGTTTTCGCGGCGGAAAGGCGCCGGGACACGGTTGATCGAACAGTACACCGGCACATAGGCCACCATGGAGGCATCGTCCATGTTGAAGTAGGTCACGCCGCCCACCTCGTCCGGGAGGAATGAGCGCATCTGGCACACCATCGTCATACCGCTCTGCTGGCAGCCGATGGGCCGCTCGCGGAACATCTTGGTGCCGTCCGGCGCCTCAAAGTTCGTCAGTTGGTTGCGGTAGGGGGATGCCCACGGACCGGCGGAGACATCGACCGTCATGTCCAGGGCCGTGCCCTCGTAGTGGTCGCGCATGTCGTTCATGAGGTCGCGGACGCTCAGGGGTTTGTCGGGCTTGATCCAGAGGGGAAGTTCGTCGCAGATGTCCATGTGCCCCTCGATGAAGGGAAGGTAGGAGTCAATCACCTCGGTGTCATAGTGGTGACGGAAGAAACTCCAGACGCGGGCCTCGCAGTAGCGGATCTTGCTGAAGTCCATGGGTCCGTAGGCCTCGCGGAAGCTGAAATCCGCATCGGCACCCTCGTACCAGCCCATCTCGCGGGCGAAGGAAATGACATCGGCGCTGTACATGCAGGTACCCTCGACGATGCCGTAGCCCTTTTTCTTGTCTATCTTCTTGGCCTGCGGGAATTTCCGGATCCGGCTGGAATTGGCATAGGCCGTGATGCAGTCGTCGGGAAGGCGCATCGCCACCCAGACGGCGCCCTTGCGGCCGGGGCCCTTGCCGATCAGTTCCATGATCCAGGCTTCCTCCGGGTCGCACACGGCGAAGGACTCGCCGGTCTGGTTGTATCCGTATTCCTGGACGAGGTTATGCATCACCTCGATGGCTTCCCGGGCCGTGGCACTCCGCTGCAGGGCGAGTTCCATGAGCGTGAAATAATCCAGCGCGCCTTCGGACTTCGCCAGTTCCTCACGCCCGCCCCAGGTCGTCTCCACGATGCTTACCTGCAGTTCGTTCATCAGGCCCACCACCCCGTAGGTGTAGTCTGCCTGCTTCACGTAATGCACGGGGGCGTCCGGCCCCCAGCCGCGGATGGCGAGCATTTCACCGGGCGCATGCCGGCCCGCCGCCGACCAGTTCAGGGGCGAGGCGAAGCCGAAGCCGTCGCAGTTGTACGTACACATCACGCTCCCGTCCACGGAAGCCAGCCTGCCCACGATGAGGTTCGTGCAGGCGAATCCGGCCACGGACGCGAGCGTCAGGAGGGCCGTCAGGAAAAATCGTTTCATCGGACTGTCAGTTAAGATCTTTTTGCGAATATACGAAATCTAACGCATTATGGCATCCCCATGATCTTCTTCGGGTCTTTCGCCTGCAAGGCGCCCACGATGGCGTGAGGGCGGTAAGGAGCCTCTAGGAAGGCGATTTCGTCGGCGGAGAGTTCCAGGTCCACGCTGCGGACGGCGGCATCGAAGTGGGGCACCTTGGTGGCGCCCACGATGGGAGCCGCGACGCCGCGGGCGAGCAGCCAGGCGAGAGATATCTCGCTCATGGACACGCCTTTCCGCTCCGCGAGGGTGGCGACGGCGTCGATGATCTCGAGATCATTCTCTTTCGCGTGGTCATACTTGCTGCGAATGGTGCGGTCCGTGTTGGAACGGGCCGTTCCGCTTTCCCATCCCCGATGTGACAGATGTCCGCCGGCGAGCGGCGAGTAGGGGATCAGGGACACGCCGTATTGGCGGCACACGGGGATCAGCTCGTGCTCGTCCTCCCGGTACATGAGGTTGTAGTGGTTCTGCATCGTGGAGAACTGCGTCCATCCGTTCCGGGCGGCGCACTCCTGCATGTTGTGGAACTGGTACCCGTACATGGCCGATGCGCCTGTCGCCCGGACCTTTCCGGCCTTCACGAGCGAGTCCAGGGCCTCCAGCGTTTCCTCGATGGGTGTGTCGTAGTCGAACCGGTGGATCTGGTACAGGTCCAGGTAGTCGGTCCCGAGCCGACGGAGGGTTCCGTCGATCTCCCGGAGGATGGCCTGGCGGGACAGGGCGCCCTCGTTGAAGAACACCTTCGAAGCGATGACCACCCGGTCGCGGGGGACACCGATCGTGCGCAGCGCCCGGCCCAGATACTCTTCGCTGGTACCGAAAGAATAGACGTTGGCGGTATCGAAAAAGTTGACACCCAGGTCGATGGCATGTTTGACCATCGCCGTCGTGTCTTCCTGTCCAAGGGTCCATTCGTGGAACTCCTTGGACGCCTTGCCGTAGGACATGCATCCCACGCAGATCCGGGACACCTCGATCCCGGTGTTTCCGAGTGTCGTATATTTCATGGGCATCCAAAACATAGCATACCCCACCTGGGAAGGAGGGGTATGCTGTCATTGAAAGGGGAGGGGGATTACGCCTCCTTGTTCTTCAGCTCGTCGATCTTGGCCTTGCCTTTTTCGGCGAGTTCGGAAGCTTTCGCCTTGGCCTTGTCGGCAGCTTCGGCGAGGTCTTCCTTGGCGTCGGCATAGACGTCCTTGGCCTTGTCGGCGGCCTTGTCATAGACCTCCTTGCCCTTGACCTTGGCTTTCTCGGCCAGGACCTTGGCGTCCTCGAGAGCGTCCTTGGCGTCTTCCTTGACGCCCTCATAGACCTTCTTCACACCTGCTTCGACTTTCTCGCCGGCCTTGCCGGCATAGTACTGGACCTTCTCACCCAGGGTGACCTTGCCGTCACCGTTGATGTCCATCGGGTTCACTTTTTCTTCTGCCATAATGGTATCAGTGTTTGGTTGTTGTTTGTGACAAATTTACAAAAATCCCGCCAAGTTGGATCACTTTTTCGACCTTTCTCTCCACAGGGCGGTCATGTCCTCGAGGGTCTTGCCCTTGGTCTCCGGCACCAGGCGCCAGACGAACACGGCGGCGATGATGCAGATGACCCCGTACAGGGCATAGGCGAAGAAATGGCCGAAGCTGTCACCCATGGACCCGAGTCGCATGTTGTACATCGGGACGAAGGTGGAGGAGACGATGAAGTTGAAGATCCACTGGAAGGCGACGGCGAGGGCCGTGGCCTGGGAGCGGATGGTGTTCGGGAAGAGCTCGGAGATATACACCCAGCAGATCGGACCCCAGCTGAACATGAAGCACGCGCTATAGACCATGATGGAAAGGGGAGCGATGAAGGCGGGCAGGGTCATCACATTCGACAGGGCGACGCCGAGGGCGCCGACCGCCATGCCCAGCGAACCGGTGATGAGGAGGGGCTTGCGGCC
Organism: Bacteroidales bacterium UBA3289; assembly: GCA_002361625.1. Classification (GTDB taxonomy): domain Bacteria; phylum Bacteroidota; class Bacteroidia; order Bacteroidales; family UBA932; genus Cryptobacteroides. Next base: position 51,155 of record DETL01000004.1, on the reverse strand, counting down.
CAGTTTCTCCACCGTGAACACCGCGACGAGGGTGAACGAGATGTTGATGACGCCCATGATGACCGTGAAGAGCATGTTGTTGCTCACGCCCATGGACTCGAAGATGCGCGGGGCGAAGTACAGCACCGCGTTGATGCCGATGGCCTGCTGGAACACCGAGAGCATGCAGCCGATGAAGATGACCATCCAGCCGTACGAGAACAGTTTTTCGGTCTTCTCCACCGCCGTCGCCTTGATTTCCGCGAGGATCTCGCGGCCCTTGGCTTCGCCGTTGATGTTGGAGAGGACTTCCAGCGCCTTCTCGTCCTTCCCGTTCAGCGCGAGGAACCGCGGCGTTTCGGGAACGAGCAGGATCAGGAGCGTGAACAGGCCGGCCGGGACACACTCGGACACGAACATGATTCTCCAGCCCACGGAGTTGGTCCATTCCACGACCTGCGGATCATTCGCGTGGGAGCGGATGATCAGGAAGTTCACGAAGTACACGACCAGCTGGCCGAAGATGATCGCGAACTGGTTCCAGGACACGAGCGTGCCGCGCTTGTTGGCTGGAGCCACCTCGGCGATGTACATCGGGCACAGGGCCGATGCGAGGCCCACGCCGATGCCACCGAGCACGCGGTACAGGTTGAATGCCACCAGGAGGCTCTTCGTCGCGACGCCCTTCTGGAAGAACAGGAACTCCGGATAGTAGGAGCCCAGGGCGCTCAGGAAGAACATGATGCCGGCGCAGAAGAGGGACTTCTTGCGGCCCAGGCGGGAAGCCATCCAGCCGGAGAGGAACGCGCCGATGATGCAGCCGATCAGGGCGCTGGAGGTCGTGAAACCGTGCCATCCGTCGGTGTAGGTGAAGTCGGAAGCGCTCTGAAAGAACGCCTGCAGGCCCTTCTCCGCACCCGAAATGACCGCGGTGTCGTACCCGAACAGCAGGCCGCCGATGACGGCCACCAGGACAATGGAAAACAGGTAGCCGGGGCTACCTGTCTGTCTGTACTGTGTCATGGGACTACTTCGCGTAGAGGTTCAGAAGGGTCTCGTAGAGCTCCTGCTTGCCGGAAGCGACGACGGGTTCGCCATTCTTCTTGGCGTACTCGTAGAGATCCTCGAGGGTGGCCTTGCCTTCCTCGAACTGCTTGCCGAGGCCGCTGTCGAAGGAGGCGTAGCGCTCCTCGACCATCTTGCAGAGCGGGCTCTCCTCGATGACGGCGGCGGCGTTCAGCAGGGCGTGGGCCATGGCGTCCATCGCGCTGATGTGGGCGATGAAGATGTCCTCCGGGTCGGTGGAGGAGCGGCGGAGCTTGGCGTCGAAGTTGGTGCCGCCGTCCTTGAAGCCGCCGTTGCGGATAATCTGCATCATGGCCTGGGTGAGGTCGTACGGATCCACCGGGAACTGGTCGGTGTCCCAGCCGTTCTGGGCGTCGCCGC
>DETL01000004.1:26049-49686 GCA_002361625.1 Bacteroidales bacterium UBA3289 | reverse complement strand
GCGTCGCCGCGGTTGGCGTCGATGGAGCCGAGGAAGCCGTTATCGACCGCCACGGTGAGCTCGTGCTCGAAGGTGTGGCCGGCGAGGGTGGCGTGGTTCACTTCGATATTGACCTTGAAGTCCTTGTCCAGGCCGTTGGCGCGAAGGAAGCCGATCACGGTTTCCGTGTCCACGTCGTACTGGTGCTTGGTGGGCTCCATGGGCTTGGGCTCGATGAGGAAGGTACCCTTGAAGCCGTGGGCGCGGGCGTAGTCGCGGGCGGCGGTGAGCATCTTGGCGAGGTGGTCCTTCTCGCGCTGCATCTGGGTGTTCAGAAGGGTGTAGTAGCCTTCACGGCCGCCCCAGAACACGTAGGAGGTGCCGCCGAGCTTGATGGTGGCGTCGATGGCGTTCTTGATCTGGACGGCGGCGCGGGCGACGACGTCGAACTGCGGGTTCGTGGCGGCGCCGTTCATGTAGCGCTTGTTGCCGAACACGTTGGCCGTGCCCCAGAGGTTCTTGATGCCGGTCTCCTTCTGCTTCTCGAGGAGGTAGTCGGTGATGTCCTTCATGCGGGCCTCGTACTCGGCGATGTCCTCGGTGTCCTCCACGAGGTCGATGTCATGGAAGCAGTAGTACCCGATGCCCAGCTTCTGCATGATCTCGAAACCGGCGTCGGCCTTGGCCCTGGCGCGGCAGTACGGGCACTCGCCCTTGTCCCACTCGTAGGAACGGGTCTGGCCGCCGAACGGGTCGCCGGAAGCCTGGCCCAGGGTGTGCCACCAGGCCATCGCGAACTTGAGCCAGTCCTTCATGGGCTTGCCCATCACGACGCGGTTCGCGTCATAGTAGTGGAATGCCATCGGGTTCTTGGATTCGACGCCCTCGAAGGGAATCTTTCCGATAGTCGGGAAATACTCTTTTGCCATAATGTTTTGTGTTTAAATTAGTTTGGATTTCCAATTCTCATAAGCCGCCTGGTACTCCTCCTCATGGGAAGGGGTGATCACGGCGAGTTTTTCCAGCGAGGCGAAGGCCTCGTTGTGGTCGCGGTAGATGCCGGCGCCCATGCCGGCTCCCTTCGCCGCACCCACGGAACCGTCCGTATCGTACAGCTCGATGGTGGCGCCGGACACGCCCGCGAGGGTGTCGCGGAAGATGGGGGAGAGGAACATGTTGGCCTTGCCGGCGTGGATCATCTTCACGGGGATGCCCATCTTTTCCATGATCTCGATGCCGTACTGGAAGGAGAACACGATGCCCTCCTGGGCCGCGCGCATGAGATGCGCCTTGCCGTGGCGGTTGAAATTCACTCCGTGGATGCTGCAGCCGGTGTCCTGGTTGCCCAGCATGCGCTCCGCTCCGTTGCCGAAGGGGAGGATGGCGACCCCGTCCGAGCCGATGGGGACCTGGGCGGCGAGGGTGTTCATATCGGCATAGGAAATGCCGTCCGGGGCGACGTTGCGGCGGATCCAGGAGTTCAGGATGCCGGTGCCGTTGATGCACAGGAGCACGCCGATGCGGGGGTCCTGCGCCGTATGGTTCACATGCGCGAAGCTGTTCACGCGGCTCAGCGGGTCATAGTCGATGGTTCCGTTCACGCCATAGACAACGCCGGAAGTGCCGGCGGTGGAGGCGATTTCGCCGGGCTCGAATACATTGAGGGACAGGGCGTTGTTGGGCTGGTCGCCGGCCCGGTAGGTGACCGGCGTGCCGGGGGCGAGGCCCAGCAGCTCCGCCGCGTCCTTCGTCAGGGTTCCCTGCTGGCCGAAGGTAGGCTTGATGGCCGGGAGGATGTTTTCGTCGAAGCCGAAGTAATCCAGCAGTTCCCTGGAAGGCCGGTTCTCGCGGAAATCCCAGAAGATGCCTTCGGAAAGACCGCCCACGGTGGTGCACACGGAACCGGTGAGGCGCATGGCGATATAGTCTCCCGGGAGCATGATCTTGTTGATGCGGGCGAACAGCTGCGGCTCATGGTCCTTCACCCAGGCGAGTTTCGCCGCGGTGAAGTTGCCGGGGTTGTTCAGCAGGTGGTCCAGACACCAGTCGGCCCCGAGCTTGTCAAAGGCCTTGTTTCCATAGGGAACGGCGCGGGAGTCGCACCAGATGATGGACGGGCGCAGGACATGCTGGTCCTTGTCCACGCATACCAGCCCGTGCATCTGGTAGGAGATGCCGATGGCCTTGATGTCGGCGGGCGTGAAGGTCTTGCTCTGGAGGGTGGCCTTGCCGCGCACCTGCTCCAGGATGTCGGCCGTGGCGAGTTTCAGGTTCGCCCACCACATGGCGGGGTCCTGCTCGGCAAAGCCGGGCTCCCGGGAAGTGATGGGCGCTTCGCTCTTGGGATAGAAGGCGGTGGCGACGCATTTGCCGGTCTCGACGCTGACGAGGCTGGCCTTGACGGAAGAACTTCCGACGTCATATCCGAGAAGATACATGTCTATATGCGGGTTTTGTTGTAAGTGTTCTTGTCAAAACGGTAGTACCTGGCCGCGCGGTGCGCGACGCCCTTTTCGCGCTCCTCCAGGGGGACGATATAGGGCATCTGGACCATCTTCTTGTAGAAGTTGGCCGGGTCCAGCCTGACTCCGAAGACCACCTCGTAGAGGTTGCGGAGCTGGGTGACGGTGAATTTCCGGGGCATGAGCGCGTACAGCATGGACGGGTCCATGGACGCCAGGGTCCGGAGCATCTTGACGGCTTCGGCAATGATTTGGTTGTGGTCGAAGGCGAGCGGGGGCAGCTTGTCCACCGGCACCCAGAGCGCCTCGGTCCCTTCCATGTCGCCCATGATGCTGCGGCCGATCTTGACGAGGGCCATGTAGCCGATGGTGACGGTCCGGCCGACATGCATCTGCTGGGTGGCTTCCAGCCAGTGGATGTCCCGCGGATCCTTGGTCCGGTCCGGGGATCCGAAGGCATGGAACTGGGTGAGCGGAACGTTCTTCAGACCGGTCAGCTCGGTGAGGACGCGCCGGGCGGCATCGTCCAGTTCCTCCCCGTCCACGATGACGCTTCCGGGCAGTTTCATGTCATGGAATTCCTCTCCGCCCTCCACGCCCGTGCGGCGGATCAGCAGCACCTCCAGCCGCTCCCCGTCGAATCCGAGGACCGTGCAGTCGACCGAAAGGTGGATTTTTGCAGATTCTGTTTCCATGGTTTGGGTTCTTATCGGTTTCAAAGTTATGAAAATTCCTTCGCTCGGTCAAGCCCCCTTTTTGTAAAAAAGACCCTTGAACCGTGTTTTGTTATTGTGTTTAATACAATTTGAATCAAAATTGACAGTTTCCGTGCGGCGCCTCCCCGTTTCCGGGAGTTTGCGGATTCCCGAATTATCGCTACCTTTGCACTGCATCGGGGTGTGGCGCAGTTGGCTAGCGCACCTGCTTTGGGAGCAGGGGGTCCCGCGTTCGAGTCGCGGTACCCCGACGGAAAAGGGACTGCCATTGCAGTCCCTTTTCCGTCGGGATAACTTCCGTTTCACTCGCTGGGGGCCTAATCCCCCAGACCCCCTGCGTCGCTTCGCTCCGAAAACACAGAGCTCTCGTTCCTCGGACACGGCCTCCGCCGGGCCGTCTGATGACGGCCTTGGTTCCTTCGAACCAATGTTTTCCAGGTATCGGTTGTGATTCGTGGCGCAGGCGTCGATGGCTTTTGGCGCAGGTCTCCCGGATCTCTGGCGCAGGTGTGATTTTGGAGTGGGGACCTGCGCCGCAAAACAGGCACTCACGCTTTCCAATGGCGCAGGTGTCACCCCTTTTTCCACACCTGCGCCAGCCGATGGCTACACTTGCGCCGCCACATGGTTACACCTGCGCCAGCCGATGGCCATACCTGCGCCAAGGGGAGGGTGTGGCGTACCGGGAACTGGCGGTGTGCCGTAAATGCGTCCTGGCGGAAGTCTTGCAGGGGCGCTTCAATTTGTGTATCTTTGCGAGAACCCGTGTCAAAGAGCGTCTTATGAAACCGTATCAGCTTCTTGCCATGTTTCTTTTTCCGTTTTTTGCGTCGTGCCGGCAGCAGGTTCCGGAGGAACCGCGCATATCCATCTTTGCCGACCATATCGTGACGGCCGCGCAGCAGGAGGGGATTTCCTTTGCCGAGGCGGCTGCCCGTTTCCGGGAAATGGGGTATGCCGGAGTGGACGTGAGTACGAATATCGATCCGGCCATGCTACAAACGCTTGACAGTCTGGGTTTTGCCCATGCCTGCGCGATCATCTGGATCGACCTGGTGGCCGGTCCCGGGGAGGCGGAAGAGGAGGGAGCCCTGGACTTCATGCGGCGGACGGGCTGGGACAAGCTGCTGCTGGTGCCCGGTTTCCTGCCGGAGAATGCGGGCGACGAGGTGCGGGATGCGACCGTTGCAAGGGTAGCTGCCTTTGCCGACAAGGCGGCGGCCGAAGGATTCCCCGTGCTGGTGGAGGACTTCGACAATCCCCGTTCGCTCTGCTACGATACGGCGGCGCTGGACCGGTTGTTCGCCGCCTCGGCGAAACTGGGCCATGCCTTCGATACGGGCAATTACCTGTATTGCGGTGAGGACGTGCTGCCGGCGCTGGAGCACTTCCGGGACCGCATCGGCCATGTCCATCTGAAGGACCGCCGGGCCAAGTCCGACGCCACTTCCGTGCCGGTGGGCGCCGGAATCGTTCCGGTGAAGGAAGTCGTGGACAAACTGCTGGAGAGCGGTTATGACGGCTGGTTCACGGTGGAACAATATGGGTCGGCACAGATGTTACAGGATGCGTCGGTATCCATCCGCACCGTCCGTGCGGCCTTGACCAAGTAATCCATCATGCTATGAAAGTATTGATAGTCAACGGGAGCCCCCGTCCAAAGGGCAATACGGCCTGCGCGCTGGAAGAACTGGCGGCGCAGCTGAAAGCGAACGGTATCGACAGCGAAACCGTCTGGATCGGCAACAGGCCGGTGCGCGGGTGCATCGCCTGCGGGAAGTGCGCGGCGGAAGGACTGGGCCGATGTGTATTCGACGACGACGTCTGCAATGAGATCAGCGGCAAGTTTGCGGGGGCCGATGCGCTCGTCGTGGGCTCGCCCGTGTACTACGGCCAGCCCAACGGAGCGCTTCTGAGCATCATCCAGCGGGCCTTCTACTCCAACGGCGGCCGCATCGCCGGCAAGCCCGCGGCGGCGGTGGCCGTGTGCCGCCGGGGCGGCGCCACCGCGGCCTTCGAAACGCTCACCCTTCCGTTCCAGATGATGAACATGCCCGTGGTGACCTCCCAGTACTGGAACATCGTCTATGGCCGCGCCCCCGGCGAGGCTCGGCTCGATGCGGAAGGCATGCAGACCATGCGTGCCCTCGCCAACAACCTCGCCCACCTGCTCCACGCCACCGGCGGCCAGCCCGCCCCCGGCCGCGGCGACGAGCCCTGGACGCCCATGCATTTCATCCGCTGAAACACGTAAGGATATGAAACGGAAAGCTTTATTCATCGGCGGGACGGGAACGATCAGTTCCGCCATCACCGCGCAGCTGGCCGCGGAAGGGGAGTGGGACCTCACGCTCCTGAACCGGGGGAACCGGAACGACGGACTCCCGGAGAATGTCAAGGTCCTGAAGGCCGACATCAACGACGAGGCCGCCGTGGAGAAGCTCCTCGAGTGCACGCAGTGGGACTGCGTGTGCGATTTCATCGGCTTCCTGGTGCCGCAGGTGGAACGAGACTGGCGGCTGTTCCGGGGTCGGACGAAGCAGTACATGTACATCAGCTCCGCATCGGCCTACCAGAAACCCCTGGCCAGCCCCTACATCACGGAGGGGACGCCGCTGGTGAATCCCTATTGGCAGTATTCCCGGGACAAGATCGCCTGCGAGGACTTCCTGATGGAGAAATGCCGGAACGAGGGTTTCCCGGTCACCATCATCCGGCCCAGCCACACCTACGACGACCGGAAGGTTCCCGTCGGCGTCCATGGGGATATCGGCTCCTGGCAGGTGCTGCGGCGGATGCTGGACGGAAAGCCCGTCATCATCCAGGGCGACGGCACGAGCCTGTGGACCCTCACGCACAACACGGACTTTGCGAAGGGTTTCATCGGCCTGATGGGCAATCCCCACGCCCTCGGGAACGCGTTCCACATCACCTCCGACGAGGTCCTCACCTGGAACCAGATCTACCAGGCCCTGGCCGATGCGCTGGGTGTCCCCCTCAAGGCGTACCACGTCGCGTCGGAATTCCTGGATGCCGTAGGCCCTTACGACTACGCCGGCGGTCTCCTTGGGGACAAGGCGAACACGGTGCTGTTCGACAATGCGAAACTCAAGCGGGCGGTGCCGGGTTTCCAGGCGACGGTGCGTTACGAACAGGGCATCCGCCAGACGGTGGAGAACATCCTGACCCATCCCGAATTACAGGTTCCCGACCCGGCCTTCGACGCCTGGTGCGACCGGGTCATTGCCGCGCTCGAAGAAGCGAAACGTGCGATTCGTCCGTGAAAATGCGGCCGCTCATCGGTAAAATCGGGACTCCCGTGCGCGGGGCTCCCGGTTTTTTTCGTAAATTTACCGGGTTAATAACACGCACGCATGAAAAAGTATCTCTTCCTCGCCGTGGCCGTCCTGGCCCTCGCCGCCTGCAAGAAGACGCCGGCGACTCCCTCCGCCCATCCGGACTGGACCTACAATTCCGTGATGTATGAAGTGAATATCCGCCAGTTCTCCCCCGAAGGCACCTTCCGGGGCGTCGAGGCCCAGCTTCCCCGCCTGAAGGACCTGGGCGTGGACATCCTCTGGCTGATGCCCATGTATGAGATCGGCACCGAAGGCCGCAAGGGCACCCTGGGCTCCTACTACGCCATCTCCGACTACAAGAAGGTCAATCCCGAATTCGGGACCATGGAGGACTTCGAGCATCTGCTCGCGGAGGCCCACAAGCTCGGCTTCAAGGTCATCCTGGACTGGGTCGCGAACCAGACCGCTCCGGACAATGTGTGGATGACCGAAAAGCCGGCCGACTTCTACGAGCGCGATGCCGACGGCAACGCCATCTGGGAATATGACTGGACCGATACCCGGAGCCTCAATTATGAGAACCAGGCCGTCTGGGCCGCCCAGGACGACGCCATGCGCTTTTGGCTGGAAAAGGGCGTGGACGGTTTCCGTTGCGACGCCGCCGGTGAGGTGCCCGCGGAGTTCTGGAAGGGCATCCTCCCCCAGATGAATGCCGATTATCCCGAAATCTATCTCCTCGCCGAGGCCGAACGGGACAACCTGGCCGATCCTGCTGAAACCTTCGACGCGAACTACGCGTGGGAACTCCACCACCTGCTCAACGGCCTTGCCCAGGGCAGCAAGACGGTCGCCGACCTCAAGGACTACATCGCCCGCGACGCGGCCCGCTTCCCGAAGGAGGCCTTCCGCCTCACCTTCACCTCCAACCACGACGAGAACTCCTGGTCCGGCACCGAGTTCGAGCGCGAGGGCGCTGCTGCGAATGCCTGCGCCGTCCTGTGCTTCACCCTTCCCGGCAGCCAGCCACTCATCTACACGGGACAGGAAATCGGCCTGTCCCGCCGGTTGGAATTCTTTGAGAAAGACCCGATTACGGACTGGAGCGCCAACGAATACACGACCTTCTGGAAGAAGCTCGTGGACCTCAAGCATGCCAATCCGGCCCTTCTCGCCGGAGAAAAGGGCGGTCCCATCGAATACATCGATGCTCCCGAAGGCGTCATCGCCTTCTCCCGCGCCGTGGACGGCAACAAGGTCATCGTCGCCGCGAACTTCGGCGTTGCCCCGGCTGCCGTACCGGGCGAAGCGAAGGAAGTGGCAGCCACCAGCAACCGCCCGGAGGCGGAGTCCGTCGCCGTTCCTTTCCGGAACCTGTCCTCGGCCCCCGTTTCCATCGACATCCCCCTGGACGGTGAATATACCGATTGGTTCACCGGCGTGAAAGTTTCCGGTACGTTCTCCGCTACCCTCACTCCGGGAGAGTATTTGGTATTGGTGAAATGACCGTTTCCCTTAACTTGGTGAATTAGAATTGTTTATCAAAAGTGCTTTCTGCGTTTTTGCATAAAGCGGTTTCTGGAATCAGTTGATTTTGAATACTTTGAAGAAAACGTTGGTGGCGACGGCCGTGGCGGCCGGACTGACCGGCTGCCAGGCGGGGCCGGATCCGTCGCTGGTGGCGGATGCGACCCGCGAGGAAGTGACCCGTGTGGAACCGCTGTCCTGGTGGACCGGCATGAAGACCCCGCTCCAGCTGCTGGTCCAGGGAAAGGACATCGGCAGGAAGAAGATTACCATCGCGGGCGGGAAAGGCGTGACGGTCAAGCATCTGCATAAGGCTGCGAACCCGGATTTCCTGTTCGTGGACGTGGAGGTGGATGCCGATGCCAAGCCCGGGACATACTACCTGTTCGTAAGTGACGGGAAGCAGATGGTCAAGTATCCCTACCTCATCCGCGAACGGGAGAAGGGGAGTGCCGACCGGAAGAGCTTCACGACCGAGGACCTGATCTACCTGATCATGCCGGACCGGTTCGCATCGGCCCGGAACGGAAATGACGTCCAGTGGGACGGAGAAGCCTATGATGACGGTTCCGCGGTTCCCTGGGACGTGCCTGAAACGCCTGACCTTGTGGACCGGAACGACCCGGTGGCAAGGCACGGCGGTGACATCCAGGGCATCATCGACCATCTGGACTATGTCGCCGACCTGGGTGCGACGGCCCTTTGGAGCACGCCGCTGCTGCTGGACAACCAGCCGCAGGAGTCCTACCACGGCTACGCCTGCAGCGACTACTACCATATCGACCCTCGCTTCGGCGACAACGCCCTGTACAAGACGATGGTGGACAAGGCCCATGAGAAGGGCCTGAAGGTCATCATGGACGTCGTGACGAACCACTGCGGGACGGCGCACTGGTGGATGGAGAACCCTCCGTTCCCCGACTGGTATCACGTAAACGAGCCGTACATGCAGATGAACGCCTTGTTCTCCGTGTATATGGACCCGCACGCCTCCCTGAAGGACCGTGAGCGGCAGGAGAGCGGATGGTTTGTCCCGTCCATGCCGGACATGAACCTGGACAATCCCTACGTGCTGCGCTATTTCCAGCAGTGGGCCGTGTGGTGGATCGAGTATGCGGGCCTGGACGGGCTTCGCGTGGACACGTATCCGTACAACGAACCCGAAGCCATGGCCGAGTGGTGCAAGGCGGTGCGGAAAGAGTATCCCGGGATGAACATCGTGGGCGAATGCTGGGACATGAACATCCCGCAGGTGGCCTATTGGCAGTCCGGCAATCCGAACAGGAACGGATTCGACAGCCATCTGCCCGCCATCATGGACTTCCCGCTCCAGCAGGCGATGGTCCGCGCCCTCACCGAGGATGAGGTCCGCTGGGACGAGGGCATGACGCGGATCTACTCCGTCCTGGCGCAGGATTTTGCCTATCACGACCTGTCCAACATGCTCATCTTCTTCGCGAACCATGACCATGACCGCACCGGGGACGTGCTCCGGCACGATCCGCAGCGCATGAAGCTTGCGCTCGCCCTGCTTGCGACGCTCCGTGGCATCCCGCAGCTGTACTATGGTGACGAGATGATGTTCTGCGAGCGCCCGGGACGGCATCACGATGGTTCCAAGCGCATCGATTTCCCGGGCGGCTGGCCGGACGATCCGGTGGACCTGTTCACGGAAGAAGGCCGCACCGCCGCCGGCTACACGACGGATGCCGACTATACCTCGGCCGCGGGCCTGCACGACTACGCCCGCGCCCTGTTCCGCTGGCGCCGGGGCTGCTCCGCCATCCATCATGGCAAGACCCTGCATTTCCTCTCCCGGCACAACGAAGGCGCCGTGAACTATACCGACAACACGTATGCGTACTTCCGCTATGACGACAAGGACGCCGTCTTCGTATATATCAACAATACCGATGAGGACCGTGCCCTCGACTGGTCGCATTATGACGAGTTCGTTTCGGGGCCGGTGCAGGGCCGCGACGTCATTTCCGGAGAACGCGTCAAGCTATGCGACGGCTTGGTTGTGGAACCGCGCTCCGCCCTGATCGTGGAATTCAAACGCCCGAATGAATAATCAGATACCCATGAAAACATTACGTTTTACGCTCGCGGCCTTCGCGCTGGCCGCGCTGGCGGCCTGCGGCGGCCCCAAGGGACCGCAGATGCCTGCCGATGCCCTCGCCCTCCGCAGCCCCGACGGTCAGCTGGAACTGAAGTTCGCCGTCGTGGAAGGCGTGCCGGAGTACACGCTGGACCGTGCGGGCAAGGCCGTCGTCCTGCCCTCCCGGCTGGGTTATACCTTGTTGGAGGGGGGAGAGGACCTGGACGGTGGCTTTACGCTCACGGACACGGCTTTCAACACCTTCGACGAGACCTGGGAGCCGGTCTGGGGCGAGGAAGCCTCCATCCGGAACCATTACAATGAGCTGCTCGTGACGCTCAACCAGGAGAGCGGCGCCGTGATGAAGATCCGCTTCCGCCTGTACGATGACGGCCTGGGCTTCCGGTACGAGTTCCCGCAGGAGAACGCATTGACCTACTTCAAGATCAGGGAGGAACTCACGGAGTTCGCCATGACCGGCGACCATACGGCCTGGTGGATTCCGGGCGACTATTCCACGCAGGAGTTCTGCCCCACGGAGTCCAAGCTCTCCCAGATCCGCTCGCTCTCGGAGAACCCGCGTCCCCGGGGCGGCTCTCCACAGACCGCCTTCTCGCCGACCGGCGTGCAGACGGCTCTCCAGATGAAGACCGCCGACGGCCTGTACATCAACATCCACGAAGCCGAGGTGCTGGATTATCCCACGACGAATCTGGAACTCAACGAAGCGACCATGACTTTCCGGACCTGGCTCACGCCGGATGCCGAGGGCGTGAAAGGCCGGCTCCAGGCGCCCTGCAAGAGCCCCTGGCGTACCGTGATGGTGTGTGAAAAGGCGACCGACGTGCTCGCTTCCCGCCTCATCCTGAACCTCAACGAGCCCTGCGCCATCGAGGATGTCTCCTGGATCCACCCGACCAAGTACATGGGCGTCTGGTGGGAGATGATCACCGGCAAGAGCGAGTGGTCCTATACCGACGAGTACCCTTCCGTCCAGCTGGGCGTGACGGACTATGCCGCCTCCAAGCCCCACGGCCGTCACGGCGCGAACAACGAGAATGTGCGCCGCTACATCGACTTTGCCGCGGAAAACGGCTTCGACGCCCTCCTCATCGAGGGTTGGAACGAAGGCTGGGAGGACTGGTACGGCCACCAGAAGGACTTCGTCTTCGACTTCATCACCCCGTATCCGGACTTTGACCTGCCGGCCCTGAACAAGTATGCGCACGAGAAGGGTATCCGCCTGATCATGCATCATGAAAGTTCTTCTTCCACCGTCAATTACGAGCGTTGGATGGAGCAGGCCTATGACCTCATGAACCAGTATGGGTACGATGCCGTGAAGAGCGGCTATGTGGGCAAGATCATCCCTTACGGCGAGTACCACTACAGCCAGGCCCTCATCAACCATTACCATTACGCCGTCGTGGAGGCCGCGAAGCACCATATCATGGTCAACGCCCATGAGGCCGTTCGTCCGACCGGCCTGTGCCGCACCTGGCCCAACATGATTGGCAACGAGAGCGCGATGGGCACCGAGTTCCGCGGCATCATCCAGCCCGGCCATACTACCATCTTCCCGTTCACCCGCCTGCAGGGCGGACCGATGGACTTCACCCCCGGCATCTTCGAGACGGACATGTCCAAGAACAACCCCAAGGACCAGCAGCACATGCACCATACCATCTGCAACCAACTGGGCCTGTATGTGACGTTCTACTCCCCGCTGCAGATGGCGGCGGACCTGCCGGAGAACTACGCCCGCTTCATGGACGCCTTCCAGTTCATCAAGGACGTTGCGGTGGACTGGGACAAGAGCCTCTATCTGGAAGCCGAGCCGGGTGCCTATATCATCACGGCCCGCCACCCCAAGCTTTCTTCCCTGAACAAGGCCGCCGAGGGCGTTGCTACCCTGGCTGACGGCAAGAAGGACATGGTTTCCAACGCCGCCCGCTTCGTGTATGCCCTGCCCGAGGGTGCCACCGCCAGCGACCTTGCCAAGGCGCAGCCGCGCGACGTCTGGTATGTGGGCGGCATCACGGACGAGAATGCCCGTGAGGTCTCCGTCAAACTGGATTTCCTGAAGCCCGGCGTCTCCTACGAGGCGATCATCTATGCCGATGCCCCCGATGCCGATTTCGAGACCAATCCCCAGGCCTACACCATTACCAGGCAGACGGTTACCACCGAGACGACCCTTCCGCTCCGGATGGCCCGCGCCGGCGGTTTCGCCGTTTCCCTGCGCGAAGTCAAGTAACTGATATACAGCCAAATACGAGATATTCCCTGGTGCAAATGTACCAGGGAATTTTATATAAAGTGCTGAATGTCAGCGACTAGAGTGTCTGCCCGCCGATGAACTCCCGCATGATGGAGGTGGGAGGGATGGCAGCGATGTCCGAAGGCTGCAGGGCGACGATGTATTCAAGGAATTTCAGGAGACGGATGGCCTCGGTATAGGCGGCCGAGGTGGGATGGATACGCCTCAGGAGGGGATCCGCGTAATACTTGAGCAGCGGCAACTCATAGAGGAGGGCCGTGTTCAACTGCGCATCGGCATATTCCTGGAAGGGGAAGATGTACTTGTTTTCCCCGCGGCGGACCGAGGGCCACAGGAGGATGGTCTTTTCCGGCGACAGGCCGCGGTACAGGTTGTCCCGGACCAGCCGGCGGAGAAGACGGTTGTCGGTGGTGGAAATGTAGTTGTTCTCGTCCACGTTCAGGGAGGTCAGGGCCGATGCATACACACGGAAGATGCGGCTCGGGTCCACGTCCGGCACCATCGCCGGGTCCAGCGCATGGATACCTTCCATGATCAGGACGTCCCCTTCGTCCAACTGCATGAAATTACCCTCGAAGAAAGGCCTTCCCTGCTTGAAGTCGTAGTGGGGAAGTTCCACCTGCCCGCCGCTGAGCAGGGTGTTCAGGTGCTGCCCCAGCAGTTCCAGGTCCATGGCTTCGAGCGCCTCGAAATCGTATTTTCCGTCCTCGTCCAGCGGCGTACGTTCCCGGGGGACGAAGTAATTGTCCAGTTCGATGACCTTGGGCTTCATCCCGAGGATCCGGAGCTGCTGGGCAAGCCGGAGCGAGGACGATGTCTTCCCGCTGGAGGACGGGCCGGCGATGAAGACGATCTTCACCCGGTCCCTTTCCTTATAGACGAGGTCCGCGATCCGGGCGTACTCCCGTTCCTGCCGGGCCTCGCAAAGGTTGATCAGCTTGACGGCGCCCCCTTCCATGAGGGTCTTGTTCAGCGTGCCGATGCCCTCGATGCCCGTCGTACGGCACCACTTGCCATAGCCTTCCAGCATGACGGCCAGTTTCCCCTGCCGCTGCCGGCGGACCGGTTTGGACGTATCCTCGTCGGACGGATACTGCAGGCAGAAACCGTCATGGAACGCGAACAGGTCGAAGACGCCGAGCAGCCCGGTGGAAGGGACGAGGGGCCCATGGAAGGAATCCGTTTGTCCGGCCAGGTGATACACGCGGCAGAAATAGTGGCCGAGCGAGCGGCGGAGCGCCGCCTTGTGCGGTTGGCGCTGGGCTGAGAAGATGATTTCCGCCTCTTCGGAACGGATCTTCTCCGTCGTGAACGGCAGGTCCGCCTCCACCAGTCCGCGCATCCGCTCCCGGAGGCTGTTCAACTCCTCGGGCGTCGGCTTGACCGGCCGGCCCGTTTCGCTGTCGAGGAGTTCGCAGTACATCCCGCTTGCCAAGGAGTGCTCGATCCGCAGGCCCCGGTCCGGGAACAATGTCCGGGCCGCATGCTGCAGGACGAAGCACAGGGAACGGATGTACGTGCGCCGCCCGTCGGGGTGATTATAGCCGATGAAGGTAATCTCATGCGGATAGAAAATATTGAAACTGAGTTCTTTGAGTTTATGGTCCACCAGGGCGGCCAGAACCGGGTAACGCTTTTCCGTCTTGTCGTCCTTCACCTCGGGGCAGACGCTCTGCGCAAGGGCCAGGAGGGAGGAGCCTTCTTCCACCGCACGGAAACTGCGGTCGTTCTGCAGGAATACTTGAATCATAACACACAAAGCTACGAAAAAATATTCGTACCTTTGCATTCCTATGGACAAGAAGGAGTACATTCAGGTACGGGGAGCAAGGGCGAACAACCTCCAAGGGGTGGATGTGGACATCCCCCGGGGTGAGTTCGTCGTCGTGACAGGACTTTCCGGCAGCGGGAAGTCCTCGCTTGCTTTCGATACCATCTACGCGGAAGGCCAGCGGCGTTACATGGACACCCTGTCCACCTATGCGAAGCACTTCATGGGCATCCTCGAGAAGCCGGAAGTGGAGGACATCGCCGGCCTGAGCCCCATCATCGCCATCGAACAGAAGACGACCGGGAACAACCCCAGGTCCACGGTGGGCACCATCACGGAAATCTACGACTTCCTGCGCCTGCTGTATGCGAAGGGCTCCCGGGCCTATTCGCCGGAAACCGGCAAGGAGATGGTCCGATACACGGATTCGCAGATCACGGACCTGATCATGACCTCCTACCGGGGGCGGAAGTGTTATCTGCTCGCACCGCTTGTCCGCGGCCGCAAGGGCCACTACCGGGAACTGTTCGAGCAGCTCCGCAAGCGGGGCTTCACCGAGGTCCGCATCGACGGGGAAATCTTCCCTTTGCAGGAAGTGTCGGCCTTGGATCGTTACAAGCCGCATTTTATCGAGCTCGTGGTGGACCGGCTGAAACCCGGGGACGGGGACGACAAGCGGGTGCGGGACTCCGTGGGCCATGCCCTGGATGCCGGCAAGGGATCCGTTGCGGTCATGGACCTCGCGACCGGCGTCCTGCAGCATTTCTCGAAGCACCTGGTGGATCCGGAGACGGGAACCTCCCTCCAGGAACCCCAGCCGCATACGTTCTCCTTCAATTCGCCGCAGGGCTACTGCCCGCACTGCAAAGGCCTCGGGACCATCGTGGATGTCAATGTGGACGCCATCATCCCGGACCGGACCAAGACCATCGCCGACGGGGCCATCGTCCCGCTGGGGAAGGTCCGCGAAAGCAAGAAATTCGACATCGTCCGCTCGATCGCGCGGAAATACGGTTTCAGCCTCTATGAGCCGGTCGGCACCTTGCCCGACGAGGCGGTGACGCTCCTCATCTACGGCTCCGACGAGCTGTTCCGCGTCGGGGACGGGAACCTGTCCGAGATGGAGTCCTGGGGCGGGGTCATCGACCATATCGAGGATACGCTCGTGTGCCCCGACTGCGGGGGAACGCGCCTCAGCAAGGAAGCGCTGTGCTTCCGCATCGACGGGAAGACCATCGCCGACGTCGCCGCGATGGAAATATCGGCCCTCAGGCAGTGGCTGGACGAGATTCCGGCCGGATTCAACCAGCGCGAGAAGAATGTCTCCCGGGATATCCTGAAGGAGCTTCGGGAGCGGGTGCAGTTCATGCTGGACGTGGGACTGGACTACCTGTCGCTGGACAGGGCCACGGCCTCCCTCTCCGGCGGCGAAAGCCAGCGCATCCGCCTGGCGACGCAGATCGGCTCCAAGCTCGTGAACGTGCTGTACATCCTGGACGAGCCGTCCATCGGCCTGCACCAGCGGGACAACCGGAAGCTCATCTCGTCCCTGAAAAGCCTTCGGGACGAGGGCAATTCCGTCATGGTCGTCGAGCACGATGCGGAGACGATGTACAGTGCCGACTGGCTGGTGGACGTGGGCCCGGGCGCAGGGGAAAAAGGCGGCCGGATCTGCCTGAGCGCCCCTTTGGCGACCCTGCTGAGAGGGGAGCCGATGGACCCGGAAACAGCCTCCCATGCCGTCGTAGGGCCGTCCGTGACACTGGATTACCTGCAGGGACGCGAGTCGATTCCCGTGCCGGCGATGCGTCGGCGGGGGAGCGGCGAGACGCTGTCGCTGTACGGGGCGTCCGGCAATAACCTGAAGGGCATCGACGCGCATTTCCCGCTGGGCTGTCTGGTGGGCGTCGCCGGCCTTTCGGGCAGCGGAAAGTCCTCGCTCGTGAACGAAACGCTCATGCCCATCCTCAAGCGCAAGTTCTACCGCGCCAAGGAGAAACCCCTCCCGTACGGGCGCATCGAGGGCGTGGAACAGATCGACAAGCTCATCGAGATCGACCAGTCGCCGATCGGCCGCACCCCGCGGTCCAATCCGGCCACTTTCACCGGCGTGTTCAACGATATCCGGACCCTGTTCGAGGAAACCCAGGACGCGAAGGTCCGGGGCTTCAAGGCCGGCCGTTTCTCGTTCAACGTCCCCGGCGGGCGCTGCGAGGAGTGCAAGGGGGTCGGCATCAAGGTCATCGAGATGAACTTCCTCCCTTCCGTCCATGTCCCCTGCGAAGAATGCCGCGGACGGCGCTACAAGGAGGACACCCTGGCGGTCCGCTACAAGGGCAAGAATATCAACGATGTGCTGGAGATGTCCATCGCCGAGGCCTATGAGTTCTTCAATCCCATCCCCAAGATCGCGACGAAGCTCAAGACGATGGTCGATGTGGGCCTCGGGTACATCCACCTCGGTCAGTCCGCCGTCACCCTGTCGGGCGGTGAATCCCAGCGCATGAAGCTCGCGGCGGAACTGTCCCGTCCCTCCACGGGCCGGACGCTCTACATCCTGGACGAGCCCACGACCGGCCTCCATTTCGAGGACATCAAGGTGCTCCTCGGCGTGCTGGGCCGCCTGGTGGACGCCGGCAACACCGTCATCATCATCGAGCACAACCTGGACGTCCTGAAGTCCGTGGACTGGATCCTGGACATGGGCCCGGAAGGCGGGCGCCGCGGCGGACGCATCGTCGCCACCGGCACCCCCGAAGAGCTCGCCGCCAACCCCTTGTCGGTCACCGGTCCCTTCCTGAAGGAGGTGCTGTAGCATTGGCAAGTCGGAAAAAAAACACTACATTTGGAAATCTAAAACCTTACGATATGGCTGAAACGGTAAACAAGACGCTGCGGGATTCGGCAGCGATGCGATGGACGGCGCTCCTGCTGCTGGCCCTCGGAATGTTCTGCGCATACATTTTCATGGACATCCTCTCCCCGATCAAGGACCTCATGGAGTCCACGCGGGGCTGGGATTCCAAGGCGTTCGGAACGATGCAGGGAGCCGAGACCTTCCTCAATGTCTTCGTCTTCTTCCTGATCTTTGCGGGCATCATCCTGGACAAGATGGGCGTCCGCTTCACGGCGGTCCTGTCGGGTGCCGTGATGCTCACCGGCGGTATCATCAAGTACTTCGCCATCAGCGACGCCTTCATGGGCTCCGGCCTGGAGAACTGGTTCACGACCCATCTCAACTGGCACACCGGTGTCGGTTTCATCGATGACGTCCTTCCGTTCTACCAGAACATGCCCGCCTCCGCCAAGCTCGCCGCCATCGGCTTCATGATCTTCGGCTGCGGCTGCGAAATGGCCGGCATTACGGTGAGTCGCGGTATCGTCAAGTGGTTCAAGGGCCGCGAGACGGCCCTCGCCATGGGCTCCGAGATGGCGCTGGCCCGCCTGGGCGTCGCCACCTGCATGATCTTCTCGCCCTATTTCGCCAAGCTCGGCGGCCAGGTGAACGTGAGCCGTTCCGTCGCTTTCGGCGTGGTGCTCCTGTGCATCGCCCTGATCATGTTCATCACCTACTTCTTCATGGACAGGAAGCTGGACAGCCAGACCGGCGAGGCCGAGGAAAAGGACGATCCGTTCAAGATCAAGGACATCGGCAAGATCCTCTCCAGCCTGGGTTTCTGGCTGGTCGCCCTGCTGTGCGTCCTCTATTATTCGGCGATCTTCCCGTTCCAGAAGTATGCCGTGAACATGCTGCAGTGCAACCTCACGCTCTCCGAGCCCGCCGCCGGGACGTTCTGGGCCGGTGAGGCGGTCACCATCGTGCAGTACATCATCATGCTGGTGGTGGCCGTGTGCGCTTTTTCCAGCAACTTCATCAAGAACAACAAGGGGCTCAAGTACGGACTGATGGCCCTCGCCATCGTCGCCCTCGTGGTCTATTGCGTGATGGGCTTCAAGCGCGGCACCGCCGAAACCATCTTCGCCGTGTTCCCGCTGCTGGCCGTCGCGATCACGCCGATCCTCGGCAACTATGTGGACCACAAGGGCAAGGCTGCGTCCATGCTCCTGATCGGCTCCATCCTGCTGGTATTCTGCCACCTGACCTTCGCCTTCATCCTCCCGCTGTTCAAGGGTAACGCCGTGGGCGGCACCATCGTGGCCTATGTCACGATCCTCGTCCTCGGTGCTAGCTTCTCGCTGGTTCCGGCGGCCCTCTGGCCTTCCGTCCCGAAGCTCGTGGACGAGAAGATCATCGGCTCCGCCTATGCCCTGATCTTCTGGATCCAGAACATCGGCCTGTGGCTCTTCCCGATCCTGATCGGCAATGTCCTGACGAGCACCAACGCCCCCGGCACCGCTCCGGACCAGCTGAACTACACCTGGGCCCTCGTGATGCTGGCCTGCCTAGGCGTCGCGGCCATGCTCATCGGCCTGTACCTGAAGGTCGTGGACAAGAAGAAGCATCTCGGCCTCGAGGAACCCAATATCAAGGCGTAATGGCGAAAACCCTTTCCAAGTGGGCTCCGTGGCTGGCCCTGCTGTGCCTGGTAGTGCCGATGTTCGCATCGTACTACTTCGACGACATGTTCTCCAGCATCTCGTACCTGTTCCAGGATGCCGGCGGAACGCAGCTGGGCTGGGATGAGAACGACTACGGCCGGTACACCAGCGGCTACAGCGTCCTGTGCATCTTCGGCGGCCTGGCCCTGTTCGGCATCCTGCTGGACAAGTGGGGCGTCCGGATCGCCGGCACCCTGTACGTGGGGATGATGGTCGCGGGCGCTGGCCTGGTGACCTGGGCCATCCTGAGCGGAGGGAAGCAGTCCTCGACCCTGGCCTACGCCGGCTGCATGGTCTTCGGCCTCGGCAGCGAGATGGCCGGTACGGTGGTGAACCGTTCCATCGGCCGGTGGTTCAAGGACGGCGCCATGGCCTTTGCCATGGGCCTGCACCTCGCCATCGCCCGCTTGGGAACGGCCTTCGCCCTCGTCATTTCCCCGAAGCTCGTCGCGGAGCAGCCCGGCCATGTCTATTCCCTCGCCGAGACCGCCCGCCCCGCCCTCGTGGGCATGGGCCTGATGGCGGTCGGCCTCATCCTCTGGGCCATTTTCGTGGCCTTGGATGCCAAGCGTTTCCCCAAGTCGGGCGGCACGGACAACAAATCGGATGACTTCCGCTTCTCCGACGCCCTCAAGGTCCTCGGGAACAAGAACTTCTGGCTGCTGGGCCTGCTGTGCGTGCTGTTTTACAGCGCCATCATCGCCTTCAAGAAATTCGCCGGCGCCATCCTGATCCCGCGCTTCGGCATCCCGGCCGAGGCTGCCGGCTGGATGGTGTCCATGCTGCCGTTCTCCACCGTCGTTTTCGCTCCTTTGTTCGGCGCGATGGTGGATAAACTGGGCAAGGGAACCCGCTGGATGATCATCGGTTCCGTCCTTGCCCTCGCCGCGCACCTGCTGCTGGCCTTCGCCCCGGCGGGCGTTCCGTTCTGGGGCTACCTGTCCATGGTGTTCCTGGGCTTCGGTTATTCCCTGGTCCCGGCCGCCCTCTGGCCGAGCGTCCCGAAGATCGTCCCGGACAAGATCCTGGGGACGACCTTCGCCCTGCTGTACTGGGTGCAGAACCTGGGCCTCATGGTGTTCAAGCGCCTGGCCGGCAGCATCCTGGGCAGCGAAGCCGGCACGCCGGTCACCGTGGAGATCATGTTCTCCGGCCTTTGCGTCGCCGCCCTCATCGCCGCGGTCCTCTTCGCCCGGAATTCCCGGAAGAATCCGGGACTGGGGCTGGACCGCCCGAACCGGTAATAATATGTATTTGGAAAAGATAAACAGCCCGGCCGATCTGAGGAGCCTGTCCACGCAGGAACTCCAGGAGCTTTGTGCGGAGGTCCGTCAGTATATGGTGGAGTGCTGCGCGAAGAATCCGGGGCATCTGGGCTCCAGCCTGGGTGCGGTGGAACTGATCGTAGCCCTGCACGCCGTGTATGACACCCCCAAGGACAAAGTGGTCTTCGATGTCGGACACCAGGCCTATGCCCATAAGATCCTGACCGGACGGCGCGACGCTTTCCGGAAGAACCGCACCCGGGACGGCATCAGCGGCTTCCCCAAGCGGGACGAGAGCCCCTACGACGCTTTCGGCGCCGGACATGCGTCCACGGCCATTTCCGCGGCCCTCGGCTTCGCGGAGGCGGCCCGTATCCAGGGCTCCGGGGAGCGGGCGGTCGCCCTGATCGGCGACGGCGCCCTGACCGGCGGCCTGGCCTGGGAGGGCCTGAACAACGCCGGCTCCTCGAAGGCGGACCTGCTGGTCATCCTGAACGACAACAACATCTCCATCGACGCCGCCACCGGCGGCCTGCACGACTATCTCCTGAAAGTCACGACCTCCCATGCCTACAACAAGGTGAAAAAGCAGGTCTGGAACCGGCTCGGCGACAGCAAGCTCCGCGACTGGATCCAGCAGCGGGTGACGGACACCAAATCCACCCTGGTGCGCGGCTCCGGCGGCGCCATCTTCGAGTCCCTGGGTTTCCGGTACTTCGGTCCTATCGACGGAAACGATTTCGCCCAGGTGCGGGATACGCTGGTCCGCCTGCGGGACCTCAAGGGCCCCAGGCTCCTGCACGTCATTACGAAAAAAGGCAAAGGATACGCTCCTGCCGAGGCCGATCCCACCACCTGGCATGCCCCCGGCAAGTTCGACGCCGCCTCCGGACAGCGGGTGAAGACCGCTTATCCGGCGGACCGCTACCAGGATGTCTTCGGACAGGTGCTCACGGACCTTGCACGGCAGGATGCAAAAGTCGTGGGGATCACCCCCGCCATGGCTACCGGTAGCGGCATGACCGTTTTCGAGGAAGCCTTCCCCGAACGTTTCTTCGATGTGGGCATCGAAGAGGAACACGCCGTGACTTTTGCGGCGGGGCTGGCGGCCGGCGGCCTGAAGCCTTTCTGCAACATCTACTCTTCCTTCTCCCAGCGGGCCTACGACGAGATCATCCACGATGTCGCCCTCCAGAACTTGCCGGTCGTCCTGTGCTTCGACCGTGCGGGACTGGTAGGGGAGGACGGCCCTACGCACCACGGTCTCTATGACCTCGCCGCCTATCGGAGCATTCCGAACTGCATCATTTCCGCCCCGCGGAACGAAAAGGAACTCAAGGACCTCATGTACACCGGCCTGCATGCCGAAGGCGGCCCGTTCATCATCCGCTACCCGCGCGGCTGCGGGGAAGGCGTCGCCTGGAAGGAGGAGCCGTTCCGCCGGCTGGATATCGGCAAGGGGGAAAAACTCCTGGACGGGGAGACGGTGGCGATCCTGGCCATCGGGCCTGTCGCAAACCGGGCCCTGGAGGCTGCCCGGCGTCATCGGGACGATTACTGGGTGGGACCCGCCGTGTATGACATGCGATTCCTCAAGCCGTTGGACACCGCCATCCTGGAAGAAGTCTCGGAATACAGGGTGATCCTTACCCTGGAGGACGGAACCCTCAAGGGCGGGCTTTTCAGCGCCGTCAGCGAATACTTCGCCGGCCGTTCCCAGCGACCGGTCATCAAAGGCCTCGGCGCCCCGGACCGTTTCATCGGGCAGGATACGCAGGCCGCCCAGCGGGCGGACTGCTGCCTGGACACGGAATCCATCCTGGACATCCTGAGAGACCTGATGAAGGGATAGTCTTGTCCCGTCCGGACGGTGAAAAAGAATTTCTAACCTATTCAGAATGATGTATATGAAAAGAATCCTGACAGCCATCGTACTCCTGGGCTGGGCCCTGGGCGCCGGGGCGCAGCAAGTTCCCGCCCTCGAGCAGCTCCGGAAGGATCCCAGGAAGGCCTACGGGACCGATTATCCCTACCTGTTCGAGACCCATCAGCTCACGGCGGCCCCCCGCGGGTACAAGCCTTTCTACATCAGCCATTATGCCCGCCACGGTTCCCGCTATTACTGGAACGAGCGGCTGTACAAGGAACTGGATACGCTGCTGGCCCGTGCGAACGAACTGGACCTGATGACGGCGGAGGGGAAGGCCTTCTACGGCCGCTTCCTGGATGCCAGGCAGGAACTGATGACCGGCATCAGCGAACTCACCGACCTGGGCTGGTGGCAGCACCAGCGCATTGCCCGGACCATGTACGAACGCTTCCCGGAGGTGTTCTGGAAAGGAGGGAACGTGCTGGCCATCTCCTCGCTGTCCGGCCGCTGCGTCATGAGCATGTCGGCCTTCTGCCAGGAACTGGTGCAGTGCAATCCCCGGATCGAGATCCGCGAACAGTCCTCCCGCTTCACCCTGGACGGCGTCGTCCCGGGGGACAAGCAGAATCCCGCCTACCGCCAGTGGCCGAAAGTGAAACCCCGGTATGAGCAGCATCTCGACGCTTTCGTCCGGGATACGACCCTTCACCACAAGGTGCTTACCCGGATGTTCAAGTCCACGGAAGGCCTTCCCGGCGACATGGACCATCTGGCAGGGAACCTCGTGAGCCTGTACACCTCCCTTCCCAGCATCGACCATGAGGGGATGATGGGAGACCTCATCACGGACGAGGATATTGTCCGGAACTGGGAGACCGCCAATCTGGACTCCTATTCCTGGGTTTTCGGCGACCAGTACCGGACCATCCCGATCCTCCGGGACATCATCCGGAAGGCCGATGCCGTCCTGGACGGAAGTAGCGACCGCCTGGCGGACTTCCGCTTCGGCCACGACTCCTACATCGGCCCGCTGACCGTCCTGATGGGCCTGAACGGGGCCGACCTCGATCCCGAGGATCCGTCTGCGGTCAAGGACGCCTACCAGGACTGGGAAACCTGCAAGGCCTCGAACATCCAGCTTGTCTTCTACCGCAGCCGCCGGGCAGGGGACGATATCCTGGTCAAATGCCTCCTGAACGGGGATGAGGCCACGCTTCCGGTAGCGACGGACCGCTTCCCGTACTATCGCTGGAACGATGTCCGCAACTTCTATCTGGCCCGTTGCGAAGCGCACGAATAACGGGCCAGTAAAAAAATATTGCAAAAAGTTTTGCGGATTCCAAAAAAACATCTACCTTTGCAATCCCTTTCGGCGATTGAGAATCCGAACGAGCTGCCGATATAGCTCAGTTGGCCAGAGCACGTGATTTGTAATCTCGGGGTCGTGGGTTCGAATCCCTCTATCGGCTCGAAAGGAAAAAAGAACTTTTGGGAGGTTCGCATAGTGGCAATTGCGGCGGACTGTAAATCCGCTCCCTCAGGGTTCGGTGGTTCGAGTCCACCACCTCCCACCAAAACTTCAGGCGGAAGTAGCTCAGTTGGTAGAGCATCAGCCTTCCAAGCTGAGGGTCGCGAGTTCGAACCTCGTTTTCCGCTCAACAGACATACTAAAGCCGGTGTAGCTCAGGGGTAGAGCGCATCCTTGGTAAGGATGAGGTCATGAGTTCAATTCCCATCACCGGCTCTTTTTTGTGCATTTGAAGACAATTGTTTAAACAATAAATTTATTATGGCAAAAGAAACATTCCA
>DETL01000004.1:25810-25937 GCA_002361625.1 Bacteroidales bacterium UBA3289 | reverse complement strand
AAGACCACCCTCACCGCCGCCATTACCAAGGTGCTCGCCGAGCGCGTTTCCGGTAATGCCGACAAGGTGAAGTCCTTCGACCAGATCGACAACGCTCCGGAAGAGAAGGAGCGCGGTATCACCATCA
>DETL01000004.1:25330-25615 GCA_002361625.1 Bacteroidales bacterium UBA3289 | reverse complement strand
GCACATCCTGCTCGCCCGTCAGGTTAACGTCCCGAAGATCCTCGTCTTCATGAACAAGGTTGACCTCGTCGATGATGAGGAAATGCTCGACCTCGTGGAGATGGAGATCCGCGACCTCCTCGCCTTCTACAAGTTCGACGAGGACTGCCCGATCATCCGCGGCTCCGCCCTCGGCGCCCTCAACGGTGAGAAGGTCTGGGAAGACAAGGTCATGGAACTCATGAATGCTGTCGATGAGTACATTCCGCTGCCGGAGCGCCTCGTTGACAAGGACTTCCTGATGCC
>DETL01000004.1:19201-25277 GCA_002361625.1 Bacteroidales bacterium UBA3289 | reverse complement strand
TTCTCCATCACCGGCCGTGGTACCGTCGTTACCGGCCGTATCGAGTCCGGTACCATCCACGTGGGTGATCCCGTCGAGCTCGTCGGTTTCGGTGATGAACCCCGCACCTCCGTCGTTACCGGTGTCGAGATGTTCCGCAAGCTCCTCGACCAGGGTGAGGCTGGTGACAATGTGGGTCTCCTCCTCCGTGGCGTGGACAAGAAGGAAGTCAAGCGTGGTGAGGTCGTCGCCAAGCCGAAGTCCATCACTCCGCACACCATCTTCAAGGCTCAGATCTATGTCCTGAAGAAGGACGAAGGCGGCCGGCACACCCCGTTCCACAATCACTATCGTCCGCAGTTCTTCATCCGTACCCTGGATGTTACCGGTGAGATCGCTCTCCCGGAGGGTGTCGAGATGGTCATGCCTGGCGATAACGTGGAGATCACCGTGACGCTCATCACTCCGGTGGCCATGAACAACGGTCTGCAGTTCGCTATCCGCGAAGGTGGCCGTACCGTCGGCGCCGGCCAGGTGATCAAGGTTATCGAGTAATCTAAGTCATCGACTACTTGCCACAGTGAGGGTGCGCTGCATGCACCCTCACTCCCACAGGGGAATAGAACAAGGGTAGTTCAGCGGTCTCCAAAACCGTCGATGTGGGTTCGAATCCTGCTTCCCCTGCCAATATCAAAGGTTACGATTTGGTAAATGTTTAACAGAACGCCGGATTCCCGCTTCCAATTTTCCGGTGTCCATTAAGAACAAGATGAGAAAGTTCATTAACTATCTTAAGGAGTCCTGGGTTGAGCTCACCAAGAAGGTGACGTGGCCTACCTGGAGCAAGCTGCAGAGTTCTGCGGTGCTGGTCCTGGTTGCGACGTGCATCCTTGCCCTGGTGGTCTTTGCGATGGATTTCTGCTTCCAGAAGATAATGGAGTTTGTCTACGCATTGTAAAATTTGATTTTTGTCTATGGCTGACAAGAAATGGTACGTTCTGCGTACCGCGGGAACAAAAGAGAAGAAGGCCGCTGAATATCTCGTCAAGGAAATCGAAAGACACGCTGATCTGCAATCCGTTGTGGACCAGGTGCTCGTTCCTGTCAAGAAGGAGATCGTCACGAAGAACGGAAAGCGCAAGGAAGTCGAGAGACTCCTCTTTCCGGGCTACGTGCTGATCCATGCGGAACTTAGTCCCGATCTCGAATATGTCATCCGCAACGGCATCCCCGGCATGTCCGGATTCCTGACCGAAAAGACCGGCAACGGTACCGCCGAGCGCATCCCCGTCCCCATCCGGGACGACGAGGCCGCGCGTATCCTCGGTGGCCAGGATGAGAACGCCGTGGCGGCAGCCGAGACCGAAATCAACTTTACGGTGGGTGAATCCGTGAAGATCACCGACGGACCGTTCAGCGGTTTCAACGGAACGGTCGAGGAGATCATCGCGGACCGCAGCAAACTCAAGGTAGTGGTAGTGATCTTCGGGAGGAAGACCCTCCTCGAACTCAGCTTTACTCAAGTAACGAAAGAATAACAACAAGTTATGGCAAAAGAAGTTACCGGATTCATCAAGCTCCAGATCAAGGGCGGAGCTGCGAATCCTGCGCCGCCGGTAGGACCTGCACTCGGTTCCAAGGGCCTGAACATCATGGATTTCTGCAAGCAGTTCAATGCTCGCACCCAGGATCAGGCCGGTAAGGTCCTCCCTGTCGTCATCACTGTTTACAGTGACAAATCCTTCTCCTTCGAGGTCAAGCAGCCCCCTGTGGCCGTGTCCCTGAAGGAGGCCGCCAAGATCTCCGCCGGCTCCGGTGAGCCGAACCGCAAGAAAGTTGCGACCGTGACCTGGGACCAGGTCAAGGAGATCGCCCAGTCCAAGATGCCGGACCTGAACTGTTTCACCCTCGCTTCCGCCATGAAGATGGTCGCGGGTACCGCCCGCAGCATGGGTATCAAGGTCGATGGCGAATTCCCCGAGAACCTTTAAAAGCACGCACCCATGAGCAAGTTGACCAAAAACCAGAAGGCTGTTTTTGCCAAGTATGACAAGAACCAGGTTTACTCTCTCCAGGACGCCTGCGCGCTTCTGAAGGACATCACCTACACCAAGTTTGACGCATCCGTCGAGATCACCACCAACCTCGGTGTGGATCCCCGTAAGGCGAACCAGATGATCCGTGGCATCGTCACCCTCCCGAACGGTACCGGTAAGGTCACCCGCGTCCTCGTGCTCTGCACCCCGGACAAGGAGAACGAAGCCAAGGAAGCCGGCGCCGACTATGTGGGCCTCGACGACTACATCACCAAGATCAAGGAAGGCTGGACCGATGTGGATGTCATCATCTGCACCCCGTCCGTGATGGCCAAGGTCGGCCAGATCGGCCGTATCCTCGGTCCCCGCGGCCTCATGCCGAACCCCAAGACCGGCACCGTGACCATGGAGATCGGCAACGCCGTCAAGGAAGTGAAGGCCGGTAAGATCGACTTCAAGGTGGACAAGACCGGTATCATCCACGCCGCCATCGGCAAGATCTCCTTCACCCCGGAGCAGATCGCCGAGAACGCGAAGGCCTTCGTCTCCGCCGTCCTGAAGCTCAAGCCCCAGACCCTGAAGGGTACCTATTTCAAGGGCGCGACCCTGTGCACCACCATGAGCCCGGCCGTGAAGCTGGACATCAAGTCTTTCACCGAATAAAAGAAGGGGAGGAAGCATTATGAAGAAAGAAATGAAAGAGCAGGTGATTGCGGCCATCAAGGCCAACATGGCCCAGTACCCGAACTTCTACATCACCGATATCGCCGGTCTGAACGCCGAGGAGACCTCCAAGCTCCGTCGCGACTGCTTCAATGAGGGCATCAAGCTCACCGTCGTGAAGAATACCCTGTTCCACAAGGTGATCAAGGACTGCCAGAACGCCGAGATGGACCTTCTCGTCCCCACCCTCGAAGGCAATACCGCCATCATGTACTGCGAAGCTCCCGCGGTTCCTGCGAAGCTCATCAAGAAGTATATGAAGGCTGGTGCCGAGAAGCCCGTCCTCAAGGGCGCCTACGCCCAGGAGTGCGCTTTCGTCGGCGCCGACAAGCTCGAGGAACTGGTGAACATCAAGTCCCGCGAGGAACTCATCGGAGAGATCATCGGTATGCTCCAGTCTCCGATCCAGAACGTGGTCTCTGCGCTGCAGAACGGCGGCGGCCAGCTCATCGCCGGCCTTGTCAAGACCCTGGAAGAAAAAGAAAACTAATCAATATCAAACAATTTAATAATTACAACTATGGCAGATGTTAAAGTTCTCGCAGAAGAGTTGGTTAACCTTACTGTGAAAGATGTCCAGGAGCTTGCTAAGATCCTGAAGGAAGAGTACGGTATCGAGCCCGCCGCCGCCGCCGTCGCGGTCGCCGCTCCCGCCGCCGCCGCCGAGGCTGCCGCCCCGGCCGAGCAGACTGAGTTCGACGTGATGCTCACCAGCGCTGGCCAGGCCAAGCTGCAGGTGATCAAGGCCGTCAAGGAGAACGCCGGTCTTGGCCTCAAGGAGGCTAAGGAACTGGTCGACAAGGCTCCTGTCGCCGTCAAGGAGAAGGTTTCCAAGGCCGAGGCCGAGGCTCTCAAGGCCGCGCTCGAGGAAGCTGGCGCCGAGGTTGAGATTAAGTAACTCCGCCCGCTTCCCGTCCAGGGAAAGAATCAGGTTTAGAGCCCATAGTAGGCTCTAAACCTTTTTTCCGTCTAAAATTTTTCTCCCAAGCGAACGAAGGAAGCACACATGTCAAACAAGACCCAAAACAAGCGAGTCAATTTCGCAACATCCCATATTCTGGAGTATCCTGACCTTCTGGAGGTCCAGCTCAAGTCGTTCCGTGACTTTTTCCAGCTGGATACGACGCCCGAAAGCCGAAAGAACGAGGGTCTCTATCAGGTATTCCAGGAAATTTTCCCGATCGAGGACACGCGGAACAACTACGAACTCCGCTTCATCGATTATTTCATCGATCCTCCCCAGTACTCGATCGAGGAATGCCTCGAGCGCGGACTTACCTACAACGTCCCGCTGAAGGCGAAACTCCGTCTTTCGTGCACCGACCCCGAGCACGAGGACTTTGACACGAGGGTTCAGGACGTCTATCTGGGAAACATCCCCTACATGACTCCTGCCGGCACTTTCATCATCAACGGTTCGGAGCGGATCATCGTCTCCCAGCTGCACCGTTCCCCGGGCGTGTTCTTCGACCAGAGCATGCACGCCAACGGTACGAAGCTCTATTCCGCCCGTATCATCCCGTTCAAGGGTTCCTGGATCGAGTTTGCGACGGACATCAACAACGTGATGTACGCCTACATCGACCGGAAGAAGAAGCTGCCTGTCACCACCCTCCTCAGGGCCATCGGCTACAACAGCGACAAGGACATCATCGACATCTTCGGCCTGGCCGATGAAGTCGCTGCCGACGAAGCCGTTCTCAAGGAAAATGAAGGTCGCCTCCTCGCCGCCAAGGTCCTCAAGACCTGGACCGAGGATTTTGAGGATGAGGATACCGGCGAGGTGATCCCCATCGAGCGTACCTTTGCTATCGTCGACCGTGGGGAAGCCCTCACGGAAGATACCATCGCCAAGATCCTGGATACCGATGTGAAGACCGTCCTGCTGCAGAAGGATGAGGCGAACTCCGCCGAGTACGCCATCATCTACAATACCCTGCAGAAGGATCCGACCAACACCGAGATCGAGGCGGTCAACTATATCTACAAGCAGCTCCGCAACTCCGAACCGCCGGACGAGTCCACCGCCCGCGACGTCATCGACAAGCTCTTCTTCTCCGAGAAGCGCTACGACCTCGGAAGCGTGGGCCGCTATCGCCTGAACAAGAAACTGGGTCTTTCCACCGATCCGGGTGTCCGCGTGCTCACCAACACCGACATCATCGAGATCATCAAGTACCTGATCCAGCTCATCAACTCCCGGGCGACCGTGGACGATATCGACCATCTGTCCAACCGCCGTGTCCGCACGGTGGGCGAGCAGCTGGCGAACCAGTTCAGCGTGGGCCTCTCCCGTATGGCCCGTACGATCCGTGAGCGGATGAACGTCCGTGACAGCGAGCAGTTCAACCCGATCGACCTGATCAACGCGAAGACCCTCTCTTCCGTGATCAACTCGTTCTTCGGCACGAGCCAGCTCTCCCAGTTCATGGACCAGACGAACCCCCTGGCTGAAATCACCCACAAGCGCCGTCTCTCCGCACTCGGCCCCGGCGGTCTTTCCCGTGACCGCGCCGGCTTCGAGGTGCGTGACGTGCACTATACCCACTACGGCCGCCTGTGCCCGATCGAGTCTCCGGAAGGTCCGAACATCGGCCTGATCTCCTCCCTGTGCGTGTATGCGCGCATCGACGAGCTCGGCTTCATCGAGACCCCGTACCGCGAGGTGCATGACGGCAAGGTGGACCTCAGCGATACCGGCTGGCACTACATGAGCGCCGAAGAAGAGGAAGACCGCTACGTCTCCCTCGCCAACGTGGAGATGACCGAAGACGGTGAACTCCTCGGCGACCGCATCCAGTGCCGCAAGGAAGCCGACTTCCCGCTGGTTTCCAAGGAGGAAGTGAATTACATGGACGTTGCCCCGAACCAGATGGCTTCCGTGGCCGCTTCCCTGATCCCGTTCCTGGAGCACGACGACGCGCACCGCGCCCTCATGGGTGCGAACATGATGCGTCAGGCCGTGCCGCTCCTTTCCCCGGAGTCCCCGATCGTGGGCACCGGCCTGGAAG
The DNA here is from genome assembly GCA_002361625.1 of Bacteroidales bacterium UBA3289. Taxonomy (GTDB): domain Bacteria; phylum Bacteroidota; class Bacteroidia; order Bacteroidales; family UBA932; genus Cryptobacteroides. The sequence continues at coordinate 19,528 of DETL01000004.1, read as the reverse complement.
AGCGCGTGTGCATCGACTCCCGGACGCAGGTCATTGCGGACCGCAGCGGTGTCGTCACCTATGTGGACGCCAATGAGATCCGGATCAAGTACGACCGGACCGACGACGAGAAGTTCGTGAGCTTCACCCCGGACGAGACCGTGTACAGGCTCCCGATCTACCGCCGTACCAACCAGTCCACCACCGTGATGCTCAAGCCGCTGGTGCGGAAGGGCGACAACGTCGTGAAGGGACAGGTCCTTACCGAGGGTTACGCGACGGCCGACGGCGAGCTGGCCCTGGGCCGCAACCTGAAGGTCGCGTTCATGCCTTGGAAGGGTTACAACT
>DETL01000004.1:17883-19165 GCA_002361625.1 Bacteroidales bacterium UBA3289 | reverse complement strand
TACAACTACGAGGATGCCATCGTCCTGAGCGAGGAGATGGTGAAGTGGGATGTCCTCACTTCCGTCCACGTGGACGAGTACCTGACCGAGGTCCGCGAGACCAAGCGCGGCATGGAGGAACTTACCTCCGATATCCCGAATGTCAGCGAGGACGCCACCCGTGACCTGGACAAGGACGGTATCGTGCGTATCGGCGCCCATATCGAGCCGGGTGACATCATGATCGGCAAGATCACCCCGAAGGGCGAGAGCGATCCTTCCCCGGAAGAGAAGCTCCTCAAGGCCATCTTCGGTGACAAGGCCGGTGACGTGAAGGACGCCTCCCTGAAGGCCAATCCTTCCCTGTCCGGTACCGTGATCAAGACCGCCCTCTATGCCAAGGTTTCCAAGGATACCTCCCGCAAGGGTGCGAAGAGCGAGCAGAAGGCCCGCCTCGAGATCAAGCAGCAGGAGTTCGAGAAGGCTGCGGAGAAGCTCCGCGCCACCTTCATCGAGAAGCTGTGGTCCCTGGTCAGCGGCAAGAAGAGCGCCGGCGTGAGCGACCTCTACGGCGTGGAAATCTTCCCGAAGGGCAAGGAGTTCACCCTCCAGGGCCTGAAGGATGCCGACTATATGAACATCAACTCCTCCAAGTGGACGAACGATGCGAAGACGGCCGCCCTCGTGCGCGACCTCATCCGCAACTACTGCGCCGCCCACAAGGAAGCCGAGACCCGCTCCAAGCGCGAACTGGACAAGATCAAGGTCGGTGACGAACTCGCCAACGGCGTGATGCAGCTCGCGAAGGTCTATATCGCCAAGAAGCGTAAGATCACGGTCGGTGACAAGATGGCCGGCCGCCACGGTAACAAGGGTATCGTCGCGAAGATCGTCCGTCAGGAGGACATGCCTTTCCTGGAGGACGGAACCCCGGTGGACATCGTCCTGAACCCGCTGGGCGTGCCTTCCCGTATGAACCTCGGCCAGATCTACGAGACGGTCCTCGGATGGGCCGGTGCGGAGCTGGGCGTGAAGTTCTCCACCCCGATCTTCGACGGTGCTTCCATCGACGAGATCTGCGCCTACACCGACAAGGCCGGCGTGCCCCGCTTCGGTAAGACGCACCTCCGCGACGGCGGTACCGGCGACTGGTTCGACCAGCCTGCGACCGTGGGCGTGATCTACATGATCAAGCTCGGCCACATGGTCGATGACAAGATGCACGCGCGTTCCATCGGACCGTACTCCCTGATCACCCAGCAGCCGCTCGGCGGTAAGGCCCAGTTCGGCGGACAGCGTTTCG
>DETL01000004.1:16772-17820 GCA_002361625.1 Bacteroidales bacterium UBA3289 | reverse complement strand
GGTGAGATGGAAGTCTGGGCCCTCGAGGCCTACGGTGCCGCGAACACCCTGCAGGAGATCCTGACCGTCAAGTCCGACGACGTCAATGGCCGTTCCAAGACGTACGAGGCCATCGTCAAGGGCGATCCGATGCCCACTCCGGGTATCCCCGAGTCCCTGAACGTGCTCCTGCACGAGCTCCGCGGCCTCGGTCTCAAGGTCACTTTGGACTAACCTTATAAGAGCTGAAGAGTATGCCTGTATATAACAACAAGGAAAACAAGGTGAAGAGCAACTTCTCGAAGATCTCCATCGCGCTCGCTTCCCCGGAGGACATTACCGAAAGGTCCTGCGGTGAGGTCCTGAAGCCGGAAACGGTCAACTACAGGACCTACAAGCCCGAACGTGACGGTCTCTTCTGCGAGAAGATCTTCGGTCCGACCAAGGACTACGAGTGCTACTGCGGCAAGTACAAGCGGATCCGCTACCGCGGAATCGTGTGCGACCGCTGCGGTGTGGAAGTGACCGAGAAGAAGGTTCGCCGCGAGCGCATGGGCCATATCGCCCTGACCGTCCCGGTGGCCCATATCTGGTACTTCAAGAGCGCCCCGAACAAGATCAGCGCCCTGCTCGGCATCCCGGCGAAGAAGCTCGAGTCCGTGATCTACTACGAGAAGTACATCGTCATCCGTCCCGGCGAAAGCGGTTACCAGAAGTACGACCTCCTCTCCGAGGACGAGTACATGACGGTGATGGACCGTTTCCCGGACAACTATGCCCTCGCGGCCGACGATCCCCAGAAGTTCGTCGCCAAGATGGGTGCGGAAGGCATCTACGACCTCCTGAAGGAGATCGACGTGGAGGAACTGGGCAAGTCCCTCCGCCAGCAGATGCGCTCCGAGTCTTCCCAGCAGCGGAAGACCGACCTCCTCAAGCGCCTGTCCGTGGTGAAATGGTTCCAGGAGTCCAAGGACATCAACCGTCCCGAGTGGATGATCATGAAGGTCCTCCCGGTCACTCCGCCGGACCTCCGTCCGCTCGTTCCGCTGGACGGCGGCCGCTTCGCGAC
>DETL01000004.1:16494-16706 GCA_002361625.1 Bacteroidales bacterium UBA3289 | reverse complement strand
GACCTGTACCGCCGCGTCATCATCCGCAACAACCGTCTGAAGAAGCTCATCGAGATCAAGGCTCCGGAAGTGATCCTGCGCAACGAAAAGCGCATGCTCCAGGAAGCCGTCGATTCCCTCTTCGACAACTCCAAGAAGTCCTCTGCCGTCAAGAGCGAGTCCAACCGGGCCCTCAAGTCCCTGTCCGACTCCCTCAAGGGCAAGCAGGGCCG
>DETL01000004.1:16291-16443 GCA_002361625.1 Bacteroidales bacterium UBA3289 | reverse complement strand
CAGGGCCGCTTCCGCCAGAACCTCCTCGGTAAGCGTGTGGACTATTCCGCCCGTTCGGTGATCGTCGTGGGTCCGGAACTCAACATGCATGAGTGCGGCCTTCCGAAGTTCATGGCGGCCGAGCTCTACAAGCCGTTCGTGATCCGCAAGCT
>DETL01000004.1:15085-16225 GCA_002361625.1 Bacteroidales bacterium UBA3289 | reverse complement strand
GCATCGTGAAGACCGTCAAGAGCGCGAAGAAGATCGTGGACCGCCGCGACCCGGTGATCTGGGACATCCTCGAGAACGTGATGAAGGGCCATCCGGTCCTCCTGAACCGTGCCCCGACCCTGCACCGCCTCGGTATCCAGGCCTTCCAGCCCCGGATGATCGAAGGAAAGGCCATCCAGCTGCATCCGCTTGCCTGTACCGCCTTCAACGCGGACTTCGACGGTGACCAGATGGCTGTCCACCTGCCGCTGGGCAACGCCGCCATCATGGAGGCCCACCTCCTGATGCTCGGCTCCCACAACATCCTGAACCCGGCCAACGGCTCCCCGATCACGGTTCCGTCCCAGGATATGGTCCTTGGTCTGTACTACATCACCAAGGAGCGTCCGGGCGCCAAGGGTTCCGGCCTCAAGTTCTACGGTCCGGAAGAGGTGATCATCGCCTACGACGGCAAGGTCATCGACATGCACGCCCCCATCGAGGTGCGTCTCCCGGTTGACAAGCAGGATGCTTCCAAGGGTTATCACATGGTGAAGACCACCGCCGGCCGCATCATCGTGAACCAGTATGTGCCGGATGAGGTGCCGTATGTGAACGAGCTCCTGGGCAAGAAGGCCCTCCGCAGCGTCATCACGACGGTCATCAAGTCCACCGGCGTCACGCGTACCGCCCAGTTCCTGGACGACATCAAGAACCTCGGTTACTACCAGGCCTTCCGCGCGGGTATCTCCTTCAACCTCGGCGACGTCCTCGTCCCGGGCGAGAAGTACGACCTCATCGAGAAGGGCTACAAGGATGTCGAGGGCATCAAGATGAACTACGCGATGGGCTTCATCACGAACAATGAGCGCTACAACAAGGTGATCGACCTCTGGACGGCCATCGACAACAAGCTCACCGGCATCGTCCGCGAGCAGATCTCCGCCGACCAGCAGGGCTTCAATCCGGTGTACATGATGCTGGATTCCGGCGCTCGTGGTTCCGTGCAGCAGATCAAGCAGCTGTGCGGCATGCGCGGCCTGATGGCGAAGCCGCAGAAGAGCGGCGCCGCCGGTGCCGAGATCATCGAGAACCCGATCGTCTCCAACCTGAAGGAAGGCATGACGGTGCTCGAATACTTCATCTCCACGCACGGTGCCC
>DETL01000004.1:0-15038 GCA_002361625.1 Bacteroidales bacterium UBA3289 | reverse complement strand
TGGCCGATACCGCCCTGAAGACGGCGGATGCCGGTTACCTGACCCGTCGTCTGGTGGACGTCTCCCATGACGTGATCATCACCGAGGAAGACTGCGGCACGCTCCGTGGCCTGATCGCCACGGCCATCAAGAACAAGGACGAGGTCGTCGAGTCCCTCGGCGAGCGCATCCTCGGCCGTACGTCGGTCCATGACATCATCAACCCGCTCACGGGCGAACTGATCATCGCCGCCGGCGAGGAGATCCGCGAGGATACCGCCGCCCTGATCGACAGCCTCCCGATCGAGCAGGTCGAGATCCGTTCGGTCCTTACCTGCGAGTCCCGCAAGGGCGTCTGCGCCAAGTGCTATGGCCGCAACCTGGCCACTTCCCGCATGGTCGAGAAGGGCGAGGTCGTGGGTGTCATCGCCGCGCAGTCCATCGGTGAGCCTGGTACCCAGCTGACCCTGCGTACCTTCCACGTCGGTGGTACCGCTTCCGGTTCCGTGGCCGACAACACCATCGAGTCCAAGTACGAAGGCAAGCTTTCCTTCGAGGAGCTCCGTACCATCGAGCGCGTCAACGAGGACGGCACCGTGAACGACATCGTCGTGAGCCGGATGACCGAACTCCGCATCGTGGACGAGCGTACCGGCATGACCTACTCCCAGTACGACGTTCCCTACGGTTCCACCCTGTATTTCAAGGATGGCGACACCGTGCACAAGGGGGACCTCATCTGCGAATGGGATGCCTACAACGCCACGACTATCGTCGAAAGCGCCGGTACCCTCCGCTTCGAGAATATGGCCGAAGGTGTGACCTACCGCGAGGAGAGTGCCGACGAGTACTCCAACAACACGGACAAGGTCATCATCGAAAGCCGTGACAAGACCAAGAGCCCGGCCATCCACATCGTGGACGAGAACGGCCATTCGCTCCGCCAGTACAACCTCCCGGTCGGCGCCCACATCATGATGAACGACGGCGACCAGGTCCGCGTGGGCGACGTGATCATCAAGATCCCGCGCGCCATCGGCAAGGCCAGCGATATCACGGGCGGTCTGCCGCGTGTGACCGAACTCTTCGAGGCCCGCAATCCTTCCAACCCGGCCATCATCTCCGAGATCAACGGTGAAATCGTGATGGGCAAGGTGAAGAGGGGCAAGCGCGACATCATCGTCAAGAACCGCACCGGCGTGGAGAAGCACTACGAGGTCCCGATGACCAAGCAGATCCTTGTCCAGGAGAACGACTACGTGAAGGCCGGAACCCGCCTCTCCGACGGCGGTATCTCCCCGACCGACATCCTCGCCGTTCTCGGCCCGGTCAAGGCCCAGGAGTACATCGTGAACGAGATCCAGGCCGTGTACCGTCTGCAGGGCGTGAAGATCAACGACAAGCATTTCGAGATCATCGTCCGCCAGATGATGCGCAAGGTCCAGATCAACGACCCGGGCGACACCGAGTACCTCCCGGAGGAACTCGTGGACAAGTGGGAGTTCATGGACGCCAACGACGCCATCTTCGGCAAGGAGTACGTCCTGGATCCGGGCGACAGCGTCCGCTTCGAGGAAGGTGACATCATCAGCGCCCGCGACCTTCGCAGCGAGAACGCCTCCCTGGAGCGTCAGGGCATGAAACTGATGGTGACCCGCGAGGCGAAGCCCGCCACGGCTTCCCAGATCCTCCAGGGTATCACCCGCGCTGCCCTCAAGACCGGCAGCTTCATCTCCGCCGCCTCCTTCCAGGAGACCACGAAGGTGCTCAGCGAAGCCGCCATCCGCGCCCGTGTGGACCATCTCGAAGGCCTCAAGGAGAACGTCATCTGCGGCCATCTCATTCCGGCCGGTACCGGTCTCCAGGACTACCAGGACATCGTCGTGGGCTCCAAGACCGAGTACGCCGCCGCTATGAACGAGTTGTAATGTCATTCTGAGCGCAAGCGAAGAATCTGTCAAAAAAGCCCGGCCACCACAAAATGGCCGGGTTTTTGTATAGGATGAGTCAAAACCCCAAGAAAGATGAAAAGGATACTCAGCATGATCGCCATGGTGGCGACAGCCGCCCTGGCCCTGACCGGATGCTTCAAGGATGATCCGGTGAACCGTCGCGACGGTCGTGAACCCGACGGCGGCGGAAGGAAGGAAACGGAAAAACTGGTCGTGACCGAGCGGTCCGACTGGTCCATCCGTTATGTCGCCCGCGAGGACTGGGTCAATGACGACGCTTCCGTGGACCAGGTGGAGCATTTCAACCTCAAGTACAACGGAAGCGGTTACTATATCATCCGCCTGGTCCGTCCGGAGGATTTCAAAAGCGCTTACGAGAACGATGCGGCGGGTTTCTTCACCTATGAGTCCGAGACCCTTCTCAAAGATGCGGAGGCCGACAACGTAAAGTTCTACCAGTACACGGACGAAGTTTTCACCCGGCAGATCACCGATGTCTATTTCAACCGCCTGCGCAGCGGAACCTGGATGGCTTTCCTCATCGAACTGGACGGTAACGGCAACGCCACCGGCAACTACGCCGAGGCCGATTTCTCCATCCAGGAGGAAGTCGCCACCGAGGCCTTCAACCGCTGGCTCGGCAGCTGGCGGGTGAGTAACGGCCTGGTCGGGTACGACCTGGACATCTCTTCCATCGACAACAATTTCATCTACAAGATCGAAGGCTGGGAGCAGGGACCGGCGGTCTCCTTCCAGATGGACCAGGAGTACCTGGAGGGCGAATTCTATGCTCCGAACGGCTTCCTGTACATCGTTTCCCAGTATCTCGGGACGTATGACGACGACGACCTCGGCACCGTGGACGAGCTCTTCATGGGCAACATCTTTGATTCGGGCGGAATCACCCTCATTACCGACGAGGGGCTCGACCTCGCGGTGATGGTTCCGAAGGACGAGGGCGCCGAACTCCAGCCGCTGGAGGTCGAACTGCAGACGGACGCCGGCAAGTACGTGACCAAGTTCCACTCCATGCAGTACTACATGTGGGCCCATGAGACCGAGGAATGGCATCCTTACAACACCAATGTGGCCGAGCTCCCGCTCGAGATGACCTACCTCGGCACGACCCGGGCTTCGGGGATCGCCTACGCGAAACCCCGGGTCGCCACCAAGGCCTCCATCCACCACGGACAGCCGAAGGCCGGCGGGACAGCCCGCAAGAGCGTCGCGAAAAAGGCCGTGAGGATGAAATAAAATTCGTATATTCGCAGTCTGAAAAGACTGCGATTTTTTTATGCGTAACCTCTATCTGACCAATACCCTGACACGCCGGAAGGAACTCTTCGTTCCCATCCATCCCGGCCATGTAGGGATGTATGTGTGCGGTCCCACCGTCTATGGCGACGCCCATCTGGGTCATGCCCGTCCGGGCGTGACCTACGACGTATTGTTCCGTCTCCTGAAGCATCTCGGCTACAAGGTCCGTTATGTGCGGAACATCACCGACGTGGGCCATCTCGAGCACGATGCCGACGAAGGCGAGGACAAGATTGCGAAGAAGGCCCGTCTGGAGGAGCTGGAGCCCATGGAGGTGGTCCAGACCTATACGGAGCGCTATCACGAGGCCATGCGCCTACTGAACGTGGAGTCCCCTTCCATCGAACCGCGGGCCTCCGGCCACATCATCGAGCAGATCGAGACCATCAAGACCATCCTGGACGCGGGCTATGCCTACGAGTCCAACGGCTCCATCTATTTCGACGTGGAGAAATACAACCGGGATTACGGGTATGGCGTCCTCTCCGGACGGACGCTGGAGGCCACGATGGAAGGCACCCGGTCCCTCGACGGACAGTCCGACAAGCGGGCCCCCTATGATTTCGCCCTCTGGAAGAAGGCGGAGCCGGAGCATATCATGCGCTGGCCGTCCCCGTGGGGCGAAGGGTTCCCGGGCTGGCACCTGGAGTGCTCGGTGATGGGGGAGAAGTACCTGGGCAAGGAGTTCGACATCCACGGCGGCGGCATGGACCTGATGTTCCCGCACCACGAGTGCGAGATCGCGCAGAACCAAGCCTCCCGCGGCACCCAGGGCGTCCATTACTGGGTCCATAACAACATGATCACGATCAACGGCCAGAAGATGGGCAAGTCCCTCGGGAACTTCATCACCCTGCCGGAACTCTTCAGCGGCAACCATCCCAAGCTGGAGCGCGCCTACAGTCCGATGACCGTCCGTTTCTTCATCCTCCAGGCCCACTACCGCAGCACGCTGGATTTCTCCAATGAAGCCCTCCAGGCCGCGGAAAAGGGCTACAAGCGCCTGATGCAGGCGGGTAGGGAACTGGGCGCCGGGGAGGGTGTCATTCCGAGCGAAGCGAAGGAATCTCTCTCCCAGGAAGTGCAGACCCTCATCGACAACGTCTATGAGGCCTTGTGCGACGACCTGAATACGCCGATCGCCATCGCGCACCTGTTCGAGGCCGTGAAACTCATCAACGGCGGCAAACTCCCCGAGGGGGACAAGGCCGCTCTCCGGAAGCTGTTCGAGGATGTCGTGTATGGCGTCCTGGGCCTTCGGGACGAAGAGGCCGCGGGCTCTTCCGGCAAGGCGGAGAAAGCCCTGGAAGGCGTCATGGACATCGTTCTGGAAGACCGCCGCAAAGCCCGTGCGGAGAAGAACTGGGCCGAATCCGACCGGATCCGCGACCTTCTCGCCTCCTTCGGCATCACGGTCAAGGACACGAAGGAAGGTGCAACGTGGACCTTGGAATAGTATGAAGTTCATTTCCTGGAATGTGAACGGTCTCAGGGCCGTGGCGGGGAAGGGTTTCGCGGACGTGTTCGTGGACCTGGACGCCGATTTCGTGTGCCTGCAGGAGACCAAGCTGCAGGCGGGACAGATCGACCTGGAGTTTCCCGAGTACCTCTCCTACTGGAACTATGCGGAGAAGAAAGGGTATTCCGGAACGGCCGTCTATACGAAGCATGAACCCCTGTCGGTCCGGTACGGGATCGGCGTGGAGGAGCATGACCATGAGGGGCGCGTGATCACGCTGGAGTATGCGGATTTCTTCCTTGTATGCGCCTATGTCCCCAACTCACAGGACGGCCTCAAGCGTCTGGACTACCGGATGCGCTGGGAGGACGACATGCGTGCCTACCTGTGCGGCCTTCCGAAGCCTGTCGTCTTCTGTGGCGACCTGAATGTCGCGCACGAGGAGATTGACATCAAGAATCCCGCGTCCAACCGCCGCAATGCCGGTTTTACGGACGAGGAACGCGCGCAGTTCGGCAACCTTCTCGGGGCCGGCTTCATCGACACCTGGCGCTTCCAGCATCCCGGCGAGGTGAAGTATTCCTGGTGGTCCTACCGCTTCAACGCCCGTGCGAACAACGCAGGTTGGCGCATCGACTACTTCGTCGTCTCCGAGGCGCTCCGGGACCGGATCGTCTCGACTGAAATCCATAACGAAATCTTTGGCTCCGACCACTGCCCGGTGGAGCTGGTGCTGAGGTAGTTACTTGATCTCGCCGCTCTTGACACGGTCCAGGAAATACTTCACCCGCCAGGTGTAGTTGGCGGGATCCTTCGCGTAAGAATTGGCGTGGACGGCACCGGGAACGATGTAAAGCTCCTTGTAGCCGTGGGTCTTCGCCTCATAATTCTTATACACGTGGGACACCGGGACGAAGTCGTCGGCATCGCCGTGGATGAAGAGCATCGGACGGTCGCACTTGGCAAGCTGCTTCACGGAAGAAGCCTCCTTGAAGCCCCAGCCGTAGCGGCGCTTCGTGACGATGCTGGCGCTGTTCAGGATCGGGAACGGAGGCAGGTGGAAGCTGTCCTGCAGGTTGTGGGCGAACTGGTCCCAGGCGGAGGAGTAGCCGCAGTCCTCGACGAAGGCGCGGATGTAGGGAGGGAGGTCGTCGCCGCTCATCATCATGGTCGTGGCAGCGCCCATGGATACACCGTGGACCACCATGAAGTCATTCTTGAAGATGTCGTGGGCCATCACCGCCCAGTCTTCCACGTCCAGCCGGTCCAGCCAGCCCATCTGGGCGGCCTCGCCCTCGGAATAGCCGTGGTACTCCAGGTCCGGGACCATGACGTTGTAGTTGAACTCGTCCCGGTACATTTTCACGAGGTACATGAAGACGAGATGGTTGTCCGTATAGCCGTGCACGATGACGGCGGTGCCCTGTGCGGTGGCAGGATCCTTGGCGGGCGCATAGACGGCGTGAAGCTTGTGGCCGTCCGGGTCCACCCGGGTGACATCCTTGAAGATCCCCTTTGCATGGAGATCGTCATACCAGGCGATGACGCCCGGGCACAGGGAGTCGGCCTTGGCGCGGGTGCGCTCGATGTCGGCCACGCCATGGGGCTCCGGTTTGAGGGCGTAGTTGCTCATGAATTTGCCGGCCAGGCAGCCGGTGAGGCAGTTCGCCGCGAGAAGGGCCGCTGCGCTCAGCAGGAAGAATCGTTTCAGTGTCATAGTTATCAAGAGGTTTTTTATTTCAGGAAGGAGATGGCGCCGAACACGCCGAGCGAAGCCAGCAGCATGATGGCCCCGGCCAGGAGGACGCCGAGGAGGATATACAGGACGCTTTTCTTGAAGTCCATGTCCAGCAGGCTCGCCGCGAGGGTTCCGGTCCAGGCGCCCGTTCCGGGCACCGGAATGCCTACGAACAGCAGGAGGGCGACGTACAGGCCCTGTCCCGCTTTCTCTTCCAGCTTCCGTCCACCTTTCTCGCCCTTTTCCAGGCACCAGGTGAAGAACTTGCCGATGTAGGGCTTGTCCTTGCCCCACTCGAGGATGCGCCGGGCGAAAAGGAAGATGAAGGGCACCGGGATCATGTTGCCGATGACGGAGACGATGATGGACGGGACGATGGGCAGGCCCATGCCCACGGCATAGGGGATGGCTCCGCGCAGCTCGATGAGCGGAACCATGGAGATCAGGAAGACAATCAGGTATTTCTTCATCGGATCTTCTCCATGAACTTGGCCAGTTCCTTGAAGACCTCCGCTTCGCTGTATTTGCGGTCTTCCGGATCCTTGATCACGAGGTCGAAGGTATCGCCCGGCAGCTGGACGCGGCCGATCTTGAAGCGGGCGCGGGAGCATTTGGCCATGAATTCCAACGGGTAATCCGTGGTGGAGAGCAGCGAGATGAACAGGTCCGGCTCCCCGCCCAGCATCAGGGACACTTTCTCATGGGAGGGCTTTCCGAACCAGTTGAGGTCCTTCTTGAGGACGGTGGTGGTGATGCTGGTGATGAGACGTTCCCCTTCGGTCAGTTTCCGGAAGTCGAAGAAGAAGATGTCTCCCTTGATGCCATGTTCGCGGAAGAAGATCATCAGGGCGTTCTTGCATTCGTTGAACGAGGTATCCTCCACGTCGATGAACGCCACGGCGGAGTGGATCTTGTCCAGCGGGACGAATCCCGTGGGCTCCGTGGAGGCGTTCTTCTTCAGGCTCTGGCGCCTGAGCAGTTCTTTGACCGGTTCCAGCATATTCGTCTATTTCGTATGGGCCGCGATGAGTTCGCGGATCTGCAGTTTGGCATCCCGCCAGCGGGGGATGTCGATCTTGGTGCCGATGACCTCCACCACCTTCGCGGCGATGATGGAGCCGATTTCGCCGCACACCCGGAGGGGCATTCCCAGCGAATGCGCGTACAGGAAACCGGCGGCGTAGGTGTCTCCGGCACCGGTGGCGTCCACCGGGGTGGCGGGCCAGGGCTCGATGAAATGGTACTCGTCGCCGGACTTGACCATGGACCCGTCCTTGCCCACCTTCACGATGGCGATGTCGCATACGCGCGCGATATCGTCCAGGGCTTCGCGGGGCTCTTTCTTGGTAAAGGCCTTGGCCTCGGATTCGTTGGCGAAAACGATGTCCACGTAGTTCTCCACGAGGTTGTGGAAGAAGGCGTCGTTGCTCTCCACGACGTTGTAAGAGGCCATGTCGATGGAAACGATGCAGCCGGCGGCCTTCGCCAGGCGGGCGGCCTTGGCGATGAGCTCCTGGTTCTGGACGAGGTAGCCCTCGATGTGGAAGTAATCGTAGCCCTCGAACATCTCGGGGACGAGGTCGTCGGGACCGAGCTCCAGGGTGGCGCCCATGTAGTCCGCGAACGTGCGTTCCGCATTGGCCCCCGTGATGAAGACCATGCAGCGGCCGCTGGATTTGGTGCCGTAGAGCATCTGGGCGCGGACGCCGTACTGCTCCATCGTGCTCTTGAAGAGGTTCCCCAGGTCGTCGTTGCCGATCTTGCCGATGTATCCGGAGGGCATCCCGAAAATGGCCGTGCAGGTCACGGTGTTCGCCGCGGAACCGCCGGGGACGTACTTGACACCGTACTCCTTCAGGGCCTCCCAGATACGGTCACCCGTCTCCATGTCCACGTGCTGCATGCTTCCCAGGGGAAGATGGTACTTCGTGAGCAGGGAGTCGTCCGGAAGGACGGCCAGGATGTCGGTCAAGGCGTTGCCGATGCCAAGGATGGATTTCATCGTGTCGGGGCGTTTTACTTTAATAACCTACAAATTTATGCATTATTTGGGGATTTTCCACTAACTTTGTCCCTGCAATGGATAAGAAATTAAAAAGAATCCTCCAATACATCCTGTGGACCGGGGTGGCGGCCGCCTTGCTGTGGTTTTCCTTTCGGGGCGTGAACTGGAAAGATTTCGGCGAAGCGCTCCGCAACTGCCATTGGGGCTATGTGGTCCTGTCCATGGTATTCGGAGCCCTCGCGCTGTGGTTCCGCGCGATGCGCTGGCGGATGCAGCTGCTCCCCATCGACCCTTCCACTTCCCGTCTGACCTGTTTCGACGCCTATAACATCTGCATGGTCGTGAACCTGGTGGTGCCGCGGGCGGGCGAAGTCGCCCGGAGCGCCCTGGTGACGAAGAATTCGGGCCGAGACGGGGAAGGACGCCGGCTTGCGACGCTGGACAAGGTCATCGGCACGGTCCTCGCGGACCGGTTGTGGGACGCGGTGTCCCTCGTGCTGGTGATGGTCCTCGTCCTTTCCGTGATGTGGGACCGGTTCGGCACGTATTTCAAGGAGACCTTTTTCCCGGGGCTGGCCGACAAGGCCGGTCTCTGGTGGGTCGTCGTCCTGGTGATCCTCGCCATCGGCGCCTTTTTCTTCCTGTGCTGGAAGCTCCGGGACCGCGGCCGCATCTGGGGCAAGGTCTGGGGCTGGATCCGGGGACTCGGAGACGGCATCTCTTCCTGCCTGCACATGAAACACGGCTGGCTGTTCATCGTCTATACCGTCATCATCTGGTGCATGTACTGGCTCATGAGCGCCACGATCCTGTGGTCCCTGCAGGGGATCGACACGACGGGGCTCAGTCCGGAATTCGCCGGGGCCGTGGAGAAACTCAATGCCATGGGAATGAGCGATGCGCTGTTCCTCATGTTCGCCGGGGCCCTGAGTTCGCTCGTGCCCGTTCCGGGCGGGTTCGGCGCCTTCCATACGGTCGTCGCCGGCGCCCTCTCCAGCCTGTACGGCGTTCCTTTCGGCGTGGGCATCGTCTTCGCCACGCTCTCGCATGAGTCCCAGGTCCTGACCGACATCATCTGCGGCGGGTGCTCCTATATCCACGACACTTTCTTCCGCCGCCCGTGAAACGCTTCGCCCTCATCGGAAATCCAGCCGCCGGGTCCCTGAGCCCGCGGCTCTTCGAGGCCGCCTACGGAGGCCGGTACGCCTATGACCTGCTGGAAGGCCCGTCTTTCGGTCCGCTCTGGCAGCAGTTCCTGGACGGGTACGACGGCATCAACATCACCGCCCCGTTCAAGCAGGATGCTTTCCGGACGGTGGACAGCCTGTCCGAAAGCGCGCGGCTGTGCGGCGCCGTAAACCTCGCCGTGAAGACGTCTGACGGCATCGTGGGGTACAATACCGATGTGGACGGGGTCGTCCTGTCCGTGCGCGAGACGGGACTGCTGGTTTCGGACGCTTTGGTCATCGGGTGCGGGGGCGCAGGTCGCGCCGCGGCCGTCGCCGCTTTGCAGCTGGGCTGCCGGGTGACGCTTGCGAACCGGACGGCTGCGCGGGCCGGTTCGCTCGCAGCGGAACTGGGCTGCGGCTGGGTGCCGCTGCAGGAACTGTCTTCCCAAACACCTGACCTGGTGGTCTATACCGTTCCCGGAGCGTTGGACATTCCGGATTTTCCCGACTTTCCGGAGGCCGTGATCCTGGAGGCGAACTACCGGACACCGGTGCTCGCCGGGCGCGGCCGGGCCTATGTTTCCGGTCACCGCTGGCTCCTGTACCAGGCCGTCGCCGGGTACTCGATTTTTACCGGCGAAACGCCGGACGAAGGCGCAATGTTCCGGATTTTTTGTTAACTTGCATAAAATATTTTTGCACTATGGCACTCAATAAAGTCATGTTGATCGGTAACGTTGGAAACGACCCCGATATCCGTTACCTCGATTCCAATCCCCAGGGCCCCCAGGGCAACGCCAAGGTGGCCTCTTTCCGCCTCGCCACGACCGAGCGCTATCGCGACCGCAACGGCGAAACCCGTGAGAACACGGAATGGCACAACATCGTCGCGTGGCGCAGCAACGCGGACGTCATCGAAAAATTCGTCAAGAAAGGCTCCCAGCTCTACGTGGAAGGGAAACTTCGCACCCGCAAGTGGACGGATCGCGACGGTAAGGAACGCTACACCACCGAAATCCAGGTGGACAACCTTCAGCTTCTCGGCAGGCGTCCCGACCGCGAAGGCGACGGCCAAGGCGGCTACAGCGGCCAGGGTGGCCAGGGCGGCTATGCAGGCCCCGGCTATGGCGGCCAGCAGCCGTCGGCCCCCCGTCCCCAGCAGACCTGGCAGCAGCCCGCTCCCCAGCCGGCACCCCATCCTTCGACCCCTTATCAGGCGCCCGCTCCGCAGGCCCAGCCCGCCGCTGACGCCGGCTCCGAGGACGACCTTCCGTTCTGATCGGCCTTCCCTACGGGAATCATTTTTGCCCGTTTTTGATTCTTGCGTCCCGGTTTTCGGGACGAGGGAATCACTGAACTGCGGCGCGCTCAGGAATTCCGCTGGCGGACGGCCTCGAAGAGGAGGATGGCGGCGGAAACGGACACGTTGAGGCTGTCCAGGCGGCCGAGCATCGGGATGCGGATGTGGGCGTCGGCCGCGCGGCGCCAGAGGTCGGTGAGCCCCGTGGACTCTGTGCCCATGACAAGGGCCGTACCCACGCTCATGTCTACGTCATAATACCACGACGAGTCCTGCAGCTGGGCCGTAAGGATGCGGATCCCATGGGCCTTGAGCCAGGCGATGGTCTCCTCCGAAGTGGCCGCGACCGTGGGCACCGTGAAGATCCCGCCGAGGCTTGCCCGGATCAGGTTCGGATTGTAGAGGTCCGTAAGCGGGTCGCAGACGATCACGGCATCGGCCCGGGCCGCGTCCGCGCTGCGGAGCACGGCGCCCAGGTTCCCCGGCTTTTCCACGGATTCCAGCACGACGACGAGTGGATGTTCAGACAGTTCCAGGTCCTCAAGCCGACGTTCCTTCACTTCCACCTCTGCGATAATTCCTTCCGTGCTTTCCCGGTACGCGACCTTCCGGTACAGCGTCTCGGGAATTTCGATGATGAGCGGCTCTGTTTCTGGGGACAGGACGTTTCCCTCCGCGTCGCTTCGCGACCCAATACGGGCATATGCTCCAGGAAACGTCCCGTCCCCAGAAACTTCCGGACACACGAATACCGTCCGGACGGTGAATCCCGCCTTGAGGCAGTGCTGCAGTTCGCGGCGGCCTTCCACGACAAAAAGGCCTTGCTCCCGCCGCGCCTTGGATTTCTCCTGCAGCAAGAGCAAGTTCCTGATTTTCGGATTCTGTGCCGATGTGACCTGTTCGGTTCTCAAAACTTTTCCGGTCGCATGGTCGGGAAGAACAGCACGTCCTGGATGGCTTCGGCCCCGGTCATGAACATGGTGAGGCGGTCGATACCGATGCCGATGCCCGAGGTGGGCGGCATGCCGTATTCGAGCGCGCGTACGAAGTCGTAATCGATATACATCGCTTCGTCGTCGCCCTTGCTCTTCAGGGCGGCCTGTTCCTCAAAGCGATGCAGCTGGTCGATCGGGTCGTTGAGCTCGGAGTAGGCGTTCGCGAGTTCCTTGCCGGCGACAAAGAGTTCAAAGCGCTCAGTGAGCGTGTCGTCGTAGCGGCAGCGCTTGGTGAGCGGGGACATCTCGACGGGATAGTCGATGATGAAGGTCGGCTGGATCAGGTTCTTCTCGCAGAATTCGCCGAAGATGGCGTCGATGAGCTTGCCGACACCCATTTCCGGGGTGACTTCCACGCCGAGCTGCTTGCAGGTGGCCCGCAGCTGCGCTTCGTCCATGCCCTTGACATCGACTCCGGCATATTCCTGGATGGCGTCGAGGATCCTCAGACGGCGGAAAGGACCCTGGAAGGAGACCTGGTTGCCGCCGATGGTCTTGGTGAGACCGCCCGTGGCTTCGGCTACTTCGGAGAGCATCTTTTCGGTGAAGTCCATCATCCAGTTATAATCCTTATAGGCGACATAGAGTTCCACGCAGGTGAATTCCGGGTTGTGGGTCTTGTCCATGCCCTCGTTGCGGAAATTCTTGGCGAACTCGTACACGCCGAGGAAGCCGCCCACGATGAGGCGCTTGAGGTACAGTTCATTGGCAATGCGCAGGTACATGTCCACGTCCAGCGCGTTGTGGTGCGTGATGAAGGGACGGGCCGTTGCACCGCCGGGAATGGGCTGCAGGATCGGCGTTTCCACTTCCAGGCATCCGGCCGCGTCGAAGTAGCGGCGCATCGTGGAGATGATCTTCGCCCGCTTGACGAAGGTTTCCTTCACCTGCGGGTTCACGACGAGGTCCACATAGCGCTGGCGGTAGCGGAGCTCCGGATCGGCAAAGCCGTCATGGACGGTGCCGTCGGCATCGGTCTTGACGATGGGGAGGACGCGGAGGGACTTGGAAAGGACCGTGAGTTCCTTCGCGTGGACGGACAGCTGGCCGGTCTGGGTGATGAAGGCGAAACCCTTGATACCCACGATGTCACCGATGTCCAGCAGCTTCTTGAACACGGTGTTGTACAGGGTCTTGTCCTCGCCGGGGCAGATTTCGTCCCGCTTGACATAGACCTGGATGCGGCCCGCGTGGTCCTGCAGCTCCATAAAGGAGGCGGCTCCCATGATACGGCGGGACATGATGCGGCCGGCGATGCACACGTCGGCGAAATTCCCCTTTTCGGGGTCGAAACCCGCCGCGATCTTCGCGGTGGTCGTATTGATCGGATAGAGGGGAGCGGGGTAGGGATTGATCCCGAGTTCACGGATTTTCTCCAGGGACTCCCGGCGTCCGCGCTCCTGCTCGTTGAGTTCGATAGTCGTTGCCATATGAAATAATTGAAAATGAAATGCTGTTTTGGGTACGGCGTGCAAATTTACGAAAAACCTCTCAGAAACGAATGCCTGCCCAATTAATTCCATAAAAAGTTTTGAAATTGTTGGGAAATCTAGAAAATTCTGCTTAATTTTGCCATCGTATATGATACTCTCCAGACGGGACTACGGCCGATTGGGCTGAAATCTTGTGGGATTGTGTCACGAGAATTGGGCTATATTTTTAATAATATAAGTATGAAGTTCAAAAGCCTGGCATTGATTTTGGCCATTGCGTTCCTCCCCGGCATGGCGATGGCGCAGCAGAGCAAGAGCGACCCGAACGTCGAGTTCCGTCCTCATGCTTACGGGCAGTTGATGGGTGGCGTCGCTCACACCGTGGGCGAGTCCGCTTTCACCAATCTGCTTTCTCCCGCTGGTGCTGTCAATTTCGGCTACCAGTTCACCCCGGTTTTCGGCCTTCGTCTCGGAGCTGCCGGAATCCAGGGTAAAGGTTCCACTGTCAGCCCCAGCGAACTGTACAAGTTCAATTTCGTCCAGGGCAACTTGGATCTGACCCTGAGTCTTGCGAATCTGTTCGGCTACAACCACGCCCGGATCCTCAATCCGTACATCTTCGTCGGTGGTGGTGCTGCACTGGGTCTCAAGAACGGCGCGAACAACGTGAAGGTGGTCACGCCTTCCCAGTATTTCGGCTATCTCTGGTCGGACAACAAGCTCATCACTCCTGTCGGCCGCGCCGGTGTCGGTTTCGACATCCGTCTGGCGGACCGCCTCTCCCTCAATCTTGAGGTGAACGGCAATGTCCTCAGCGACCGTTTCAATTCCAAGAAGGCCGGCAACCCGGACTACCAGTACAACGCCCTCGCCGGCCTGAAGTTCGTCTTTGGAGGCAAGCCTTTCCGCACTTCCGCCAAGGTTGCTGCCGATGCTGCCGCCGCTGAGGCTGCCGCTGCCGCCCTCAAGGCCCAGCAGGATGCCGAGCGCGCTGCCAGACTCGCTGCCGAAAAGGCCGCCGCTGAAAAGGCTGCTGCCGAAAAGGCCGCTGCTGACAAGCTCGCCGCCGAAAGGGCTGCTGCCGAGCGTCTTGCCGCCGAAATGCGTCAGGTAAACACCTTCTTCACCATCAACTCTTCCGTCATTTCCGACGAGGAGGCTGCGAAACTCATCCGCTACATCGACTGGCTCAAGGCCAATCCGGGTGTGAATATCGCCATCGCCGGCCATGCCGACAAGGGCACCGGTAACAAGCGCATCAACCAGAAGCTCTCCGAGCAGCGTGCCGCCGCCGTCAAGGCGTTCCTCACGGAGCGTGGCGTCGCCGAGTCCCGGATCATCTCCTGCGTGGCCAATGGCGACCGTGTCCAGCCGTTCGCCGAAAACGATCTGAACCGCGTGGTGATCAGCACTGTGGAATAACCATTTAAACTATAGGAGGAATTCTAAGAACTGAAACTTAACAAATCGTTGGCTCCTTCCGGGAGCCGGACTAGAACAGGAAAATTTAATCTAAAACAAATTATTATCCATTAATCCAAATTCATTTATGAACAAGCAATTCAAATTCTTCCTTACGAGTGCCGCTATCGCAGCCGCACTTGTAGGAGCTGTGTCTTGCCAGAAGGATTATTCCGGAGACATCAAGGGTCTTGATGAGAAGATCGCTGCTCTTCAGGGTCAACTTACTG
>DETL01000013.1:12711-27324 GCA_002361625.1 Bacteroidales bacterium UBA3289 | reverse complement strand
TCCTACGAAAGATACCAAGGCTCCGATCATCACGATCGCTAAGAGTTCGGTCAACGTCATCGCCGGGCCTACTATCACTATCTCCGGCAATGAACTGAAGATCGGGGACGATTCCGTAGCATCCTGG
This sequence comes from Bacteroidales bacterium UBA3289, assembly GCA_002361625.1. Lineage (GTDB taxonomy): Bacteria > Bacteroidota > Bacteroidia > Bacteroidales > UBA932 > Cryptobacteroides. The sequence goes on along the minus strand of DETL01000013.1, from coordinate 27,197 downwards.
AAGGATGACGTATCCTCCACTTGTAAAGTCGAACTTACCTTCACGCCGAAAGACGGCTCCGCCAAGACCGTCAACTCCTGAGATAAACTCTCCGAGGAAGGTAAACTCCAGCTCAAGGTTACCGACGAGGTCGGCAATGCCGCCACGGCGGAGATCACGCTCACGAGGTCCGACAGTGAGGCTCCGGTAATTGAGGTGAAGATTGCCGAGAAGAACGTCATCGCCGGAGTGACAGTATCCGTCAGGGAGAGCCAACTTCTTTTCGATGAAGATGTCGCCGCCAACTGGACCGATGATTATACCGCTGAATGTAAAGTAGAATTGACCTTCACACCTGAGGGAGCCTCCCCGAAGGAGATCCTGTCGGGCGACCAACTCTCCGAGGCCGGAATCCTCTCCATCAAGGTTACTGACGAGTTCAATAACAGCGCTACCGCAGAGATTACGCTCACGGCTGTGGCGGTAACCGGTCTGGAGAATCTCCAGAATCTTTCCTTGCAAGTTGATACTCCTGTCAATCTCCTCGAAGGCCTCACCATCGCTGAGGGCCTGACGCTCCAGAAGGTCGAAATCGAGCAGGACGGAGTCCGTACCGAAATCGCAGATCCGAAGTCTTACATTCCGGAGGCCCCTGGCACTATCAACATAATCCTGACCTTCACCAAACCTGACAGCAGCACGATTGAGGTCAAGGTTGAGCGCTTGACTGTCAAAGGAGTCGAATATCAGGCGGTGTCGATAAGAGATATCAAGCCTGAGGAAGTATTTCCACAGATTAATCAGATAGAAGCATGAGATCCAAACATTTATAAATATGTAGAAGACCTAAGAGTAGCAGAAGCTTACGTAATGAGAGATATGATGTGAAAATACGGTACTGGTAAATATTCTCCTGAAGAGTACCAGCAACTACTATCTAGAGTAACTATGGGGTTGATAGAAGAAAAGCCCGATAATTACCAAGATTATGAACGAATTTGACCATCCTTTACACCAACCATACGCGATCATGGGGTTTGTGTATTTGAAAATTTAATAAATCTTCAATGAAAACAAACAAAAGTAATGAATTTGAGTGGTAAAGGTGAGTGACGAGCTAAAAATTTATCAGAATATGCAAAGGCTCATCCAAATGATATATTTTTATTCTCAAATTCAACTACACCGACTGCAATTAGTCAAACTAATTATAATAATGAAGTATTTGAGCAAAAGATTATTGATTTATGCGATTTACCAAATGTAATTATTTTTGTTGCATGAGGAGATACAGAAACAGATAATTGAGTAAGTCTGAAAATACTATATAACGGTGTATATGAAGAAATGTTTTGAGATTGAAGATATCTCTATTCTTCTATGGCAAATTCTGATCAAAATAATTATCCGAATAGTAATATGAGAATAGTAATATGAAACCATCCATCTGGTAGTGTTGATGTAAGTAATTCATCTTGAAGTCTTTTTCCTTATTGATTTGATAATAACGTTACAATATCTGGTCACCCCGTACTTCCAATCTATAGAAATTGAAGATTCCGAGGAGAAGACTATGCAGCAAGATGATGATATTATTCATCTTATGTAGCTCCTACTGTTGCTAGTGAAGTACAAGAAATCTTTGGTCTGCGTGCTGATGTAACTGATGCAGATAAATTATTAGAAATGATAGAGAGTTGCACAGCAGACCCAGATTACATTTCTCTGAATTGAAAAAAGCAAGCTTTGCAAAAATACAGTCCAGCGAATTTTGTCAAGAAATACTGCATGGTGGTAGAAATTCCTTTCAGCATCGGTCAGGACGAAACCATTGAACTCAAGAAGGAGTGGTACAAAGGCCTCGTCTTCGCGATCCCCGGCACTGAGGTTAAGGTTGACGGGCAGTGGATCTCCTACGACGCAAAGAACAAGGACCTCATCCTCGCCCAGAACCCGATGGACCTTGAGTGGAGACTGAACGGAGCTCTTCTTCGCAAATACGGCTACACTTCCGGCCAAACTCTTCATGGCCAGATCCTCACGGTCGATGATCAGTGGAACGGTTTGAGGCTGGAAAAGGACTTTGCGGTGCAGGTGAAGTAGATCCTTCGGTCGCTTCGCTCCCTCAGGATGACAGAGGGAAACCTCATGATGAAATAAGCCCGGCGGAAGCCGGGATTATTTTTTCTTGTCCTCGAGGTGACGGCGCTTGCGGGCGCTCATGGGGCGGGCTTCCTTGGCGGCCTTGGCCGCGGCGCGGGCGGCGTTTTCCGCCCGCCGCTTCTTGGCTTCGGCCTGGCTGGCGCGGCGCTTGGCGTCGCGCGCCTTGGCGAGGGCAGCGCGCTCTTCGTCCTTTTTTGTGCGCAGGGCTTCCTTGGCGGCGTTGCGCTCTGCGATGGCCTGGGCACGTTGCGCTTTCTCTTCCTCGAGCTTTGCCTTCACCCGGGCCTGGTACTCGGGATTGGCGAGCAGCGCCTTGCGGCCTGGCGTCGCCAACAGGTTCAGCGCCATCTTGGAGGCCTTGGTGCGGGCATAGCGCCAGCTTTTGCTGGTGGCCTCGCAAAGGAAGGTTCCGTCGGTAAGAACGGCTTGAGCCCGATGTAGCCCGTCCTCCGTAAGTGACATCTCCAGCGTGAGCCTTCGTCCGTCGGCCTGCCGGACTATCTCATCTGCCTGGGCAAGGATGTCGCGGTTACGCTTGCGATGAGTAAAGAGATGTTTTACGTCATCTGACAGGATGTACTTGGATATAAACCAGTTGCGCAGGTCGTCATCCAAGCCCGACACGTACCCGAAGATGGCATAAACGAAAATGTGCCTATGGCTGACGATGTCGAACTTCTCCCCGGCGCGCACGAACTGCCGGAGCTTCCAAGTATCAAACATCCGCTCCAAGCGCTCTTGGCGGAGAAGATTACCGAGGATATGCTGCAGGCGGGTGCCATCGCCTGTGAAATACTTGTAGAGCACGTCGGCCACCTGGCCCTTGAAAACGAACATCCCGGCAAAGACGTAGCGGCTGTTGCCCTTGCCTTCCTTCTCGAAGAAGGAACTGTGAGTAAGGACTTCACGCAGACGGGCGCGGGAGAAGATTTTCCGGAGGTCGTTGTACAACGGATCTTCCCAGGCTTTGAAATTGTCCCGGGGGCGGGGTTGCTGGGTATGCTCCACCTTGTTCATCTGGCACGGGCTGGAGGAATCGAACCTCCTCTGCCGGGTTGGAAACCGGCGATCAGGCCCCGAAAACCTGTGTGCTGCCATTACACTAAGCCCGTGTGGGGTGGAGCGGAAGACGGGAGTCGAACCCGCGCCTGCGCACTGGAGGTACGCCGATCAAGATCTGAAGTCTTGCGTGCTGCCGTTACACTACTTCCGCTGGAGTGTGCTCCGCAAAGTTACGAAATTTGTTTCGGGAATCAAGAAAAACTGCAGGATGCTGCTATGGTGGCGGCAGCCAGTTCGCTGCTGAAATCCGGTTATTTCACAGGGACTTCCTTATAAGGATCCACCCCGGCGAGTTCGCAGAGATAGAGGTAGAGGGCCTCGTAGGCGGGCTTGCGGATGTAGGTGGAGCCGGCGTACAGGAGCGGGGCGTTGTTCTCGCCCACCCAGGAATCCTTGTCGTTGATGCCCCAGATGGTAATGCCGCCGCGCTGGGCCGCCGGAACGATTTCCAGGTACTTCTGGAAGATGAACTTATAAAGGTCGGCCTGCGCATTCATGTCCGTGCACTTGATGTCCAGTTCCGCGATGCGGACCATCCGGCCGGTCATCGTCCGGCAAAAACCGTAATTCCCGATTAAAAAGTGAGCGACAAAGTCAAAAAGACCTGACGTCATCCTTTTTGTTATGAGTACCGGCTCAATAAGGGTGTTGACATTCGAGGCTTACAACACTCTCACGCTGACCTGACGACCGAGACCTTGGAACAATTTTACCAGCGTGGACAGTTGAATGTCGGCATGTCCTCGCTCGACCCGGGAAATGAAACTCTTTTTCGTTCCAATCCTGGTCGCGAGTTCTTCCTGGGTCAGCCCTGCCCGCAGAAAAGGGGAAACGCCTCTGGATGACCGAACACCTGTATGACGAGAGCTGGAGCAAAGGGACCGACCACTGGACCGAAACCATGGAGGTGGTCAAGGAAATCCACGGCTGCCTCACGACCGGCTGGAACGCCTGTATCGGAAATAGCAGTATTTGAACCGAAATCGAAAATCCGGATATCATTTTTAAAGCCCCTGAAACATTCTTTTCAGTGTTTCAGGGATTTTCCCCGTACCTTTGTATCAAGAAAAAACGCATATGAAACATGGCCTTCCCATCCTGACGCTCCTCCTGACACTCGCCGCCTGCAGCGAGCCGGTCCCCGTCACATTCTCCGCTCCCTTCGGGGACGGCATGGTGATCCAGCGCGGCCGGGAGATTCCCGTGCGGGGAACCACGGAGCCCGGCGCCGCCGTCAAGGTGCGCTGGCAGGGACGGACACTCAAGGCCAAGGCCGATACGGCCGGCCGCTGGTGCGTCACGCTTCCCGCCTCGGAAGCCGGCGGTCCTTACACGCTGGAAGCGAACGGTTGCACCTTGCAGGATGTGCTCGTGGGGGATGTGTACCTTTGTTCCGGCCAGTCCAACATGGAACTGCCCGTGAGGCGCTGCCTGGACGTGGTCGCCGACGACATCAAGGGATACGCCAACGATAAGGTCCGGTACATGAAAGTTCCCCTCGCCTACCGGTTCGATACACCGGCGGAAGAACTCCCCGACGCCCGCTGGGAGGTCCTGGACAGCGATTCCACCGCCCTCGGCTGGAGTGCCGTGAGCTACTTCACTGCCCGGTACCTGCAGGAAAAAACGGGCGTTCCCGTGGGCATGGTGAACAATGCCGTGGGCGGATCGCCCATCGAGGCGTGGATCGAAGAGGCCTGCCTCCCCGGATATGCGCTGGACGAGCTGCACCTGCTTCAGCAGCCTGCGTACCTGGACAGCATCAACCGTTTCAACGCCACCCTGTACAGCAACTGGCAGAACGCCCATAACGCCCTCCCGGCCAATACGGCCGCGAAATGGAAGGCTATCGATCTGTTCGACAAGGGCTGGGCAAAGGACCGCCAGGGACAGAATGTCTATGGCAGCCACTACCTCCGCCGGAAAGTGACCTTGACCAAGGCCCCGGAAGGGCCCTCCATCCTGCACCTCGGCGCCCTCATCGACGCGGATTCCACGTTCGTGAACGGCACGTATGTGGGGAACACCACGTATATGTATCCTCCTCGCAATTACACGGTTCCGGAAGGGATCCTGCACGAGGGGGATAACCTGATCGAAATTCACCTTTACGCTGCGGGCGGCAATCCCGCCAGCGCCGTTCCGGACAAGCGCTACAGCCTGGAAACAAAGGACGGTGACATCTCCCTTCTCACCGGTTGGGAGCACAAGGACGGCCGCCGGATGCCGGCGCGCCCTTCCCAGGTGTTCCTCCAGTACAAACCGGCAGGCCTGTGGAACGCTATCACGGCCCCGATGAAGGCCTATCCCTTCGCCGGCGTCATCTGGTACCAGGGCGAAAGCAACTGCGGCAATGCCGCGGACTACGGCCACCTGCTGGAGACGATGGTCGCCTCCTGGCGGGCGGAGACATCGACCCCGGACCTTCCCTTCTACGTCATCGAACTGGCCGCCTTCGAGCACTCCGAACTCACTGACAACGACTGGGGCTGGAACCGCGTGCAGAAGGAGCAGCGTGCCACCGCCGGGAAGGTGGATGGGGTGTACCTCGTCCCGAACGCGGACCTCGGCGAATGGAACGACATCCACCCGCAGGACAAGAAAACCGTCGGGCAGCGCACCGCAAACGTCATCCTGAATTCACAAAACCTGAACTGATATGGCCGAGAACACCTCATCCAAAGGATTTTACAAGCTCAGCTGGCTCCAGCGCATCGGTTTCGGCGCCGGCGACATGGCCCAGAACCTCATCTACCAGACCATCTCGATCTGGCTCCTTTTCTTCTACACGAACGTCTTCGGGCTCAAGCCGGACGTCGCCGCACTGATGTTCCTCATCGTCCGCCTGGTGGACGTCGTCTGGGACCCCATCGTGGGCACCATCGTGGACAAGGGCAATCCCAAGTGGGGCAAATACCGCTCCTGGCTCATCCTGGGCGGCATTCCGCTCGTGGGCCTCGCCATCCTCTGCTTCTGGAACGGGTTCAGCGGCTCCCTGGTCTATGCCTACGTCACCTATGTGGGCATGTCCATGTGCTATACCCTCGTGAACGTCCCTTACGGCGCCCTCAACGCCTCCCTCACCCGGGACACGGATGAAATCACCATCCTCACCAGCACCCGGATGTTCATGGCGAACCTCGGCGCCCTGTGCGTGAAGTCCCTTCCGCTGATCATCGCCCTCTTCGCCCCGAAGGTTCTGAACCCGGAAACCGGGAAGATGACCGCCGTGTACAATACGCCGGAGGCCGGATCGGCCTGGTTCATCACCATGACGATCTTCGCCCTCGCCGGGCTCGCCCTCCTCGTCTTCTGCTTCTCCCAGTGCAAAGAGCGCGTGGTCATGGACCAGAAGGAGGCGGCCAACGTGAAAGTGAGCGACCTCTGGATGGAGTTCGTCCGGAACAAGCCCCTCCGCGTGCTGGCCTTCTTCTTCATCACCGCTTTCGCGATGATGAGCGTGGGAAATGCGGCCGACGCCTATTTCATGACCTATAACGTGAAGGCAACCCCGCTGCTGACTACCCTGTTCATGTGGCTCGGGACCATTCCCGCCTTCATCTTCATGCCGCTGGTGCCCGCCATCAAGAAGAAGATCGGCAAGCGCGGGATGTTCTACCTCTTCCTCGGGGTCGCCATCCTGGGCATGGCCATGATGTACACCTTCGTGTCCATTCCGGCGCTCAAGGGGAACTTCGTCCTCCTGTGCATCGCCCAGTTCGTCAAGTCCACGGGCATCATCACGGCGACGGGCTACATGTGGGCCCTCGTTCCCGAGGTCATCTCCTACGGCGAATACACCACCGGCAAGCGCATCGCCGGCATCGTGAACGCCCTCACCGGCATCTTCTTCAAGGCCGGCATGGCCCTCGGCGGCGTGGTCCCGGGCCTCGTCCTCGCCTGGGTGGGATTCAACGCCGACAGCGCCACGCAGACCCCGCTCGCCGAGCAGGGCATCCTCTGGCTCGTGTGCGTGATCCCGGCCGTCCTCCTGCTCCTGGCGATGTGGATCATCTCCAAGTACGAGCTCACGGACGAAAAGATGGACGAAATCAACAAGGCAATCGAAGCAAGATCATAACGAAATATGGCAGACAAAGTTACCAAGCGCTACCTCCTTCCGGAGGACTATATGGCCGACCCGTCCGTCCACGTGTTCGACGGCAAGGTGTACATCTATCCCTCCCATGACTGGGAATCCGCCGCACCGGACGATGACTTCGGCAGCGAGTATGACATGAAGGACTACCACGTCCTCTCCATCGAGGGCGGCGACCCCATGACCTCCCCGGTCAAGGACTGGGGCAATGTCCTGGATATCAAGGATGTACCCTGGGCACGCCGCCAGCTTTGGGACAACGATGTGGTGAAGGGCCGGGACGGACGCTACTACATGTATTTCCCGGCCAAGGACAAGACGGACATCTTCCGCATCGGCGTCGCCGTCTCGGACTCCCCCACCGGTCCTTTCAAGGCCCTTCCGGATCCCATCCGGGGAAGCTATTCCATCGACATAGCCGTCCTGCATGACGATGACGACGAATTCTACATGTTCTTCGGCGGCATCTGGGGCGGCCAGCTCCAGCGCTACGAGGACAACCTCGCCAAAGACTGCGGCACATCCTACCCGGCCGACGGGCAGCCTGCCATCCCGGCCCGCGTCGTACGGCTCTCCCACGACATGCTCCAGTTCGCCGAAGACCCGAAGCCCGTCGTCCTGCTGGACAAGGACGGCACCCCCATCAAAGTGGAAGACAACGCCCGCCGCTTCTTCGAGGCGGCCTGGGTCCACAAGCGGGGCGGAAAGTACTACTTCAGCTACTCCACCGGCGACACCCACTGCCTGTGCTATGCCATCGGCGACAGCCCCTACGGGCCTTTCACCTACCAGGGAAAGATCCTCACCCCGGTCATCGGCTGGACCACGCACCACAGCATCGTGGAATTCGGCGGCAAGTGGTGGCTCTTCCACCACGACAGCGCCCCCTCCCAGGGCATCAACCGCCTCCGCAGCCTGAAAGTATGCGAACTCACCTACAACGAGGACGGAACGATCCGGACCATCGAAGGCATGGATGAGTGATTTTAATAATGTTTGGTTGGTTTTGCCCCCGGCGCTGCGACAGCACCGGGGGCAAGGTTTTTACTGCACAATCACAAACCCGCCATTGCAGGGCATCTGCACGGTGAGGGTGCCGCCTGGGTGCGTACGGGATTCCTGGTGGCTCGGGAAGGAGGCGACGGTGGAGTCGGGGCCGGTTTGGAAGGCGGGACGGGACCTCCGCTGCGCCTTGTCACCGGAAAGCGGCATATCGCTGTACAGCGTGTAATCCCCTGCCGGAAGATCCAGGGTGACGGTGCGCGTTTCGGCCGAGGCATTGATGCCCAGGGTGTACCATTTGTCACCGGAGCGGCGGGCAAGGACCACGTATCGGCCCGGATAGCCGTCGATGAAGCGGATTTCGTCCCACTGCGTGGGCACGTCCTTCATGAAGTCCACGGCCCACTGCGGGGCATCCGTGAGGTTGTTCGGGGCCATGGCAAAGTGCTGGACGGGACTCTGGAAGAGAACGGCTGTCGCCAGGGCGAAGACGTCCGACGTGCGGCGGACGGTGCCCGGGAGCGCGGGATCGTTCGTCGCGTTATAGACCTTGTTCAAAGTGCTGCCGCCGAAGTCCATCGAAGCCACCGTGTTCCGGATGAACGGGTGCAGGCAGGCGTGGAAGGCCTCCGTATCGTCCCGTTCCTGCGAGAAATGGAGGTTTTCGCTCGCCAGGACTGCCTCGGCCGAAGCGAAGTTCGGGTACATCCGTTCCCAGCCCCGGGGCAGCGTGCAGCCATGGAAAACCACCACCAGGCCGAAGTCGTTGGCATCGGCCAGGATGTCCTCGTAGAGCTGCATCGTCTGCTGCTTGTCGGAGCCGAAGAAGTCCACCTTGACGCCCCGGATGCCGATGCTCTGCATCCACTGCATCTCCCGCCGGCGGGTAATGCTCCGGTCCATGATGTCCCGCGGCCCCTGCGGCGCATCGTTCCAGTAGCCGTTGGAATTGTACCAGAGGCAGAGCTGGACGCCCTGGGTCCGGGCATAGGCCGCCAGTTCTTCGATCTTTTCCCGACCGATCCGGGTGTCCCACCAGTTGTCCACGAGCACCGTCTGCCAGCCCATCGCCGCGCTGAAATCGACATACTCTTTCTGGGTGTCGAAGTTGATGCTGTCGTCCATCTTGATGATCCAGCTCCAGGAGCCCTTGGAGCCGCTGTAGGCCTTGGAGGGCGCATACTGCGGTTCCACGACGTCCCACGCCACGGTCGTTTCCGCGATGGGTTTGAGATCCGTGCCGACGGTGATGGTCCGCCACGGCGTATATCCGGGGACCGGGATCCCGGCCGTCACCGTCCCGTTCCCGTTGAACTCCTCCTCCATCGGAAAGCCCAGCCGGTAGGATCCGTCGGCAAGGCCGATGAGCCTTCCACCGCAGTAGTTCCCATGGACACCGGTCTCGCTCAGCAGGATCCACCCCTTGTCCCCGCGACGGAACAGACCCGGGAACACATAGCCATATCCGTCCCCGTTCCTGCCCAGGGAGTCATCGGCCGTGTAGGCGGTCTCGTAACTCGGCGTCGTCCGGGCGAACCCTGCCATCGGCGGCATCTGGGGGCACAGGAAAGAGGTCGTTCCCTCCGGGAACACATAGCCTGTCGCCTCCTCCAGCACCCGGCACACCTTGGTCCATCCGTCCGGAGCAGGCACCTTATACCGGAAAGCGATGTCGTTCGCGCTTACCTGCACCTCCAGTTCCAGGACCACCTTTTCTTCAGTTCCCCCGCCGGCTTTCACGAAGCGGAACACGCCCCGGTTCGCCCGGTAGTGCACCGTGGAGAACTTGATCGTAGGCACGCTGTAATCATCGGCCACCGCATTCTGGGTGAAACCGGACAGCAGGAGTCCCTCGGTGAAATCCCCGATATCGGCCTTGAGACCCAGCGGCGAAGGCTCCAGGAAGGTCACGCCGTCATAGGTTACGGAATAAGCGGGCTTTCCGCCCTCGTCAGAGACAGTCACCACCAGCCGGCCGTCCGGCCCGGCCACCCTTGCCTCGCGCGCCGCCAGGGGCAGACTCAGCAACAATGCACTGAAATACAATACGATCTTCTTCATCATGTCCAAAGATACGAAGAAAAACAGAACGGCCCATCACTTTCTGCAGAAAAGTGTTGCATTTACACTTTATAATACATATCTTTGCAAAACACAAGAAGTGTAAAAATAACACCAAACTAATGGCCCCGCAAGCCTACTACAGCATCCATCCCAAGTTCCACGCCGCCGTGGACTGCATCATCTTCGGGTTCGAGGAGGGGGAACTGAGCCTCCTGCTGCTCCAGCGCGACTTCGAGCCGGCGAAGGGACAGTGGTCCCTGATGGGCGGATTCGTGGAGGAAGGAGAGAGCCTGGACGACGCCGCACGCCGCGTGGTGGCGGAGCTCACCGGCCTCCGGGACCTGTACATGCGGCAGGTCCATACCTACGGCGATCCCGGACGCGACCCCGGGGAGCGGGTGCTCTCCACCGCGTATTACGCCCTCGTGGACATCAAGAAATACGACCACGAGCTTGTCAAGGCCCACAATGCGCACTGGGTCAAGCTCAACGAAATTCCCCACCTCATCTTCGACCATGACCGCATGGTGCAGGACGCCCTGCGCTTCATGCGCTACCAGGCGGGCGTGAAGCCGGTGGGCATCAACCTCCTGCCGGAGGAATTCACCCTCACGCAGCTGCAGACGCTCTACGAGGCCATCCAGGGCGAGGCCATCGACAAGCGGAACTTCCGCAAGCGGATCGCAGCGATGGACTATATCGAAAAAACCGGCCGGATCGACAAGACCTCCTCCCGCAAGGGGGCGGCCCTGTACCGGTTCAACCAGGACAAATACGACGGCAATTTCAAAATCTAACCCAATATCATTATGCACCTCAACTTCATGACCCTCGCAGCGGCTGCGGACCTGAACCGCATCACGCTCGCATCCTGGGACTGGATCGTGATCGCCCTGTTCTTCGTGGCGATGATCTGGATCTGCTGGGACGTCTCCCGCAAGAAGAAGGAAACCTCCGGGGACTACTTCCTGAGCGGCCGCAGTGCCACCTGGATTGCCATCGGCGCATCCATCTTCGCTTCCAACATCGGCTCCGAGCACCTGATCGGCCTCGCGGGCACCGGCGCCTCCGCCGGCATGGCCCAGGCCCACTGGGAAATCCAGGGCTGGATGATCCTCATCCTCGGCTGGGTGTTCGTCCCCTTCTACGAACGTTCCATGGTCTATACCATGCCTGAGTTCCTCGAGAAGCGCTACAACAAGCAGAGCCGCGGGATCCTCACCTGGCTGTCCCTCGCCAGCTACGTCCTCACCAAGGTGTCCGTGACCGTCCTCGCCGGCGGCCTCGCGCTGAACACCCTCCTGGGCATCAACTTCTGGGTCGCGGCCCTCGCCCTGGTGATCATCACCGCCATCTACACCGTCATCGGCGGTATGGAATCCGTCCTGAAGACCTCCGTCCTGCAGACGCCGATCCTTCTCATCGGCTCCCTCGTGATCCTGTACCTGGGTCTCAAGGAGCTCGGCGGATGGAACACCATGATGGACATCTGCGGCGCCCAGCCGGTCAATGAGTACGGCGACAGCATGACCGACCTCATGCGCTCCGGCAAGGATCCCGAGTTCCCGTGGTACGGCGCCCTCTTCGGCTCCGCCATCATCGGCTTCTGGTACTGGTGCACCGACCAGTTCATCGTCCAGCGCGTCCTCTCCGGCAAGGACCAGAAGGAGGCCCGCCGCGGCACCATCTTCGGCGCCTACCTCAAGCTCCTCCCGGTCTTCCTGTTCCTCATCCCCGGCATGATCGCCTACGCGCTCACCAAGACCCCGGATTCCGCCATCGGACAGCAGCTCGCCGCCGCCCTCCAGCTCCAGCCGAACGGCACGGTCGCGAACCCGGACATCGCCTTCCCGATGCTCGTGAACACCCTCCTCCCGGTGGGTCTGAAGGGTGTCGTGATCTGCGGTATCCTCGCCGCCCTCATGAGCTCCCTCGCCTCCCTGTACAATTCCTCCGCGATGCTCTACACCATCGACATCTACAAGCGCAAGCACCCGGATACCGATGAGAAGAAACTCGTCACCATCGGCCGTATCGCCACCGTCGTGGTCGTGGTCCTCGGCGTCCTGTGGATCTTCGTCATCCAGCGGATGGGCAAGTCCCTCTATAACTACATCCAGAGCGTCCAGAGCCTCCTCGCTCCGGCCATCGCCGCGGTGTTCCTGCTGGGTATCAGCTGGAAGAAGACCTCCCCGAAGGCCGGCATGTGGACCCTGATCGTGGGTCTCGTCCTGGGCTTCACCCGCCTCATCACGATGATCGTCAATCCGGAAGCCCACAACGCCTTCACCTACATCTTCAACGAGATGAACGTCTATGCGTTCTGCGTCTGGATGTTCCTGTTCTGCATCGCCCTCGCGATCGTCATCACCCTCCTCACCCCGAAACCCGCCCCCGAGCAGGTACAGGGCCTGTGCTTCGGCACCGCCACCGAGGAGCAGAAGGCCGTCACCCGCGCCTCCTGGAACAAGTGGGACGTCATCCATTCCGTCATCATCCTGGCCTTCACCGTGGCCTTCTATATCTACTTCTGGTAGTCTATGTTGGAAGAGCTCAAAAAGAAAGTCTGCCAGGCCAACCTGGACCTCGTGAAGCACGGTCTCGTGATCTTCACCTGGGGCAATGTTTCCGCCATCGACCGGGAGACCGGCCTGGTGGTCATCAAGCCGTCCGGGGTTTCGTATGACAACATGAAACCCGAGGACATGGTGGTCGTGGACCTGGAAGGGAAAGTCGTGGAGGGCCATTACAAGCCCTCCTCCGACACCCCCACGCACGTGGTCCTGTACAAGGCCTTCCCGAACATCGGCGGGGTCGTGCACACGCACTCCACCTTCGCCACCGCGTGGGCCCAGTCCGGCCGTGACATCCCGAACATCGGCACCACCCATGCCGATTACTTCCATGACGACATCCCCTGCACCCGCGACATGAAAAAAGCCGAGGTCTTCGGGGAATACGAAAAAGAGACCGGCAACGTCATCGTGGAGCGATTCAAGGGGATGAACCCCGACGACACCCCCGCGGTCCTCGTGAAGAACCACGGCCCCTTCGCCTGGGGCACCGACGCCGACAACGCCGTCCACAACGCGGTCGTCCTCGAGGAGGTCGCCAAGATGGCCTTCATCGCCTCGACCCTGCACCTCAACACGCTCGACATCGTCGAGCATGTCCCCTCGATGAACAAGCACCTCATCGAGAAGCATTACTCCCGCAAGCATGGCCCCAACGCCTATTACGGCCAGGATAAGAAATAACCGCAAAAACACAAAACACAAAAAGATTATGGCATACGAAAATTGCGAATTATGGTGGGTCACCGGAGCGCAGCTCCTGTACGGTGGCGACGCAGTCGTCCAGGTGGACGGCCACAGCAAGGAAATGGTCGAGGGCCTGAACGCCTCCGGCATCATTCCCGTGAAGATTGTCTATAAGGGCACGGCCAATTCCAGCAAGGAGGTCGAGGCCGTGATGAAGGCCGCCAACAACGACGAGAAGTGCGTGGGAATCATCACCTGGATGCACACCTTCTCTCCGGCGAAGATGTGGATCAAGGGGCTCCAGGCCCTGGAGAAGCCCCTCCTCCACTTCCACACCCAGTACAACGCGGAGATTCCGTGGGGTGACATCGACATGGACTTCATGAACCTGAACCAGAGCGCCCACGGCGACATCGAGTTCGGCCACATCTGCACCCGGATGCGCGTGCAGCGCAAGGTCGTCGTCGGTTACTGGAAGGACGCCGAGGCCCAGAAGAAGATTGCCGTGTGGGCCCGCGTGGCCGCCGGTGTCGCCGATGCGAAGAACGTCCGCTGTCTGATGTTCGGCATGAACATGAACAATGTCGCCGTGACCGACGGCGACCGCGTCGAGTTCGAGCAGCGCCTGGGCTACCATGTGGACTACTTCCCGGTTTCCAGCCTGATGGAATACTACAAGAAGGTCACGGACGCCGAGACCGACGCTCTCGTCGAGGAGTACAAGAAGCTCTACACCGTCAAGATCGACGAGACCGGTGAGGAGGTTTACTGGGATAAGGTGCGCAATTCCGCCAAGGCGGAGATCGCCATCCGCCGCGTGCTTGCCGACAAGGGCGCCACGGCCTTCACCACCAACT
>DETL01000013.1:12446-12650 GCA_002361625.1 Bacteroidales bacterium UBA3289 | reverse complement strand
ACCTGGGCGACGCCGACATCGACGCTCCCGACTTCTGCGGCTTCGACCAGATCCCCGGTCTCGCCTCGCAGCGCCTGATGGCCGAGGGTATCGGCTTCGGTGCCGAGGGCGACTGGAAGACGGCCTGCCTGTACCGTTCCCTCTGGGTCATGTCCCAGGGCCTGCCGAAGGGCTGTTCCTTCCTCGAGGACTACACCCTCAACT
>DETL01000013.1:0-12400 GCA_002361625.1 Bacteroidales bacterium UBA3289 | reverse complement strand
CCTCAACTTCGCCGGCGACCGCAGCTCCTCCCTCCAGAGCCACATGCTCGAGGTGTGCCCGATGATCGCCACGGACAAACCCAAGCTCGAGGTCCATTTCCTGGGCATCGGCATCCGCAAGCAGCCCACCGCCCGTCTCGTATTCACCTCCAAGACCGGTTTCGGCATCAAAGCCACCGTCGTGGACCTCGGAAACCGCTTCCGCCTCATCGCGCAGGACGTGGAGTGCATCGAGCCCAAGCCCATGCCCAAGCTCCCCGTCGCCTCCGCCCTCTGGATCCCGCAGCCTACCTTCGAGGTGGGTGCCGGGGCCTGGATCCTCGCCGGCGGTACGCACCACTCCGCCTTCAGCTATGACATCACGGCTGAATACTGGGACGATTTCGCCGAGATGACCGGCATCGAGTTCGTCCATATCGACAAGCATACGACCATCGAAGGATTCAAGAAGGAACTCCGCACGAACGAGGTCTATTATCTCCTGAACAAAGCCCTCAAGTAGCATGGACCCGAGGATCACCATCGAAACCGGAAAAGCCATCCTGGGCATCGAGTTCGGATCCACCCGCATCAAGGCCGTCCTGGTCGATGAGGACCACAATCCCATCGCCCAGGGCGCCCATGAGTGGGAGAACCAGCTCGTGGACGGCCTCTGGACCTACAGCAAGGAGGCCATCTGGTTCGGCCTGCAGGACTGCTACGCCTCCCTCCGCGCCGACGTAAAGGCCCGCTACGACGTGGAGATCGAGCATCTCGCCGCCATCGGCATCAGCGCTATGATGCATGGCTACATGCCGTTCAACGCCGAGGGCAGTCTCCTCGTTCCCTTCCGCACCTGGCGGAACACCAACACCGGCCCCGCCGCGGCGGAGCTCTCCAAGCTCTTCGTCTATAACATCCCGCTCCGCTGGAGCATCTCCCACCTGTACCAGGCCATCCTGAACGGAGAGGAGCACGTTCCTCAGATTGCCTACTTCACCACCCTGGCCGGTTACATCCACTGGAAGCTCACCGGCGAGAAGGTCCTGGGCGTGGGCGACGCCTCCGGCATGCTGCCCATCGACCCGGCCACCGGCAACTACCGCGCCGACATGGTGGAGAAGTTCGAGAAACTCGTTGCCCCGAAGGGCTATCCCTGGAAGCTCCGGGACATCCTGCCCAAGGTGCTGCCCGCCGGCGCGGCCGCCGGCCGTCTCACCGAGACCGGTGCCAAGCGGCTGGACATCTCCGGCCACCTGAAGGCCGGTGTGCCCCTGTGCCCGCCGGAAGGCGACGCCGGGACCGGCATGGTCGCGACGAACGCCGTCAAGCCCCGCACGGGCAACGTCTCCGCCGGCACCTCCTCCTTCTCCATGATCGTCCTGGAGCATGAGCTGTCGGAGCCGAACGAGATGATCGACATGGTCACCACGCCGGACGGGAATCTCGTCGCGATGGTCCACTGCAACAACTGCACGTCGGAACTGAACGCCTGGGTGAAGATGATCCGCGAGTACCAGGCCCTCCTGGGGCCCATCGACGACAAGCACGACATCTATCGCATCCTGTTCACGCACGCTCTGGAGGGCGATCCCGACTGCGGCGGCCTCGTGGCCTACAACTACGTCTCCGGCGAGCCGGTCACCGGCTTCGCGGAGGGCCGTCCGCTGTTCGTGCGCAGCGCCTCCGACAAGTTCTCCCTCGCGAACTTCTTCCGCGCCCAGCTGTACGGCGCCATCGCCGTGCTCAAGATCGGCAATGACGTGCTGTTCGAGAAGGAGCACGTGAAGGTGGACCGCATCACCGGCCACGGCGGCCTGTTCAAGACCCCGGTCGTGGGACAGCGCTTCCTCGCCGCCGCCCTGAACTCCCCCATCTCCGTCATGGAGACCGCGGGCGAAGGCGGCGCCTGGGGCATCGCCCTCCTGGGTTCCTACATGGCGAACGGCGGTTCCCTCTCCCTGCCCGACTTCCTGGACAAGGTCGTCTTCGCCGGCAACACCGGCACCAAGATCGACCCGGATCCCGCCGATGTCGCCGGCTTCGAAGCCTACCTCGCGAACTACAAGGCCGCCCTCCCCGTTGAGGCCGCCGCCGTGCAGTACAAGAAGTAGCGTTTTCCGCAGTCATCTGACTGTCAACTGTTTACTAAAAGTGCTTTATGTTTTTCGACATAAAGCACTTTTTATAATTCACTATTAATCAACGCTATAACAAAAACGTCCCCGGCCGGGAAATCGGTCGGGGACGAAAGATTGCGTAAAACTGTTACAGTTCCCAGGCGAGGGCGGAGGCGCCGAGGATGGCGGCGTCGGACTCCTTGAGCTGGGAGAAGACGAGCTTCACCTTGCCGCGCCAGAGCGGGATGACGTTCTCGTCCATGGACTTGCGGATGGGCTCCTCGAGGAACTCGCGGGCACGGGCCAAGCCGCCGAAGAGGACGATGGCCTCCGGGGCGGAGAACTCGATGAAGTCCGCGAATTTCTCGCCGAGGATGCGGCCGGTGTATTCGAACACGCGGAGGGCGAGCTTGTCGCCTTCCTTCGCCGCCTCATAGACGTTCTTGGACTTGATGTTGTCCAGGGAACGGAGGAGGGACGGCTCGTCGGTCATGTCCAGCCATTCACGGGCGGTACGGGCAACGCCGGTCGCGGAGGCGTACGTCTCCAGGCAGCCTTCCTTGCCGCAGTTGCAGCGACGGCCATTATGGCGCACAGCACAGGTGTGGCCCAGTTCGCCGGCAAATCCGTCGTGGCCATACACGACCTCTCCGTTGATCACGATACCGGAACCGACACCGGTGCCGAGGGTGATCATGATGAAGTTCTTCATGCCACGGGCGGCGCCATAGGTCATTTCGCCCATGGCGGCGGCGTTCGCATCATTCGTGAGGGAGACGGGGATGCCGTTCATCTGCTCCTGGAGCATCTTGGCGAAGGGGATGTTGCCGCCCTTGGCCCAGACGAGGTTCACGGCGTTCTCGACGACGCCGGTGTAGAAGTTGCCGTTCGGGATGCCCACGCCGATGCCGCGGATGCAGCCTTCGGCATTGGCCTCGGTGATGATGCGCTGCAGGGCCTCCGCGAGGGCGGCGACGAACTGGTCCGCGCTTTCCGTATTTTCGGAACTGATGACGGTCTGGGCGACGATGTTGCCGCGGGCGTCCACGACGCCGCACTTGGCGGTCTGTCCGCCTACGTCGATACCGATTACTAAGTCTTGTGCCATTATATCAAAGGATTAGTCGACAGGAATGTCCTTGTTAACGTTCTTGGAGCCGGAGACGGCGTAGTAGAGCAGGTAAGCCAGCATCGCGACGACGAGCCAGTAGCTGTTCATGTAGCCGACACCCTTGGCGAGGTATTCCTGGATGAGCGGCATGATACCGCCGCCGACGACCAGCATCATGAAGATACCGGAAGCGGACTCGGTGTACTTGCCGAGGCCTTCGACCGCGAGGTTGAAGATGGCGCCCCACATGACGGAGGTGCACAGACCGCAGAGCACGAGGAACAGGCAGCTCAGCGGGACGCGGAACATCGCGAAACCGTCGGCGGCGCTGTAGCCGGGCATGTTGACGGTGACCGTCTTCGGCGTGAAGATGGCGGCGATGACGAGGATGATCGCAACGGCGCTCACGACCGTCATCTGGGTACGGGTGGAAACCTTGCCGGAGATGAGGGTGGAGGAGAAACGGCCCACCATCATGAGCAGCCAGTACACGGCCGCGATCGCGCCGCCGATGGCCGCACCGTTCACCGCGATGCCGGCGCCCTTGGCGGAGGCATCGGAAAGGAAGAAGTTCACCTGGGCGGGGATACCGATCTCGATGCCCACATAGAAGAAGATGGCGAGGGCGCCGAGCACGAAATGACGGAAATTCCAGGCGCTGTGCTCATAGACGGTGGTCTTGCGCTCCTGCGCCGGCTCCGGGATCTTCACGAGGGAAATGATGACGAAGGCGATGGCGAAGACGGCCATGGCGATAAAGAGCAACGGAGCCACGTCGGACATCGCAGTCTTGTCGGTCACGGTGCCGATGAGAACACCCACCAGAAGCGGAGTCAGGGTACCGGTGAGGGAGTTCAGGGTGCCGCCGATCTGGATGTACTGGTTGCCCTTGTTGCCGCCGCCGCCGAGGAGGTTCAGCATCGGGTTCACCACGGTGTTGAGCATGCACACGCAGAAGCCGCACACGAAGGCACCGAGGAGGTACACGTAAATGGCGCTGCCACCCAGGAAGCTACGGCTGGAGAGCCACTGGATCACAATGCCCACGAAACCGGTCGCCAGGGCGATGAGGGTGGTCTTCTTGTAACCCACCTTGAGGAGCATCTTGCCCGCCGGGATACCCATGAACAGGTAGGCGGCGAAGTTCATCATGTTGCCCATCATGCCGGCCCAGCTGTACTGGCCCTTCCAGATGTTGCCGAACGGGGCAGCCATGTTGGTCACGAAAGAAATCATCGCAAAGATGAAGCACATCGTGATGATGGCCACCAGATTGGTGTTTTTCTTGGTTTCAGTCATGTCGTTTTTGTGTTTTTTATGGATGATTATTTTACTATCTTTTTCAAAAATCTCTCAAATATAGAAAAATTTTCGCAACTTTGTGCAGCGATATGCCAATACAGAACAAACCACATATGAAAAAGACAATCATTTCCCTTTGCGCGGCCCTCGCCCTCGTCGCCTGCGGCCAGAAAGAGCAGGTGACCCTCACGGCCTCCGGCCTGAACCCGGCCGATTTCGTGAGCGAGTACAACGGCGCTCCGACAGCCCTCTACACCCTCACGAACGAGGCGGGCATGGAGGTATGCATCACCAACTTCGGCGGCCGCATCGTCTCCATCATGGTCCCGGACCGGGACGGCAAGATGCAGGACGTCGTCCTGGGCTTTGACAAAATCTCCGACTATTTCCCCGAGAACAACGCTTCCGACTTCGGCGCCGCCATCGGCCGGTATGCGAACCGTATCAACCAGGGCCGTTTCACCCTGGACGGAACCGAATACCAGCTGCCCCAGAACAACTTCCAGCACTGTCTCCACGGCGGCCCCACCGGCTGGCAGTATCAGGTCTATGAGTGCGTGGAGGCCGATGCCACGCACGTGAAACTCCTCCGCGTCTCTCCCGACGGCGACAACAACTTCCCCGGCGAAGTGAAGGCCTACGTGACCTACACCCTCACCCCGGACAACAAGATCGACATCGCCTATGAGGCCACGACCTCCGCGCCCACGATCATCAACATGACGAACCACTCCTACTTCAACCTTTCCGGAGACCCGAACAACCCCATCACGGACGACCTCCTGTGCCTGAATTCCACCAGCTTCACTCCGGTGGACAATACCTATATGACCACGGGTGAGATCCTTCCGACGGAGAATACGCCGTTCGATTTCAGGACGCTGGCCGTCATCGGAGACCGCATCAATGCCGACGACGAACAGATCCGCAACGGAAACGGCTACGACCACAACTGGGTGCTGGATACCCAGGGTGACATCACCAAGCTGGCCGGCCTCCTGTATTCCCCCGCTTCCGGCATCACCCTGAAACTGTACACCGACGAGCCCGGCGTCCAGATCTACACCGGCAACTTCCTGGACGGTACCGTGACGGGCAAGAAGGGCATCGTTTACAAGCAGCGCTCGGCCATCTGCCTGGAGACCCAGCACTATCCGGACTCCCCCAACAAGCCCCAGTGGCCTTCCGTGGTACTCCGCCCCGGCGAGACCTACCACAGCCACTGCATCTACGCTTTCAGCGTGAAGGACTAAGCTCCGGTTACCTTACGACCTGTAGGAAGCCCGCGGTACTCGCGGGCTTTTTCTTTGATCTTCGGCCCATGCTTCAGGGCGAAGTTCTCCACATACACCGCCACGCAGGCGAGGATGTAATACGCAGCGCCCTGGATGCAAAGGGCCCGGAGCTGCGGAGCGACGACGGTGAGCGGAGCACCCGCCGTGTTCATGTTGATGAACGCCTGGCAGCCGAAGGTGGACGGGAACAGCCAGGAGAAATACTTCCAGAAGGCCGGGAACGCCGTCGTAGGCCAGCTGAAGCCCGTCAGGAACACCAGGACCGGCGACATGAACAGGAACAGCAGGAAGGCCGATTCCCGGCGCGTCACGAGCGTCGTCCAGGTCATCGAGAAGAACACGCACACGGTGACGAAGAGCGCCAGAAGCAGCAGGATGTTCCAGAAGCTCCCCCGCTGCGGGAACCCGAACATGGCCGGCACGATGCAGCACACATAGATGCCGATGGCCATGAACAGCAGCCAGTACGCGCCTCCCCTACCCAGGACGACACGGCCCACACCGCGGCCGGAATAGGTGTCCGGCAGCGAAGCGAAGCTGCGGTTCTCCTCCCGCATCGTCCCCACGGACATACCCATGCCATAGAACATCACCTGTTGGATGATCAGCATGAGGATAGCCGAGATGAGGAAAATGCTGTAGGAGAACGCCCGGTTGTACGGGTTGATGTCCTCGTACCGGACCGTATTCACCGTCGCATCGGCCTCCTGGTCCGTCAGGCCGTCCAGGGAGAGGCGCTCGATTTTGATGGAGTTGATCTCGTGCAGCATCACGAACTCACTGCCCATGAGGAGGTTCTTGTAGTAGAGGAAACTGCTCATGTCGGCATAGATACTGAACGTCGCCGTTTCCTTGGTGGCCAGACGGTCGCCAAAGTCGGAGGGGAAATAGACGATGCCATTGACCTTCCGCTGCTGCAGGAGGGTTTTGGCCTCGTTCATGTCCGTGCACCGGTAGGCGATGTCGATCTCCCGCGTCGCATCCATCTCCCGGATCATCCGGCGGGTGTCGCTGCAGGCGGCATCGTCCACCACGGCGATGGGCGTATCCTCCAGGATGCCGTTCTTATAGACGAAATTATACAGGATCGGATACAGGAAGCCCGCCACGACGAAAATGATCATCACGCCGCCGTCGTGAAGAATGTTCCTGAGCTCCAGGTTGAAGATGCCCAGGGCGTCCCTGAGCCAGTTTTTCACGTAACTCTCTTTCATCTCCTAGTTCCTCTCATAGTCCAGATACGTATAGGCATGCCCGAGCCGTCCCATCACCAGGAAAGGCAGGAAACAGAACAGCAGCAGCGCAATGACCTGCGGATACCATTCGCCGAATCCGCTGCCGAAGATGCCCACCTGCACGTACAGGTCATAATAGTGCCGGAGCGGATACATCGCCGTAAGTCCCCGGAGGCCAGCCGGCATCGCCTCGACGGGCAGGGTGAAACCGGTCAGGGACAGGCCCAGGACGCTGTACAGCGCGCCGATGGAAAGCGCGAAGCGGCAGACCGGCACGCAGCCGATGATGAGGACGGCGACGCTTTCGGAAGCCACGACCAGCAGGAAACAGGCCAGCAGCATCTGCCAGAGGCTTCCGGCCAGCGGGAAGTGCATCCACTTGTACAGGATCACCTCGATGGTCCAGCCGATGAGCGTGAACAGGACGGTGTACAGGGCCGTTTTTCCACTGATGGCCGCATAGATGTCGTGATCGACGGCTTCCAGCAAATGCCGGCTCGTTCCGTACTTGAGTTCCGCGCCCAACGAGTAGATGAGGACGATGATCACCACCATCTGCAGCATGCCCGGAATCATCATGTTGGCGAGATACGCCCCGTAATTCATCGTGGGGTTGCCGATCTGGTGGATATCGATGTCCACCGGCCGCAGGAGGCCGTAGATCTGACTCTCGGGAACGCCCTTCATCTGCAGGACCTCCCGCTGCACGGCACCGCCCGTCAGATTCACCATCGTCAGGATGTCCTTCCAGGCGAGCGAGCCGCCCAGGAAGTACAAACCGTTGATATAGAAGCTGAACGTAGGCTGACGCTGTGCCTGGATGTCCCGGGCGAACCCCTCCGGAATCAGGCAGATGCTGGTCACGCGACCGCCCTGCAAGTCGGCCTCCGCCTCGGCGAAGGTGCTGTAATGCACCACCTTACCGAGCTGGGTGGCATCCAGCTGCCGGCAGAAGTTCCGCGAGATGGAACTATTGTCCCGGTCCACCACGGCGATAGGAACGTCCGATGGGACGCCGTCCTGCAGGAAGGTCAGGTAAAAGACCGTGCAGAAGGCCATCACCGCCACCGAACCCAGGAAATAGATCGGACGCCGTGCCCAGATCCGGATCTCCCGCCGGATGACTTTGTCTATTTTATCCAGGAAGGTCATTTCACAACGAGCACCGTCATTCCGGGACGCAGGCCCTGTACGGTCTCCATCGGCACGGCCCGTACTTCGAAGGTCTTCGCGTCATACTGGTCCGTTTCCTTGGTCGCCTTCCAGGTGGCATAGGACTCCCGGACCGCCATATAATTCACTTTCGCTTTCAGGGTTACGCCGTCCAGGGAGGGCACCTTCACGGTCAGTTCATCCCCCGTCTGCATGCCATGGAGCTCGTCCTCCCGGATGTTGAAGGTGAACCAGAGGTCGGAAAGGTCGGTCACGGTCGCGACCGGCGAGCCCTGTCCCACCAGCTCTCCCTGCCGGGGATAGACGTTGGAGATCACTCCGTCGGCCGGAGAGACCAGGTACAGCTCCTGCAGGTAGGAATCCACCTCGCGGATAGCACCATCGGCCTGATGGACCAGGGCGGCCGCTGCGGCCTTGTCTTCGCTGCGGGCTCCGCTGAGGGCCATGTCGTACTGGCTCTTGGCGGCCTTCGCCTGCGCGACGGCGGCGTCGTATTTGGCCTTGGTCTCGTCGTATTTCTGGGCGGAGATCACCTTCTGGTCGTAGAGCGTCTGCACGCGGTCGAAGGACTTTTTCATCACGTCCTCCTGCACTAAGGCCTGCTGCCACAACTCATAGGCACCGGCGATCTGTTCCTGACGGGCGCCGTTCCGGGCCTTGGCGCTCTGGGCCTGGGCCGCACTGCGGGCCGCCTGGGCCTGCGCCAGCTTCGCCCGCACCTGCGGGGAATCGATGAAAGCGACCGTATCGCCCTTCTGGACCGTCTGGCCCTCCCGGACATAAAGTTCCGTCACATGACCGGGCACCATGCAGGAAACCCGGTATTCCGTCGCCTCGGCTTCCCCCTGGATCACGTGCGGACGGGGTTTGCTCACGAGGTATCCCACGAAAGCGATCACAAGCACAATGCCCACCAGGGCACTGATGCCGATCAGCAGATTGTAATTTTTCTTTGCCATATTACGTTTTTCGTATTTATTTGACTATCTGGATATTACTGAAAGTGCTTTGTGTTTTTTTACACAAAGCGGTTTTACCAATCGCCTGAAGGACAAAGGGTTACTGATTACAGCCCTCAGCCCTGGAGAGGGCGGCGGCGGCCATCTGGAGTTCGGTGCCGGCGTCCAGGCAGTCGCTGTGGGCGGAGAGCCAGGCGGTCTGGGCGGAGAGGACGGTGCTGGTCGAGATGACTCCGGCTTCAAAGCCGATGGTGGCGGTGCGGAGGTTCTCCTCGGCACTGTCCAGGTTGGCCTCCGCCATGGACAGTTTCTCCAGCGCTTCATCGTAGGCTTTGCGCTCGCGGGTGACCTGGAGCGCGACCTTTTCTTTCGCATCTTCCAGCTGGGAGCGGTACAAGGAAGCTTCGGCCTTTGCCTTGCGGTATTTGTTCGCGTTTTCGAGCCCATGGAAAAGCGGGACGTTCACCATGACGCCGGCAGTGAACATACCTCCGTTCCAGGTGTTCTGGAGGCCGTTGAAGGCATTCGGGTTGGAGACGAGCCAGTTCGCCGTGAGGGCGACCTTGGGGAGGCCGTCGGCCCGGGTCACTTTCGCTTTGGCGTCATAAATGCGGGATGCGAGTTCCAGGCTGCGGGTTTCCGGACGGTCGGCATAGATGTCATCCAGGGATTTGTCCTGGGTGCGCTGCGGGAGCGGGACCGCATCCAGGTTCTCATCGGCCAGCTCGATCTCGCTGTCAAGCGGCAGGCCGATGCGCTGGCAAAGGAGCATTTTCGCCAGGGTCAGGCCGTTCGTCGCCTTGGTCCGGAGCATCTCGGCCTCATTAGCCTTCACCTTGATCTGGAGGGCGTCGGATTCGGTCATGACACCGGCCTTCACGGAAGCGTCCACATCGGCTTCCAGCGTATGGAGAAGGTCGGCATAGGACTCCGAGAGGCGTTTTTTGCCGGCGATGGAAACGATCTGCCAGTAGGCCTGGTCCACATCCAGGACGACCTGCGCCTCTTCCATGTCGAACCGGGACCGGGCCAGGTCCTCGTTCAAGGCAGCCATCTTATTGGAATACAAGATTTTTCCGCCCACAAAAATGGGCTGCTGAACCGTTACGGCCCCCACCCAGATATTGTGCAGGTCCGGATGGAGCGCCTGGTCGATATCCGCGCCGATGGCATTCACCGGCTCCGAGATGTCCGGCAGCTGCATCTGAACGAGCCCAGAGGGATCCATCTTCTGCAGCATACCCAGGACCGTCTGCCACATGGGGCTGGACATATATTCCTGCGCCAGGGCCGGATTGGTCTGGATGGCGGTCATCAGCTGGTTCATCGTCCCGGTCATCGCCTGGGTCATGGCGCCGGAAAGCTGCTCCTGCATGGAAGCGGCCGTTCCTGCCAGGACACCCTGCATGATGGAGCCGGCGCTCTGAAGCATCGAGGACTGCACATCATCGATCAGGGCGATATCCCGGTTGTTATATAGGTAGGCTCCCGTCGCGGAGACGTTCGGGAAATAGTTTGCCCGGGCGATTTTCCGGTCGTAACCGGCCATCTCGATCCGGGTGCGCGCCTGCTGGAGGTCCTTGTCGGCCTCGAGGGCCATTTCGCGGCAGTCGTCCAGCGTGAGCCGCTGCGGCTGGGCCGTCAGGGGAAGGGCCGTCAGAAGCAGGGCGAGTAAAAGGGATTCTCTTTTCATCTTTGTACCTTTTGACATGTTGTCAGTCTTTTTCTTTTCGTCGAAATCGGGTGCAAAGATACTGCCATTTTAGGCGATATTTGGCATTGTTTCTGCTTCAATATTTTTATTTAGGTCGAATTTTAGGAAAATTTGCAAATAATCAAATGTTTTTACTAACTTTGCAAAAAGCGAAATAAAGGACAATTATGACCGACGCACCCCAAACCATCGACCTCCAGCAGATCAAGGCCCTGGCCCCTATTATCGAAGAAATGAGCATCGGAAATGACTTCGTCATCTGCGAAGTCAGCGGTAAGCGCATGGAAAAAAGCGAAGCCATCCTGAAGACGCTCCAATACCCCGTCCGGTTCGACGGGTTCATCATCTTCTATCTGAAGAAAGGGCACTTTACCATAGATGTGAACCTCAATTCGTATGAACTGCGGGAGAATTCCCTGATGATCCAAGTCCCCGGAAACATCATCAAGGTCACCAAGTTCAATGAGGAAAGGCTGGGCGATGCAGAAATGATTTTCGTCCTGATTTCCAAGGAATTCATGTCCGGGATCCGGTTCGACTTCCTGAAAGTGTTCCAGGACAGCATGCGCCTGCTGGACAATCCGTGCATTACCCTGGACGAATCCCAGATCGCCCTGGCCAACGATTATTTCAACCTGGCCCGGAAAATCATCAGCGCGCCGTTTACGAATAAAAGGGAAATCATCGGTTCCCTCCTGACTTCCCTCACCTACCTTTCGACGGATGTCTGGAAGCAGAAAATTGACGAGGCCCGGAAAAAGACCGATTCACAGCGCAATGCCCGGCTGAACCAGGTTTTCGAGCGATTCATCGCCCTGGTCAATGAATACCACTGCTCCGAACGCGGCATGGCCTTCTATGCGGACAAACTGTGCCTGACTCCCAAATACCTATCCAAGCTCATCAAGCAGGCCTCCGGCCGCTCCGCTCCCGATTGGATCGACGAATTCGTGATCCTGGAAGCGAAAAATCTCCTGAAGTACACCAACATGGCAATCAAGGAGATCGTCTTCCAGCTCCACTTCCCCAACCAATCCGTCTTCTACAAGTTCTTCAAGGCCCACACCGGCATGACCCCCAGCGAATACCGGAATGGATAAGGCCCTGTTATTCTGAACGTATCTCCCTGTCCTTCTGAGCGTAGCGAAGAATCTAAAATCTTTTAAATTCAAACTAAAATATTTTAATTGATAGAAATCTATCAAAAATTTGGATAGTTTCACGAAAGATTATAACTTTGCAGTGGACATCGACATCCATTGATGTCTATTTGTTAAGTTCGTTTTATATACCGGCCGGGTCTCTTGGGGAGGAGACCCGGCCAATTCGTTTGAATATGATCGTCACGGATGAATCCGATATTCCTGCTGTCCGAAAGCCACACACATCAATTTAAAACGATCTTGTAATTCCATCCTGGTATAGTGTTCCACCGCTTTACTACCGGCTTTGTGCAAACCGGAAGCATACAGATTCACTTGTACTTTTAGGGTTATTAGACATTTCGGGTGA
>DETL01000020.1:54199-125151 GCA_002361625.1 Bacteroidales bacterium UBA3289 | reverse complement strand
GATTTATCGAAGACAAAGGTAAGCATTTTTACCGATATGCCCGGGCAGATGATATAGAAAGCGGTCAAGCCCTCTTCACTCCGCTGCCGCTCCGTTCAGAAGGCTTGGTTCCAGCCAGCGCCGCACGGGGCGCGGACGCTGACTTCCACTCTCATTTGCCCCGCAGGAGAGACTCTCTGCCTTCCTGTCCGCTGCGCTCCCCGGAAGTCAAAGAGACTCTCCAAGGCCCACGCACGCCAACGCCGCAGGCCACCGCACAAAAGATTCCCGCCCGCCCTGCGACGGCATCCTCCGGCAGCTGCGCTGCCTACGGATAGCCCGCTGCCCAGCCAGCCGACTAGCGGCTGCCGCCGCTCATCGTGCAGGTGTTGGTTAGGGTGGTAATGTAGGACGATATCGAACTCTTCTTCGTCTATTGCAAATCTATTGGCGTCTATTCATCGTCTATTCAACCGGACATACAGATATTTCTACCGTCTATTCTGAATCTATTATCGATCTATTGGTGTCTATCGGTGCTATAGTATCTATAGGGGGAATGGATACTCAGGGCCGATGGCACTAGAAGGCCGATGATCTCCGCCTTCGGCGAAATATTGGGTAGTGCCGATTGGACCGATGGTGCCAGGCCTCCGTTGTCGAGCACTCACTACGGCCTGCAGCGTCGGTGCGGTGCGGAGGAAGGAAAGCGGTCAGCCGCATTCGGCAGTCCAGCAGAGCTGGCCAGCCCAATACGTCTGGGTCAATGAGGGACCTCCTTGCGGCGGAGCCGCTGCGGAAGTCCCGGATCAAGGGGAATAAGGTATGGGAGACAGTGTCGGGATTCCGCTGCGCTCCACCCGCCACAGACTCCCATCCGGTTTATCCCCCCAGCCCCCGGGCGAGGTGGCGGACATGTCAGCTTTAGCATTTTCGTTTAAACAAAGCTCCCAAAATCTGCGCTGAACAGGTAAAACCGTTATATAAATTTTGCGCAAGCCGAAAAACACGAGACTAACCATTCTCGGGAAACCCCAATTCTGTTTATTGCGTTAAACAAATTTCAATAAAATGTGTTTATTCAAATAAACAGGTATATACATCGCTGAAGACACATAGTCTTCACATGCTATATGTGAAAAGTTGTGAGTATTTTCTTTTCTTTTGATTGCTTGCATAGGAATGAATCCGTAAATTTGTACGTAAACATATCGATTTATGGATAAACAAAGTATCATACAATACAAATCTGCTTTTGATGCTATCGAGACTTACATCGAGAGTGATAATAGAAAAGAGCATATCGAGGTTTGGTTTGCAAGAGATTTACAGAAAGTACTCGGCTATGCGCGTTGGGAGAACTTTCAGACAGCCATCAACAGAGCTGTTGAGTCATGCAATACGCAGGGAGTCAATGTTGACGACCATTTTCGTGAGGTCACGAAAATGGTCAAGCTGGGAAGCGGAGCTGAGCGCGAGGTCAAAGACTATATGCTCACTCGGTATGCGTGTTATCTAATCGCACAAAACGGAGACCCGAAGAAAGAAGAAGTGGCTTTTGCACAGAGCTACTTTGCTGTTCAGACTAGAAGAGCCGAACTAATTGAGGAACGTATCAACTATATTGCCCGCCTTGAGTCTCGCGATAGACTGCGTGCTTCAGAAAAACAGCTCTCTCAAAATATAAATGAGCGTGGCGTGGACGACAAGGGGTTCGGACGTATTCGTTCCAAAGGGGATGCAGTCCTTTTCGGAGGCCATACCACCGAAGATATGAAAAGACGTCTTGGCGTCAAAGATAATCGACCACTTGCTGATTTCTTGCCCACACTCACGATTGCAGCAAAGAATCTTGCTACGGAAATGACGAACTACAATGTTGAGAGCAATGATTTGTATGGAGAGAATGACATAACCCGTGAGCATTTGCAAAACAATAAGAGCGTGCGTGATATGCTAGGGCAACGTGGTATCCGTCCGGAGGAACTACCTCCCGCAGAAGACATAAAGAAGCTGGAACGAAGAGTAGCATCTGAGCAAAAGAAGATAGAAAAGTCTTCACCAAAGTTGCCCAAAATGAAATAAATCTACAATCCAGACCATTTTCGTGACCTCACGAAAATGGTCTGTCGGAGAGCCGCGACTCTAAAAAAACGCACAACTTCTCGCTCATTATGCGTAAAAGTTGTGCGTAAATTTGTAACTAACTGATTGTCAGTATAGTTAGTGGTGCTGGGAAGAATCGAACTGCCGACACATGGATTTTCAGTCCATTGCTCTACCATCTGAGCTACAGCACCATCGTTTGGGAATGCAAAGATAGGTAAAAAAACTGACTTTGCAAACTTTTTATAAACTTTATTTCGATCCCAGGAACAGGAAAACCATACTCGCGATCATCAGGGCGAGGTCCAGGGTCTTGGCCTTGAGGTTCTTCTCGCGGAGGAGGAAGGCGCCGATGGCGAAACTTACGAGGACGCTGCCGCGGCGGATCATGGAGACGACGGCAATGAGGGCGTCGGGCTGTGACAGGGCCTGCATGTAGGCGAAATCCGCTCCGCAGAGGAAGATGCTGATCAGGGGAATGGACCAGCGCCATTGGAACGGTGTGGTGGACGCCCGTCGGGGATACCAGATCGTAAGCAGGATGATGCCCATGATCACCGCCTGGTACAGCGTGTACCAGCTCAACACCTGCCGTTTGTCCAAGCCCAGGTATTCCGGGGACATCAAGTACTTGTCATACAGGCCGCTGGCGGCGCCGAGCAGGACGGCCAGGATCAGGCACACCACCCATTTGTTGCGCCGGAAGTCGATTCCCTCCATTTTCCCGGAATGCCGCATCAGGAAGTATGCGACGATGGCCAGGGCCACACCGATGTATTGCAGCAGGTTCAGGCGCTCCCCGAACAGGAAGATGGCACCCACCAGGACGATGACCGGCCGGGTGGCGTTCATCGGCCCCACCAGCGTCAGCGGCAGGTGCTTCATGGCGTAATACCCGGCGATCCAGGAGGATAGGACCAGGAAACTTTTCGCGAGGATCCATTTCTGGACCGACCAGCTCCCGAATCCGCTCTCGAAGAGGAAGGGGGAGAAGATGAGGGCCGACAGGACGGTATTCAGGAACAGGACCGGAATGACGGCGTTGTCCCGGAGGGAAAACTTTTTGGCCGAATCATAGCAGCCCAAAAGGGCTGCCGACAGGAAGGCAAGGAGCCACCACATGGCTTACAGGATGGCCTCCAGCTGCCGGATCATATCGGGAGTGGTGGCCCAGCTCGTCGCGAAGCGGACGACGGTATGGTCCGCACCGCTGGGCTCCCAGATGTCGAATCCGACTTCCTTCTCCAGCTGCGCCATCCGGCTGTTCTCCAGGATGACGAACTGCTGGTTGGTCGGGGACTCGAGGAAGAAGGGGATGCCTTTGCGTTTGAGGACCGCGATGAGGTCCTGCGCCCGCTCGATGGCGTTCGCCGCGATCCGGCCATAGAGGTTGTCCGTAAAGAGCGTGTCGAACTGAATGCCGAGCAGCCGGCCTTTTGCCAGGAGGGCGCCGTGCTGCTTCACCGTCGTGAAGAAGTGTTTCGGGGCTCCCTTCGGGAAAACGACGGCTTCCCCGCAGAGGGCTCCGACCTTGGTTCCACCGATATAGAAGACATCGCAGAGGTCTTTCAAGTCCGCGAGGGTATAGTCGCAGGCCGGACTGGCCAAGGCATAGCCCAGACGGGCCCCGTCGATGAAGAGCGGCAGCTCGTACTTATGTGCAATCGACTGGATTTCAGTGAGTTCTGAACGAGTGTAAAGGGTCCCGTATTCGGTGGACAGGGAGATATAGACCAGGCCCGGCCAGACCATGTGGTCCTTGTTCGGGTCGGCGGCGGAAGCGGCGAGGAAGGCTTCCAGGTCCGCCGGGGCCATCTTCCCCAGGTGCTGGGGGATCGTAAGTACCTTATGGCCGGTATATTCCACGGCTCCGGCCTCATGGACTCCGATATGGCCGGTCTGGACGGCGACAGCGCCTTCATAATCGCGGAGCATCGCCGCGATGACCGTGGAATTGGTCTGGGTGCCGCCCACGAGGAAATAGACCTCGCCTTCGGGGCAGTGGCAGGCCTTCAGGATCTTCTCCTTGGCCCGCCGGGTATAGGGATCGTTGCCGTAGCCGTCCAGTTGTTCGAAATTGGTTTCCGAAAGGGCCCGCAGGATTTCGGGATGGGCGCCTTCGGCATAGTCACATCTGAATGAGAGCATAACCTTCTTGTTTTGAGCGTGCAAAGGTATGGATTTCCGGGGAGAAGTGCAAGGATTACCGATGTCTCAGCGCCAGCTCCCGTTCGATGTCCTCCACCGTGCAGCCCAGGGATTCCATCAGGACCAGCAGGTGATAGGCCAGATCGGCCGTTTCGTAGAGAAAACGGCTTTTGTTCCCGTCCACGGCCTCGATGATGGCCTCCGTTGCCTCTTCGCCCACTTTTTTGGCGATGACCTTGGGCCCCTTGATGAACAGCCGCGTGGTATAGGAACCGTCAGGCATCTCTTCGTGGCGCTTCCGGATGAGACGGGCGAGTTTCCGCACGAACCCTTCGGATTCGTCGGTGTCGAAACAGGCCGTCGTGCCGCGATGGCAGGTGGGACCGGCCGGGTAGGCTTGGATGAGCAGGGTGTCCCCGTCGCAATCGGCATACATCTGTTTGACCGTCAGGAAGTTTCCGCTGGTCTCTCCCTTGGTCCACAGGGTTTTCCGGGAGCGGGAATAGAAGGTGACGCGTCCTTCCGCGACGGTCTTGTCAAAGGCGGCTCGGTCCATATAGCCGAGCATGAGTACCTTGAGGGTGTCGGCATCCTGGATGATGACGGGAAGGAGCCCGTCTCCGGTCTTGCTGAGGTTGAAATCGTCGAATGTCATGTCTGTCAATTCATTAGATGCGTACAGGAATGCCCGCCTCCGCGAGCTGGCGTTTCACTTCCGCCACGGTATATTGTCCATAATGGAAAATGCTGGCGGCCAGGGCGGCATCGGCCTTGCCCTCCGTAAGGACGGCGGCAATGTCTTCCACGCTCCCGGCACCACCGGAAGCGATGACGGGGATGCTCAGCCGATCGGACAAAGCGGCGTATGTGTCGCAAGGGTAGCCGTTCCGGGTCCCGTCATGGTCCATGGACGTGAAAAGGATCTCGCCGGCACCGCGCGCTTCGGCCTCCTGGGCCCAGGAAAACAGCTCCTTGTCCGAAGGTTTGCTGCCACCGTGCGTGATTGCCATCCAGCGTCCGTCCGGTCCTTTTTTCGCGTCGATGGCGACGACGACGAACTGACGGCCGTACTTGGCCGCGATTTCGCCGATGAGTTCCGGCCGGGCGAGGGCGGCGCTGTTCACGGTGATCTTGTCGGCTCCGGCATCCAGCAGGCGGGAGGCGTCGTCCAGACTCCGGATGCCGCCGCCCACGGTAAAAGGGATGTTCACGGCCTCCGCGACCCGGGAAACCAGTTCCGCGAAGGTCTTCCGGCCTTCCAGCGTGGCGCTGATGTCCAGATACACGAGTTCGTCGGCCCCTTCCAGGGCGTACCGGCGGCCGAGTTCCACGGCGTCGCCCACCTCCTTCAGGCCCAGGAAGTTGATACCCTTCACCACGCGGCCGTCCTTGACATCCAGGCAGGGGATTATCCGTTTTGCAAGCATTGCTTCAAGTCTTTGAGTGTGATACGGTTCTCATAGATGGCCTTGCCCACGACGATGCCGGGAAGGCCCATTTCATCCGCCCGGCGGATATCGCTGAGGGATGATACGCCGCCGCTGACGATGACTGCGAGGTCGGGGAAACGCTCCTGCAGTCCCGCGTAAAGGTCGAAAGACGGCCCCTGCAGCATTCCGTCGCGGGAAATGTCCGTGACGATGGCCCGTTTCAGGCCGGCAGGCAGGAACGTCCCGATCAGTTCCTCCAGGTCGATGCCGCTGTCCTCCAGCCATCCGCTGACGGCGACTTTGCCGTTCCGGGCGTCGGCGCCGAGAATGATACGGCTTCCGTAGCGGCGGAGCCACGAAAGCATCCGTTCCGGCTCTTTCGCCGCGATGCTTCCGATGATGGCCTCGTCGGCACCCGCGTTCCAGACCGATGCGAGGGCTTCGTCATCCTTGATGCCGCCGCCCCATTCGAGCGTCAGAAGGCCCAGGGAGGCGATTTTCTCCAGGGTGCGGAGGTTCTTGGGTGCACTTGCCTTGGCCCCTTCCAGGTCCACGAGATGAAGTCTCCGGACGCCGCAGTCGGCATAGGCCCTGGCCCATTCCGCCGGGTCGCCGCCATAATCCTTCTGGGTCGCGTAATCTCCCTGGGAAAGCCGCGTGCAGCGGCCTCCGATGATGTCGATGGAAGGAATGATCTCGATCATAAGGCCAGGAAGTTTTGCAGGATCCTTTCGCCGACGGAGCCGCTCTTTTCCGGGTGGAACTGCGTTCCGTAGAAGTTTTCA
The DNA here is from genome assembly GCA_002361625.1 of Bacteroidales bacterium UBA3289. Lineage (GTDB taxonomy): Bacteria > Bacteroidota > Bacteroidia > Bacteroidales > UBA932 > Cryptobacteroides. The sequence continues at coordinate 118,703 of DETL01000020.1, read as the reverse complement.
TACCGGAGCGCAGCGCTGAACAGCTGTCCTGCGTACTGGCAGGTCGCCACCGTATCCGGGCACAGACCCGCATAATATGAGTGGACGAAATAGACGTAAGCGCCCGATTCCAGGTCCCTGAGCAGTTTGCCTTCCAGGTTTCTGATATCGTTCCAGCCCATGTGCGGGACCTTGCAACCGGAGGTGGGGGAGAAACGGCGCACGTGGGCGTCGAAAATGCCCAGGCAGGGCTTTTCGGGAGCTTCTTCGCTGTCCCGGCAAAGCACTTGCATGCCCACACAGATACCCAGCACCGGCTGGCGCAGGGACCGGATCACCTCCGGCAGCCCGCGTTCCACGAGGTTATCCATGGCCAGGCCGGCGTGGCCGACACCCGGCAGGATGACTTTGTCGGAGCGGCGGATGGTTCCCGGGTCGGCCGTCACGGTATAGGCCGCCCCGAGGCGGTCCAGGGCGTTCTCCAGCGAGCGGAGGTTGCCCATGTCATAGTCGATGATGGCAATCATAGCGTTCCTTTCGATGAGGGGACCGAAGCGTCGAACACATTGCGGCGGACCGCCTGGCGGAGCGCCCGGGCGAAGGCCTTGAAGACGGATTCGGCGAGGTGGTGGTTGTTTTCGCCCTCGGCCTCGATACGGAGGTTGCAGCGGGCTGCCGTGCACAGGGACTTGAAGAAATGGGAGAACATCTCGGTGGGAGTGTCGCCCACGAATTCGCGGGTGAAAGCCACGTTCCAGACGAAATCGGCACGTCCGCCGAAATCAATCAGGACCAATGCCTTGCACTCATCCATCGGAAGTGCGAATCCATATCGTTCGATGCCTCTTTTGGATCCTAGCGCCGCATCGATGGCCTGGCCGAGCACGATCCCCGTGTCTTCCATGGTGTGGTGCTCGTCCACCTGGAGGTCTCCCTGACATTCCAGCGCCAGGCTTATGCCGCCGTGATGCGGGATCTGCTCCAGCATGTGGTCGAAGAAATGCAGGCCCGTGGATATGCCGGACGGTCCCTTTCCGTCCAGATCCAGGGTGAGGGAGATGTCGGTTTCCCGGGTTTTCCGCTGCAGGTGCACGCGGCGTTCGCTGCAGCGGACGGCCTCCGCGATTTCCGCCCAGGACATCGGCCCGACTTGCAGGGCCTTGGCACCGAGATTCGCCGCCAACTGGACATCCGTCTCCCGGTCGCCGATGACAAAGCTGGCTCCCAGGTCATACGATCCGTCCAGATAGGCTCCGAGCATCCCTGTCCCGGGTTTCCGGGTGGGGGCATGCTCGTGCGGGAAGGTCTTGTCGATGAGGATGTTGTCAAAATGGATCCCTTCCCCGGCCAAGGTGTTGAGCATCAGGGTCTGGCAGGGCCAGAAGGTCTCTTCGGGAAAGAAGGGGGTTCCCAGGCCGTCCTGGTTGGAGACGAGGACCAGTTCGAATCCCAGGCCCGTCACGGCCTTCAGACCGGAGATGGCTCCGGGAACGAAGGCGAACTTGTCCAGGGAGTCGATCTGCTCGTCGGCGGGCTCCACCAGGATGGTTCCGTCCCGGTCGATGAAAAGGGCTTTTTTCAGGGTCTTGTTCATAAGGCGTAACGGTCAAGGGCCCGGAGCAGGGCCTCGTTTTCTTGCGGGAGTCCGACGGTCAGGCGGAGGCATCCTTCACATCCGGGAACGCGGTTCCGGTTGCGGACGATGATTCCCTGGTACAGCAGGTAGGCATAGAGGGCGTCCGGAGCATCCACCCGGACGAGAAGGAAGTTCGCGTCGCTCGGGAATACTTTCCGGACAAAGGGGTAGCGGGGGAGGATCCCCTGTAGTCTTTCCCTTTCACCAATAATCGTATTAACTTCTTCTGCAATGTCTTTCTCCAGGAATTCAAGGGCTTTCTCCATGGCTGCCCGGCTGAGGTTGTACGGGTATTTGACCTGGGACATCAGGCCGATGACCTCGGTGCTGGAGATGGCAAGACCGATGCGGAGTCCGGCCATCGCACGGGCCTTGGAGAGCGTCTGGAGGACGATGAGGTTCTCCCGCGAAACGGCCTCGGAGGCCAGGCTTCCGTAGCCGGAGAAATCGGCATACGCCTCATCGACGACCAGAATTCCCGGAAAGCGGTCACAGATTTCCAGCAGCTGCGCTTTCGGGAAAGCATTGCCGGAAGGATTGTTGGGGGAACAGAGGAAGATAACTTTGGTATCCGCATCGCAGGCAGCGAGGAGTTTCTCCGTATCCAGGGAGAAGTCGGCCTCCAGGCGGACGCTCCGGACGGCGATGTCGTTGATGTCCGCCGCAACACCGTACATCCCGTAACTCGGAGCCATGATTACGGCATTGTCCTTTCTGGGTATGCAGAACACCCTGAATACCAGGTCGATGGCTTCGTCACTACCGTTCCCGAGGAAGAGATTCTCCGCCGGGATGTCCTTGATGGTGCCGATGCGCGCCTTCAAGAGGGCCTGGTGCGGGTCGGGATACCGGTTGTAGCCGTTCTCGTAAGGGCTTTCGTTCGCGTCCAGGAAGATGCCGATGGGACCGGCATACTCGTCCCGGGCGGTGGAATAGGGAGTGAGGGCCGCAATGTTGGGCCGCACAAGGTGGGTGATCCGGCTCATTTCGCTTGCATTCTGAGGGTTACGGCCTGCGCGTGGGCGTCCAGCCCCTCGGCACGGGCCATGGATACGATGGTCGGGGCGAGACCGGCGAGGCCTTCGCGGGTGATTTCCTGCAGGGTCATCTTGCGGAAGAAACTGTCCATGTTCACTCCGCTGCAGGAACGGGCCCAGCCGCTGGTAGGCAGGGTGTGGTTCGTACCGGAGGCATAGTCCCCGGCGCTTTCCGGGCTCCAGGGGCCGATGAAGACGCTGCCGGTGGCCGTGATTCCTTCGGCCGCTTCCGCTGCGTTCTCCAGGGCGACGATCAGGTGCTCCGGCGCATAGGCTTCGGCGAAGTCGATGAGATCCTGAAGATCCGGTAGTACGACGGCGAAACTGTGCGCCAGGGAGCCCTCTACCTGCGTATCGCGGGGAAGGAATCTTTTCTGGTTTTCAATTTCTTGCAGTACCTTATCGGCATAATCCCTTTCGGTGCAGATGAGGACGGCCGTGCTGTCTTTTCCGTGTTCCGCCTGGGAAAGAAGGTCCGCCGCGGCGAAGGCGGCCGGGGCGCTTCCGTCGGCAAGGACCATCACTTCCGACGGGCCGGCGGGCATGTCGATGGCGGTGTTGCGTCCGCTGACCAGCTGCTTCGCGAGGGTGACGTACGGATTGCCCGGTCCGAAGATCTTGTCCACCTTCGGCACGGTCTCCGTCCCGAAGGCCATGGCCGCGACGGCCTGGGCTCCGCCGATGCGGAAGATCCGGGTGATCCCGCATTCCCGGGCGGCGAAAAGCACTTCCGGGGCGATGGAACCGTCTTTCCGGCACGGGGTGCAGAGGATGCGCTCCCGGCAGCCGGCCAGCGTGGCCGGGACGGCCAGCATGAGGACGGTGGAAAAGAGGGGAGCGCTGCCTCCGGGGATGTACAGGCCCACCCGGGAGATGGGCACCGGCTTCTGGATGCAGACGACCCCGGGCGCGGTCTCCACCCGGATTTCCCGGGGAAGCTGGGCGCGGTGGAAGGCTTCGATATGGGCCCGGGCCGTGCGGATGGCCTCCCGGACCTTTGGATCGACCTGCTCACAGGCCGTCTCCACTTCTTCTTGGGAAACTTCGAGGGGGGCCGTGACTCCGTCGATGGCCAGCATCAAGCGGGGAAGGGCGGCATCTCCCTCTTTTTCAACTTGTTCCAAAATGGATTCCACGCGTGGGCGGATGCCTTCATAGTCCACGCCGCCCCGCCGGACGAGCTCGTTCCAGCGCGTCCGCGGCGGATTCTCGATGATTCTCATAGGATGATCTTATCTACGTCCATGACCAGGATTCCCTCGGCCCCGATGGCTTTGAGCTGCCGGACTTTGGTCCACAGGTCCGCCGCGTCGATGACCGAGTGCAGGGAGCACCAGTCCCCGGAGGCCAGCGGCATCACGGTCGGACTCCGCATGGCGGGAAGGATCCGGATGGCCTCTTCCAGGGAAGCCTTGGGCAGGTTCATCAGCAGGTATTTCTTGCCGCGGCTGACGTTCTCGGACTCGATCCGGAACAGGAGGTCGTCCACGAGCGCCTGTTCTTCCTCGCTGAGGCCCGGACGGGCGATCAGGACGGCTTCGGACTCGAAGACGGTTTCCACCTCCTTGAGGCCGTTGGCGATGAGGGTGCTGCCGGACGAGACGATGTCGAAGATGGCATCGGCGATTCCCACGGCCGGGGCGATTTCCACCGATCCGGTGATTTCTTCGATGATGGCGTCGATCTTCGTGTCCTTGAGGAACTTCCGGAGGATGTTCGGGTAGGAGGTGGCGATGCGGCGGCCGGAGAACCACTCCGGTCCTTCATAGGTTTCCCCCTTGGGAATGGCCAGGCTCAGGCGGCAGCCGCCGAATCCCAGCCGGCAGAGGACATCCACCTGCGTCCCTTTCTCTTCCACTTCGTTGAGTCCCACGATGCCGAGGGCGGCCGTGCCGCTGGCGACGACTCCGGGAATGTCATCGTCCCGGAGATACAGGGCTTCGATGGGGAAAGTCTGTGAGCGGGAAAGGAGTTTCCGCTTGGGGGCATCGACTTCGATGCCGATGTCCTGGAGGAGGGAAAGGCTCTCTTCGTTGAGCCTTCCCTTGGACTGGATGGCGATTCTGATCATGTCTGTCTGTTAGTTCGTTCATAAAAAAAGAGGCCTGCCAACGGGGTGGGCAGGTCTCCTTCGTGTTCTTTTCCTGTGTCAAGAAGATACGACAACCTACGCCGCCCGGTCCCGGAGGAGATGGTGGTGATGATGGAGGTTGTTGATTCTCTTGCACATACTTTTGCAAAGGTAGTAATTCTGCTGGAAGATGCAAGTGTTTAATGAAAATTTTTAATTAGGGATATTGCCTTCATCCGGCCGTGTATGTCGTGGAAAATGCTTACCTTTGAAAGATGAAACCGGAGGTGCTTGTCGCAGACTTTTCGCAGGTGTACGCGGAGGAGGATTTCTTCTCTTTCCTGGCCGGAAAGGGCGTTCCTTTCCACCGGGTCCGGATGGATGATCTCGAGGGGACCTCGTGCTACTGCGATCCGGATGCGGAGCGGGAAATCCGGCGCCGCCTGGCCCCTTTCCAGGCGTGCCGGATCCGATGGATTGACAGCGGGGACTACCACTATGTCTCCAAGATCCTGGCGGATTTCGTCCGGGAGCCCTTCACTCTGGTCCTGGTGGACAACCACCCGGATGACCAGGATCCTGTCTTCGGCGGTGTCTTGAGCTGCGGAAGCTGGGTACGGGCGATGCGGGAGGGGAATCCCTTCCTGGAGGAAGTCTGGACGCTGGGTCCGGACCGGCGGATCCGGAACGCTGCCGGCACGGTGGACCGGGAACTGGAGGAGGGGATTGACGACCTCGTTGCCGCCCTGAGAGGGCACCGGGTCTATCTGTCGGTGGACAAGGATGTCCTTCGTCAGGCGGATGCCCGGACGGACTGGAGCCAGGGGACGTACTCCCTGGCGCAACTGGAGGGATGGTTGGAGCGCCTGTTGGATGGCAGTGAGATTGTTGCCGTGGACCTTTGCGGGGAGCTTACCCTTTCCAAGGGAGCGACACCGGAAGACCTGCGGATCAACGGAAATACGAACAAGGAATTGCAGGATTTGATCCTGGACAGATGGACATGATGAAAAAAGCTGTTGTATGGGCTTGGGCTCTCCTCGCGGCTGTTTCCTGCGGCGGCGGAAGCCCCGTTGTGAACGCCCCGGCCGACCTGACCCCTTATCTGCAGGAGGACGGCCTCTTTCATTTGAAGGCCGGCGATGTCGAATTCACCCTCCGGGGACTTCCCGGCGGAACCTTCCAGATGGGACAGACCTTCGACCAGGGTATGGTCCGCAACCCCTCCATCCATGCCGTCATCCTGGACGGTTTTGCCATCGGCACCGGGGAGGTTTCCCAGGCGCTGTGGGAGGAGGTCATGGGCAAGAATCCTTCTTCCGTGAAAAAACCGGAAGCGCCGGTGACGCGCGTGGATTGGAAGGATGCCGTCCAGTTTACGGAAAAGCTTTCCCGTAAAACGGGTATCCCTTTCCGGCTGGCGACGGAATCCGAATGGGAATATGCCGCCCGTCAGGACGCTTCCATGGCCGAGGGAGTCCGGGAATGGTGCTCCGACCGTTGGGCGGAAAAATTCCGCGACAGCTTGTATATCAACCCGCAAGGTCCTTCGGTAGGAGAAGAGCGTGTCGTGCGGGGCGGTAGTTTTGCCCAGAAAGGGAAGGCTTCCACCCGGACCGGGCTGGCTTCCTATGTGAAGGCGGAGGATCTGGGACTCAGGATCGCGGTCTCTACGGGAGACCCCTGTCCGCAGGAGATCATGGACGTAATCGTCCATAACCGTCCTCCCCGGGAAAAGATCGAGAAACTCGTTCCGGAAACCATCACGGTCCAGGGCGTTTCCTTCAAGATGCTGCCGGTCGAAGGCGGTACCTTCCAGATGGGGGCGACCGAGGAACAGGGGAAACCGGCCGAAGCGAACGAATTCCCGGTCCATACCGTCACCCTGGACAATTTCATGATCGGACAGTATGAGGTGACCTGTGAGCTCTGGGAGGCGGTCATGGGCCGGTCACTCCCCTTGGTAAAGGGGGGAAAGTACCCGGCTGGCAACGTGAGCTGGTATGATGCCCAGGCCTTTATCCGCAAACTGAACGAATTGACCGGACGGAAGTTCCGTCTTCCGACGGAAGCGGAGTGGGAGTTCGCGGCACGCGGCGGGAACAAGAGCCGGCACACGGCCTTTGCCGGAAGCCGGTTCCATGAATGGGTCTCCGTCTGCGACAAGGAGATGAACCCGAAGCCGGTGGGATCGCTGGATCCCAACGAACTGGGACTGTACGACATGTCCGGGAACGTCTGGGAATGGTGTCAGGACCTGTTCGCTGCCTATCCTTCCGAGGCCCAGGTGAATCCGACCGGTCCTTCCTACAAGGAAAACGGCCGGGATTTCCGCGTCCTGCGCAGCGGCAGCGCGGCCACCGTTTTCTGGAAAACCCGGGTAAGCAAACGCTCGGAAAACCTGGCGAACCATTTCAAGACCACGATGGGATTCCGCCTGGCATTGTAAACCTATTTAACCAAAGATATCCGTATGTCTGAAAACGTCAACAACGCCGAGCTCCAGAAAACCTGCCTCTATGACAGGCATGTGGCGCTCCAGGCCAAAATGAGCCCCTTTGCGGGCTTCATGATGCCTATCCAGTACAACACGATCACCGTTGAACATCTTGCCGTCCGTGAAAAGGTTGGCATGTTCGATGTCTCCCACATGGGCGAGATCTTCGTCGAGGGACCCGAGGCGGAGAAGTTCGTGAACTGGATCTTCACCAATGAAATCCGCGGTTTCGAACCCGGAAAGGTCCTCTACGGAATGATGTGCTACCCGGACGGCGGCGTCGTGGACGACCTGCTGGTCTATCGGGAATTCACGCCGGAACACTTCCTGCTGGTCGTGAATGCCGCCAACATCGACAAGGACTTCGCCTGGATCGAGGAGCACGCCAAGGACTTCGACTGCACGGTCCGGAACGAATCTCCGGTGTGGGGGCAGATCGCCGTCCAGGGCCCGGAGGCCGAGAAGATCGTCACCGAGGTTCTCGGTTACAAGGAAGCCGCCGACCTGGGCTTCTATACGTTCTACGACACGGAGTACAAGGGCAAGCGCCTGATCGTGAGCCGTACCGGCTACACTGGAGAGGACGGCTTCGAACTGTACACCTCCGTGGAAGGAACCGTCGAACTGTGGGACCGCCTCATCGAGGCCGGTGTCCAGCCTTGCGGCCTCGGCTGCCGGGATACCCTCCGTTTCGAGGCCGGCCTTCCGCTGTACGGCGACGAACTGAGCCCGGAAATCAGCCCGGTGATGGCCGGACTGGGCATGTTCTGCAAGTACGACAAGGACTTCATCGGCAAGGATGCGCTGCTCGCGCAGAAGGGCGGTGAGATCGTCCGCAAGCTCGTCGGGATCGAAATCGAGGACAAGGCCATTCCGCGCGCCGGCTATCCGGTGGAGACTCCGGAAGGGGAGGAAGTGGGCGTCGTCACGACGGGTTACCATTCCATCTCCCTGGACAAGAGCATCTGCTTCGCCCTCGTGGACAAGGCCTATGCGGCCCTGGACACCCCGCTTTGCATCCGGATCCGCAAGAAGGTGTTCCCGGGCAAGGTGGTGAAAAAACGTTTCTACCAGACCAATTACAAGAAATAACAACATACTCAAACACAAAACATCATGAGCAAGATCATTGAAGGACTCAAGTATTCCGAATCCCACGAGTGGGTGAAGGTGGAAGGTAATGTCGCCGTCATCGGCGTCACCGATTATGCCCAGGCCGAGATGGGTGACATCACCTATGTCGATATGCCCGACGTGGACGACGAAGTGACTGCCGGCGAGGAGTTCGGCGCCCTGGAGAGCGTGAAGGCCGCGAGCGACCTCTATTCCCCGGTTTCCGGTAAAGTCGTCGCCGTGAACGAAGAGCTGGACGACGCCCCGGAGAAGGTGAACGAAGATGCGTTCGAGAACTGGATCATCAAGGTGGAGATGTCCGACGCTTCCGAACTGGACGCGCTGATGGACGCCGCCGCATACAAGGCCCAGATCGGAGAGTAGGCAATGGCCGGATTCCCTTATTTCCCGCATACGGAGGCCGATGTGCAGTCCATGCTGGACCGCATCGGCGTCAAGAAGGTCGAAGACCTGTACGCGGACGTTCCGAAGGAGTTCGTCAAGAAGGGCGCCTATGCCCTTCCCGATGCGATGTCCGAGCCGGAAGTCCGTGCCTGGATGAACGGTCTGGCCGGGATGAACGCCCGGCTCAAAGTGTTCGTCGGCGCAGGGGCCTATGACCATTACACCCCGTCGGTGATTCCCTATATCACCTCCCGTTCCGAGTTCCTGACGGCCTATACGCCGTACCAGTGTGAGATTTCCCAGGGTACGCTCCGCTACATCTTCGAATACCAGAGCATGGTTTGCGAGCTTACCGGAATGGACATTTCCAATGCCTCTCTCTATGACGGTCCTACGGCCGCCGCGGAGGCGATGAAGATGGCGGTCGCCTGTACCAAGAAAAAGACGCGCGTCCTGCTTTCCCAGGGCCTCCTGCCCCATGTCATCAAGGTGGTGGAGACCTATGCGAAGTTCCATGGCGTGGAGATCGGTTATGTCCCGGTGATGGACGGCCAGACCTGCCCGAACTGCCTGAAGGCGGAACTCGCCAAGGGCGATGTCGCCGGCCTGATCGCCCCGGAGATCAACCGCTACGGCATCGTGGAGGACCACACCGGCTTTGCCGATGCGCTCCATGCCGCCAAGGCGCTTCTCGTCGAGTATTGCGACCCTTCTACCCTCGCCGTCATCAAGAGTCCGGCGGAGTGGGGGGCGGACATCGCCGTGGGTGACGGACAGTCCCTGGGCATTCCGCTCTGCTTCGGCGGCCCCTATGTGGGCTTCATGGGCGTGAAGAAGGAATATATGCGCAAGATGCCGGGCCGCATCGTGGGCCAGACCACGGACAAGGACGGCAAGCGCGCCTATGTCCTTACCCTCCAGGCCCGCGAGCAGCACATCAAGCGTGAGAAAGCGACGTCCAACATCTGCTCCAACGAATCCCTGATGGCGCTCTGGGTGACGGTGTACCTGTCCCTGATGGGCCCGGAAGGCCTCCGCGAGGTGAATCGGATCAGCTGCGACGGTGCCCATTACCTGAAGGACGCCCTCATGGCTACGGGCCAGTTCGAGGATCCGTTCCCCGGCAAGCCGTTCCTGAAGGAATTCGTCCTGAAACCCAAGAAGTTCCCGGGCATGATGCAGAAGCGCCTGGAAGAGGCGGGGTATTTCGCCGCCCTGGACACGGAGGAAGGGTATGTCTCCTTCTGCGTGACCGAGCAGCGTACCAAGGAAGAAATCGACGGACTCGTCCAAATCGTGAAGGAGGGCTAGGCTATGAAGTACTACGATAAACTTATCTTCGAACTTTCCAAGGAAGGACGCACTGGTTACTCCTTGCCTGCCAATCGTTTCCCGGCGGCACCGGAACTTCCGGTTGCACTCAGGCGCGAGGCTTCCCTCGACCTCCCCGAGGTCAGTGAAGTGGATGTGGTCCGCCACTATACGAATCTCTCCCAGATGAACTTCGGCGTGGACACGGGCTTCTATCCGCTCGGATCCTGCACGATGAAGTACAATCCCAAGGTCAATGAGGAAGTGGCTGCCCTGCCCGGTTTCACGGGGCTGCATCCGCTGATGCATGCCGGCCTCACCAAGGGCGCCCTGAAGGTGTACCAGGAGATGAACAAGGCCCTCGCCGCCATCACCGGCATGGAAGCCTTCACCTTCGACCCTTGCGCGGGCGCGCATGGCGAGCTCACCGGCCTGATGATCATGCGGCAGTACCACATGATGCGGGGTGACCTGAAGCGTACGAAGGTCATCGTCCCGGACAGCGCCCATGGCACGAACCCGGCTTCCGCGGCCGTCTGCGGCCTGGAAATCGTGGAGGTGAAGTCGCTGGAGAACGGTCGCGTGGACGTGGAGGCGCTGAAGCCCCTGCTCGACGAAACCGTTGCCGGCATGATGATGACGAACCCGAACACCCTGGGTCTCTTCGAGACGCAGATCAAGGAGATCACCGAACTGGTCCATGGAATCGGCGGCCTGATGTACTACGACGGAGCGAACATGAACCCGCTCATGGGTGTCGTCCGTCCCGGCGACATGGGTTTCGACATCATGCACCTGAACCTGCACAAGACCTTCTCCACGCCGCACGGCGGCGGTGGTCCCGGTTCCGGTCCCGTGGGCGTTGCGGCCCATCTGGTGGACTGCCTGCCGGACATCCGCGTGAGCGGATTCCACGGCAACTTCGGCGTGATCCTGCGGGCCTATGCCTACATCCTCATGCTGGGCAAGCAGAACCTGAAGAAAGTGGGTCAGTATTCGGTCCTGAGCGCCAATTACATCAAGGAGTGCCTGAAGGATGCGTACAAGCTTCCGATCGAGGGTGTATGCAAGCATGAGTTCGTCTTTGACGGCCTCATCAATGACGGTGCCCACGACGATGTCCATGGTGCCACCACCCTGGATGTGGCGAAGCGCCTGCTGGACTTTGGCTTCCATGCACCGACCATCTACTTCCCGCTCCTGTTCCACCAGGCGCTGATGATCGAGCCTACCGAGACCGAATCCAAGGAAACCATCGACGCCTTCATCGACGTGATGCACAAGATCGCCGAGGAGGCGGCCGAGGATCCCCGGATCCTGCAGGAGGCCCCGCACAACGCGCCGATCAAGCGCCCGGACGAAACCGCCGCAGCGCGCAACCCGATCCTCAAGTTCAAGGACGCGCAGTAGCTTCCGATTATGATTGAAATTGGGGCTGGCTCATCAGAGTCAGCCCTTTTGTCTATTTCCCGAGATGGAACCGGAGGCCGATGTTTACGGTCCAGTTGAGGGGTTTTTCCGTGTAGGCGGAGCGGACGGGAGAGCCGTTGTCGAAGTGATATTCGATACCGGGCGAGACATACAGGCCGAATACCGGACCGTAGCGGAATTCCGCACCGGCGGAGGCCCCGACGGACCAGAGGAGACCGCCCGTGTCGGGGGCGGGGTTGTCCTTCCATTCCAGCTGCTGGCCTTCCAGCAGGGTCCTTGTCCGGGAGGAGGCCATCATGCCCTTTTCCACCATGCCGCCGACTCCCGCATGGAGCCAGATGCCTTTCCAGAGGTTCGTCCCGGCTTCCAGGCGAAGCGGGATTCCCAGATAGCCGAGTTCCTGGGTGGTCAGGTTGCCGATAGGACCGGCATCCTCGCTAAAGTTAAACTCGCTGTTGAGATAGGTCCAGGTCAATCCGCTCACGAGGCTCAGGTGGTTGGTGAGGCCGTAACCGACCGTGATTCCCGTCCGGAGCGGAGCGGAGTGATGGGCTTCGAAGGTGGAGGCCCGGTTGGAGGTCAGTATCCGCATGATGCTTCCCGCATCGGACGTTCCATGGCCGCCGGCCGACCGGGTCATATAGGCGTCCATGCCGTTCATGCCGATGCCTTGTGAATTGGCGCCGGTAGTCTGGCCGCCTTCTCCATAGACACCGATGGAAACGGCACTGCGGCGGCTGGCCGGGTCGGGCGTTTCCTCCGGAACGGTGACCGGCTCATCTTGTTCCGGTTCCGGCTCCGGCTCCGGCTCGACAGTCGTCGTGGTTACGATGGCTTCCGTCGGCTTTTTTTCGGGTTCTTCCTGCGGTTGAATCTCGGGTTCAAACGATTGTTCCGTAGCGGGAACAGTTACCTCCGGTTCTTGTTCCGACTTTCTATTAATGACCTTATTGACAGTTGATTCTGACTTTTTATCGATAGGTGTGGTTTCGGTTGTTGACAGGGCGTCCGCGAGCAGGGCGGGTGCAGGTGATGAGGCAGTATCGGCAGGGACAACCGACACGGTCAGGTCCGGTTCCGGCAGTGACAAGGGGGCTGTTATCTTCTTCTCCGGGTGGAGGAATACGGTCAGGGCTACGGCCGCAGCGGCCGCAAGGCCGGAAGCCGTCCACCATACAGGGGCGAGCCTGTTGCGCTTCTTCCCGGACAGTCCCTGCTCGATTCCCTCCCAGAGCCCTTCCGGCTCCGGGGAGGAATAGTCCGAGAAGCGTTCCCGCAACTTGTCTTTCCAAGCGTTATCCATTGTCACTGTTTTTGATATAATCCTTGATCCACCGGGCCAGCTGCGCTTTCGCGTGGTGCAGCTGGCTGGCGGAACTGTTTTCCTTGATGCCCAGCAGGGAAGCGATCTCCTTGTGGGACTTGTCTTCGAACACGAAGAGGTTGAATACCGTCCGGTATCCTTCGGGAAGCTTCCGGATCATCCCCTGGAGGATGTCGAGCGGCACCCGGTCGAAGTCCGGTTCTTCGTCCTCCGTAATATCGGAGAGGATGGGGGAAAGCGGCAGCGGCTTTTTCCGTCGCAGGGACTTGAGCGCGTCGTTCACGACAATCCGCGTCATCCAGGCCTTCAGCGAACCCTCTCCCCGGTAGGAGAAACGGTCCATGGACTGGAAGATCTTGATGAAAGCGTCCTGGAGGACGTCCTTGACTTCGTCGTCATCGGCGATATAGCGGCTGCATACGGCCGTGAGGTACCCCACGTAACGGCCGTAGAGCGCCTTCATCGCCGCGGGATCCTGCTGGATGATCCGGCGGACCAGCTCTTCCTCCGATCCGCTATTTCGGACTCCGATAGTCAAAGGTAAGTGTCGATGCTTTCTTGTTCAATGCCGTGTAATGCAAAGTCAGGGTGACGGTCTCTCCCTGGGTGTCGGGCAGGAGGTCGGCTACCGGGAAGCAGATCAGGCCCTCCGTCTCTTCTCCGCCCGTATCCCCATGGGCGTCATGCAGCAGGCGGTACTGTTGTCCTTCTACGTCGGGGCGGAGTTCGAACGAATGCGCCACCTTGCCGGACGCCCGGATCTTGTAATGGAGCGTCAGGAAACCGTCTTCCAGGGAAGACATCCAGTCGGTGACGATGTCCACCGGGTCTCCTTCCGGGGCGTCCGTCAAAAAGGAAACGGCGCCAACGTCCACGGATGCGGCCCAATCGACCCGGACGGCTTCCGTACAGAAGTCCGGAAGCGTTGCGGATACCTGCTGGTACCGGACGAAAACGCGCGTGCCGTCCGGGATGTCCTGTACCGAAGCTGGATTGACAATGAGGCCGATGGAGGTCTCGTCCAGCACGAGGTATCGGATGCCGTTTCGGGAGCGGAGGGTCGCAATGGCCTGCCGGGATCCCTTTCCATTTGATGCGTCCTGATATGAATAGGGATATTCAGCGTAATCCATGCCCATATCTTTTGAGCAGGATAGCGGCAGCAGCAGGAGCATCAGCCCGATAAGATATGCAAGTTTTCGAATCATACGCAGTTTAAATCCACGGCGGGGCATCATCTTGCATGGCCGTTAAACAAAGTTAAGAAATATTTCCTACCTTCGCGGTATGGAACTCTATGAATATGCCCGGCCGGCGCTCTTTGCCGGCAAAAAGATCCTTTATGTCCATGGCTTCGCCTCCTCCGGGGCGAGCGGAACGGTTGGAAGGATGCGTCTTCTGCTCCCGCAGGCGACGGTGATCGCACCGGACCTTCCGGTAGATGCGCAGGAAGCCATCCAATTGTTGAAAGACCTTTGCGCCCGCGAAAAACCGGACCTCATCGTGGGAACGTCGATGGGCGGCATGCTCGCCGAACAGCTCTCCGGCTTTGACCGGATCTGTGTCAACCCCGCCTTGCATCTCGCCGATACGATCCTGAAAAACAATGGGTTGGGGAAGCAGGAGTTCCACAACAAGCGGCAGGACGGACAGACTTCTTTCATGGTTACCAAAACCCTGCTGGAAGGTTACCGGGCTGTGAGCGAGCAGCGGTTCTCCGTCGTGGAACCCAACCGGGTTTACGGACTCTTCGGAACGAAGGACACGATGGTGGACTGCTTCGACGAGTTTGCGGAGCACTATCCGCTTTCCCTCCACTTCGACGGCGAGCACCAGCTCAATGACCATACTTTCCTCTGGACGCTGCTTCCGGTGATGCAGTGGATCGACGACAAGCAGGAAGGACGGACCAAGCGGACGCTCCTGGTGGAGATGGACGGGGTCCTGCGGGATAACCGGAACGACCTCCCCGTCGGGGAGGCCTTCAAAGTATTCCATCGGCTGTCGGAAGCATATGATACCTATATCGTTTGCCGGGAGGATCCGAACAAACCGGAGCGGTGGGGGGAGCATGTGCGTTGGGCGGAGGCCCATATCGGCGTTCCGGCCTGGAACCGCGTCCTCGTGGGCAATCACTTTTCCCTCTTGATGGGAGATTACCTCCTGACCCGCACGGATTGCGACGACTTCCTGGGAACGGTCCTCCGCTTCGGCGAGGATCCCTTCCGGACCTGGGCCGATGTCCAGACCTTTTTCGACCGCCTGGGCGGTCAATAAACGAAGTCCTTGATTTCCTGAAGATTGGCCTTGCGGCCGAGGGCATCGTCCACGATGAGGATGGTGCCTTTGTACCGTTTCGCCTTGCGGCTGATTTCCAGCGGGTTGAAACCGGGGGAGACCAGGATGAGTCCCCGAATGCGGTTCGGGTTACCAAAAGCGACGGTGGCAGCCGTCAGGCAACCGTTGGCCTCGCCGAGCAGAAAAACCTGGTCCTTATCCGCGTGCCGTAAGTTCCGGATGCCTTTCAGGACTGTTTCCAGATCCTTCGTGCGGGCTTTTTCACCGTCTCCCTGAAAGTCGAAGCAGTAGGCGACGACCCCCATGCCGGCGAGGGAACGGCACCAGGAATCGCCATAGGCGGTATCCTGGCAGTATATGACGACGGGGCGTTTCTCGTCCAGCATGTCAGCAGGGCGGTACACTTTCCCTGCGACCCGGCTGTCCCCGGAGCCATAGAAAGCCAGTTCTTCCACCTCCACCTTGGCACCGGTCTCGGCGGCCTTGACCGTCTCGCGCGGAGCATGGGCCGTAACGTACCAGTAGCCCCCACCGAGAACAGCGGCCGCAACCAGGGCGATTGCGGCCGTTATTCCGATACGGGAGGCGATGGCGACGCCTACCTTTTCCAAAAAGCTGTTCACCAAGCGTTACTTCTGGGCCTTGCCCTGATTGGCGACGGCGTTCATCTTGGCGGCGATGGCCTCCTGGTCACCCAGGAAGTAGTCCTTCACGAGTTTTCCTTCCTCATCGAACTCGAACACGTACGGGACGGCGGTCGGGAGGTTCAGGGACACGATGTCCTCGTCGGAGATGTTCTTCAAATACTTGATGATGCCGCGGAGGGAGTTGCCGTGGGCGACGACGATGAGGCTGTCCTCGGTCTGGAGGTTCGGGAAGATGACTTCCTTCCAGTACGGGACGGCACGGGCGATGGCATCCTTCAGGGACTCGGTGCGCGGAAGGTCGCTGTCGGCGACACCGGCGTAACGCGGATCGTATTTCGGGTTGCGCTCGTCATCCTCGGAGAGGGGGAGCGGGGCGATGTCGTAGCTGCGGCGCCAGATCTTCACCTGGGCGTCACCGTATTTCTGGGCGGTCTCGGCCTTGTTCAGACCCTGGAGATTGCCGTAGTGCTTTTCATTCAGTCTCCAGCTCTTCTCCACGGGGATCCAGTCCAGGTCCATGTTGTCGAGGATGTTGTTGAGGGTCTTGACGGCCCGCTTCAGGTAGGAGGTGTAAGCCTTTCCGAAGGTGAATCCCTCGGCCTTGAGGAGCTTGCCGGCCTCGATGGCCTCGTTCACGCCCTTGGGGCTCAGGTCCACATCCGTCCATCCGGTGAAACGGTTCTCCATGTTCCAGACGCTTTCGCCGTGGCGAACTAATACGATTCTTTTCATTGACAGGTTTTTTTTGATCGATTTAATGTGCAAAATTACATAAAATCCCGGAAAAAACGGGGAATATTCCTTAAATTTGTAGGACGTATCCATGAAAAGGGTCCTGTATATCGTTCTCGTCGTGATCGCAGCCGCCGGCTGCGGACGCAACCGCTTCGGCCATATCGATGTCGCCGCCTCGGAAAAAGCCCTGGCACAACTCCGGACGGGTTTCGCCGCAGCAGACACCCTGCCGGACGGAAGGGCGCAGTTCCTTCTCTCCCAAGGCGTTCCTGTGGCGGACATCCTGATTTTCGCCGGTGAGACGGGGGATTCCCTGTTCGACCTGCCGACGGTCCCTTACGGATATGCCTACGAGTTTATCGGCCCGAAGCTGCTGATGGACAGCCTGCACGTGAAAAGGAGCCGCCTGTATTCCGATGGGGGACTGAACGGTCGCGTGCTGTATCTGCAGGACGGCCGGATGTCCCTTCCGGTCCTGAACCGGATTGCGGACCTCGCCGCGGGCGGGGCTTTCATCGGCGGGGTGAAACCCGCTGTCACCCTGAATCCTGCGGACGAGACGGTCTTCCAGCGGACGGTGGAGAAGGTCTGGCTTTCCGGCAACGTGATGTCCGGAAAGACGCTCAAGTCCATTCTCAAGGCCGCCGGCGTGAAGCCCGACGTGCGGACCAAGGCGGACAGTCTGTCTTATCAGCACCGCCACCTCCCGGATGTGGAGATTTACCGGATCTGCAATGCAGGGACGCACAGCGGTCCCGTGAAGGTGCGTTTCCGGGTCAGCGGCCGGGAGCCCCTGCAATGGAATCCCGATACGGGGGAGATCCGCCCCGTCTCCTACCGGATCAAGAAGCACTGGACCCGGGTCACCTTCGACACCGTTCCCGGGGACGATACTTTCATCGTCTTTGCCTCCTTTGCGGCGAAACGCAAACTGACGGTGAAATGACCCTGGAACCCGTCGCCGTGTACCGGGGAGCCCTGGGCTCCAAGTTCGGAATCCCGCGCCAGAGCGGTTTGGTCCCGTCCCTCAAGGGGCGTATCGTCTTCGAACCGGCTTACCGGAACCGGGATGCCCTCCGTGGCCTCGAAGGATTCGACCGGATCTGGCTCATCTGGGGCTTTTCCGCGAACCGTCCGGCGAAAGGGGAGTGGCAGCCTACCGTCAGGCCGCCGCGTCTCGGCGGGAACACGGCCCTGGGGGTCTGGGCAACTCGCTCGCCCTACCGCCCCAATCCGCTGGGACTATCCTGCGTGGAATTGGAATCCATTGATGGAATGGAACTTGTCGTACGTGGGGCGGATCTGATGGACGGTACGCCCATCTATGACATCAAGCCCTATGTCGTCTATGCCGACAGCTTTCCCGAGGCCCGGTCGGGCTTTGCCGCATCCGCTCCCGAAAACGAATTGGAAGTCCGGATCCCCGATACCATCGACATGGACCCCCAAACCCGGGAGACCTTGTCCGGCCTCCTGTCCCTGGATCCCAGACCTGCCTATCAGAACGAACCCGGAAGGGTGTATGGAATGCCCTTCGGGGGCAAGGAAGTGCATTTCCGGGTGGAAGACCATGTCTTAACCGTGATCGACTATGCTTAATGTGATCGCCCTCGCCGTGCTGCCGGCCCTGATTCTGCTTTTCTATACCTACCAGCAGGACAAGATGCAGCGGGAACCCGTCAAGATGATCGGCAAAGGCTTCCTGTGGGGCTGCCTCTCCGTCTTCTGTTCCTTTTTCATCTCCGTCCCGTCCATGAACCTGGGGGTGTTCCCTACGGAAATCCATTCCTTCTGGGATGCCTTCCGGACAGCCTTCTTCGGGGCGGCCATCCCGGAGGAAACGGCCAAGCTCTTCTGCCTGTGGATGTTCCTCAGGAAGAATCCGTATTTCGATGAGCGGATGGACGGAATCGTCTATGCCGTCTGCATCGGCATGGGCTTCGCGGCATTCGAGAACATCGAATACCTCTTTGCCGCCGGAACGGACTGGGTGACGACCGGTATCGGGCGTTCCCTCACGGCCATCCCGGGACATTTCGGATTCGCCGTCATCATGGGTTACTTCTTCTCCCTGAATCACTTCGACCGATATCGTTCACCGGGCGCCGCCTGGAAGATGTGGCTGTATCCGGTTCTGGCCCATGGCATCTATGACACCGTGGCCATGATGGCCGAAGTGACCCCGCAGCTGGGCGGCGCCATTACGATCGCCATCCTGCTGTTCTGTTTCCAGATGCTCAAATGGGCCCGGGAAAGCATGCGGAACCATCTCATCGCCGACTCTTCCGACGCGACCACCGGAGGCGGGATCGACGAGCAGTAGGGACTTACGGCTTCTTTACCAGCACCAGCTCTTTTCCGTAGGCTTTGTTGACTTCCCGCACGAACGTGCGGTAGCTGTCATATTGTTCCGCTGGTTCGTGAAAGCGCTTGAGGCGGAATTCATGAATGAGGGTGACGCCCCCTTCATCCTGGCTGACAATGGCTTTGAAGGCACCCCACTCGGAATCCGTCTCAACCGGTGCGGGAAGGGATTCCAGGGAATAACCTTCCGGCAGGTGGAAATGGATTTCATCCCGCAGGGTAAAGACCGATCCGTTGACGATTTCGTTCTGCCTCGTCCCTCTCTGAACGGTCAGCGCGTTGTTGAAAGGTGTCGCGGGCAGGAAGAGACGGTCTTTCCCGGTTGTGGCGTACTGTCGGGTGTCAAACGAATAGTCTATTTCCATCCGAGGGCAGAAACGGGATCCGTCGTAGTCGCGGAAGTTGTCCATTATGCCGGTGACTTTCAGGTCCTGCGGCTGGATTTTCAAGCCCTGCGTCAATCCGGAAAGGCGGTCTTCGGATGACCACTCCCGGAAGTCAAGCCAACCTTCCGTGTAATCCAGGTACAATTCCTTCCGGATATCTATATGGGCCGATCCGTCTTCCCGGAGGTCGATGTCGATATGATGGATTCTCCGGCTCAGGGAGTCGGGATAGACGGGAACCCGGACGGGTGCGCCCCCTTCCGGTGTGACCAGGACGACATCGTGACCGGCCACATCCTTATGCCGGTAGCCCAGTGGGACAGAAGGGTTGGTACATTCCACCCAGAGTGTGTCCTGTCTTTCTGGAAGAGGAACGCAGAGCATGACGTGGTTCATCTGTCCGATGCCGGAGTAATCCTTCAGGAACCGGGCCCGGTCCGTATTGACCAAGGTGTAATCCGCCTGGATGCCGACGGCTTCCAGCATGGCCTGCATATAGTTGCTGAGCCCTTTGCAGTCGCCGAATCCGCTTTTGTGGACCTGGACGGCTGGGAACGGCTTGTAACCGCCGATGCCTAGCTGGATGCTCACATAGCGGGTGTGTTCGCGAAGGAAATCGTACAGGATCCGCACCCTTTCGAGGTCCGTTCCTGCCGATGCGGTAATCTGGCGGACCTGTGCGACGACATCGTCAGGAAGACCCCCGATCCCTTCCTTGAGACCGAAGCACCATCGACCTACGTCTTCCCAGCTGCCCTGGCTGCCCTTGACGCCGGCATAGGTAAAATCGACGGGGGATGCCGACAGGTTGGGAACGACCGTCCGCCAGGAGGGCATCATGGATTCTTCTGTAAAACCTTCGAATACAGGAACTTCCCAATGATATACGTCTATCTTCCCGGTTTCTTCCTTGCGGACCTCGCCGACTTTCTGCGCATAATGGGAGATGGTAGTCCCTGCAGGTACGGTCAGATGGTAAGACGCCTTCTCCAGCCTGACTTTTTCGCCAGTCACGGGAACAAAGGACGGGAAGGAGGCGATTCCTTTCCGGAAAGTCATGGTATATTCGTAGGTGACGGTATAAGGATAGGCGACGGAGGGTACATATCCGACGATAAAACCATCTTCTGCGAGACCGGAGGCGATGGATACCATCTGCAGGTCGTCCTTCTTCACCTTAAGCGGCTTGGCTCCGGACCGCTCGACGGTCCCTTTGAATGCAGAGAGGCTGCGGAACTGGTCCGTATATTCATGGAAGACGGCTTCCTGTTCGCCCGCCTTGTCGTTTACGAGAACACTCCGCCGGACCGTAAAGGATCCCGAGACGGGAGAGTCCATCGTGAAGGTCTCGACATCCTCCAGAATGACGGCATGGTATTTCTCCTGGGCGCAAAGGAAGGATCCCGTCAGGAGAAGCGGAAGGATCAGGCGGTATCTCATTGTTTTTTCAGGACGATGATACTGTTTTCGATGCCTACGGCCGCTTCCCAGAAAGCGCGGAGGTCCGGATACTCAGAAGGAAGGACCAGGTACCTGTCCAGGATGAAACGGTAGGCGATGGATATCTTGTTCCCGATCACTCTGCACTGGAAAATGATGTTCCCGTTCACAGGCGGGCAGGACAGGGTCTGGTTCTGTGGAAGCTCCTCGACGACATATCCTTCGGGAATGTCCAAGAGGAAACTGTAGGAAACATTGATCGGATAGGGAAAGTCCACCGGGATTTCCCTGCTTTCTTTCCGGAAGGCACCGCTTCCGTGGAACTTTTCCAGGAAAGGATGGATATAGACCATCTCTCCGATGCTCTGGTCTTTTGTGAAGGTGTAATCCAACTCCGCCATCGGGCCGAAGCCTTTTTTGAATTCGAGGCTTTCGATTTGGATCTCCTCGTCATTCTCGATGTCTTCGATGAAAGCTTCTTCTGTGTCGAACCGGTTGTACTGGGCTTTCAAGGCATAAACGTTTTCTCCAAGCGTCTGGACTTTGGCAGTTCCTTCCAGCGTACCGTCTTCCGTCAATCGGACCGACACGGTATGGGCAGTCCGGCTGCGGGTCAGTTGGGAAAGGTTCACCCATTCGCCCCTGCCGTCTAAGTGGATCAGGCGGGCTTCCTCGACCAGGAACAAGGGATTCAGGATATTCAGTCCGCCTTCATCCCGGGAGGCGTCCATGAACCAGGACTTGCTGCCGTCGGGATTGAGGATACGGAGGATGTACGTATCGAAGGCATTCATCGTGATGTGGAAATCGAGGAGAAGGCCATTTGCCCGGGACCGGACCATGACGGGTTCCGCTACAAACCCCAGGGAATTCAAAATGCTGGCCGTCAGCGCATTGATGTCTGCGTCGGAGCCGGAGCCCTTCTTGAGTACATCCTTGGCGGAGTCCGGGACCAGGCGGCTGGTTTTGTCCCATTTCACTTTTTCTGACACCCAGTTGCGGACGGCCGTGATGCGGGTTTCCTCATCATCCACTCCTTTCAGGACCGCGGTCAATTCCTCGGTGTTCCGGAACCTGGCCTTGCATTCCCGGAGAATGTCGGATTCGGCAATTGCCTTGTCCACATCCTGCCAGGTCGTGTTGAAATCCCGGTAAACGGCACCGGGAATCGACACACCAGACATGTCATACAGGACTTGGCCCCGGTACTGTTCCGGACAGAAACTGTAGGACTCTTCCCGGAGCGCAGGGACATCGATGGCCTTGTAAAGGTCCCGGTGCACTTGATAGGTCACCGCATCGCCGCCCCCGAGGTGGATCGATCCCTGAGAATTGTCCTGGCTGTAAACCGTCCGGACCGCCCCCTGCTGCGTGCGGTTCATCCGGAAATACTCGGCATATCCCACGTCAATATCCATCTCGTTGATCGGAATTTCCTGCTGATACTCGATGTTGTCGATATTCCAGAACTGTGGGGAAGTGAACTCATAGGAAACTTCGATGACCGAACCGACTTTCACGTTCTCGGCCGTGAAGGACAGACGGCGGGCGGAGTCGGAAAACTTTTCGTCAAACTGGTACTTCCTGTTCATCTTCGTCTTGACGATCTTACCGTCCTCGCGGTTGTACGTCTCTACCTTAACCTTGGAAAAGGATTCCTGCAAGTTGTTGGTATGGGTATAGATGAAGCTGTAGTCGGCGTACTCCTTGCCTGCTTCCTTGAGGATTTTGATGCGTTCGTGGACATGGATGATCTGGACAATCTCCAGTTTTGGGTCAAAAACAAGGTCCAGTTTGTAATCCCGATACAGAACGACGGCGACGGCCGATGTATCCGGTTCATATACGGTCATGTCGATTTCCCGGTCCGAGACGGAGCCGAATCTGTGGTTGACAGGAATAGTCTGTGCGCCGGCAGCGTTGGCCAGGGACAGCGCTGCCACGAGTGTGAGGACGAATCTTCTCATAACATTAGAAATCAAGGTCCAAGGACACGTTGATTACAAAGTTATGATTATTTTCTAAATGTGTCAAGCGCCAGAATCCGTCGATGCGTAAAATCCTGAAAATGTTGGCGATCCCGACGCCAGCCTCCACATAGGGCTTGTCCAGCGACCCCATCCCGTCCAGGAGGCGGTAAGGGGCGTTCTGGCGGTTCTGTTCCGAGATGGTACCCCAGGCGGCGCGGACCGTGAAGACCTCCCGCAGGTCCAGCAGGCGGACGAGGGGAATCTTCCCGAGGAGGAATCCATTCAGGTTGTGTTCGTAGAAGCCCGTCACCCAGTGGTCGGAGGCAAACTCATAGTAGTTCATGCAGGAGAAGGCCGACCGGTCCATGAAATAGGTCTGGTTGCCTTCGTGGAGTTTCAGCAAGGGGTAGGGAACGCTGCCCAGGATGGCGCCGCCGTTCAGGTGCAGCCTGCCGAAGCCGACGGCACCGGCAGGAACGCGCCAGTCCATCGTGAGTTCGCCCCGGTAGAAGGAACAGTCGCCGGGCGTGATCCCCTTCAGGCCAGCCACGAGATCCACGGAGATGACCGGATAGCGCGTGAAAATATATACTTTGTCGAAGAAACCGCGGTTCACGCGCTCCTCCCAGGAGAATCGGCCGGTCCAATGGATCTGGTTGACGGAGAAACTTCCGTCGATGGTGCCGTCCGGCCGGATGAGCGGTACGATGTCGTTTCCGTACAGCCGCAGATGCTGCGCTTCCAGGGTGGCGTTGAAATTCGGTGAGAATTCATGCTGGTACAGGGCCGATGCCTTGAACATCATGCTCTGCTTGTTGAATCCGCCCTTGGCGAGCAGGGAATTGAAGATGTTCTGCTCGGTCAGGATGCCGGAACCGCGTCCCAGCTGTTCGAATCCCCTGAAGGCATAGACGGTCAGTTTCCGCGTCTTCGCCCGGTCGAACATGACTTCCACGGAAGCGTCTCCCTTGAATTCCCGGTCCTTGAACCCGTAGCCCAGCGCCCCGCGCAGACGTACTTTCTCACTGAACTCCTTTGTGGTGCGTAGCCCGGCCTGCAGCCGTAAACCTTCTACGTCGTTGAACGTGACGGTCCGCGCCCAAGGGCCGTATCCGATCCCGAGTTTCTTGCTTTCGGCAAATCCGGTAATGAGCATGTTGGAGATGCCGTAAGTCCATTTGAAGGCCGGTGTCCCTTTCAACTCTTCGGTCATCCTGAAGATGCCTTGCTCGCGGTCCGTCAGCTCATAGGGGCGCATGGCCTTCCAATAGGCGGCGTCCTTCTCCGGAGCCTCGGCCACCTGGACCCTGTCCCCGGCGGAGAGGGTTTCCATGTCGGGAAAAGGCCCGAAGGAACTGTCGGAATACACGATGGTCCGGTTTCCTAAGAAGGAGATGACCTTGGATTTGTCACTGACGGAGATGGAGAAATCGATGAAGAGGCGTTCCTCCTTGCCGAACCATTTCCCGTCCTCCAGTCGCTGGTTCTCGATGTCCACATTGATGTGCCGGATCCAGTTCACGTTGGACTTGGAGGCGAGGCTGGCATGGACGGACCGGATGGCGAAATCTTCGGCGTCGATATTCATTTCACCGTCCAGGACCGGGGAGGTAACGAGCCGTTTGGGGTGGAAGCGGAGTGTATAGGTCTTCCGTCCGTCCACTTGCAGGGAATCCACCAGGAAGTAGTTGTAGAATGGATGCCCCGCCGCACTGGCCGGTGAAGGGAGATCCAGGTTGAAAACACTGATCTGATTCCGGTAGAAGTTGGTTTTCAGGAGGTAAGAGCCGGAAAACTGCCGGAGGATGTTGTCCTGTTCCAGGCCGGAGATCCGGCTTCCTTCGATGATTTCCTTGTCCACGGCAGGCTCCAGCGCATGGTATTTCCGGGCCGTCGTCTCCGAGATCATGATCGGAATGTAGGAAGTGCCGGTGACGGCCGAGGTGTCCCGGTAATCCAGGACGAATCCCAGCGTGTTCTTGAGGAAAGTCTTGTCAATGAGGTCCTCGGCATGGGTGGCGTCCAGCTCGATCTTGCTGTACAGGCGGGTCTGCCAGGCCTCGGCCAGCTCGGGGTCGTGTTTCGCCCGGGCCCGGTCGATCCGCTCCAGGATGGACCGCAGGTAGCGGTCGTCAGGCTTCACCAGAGCCGCTTGGAGCTGCCGCAGATCTTTGTGCAACAGGAAGTTGACCTCAGAGAAGGATCCCTTGGAAACCGTCACGGTCTGGGATTCGTAGCCGATCAGGTGCGCGGTCAGGGTCGTAATGTCCCTGGAACGGGTTTCGAGGGAGAAGTTTCCCTCCAAATCCGACGAGATGCCGATGACGGTCCCGTCGAAATAGACGCTGGCAAAAGGAATGGGTTCTCCCGATTCGGCATCTCGGACGGAGCCTTTGACCTTGGTGGTCTGGGCCGCGGCGGCGAAAGACAAAAAGAGGGAAAGGAGAAGGACGTATCTTTTCACGATCAGAAGTCGATGTCCAGGCCGATGTTCACGGCGAAATCGCGGCCGTTCCGGTGTGTGAGCTTCCAGAAGCAGTCCACCCGAAGCAGGTGGAAGATGTTGGCGATGCCCACGCCGGCCTCCACATAGGGCGTCTCCAGCGACTGGAGGCCGTCCATCAGGAGGAAGGGAGCCTGGCTGCGGTTTTTCTCGGAAAGGGTGCCCCAGGCACCGCGGACGGTGACGACTTCCCGGAGATCCAGTTCCTTGACCAGCGGGATTTTTCCGAGGACGAGACCGTTGAAATTATGCTCGTAGAAGCCGGTAAGCCAGCGGTCGGAGCCGAATTCATAGAAGTTCATCAGGGAGAAGGCCGATTTGTCCAGCAGGCCGACGACCGGGCTTCCGAACAGCTGGCTTTGATTGCCTTCATGAAGCTTCAGCAGGGGATACGGAACGCTGCCCAGGATGGCACCGCCGTTCAGGTGGAAGCGGCCGAATCCCACGACGCCTGCCGGAATCCGCCAGTCCATGGTGAGCTCTCCGCGAAGGAACGAGCAATCGTCCGGGGTGATGCCTTTGATGCCGCCCAGCAGGTCCACCGACAGGATCGGATACCGCGTGAAGATATACGACTTTTCGAAAACGCCCCGGTTCACCCGCTCATCCCAGGAGAAGCGGCCCGTCCAGTGGATCTGGTTGACGGAGAAACTCGGCGCTTCGGTCCCGTCCATCCGGATAAGGGGGATGTCCTTGTTCCCGTACACGCGCATGTGCTGGAGGACCAGGGTGGAATTGAAGGAGGGGCTGAACTCGTACTGGTAAGCGATCTGGGCCTGGAACATGAGGCCTTGCTTGTCGAATCCGCCGGGAGCCAGGAGGGAGTTGACGATGTTCCGTTCCGTAACGACGCCGGAGCCGCGGCCCAGGTTCTGGTAGTCGCGGTTTGCCGCCAGGGTGAGTTTGTTCGTCCGGACCTGGTTGTCCCCGAGCATGAACTCGGACGAGGCGCTCCACTTGAATTCCTTGTCCCCGAATCCGTAGCCCAGCGAAGCACCCAGGCGTACCTTCGTGCTGAATTCCTTCGTGGTCCGGAGGCCGCCCTGGACACGCACGCCTTCCGTTCCGTTGAAGGTGACGGTGCGGTCCCAGGGACCGTAGCCGATGCCGTATTTCGTGTTTTCCAGGAAACCCGTGACGAACATGTTGCTGAGCGCGGAAATCCACTTGAAGGAGGGCCGTTCCTTGAACCGTTCCGCGGTGGTGAAAATGGAGCGTTCCCGGTCGGTAAGGGGTTCCGGACGGGCGGTCTCCCACCAGGCGTCGTCTTTCTCCGGCTGTTCGCCTACCGTGACCTTGTCACCGCCGGTCAGGTTTTCCATCCCTTCGAAAGGCCCGAAAGTGATGCCGGTATAATCGAGGTCCCGCTTCATCTGCAGGGAAACGACGGTCAGGCGGTCGTTCAGATGGACCGAAGCGTCCAGGAACAGGTGCTCCCGGTCGAAGAACCAGGTGCCGTCCTCCCGGCGGGTATTTTCGCTGTCCACCTGGAGCTGGCGAATCCAGTTGATGTTGGCGCTCGGGGAAAGCCGGGCATGGACGCTCCGGATGGCAAAGTCCTCCGCATCGATATCGATCCTTCCTTCCATTGTCGGAGACGTGATCATCCTCTTGGGGACGAAGCTGATGGAGTAGGTCTTGCGTCCGCCGGTGGTCAGGCTGTCCACCAGCGTGTAATGGTAGAACAGGTGACCGATGGAACTGGCAGGGGAGGGTACGCTCAGGTTGAAGACCGGAAGGATATCCCGGTAGAAACTCATCCGGAGGGTGGACGAACCGGTGAACTGCCGGAGCACGTTCTGCTGGTTCAGTCCGGAAATCCTGCTGGCTTCAAAGACTTCCTTGTCCACGGGGGGCTCCACGGCATGATACCGCTTCAGGATCGCCTCGGAAAAGAGGACAGGGATGTAGCCGTTGAACGTCGTGTCCTGCATTTCGGGAATCAGGTCATTCCGTTTGCGGAAAAGCGCCCTTCCGACGAAATTGTCCAGATGGGCGACGGCCAGTTCCACTTTGCTGTATAGGCTGGCTTCCCAGGACGGAAGTGCTTCCGGGTCATGTCGGGAACGGTTCCGGCCCAGATTGTACAGGATGGACCGGACATACCGGCTGTCCTGCAAGGAAGCCGGATCCGTCGAGCCGTCCGGAATCAACTGGAAGTCAATCGTCTGGTCTTTTCCGGAAACGACGGGAAGGGAGCGCGGGATATAGCCGCTGATTTCTGCGGTCAAAGCGTGGATATCCTTCTCTTCCACTTCCAGGGCATAAAAGCCGGCCGTGTCGGCGGAAGTCCCGATGAGGGTTCCGTTGAAATAGACCGTGACGTAGGGGATGACTTCGCCGGTGACCGCATCCGTCACCTTTCCCTGCACCCGGGTCGCCTGGGCGGAAACCAGGAGGGGCAGGAGCAGCGACAGGGCTGACAGGAGGATATGACGGATTTTCGGCATAATCCGTCAAATGTACGCTTTTTTCTTCAAAAGAGCAATAGGGTTAACTGTACAGGAGATCCAGCAGGGCCAGTTTGGCTTTCTCCGGCAGGATCCGGACCAGCACGCCCACGGCCCCGTAATCGATCCTGGGAATGACGCGGACGGCCATATGCTTCCGTTTCAGCTGCTTCAGGATGGCTTTCCCGATGACTTCCGGTTTCATGCCACCCGTTTCGTCCTTCTCGATTTTCTTCAGGTTCCGGTCCATCTTTTCCCGGTAGGGCGAACCGGGGTCCTTCGCCGCCGCCGTGAAGGTCCGGGCGGCAGTAAATCCCGTGGAGACATCCCCGGGGAGGATGCTGCAGCACTCGATCCCGGTGCCTTTCAGTTCCATGGACAAGGACTCGCTGAGG
Source organism: Bacteroidales bacterium UBA3289 (assembly GCA_002361625.1). Taxonomy (GTDB): domain Bacteria; phylum Bacteroidota; class Bacteroidia; order Bacteroidales; family UBA932; genus Cryptobacteroides. The sequence continues at coordinate 90,711 of DETL01000020.1, read as the reverse complement.
GAGAGTAACGCCGCTTTGGCCGCGCTGTAGAATCCCTGGAAGGGGAGCTGGAGGACGGCCATGACGGACGTGACGGTGATGATGCGGCCGAATCCCTGGCGGCGGAAGACAGGCAGGCAGGCCTGGATCGTCCTCAGGGAACCGAAATAGCAGGTTTCGAACTGGTAGCGGGCTTCCGCATCGGTGGATCCTTCCACCGGGCCGTAAATGCCGTTGCCGGCATTGCAGATGACGGCATCCAGATGACCCTGTTCGGAGAGGATCTGTTCGACGGCCGCTTCGGGGGAACCTTCCTGGTTCACGTCCAGCCGGATCGGAATGATCCGAGGGGCCGGTTTTTCGACGGTTCCCCGGCGGGAACCGGCATAGACGGTGATTCCGGATTCCGCCAGGAGGCGGGCCGTGGCGGCGCCGATTCCGCTGCTGCCACCGGTCAGGAGGACGACTTTTACTTCCATAATTCGGAGCGTTTGATATAGTGGTTGGGTTCTTCCATCCCATCTACCTGGGCACGGAGAAAGCGCTTGTAGGCGGTCAGGTCCGTGTATTGGTCCTGCTCTTCCAGCGTAATGACCGGACCGATCCCTACCCGGGGGCTGGTGCCGCGTTTATTATAGAGTTCGTGGAATAGGCGAATGAAGCGTACGCGGTAGTCGATAAGCTGCAACCCGTAGTAGAACAGGGAGTTCCGGTCGAAGAACCGGATGGGTATCACCGGAACGCGGGCCTTTTTGATGAGTCGGACGGCGACATCCTGCCAGTCCCTTTCCCGGATTCTCCAGTGCTCCCGGGGTTTGATGTCCGCGACGGCTCCGGAGGGGAAAAGGCACAGCGGATGGCCGTCCCGGAGTTGCTGCAGGCACTGCTTGATGCCGGTGATGCTGGTGGGGGAAACGTTTTGGTTGGTGTCCGTTCTCGGATTGACGGCGATGAAGTTCGGCGCGAGCCCCTTGATCCACATGAGCAGTTCGTTCACCATCACTTTCACGTCGGGATAGAGATGGCCGATGACGTCCACCAGGAAAATCCCGTCCAGATGGCCGTAGATGTGATTGGAGACCGTGATGAAAGGACCTTGCGGAAGCATCTCCAGGCGCTCCGGGTTGCCGATCCGGAAATCCACGCCCACATCGTCCAGGATAGCTTTGGCGAAATCGGGGCCGAAGGGGACGCCCGCTTTTTCCACCCGGTCATGGGTGGCATTGACCTTGTCGATAGCAGTCGCCTTTACCAGGATATCGAACAGGATACGCCCCCATTTTCCGGCAAAGATGGGGGAAATGTCTTCGGCGGCTTCTTTCGCGGTGATGACGGGCATCTTACCGGTCCTCCTTCTCTTTCTTCAAAGGGTCGATACGGGAGAAGTACCGGATATCCCTGAAGAATCCACTCAGGTAGAAGATGAAAAGGATAATGGCGACGGCCAGGGCGATACCGTCCAGGATGCCGAAATCAAACTCGTTGTGAAAGAGGGTGATGTGCTTTTTCCAAAGGGAAAGCTGGGGGATATAGATGAACATCACGTTCACCAGGATCGCGAGGATGCGGAACTCGGTGGGACCCAGACCGCCGTACGTGAGGCGCATTTCGCCCTTCAGGTGACAGTCAATGTACACATAAACGCTGAGCATCAGGTATGCGACGAGAACGGCCATCATGAAAGTCATGTTCACGAGAGGGGAGGTTCCCACGCCCACGAACATGATGGTCTCGTTGATGACGTCCACGTTGTGGTCGATGAAAAAACCGTAAATCTTGCGTTGGGTGACCCGTACGCGGGCGAGGCTGCCGTCCATGGAATCGCCGAACCAGTTGATGACGAACCCCAGGCAGGAAAGCCAGAGCCAGTTCAGATTCAGGTTCGACAGGGCGTATCCGGCAGCGACGACACAGGCTCCGATAAATCCGACAATCGTGAGCATGTCCGAGGTTACCCAGGAGGGCATTCTTTCGGCCATCCAGACGAGGATCTTTTTCTCGGCGGCATTCAGGATGGATGTCTGTATCCTATTGGCTTGTTTTACTCCTTCCATTCTTAAAGATTTTTCATTGCAAAATTAGCAATAAAAATCCGGATTCTCCAAATGTACCATTTTTCAGGGAAGAAACGCTTCTTTTCGGACATTTATTTGTACCTTTAGACGATGAAACTGAGGAAAAAGACAAAATTCTGGATGATTGTTTCAGCGCTCGCCACGTTGATCCTGGTGCTGCTTATCTCCTGGATCGTGCGGTCCGTACGGAATTGGCGATGGCTCCATGCAGGCCCCATCGAGAATCATCCGGTACGGATTTACGACGTCCAGTTTGCCAAGGAATTCAACGACTTGAACGAGGTCCAGCTCTCCATGGCCCAGGCCGTCGGCATTCCGCCGGTCCAGGACCGACAGGCGGCGGAACATTTGAAAGGGAAACTGGTGGAAATCACAGACAACGACCTGTACCATGTGGAGGAACTCACCCACTCGATCCCTTACTTGATTCCCTCCGCCGTGGACCTGCTGGACCGCATCGGCCGGAATTTCCAGGATTCCCTTGCCGCCAAGGGATTGAATCCAAACAAATTGGTCGTCACTTCCGTCCTTCGTACGGAAGAAGATGTCCGGAAACTCCGCCAGGGAAACCTCAACGCCTCGGAGAAGTCCACCCATTGCTACGGGACGACTTTCGACTTGTCTTACTGGCGTTACGTCAAGGTTCCGGAACTCCGGGGCAGGCCCTACGCGGATGTCCCGCCCGAACACTTGCGGGCAACGCTTTCCCAGGTCCTCAAAGACCTGCATGACGAGGGCGCCTGCTATGTAAAGTACGAGAAAAAACAGAATTGTTTTCACATAACTGTCAGAAAATGAAAAAATTGCTTCTTCTTTGCGCCGCTTTTGCGGTCGTTTTCGCCTGCAAGGGCCCCAAGGATGCCGACAGCGAATATGCCGTGGACATGATTCGGAAAGGGGAGTCCATCCCGGCCTTTTCCCTGAAAGACCGCGCCGACGTCCTCCATACCCAGGACGAATTCGCCGGAAAATATGTCGTCTATGATTTCTGGGCCACCTGGTGTCCGGATTGCCGGGCCGACCTCCCTGCGATGAAGGACCTGTACGCCCGATATGGCGACAAGGCTACCTTTGTCGGGATCTCATTCGATACGGACCCGGAAAAACTGGACGCCTACGTCGCTGAAAACGGAATCGGCTGGATGCAGCTGAGCGATTTCGTATCGAAAAAGGAATCCACCGTCGCAGCCGATTTCCGCGTCAAGTGGATTCCTTCCCTGTATCTAGTGGGGCCCGATGGGAAAGTGCTGCTCGCGACCGTGATGGTGAACAAGTTAGCTGCGGCGCTGGAAGCGCTTTAGGATCCTCTTGATGGCCCGCCAGCCAATCTGGGTGAAGGAGTTGGTGTGGCGGTGGATCTTCTCGGGATACAGGTCGTCGAAAGTGATGAGGATGCCGGAGTCCAGGACGTCGGCAAACTCGTCGTTGATCCCCGTTCCGAAATAGATCATGGTCGGAGACATATTCATATAGGTATTCACCAGCGGGGGAATGCTTACACCCTGCTTGGCGACTTCCGCTTTGAGGATCTTGTAGTTCTCCTTGTAATCGGAGCCGGTGAAAATGCGGTGGAAACGGCGCGGATTCTCCACCTTGACCTGTTTGCGGATTTTGATGAGATCTGCCTTCTCCCCGAAGTATTTCTTGAGGAAATACATGATGATGTCCCGGGCTTCCTTATTATAGGTAGGATAGATTGTCATCTTTCCGAAGAAATACTTGATCCGGTTCTTATACAGCACGCCGAGGGCGGCAATCCCGTCAAAAAGGTTGTCCAGGGCGTACAGGCTCTTGGAACCGGACTTGGAGCTCTGATAATCGACAGAAACGAAGGATCGGCCCAGTTCCAGCGTATGGGGGAGATAGTTCTTGAGGAATTTCCTGGTGAACTCGAACATGTGCGAGGACGTCAGGATCGGTTGGCCGTAACGGTCATAGACGGCCTCGTCGCACAGGCAGAAACGGTATCCGCCGATGATTTCTTCCGCCTGGGGGTCCCAGAGGACGAGTTGACGGTATCCGTAGGCGGGATCCGTATCGAACTTGTCGATATCCAGGGGTTCCCCGGTACCGCCGCCGTCATTCCGGAAGGCGATTTCCCTGAGCCGGCCGATCTCCCGGATGACATTCGTACTCTCGGGGCCGACGACATAGAGCTCGTTTCCTGCGCGGTTGGTCTGGCGCAGGTGATGGTCCTGGTCGAGTTCGCTTTTCAGTAATTCCCTGTCCACAGGGTCAATGATCTTTTTCATCTCTAGGTGGTTTTAGTACAGGTTTCGTCTTTACAGGCTTTCGACTTTCGCTTTCATCCAGGCCGCCCATTCGACAGGACGTTTCGAATTGTCGAAGGTTTCCCAGGGGACGGGGTCCCCGATGACAATCCGGTATGTCCTGCCCCGCGCCCGGTACATCTCATCCACGAGCAGGATCATGGCAAGGGGAAACTTCCTGTTCACGCCGGTGACCTTGCCGATCCAGTCCACGAAGTAGAAACGCCATGAGTTCCGGCCGTAGAAATGCATGGGAACAATGTCCCGGCGGGTTTCTACGCTTTTGGTAATGAAGGTTTTCTTCCAGGCAGGGTCCTGAATCTTTCCGTCGATGCGGCGCGCGCACTTCCCGGCGGGGAAAAAGAGGATCTGGGCATCGGAATGGAAGATCCCGTCCGTCTGCGAAGAAAGGTTGCGGGACTGGCCGGCCCCCACCTTGTTCACCGGGACGAATATTTCGTTCAACGGCTTCAGCGCCATCAGGAAATCGTTCACGAGAATGCGGACGTGTCCGTCATATTTCCGTCCGAAGAGGGCCACGAGCGCCAGGGCGTCATGGCCGCCCAGCGGATGGTTGGATGCCACGGTGACCAGGCCCTCGGCCGGAACCTTTTCCATCCCTTCCACCTGAAGGGTCACGCCCATGTATTCCAGGGCCTTCTCGCAGAATTCCACACCGGTGTACCCGAGGCGGAAAAACTCGTTGAGGAAATCCTCATGGAGAAGCTTCCGCGCCAGGGAAACCAGCCAGCGAGGCGTTCTGTCGCCCCATTTTTTCTGGAGGACCTGGGCGATATCGATGGTGAAGGACTGAGGGTCTTGTTCCATGGTTTTCAATGAGTAAAAATAATCTTTTCCTCCGACTTTCGCAATTATTTCGGCCAAAACTTTCCCTCCGGGTAAATAGTTCGTATATTTGCACGACCATGCAAAAGGAATACAAAAGCCGATTCGTCGAAATAATGACGAAGTTCATCGTTTTCTCGGTTACCAGCGGTGCCGGGACTGTGGTGGACCTGGGCGTGCACTGGCTCCTTTCCGCCCGGTTTTTTACGGACAGTTACTGGTGGGGACTCTGGATTTCCCCTTTCATTTCTTTCGAACTGGCGGTCCTGGTCAATTTCCTCATTGCCTACAATTATGTATGGCGGGAGCGGATTTCCAAGCGTGGGGCCCGTTCTTTCTGGCGGCATTATGCCGCTTATAATGCGACGAATACCGGCGTATTCTTCTTCAAGCTCGCCCTCATGCAGGGGCTTCACTTCATCTTTGTCTATCTGAACTGGTTCCAGGATGCCTCCTACGAGCCGGTCCTGTGCAACCTCCTGGCCCTCTGCGTTTCCGGGATCATCAACTTCTTTGTGAACGAGTTCGTGATCTTCCGGAAGGTCAAGAAATAAAAAGCGGCGGACCGTTTCCGGACCGCCGCCTCGAGGGACTATTTCAGAACGCCCAGTTCCTTTCCTACCTTGATGAAGGCTGCGATGGCCTTGTCCAGATGTTCCTTCCTGTGTGCGGCGGATAGCTGCACACGGATGCGGGCCTGGCCCTTCGGGACCACGGGATAATAGAACCCGGTGACGAAGATACCTTCCTCCGCCATCTTGGCGGCGAACTTCTGGGACAGGGGAGCGTCGTACAGCATGACGGCGCAGATCGCGCTCTGGGTAGGCTTGATGTCGAAGCCGGCCGCCATCATCTTGTCGCGGAAGTAGTCCACATTGGCCTGGAGCCGGTCGTGGAGCTCGTTGGATTCCTTCAGCATCTTGAACATCTCGATACCTGCACCGGCAATCATCGGCGGGATGGAATTCGAGAACAGATACGGGCGGGAACGCTGGCGGAGCATGTCGATGATCTCCTGGCGACCGGTGGTGAAACCGCCCACGGCGCCGCCGAAGGCCTTTCCGAGGGTGCCGGTGAAGATGTCGATACGGCCGTAGCAGTTGAACTGCTCGGCAACGCCGTGGCCGGTCGGGCCCACGACGCCGGCAGAGTGGCTCTCATCGACCATCACCATGGCGTCGTATTTCTCCGCGAGGTCGCAGATCTTGTCCATCGGGGCTACGTTGCCGTCCATGGAGAACACGCCGTCCGTGACGATGATGCGGAAACGGCAGGCCTGGGCTTCCTTCAGTTTCTCTTCGAGGTCCGCCATGTCGGCATTGGCATAACGGAAACGCTGGGCCTTGCACAGGCGGACACCGTCGATGATGGAGGCATGGTTCAGGGAATCGGAAATGATGGCATCCTCCGCGGTGAGCAGGGGCTCGAAGACGCCTCCGTTCGCATCGAAGCAGGCGGCATAGAGGATGGCGTCATCGGTGTGGAAATAGTCGGCGATCGCCCGTTCCAGCTGCTTGTGGATATCCTGGGTACCGCAGATGAAGCGGACGGAGGACATTCCGTAACCGCGCTCTTTCATGGTCTTTTCCGCTGCGGCGACAAGGCGGGGACTGTCGGCCAGTCCGAGGTAGTTGTTCGCGCAGAAGTTCAGAGCCTTGCTGCCGTCTTCCAGGGTGATCTCGGCGCTCTGGGCCGAGGCGATGTTGCGTTCTTTCTTGTAGAGACCTGCTTCTTCGATGGCCTTGAGCTCATCCTGCAGGTGTTTTTGGAATTTTCCGTACATGGTTATAAGGTGTGTTTGTGTTTCCGATTTCAAATTTATGGATTTTCCTGATAAAATGTATCATATTTTACGAAAAACTCATAAATTTGTACCACTAAAACCAATGTGATGAAAAATGTCCTTGTCATAGGGTCTACGGGCCAGATCGGTTCCGAACTCACCATGAAAATCCGCCGGGAAATCCCCGGCAGCACTGTTGTAGCCGGGTATATCCCCGGCGCAGAACCGAAAGGCATTCTCCTTGAGAGCGGTCCGGCCGAACTGGCCGACGTCCGCAATGCGGCCCAGCTTGCCGATATCGTGGACCGGTACCATATCGACACGATCTACAACCTGGCCGCCCTCCTTTCCGCCGTAGCGGAGAAAAAGCCGCTCCTGGCCTGGGATATCCAGATGAACGGCCTGCTGAATATCCTGGAAGTGGCGCGCGAGAAGAAATGTGCGGTCTTTACGCCGAGCTCTATCGGCTCCTTCGGACCCGAAACGCCGCATGTGGGTACTCCGCAGGATACGATCCAGCGTCCCCGCTCCATGTACGGGGTAACGAAGGTCGCCACGGAACTCCTTTCCGACTACTATTTCCATAAATATGGTGTGGATACCCGTTCCGTTCGTTTCCCGGGCCTGATCTCGAACGTCACCCTGCCGGGCGGCGGAACTACGGATTATGCTGTGGAAGTGTATTACTCCGCCGTGAAAGGGGAGGAGTTCGTCTGCCCCATCGCACCGGGCACCTATATGGATATGATGTATATGCCCGACGCCCTGGGCGCCGCCGTGCACCTGATGGAAGCGGATCCTTCCCGCCTCGTGCACCGCAATTCCTTCAACATCGCATCCATGAGCTTCGAGCCGGAGCAGCTCTTCGCGAAGATCCGCGAGTATATCCCGGATCTCCGGGTCCGCTACGAGGTGGATCCTGTCCGCCAGGCCATCGCGAATTCCTGGCCGGACAGCATGGACGACAGCTGCGCCCGCGCGGAATGGGACTGGAAGCCTACCTTCGACCTGGATTCCATGACGGTGGACATGATCGCCTGTCTGCGCAAAAAGCTCCTGTAACTGTTGTAATTTGTAACCGGGTTTTTCCGTGAACGGACACGGGGAGGAACGATAATCGTTTCTCCCCGCTTTTTTACAGGATTGGCTTCTTGTCCTATTACAAATATGTAGTTTTAAACACCATTGATAATCAAGCACTTAAAATATTTGTAAAAAAATTTCAAAAAAAAGTTTTGAAAAAATTTGTAAATCCAAAAAAATGCCGTACCTTTGTATCCGGAATGAGGAAGCAAGGTTCTCTTGACGGAATCATTCTATTGGTTATTAGTTTTAGTGTTATTAATTATGTGGTTAGTGAAGCGTCCGCCTGTGAAGGCCGACGTTTTCGTTTTATGGAGGGGGTAGGTCTCCCGAACTAGCAGACGAATCTCAGCAGGGTTTCATAGACACGCTGGACCGGAAAACCCACGACGTTGAAATAGGAACCGTCAATCCGGGTGATGCCGGCGTAGCCGATCCATTCCTGGATGGCATAGGCGCCCGCCTTGTCATAGGGACGGAAGGTATCTATATAATAGGTGATCTCCTGGTCCGTGAGCTCCTTGAACCAGACTTCGGTCGTGTCCGTGAAGGTTTCTTCCCTTTCAGTCGTGCGGAAAGTGACGGCGGTGGTGACATGGTGCTCCCGTCCGGAGAGGTCCCGGAGCATCCGGATGGCGTCTTCCCGGTCCCGGGGTTTCCCGAGGATTTCACCGGGGCGTCCGGCAGCAGGGGGGAGGATGACCATCGTGTCCGCCGTGATCAGGATTTCATCCTTTTCCAGGGGACGGTGGAAGCCGTGCGACTTTCCTTCCGACATCAGGCGCGGCACCTCGTCATAGGGCGTTTCCGGACTAAAGTGCTCCTCGAAGTGATTGTCCGTATCGACTTCGAAATCAATATTCAAACCAGAAAGCAACTCCCGTCGTCTGGGGGAGTTGCTTCCTAGGATGATCCGTTTTCCTTTGAGATCCATGGGATACCCGGCAGGTTAGGACTTGTTTCCGGAGGGGCCGAATGAACCCAGGTCGAAGGTGCTGCCCGGTTTGGGCGCGCCGCCGTTTCCGCTGAGGTCGATGACGCCGAACTGGGCCTCATACTTGGAGATGTTGTCGAACAGGGCGTTCATCAGCCGCTTGGCGTGCTCGGGAGTAATGATGATCCGGTCGCCGACCTGGGCTTTGGGAAGACCGGGAAGGGTGGCGGCGAAGTCCATCACGAATTCGCTCCGGGAATGGGAAATGATCGCAAGGTTCGAGTAGGAAACCTTCGTCGTCTGGGGGTTGAGTTCGATGCTCAACTGGTTCTGCTGGGGCTTGGGAGTATTGTTATCCATGATATACGCGTTTTAGTTTCGCAAAATTAATAAAAAAACCGTATTTTTGTAAGATAAACGACATGATTATGGAATTAGCAGCGAAGTACAATGCCGCGGAAGTGGAAGACAAGTGGTATGCCTATTGGCTGGAGCACAAATTCTTCCATTCTGAACCGAACGAGAAGGAACCCTATACCATCGTGATCCCGCCGCCCAACGTGACGGGTATCCTCCATATGGGACACGTCCTGAACAACACCTTGAACGATGTCCTGATCCGCAACGCCCGCATGCATGGCAAGAATGCCTGCTGGGTCCCCGGAACGGACCATGCCTCCATCGCTACCGAGTCCAAGGTGGTGGCGAAACTCAAGGCCCAGGGCATCTCCAAGGACGACCTCACCCGGGAGGAGTTCCTGAAGCATGCCTGGGAATGGAAGGAGGAGCATGGTGGCATCATCTTGAACCAGCTCCGGAAACTCGGTGCCTCCTGCGACTGGGACCGCACTCGTTTCACCATGGAACCGGCTCTGTCCGAGGCTGTTATCAATACCTTTGTCTATTTTTACAAGAAAGGATGGATCTACAAGGGCGTCCGGATGGTCAACTGGGATCCCGAGGCCCTTACCGCCGTCAGTGACGACGAGGTGATCCACAAGGACACCAAGAGCCATTTCTATCATCTCCGGTACTATATCTCCGACGGACAGGGCAACCCGACCGACAAGTATCTCGTCATCGCGACCACCCGTCCCGAGACCATCATGGCCGACGCCGCCATCTGCGTGAATCCCAACGATGAGCGTCATCATTGGCTCCGTGGAAAGAAGGTCCTGATCCCGCTCATCAACCGGGAGATCCCGGTGATCGAGGATGATTATGTGGAGATGGACTTCGGTACCGGCTGCCTGAAAGTGACTCCTGCCCACGACGTGCATGACTACGAGATCGGCCTCCGGCACAACCTGGAGGTCCTGGACATCATCGACGAGCACGGAAAGCTGAACGAGAAGGCCCGTATCCTCGTGGGTGAGGACCGTTTCGTGGCCCGCAAGAAGATCGTGAAGATGCTCGAGGAAGCCGGCAACCTGGAAAAAGTGGAAGAATACACTTCGCCGGTCGGTTACTCCGAGCGGACCAATGCGGTGATCGAGCCGCGCCTGTCCGCCCAGTGGTTCCTCAAGATGGACACCCTGGCCAAGATGGCGCTCGACACCGTGGAAAGCGGACGCACGAAGTTCATTCCCGAGAAGTATGTCAATACCTACCGCCACTGGATGGAGAACGCCCGCGACTGGTGCATCTCCCGTCAGCTCTGGTGGGGGCAGCGGATTCCGGCCTATTATCTGCCGGACGGCCGCTACGTCGTGGAAGCTTCTGCTGAAGCCGCACTTGAAGCTGCCAAGGCTATCTGCCCGGATATCAAGATGGAAGACCTTCATCAGGATGAGGATGTGCTGGATACCTGGTTCAGCTCCTGGCTTTGGCCGATTTCGGTGTTCGACCCGGAAATGCCCGGCCATCCGGACCATCAGCCCAACAAGGACCTGGCCTACTATTATCCTACGAGCGACCTCGTGACCGGCCCGGACATCATCTTCTTCTGGGTGGCCCGCATGATCATGGCCGGCGAGGAGTTCATGGGACGCGAGCCCTTCTCCAACGTCTATTTCACCGGAATCGTCCGGGATAAGATCGGCCGGAAGATGAGCAAGACCCTCGGCAACTCTCCGGACCCGCTGGACCTGATCAAGACTTACGGCGCGGATGCCGTCCGTATCGGCATGCTCCTGTGCTCCTCGGCCGGCAACGATATCTTCTACGATGAGGCGCAGATCAAGCAGGGCGCCGCGTTCTGCAACAAGATCTGGAATTCCTACCGGTTGGTGAAGGGATTCAGCGTGGATGAAAACGCGAAACAGCCCGCCGTCGCAGCGGAGGCCGTCAAGTGGTTCGACGCCAAACTCAGCGACACGGTGGCCCAGGTGGAAGACCACTACCGGAAATTCCGCATTTCCGATGCCCTGATGGCTATTTACAAGCTTTTCTGGGATGATTATTGCGCCTGGTACCTGGAAGCGATCAAACCCGCTTTCGTGGATGGGAAACCCGGTTCGGTGGATCCTGTCACCTATAAGGCGACGCTGGATTATTTCGAGGCGCTCCTGAAACTCATCCATCCGGTGATGCCTTTCATCACTGAAGAGCTCTGGCAGAATATGGAAGAGCGGAAGGACGGGGAAACCATCATGTATGCTGCGGCTCCCGTCGCCCGGCCTTTCGACCCGGATACGCTGGTTCATTTCGAGCTGGCCCAGGAGGCCGTGAATGGTGTCCGCGGGATCCGGAACCAAAAGAACATCGCGCCGAAAGAAACGCTGGAACTCAAGATGAAGGAAGGGTTCCCGGCCGAGGTCGTCCCGGTCATCGAGAAGATGGGCAATGTCACGGTGGATTCCGCGCATGAATTCGGCGACATGCAGGGCGTGGGATTCATGGTGCGGACCTACGAAATGTTCGTGGCTTTGAACGGGCTCGTGAATGTGGAAGAGGAAATCGCCAAGCTCGAAAAGGACCTCGCTTACCAGCAGAAATTCCTGGCTGGCGTGCGGGCGAAGCTCGCCAACGAGCGCTTTACGGCCCATGCACCGGCGGCCGTCATCGAAAACGAGCGTAAAAAGGAGGCCGATTCCCTTTCCAAGATTGAAAGTTTGGAGTCTCAGCTTAAAGCGCTTAAGAATAGCTAATAAAACAAAATTGTTTATGCTGTTAACATTTTTGTTATGACTCATTTTGAGGAAACTTTCCCCGTCCGCTACTACGAAACCGACCAGATGGCGGTGGTCCATCACTCCAATTATATCCGGTATTTCGAGATCGCCCGGAACCGGATGATGGTGGAGTGGGGATTCCCCATCGAACGGTGTGAAAAGGAGTATGGCGTGATGATTCCCATCGTGTCGGTCGAGTGCCGCTTCAAGCATCCGGCCCGGATGGGGGATGTCCTGACGGCCGTCGCGGAGATCGACAAGGTGCCGCTGGCGAAACTCATCGTCCGGCAGGCGGTTTACAACCAGGATGGGGAAGTGTGCGCCGAGGGATCAGTCATCCTGGGTTTCATCGACTCGAAAACCTTCCATCCGGTCCGCTGTCCGGAAATCCTTACCACGATTATCGAAAACCATTTAAATGACAAGTAATATGCTCATCATGTATCCTTTAGTGTTCGGAACATGGGAAATCGTTCTCATTGTCCTGGTGATTCTGCTCCTTTTCGGCGGCAAGAAGATTCCCGAATTGATGAAAGGTCTCGGCAAGGGCGTCAAAAGCTTCAAGCAGGGAATGAACGAAGTGGAGAAGGAGATCAAGGAAATCGACGAAGAAGACTCTAAAAAGGAAGACAAGAAGTAGTGGCCCAGGACGGTGAAATGTCCTTCTGGGACCATCTTGACGTGTTGAGAGGAACGCTGTTCCGCTCAATGGGCGCCATTGTCCTGGTCTCCGTCGTTTTCCTGGCGATTCCCGAGCAGCTTTTCAAGGTCGTGCTCTGGCCCACCACGCCTGATTTCGTCCTCTACAAGTGGTTGGGACTGAAGTTTTCGATGACCTTGATCAATATCGAAGTATCGGCGCAGTTTTTCGTCCACCTGAAGGTCTCTGTCATCGTCGGGGCGATCATCGCCTTTCCCTATGTCATCTACGAGATCTGGAAGTTTATCGCTCCGGCCTTGTATGACAACGAGAAGAAGGCTGTCCGGAAGGCGTTCGGGATGTCCACTTTCCTGTTCTATCTGGGCGTCGCCGTGGGGTATTTCGTCGTTTTGCCCGTGTGCCTGATGTTCTTTATGAACTATTCGGTGAGTGATACGGTCCAGAACACGATTTCCCTGAGTTCGTATATCTCGCTGTTCACCTCGATGGTCTTCCTGATCGGCCTGCTGTTCGAGTTCCCGACCGTCGTCCTGGTGCTCTCCAGCATGGGAATCCTGACTCGGAAACAGCTGCGGGGATACCGGAAAATAGCCTTCATCGTGATCCTGATCCTGGCAGCCCTCATCACGCCCAGCGATCCTTTCTCCATGTTCGTCCTGGCCATTCCGCTGTACGGGCTTTACGAGTTCTCCATCCTGATGTGCAAACCCGACACGTCCTCAGAAGAAGATGATAGCGATCAATAACGTCACCGTGTCCTACGGCGGGTTCACGCTCCTGGACAACATTGATTTCCACATCAGCGAGGCCGACAAGGTAGGCCTCGTTGGGAAAAACGGTGCCGGCAAGTCCACGCTGATGAAGCTGATCATCGGGGAGCAGTCTCCGACCTCGGGCCATATCGAGATGCCTTCGGACCTTGAAATCGGCTACCTGCCCCAGATCATGGAGCATCACCGGGGCCGGAGTGTCATCGACGAGGTGATGACCGTCTTCGACCATCTCCACGAGATGGAGCGGGAACTGGATCGGATCAATTTGCAGCTTGCAGAAAGGACTGATTATGAATCAGCTGATTATGCCAAGTTAATTAATCGGTTGAATGAGATAAATGACCGATTGGCGCTCGAAACCGGAGAGTCTCCCCGGGTCCAGGCGGAGAAGACGCTTTTCGGGCTGGGGTTCAAGGAGGATGAACTGGAGCGGAAGACGGAAACGTTCAGCCAGGGATGGAACATGCGCATCGAACTGGCGAAGGTCCTCCTCTCGCGTCCGGATATCCTGCTGCTGGACGAGCCCACCAACCACCTGGACATCGAATCCATCGAATGGTTCGAGGATTACCTGAAATCCTTCCGGGGTGCCGTCCTGTTGGTTTCCCACGACCGGAAATTCCTGGACAACGTCACCACCCGGACCGTCGAGATCCTCCTGGGGCATATACACGATTATAAAGTTCCCTACAGTCAGTACGTTACGCTCCGCGCCGAAAGGATTGCCCAGCAGACGGCCGCCTACGAGAACCAGCAGCGGATGATCGAGAAGACGGAGGATTTCATCAACAAGTTCCGCTACAAGCCCACGAAGTCCAACCAGGTCCAGTCCCGGATCAAGGCCCTGGAAAGGCTGGACCGGATCGAGATCGACGAAACGGACGATGCGAAACTGAACCTCCGGTTCCCGCCGGCACAGCGGTCTGGCGACGTCGTGTTCAAGGGAACGGACCTGACGGTGGGATATCCGCAGAAAATCGTGTTCCGCGATGCGGAGATCGAAATCAAGCGCGGCGAGAAAGTCGCCTTGATCGGCCGCAACGGAGAAGGGAAGACGACACTGATGCGGGTGATCATGGGCGAGCTGGATCCGATTTCCGGTGAGGCGAAGGTGGGACATAATGTCCATATCGGGTACTATGCCCAGAATCAGGAAGATGTCCTGGATAAGAACGAAACCGTATTCGGTACGCTGGACCGGATCGCCGTCGGGGAAATCCGTACCCGGCTGCGCGACCTCCTGGGGGCCTTCCTGTTCAAGGGAGAAGACATCGACAAGAAGGTGTCCGTCCTCAGTGGCGGGGAGCGTTCCCGCCTGGGAATGGCGAAACTGATGCTTTCCCCGTATAATGTGCTGGCCCTGGACGAACCGACCAACCACATGGATATCCGTTCCAAGGACCGACTGAAGCAAGCCCTGCAAGCCTTTGACGGCACGCTCATTGTAGTGTCCCATGACCGGGATTTCCTGGACGGGCTCGTGGACAAGCTCTACGAGTTCCGGGACGGGAAGGTGAAGGAGCACCTGGGCGGTGTAACGGAATTCCTGGAAAGGCGGAAACTGGAAAGCCTGCAGGAACTGGAACGGAAGTTTTCTCCGGTTCCGGAAAAAGGACAGGACGAGCGGAAAGTCCAGGCCCAGGACAATTTCCAGGCACGGAAGGCCGCTTCCAAGGAAGTCCGGAAAATCCAGAACCGGATCGATTATCTGGAGAAGGAGATCGGCAAACTGGAAAAGCGGCAGGCCTCGATCGAGAAGATCCTGGCAGCACCGGGAAAGGAAGACGATGTCATGGAACTGACCCGGGAATACCTGGAGAACAAACGTAGTCTGGATGCCTTCACGGAGGAATGGGGAACCCAGATGGAAAAATTGGAAAACTAGAGCTTTAACGATATGAAACATTTGACTGACAAATTTATGAAAGCAATCATCGGAATGATCGCTTTCGGTGTGACAGCCATTCTGACGTCTGCATCCCTGCAGGCTCAGGCTCTCTCCGCGAAGCTGACTGACAAACAGATTCCCGTATCGGAATTCAACAGCCTCAATGTCTCCGACGATTTCGAGGTGACCCTTTCCCGGGGGGCTTATGGTGTCCGGCTGACCGTGGACGAGGATCTGGCTCCGTATGTGGAAATATATGTCAAGGCGAAAACCTTGTACCTGTCTTACGATGAAAAGGCCGTGCCCAAAGAGCTCAAGAAACTCTACAAAGGGCGCAACGGACTGACGCCGGTCTTCCGGGTGACAGCCTATTCTCCGGAAATCCAGTCCATCTCTCTCGCCGACAATGCCACTTTCATCGGCGTGGAAGAGTTCGTCGCTCCGCAGTTTGAGCTGACGGCCATCGGCAAGTCCCAGGTCAAGAATTTAGCCGTGAGCGCCGCTTCCGCCAAAATCATCCTCAAAAAGAACGCGCAGGCCGTCGTCTCCGTCAAGAGCGAGCGGGGCGTGGAAGTGAATACGGATAACAGCTCGAACCTCAAACTCACTTTTACGGGAAATGAATTGGCTGTCAATTCGGAAGGCTCTTCCGTCCTGGTGGCGAACGGCGGCCCCTGCTCCCGGATGAATGTCTTTTCCGCCGGTTCCGCCCAAGTAAGCATCACGGCCGATGTGGAAAAAGTGGACCTGACGACGGAAGGCAGTTCCAAGGTCGTTCTGACCGGACAAGGGGAGACCCTGACGGTCAAGGGAACCCGTTCCTCTTCCGTCGATGCTTATTCGATGCCTGTCAAGACGGTGGAGGCGAACCTCTCCGGTGCCAGCGTGACCGTGAATGTGGAAAAGGAAGTCGCCGTCACCCTGGTGAGCGGCGCATCGCTCTACTACAGCGGAACGCCTGTCTTCAAGATTGACAAGATCGTGAAATCTACCCTGGCTCCTTACGGGACTAAATAATGGAAATTTTTGACAGTCATGTCGATACGCCTTCCCAGCTGATACGGCTTCGGGATCCGGGCATCGACAACGGATATGGGCACGTCGATTTTCCCAAGCTCAGGCGCGGGGGAGTCGGCGGCTCCTTTTTTGCCCTCTATACACCGGCGGAAATGGAACCGGATGCGGCCACCCGGTATGCTTTGGAAATGCTTTCAGCCGTCTATGACAGCATCGACAAGTATCCGGACATGGTTTCGCTTGCACGCTCTCCGGAGGAGGTAGCGAAGAACCGCGAAAACGGTCTTGTCTCGATATTCCTGGGCATGGAGAACGGCTCTCCGATCCAGGAATCCCTGTCGCTGCTGCGTCTGTTTTTCCGGATGGGCATACGGTATGTGACCCTGACGCATAATGGTGACAATGCGCTGGCAGACAGCGCTGCAGAAGGGAAACGCTGGCATGGGCTGAGTCCTTTCGGGAAGAAAGCCCTGGCCGAGATGAACGCCCTCGGGATGATGGTGGACTTGTCCCATGCTTCGGACGAGACATTCTGGGACTGCATCCGGCTTTTCGACGCTCCGATCATTGCCTCGCATTCTTGCTGCAGGTCGCTTTGCCCACACCGGCGCAATCTGACGGACGATATGCTGAAGGCACTGGGGGACAAAGACGGATATGTCGGGATCAACTTCTATCCGGCTTTCCTGTCGGAGCGGTTCTTGTCTGATCCCGCCGATGCCGCCCTCTTTGAGGAAGGAGAGAAGGTGGAAGCCGATTTTATCGCCTGCCCGTCGGATCCTTCCCGCGTACAGGCTTGGAATGAAATGCAGGTCCGGCTCCGTTCACTCTGGCGTCCAGGTGTCCGGGAAATCGTGGACCATATCGACCACGCCGTCGAGCTGGCAGGCATCGACCATGTCGGCATCGGTTCCGATTTCGATGGAATCCTCGTCCCGCCGGAGGGATTGGAGGACGTATCGATGATGGGAAAGATCTTCGACGAGATGCGGCGGAGAGGGTACTCCGAAACGGAGGTTTCCCAGGTCGCCGGAGCGAATTTACTGGCCGTTATGCGTCGAATTCAGGGGTAAACAAAAATGTTATAACGTTTAACTCTTTTGTTTTATCACCTATTTATCAATGTGATAAATCTTCCAGAATCTGAAGCCTCAAAATATTGAGCGCTTCGGCGGAAAAACGCTGGATGTTCCTTTTCCGATCGTTCCGGAAGTGCCGTTTTTCCGTTTTTACACCGTTTGGTCCGGCGACTCCGATCCAGACTGTCCCCACCGGATTGAGAGCATCGCCGTCCGGTCCGGCCAGACCGGTCGTCGAAATGGCATAATCGCTGTCGGTCACCTTCCGGACTCCTTCCGCCATGGCCGCCGCCACTTCGCCGCTCACGACACCGAACTTTTCGATGGTTTCTGCCGGAACCCCCAGGACCTTTTCCTTGACGGATACGGCATAAGAGGTCACGGAACCCAGATAATAGGCGGAAGACCCCGGCACGGACGTGATCAGATGGGATATTTCGCCACCCGTACACGATTCCGCAGCGCTCAGCGTCATTCCGGCTTTCTTCAGCAAGCGCCCCACCGTGGCTTCCAGGGTATCGTCCTGATCGGAATACACGCGATTGCCCAGGATTTCTTTCAAACGCACAATCTGTTCTTCCACACGGGCCTCCTGTTCCTCATGCATACCGCCGTAAATGGACAGGCGCAGCCGGATTCCGGTAAGCGGATGAGGAAGGTAAGCGAGGTGCATCTCATCGGGAAGGGCATCTTCCCAGGGCGCAATCAGCTCAGAAAGAGCAGATTCCGCCAGTCCGTACACCATCAGGCTCCGGTGCAGGATATTCGTGAGCGGATAATGGGCCCGGATGTCTTGCATGATATCAGGAATAGCCCCGACGGCCTCGAACGGAACGCCCGGAAGGGCATAGAGCGTCGCATTGAAACTGTCCGTAGGAAAACGGAATACCATGACAGGGGCCGTTCCAAGGCGGTTTTCAATGACTTCGCAGCGGTCCGGAACAAGCGCCTGCGCCCGGTTGATTTCCAGCATGTCCAGGCCTCGGCTGTGGAGAATGTCATGGATGATAGCCAGTTGCCCGGCATGTTCCACATAGCCGGTGCTTCCCGAAAGCTCGGCCAGAACCGCTTTCGTCATGTCATCCTTCGTAGGTCCGAGACCGCCTGTCGTAATGACGATATCGCTCTGGGTGAGTTCGTTACGGAGATTGTTCAGAATCTCGGCCCGGTCATCCCCAAAGGAGACCATCCGGGTGACACGGATGCCAGCCTCTTCCAGGGCTGCAGCGATCCGCGAAGAATTGGTGTCCACCACCTGGCCAATGAGGATTTCATTGCCGATGGTGCAGATGGATGCATGGATCATAGGGATTGGAAAGGATTGTCAATGGCCTCCAGAAGCCGTTTTGCGGTGGAACAGGTGTTCTTTTCCAGTCCCTGTGCCACTTCGATCAGGCAAGCACCGGACTCCAGGAGGGCGATAGCCGCCTCCGTCGTCGTGATGGCGCCGGATCCGATGATCGGCAGGCGTCCTTTGGTATAGTCAGCCGCCTGTTTTACCATCCGGATACCCGGTGCAATGACTCCGTCGATCCCGGAAAGGAGGCAGAAATCCAGGATCCGGTCCAGATCTTCTCCTGCATGGCTCGGGGAAAAACGCACCAGAATGGGCTTATAACGCTCATAACAGAGTCTCAGGCTCAGCAGTTCATCCAGGACACCGACCCAGTCTGACAGGTCGTCCAGCGACGAAAGACCGCTTTCTTTGTTGATGTCCACGATAAAGCAGTCCGCGAAGTCGTACAGCAGCGAGTAGGTTCGGATGATCTTGCGGCGGGCCAGCTCTTCGTCATCTCCCTCCGCCCGCAATTCGATGCCTGCAATGATGCCGGATTCCCTGGACATCAGGCGCTCTGCGATGGTTTGTACGGGGGTTTCTCCAGGAATGATGCCCGTGAAGGAAAAGCCGAGGCTGGCAAGCTCGTCGAGCAGGTCCGCCTGGTGTTCCAGGACAGGGGCCACTCCGACAGGATGCAGGAAATGGATGCCGAAAGCATCCCGCTCCAAAGAAGGGTGTTCCCGTCTGTAAAAGAGGCGGTTCCAAGCTTTTAAACCGGGAATGCGACGCTTCCAGGACAAGCTTCTGGCTATCTGTTGGAGGTTACTCATGGCATCGTTTCGACATATCCTTACAAAGATAGCAATTCTTATTGGAACTCCTCGAAAGTATTGTCATCGTAGAAGACGAGAATCTTGGAAACGCGACGGGGAGGCAACGTGGGCGCAAATACGGGATTCTCAGCGGGAATCGCAGAGAGGTCCTTGTACATGCGTCCTTTGCCGGTCAGAAGCCAGTCCATGCTGATTTGCGGATAATGGAGCGCCATGGCCTCAAGGAATTCGAATCCCGGCTTGTTCCGGCCCGAAAGGATATGGGAAATTCCGGCACGGGCCACTCCGAGCGTGTCGGCAAGCTGGGACTGGGTCATGTTTTCCGCGTCCAGAAACTGCTGCAGTCGCTTGTCCATACAAATGAATTTTTGTTTTACAAAAGTAATCAAACCATTTAGATTATCAAAATGAAAGTGCATGAGAAGTAGGGGAGTATCAGTAAAGAATAACCTTGAAACAAGATAAAGTAAAGAGTTTGGTAAATGATAATAAAGTATTGATATACAGATTAATAATGAATGATTTTATCGCTTGGTTTAATAGAAAACCGGCCCGAATCGATGCTAGTGAATAACTTATTTTAGTCTAAACTTTCTATAAACAAGTATAAGTAACTGATAATAAGCGCACTAATAAGTCTATAATATGATTATAAAAATTGCTTATCGAGAAATTCGTGAACGCAGTTGATAAACTCGCGCCTGGATTGACAATGTTTACATTTGTAAACAATGATAATGAATAAATATGAGCGGGCAGAGGGAAAGGAAAACAACCTGGAACGAGATTTCAGAATTCGTGGAGAATTGATTAACTTCGCGTGAAAATTGAAAAGAGAACGAATGATTCCACAGATCCACATCGAGGATTACAATTATCCGCTTCCGGACGAAAGAATCGCCAAGTATCCGCTTCCCGAACGAGATTCCTCCAAATTGCTCCACTATGAAGACGGGCAAGTCGATGAACATGTTTTCCGGGAATTGCCGGATCTTCTTCCGGAGAATGCGCTGATGGTGTTCAACGATACCAAGGTCGTCCCTGCCCGTATGCATTTTCAACGTGCGACCGGGGCCCACATCGAAATATTTTGCCTGGAACCGGTCCAACCGGTCGAATACGCAACGGCTTTCGCCGCCACGGAAACCTGTACCTGGAAATGCGTCATCGGGAACGCCAAGAAATGGAAAGAGGACGTCCTGACTTTGTACAAGACGGAGGAAACCCCGGATATGGGCCTGGAAGCCAGGCTGTTGAGTCGGGATGGCCAAACGGGTATCGTGGAATTCACCTGGAAAGACGGCTCACCTTTCTCCCGGGTCCTGGATGTATGCGGGACAATCCCCATTCCTCCGTATTTGAACCGGGAATCGGAAGAAATCGACATCGAACGCTACCAGACGCTGTATGCCCATATCCGAGGTTCCGTAGCAGCTCCTACGGCCGGCCTGCATTTCACCGAGCCGGTTCTGGAGCGGATCCGGAAAAAGAATATCGATACGGAAACCGTCTGCCTGCATGTCGGAGCCGGTACCTTCCTCCCGGTCAAGAGTTCCCTGGTCTCGGAACATCCCATGCATCGGGAGCCATTTGTAGTAAAGCTTCAGCTGCTTAAGGATATATGCCGAAAGGATAGAGAATTGATTGCTGTTGGAACTACATCGGTCCGGACCTTGGAATCCCTCTATTACGTCGGTGTATCCTGCCTAGAGAAGGGCGTTCCGGAGGATGTTCCCCAGTGGGCGCCGTATGACCGGGAGTATCCGTACACCACACGAGAAGCTTTGGAGGCCATCATCCGCTATCTGGAGTCGAACGGGCTGGATGAACTGAAAGTGGGAACCCGGATCATCATTGTCCCCGGCTTCAAGTTCCGGCTCGTCAATTATATGGTAACGAATTTCCACCAGCCGGAGAGCACCCTCATCCTCCTGGTTTCCGCCTTCGTGGACGGGGACTGGCGCACCATTTACGATTATGCCCTTGCCCATGGCTTCCGTTTCCTGAGCTACGGAGACAGCTCCCTCCTGAAAGGAGCCGACAGCACCCAGGCTTGACGAAGTCTTAGTTTTTGCCTACCTTTGCAGACGTACTAAACCTGACAGTCATGGAAACGAACCCCTTCGAGGACATCGCTCCTTATAACGACGAAGAAGCCGCCGCCGCCTTGGCGAGGGTTGCCAATCATCCCAATGTTCCCTGGATTTCGAAGTATATATTCTCCAACCAGCCGGAGACTTATCTCCGGGATATCCTGAAGAGTATCCACAGCGTGGATGAGTTCCAGAGGTTGGTCATGTCCTATGCGATCGAATGGGTGATCAAGACCTCGGTCGATGAGTTTTCCTACGATGGAGTGGATAAGGTCAAAGCCATCCAGGGCCGTTATCTGGCCATTTCCAACCACCGGGACATCATCCTGGACCCGGCTTTCACGCAGATTATCCTGCACCGCAATGAGATGCCGCTTACGGAAATCTGTGTCGGCGACAATCTCCTGAAGAACCGCACCATCGAGTACCTGATCCGTTCCAACCGGATGATCAAGGTTATCCGGGGCATTTCCGCCCGGGAGCTTTATCTCTCTTCCCAGATCCTATCCAAGTATATCCGGGAAACCATCACGTCCGGAAAGGGCTCCGTCTGGATTGCCCAGCGTGCCGGTCGCACCAAGGACGGCATAGATGTTACAGAACAGGGGCTGCTCAAGATGTTCGACATGAGCGGGACCGGCGATTTCGTCCAGAACTTCCGGGAACTCAATATCGTACCGATTTCCATTTCCTACGAATACGAGCCGTGCGACATCCTCAAGGCGCGGGAAGTGCTTATTTCGCGGACCCAGAAATATGTCAAGACGGAGAACGAGGACCTGCACAGCATCATGATCGGCATCAAGCAGAAGAAGGGAAATGTCCATCTGCATTTCGGTGCGCCGCTCACGGACGACGAAATCTGCGCCGCATCCCTGGGTGACAAGAATGACCGTTACCAGTTGATCCGCCAGGCTTTGGACAAGCGCATCATCGGCGGATACAGGCTCTGGAACACCAACTACATCGCTTACGATCTGGTCAACAACTCCTTCAAGTATGCCGGAAAATACACGCCGGAGGAAGTCGAGGCGTTCAAAACCTATACGGAGCACCAGCTGGATCAGGTGGAACCCACACTGGACCGGGAGGCACTCCGCGATATCTTCCTCAGAATCTATGGCAATCCCGTGCTGATGAAGGAGAAGATGGAGATCAACCCTGCTTGATATGCACGTCCACCTGCGGGAACGGGAAGGAGATTCCCTCTTCCGGCAGTCCGGTATAGACGGCTTCGTTCAGCCAGAATGCCACCTCGAAATAATCGGCGGCCTTCACCCACACACGGATGAAGAATTCCACCGAACTCTCTTTCATGCCACTGAGGACAACGGTGGGATCCGAGGCACCGGGAGTTGTCCCGTCCAGGATCTTTTCCTGCGTTGAGATGATTTGCATCAGCTTTTCCTTGACGGCGGCGGCATCGCATCCATAGGAGACGTCCACCCGGAGGTCGATCCGGCGTACCGGGTTCGCGCTGTAATTGTTGATGGTGCCATTGGACAGGGCGCCGTTGGGCAGGATGACCAGCTTGTTGTCGAAGGTCGTGATTTTCGTGCTGACGATATTGATCTCTTTCACCGTACCGGCATAACCCTGCGCTTCGATGTAATCTCCGGCCTTGAACGGTTTGAATGCGAGCAGCATGATGCCGCCGGCGAAATTCTGGACCGTGCCGCTCATGGCCATGCCGATGGCCATGCCGCCCGCAGCCAGGAGGGCAGCCAGCGAAGTGGTATTGATACCCAGCGTGCCGATCATCACCATGATCAGAATGATCCACAGAATGGCCGTCACGAGGCTCTGGATGAAGGATGTCAGCGTCGCGTCGGCCCCGCGGCGGGTGAATGCTTTGGCGATGACGTGCTTGAACTTCCGGATCAGCCAGGCACCGACGAGGTAGATGATCAGGGCGAACAGGACCTTGATACCGAACTTGATGCAAGAAGTGATCATTTCTTCCACCAGTTCCTTGGGCGGGGTATTCCGGAGGATTTCCATAATCTCGGCTCCCTTGGTGGATAGGGAATCCGTGGAAAACTTCTTGGCGATCTGTTCGGCCTCCGGGGTGATGGTCTGAAGAAGTCGGATAAGCATAGTCAGTTACAGGTTATAGATCAACCAGGCCATGTAAGCGATCCAAATGGCCAGGAAAAGGCTTCCGTCCAGGCGGTCGATCTTGTCTTTTTTCCCGACGAAGGTCGCCGTGAACAGTACGACCGCACTCAGGAGCAGGACGCCGAGGTCGATATAATTCATGCCCACGAAGGAAAGCGGGTGAATCAGGGCCGAACCTCCCAGGATCAGCAGGATGTTGAATACGTTCGATCCGATGATGTTGCCCAGGGCAAGCTGCCCCTTCTTCTTGGCGGCGGCGACAACGCAGGTAGCCAGTTCCGGCATCGACGTTCCACCGGCCAGAATCGTGATGGCGATGAATTTGTCGCTGACTCCGAGTGCTTTGGCGATCTCTGTCGCATTGTCTACGAACAGGTTTCCGCCGAAGATGAGAGCGGCGAGACCGCCCACGATCATCAGGAGAGAAAGCCAGATATTCTTTACCGGGGCGGGGGATTCCTCCTCATCGGGGTGGTTTCCCTTGAAACTCATCCACATGTACACGACGAAAACAGTCATGAGGATAGCACCGTCGATCCGGCTCAGGCCGTCGTTCCCGATGCCGAAGAAGGTTTTCTCGAGGCCGAGGACCACCAGGAGGGCGGTGATGAAGATATTGACCGGGATATCCCGTTTCTTATTGGACGGCGTAACGGTCATCGGCAGGATGAGCGCCGTCAGGCCCAGGATCAAGAGCGTATTGAAGATATTGGAACCCACTACGTTGCCAATGGCAATATCGGCATTCCCCTGGAAGGCGCCGATAAAACTGACGACCATCTCCGGAGCGGACGTACCCATGCCCACGATGGTGAGGCCGATGACGAATTCGCTCAGGCCGAAACGCCGGGCGACGGAGGAGGCTCCATCCACGAGCCAGTCGGCCCCGAAAACGATGAGGGCCAGCCCGGCAAGGAGCAGGATGACGGTAAGGATCATAGTTCAGTCTTTCTTTTCAAGGCGCACACATTCTCCACATGCATCGTGTGCGGGAACATATCGACGGGCTGTACCGCCGTGATTTCATAGTCGCGGCACAGGATGGCGAGGTCCCGTGCCTGGGAGGCCGGATTGCAGCTGACATAGACCATCCGGTCCGGAGCGGCGCGGAGGATGACCTCGGCGACATCGGGATGGATGCCGGCCCGGGGCGGGTCCAGGATGATGACATCCGGATGCCCGTGCTCCGCGATGAAGGAATCCACCAGGACGTCCTTCATGTCGCCGGCGAAGAACTCGCAGTTGGAGATCCCGTTCGCGGCCGCATTGGCCCTGGCGTCCTCGATCGCCTCCGGAACATACTCGATGCCAATGACTTTGGAAGCTTTCCGGGAAACGAACTGGGCGATGGTACCCGTGCCTGTGTACAGGTCATAGACGACCTCGTTCCCGGTCAGGGCGGCGAATTCCCGGGCCACGCCATAGAGGCGTTCCGCCTGGAGGGAATTCGTCTGGTAGAAGGACTTGGGGCCGATTTTGAAACGGAGTCCCTCCATTTGCTCGTAGATGGCCTCGTTCCCTTTGTACAGGATAGGGGACTGGTCCGCGATGGAGTCGTTCAGCTTTTCGTTGATGACATAATAAAGGGACGTAATCTGCGGAAAGGCGGCTGCAACGGCATCCAGAAGGGCTTCCCGTTTCGGGGTGTCCTCCCGGGCGAAACAGACGATGAGCATGACTTCGCCCGCTTCCGTCGTCCGGACAAACATGTTGCGGAAAAAGCCGTGGTTCTCGCGGATGTTGTAGAATTCATAGCCGTTATCAATACAGAACTGCTTAATAAACAAGCGAATAGCGTTTGACGGCTCCGGCTGCAGGTGGCATTCCCGGATGTCCAGGACCTTGTCAAAGAACTTGCCGACATGGAAACCCAGACCGGCGCGGTCATGCTCCGGAACCGTTTCCGGATCCTCTCCGCGGAGGAGCCAACGACGTGCTGATGCGCTGAATTCCAGCTTGTTACGATAGTAACGCGTACGGAGGGAGGGGAGTGTCGGACGAATTTCGGGGACTTCCAAGTGACCGATCCGCACGAGTTGGTCACATACCTGCTGTCTTTTCGCTTCCAGCTGCATCGGATAAGGCAACGGCTGCCACCGGCACCCGCCGCAAACGCCGAAATGCTCGCAGAAGGCTTCTTCCCGTTCCGGAGAAGGTTTCACCATCCGTGCGACGAAACCTTCCATGTAATTCTTCTTTTTCTTGTACACCCGGATATCGACGACATCGCCAGGAACGGCGAAATCCACAAAGACGACCATTCCGTCCACGCGTGCCAGGGCCTTGCCCTCCGCCGCCACGGACTCGATCGTCACGTTCTCCAGCGTCAAGTCAACCTTCTTCTTACTCATTACCATTCAATTTCGTTGGCAAATTTACGCAAATTGCCGCGGAAATGAAAGGGGATTGCATTTTGCGGTATCGTTATTGTTCGTTCCTATCCATTACTTAACATAATATAAATTGTGTAACAAAATTGGAAAGGGGACTGGAATTCGCTGAAAACTAAAAATTTGTATATTTGTATTAAATTTAAAGCCAGATGGACAAGACTTTATCAATGATCCTCGCAGGATCGGCCATTTTCGTTTTCTCTGCCTGCCAGGTGGATTCAGATTACAATCTGGAGAAACTGGACACGAAGGTTACGATCCTGAAGAATGCGGAGTTTCCTGTTCCGGACATGACGCCTTTCAAACTGGGCGATTATCTGGACCTGGACGGATACGAATACATCGTCTGCGATGAAAAAGGCGATTATCAGGTTTCTTTTGCCCTGGAACCGATGACGGCCACCGTTACATTGCCGGATCTGGGCGACCAGGACCGAATCCAGACGAATTACAAGCCCGTCGTTTACGGATTCGATTCCGTCCCAGATTTCCTGTATTCCCAGGACGGGCAGATTGCGCCGGATCTGTCCGAAATGGAGGTCCATGTGGAAATGGACAGCGAAATCCCGGCCGAGTTTTCCATCGGAAGCACCATCGAAACGCTCCGTTCCGGCGCTGTGCAGCACAAGTATGTCATTGATAATCTGCCGATTCGCCAAGGAAAGAATGATTACTGGCTGATGGAGGAACCTACGCGCGAGAACGGGATCGCGGTACCCGAGTTGGGGAATCTCCTCTCCCCTTTCCCGGATGCATTGAAAATGAGCGACTTAACAGTTTACTGCACGGCCAATCAGCGGGCACTCGTCTCGCCCGGAACGGAATATGGACTGACCCTGAAAGCATCTGTATCCTCCCCGGTCTGCTTTAAGGCTGACAATCGTTTCACCCTCTCTTTCCCGATCGACGCCAAGTTGGATCTGGAACAGGTCGGTCTCAAGCAGGCCATCCTTTACCTGGATTATGAGAACACGATTCCGTTGAATTTCTCCCTGTCCGCTCATGCCTTGGATGCCGGCGGCAAGCGCCTGGATTCCATCAAGGCCGAAACGGAATCGGATATCGTCGGCGGTACCAACGGATTCACTTCTGTCCGGCTGGCGACCCAAGGGGACCTGCGCTTCGCCAGCATGGTCCTGGAATTGACAGTGTCCTCGGACAGTTCCCTGGCCGGCATCCATATCAACCGGGATCAGCGGATCCGTTTTTACGGTATGCACCTCTGGCTTCCTGATGGGATCCAGATCGACCTGGACTCCAACCAAAAATAACCTCCCAGCCATGAAGAGAATCTATTCCCTGTTCATCCTGTTATCCTTCAGTTTCAGCTTGTTTGCCCAGGATTTGGAAACCGGCTATTTCCTGGGGGGAAATCCTTATGCCTTCCGGCTGAATCCTGCCTTCCAGAGCGAGAGGAACATCCTCTCCATCGCCCTGGGCGGTCATCAGGTCGGTGTATGGAGCAATCTGGGCGTCAGCACGTTGATGTATCCGGATGCGAACGGTTCCCTCAACACCTTCTTGAGCGACCGGGTGTCCGCATCGGATTTCATGGGAAAAATCAAGAAGGAAAGCGTCCTGGGCGTCGATGCCCGGGTCAACCTCCTCACCATCGGCTTCTGGTCCGGAGAGCAGTTCTATACGATCGATTTCAATGTGCGGAGTCTCAATGCGGCCTCCGTTCCCCGGGATGTGTTTGCCTTCCTGAAAGACGACCAGAGCCAGGGAAACTACGACTTTTCCGGGATGGGTTTCCGTGCCAAGGAGATGGTCGAAGCCGCTTTCGGCTGGTCCAGGAACTATGACAACGTCTTCAATGTCGGTTTTCGTGTCAAAGCGCTTGTCGGGCTTGCCGAGGCCGAAATTTTTGCGGACAACATGAAACTATCCATGGGCGCTGACCAATGGTCCGTCCAGGCCCAGAGCTATTTGCATGCCTCCTCCCCTCTCCTGAAATACAGTCTCACCGACGACGGGTATCTGGATCTGGAATCCATCAGCCTGAATGGAGGGAATTTCAGACCGGGCGGATATGGCGCTGCCGTGGACCTGGGAGCCAGTTGGAACGTACTCCCCTGCCTGACCCTTTCGGCGTCGATCCTGGATCTGGGTGCCATCCGGTGGAACCGCGAGGTCCAGGGCGTTTCCCCTGAAACGTCCTATGTCCTGGAAACTTCCGTTCCAGAAGGAGAAGACCGGGACTGGGAAGCGGAACTGAACCGTGCGATCGAGGAACTCTCCGGCGTCTATCGCTTCAAGGATGCCTCCGGGAAAGGAGCCGCATTCGGGATGCTTCCGCTGCAGGTCCTGCTCGGTGCCGAATTCCGGATGCCCTTCTATGAGAGGCTGAGCCTGGGTGCGCTCTATCAGGGTCGGAACGGCCATGCCTTCAACCGGCATTCCGCCCGTCTGTCCGTGAACTGGAATCCGCTGGACTTCCTGAGCCTGTCCACCGGTACGACGCTGAACCGCCTGGGAGAAAGCATCGGAGTCGCCCTCAACCTGCATCCGGCCGGCGTGAACCTGCTTCTGGGATGCGACTACCTCCCCTTCCATACCATCGCACTCCCCAGCGACCTGGTCAAAGAGTGGCCGCCGTTCCTCCAGCTCTTCGCCTACATTCCGCGCGACCAGATGAAATTCAACCTGTATGTCGGTCTCAACATCGCTTTCGGCCAGTCCCGGCTGGATCACGCCAAGCGCTTCCGTTCCGAATAAAATGTATATATTTGCACATTAAAAGATACGTGAAACCCAACCTATGCCTGTAACGATCAAAACCGTTCAAAGCCGGAGCGAGCTCAAGGCTTTCGTCAAGTTCCCGCTGGAACTGTACAAGGACTGTCCGTATTACGTGCCGAGTCTCTTCCTGGACGAGATGTCCACCCTGGACATGTCCAAGAATCCGATGGGGAAGTACTCCAAATTCGAGAAGTACCTGGCATATAACGAGAAAGGTGAAATTGTCGGTCGCGTCGCGGCCATCATCAACGAGATTGCCAACCGGGACTGGAACCATGCCGAAGTCCGTTTCGGCTGGATCGATTTCATCGATGACCGGGAAGTTTCCAAGGCCCTCATCGAAGCGGTCATCGCCTTTGGCAAGAAACATGGCATGACCCAGATTTCCGGACCGCTCGGATTCACGGATTTCGACAACGAAGGCTGCGTCGTGGAAGGATTCGATGACATCAGCTCCTTCAACCTCAAGTATAACTATCCGTATTATCGGGACCATTTCGAGGCCTTGGGCTTCGGGAAGGCCAACGACTGGCTGGAATACCGCATCTACGTGCCCGAGCAGGTTCCTGAGAAGGTCTCCCGCGCTGCAGCTCTTGTCCAGGAGCGCTACGGACTGCATATCCGGAAAATCACCAAGCGGCAGGTGAACAAGGAGAACTATGGCCGGAAAATCTTCGACCTGATCAACCGTTCCTATGCCCATCTGTTTGATTTTACGGTCCTTCCTGACGAAGTGATCGACAGTTATGTGGACACTTACCTGGGCTTGGTGGACCTCCGGTACATCACGCTGGTGGAAGACAACGACGGTCGTCTCGTAGCCGTTTCCCTGACCATGCCTTCCATTGTCCATGCGGCCCAGAAATGCCGCGGGTACCTCTTCCCGCTGGGTTGGTGGCATCTGCTCAAGTCCACCTATATCAAGCACGAAGAGGCTCTCGAACTGCTCATGATCGCCGTGGATCCGGAGTATCGCAACCGGGGCGTCCATTCCATCATCTTCAATGAACTGATCCCGCAGCTCATCGAAGGCGGGTTCAAGTACGGCGAATCCAACGCGGAGATGGAGACCAACAACGCGGTCCAGAACCTGTGGAACCTGTACCGGAGGGACTTCAAGCGCCGCCGCCGCGTGTTCAGCAAGAAAATCTAACGGATCGGCAAACGGAATGTCCGCCTCGAGTACCCTGCTCCCTCCCCTTCCGGAACGGATGCGTCCGGATTCGCTGGACCAATATGTGGGCCAACGGCATCTGGTCGGGGAAGGCTGTGTCCTCCGCAAGATGATCGAGAGCGGGAATCTGTCGTCGTTCATTCTCTGGGGCCCTCCCGGCGTAGGAAAGACGACCCTGGCCCATATCATCGCCGAAACGATGGGCCGCGAGTTCTATACCCTCTCCGCGGTCACGGCCGGCGTCAAGGATGTCCGGGAGGTGTTCGAGAAAGCCCGGGGAGCGGGCCTGTTCAGCCAGCGGGGCGCTCCAATCCTGTTCATCGACGAAATCCACCGCTTCAACAAAGCGCAGCAGGATGCCCTGCTCGGGGCCGTGGAGACGGGCACCATCGTCTTGATCGGTGCGACGACGGAGAATCCGTCCTTCGAGGTGATCTCTCCCCTGCTCTCCCGCTGCCAGGTTTTTGTCCTGAAATCCCTGGATCGGGAGGATCTGCAAATCCTGTTGGACCGTGCGCTCCGCGAAGATGTCCTTCTGAAGACGAAGGATATCCGGCTGGAGGAGACGGAGGCCTTGATGCGCTTCAGCGGCGGCGACGGCCGGAAACTGCTGAACGTCCTGGAGATCGTCGTGGACGCCTTCGCTGGAAAAGAGCCGATAATTATTAATAATGAGGCGGTTACGGAGAGCATCCAGGAAAACATGGCCATGTATGACAAGGACGGGGAGATGCACTACGATATCATCTCCGCCTTCATCAAGAGCATCCGGGGCTCCGACCCCAATGCCGCCATCTATTACCTGGCCCGGATGATCGATGCGGGCGAAGACCCGCTGTTCATTGCCCGGCGTCTGTGCCTGTCGGCATCGGAAGATGTGGGGCTTGCCAATCCGAATGCACTGCTTCTGGCCAATGCCTGCTTCGAGGTGGTTTCCAAGATCGGCATGCCGGAAGGAAGGATTCCGCTGGCGGAGACGACGGTCTATCTGGCCTCTTCCCCCAAGAGCAACGGTTCCTATATGGCACTGGAAAATGCTCTCGCCCTGGTGAAAGAAACCGGCAACCTCCCGGTGCCCCTTCCCATCCGGAACGCCCCTACCCAGCTCATGAAAGACCTTCATTACAGCGACGGATACAAGTACGCCCACGATTATCCCGGCCACTTCGTGGACATGGAATTCCTTCCCGAGCAGATCAAGGGCACGGTCTTCTACGAACCCCAGCCCAACCGGCACGAAAACACCCTCCGCGCCTATCTCGAAGCCTGCTGGCCCAAATACTATCAGAAAGGATAGCCTACGCCGAAATGGATGGCGAAGTTGTTGGCATTCAGCCAATGGGCTGGTCCGATCCAACGGGCGCCGGCCGTATTGACAGGATCATAGACCTTCATTCCCCAATCCACACGGACCAGGATGAAATCCAGGTTCACCCGGATTCCGAGCCCCCAGTCTCCGGCAATGCTGTCGAAAGTGAACCGCGATCCTTCGAATCCCGGATTCGAGCGCAGGTCCCAGACATTGCCGACATCCACGAAAGCAGCCCCTTCCAGTTTCCAGAACATGGGGAAGCGGTATTCCATATTGGCCTCCAGCTTGAAGTCGCCGGTCTGGCTCGGGATCAGGAAGTATTCCGTCCAGGGTTCCACGCTACCCGGTCCCAGGGCACGGGCCTGCCAGCCGCGCATGCTGTTCGCACCGCCGGCATAAAACTGCTTTTCGAACGGGACGGTCGTCGAATTTCCGTAGGCATAACCGGCGCCGGCCATGAAATGGAGGGCCAGTGCCTGTCCGTCTCCCCCACCGAAACGGAAGGTCTTTCCCAGGTTCAGTTCAGCCCGGACATACTGGGCATAAGGCGTTTCCCAGATGGTATGCTGGCCGAAGTCATCGACAGGCATGGCCGAATTGAACAGACTGATGACATTGCCGGAAAGGTCCAGGCCCAGGCGGACATAATGATAGGCCCGCTTCGGAACGGTGGACGCGTCCGTCGTATAATACAGCATGCTGCCCACTCCCATGTCGAAGTGATCCGAATAGGCATTGAGCAGGAACAGGTCCGTGACCAGGCGCTGGAAGAAACTATCCGAAATGTTGAACAGCCGGACGATGTTGGCCTTGAAGGGATAGACCTCGTAGAAGAAATTGCGGCCCAGGTTACCGGAATAGCCGAAGGATGTGGTAATCATCGTCCGTTTGTATTCCGGACGGTCCTGATAGCTCACACCCAGGGAGATGTCCGTATGGGGCAGGTTGGGGCCCCGGAAGAGATTGTGCGGAAGACCGATGAGCCGCGGAATGCGGATCGACGATGTTGCGCTGAACTCGGTGGCCCGGATGTTCTCCTTGGGCTTGAACTGGAAATTGCCTTTGAGTCCCAGGTTGAAGAGCTCTCCCCCATGAAAGACATTCTTATGGAAGTAGTTGAGCTGCGGAGAGATCCCGAAAAGTCCCGTGGAGTTCACCGAGGCCTCCAGATTCGCCTTGAACCCCTGGATACGGCCGCTTTGCAGGGTGATGTCGCAGTCCACGACATCGTCGAAGACGGGAGTCATCGCCACGTTTACGCCGTTGAATACGCTCAGATTGGAAAGGCGGGAGTAGGTCGCATCCACGATCCGGGCGCTGTAGCGCATGCCGGGACGGAGGAGATTCAGGCCTTCCAGGACGCTGGGACGGACTTCGATGTCGGCCGGCGTGGAAAGGGTGACATTGCCGATGGTGAACTTTCGATGCGGCTTGGCCTCGTCCGGGGATTCGCTCCGGGGATACTCCAGGATGGACATCGTCAGGTCCGCCGTTCCGTCCGACCGGAGCGTATCGGCTTCGAACAGGTAATAATTCTTGTTGAAACCGTAATAGCCGCGGTTCAGGAAAAACTCGGTGGAGCGGACCGTTTCATTTTCCAGGGCCGCTTCGGAAAGATACTGCCCGGTCTTGATGGTCGTCCGGCGTTTGTCCAATTCGAAGTCCCGTTCGAATTCGTCGGAATCGGGAAGCTTGTACTGGATCGAGGAAATGGTGTATCGATGTCCGGGACGGACATGATAGGTCACGTAGGCGCGCCGGTCCTTGTATTCGACCTCACTCCGGACGGTCGATCCGTACCAGCCGATGTATTCCATGTGGTCGGCCATGTTGTCCACGCTCACCTGCACCTGCTCCGGCTCGAAAATGACCGGAGGCGTCCCGATGTTCCGGATGAGATTGTTGATCCAGGTATCGGACGAATCGGCCCAGTTGTAGATGGAAACGCCGGGGCTCCAGCCGAAAATCGCCCCGTTGGGCTTCTGGCTGACATAGGAAGAAAGGTCGGCGGGACGGACGCCTTTGCCCTCCACCTGGATCTTGCTGCCGGCCAGGCGGTATTTCCCGGCAGGAATATTCCGGGTCGTACTGCAGGAGGCGGCCAGCGCTCCGGCAAGGAGAAGAAGCAGTATGGGCTTTCGGCAGTTCATTCTTACAAAAATAACACTTTTTACGTGTATTTCGACAAGAAATGTCATAACTTTGTGCCATGCAGATTTCCAGGAATGAAATGAAGCGCATCGCTTCCCTGTCCCGGAAAAAGGGACGGGATGAAAACGGCCTTTTTGTCGTCGAAGGCGAGAAGATGGTTTCCGAAGCCATGGCTTCCGGATTCGAGGTCGTTTCCGTGTACCGGCGGGATGAGATCGGAGAAGAGGCGATGGCCCGGCTAACCTCCCTTTCCTCCCCTTCTCCCGTGC
Organism: Bacteroidales bacterium UBA3289; assembly: GCA_002361625.1. GTDB lineage: Bacteria > Bacteroidota > Bacteroidia > Bacteroidales > UBA932 > Cryptobacteroides. The sequence goes on along the minus strand of DETL01000020.1, from coordinate 56,846 downwards.
TGGCGACGGTCCGGATTCCCTCTCCGGTCCTCTATCAGCCGGAAAAAGGCCTGTACCTGGCGCTGGACGGCATCCGGGACCCGGGCAACCTGGGGACGATCCTCCGCATCGCGGACTGGTTCGGCATCGACGGTGTGTTCGCCTCGGAGGATACGGTGGACCTGTATAATCCCAAGGTCGTACAGGCGACGATGGGCGCGATCTTCCGCATCCCGTATCACACGGTGGACATCCCTGCCTGCTGCCGGAGCATCCGGGCCGCAGGCGGGCATGTGTACGGCACTTTCCTGGACGGGGAGAACCTGTACCGGAAAACGCTCGACACCGGGGCGGAATCCCCTTCCGTCATCGTCATCGGCAATGAATCCAACGGGATATCGCCGGAAACGGCCGCCTGTGTGGGCGACCGTCTCTTCATTCCGCCCTATCCGGCAGATGATCCGGGTTCCGAATCCCTGAACGCCGCCATTGCGACGGCCATCACCGTCGCCGAGTTCAGAAGACGCGGATCGCGGTGAAATCTTTTTCAGGAACGCTTAAAGTAGTCAGCCCTTTCACGTTGATCCCCAGGTAGTTGTTTGCCTCATCAGGGATGGTTACCGTGATGTCCGCCTCGGGACCGAAGTTCGCAACGACCAGCCAGGTTTCTTCGCCTTCGCTGCGCAGGAAGGCAAAGTGACGGTCGGGATTGAAACCCGCGCCCTGGCAGTAACCGAGGTCGAAGGTCTTCCCTTCCCGGAAAGCGGGCTTGCGGGAGAGTTGAAGGATATCGCGGTAGCGTTTCAGGATGCTTCGCCGGTGCGGGTTCAAGCCTTTCCTGGCATCCGAAATGTACTTCCGGAGTGCCTGCAGGCTGTCCACCGTCCACCAGTCGAAGATGGAGGTGCGGCCGTTCACGCCGCTGAAAGGTTCGTCGTCCATTCCCCTTTCGCCGATTTCCTGTCCGAAGTAGAGCATGAAAGGGGCGGTGTTCAAAAGCAGGGACACGCCCAAGGCTGCGTAGCCCGCTTCGGCGCTGCCGGCGAAGAAATCGGAGGCGACGCGCTGCTCGTCGTGGTTCTCCAGGAAATCCAGCATCCGCGGCTGCAGGTCGCCGAGGAACTGCCAGTTCCAGGTCAATTCCCTGGCACTGAGTCCGTTGCAAGTGACGGCCCGGACCGTGTCATAGAGTCCGGACTTGTCATAGAGCAGGTCGAAGCCCACCTCATCGACATACATCCGGTACTTCTCCTTTTCATAGACCTCCGCGATGAAGATGACCTGCGGGAACTCCTCCTTGATCCGGGCGATGAGCCACTGCATGAACGGCGGCGGAACCAGTTCCACCATGTCGCAGCGGAAACCGTCCACCCCTTTCCGGGCCCAGTAGCGGACGATGTCCAGCATCTTGTCCCAGGTCGGAGTATGGAAATCGCAGTAGTTGATCTTGACGGTTTCGTACCAGTCGGTCACGGCCGGCGCCGGGGAGAAACAGTTGCCGGAGGCCTTGGCAGGATACTCCCGGAAGGGTTCTCCTGCACAGGGAACAGGCAGGCGGAGGGCCTCCCCGGGATAATAGAAAAAGTCGTTCCCGGGAGCCCAGTGCACGGAGGTGTCGTCATCGGCCCCAAGGGAACGGACGCCCGGCCTGTGGCTCTCATAGTCCCGGGCCACATGGTTCGGGACAAAGTCCATGATCATCTTCAGTCCGTGGTCATGGGTCCTTTGCACCAGCCCCTGGAACTCTTCCATCCGGCGGTCCGGATCATCTGCCAGATAGGGATTTACGTCATAGTAATCCGTGATGGCATAGGGCGATCCGGCATCCCCTTTGACAATCTGGGGGTGGGACGGCGTGCATCCCCCGTCGGACTTCCGGGTAGCGTGCCGGACGAGTCCGGTGTACCATACATAATCAACGCCAAGTCCCCGGAGATACTCCAGGGACTCGGTATCGATCGATGACATCTTACCGCTTCCCCACAACCGGGGAAGCATTTGGTAGATAATCTGTTTCAACTTACCAGTTCAGGATCTTCTTGAAGTCGTAGGTCTCCGGGTCGGCGACGTACTTCTTCGCGGCCTCGTAGTCGGCCGGGGTGATGAAGTGGCAGATGTGGTTGAAGTAGTTCTGGGAGGTACCGCCCTCGATGTTCACCCGGCGCGGAGGAATCTTGCCCTCGGCGTTCTGGAGATCCTTCAGGTACAGGGGGTGGGACTCGCCGTCGGCATCGACATAGACCATGCAGCCGGTTTCACCCTTGGCGAAGAGCTCGTAGGCGCCCATGGCCAGTTCGGTGCAGTAGGTGAGGTCGTAGCCGATCGGATCCTGGCAGCGGACATCGTAGCCGATCTCGACCGGACGGGTCTTGACCTTGAGGCCGATCTTCTTGAACTCCTTCTCGAGGATGTCGTTGAACAGGACGGCCTTGGAGATCTTGCCCAGTTCCGGATGACCGTGCTCGTCGTAGGTCATGGAAACGCCGGCGTTCTTGATTTCCTGGGGATCCAGGTCGTGGAACACGCCTTCCGCTACGACCACGGTGCCGTAGCCGATTCCGAGAAGCTTGCGCTTGAGGATAGCCGAAAGAGCGAGCTTGACGATCTTGTCCAGGGTGATCTCCGTCTTGTTGAACATCTCGGGGATGATGGTCATCGGGCAGTGCGT
>DETL01000020.1:3795-54113 GCA_002361625.1 Bacteroidales bacterium UBA3289 | reverse complement strand
CTGCGGCCCATGGCGCTGATGATAAGCCAGTTGCCACTGGTGCGGGCATCCTCATAGACGGTGCGGGCCAGATGCGCGCCTTCGTCCTTCGCGGAGTTGAATCCGAAGGTCGGGGCGTTGTTCGGCAGCGGAAGGTCGTTGTCGATGGTCTTGGGCACGTGGATGTTTGCGATCGGATACTGCTTCGCGGCCAGGAACTTGGCGATGCGGTTCGCGGTGGAAGCGGTGTCGTCACCACCCACGGTCACGAGGAGCTTGATGTTGTTGTCCTGGAACAGGGAGAGGTTGAAGTTCTCTTCGAAATCCTTGTCGGTGGGCTTGAAACGGCTCATCTGCAGATAGCTGCCGCCCCGGTTGAAGTAGGCGTCGGCCTTGAAGAAGTCGATGTCCTCGGTGCGCGGGGTCTTCGAGAAGAGACCGCTGTAACCGCCGTGCAGGCCGATCACCCGGTAACCGTTGGACAGGAATGTCTTCGCCACGGACATCACGACCGTGTTCATGCCCGGAGCCGGGCCGCCTCCGCAGAGGATGATGATGGAATCTTTCATGTTCTATGAGATATTTGTTCGTTGTTTCTTTTGACCCGCAAATTTAAGAAAATTTAATTGGCTTTACAACTGCGGGCGGAGGTGTTTACCCCCGGGACAGCTTCACCACCATCATGGTGAGGTCGTCACTTTGTTCGGAGTCTCCGACGAAGGCACTGACGGCCTCTGTCATTTGGGTGACGAATTCCCTGGAGGTCAGGATGTTCCCGTGGGCGGAGAGCACTTCCAGGACGCGTTCTTCCCCAAACAGCTCTCCCCCTTCCCTGGTGGCTTCGGTGAGGCCGTCCGTGTACAGGAAAAGGACCGAACCTGGCGGCAGGGCAGTCCTCTGCAGGGAATAGTCCCAGTCGCCCACGACGCCGAGCGGGACATTGGCATCGGCCTCCAGCAGGACGGGATGGCCGTCCCGGATGACGATGGGGGCATTATGCCCGGCGTTGGTGTAAAGCAGTTCACCGGTGACGAGGTCCAGCGCTCCGACGAATAGGGTGACGAACATCAGGCTCTCGTTCCTGGCCGACAAAGCGGTGTTCAGGGATGTCACGATCCTGGACGGACTGTCCTCCGATTCGGACAAAGTCCTGAACAGGGAACTGACCACCGACATCACGAGCGATGCAGGAATGCCTTTCCCGGAAACGTCTCCGATACAGAAGAAGAGTTTTCCGTTCCGGATCAGGAAATCGAACAGGTCTCCGCCCACGGCCCTGGCCGGGGTGACGCTGCCGTAAATGTCCAGATCCGGCCGGTCCGGGAAGGCTGGCCAAGTCATGGGAAGCATGGACATCTGGATGTTGCGGGCGACGGCGAGTTCGTTTTCCATGGAGGCCTTCTGGGCGGTGGTCTCCGTGAGGACCTGGATGTAATTGGAGAGGGATTTCTGCATGTGGTCGAACGAGTCGCGGAGGAGACGGATCTCGTCCTGGGTGCGGATGTCAGGCAGTTTCGTATCGAAATGGCCCTCAGCCACTTCCTCCGCCGATGCGGCCAGCCGGATCAGCGGGGAGGTCGCCTTCTTGATCCGGTGGCGGCTGATCAGGAAGACGATGAGCAGGCCGATCAGGATCAGGAATAGGATCAGGAAGCCGTAGGCGAACCCCGGCGCGATCAGGACTTTGGTCGGAACAGCGATGCCCATAGACCAGCCGGAATGCTGGAGCGGCGCATAGAACACGATGGACCGGATCCCGTCCATCGTGACCAACTCATTCCCTCTATGCCCGGCCAGCATCTCCTCCCCGAGTTTCCGGTAGTCGGCTCTTTCCTTGGAATCCGCGTAATCGAAGAAAGTCCCCTTGAGGATCCGTTCCTTGTCCGGATGGACGATATACTTCCCGTCCGGTCCAATGATGAAACTGTAGATGTTGCTTTCCTCGCCGGTCCATAGGATGGCGGGGTCGGATCCGTCATTCTCCTTCCGGTCGAGTTCCTCGATCAGCGCGGAGAGCCCTTCCAGGGAGATGTCCGCTCCGAAGACGCCGACGACCTGCCCTCCCGGCTCCCGCACCTGACGGGCGAATGTGCAAAGGATCGTACCGGCGCCATCCGCGTCCAGATAGGGGTTGGACCAGATGCCGTCCGGGGACTGGATTCCCTCGAGAAACCATTCGGCATGCAGGTAATCGTGTTTTTCAGAACCGATCCATTTGCAGGTGACCCTGTCCCCCTCGAAAACGGCATAGGGCTCGAACCATCTTCCCTCCTCGGGGAAATAGCCGGGGACGAAACCGATGCCGCAGCCGAACAGGTGACGGTTCGTATTGAGTTCATATTCCAGTGTGGAAGAGACCAGTTCGGGCGAGGAAAGGTGCCAGGCCAGTTCGTCCATGATATTCTCAGCAGAGACTTCCACCTTGCTCATCATCATGGCGATGCTGCCGTTGGTCTTGTCCGTCAGGTCGGCAAAGTGGGTTTTGGTAAGCATGTAGATGCCGGAAGCAGCCAGCAGGAATACGAACACAGAGATGATCGTCATCGTGACCAGCACCGTGAGAACTACACTCCGGGTCAGCCGGCCGGAGAATGATTTATACCTCTTCTTCATTTTGTTACGACAAAGATAAGCAAATAAACAGGAATTCCCGCAAAGAATATTCATTCCCGTTTTTCGCGAATAATCATTATATTTGTAATTTGAACGGATTGTATCGAAAAAATGGATTATACGCAGGCGAAACAGCGGATCGAGCAGCTCCGGGCGGAGCTCTGGGAGAACAGCCGGAAGTACTATGTGGAGAACGCGCCCACGATGTCGGATTACGAGTACGACCAGCTGATGCACGAACTGGAGGCGCTGGAGGAGCAGTATCCGGAATACAGGACGCCGGACTCCCCCACCCAGCGGGTGGGAAGCGACCTGGAGACGCCCGGCAGCCAGAATCTGGAAAGCGCGGCCGGGAAGGAATTCGCGAAATTCCCGCACCGGTACCCGATGCTTTCGCTGGGAAACACCTACAGTATCGCGGAGGTGGAAGAGTTCGCCGAAAGGGCCTCCAAGTCCCTGGAAACCCCTTTTACCTATTGCTGCGAGCTCAAGTTCGACGGAACGGCCATCTGCCTGACCTATCGTGACGGAAAACTGTTCCGGGCCCTCACCCGCGGCGACGGGGTGGTGGGTGACGACGTCACCGCCAATGCCCGGAAAATCGCCAATATCCCCGAAACGCTTCGGGGGACCGGCTGGCCGCAGGAGTTCGAGATCCGCGGCGAGGTGCTGATGCCCTACGAGTCCTTCGACCGGTTGAACAGGGAGCGCGAAGACAATGAGGACCAGCCCTTTGCCAATCCCCGCAATGCCGCCAGCGGATCTTTGAAGCTGCAGGACCCGGAGGAGGTGGCGAACCGCGGCCTGATGTGCACGCTGTACCATATCCCCGCCGGCCAGGTGGACTACCCCACGCACGACGAAGCCCTGAAAGCGGCGGAGAGCTGGGGACTCCCCGTTTCCGACACGCGGGAGCTGTGCCGGGACATCGACGGGATCGAGGCCTTCATCGCCCATTGGGACACGGCCCGCAAGCAGCTCCCCTTCCCGACCGACGGCATCGTCATCAAGATCAATGAAATGGACGCCCAGCGCCAGCTTGGCTACACGGCCAAGTCCCCGCGTTGGGCCGTCGCCTATAAATTCAAGGCGGAACAGGCGCTGACGCCGATCCTGTCCATCGATTACCAGGTGGGCCGGACCGGTGCCGTCACCCCCGTCGCAAACCTGGAACCGGTGTTCCTGTCCGGGACGATGGTCAAGCGTGCCACCCTCGTGAACGAGGACCAGATGGACATGCTGGACATCTGTGAGGGCGACTGGGTGTATGTGGAGAAGGGCGGGGAGATCATCCCCAAGATCACCGGTGTGGAGGAGTCCAAGCGCACCCCCGGTGCGAAGCGTCCTCCTTTCCCGAAGGTCTGTCCCGACTGCGGAACGCCGCTGGTGCGCCCCGAGGGCGAAGCCAAGTGGTTCTGCCCCAATACCGACGGCTGCCCGACCCAGATCAAGGGAAAGCTCGTCCACTTCCTGGGCCGGAAGGCCATGAACGTCCTGGCGGGCGACGCCACCGTGGACCAGCTCTACAACCTGGACCTGGTGCGCACGCCCGCGGATTTCTACGACCTCACCCAGTCGCAGCTGCTTCTGCTGGAAGGCTGGAAAGAGCGTTCGGCGCAGCGGTTCCTGGACAGTCTCCGGGAATCCCGGAACGTGCCCTTCGAGCGTGTCCTTTTCGCCATCGGCATCCGCTATGTGGGCGAGACGACGGCCCGGGACATCGCGCGTCATTTCGGGGACATCGACACGCTGGCGCAGGCTTCCAAGGAAGAGCTGGCCGCCGTACCCGAGGTGGGCGAAGTCATCGCCGAGAGCGTGTACAAGTATTTCCGCGACGAGCGGCACCTGAAGGAAATCGGGCGCCTGAAGGCGGCCGGCCTGCAGATGGCCGTCGTCGCGCCTGCCGGGAACGCCTCCGACGCCCTCGCAGGCAAGACCATCGTCATCAGTGGGAACTTCTCCGTCTCCCGTGACGAGATCAAGGCCCTTATCGAGGCCAATGGTGGCAAGAACAGCGGCTCCGTCTCCGGAAAGACCGCGTTCCTGCTGGCCGGTACGAAACCGGGCCCCGAGAAGGTTAGGAAGGCGGAGGCGCTGGGCATCCCCATCCTGGACGAGGATGCCTTCCGGAAATTGCTGCCCGACGGGAGCATGCCTGTACCGAAAGAAGATAATGAACTGACGCTGTTTTAGATGAATCCCTTTCAGAAGGCCATACACTGGGCGCAGGTCCGGATTCGCTGGGCAACCATCCTCGTGGGACGGCTGGTCCGGTTCCTGACCCATGACATGTGGTACCTGAAAGTGGAGGACCTGTCCGCCTGGAAGGCCCGCGTCGTCCGGGATATCAAGGTCATCTGGCTGATGCTCAAGGTTTTCGCCGACCAGAAGATCGGCTTCCAGTGTACGGCCCTTGCCTATCAGTCCATGATGTCGGTCGTGCCCTTCATCGCCATCGGACTGTTCCTGACGAACAAGGTGGGCATTTCCGACCAGTTCAGCGCCTTCCTGCATGCCAACCTTAGCAACCAGCGGCTGATCGAGGACCTGCTCTCGGCCTCCGACAAGATCATCGCGACGGCGGAATCCGGCCTGTTCGGCTTCATCAGCATGTTCTCCTTCTTCTGGGTGGTCATCTGGCTGATGGTGACGGTCCGGCGGGTCTTCAACAATGTCTGGAAGGCCGAGGAGAAGCGGAACTTCTTCCACGTGCTGGGCGTGGGCCTGGGCGTGATCATCCTCTCCCCTTTCGTGATCGTCCTGTTCTTTACCGGCTCCGTGGTCTATTCCACGATCCTGGATTATATCGTCCCGAGCGGACTGTTCTTTTCCGAGAGCCTGAAGACCTTCCTGTCCTGGGCCCTCTTCGCCGGCGCCGCAATCCTGATCCTCTCGGCCATGTACAAATACATACCAGCCGCCCATGTGCGGTACCGGCATGCGCTGAAGGCGGCGGTCATCGCCGGCATCGGCTTCGCGGCCGTGCAGTACCTGTACCTGGAAACCCAGGTGATGGTGGCCAAGCAGAACGCCATCTACGGGGTGCTGGCCGCCATCCCCCTGTTCATGATCTGGCTGAACCTGGGGTGGACCATCGTCCTGTACGGGGCGGAGTTGTCCTATTCGTTCCAGAATGTGAATCACCTTAATCCCAAGGAGATACTATGAGTTATTCCGAGTTTGACGAGAAAGATTTCGCGCTGATCCGGCATGACTGGGAGATCCTGTATGCATCGGCCAAGAAACGCTGTGCCGACGAGCACGAACTCGCGGTCGTGCAGCAGGCTTTCGACTTTGCCAATGATGCCCACAAGAATGTCCGGCGCCGCAGCGGGGAGCCCTACATGCTCCATCCGATCGCGGTCGCGCAGATCGTCGTGGACGATATCGGGCTCGGATACAAGTCCATCGCCGCCGCGCTCATGCACGACGTCGTGGAAGACACGGACTACACCGTGGAAGACCTCCGGGAGCGTTTCGGCGACAAGATCGCGTCCCTGGTGGACGGTCTCACCAAGATCAAGAACGTCCTGGATTACGAGGACAAGAACAAGATGGGGTCTCCCCAGAGCATGCAGGCGGAGAACTTCAAGCGCATCCTCCTCACGCTCAACGATGACCCCCGCGTGGTCCTGATCAAGCTGGCCGACCGCCTGCACAACTGCCGGACCATCGAGTTCATGCCCGAGCACAAGCGGGACAAGATCCTGAGCGAGACGATGTTCGTTTTCATTCCCCTCGCCCACCGGCTCGGCCTGTACAGCATCAAGTCCGAACTGGAGAACATCTGGCTCCGTTACAAGGAGCCCGAGGCCTATGCCGAGATCGATGCCAAGATCCGCCGGAATATAGAGGAGCGCGGGAAAGAAATGTCCGCCTTCGTGGAACCCATCGAGTCCGCCCTCACCAAGGCCGGCTTCAAGTTCGAGATCAAGAAACGGGTCAAGACCCCGTACTCCGCCTGGCACAAGATGCAGGTCAAGCAGATCTCCTTCGAGCAGGTGTACGACCTCTTCGCCATCCGGATCATCTTCGACCCGGATCCGAACTCGACCGAGACCGAACGGGACCAGTGCTATCACGTATTCTCTACGATTACAGGCATTTATCGCTATATGCCGGAACGGATCCGCGACTGGGTGCGCCATCCCAAGTCCAACGGCTATGAGGCGCTGCATTGCACCCTCCTGAGTCCCTCGGGCATCTGGGTGGAAGTCCAGATCCGGACACGCCGGATGGACGACATCGCCGAAAAGGGCATCGCCGCGCACTGGACCTACAAGCAGAACGGCTACATCGGCGACAGCGAGATGGACCTCTGGCTGTCACGGATCAAGGAGATCCTCGTGAATCCGGACGTGAACGCCCTGGAACTGCTGGACATCATCCACAACGACCTCACCAGCACCGAGATATATGTGTTCACGCCGAAGGGTGAGCAGCGTTCCATCGAGAAAGGGGCGACGGTCCTGGATTTCGCCTACCTGATCCATACCGAGATCGGCAACAAGGCCATCGCGGCCAAGGTGAACCAGCGGCTCGTCTCCCTGAGCCACGTCGTCAAGACCGGCGACCAGGTGGAAATCATCACGGCCGAGGAAGAGCACCCCAAGCGGGAATGGCTCCAGTTCCTCAAGACCCGCAGGGCCCGTTCCCTCGTGATGGATTATTTCAAGAACGAACGGAAACAGACCATCGACTTCGGCCGTACCGTGCTCGAAGGGCAGGTACAGGCGCTGGGATTCAAACTGACGGAGGATCAGCTGCAGCGGATCGAGGCCGCCTACGACGCCCCCGACCGGGATGAACTTTACTACCGGGTGGGAACCAGCCAGATCAAGCTGGACGGCCTTTCCGACATCCTCAAATCCAAACAGCGGATATCCCTCCTGCGCAAGATTTTCCACCGGGAGGAGAAAGCGCCCAGGAAGCCGGAGGAAGTGTATGTCATCGGCGGGAAGGACGACGACGGCCACCAGTTCGTCATCGCGACCTGCTGCAACCCGATTCCCGGCGATCCGGTCATCGGCTTCAAATCCCCGGACGGAAGGATCACCGTCCACAAGAAGTCCTGCACCGTCGCCGAGGAAATCGCGGCTACGCACGGCGACTGGGTCGTGGTCCCGAAATGGCTGGAGGAACAGGGCGCCAAGTCCTTTCTGGTACGGATTTCGCTGAAAGGCCTGGACCGGGTGGGCCTCCTGAATGACATTTCCCGTTTCCTGTCCCTGGTGATGGGCGCCAACATGCGGCGACTCAACCTGAGCGCAGACGAAGGGATCTTCTCCGGATACATCGACCTGTATGTGAACAGCAAGGACGTCCTGGAGCAGATCCTGCGGAAACTCTCCCATATCGACGGCATCGAGTCCGTCTCCCGGAGCGAACTGTAAAATGCGTATGAACAAGAAGTTATCGAAATTCCTACCCTTGATCCCGGCCGTCCTCGTCCTCGGGGTGATGATGTTCCCGTCGGGGTGCGCCAATACCACCACGCCGCCGAGCGGCGGTCCCAAGGACACCATTCCCCCGGTGCTCCTGAAAACGTCGCCCCTTCCCGGGACGGTGAACGTCCCCACGCACAAGACGCAGATCAAATTCACGTTCGACGAGTATGTGGTCGTCAAGGACCCCAGCAATATCTTCCTTTCTCCCCCGCTGGAGAAAAAGCCCAAGTACAAGATGCAGGGAAAGACGCTCGTCGTCACTTTCGAATCCGACCTGGACAGCAACACGACCTATACGCTGGACATCACCGGTGCGGTGGCGGACAACAACGAGGGAAACTTTTTCGAAGGGTTCACCCTGGCCTTTTCCACGGGTTCCCAGCTCGATTCGATGGGCGTGACCGGTCTCGTACAGGACTGCAACTCGCTCAAACCCATCAAGGGAGCGACGGTCCTCCTGTATAAGGACCATGCCGATTCGGCCGTTTTCCTGCATCGGCCCAGTGCGGCGGCGAAGACGGACGAATGGGGTTTCTTCAGCCTCCGGAACATCCAGGACACCTTGTACCGGGTGTATGCGATCAAGGATGCCAACGGCAACAACATCTACGAACCGGACCAGGAGAGCATCGCTTTCCTGGACGAGCCGTTCCGGCCGAAGACCGTGTTCAACGATTCCCTCTACGAATTCAAGAAATTCAACATGAAGGACACGGCCCTGTGCCTGGCGCGAAAGACTGACGTGGAGCTGAACGTTTTCCGGGAAAAGCCCAGCAAACAGTTCATCGTCAAGAAGGAACGCGTAGGACTCCGGACGGCTTTCCTGACCTTCATGGCGCCGGATGCCCAAGTCCATTCGATGAAGATCAAGGGGCTTCCTGCGGAAAAGCTCATTTCGCAGTTCAACCCGCAGAAGGACAGCCTGGAGCTCTGGGTGAACGACCAGCGGAAGATGCCGGATACCCTTCAGCTCCTGATCAACTTTGACAAGACCGATACGCTGGGGAAACTCGTCCCGACCGAAGAAACCGTCAAACTCGCCCTGAGCAAGGAACTTCGGGCCGAACTCCAGAAGAGTTCCCGGCGGGATGTCAAGCACGAGGACACCATCGCGGTCTTCAAGAGCGAAGTCGATCCGGCCAACGTCGAACAGTACGGATTCCGCTTCGAATTCAAGTATCCGCTGATCCAGGAGGCCTGGGATTCCCTCACCTTCTGGTCCGTCAATCCTCGCCAGCAGGAAAAGACGGAGAAATATACGGTTACCCGCGATTCCAACAATCTCCGCATCTACACGGTCATGCCCACGGACAAGCTCATGCAGGGCTTCGACTATCACCTGAAACTGCCGCACCGGAAATTCCGGGATGTCAACGGGTATTACAACGACAGTACGGAAGTCAAGGTAACCCTTCCGACCGACGAGAAGCTGAGTTCCATCTCTTTGGAACTGTCCCACGTCCAGAAGAACCGCTACATCGTCGAACTCCTTTCCGAGAAACGGGACAAGGTGATCCGGAGTTTCATTGTCGATTCCGACCAGACCGTGCTCTTCCCGTATGTCAAGGCCGGCAAGTACTGTATCCGTATAACGGAAGACCGCAACGGTAACGGACTGGTGGACACCGGCCAGGTGCTGGAACACCGGCAGCCCGAGAAAGTCAAGTTCTTCAAGATCGAGGACCAGTTCCTGATCGACATTCCCGAACGGACGGAATATGTCCAGCAAATCGATTTGGAGGAACTGTTCCGATGAGAAAGGCCGTCACCCTCTTCGCCGCCCTCTTGCTGGGGGCCCTGGCGCTCTTTGCCCAGGATGGGCAGAAAAAGAAGAATTCCATCGACCTGGAGAAGGAGTTCTTCCAACTTCCGGATTCCGTCACGAACGAATACCTGGACGCTACGGATATCCCGAAAGCCTCCCGGATCAACGATTACTGGATCGTGGGAGTCCACGGCGGGGTCTCCGTCCAGCACGGTTACTTCAACCCCGTCCGGCAGGTCAATTATTATGTGAACAAGCCGGTGTACGGTGCCTCCATCACCCGGTATGCCACGATGATGAACACCTTCCCCATCGTGGGAATGGAACTGGGCTTCCAGCACAATTTCGAGGGCTATAATTTCAAAGAATACGAGTCGGACGGGAACACCTACCGCCAGAACATCGACGGAGCGTACGAGGCTTATATGGAGGTTCCCGAAGTCTTTCTCCTGACCCACGCCCATTTGGACATGGGGTCTTTCGCGAAAATCCTCATCAAAGCCGGCATGTACGGCGGCTATCGGACGAACATCACCCGCATCGGCCCCCGGGTGGACGGGATCGAACACGAGTTCCTGGATACGGACAACCGGTGGACCTACGGCGTCCAGGGCGGCCTGGGCCTGGGTTTCATGGTGGATCCGATCGAAATCCACCTGGGCGTCCAGATCAAATGGGGCTGGTCGTCGTTCTATCAGCCCGATGTGGCCAGCCCGTACTACTACCGGTACGCCTATCCGCTGGACGGAGCGGTGACCCTGGGCCTCTATTATCAACTGACTCCCCGCCGGGGCCACACCCGCGGGAAACTGCGCAGGATGGCGCGGCAGATGGTGGAAGAGGAACGGGAAGCAAATAATCTCAACGAACATGGAAACACGAGTAGTCAAAGTAGGTGACGTCCTCATCGGAGGAGACAACCCCATCGTCGTCCAGACGATGTGCAATACCCATACGTACGATGTCGATGCGACGGTGGCCCAGTGTCTTCGGCTGGCGGCCGCCGGTTCGCAGCTGGTGCGGATTACCGTACCCGGCCTGCAGGATGTGCCTCATATCCGGGAGATCAAATCGCGCCTCCGGGCGGCTGGATGCCACGTTCCCCTGGTCGCCGACATCCATTTCTCCTCCGAAACGGCCATTGCCGTGGCGTCGGTCGTGGAGAAGGTCCGGATCAACCCGGGCAACTTCCATAAGGACCATGAGGAGGCGCGGCGTCAGTTCGCCCGTTTCCTCGAGGAGTGCAAGAAATATGGAACGGCCATCCGGATCGGCCTGAATCACGGTTCTCTGGGATCCTATATCGTGGAACGCTACGGAAACACTCCGAAGGCCATGGCCCTGGCGGCGATGGAATGGATCGACATGTGTCTGGATGCCGAGTTTTATGATGTCGTCGTTTCCTTGAAGGCCAGCAATACGGTCGTCATGATCGAAGCATACCGGGAACTCGCCCGGATGATGCAGGAGCGGGGCGTCGTCTTTCCCCTGCACGTCGGCGTTACGGAAGCCGGAAACGGCGATTCCGGACGCATCAAGTCCTGCGTGGCGATTTCCACCCTGCTGTCCGAAGGCATCGGCAATACCGTCCGTGTCTCCCTGACGGAGGATCCGGAAAATGAGCTGCCTGTGGCGCGGTATCTTTCCGACCGGTATTCCCGGCACCCTTCCGGACAAGTCGAAGGGAACTCTCCCCTTTCTTCCCGGGAGCTGACGATCCTCAAAGCCGCCTGCGATTATGGAAAGCCACTGCTGGACCGAGAGATCGACACGGTCGAATTCCCGGATCTGGACCCGGAATTCGCCGCCTACCTGACGGATGAACTGCTTCAGGCCTGCCGGCGCCGGTTCTACCGTCCCGAATATATCGCCTGCCCCGGATGCGGTCGGACGATGTACAATCTCCAGGAGGCTTTCGAGGCAGTCAAAGCGCGGACGGGACACTTGAAGGATGTCGTCATCGCCGTGATGGGCTGTATTGTCAACGGACCCGGAGAGATGGCTGACGCCGACTACGGCTATGTGGGTGAAGGCGGCGGAAAGGTGACGATCTATCGGGGGAAAACCCCGGTGCTTCGGCATATCCCCGACACCGAAGCGGTGGATAAACTGGTTGAACTCATTGAATCCGAGCGATGAAACGAACTTTTCTCCTCCTGGTGACGCTTCTTTTCGTCCCCCTTTTCTGTCATGGACAGCAGAAAACCACTTACAAGGTCGCCCAGCGGGACACCTGCGACCTCTTCATGGACGTCTATGATCCGGTCGTCATTCCCGGCGATACGCTGCAGCGTCCGACGATCCTGTATGTCTTCGGAGGCGGCTTCATCACCGGACGCCGGGACGACCCGTATGTGCTTCCCTGGTTCAAACGCTTGACGGAGAATGGCTACCGGGTTGTTTCCGTGGATTACCGGCTGGGACTCAAGGGTGTCGAGATGCGATTCGACCTCGCCCATCTGATCCAGAGCGCCAAATATACGAAAAAGGCCGTGGACATGGGCGTGGAAGATGTCTTCGCCTCCGTCCGTTATCTGGTGGACCATGCGGACAGCCTGGGGGTGGATCCTTCGAACATCGTCATTGCCGGCAGTTCCGCCGGAGCGATGATTTCCCTTTCCTGTGAGCTGGAAGCCTGCAACCGCACGGCCCGCGCGGAGATCCTGCCGGAGGGCTTCCATTTCGCCGGCGTGATGTCTTTTGCCGGAGCCATCATGTCCGATTCCGGCAAGCCCGCTTATGCACGCAGGCCCAGCCCTCAGCTTCTCATCCACGGTACGAAGGATGGTGCCGTCATGTACAACAAGATGGGTTTCGGCCGTTGGGGCATGTTCGGCAGCAGCTACCTGGTGGAAAAGGTCCTGAAACCCGCCGGGTATGAATACCAGATTTACCGGTATGTGGACCATACGCACGACATGGCTGCCAACATGATGGCGAACTGGCCGGAGGAGAAACGTTTCCTGGAAGTTTCCGTCATGGGAAAGAAACGCCTGGTCCTGGACTGCACGCTGGACGACCCGATGATGCCTGCCTGGCAGTCGGTTTCCCTGGACGATATCTATTGATCCTTATTCCGGAAGGACGGCGATTACGGATTCAACCGCCTTTACCTTGTCCCCAAGCTTCACGCGGATTTCCGCGTCCAGCGGGAGAAACAGGTCGATGCGGGAGCCGAATTTGATGACACCGCACTGGTCTCCCCGGTTCTCCATGTTCCCCGGCTTGGAGTAGCAGACGATCCGCCGGGCGAAAGTGCCGGCAATCTGCTTGAAGAAGACCACCCCATGTCTGTTCTGCAGGCAACTGGAAGAATGCTCGTTCAACTCTGATGACTTGGGGTGGAAGGCCAGGAGGTATTTGCCGGGATGGTACTGGTAATAGGTGACCTTGCCGTTGACGGGCCAGAAGTTGCAGTGGACGTCGAAAAAGTCCATGTAAACGGATACCTGGATGCAATCCCGTTTCAGGTACTCTTTTTCGAAAGTCTTTTCCACGATGACGACCTTTCCGTCGGCAACGGACGTAACAAGGCGGTCGTTCTCATAATCCGGCGTGGTCCGTTCCGGCACCCGGAAAAACCAGGTGATGAAGACCATGAAAATCACGAAAATGGCCGAAAGCGGAATCGATATCCACGGGTTATGGATAAAGTGGGCTGTGAGCCAGATCAGCGCCGCACAGATGCACCACGATATCAGGATGGTCTCATAGGAGTCCTTGTCAATCCGTATGCTTTGGAAAAACCGTTTCATATCGTTTATTAGATTAAACCGGTCAGAACCAGATATATTACCCCGACAGGGATCGCAAACAAGGCGCTGTCGAAGCGGTCCAGCATTCCCCCGTGACCGGGCATGATGTTCCCCGAATCCTTGACGTCGCAGACGCGCTTCCACTGAGATTCGAAGAGGTCCCCGAACACACCTGCGACGTGCATGAGGATGGCGAGGATGACCGCATGGTACAGCGGGAACTTCACCAGGCCCGTCCAGGCGAGGACAGCCCCGGCCAGGGCGGCAAAACCCATCCCACCCCAATATCCGGCCCAGGATTTCTTGGGAGATACGCTCGGGAAAAGCTTCTTGCCATGCTTGCCGAAAAGCATGCCCGTGCAATAGGCACCCACATCCGACGCCCAGATGATGATGAGGAACGAGAGCATCAGCTTCCCGTCAAAACCCACTCCCGGGCGGAAAACGACGAAATTGGACAGCGTCAGCGGGACTGCTATGTAAAAGAGTCCCGTATACAGGAAAGAGAAGAGCTTGAAATCAGCCTTGTCCTTGACAAAGAGAGATGCGCTCATGAGAATGATAAGAAGCAGTGCGTTCAGGCCCAGGAGCCGCATGTCCAGTCCGAAGGCCATGACGCTGAACATCATCAGGAATGCACAGCAGCCGATGGCGATCGCGAGGATCCGGAAGGCACGGTACTTCTCCCCCATCGTCATCCGGTAGAACTCATAGAGCATCGTCACCATCATGAACAGGAGAAGGGCGGCGAACAAAAACTTGTCGATCAGCAGTCCGCCGATGACGATGGCGAGGAAAACAATGCCCGAAAGGGTTCTGACAACGGTATTATTCATGTCCCTGAGTGTCCTGCTGGTCTTGTTCCGGAACGGCTTCCTCTCCCGCAGGCTTCACCTTGGGGCCGAGAATCCGTTCGATATCTTCGGCAAAGATAACTTCCTTTTCGAGAAGGAGCGCGCCCATCTGCATGAAAGCTTCCTTGTGGTCTTCGATCAGGTGGTAGGTGCGGTCGTGGACCTGTCCGACGATCTTCTTGACTTCCTCGTCCATCAGTTCCGCAGTCTTCTCGGAATAGGGTTTCGTGAGGTTGTACCCGCGGGCACCGGTGGAGTCATAGAAGGATAGATTCCCCACCTTGTCGCTCATGCCGTAATACTGGACCATGCTGTACGCAATCCCGGTCAGGCGTTCCAGGTCGTTCAAGGCGCCGGTGGAAGGCTCTCCATTGAGGATCTCTTCCGCGACGCGACCGCCCAGGAGGGCGCACATCCGGTCGATCATGACACTCCGGGACCAGTTCTTCCGTTCTTCCGGCAGGTACCATGTCAGGCCCAGTGCGTTGCCGCGCGGGATGATGCTCACCTTGAAAACGGGATCCGCATACGGGAGGAGCCAGCCCACCAGGGCATGACCGGCCTCGTGATAGGCCGTCGTCCGTTTCTCCGCCGGTGACATGATGGTATTGCTCTTGCGTTCGAGACCGCCGATGATGCGGTCCACGGCATCGAGGAAATCCTGCTGGGTGACCAGGGTGTGGTTGCGCCGGGCGGCGGTGAGCGCCGCTTCATTGCAGACATTGGCAATATCGGCACCGGAGAATCCCGGGGTATGCTTCGCCATGAATTCCACGTTGAAATCCGGGGCGACCTTGATACCGCGAAGGTGTACCTGGAAAATTTCTTCGCGCTCTTTCAATTCCGGGAGCTCGACATGGATCTGCCGGTCGAAACGGCCGGCCCGCATGAGGGCCTGGTCCAGGATGTCCGCCCGGTTGGTGGCGGCGAGGACGATGACGCCGGAATTGGTGCCGAAGCCGTCCATCTCGGTCAGGAGCTGATTCAGCGTGTTTTCCCGTTCATCGTTGGAGGAGAAACCGCCGTTCTTGGCACGGGCGCGGCCCACGGCATCGATTTCGTCGATGAAGACGATGCAGGGCGCTTTCTCCTTCGCCTGGCGGAAAAGGTCGCGGACGCGGGATGCGCCCACACCGACGAACATTTCCACAAAGTCGGATCCGGAGATGGAGAAGAACGGAACGTTCGCTTCTCCGGCCACGGCTTTCGCCAGCAGCGTCTTGCCGGTTCCGGGAGGGCCCACGAGAAGGGCTCCCTTGGGGATCTTTCCGCCCAGGGCCGTATATTTCTTGGGGTTCTTCAGGAAATCCACGATTTCCATCACTTCCTCCTTGGCGCCATACAGGCCGGCGACATCCTTGAAAGTGACCTTGACCTCGTCCTTGTCGGCCAGCTTGCCGGTGGACTTGCCCACATTGAAGGGATTGCCCATTCCGCCGCCCATGCCGCCGGCTCCCCGGTTCATTCCGCGGAACATCCAAACCCAGAAAAGGATCAGCAGCAGCGTCGGGAAGATCCACTGGGCCAGTTCGGCCCAGGTGTGGTCCGCATTCTGGATGACCACCTTGAACTGCTCGCCTACGGGCAGCGCCTCATTGAGTTCGGCGAAACTCGCTTCGGGGTCGAATTTGGCGGAGACCAGGAAATAGAAATGCGGGGCGCGGCGCGGAACCACCCCACCCGGAAACTCATCGGCATACTTGGCCAGGCGCTCGGGACGGACCTTGACCTCGCCGCGGATGTCATTGCGGACGAAAACGATCTCCTCGATGTCTCCGGACTGGGCCATGGTCTGGACCTGTTGCCATTCGATCTTCTGCGGGTCGGCGGATTGCTGGTTGTTGAACAGCAGCCAACCGATCCCGAGGATCAGCAGAAGGTATAGCCACGAGAAATTGAAGGTGAAGCTGAACTTCTTGCCTTCCTTCGGATCTTTCTGTTTTTCAGCCATTTACTCTTCGGTCTTAGGCGCGGCGGGTTTTCTGCGCATTTTGTATTCTTTCCGGGGAACATCGGCCCAGAGGTCTTCCAGACGATAGAAATCCCGGTACTCCTTCAGGAACACGTGGACAACGATGTTGCCATAGTCCTGGATAATCCAGAAATTGTTCTCTTCCCCCTGGGAACGATAGAGTTTGTGCCCCTCTTCCTGCATCTTTTCGGCAATGTTGTCCGCAATCGCACCTACCTGGGTGGTGTTGGATCCGTCGCAGACGACGAAAAAATCGGTGATCGCACCGTCCATTTTCCGGAGATCCAGCGAGACCACGTTTTCACCCTTCTTGTCTATGATCGCATCGGCGATGAGCCGAAGGTCGTGTGTAATCATATCTTTTCGGTAATTATTTGTAAATTTGCATACAAAGATACACAAAATCCGAACCAATGGAAAGCAAGATCCATATAAAGTGGCACGATGAACTCGATTCCACCAATGATGAGCTTCTGAGGCACATCCATGATTATGACAATTTGTCAGTGATCGCAGCCGTGAACCAGACGGCGGGACGGGGACAGCGGGGCAACCGCTGGCTTTCGGAACCCGGGGACAACCTGACTTTCTCCCTTTTGGTGAAACCGGAGGGCTTTCCTGTCCGGGAGTTCATGGCCTTTACTTTCCTGGCGACGCTGGTCATCCGCGATTTCCTGCAGGAGGAAGGCGTTCCGGCCATCATCAAATGGCCCAACGACATCTATGTCGGGACCAAAAAGATCTGCGGGATGTTGGTCGAGAACACGCTGGAAGAGGACCGGATCGCCGCGAGTGTCATCGGTATCGGCCTGAACCTGAACCAGACCGCGTTTCCGGGAGAGCTGGTGAATCCGACTTCCCTGAAACGGCTGACGGGGAAAACATACGATCCCCATGAGGTCCTGGAGCAGATTTGCGCCCGGTTCGAGGAGCGGCTTCCCCTGCTGGAGAACGGCCGTACCACGCTGTATCACGCCTATGGCAAGGAACTTTTCCAGGCCGGCCTCCCCTGCCGCTACCGGGACCTTGCTTCCGGCGAAGAGTTTACGGGGACGATAAAAGGCGTCACCCGGGAGGGACGCCTTCAGATCGAAAGGGACGGGGAAATCCGTTCCTACGCTTTCAAGGAAGTGGGTTACATCCTCTGAGGACAGCAACAGCCGCACAAGGGTCTTCGGCTTTGAAAACGGCGCTGCCTGCCACGGCGACATCCACCCCGGCCGCAGCGACTTCCGCCGCATTTCCCAAGGTAACGCCTCCGTCCACCTGGATGAGGGCATGATGGCCGATGCGGTCCAGTTCCGCCCGGACAGCCCGCACACGGTCCAAGGTTTCCGGGATGAATTTCTGTCCGCCGAAGCCGGCGAAAACGCTCATGACCAGCACATAGTCCAACTTTCCCAGGTACGGGAAAATCTTCTCCACCGGGCAGTCCGGATTGATGGCAAGTCCCGCTTTCACATGAAAGCGATGGATGAGGTCAATGACTGTATCGGTCTGATCCAGCGTCGCTTCGTAATGGAAGCTGATATAGGATGCGCCGGTCTTGGCAAACCGCTCGACATACTTCTCCGGATGAACGATCATCAGATGGACGTCCATCGGTTTCGCCGCAATCTTGGCTACGGCATCCACGACGGAAAACCCGAAGGAGATATTGGGTACGAGGGATCCGTCCATGATATCCAGGTGGATCCAGTCGCCGCAAGCGTTGATGGTTTCCAC
Source organism: Bacteroidales bacterium UBA3289 (assembly GCA_002361625.1). Lineage (GTDB taxonomy): Bacteria > Bacteroidota > Bacteroidia > Bacteroidales > UBA932 > Cryptobacteroides. Next base: position 36,003 of record DETL01000020.1, on the reverse strand, counting down.
ATCTTGGGCAAGATGCAGGAAATCGGCGGCCAGGATGGAAGGGGCGATCAGCATATCCTATTCGAAATGAGTGACGACATCTACGAGATGGTCCACGAACTTGTCCAGGGAAGCCAGCTCGAGCTTCTCTCCCGGCGCATGGACATTCCGGAGCGTAGGGCCGAAGGAGATCATGTCCAGGTCCGGGAACTTCTCCAGGAACAGGCCGCATTCCAGGCCGGCATGGATAGCCTTGACTTCCGGCTCCTTATGGAAGAGCTTCCGGTAGGATTCCACGCTGACCTTGAGGATACGGGAATCCAGATTGGGCTTCCAGCCCGGATATTCGCCATGATGCTCCACATCGAAGGAACCCAGGAAGAAAGCGGCTTCCACCCGCTCCGCCAGAGCATGGAGCTCGGAAACGACCGAACTGCGCTGGCTCGTAATGACCTTCAGGACATCTCCTTCGATCCGGACGGCCGCGAGATTCGTGGATGTTTCCACAAGACCGGGAATGTCCATGGACATTTTCTCCACGCCGTGCGGGACGCTCAGGAGGGTCATGATGATATTAGCCGCATCCCCTTCCTCGATGGGGCGGATCGGGCAGGCTTCCGGGGTACAGGTGATTCCGATGCCCGGATCGCTGGAATGGTATTCCGCCTGGATAAGGGCTTCGAACGCCCTGGCATCGGCCTCCCATTCGGAAACGTCGTCCGCGGGTACGGCGATGAATGCCTCCGCTTCCCGGCAAATGGCGTTGGGCTTGTTGCCGCCGCCGAGGGTCAGGAGCTGGAAATCATACTGGAGTTCCGTGTACAGGAAACGGACGAGCAGGCGGAGGGCATTGGCCCTTTCCTTGTTGATGTCGTCGCCGCTATGGCCGCCCATCCCGCCGGTCAGGCGGATCCGGAGCGGCCGGTATCCTTTCCGGAGAGCTTCCCGCTTGAATTCGAAGGTGGCCGTCGTATCAATGCCACCGGCACAACCCACGAAAAGCTGTCCTTCATCTTCGGAATCCAGGTTGATGAGGGTCTTGCCTTCGAAGAAACCGGGCTCCAGGGCAAAAGCGCCGTCCATGCCTGTCTCCTCTGAAATGGTGAACAGGCATTCCAGCTTGCCCATGGGGAGATCGCTCCCGAGGAGGGCAAGACAGGCGGCAACGCCGATGCCGTCATCGGCTCCGAGCGTAGTATGCTTGGCGACCATCCAACCGTCCTCTACGGTGTACGGGATGGGATCTTTCAGAAAGTCGAAAGGGAAATCGGCATCTTTCTCGCAGACCATGTCCTGATGCGCCTGGAGGACCAGCGTGGGAACCTGTTCCTTGCCCGGCGCGGCTTCCTTGACGATGACGACGTTGCCGGTCTTGTCCGTGCGACACGCCAGTCCATGGCTGGCGGCAAAGTTCTGAAGGAAGGCGGTCATGGGTTCCTCATGGCCGGATTCCCGGGGAATGGCCGTGATCTGCTTGAAAATATCAAGTACGGTTTCTGCGTTCATATCCTACACAAATTGAAGTTTGTGTAAAGATAGGGAAAAAAAGCCGAAGATGGAAATATTACCGCTCGACCGGAACGGAAATCATGCCCTCGATATCCGTAACATACTGGCGGAAAGCCTTGTCCGTCGCCATCAGATCCTGGACGGTCGTGCAGGCGTGGAGAACCGTGGCATGGTCCTTTCCACCGAGTTCCGCGCCGATCGTGGAGAGGGAGCAGTTCTGGATCAGGTTGCGGCATTCGTACATGGCGATCTGCCGGGCCTGGACGATCTGGCGTTTCCGGGACTTGGACAGGAGGATGTCCCGCGTGATGTTGAAATACTCGCACACGGTGTCCACGATCAGGTCGATGGAGACATCGCTCTGCTTCTCCCCGACGATCTTGCCGGTGATGCTTTCCGCCAGGGAAACGGTGATTTCCTTGTGACAGAGGGTCGCATGGGCGATCAGGGAGATGAGGGATCCTTCCAGTTCGCGGAAATTGGACTTGATGCGGGAGGCCAGGAATGCCAGGACCTCGTCGTCCACCTGGACCCCTTCGCGGAAGGCACGGGCCCGGAGCATGGACAGCCGGGTCTCGTATTCCGGACGGGACAGTTCCACGGAAAGTCCCCACTTGAAACGGGAAAGGAGCCGCTCCTCGAAGTTCTGCAGGTCCACGGGAGCCCGGTCGGAGGTGAATACCAACTGCTTGCCGCTCTGGTGCAGATGATTGAACACATTGAAGAACGCGTTCTGGGAGCCCTGTCCCAGGAGGTCCTGGATGTCGTCCACCAGCAGGACGTCGATCTTCATGTAGAACGCCATGAAATCCACGAGGCGGTTCCCCTTCACGGCATCCATATACTGCGTCTTGAACTCGTTACCGGTCACATACAGGACCACGAGGTCCGGATAGCGTTCCTTGATGGCGATGCCGGTCGCCTGGACAAGATGCGTCTTGCCGAGGCCCGGGCCGCCGAAGATGAACAGCGGATTGAAAGGGGTCTTTCCGGGAGATAGGGAAATGTTCTCTCCGGCCGTGACGCCCATCCGGTTGCATTCTCCCTCGATCAGGTTCGCAAAGCAATAGACCGGATTCAGCCTCGGGTCGATCTTCACCCGCTGGACGCCCGGGAAAACGAAGGGACTCGGGCTTCCGGAAGGCTGGTAGGTACTGATGGGAACCGTCTTGTTGGTCGGAGTCAGGCCGTGGGAGGCGGGATAGACCATGGGTTTCTCCACCTGGACGGGGCGGACCATATAATGGAGTTGGGCGCCTGAGCCGACAGCCCGCTTGAGCGTCAGCTTCAGAAGGTCCAGGTAGGCCCCTTCGATATAGTCGCGGAAGAAATCCGAAGGAACTTCCACGGTGAGGGTGGAGTCCACGAGCGAGACGGGACGGATCGGCTTGAACCACGTATTAAACTTCTGCGGATCAATGTTATTCGCAATGATCTGCAGACAGTTGTTCCATACGGCGATATGTCTTTCAGTTCCGTTCACTGGGTAATCGTGGATGAATCGTAATGCAAAATTGGAGGAAAAAAAGATGATAACAAATTTAATTTGCTATTGTATATTAAAAATATTTTCGTTTTATTTATTACTCCAGAGGCGACGGAATGCCCGATTTATAATACGCTGATAATAAACGTCTTATTTCGGTCATTTTCGCTTAAACGCAGTACAGTATGTTTTCTTATTTAGAATGATTAAAATTTAGCGAATCACGGAAAAGTCTCGCTGTAAAAGCATTGGGAAGCGAAAAATCACGGAATGCGCGTCAGCGAATCACCCGTTTTTTTCACGATGAAACACCCTGGGAATTTTCCGGAAACTTCCTTGAATATCTTCCGGGTTACCGAGAGGTCCGGATCCGGCAGGATCAAATATTTGTATAGCTTGCCGGATGACACGGCGGTCGGGGCGTATCCGCGGAAAAACGGATCGGAGGATTTCATCTTTTTCGAGGTGGCCAGCACCTGGATGGCGTAAAGGGTTCCGGATACTTCATCGGCAGATTCCATCTCAGCCGGCTCCGTATTTTCGACCGCTTTTTCGGGGGCCTTTTCTTCCTTGACCCGAGGAGCGACTTTCTCCGGAACGGCGGCGGAACCGTCATACCGGGTCTTGAAGGTCTTGAAAGCCTGGAACAGGTTGTCGGCAATCTTCTCGCGTCCTTCCGGCGAACGCATCGCCTGGAGGTCCTTCGCATGGGTGATGAATCCCACTTCTACCAGGACGGCAGGCATCGCCGTCCGCCACAGGACCCAGAAGGGATCCTGCGATACGCCCCGGCTCCGGGTGATGGGACCGCCTTTCATCGCGTCGGCGACATCCTCGGCGAAAATGAGACTGTGCTCCAGATGGGCGTTCTGCATCAGGGAGAAAAAGATATAGGACTGCGGATCGGACGGGTCGAATCCCTGGTACTTGGTCTGGTAGTCGTCTTCCAGGAGGATCACGGAGTTCTCGCGCTGCACCAGGTCCAGATTCTTGCCGAAAAGGTCATTCCCCTGCTTGGAGGACTGCCCCAGGCAGTGGATGGAATACCCCGAAGCGGAATTCCCTTTCGCCTGGGCGTTGATGTGGATGGACACGAACAGGTCCGCACCGGCATTGTTGGCGATGTCGGCCCGGCCACTGAGGGTGACATAGCGGTCGTCGCTGCGGGTCAGGATCACTTTCACGTCCGGGTAGTTCTTCCGGATCTTCTCGGCAAACAGCTTGGATATGGCGAGGGTGAGATTCTTCTCGTAAGTCTTCTTGTCCGGACTGATGCAGCCGGAATCATGGCCGCCATGGCCGGGATCGATGACCACGGTGGAAAGCGACAACTTGTCCTGGCCGGCGGCCGGGGCAGGCACAATGCTTGCAGAAAACAGGATGCTTCCCAGTAGCAGAAGCAGTCTGGAGCGGGTCTTCATCGTGCTGGCTGTTTTGAATTGATTGAAAATTGTCGTAATTTTGTCGATTGCAAATATAAGCAATTTGGATAGAATTTGGAAATACTTCGCGGTGGGACTTCTCGCCCTCGTCCTGGGCCAGGAAGTCTGTTCCGCCCAGTTGTTCCGGCGTAACCGGGGACGCAACCGCACGGAGGTGGCGGATACGGCCGCCCGGGTCGCCCTTCCCGATTCTGTCCTCGCGTACCGGGATTCCGTGCACCGGGCCGATTCGGCGGCCCGCCGTGACTCCCTGGACATGCTGGGAAAGAGTTCCCTGGAACGCCCCGCCTTCTCCACGGCCAAGGATTCCATCATCACGGAATTCACCGGCGGTGAACGCAAGATATACTATTATGGAGGGGCCACCGTCACCTATCAGGACATGAAACTGACGGCGGACTACATCGAGTACGACATGAAGACGAACACCGTCTTCGCCCGCGGACGGAAGGATGCCATCACCGGGGAATGGGTCGGCCAGCCGGAAATGACCCAGGGCAAATCGACGTACAAGATGGAGGAGCTTTACTATAATTTCGACTCCAAGAAGGCCCGAATCACGAACATGATCACCCAGGAGTCGGAAGGGCTCCTGCAGGGCAAGAAGATCAAAATGATGCCGGACCAGTCCGTCAACCTCCGGGACGGCATGTACACCGTGTGCGACCTGGAACATCCTCATTATTATATGCGGATGACGATGGCGAAGGTGGTCACCCAGCCCTCCCAGAAAACCGTCTTCGGCCCGGCCTATCCCGTGATTGCCGACGTTCCCCTCCCCATCGGCCTGCCATTCGGCTTCGTACCTTCCAAGCCCACGCGCGCTACCGGCTTGCTGATGCCGACCTTCGGCGAGGAGGTCGCCCGCGGCTTTTTCATCCGCGACGCGGGCATGTACTTCGTCCTGGGAGACTATTTCGACCTGTCCCTGACCGGCAGCTACTATACCCTGGGCTCCTATGCCATCGACATCAATTCCCGGTACAAGGTGAACTACAAGTTCAATGGGAACTTCTCCCTCACCTACTCCAACGACCAGACCGGCGAGAAAGGCAGCGCTGATTTCAAGCAGAGCACGAACTTCGGCCTCAAGTGGTCCCATACGCAGGATGCGAAGGCGCATCCCGGAACCACGTTCAGCGCGTCCGTGAATTTCTCCAGTCCGTCCAACAGCAAGTACAATTCCTCCTCCGTGACCGAGGCCCTGCAGAACCAGGTTTCCTCGTCCATTTCGTACTCCCACAACTGGAACGGCAAGTTCAGCCTTTCGGTCAATGCCCTCCATAGCCAGAACTCCCGGGACTCCAGTTACTCCTTCACCCTCCCGAACGTGACTTTCTCCGTTACGCGGTTCTACCCTTTCAAGCAGAAGAACCGGGTGGGTAAGGAAAGGGCATACGAAAAGATTTCCTTCGGATATAACACTTCCTTCCAGAACCGCTTGAATTTCAAGATGCGGGATATGCAGGATTTCGTGTATGAGGACGACGGATCCTATGTGTTGGATCCCGTCACGGGCTTCCGGAAGAAAGAATTCGGCGATTCCCTTGCCACCAAGGCGATGGACCGGCTCACGAACGGCATGGGCCACAATTTCCAGATCGGCCTTCCGAACTTCACGCTCCTGAAATACCTGAATGTGACGCCGAGCGTGTCCTACGGCATGAACTGGATGTTCAACAAGGGCCGGCAGTACCTCGAACCCGAATATGACGCCGACTACAACCCCATCATGGTGAGTGACAAGGACGGAAATCTTGTCCAGGCCCAGCGCGTCGTCACGGATCCCGGGCGGGCGTTCAACGGTTTCGGCGCCACCCACACGTATTCCGGAAGCGTCGCGATGAGCACGCGGATCTACGGCATGTTCAATTTCGGCAAGCACCGGAAAGTGCAGGCCATCCGCCATGTCATCACCCCCTCGTTCAACATGTCTTTCAGTCCGGAAAAGGGAACGGCTTTCAATGGCTGGCGCACCCTGGACGGCTATTACGACAGGCGGGGCAGTTATCACGCCGAGAGTTACTACAACATCTACAGCGTGACCGGCCATCACAACTCGGTTTCCCCTCCCGGACGGGGAAAGACGGGCAGCATGTCCCTCTCCGTGGGTAACAACCTGGAGGCCAAGGTCCGGGATCTCCGCGATACCACCGGTACCGGCTCCAAGAAAGTCAAGCTCATCGACCAGCTGACCTTCAACGGGAGCTACAATTTCCTGGCGGACTCCCTCAAGATGTCCAACATCGGCGTGAGTGCATCGACCAATCTGTTCAACAAGCTGAATATCAGCGGAAACTTGAATTTTGACCCGTATGCGGTCAACGAGCGTGGACAGCGGATCAACAAGTATAACATCGTCGCCACCGGCGTTCCGCTCAGGCTCACGAACGCCAACCTTTCCATGTCCATCTCCTTCAGTGGCAAGGGAGCCATCAACGGGAATGACGGCAGCAAGAGCGGTTCCGGCGAAGGAGGGAATTCCAGCAGCGCCGGTCCTAATTCCTACCGCCGGATCTACTATCACCCCATTACCGGCGAGTACATCCCCGGAGGATTTGTCTATTATATGAACCCGAATGCTCCCTGGTCGGTGAACTTCAGCTATAGTTTCAGTTACGCGAAGTCATTCCAGTACTCGAACAACCAACTGCTGGAGAACAAGCGTTTCACCCAGACGATCAATATGTCCGGCAATCTGAAACTGACCCCGCGGATGAGCATCCAGGCCACTTCCGGCTTCGATGTCATGGCCATGAAGATCACGACGACGCAGATCAGCGCCACCTATGACCTGCACTGCTTCAATATTGCCGTGAGTTGGGTTCCTACTGGACAGTGGCAGTCCTACAGTTTCCGTATCGCGGCGAATGCATCGGCCCTGGCCGACCTCCTCCGTTTCAAGAAGAGCTCCAGCTACATGGATAACATGCTCCGATAAGAGGCTTGTTATTGTATATTTGTTTTTTTTCCCTATCTTTGCACATCCTTTCCTTCCGGTCGGAAGGAATCCAACTTTGCATTTTAAAACCTTATGCCCCACAGCCTGTTAGAATTGAACGGAATGAGCGAAGCCGAGCTCAGGTCCCTGGGAGAACAACTGAACATCAAGAACGCGAAGAAACTGGCCCTCGAAGAGCTCGGATTTGCCATCCTGGACGCCGAAGCGGTCATCGAGTCCCAGAAACCCGTCGATACCCCCAAGCAAAAAAAACGCGGACGTCCCCGCAAGGAGGATGTGAAGAAGAAAGAGGAAAAGCCTGCCTCTGAGGCCGCACCCGCAGAGGAGAAGCCCCAGGAGGCGAAACCGCAGGAAGAAAAGCCTGCTGCTTCCAAGAAACAAGGCAGAAAGAAGAAAGAGAAGCAGCCCGCCGGCGAGCCTGTCCGGGAAACGGCCGATCAGCCTGCAGAGGCTCCTGCCGAGAAATCCGAGCCCGAGGCCGAGGCCGCCGCTCCCGCCCAGCAGGAGCAGCAGCCCAAACAGCCCCGTCAGAAGCGTTCCCGGGTCAAAAAGGAAGCCGAGCCCGTCCCCGCCGAGGAAGTCGATGCTACGGCTCCGCAGGAGGCCTCCGTGGACGGAAAGCAGTTCATCCATGACCTCTTTACCGAACTGAACGAGGATCAGGCCCAGAAAGAAGAGAAAGCGCAGGAACGCCAGCAGCGCAAGGAACGGAAAGAGCAGCAGCGCCAGCAGAATCAGGGTCAGCAGCCGCAGAAACCGCAGCGCATCGAATTCGAAGGCTCTGTCGAGGCGACGGGCGTCCTGGAAATCATGCCGGACGGCTACGGGTTCCTCCGTTCGTCGGACTACAATTACCTGAACTCCCCCGACGACATCTACGTTTCCCAGCAGCAGATCAAGCAGAACGCCCTGAAAAACGGCGATACCGTCACCGGTGAGATCCGTCCTCCGCGCGAAGGCGACAAGTATTTCCCGCTGGTCAAGATCAAGTACATCAACGGCCGCTCTCCGGAATTCGTCCGGGACCGCGTTCCGTTCGATTTCCTCACTCCCCTTTTCCCGACGGAGAAATTCAACCTTCTCGGCCACGGCTTCGAAAAGGATCCTTCCTGCCGCATCGTGGATATGTTCACCCCCATCGGCAAGGGCCAGCGCGGCTTGATCGTCGCCCAGCCTAAGACCGGTAAGACGATGCTGCTCAAGTCGATAGCCAATGCCATCGCAGAGAATCACCCCGAGGTGTATGAGATTGTCCTCCTGATCGACGAGCGCCCGGAAGAAGTGACCGACATGCAGCGCAGCGTCAAGGCGGAGGTTGTCGCCTCTACGTTCGACGAACCCGCCGAGCGCCACGTCAAGGTCGCCAACATGGTCCTGGACAAAGCCCGCCGCCTGGTCGAATGCGGCCACGACGTCGTGATCCTCCTGGACTCCATCACTCGTCTCGCCCGCGCTTACAACACTGTCCAGCCGGCCTCCGGCAAGGTCCTGACCGGTGGTGTCGATGCCAATGCCCTCCAGAAGCCCAAGCGCTTCTTCGGTGCGGCCCGCAACATCGAGAACGGCGGCTCCCTGACGATCCTCGCCACCGCCCTGACTGAAACCGGTTCCAAGATGGACGACGTGATCTTCGAGGAATTCAAGGGGACCGGCAACATGGAGCTCCAGCTGGACCGCAACCTCTCGAACAAGCGCATCTTCCCGGCCGTGAATCTCGTGCTTTCCTCCACGCGTCGTGACGACCTGTTGTACGATCCATATACCATCAACCGCATCTGGATCCTCCGTAAGCTTCTCGCCGACATGAACCCGGTGGAAGCCATGACTTGGATGCTTCAACACATGGATGAATTCAAGACCAATAAGGACTTGATAGACAATATGTCCAAGTTCAGCCGGTATGAATGATTCCTTCCTGAATGACACCATTGTTGCTCCGGCCACCGTCCCTGGGACCGGAGCAATTTCTATCCTCCGGGTCAGTGGTCCGGATGCGTTCCATTTTGTTGATGCAGTAGTTCAGCTGAAGCGTGGAACCGTTTCTGAAAGTGATGCTTATAGTATCCATTTCGCTTCGGTTTCCGATCTGGACGATGTACTGGTTTCCGTTTTCCGGGCTCCGCATAGCTATACCGGTGAGGATTCCGTGGAAATCTCCTGCCACGCTTCCCGATTCATCGTGGAAGAGATGCTCCGGCGGCTGGTAGATGCCGGCTGCCGGATGGCGGAACCCGGCGAGTTCACCCGGCGGGCTTTCCTGAACGGGAAGATGGACCTGGCCCAGGCCGAGGCTGTCGCCGACGTGATTGCCTCTACCTCCGCCGCAGCACATCGGGTCGCGTTCAATCAACTGCGGGGCGGGTTCTCTTCCGAGCTATCCGCTCTGCGGGGCGAACTGGTCGAGATGACTTCTCTGCTGGAACTCGAACTGGACTTCAGCGAAGAAGATGTCGAGTTCGCCGACCGGGAACGCCTGCTCTCCCTGATCGACCGGACGCGCTCGCATGTGGACAAACTGGCTGCTTCCTTCAAGGATGGGAATGCGATCAAGAACGGAGTTCCCGTCGCCATCGTCGGCGCGGCGAATGTCGGGAAAAGTACGCTCCTCAATGCGCTCGTCGGCGAGGACCGTGCGCTCGTTTCCGAGATCGCCGGAACGACGCGCGATACCATCGAAGAGGTCATCAACCTGGACGGTCTCCTGTTCCGCTTCATCGATACGGCCGGTATCCGGGAGACGTCCGAAACGGTGGAACGGATGGGTATCGAGCGGACTTTCCGCAAGATTTCCGAGGCCGAAATCGTGATCGGCGTCCTGGATGCGACTTCTGATGAAAGCGACCTTTTGAATAATTTGAAGTTGATTGTCTATAGACTGGATTCTAGTGTTCAGAGGTTGGTTATTTGCCTAAATAAGGTGGATTTGGTGGATGATTCGGTGGTTAACAAAATTGTTATAGTTATTAACGAATTTGTTTCCCGGTTTGATTCTGACGTCATTATCATAAAATCAGCTTTCAAACGGCAGATTGGCATTTCCGAACTCCGTTCTGCCCTTATCTCCTTGAAATCGCATCTTCTCGACTGCGGCGATTCGACTTTTGTAACAAACGAGCGCCATTACCAAGCCCTGTTACAAACCTCCTCTTCCCTCGCCCATGCCCGCCAAGCTCTCACCTCCGGAGCGTATTCGGACCTGGTCGCTGAAGACCTTCGTCTCGCCATTTCCTCCCTCAACCAAATCCTCGGTCAAGACCTCATCGACCCCGAAACGGTGTTGCATGAGATATTCAGGAGGCATTGCATCGGCAAATAATCGGAAATTGGCTTGGTAATATCTTCCGCCAGTTTGGTAGAAACGTTTCCTAGTCAATTCTATAGATTGGAGTGAAATTCCAGATATTACTCTGTGATGTCCGGTTTTTACTCCATTTTGAACCACATTTGAACCACGCGTGGTTCAAGGTCTCTGAGGCTTGACGCCAAAGTACGTAACTTTACATTGTTTTACATAGATTTACAAACTTGTCCCCCATTACTAGGACGTAATGGCGTCACGGATGTTCTGACTATAGTTTTAGAGTAATAGTTGTAAAATGTACGTCCAAATATAGAAATCTCGCCTACAAACATCTATTGTCTCTCTCCACTGGGCAGGTCCATCTCATGCCCAGCGCGGTATCAGGACTGATTATGTTTTACCGTGCTTACGAAGTAAAAAAAACTATGCAGATGACGGCATTTGTTTTTAACATGAAGCTTAGTCATCCTCAAAGATTTTCAAGCAGTTCTTTTTATTTCTCTACACATGTCCGTTTGAGTCTTTTAGACGAAATATAATTAGTAAACTCAATATAGTTAATTGTAATAGAACCAATTAACATGTAAAAACAATCAAGAAACAGTACAATGTGCTCATATTTATAACCACCGCCAACAGGAAATACAAGGCAGTTCTTATGCAATTCTTTGATACTGAAGAAAGGGAAATATATAGGTACATTCTCTTTTATATAGAGTGAACACAACTGCTCAATACTTAATATCATATTATGAAATAAGGGTGGATCTATTCCCTTATAAACATCTTTAAAGAAGGAGTCGCATTCCTTTTCGAGATCAAAAGACAAACTCTCGCAAATTAAGAATGTGGCCATCTGATCATATGGGCAAGTAGCCGGACTAAGAGGATGAGAGTCTTTTGTTTCAGAATAAACTCGTATTGTACTAGTTATTTCATTTCGTAACGCTTTAATGTTGGACAGTTTTATTAAAGCCTCTTTTAAATCATTTTTTGACAATACAGATTTTACTTCAATAACCCCTGCGACACACTCTACGGGGAAAAAGCGTTGCTCCCCATTTTCAATAACTGGTGTGTTCTGAGTGTCGTATATTATAAGATCACATTGAGTGCTTATTTTATCAGTATCTGTAATAATGAACCCTGTTCCAACTGATAGCCTCTTAGGAAGTAACGGCAAGATTAAACTGGAAACAATTCTTTCCCGATATGTTCCATATTCGGCCGGGTGAATTAATTTCCCCTCTTTATTGACAAAAACGTTTTTGGAAAGACTGACATATTCAGTAACAAACTTTTCTATTTGAAACGAAAGAAATCCTGAGAATACTTGGCTACTCATATCATTATTTAAACTAAATGCAATACTCTTTAGCAATTCAAAGATAAAGAAACGTTTATAATATTCCAATCGTGTTCTGTGGAATTATCTCTTGAAAATGCCTTTGTGTGGACCTTAGAAAGTATTATATTTTATTTTATTTACAGAATGGCCAGCCCATCTTGGATTTGAAATCCTCAATCGAAAGCAGGCAGAAGTACCTATTTATCTTTTCAACCTACTATTGTTTTTTGATGAAAAAGAATATGATAGGTGGGGTGAATAGGTGTAGTTTTTCCACAATGTTTATCATAATCGTTTATTTGTCTATTCGCTTTTAGATAGGAACTCATTTATCATAAATTCTAATTGGCAAATTTGCCAATCTAGCAAATGTTTCCTATATTTGTCCCAAGTATATTTTTCCGTGGGGTGCACCACATTAAAAACGCATGGAAAAATATGGACAAAAATCTCAAAAAGTTTATGGCGACCGAGACAAGGTCTCGGGCCCAAATCCTCGACAGATACTTTGTCGAGGTGCAGACGCCGGATGGCGAGCTCTTCAAAATCATGTCCGACATTGCCAAGTACGATAGCGATGAGTACAAGGCCTATGTCCTCCACCTGATTGAATTCATTTTCGACCGGAACTTCTCCGACGACAAGGAACAGATGGTAAACCGCATCAGCCGCGATTTCCTTCTCAATGCCGTGCCGTCTATGGGTATGGACTCTGGTAACCGGCAGGCCGAGCGAGTTCGCATTGGCAAGCGCATCAAAGTACTCCGTGAGTCCAAAAAGATGGAAGCACGTGATCTGGCTCTCCTCACCGGCATTGATGCCGCCAACCTCTCCCGTATCGAGCAGGGCAAGTATTCCACCGGCGTGGACATCTTATCTCGCATCTGCGTCATTCTAGACGCGCATTTGGATCTGATTCCCAACGAGATTAAAGAGAAGTAGTATGGAAAACCAGAATCTGCTTGAGGTATTCGACCGCGTGATGCAGTGCGAATACAAGGACCGTCAGTATCTGGTCCGTGACAATGGTGCCATCTGCCGTCTCCCGAAAGAAGGTTGTCGCCCCAGTAAGATGGACAATGTCTGGAGTTTTGGAACCAAGAATCCCGACAATGGCTATATGTTTTTCACCGGTAACATCCGTGTCCATCAGGTCGTCTGCACAGCCTTTCACGGACCGGAACCGCAGTCGCATATGGTGGTAGACCACATCGACACCAACCGTTGCAACAACCGGCCGGATAATCTCCGCTGGCTTACCAGGTTGGAAAACGCCCTGAACAATGACGCCACGAGAAAAAAGATTATCTATCTCTGCGGCAGCATTGAAGCGTTTATCGAGAATCCGGCCATTCTCCGGACTAAGGCACTGCCACCGGATGTCAGTTGGATGATGACCGTCACCAAAGAAGAGGCGGCTGCCTGCAAGAAGCACATTGAAGAATGGGCCAAGAGGGACAGCAAGCCTCAAGGCACCGGCAAAGGTCTCGGGGACTGGGTTTTCTCAGATGAAGAAATGGCTGGAGCCCGAAAGTGGAACGGTGGCCAACTTCTACCGGATTACAAACCTTGGGCGCAGCAGAAGGCTGAGATAGAGGAAATGAATCGCCGGATTTACGAAGAGCAATATGGACTTAAAGAATCCCTGACAGCTGGCGCTCTTCAACTCAATTGGAAGGTGCCGTCAGAATTCCCTCTTTGCCCGGCACAACACTCACCAACTCCACTTCAGGACTATCTGGCTAACCTCAAGCCTGGTGAGGTTTTTTGCCACAACGACGTCTATGAATCAATTGTGTTCAAGGCCGATATCTCGGAAGACGGCAATACACTCGCCGTAATCACGACAAGCGAACATGTCAAAGGAGGTAGCGGCTATGTTCTCTGCACGATCACATATCGGGATGGCCACTTCATCCACGAGAATCAGTACTCTTACTTTGAAGAGATCGGTGCCGAGAAATACTTCACCTTGGCTCTTGGACGCGAATGGACAGGTGGCGACGTATTTGATGACTTTTGCTGAATGAAAAAACTAAGTGCGACGTTCGAGTATAACAGAATTATCAAATAATAACGGGTTTTGACGGAATTGTTAAATCTCTGACGCATGTCTCAATTAGTTTTGTAGAGCAAGTTTCTAAAGACATCACTAAAGCTATTTTTTAGTAGGGAATGCCTGGCCTATCTTTATTCCCTCAATAGGCTTATAGGTATTAGAAGAACTGAAAAATGAAGTAAGAGGCTCGAACCCACGGCCGTATGCCCACATATACAGTTCGACACCTCTTTGTGATGGTTGAACAATAATGCCGTAACTATCTGCACCCGGATACTTTTTATTCAAAGATTCTTGTGGGCCATATTGAAAGCTATTTTCAATCAAACCAGCATTGGCTAATCCAAACAAAATATGCGGCGTAAGTTCAAAAAGCCTCTTTAGCTCTTCCTCAGAAAAGTCAAATGATTCTATATACGTTCCTAATGGAATGAATATTTCAAGTTTATTACGAATAGCATGCTCGCAAACATTAAGTTCTTTGCCAGAGAACAATTTATGAATCTCGGAATAGATCAAGTAATGCATTCTAATTTGATATGAACTCAATTCCGATACCAGATTGGAAAGGTAAGCCCCTCTATCATCTCTTGAAATAGAACTTCTTGATGATGCAAGAACGCCACCGAAATACTCACATTGTAGTTCTTCTTCACACCAAGCGCCATTATCGATAATACTCTTCAAAACTTTAGGAGAGACCCTTCCTTCTTGATTAATGCGATCCCCGAGTTTAGATTCAGCATTGGTAAATATTTTAGCAATATTATCATGCATCTTTTTCGTTAATTGTTGAATATTCTGCCCCAAATACTCACATGTTGGGCCAAGCAGTTTCTCAATCAATTTGGCGCTACCTAATAAAGCTAAACCAGATCCAACTTCCATATTGATTTACAATTATAACTTTAACTCACTCTATTAATTTAACCCATTACATATCATCCAATGAAAGACAGGACAGTACTATCTTGTTCTTTCTGGCCTGTTTCTCCTTGGAAGAGAAGTATGCTATTTTTTCTTCAAGAAGCCCCTTATTGAACTTCTCCGGATTGCGCTTTACCTCTATCACATCGAGTACATTCTCCTTTAGGCGCTGGGCAACGATGTCCAGTTCGGCCTGTTGGTGATTTCCTTCTTTGTCAATATATCCTTTCGGGTCCCACCACCCTCCTATGTCTCTGTATTCCATGCTCTCTACAAGCTTTAATTTGAAGTATCTCTCAAGCACATCACCGGAATAGGTCTCATAATCATCTTCCATTATTTTGCGCAGTGCCGGATACTGTCCGATTTCAATGAGCCGCTGGTTCTTCTCCACATAGCGGAACCAAAAACGCAGGAAGATGTCGCTGATCTCGTACCTTACAGTTTGGGTTTTAGGTTTTGCCCAGATTGGTCTGACCTTCCGGATTAGGTCGTAAGTGTCTTCAAGTTTTAATAGTTGCCCGCCTAGGCTCTTTCCGCCCAGATAGTCTTCAATGGAAGCCTGGGTATTGTATCCCAACGAGATAGCTTGAAGGATCGAGAAGTAGGTCGCGTATTTTTTTCCAAATTCCTGGACAAGGAGTTTCCTCCCCTCTTCTATCAACGGGGAATCCTCCTTGCAGATTTTGGCAATCATCTTTCCGCAAGTCGTGGCTTTCACATCAACGAACAACTCCACATATTTTGGGATACCACCAGTGAATGTATATAGTGCGAGAAGGTCATCATTGGAATAGCCAGGAGCGTTGTCTTCCATGATTTGTTTGAGGATTGAAGTGGGGAATGCCTGTAGTTTGATGGTTGAGTCCTGTCTTCCGTAAAGGGGTTCTTTCCTGTCTTTGAAAAGTTTCTCCATCAGGGAATAAACAGAACCGCTGACAACCATATTCACATGACTCTCTTTCTGGTACTTGTCCCACCAATTCTGAATATCACTGTATATGGATGGATTGACCTCCAGGAAATTCTGGAATTCATCAAAGACAAGCGTGTATTTCCGGCGCGTTCCTTCCTCCATCAAGAAACGGAAGACGTCGCGGAAAGCACTCATCGGAGGGACGAATCCCCCTGTCTTCTCCTGGAACTCTTCGCAGAATTCTCCGCACAGGACTGATTCACTTTTCTTACCTACGAATAGATATACATAGGGTTCATCCTGATAGGCTTCCTTGATAAGAGTCGTCTTCCCTATACGTCTCCTTCCGGTGACAACCGTAAGTCGGGAATAACCATTGTACGATAGTTCCCTCATTTCGCGCAGTGTCTTCAACTGCTCTTCCCTGTCATAAAACTTCATTTCGTCAAAATTTTACGGCCGTAAATTTTACGACTGTTGCAAAGTTAGCAAAAAGAACTGAATTCGCAAGAGTAAAAGCAATAAAGAGATATTTTGGATTATTCTCGAAGACGTCACAGAGGTATTAATGTTATGCAGATATGCACGACCACATGGAAGTTATTTACGAACTTTGTGTACGATATTTCCACCACGGCTGCCGTAGGTTACTACAGATTAAGTGCCTATATGCTCCCCTATCGTGTCCTTGATGCGTCCGGCAATTATTTGGACCGATTCGTTCCGGGTGCCACTTGGGACGACGAGTACAACCTCTATAAGTTCGACCGCAAGATGCCGCCTTGAAGGTCTTCTCCCGGGCTGCATGGGTCTGACAGAGGTATATAAGCTTATGAGCCAATTCATGTATTGCTTGCCGTGAGTTGACCTTTGGCCACAATCTCTAGTATTATTTCAAATGCCCTATGCTAAGGCCATCAGGTACTGGAAGCTAGAGGTGCGGTCAACGATGTCATGGGCAAGGAGGACGTATTTCCAGGGCTTGCCACCGTTGGCAGTGGTAAACTCTGTGGCGTTTTTGCAGTATTCCATAGCGGCGGCCTTTTTTGCCTTGACATCATCGTCTGTCATATCCTTTTTTGCTTTGGTCTCTACCAGGTAGATGCAATCGTCGGTTTCTACGACGAAATCCGGCTCATAGCGATGGGCACCGTTGCCCCAATAGATGCTGAACTGAGTAGGAGCAGGACGGAGCCATTTCTTTACTACGGGGTCCACTTCGAGAACGAAGGAAAGATCCAGCTCGGTTGAGCTGTCGAATTTGTTCTCCAGGTAGTAGGACTTGAGGTAGCCGGTGAAGATGTATTTCTTGACAAATTTTGCGGGCACGTCAGTCCGGAAATCGACACGACCGTAGGCGCTGTCCTCGATGAGGTGCTGGTCAACTATGCCGGTGAACGGCAGGACCTTGGGTTTGGTGTAGCCTAGGGATTCGATGACAAAGTGGGCCTTCATCTGGTCGTAGATGGTCTTGGCGATGCCTTTCTTGAAATTGTAAACAATCTTCGGCGTGTCCGCGGGGTCATCGGCATTTGCCTCGATGGCTTTGTAGGCTGCTTCGGCCAGGTGGTAGAGAAGATCTACGTTATCGTCGTAATCTACGTCGTCGTAGTTGATGAGTTCAGATACAATCTGATTGACGGGGTCATCGTACTGACGGCCGGATTCGACGCTGAGGACATCGACGGAGTTGTCAACGAGGCCCATACGGATAATCTCTTCTTTGAGCGCCGGAAGGCCGAAGCCGAGAGAGGTGTCCAGGTCGAACCACTTATATTCTGCCTTGAAGGCTTCTCGCTGGACGGTCATTCGCGGAATCTCAATGATGTTCTTGACATAATCCTCAATGAGGACCTTGATGACACTCTTGGCTTCCTCGATGCGGGGCTTGGCAAACTCCTCTGCGAAGAGAGGCGCTTCTTTCTGGGCTTCCTGCTCAATCTTGGAGATGGTCCTGGAGGTGATAATGTTCACCAGCTCAGGCTTTTTGAGGTCTTCCTTCGTCTTAATCAGCGTCTGGCCAACTGTGGACAGTGCCTGTCCCATGTAGCGGGGCATATCGGAAATGACTTCCCAGGCAGCTTTGCGGGCGTCACAGACAACTTCTGCACTCTTTTTCTCGACCTCGGTCTTGGCGGCTTCCTTGATTTCTTCCTGCTTGGCATCGAAGAGTGTTTTCGCCTGAACCACAGTGCTGGGGCCGGACTTGATGTCTTCTTCGTCCAGCTCGATGTAGGTGAACTTGCTGAGCACGGACTTCGGGTCCTTGGCCGCCTTGATGACCGCCTCGAAGTTTTCGTGGGCTATGACCGTCAGTGTATCCACGTCTCTGACGCCTGTGCGCTTGCCGCCATACGGCAGGCGAAGGCCACGGCCGATGGACTGCTCCACAAGAATTGGAGCATCTGCAGCACGGAGAGGTACGATGGTATAGAGGTTGGTGACGTCCCAGCCTTCTTTGAGCATGTTGACGTGGATGACAATCTCGATTTGATTGTCCGGCTTCTCAAGGGAAACAAACAGGCGGTCCACCTCTTCCTCCTTCTTGGTACTGGAGTCAATCTGAAGGACCTTTCCTTTATACTCTCCGTTGAACATTTCTTCTTCCAGGAGTTTCTTGGTCTCCTCCGCGTGGGCGATGTTACGGCACACTACCAGGATGAAAGGCTTGACCAGTTCGCAGTTATGCTCCTTGGAGTACAGTTCCAGGTGCTTCTTGGTGTTGCGATGGATACTGATGGCATCCTCCAGCTTGAGCATATCCAGTTCTTTGTCACTCAGGTCACCTTTCTGGAAATTGCGGCGTTTGGCCACCGTCGGAATCTTTACATATTTGCCGTCGGCCAACGCCTGCGCCAAGTTGTACTCATAGACGATGTTTTTGAACGATTTCCCCTTCTCATCCGTCGGAGTCGCGGTCATCTCCAGACCGAGGATGGGCCGGAGCTCATTAATGGCTTTTTTGGAAGCATCTGCATGGTAACGGTGCGCTTCATCCATCAGGATAACCAGGTCGGGAAGGCTGGAGAGGTAGTCGAAGTAGGACTGACCAAGATACTCCGACAACCGGCGCATACGGGGTGCGCCGCGCTTGCTTTCCTTACTGTCGGTATTGAATTTGGCTATGTTGAAGACGTTGATCTCAATTGCATCCCACAAGTTGCCTCCGTGCAGCTGGAAGTTGTTATAGTTGTCGCCGTCAATGACGATGGGTGGCTTGCTGACAAACTCAGAAATACCCTTGAAGACATACTTCTCGTAGGAAGGGTCGCCAAAGTCCCGCTTAAGTTTCTCGTACAGCGTCAGGTTCGGAGCCAGCACAAAGAAATGTTTGATGCCTTTCTTGAGGTACAGATAAGCAATGCAAGCACCCATCAGTCGTGTCTTACCGATACCGGTCGCAATAGAGAATGCAAAAGACGGGAAGTCGCGCTCAAAGTCCTTGCAACTGGGGCAGACGGTCTTGGCTTTGGCCAGCTGCTCATCCAGGAAGATCTCGTAGTCAACACCCTCACCAGGTCTCTTCAGATCCAGGGCATCAGAGATTTTGGCCACCACCTCCAGCGCCTCGGCCAGAGGTTCCCGGAGTGACATGCGCTGTTTTATGAAGTTTGCAGTTGTGTTCATACTATAATTCTGGAGGCAAGTAGAATTGCTGTGTATGGTATTTTTTCTCTGTCTTGGTTTTGTTGACGGTCGTATGGGACGCCGTCAGAAGATTCGTAACAGATTGCTCGATTGTGTCCGGATCAATGTCCTGGAGATAGATTTTCTTGAGTCCGGGCATTGACTGGAACAGGAACTTATCCATAGACCGGTTGAAATATGGGAAGGAGTAACCGATTACAACCAGCGTGTCGGCATTGGCTATGTTCTTTTGAATCCTATCTGTGAACCACGTATTTGATTGCTCCCACGCAAAAGAAAGAGCACACCCTTTGCTGCTATTGTCCTGACATATTGATGCGACTCTTGCTATATCTCTCATGCTGTCCTGTATCAAGAATGGGTCAACAGCATCTCTGGTGCTTAAATCATACATGAAAGCGGAACCATTCAGTTTGATTATGCTGAATTTCTGATCATCATGGTAGTTGACGTTCCCCAACGTTTTATGATAGAAATGGAGTTGGTTCTCCAAATCATTCAGGCCGGCGTGTCGATAATACTCTGAATAAGCAAGTTCAAACTGGCAGTCATAGTTCCAGGACAGAATACAGACATTGGAAGGAAGATCTACTGCTTCCTCACCAAGTATAGAAGCGAAGAATGCGTCATACCGTTTATCTGTCTTGTTGAAGAGCTGCTCCAGCATAAAATAAGCGCTGAGGGTATGCTTGAGCCTCTTGTATTCTTCGTCTCTGTGAGTAATCCAGAGTTTTTTGGCAAATGTATCTACTGTAGCATGGCCACGAGAGGCCTCCTGCAACCAGGCTAAGTTTTCTTCCAGGTCCTCAAACATTGACGCCTCCGGTTTTGCATCAATGGCAAAGTCCTTGATTTCCTTCTTGATCAAATACCGCACGTAATCCATTCGCTCCGGCAATTCCGACACGACAGGAAGACCTTCAATGATATTGGGCGCTGAGCCTTTAATCTCTTGATGCACCCCTTTATAGTCTCGATATTCAAGACTATAATCAAGCCGGGGCGCCTGTTTGTCTCTGACGCCATAACTGGCTCCCGCGCCGAAAAGATAGACTACGTTTCCCATATTCCTAGAACAATGACGGCTCCGATGACGTGTCATCAGAGAAAGTTTCCGGCGAGTTATCCAGTTCTTCGGAGTCATCGAGTTCTTCTGTCTGTGGAAGCTCGATGATGTTCAAAGAGTAGTCGTCGTGGTCGAATTCACAGCGGCCAAGGAGGACGGAGGGAATCTTCTTCACGGAGATTCTAGAGGAGAAGCTTTTGCACTCCGGCTGGAAGGCCTTGCAGCAAACCAGCAGGGATTCCCCATCTGCCATGGTGTCCAGGATAGCGCCCAAAGACTCCACTGTCACAAACTGGGTTGTGGTGAAGATGAAGTCAGTCTCGGAGCTATAGCCCTGCTTCCAGAAGATTTCTGTGGAAGGCTCATAGGTGAAGCCCTCCATCTTGGCCATTGCTGCCGCTAACATATCAGGGTTATATTCCTGATTCACAACAAGATTGCCATGAGTATCCTTTTTCAACAGTGAGGGAGCTAAATTAAAGAATCTAAAACCACCTCCCCCACGCCAATGAAAATCAGCGGTTACTCCGCCATTATCTTTGCCGTCTATTACCGACTTCAAGCGAGGAGCACAAAGAGAAAAAGCCTGTTCTCCCATCTCTACGCCAATGTATCGACGCCCCATTTTATGAGCGGTAGCTGCCGTTGTCCCAGATCCAAGGAAACTATCCAAAACAATCTCGCCCTCGACTGTAGTCATATGTATAATACGACTAATTAAAGATTCTGGTTTCTTCCCATTGGGAAACTCGACATTTCCTTCTTTTGTTAAGTTCTTTGTTCCGGCAGTAAAATCCCAATAAGTTCCTTGTAAGTCCTTTTTATAGAGTTTACCATCCTTTTCTTCTAGCACATCACGAAGCCAAGCGAAAAGGTTATACTTTTCACCGCTGTAAAACTGTGTATATACTTGCCCTTTATTCTTTCCTGACTTAGGGACATACTCTATAGAAATATTGTTTTCGTACAATCCGAGTTGCTTCATTCGTTCCATAACTCGAGGTCGGATGGAAGATTGAGGCATGGTTGTTCTAAATATTTGTTTTCCATAGCGATAATAGACCTCCTTCTCGGTTATATGATTCTCTTTAGCAACTTGTCCTATGGACTTGACGACCATATTTCTTCTTGCATAAACCTTTATCTCATTACCTTCACCATCTACTGTTGATGTCAGATACTCTTTTTCTCCTTCATCTAATAGGACTGATGTGTATTTCCAGCTAACTCCTTCTTGTCGATAACGCTCTACAAGTTCACTTATTTCAGAGTATTTGTAAGCGGGTTCAAATGTTCGTAGGTTATCATAATCCTTTGCGTATACTAGAATATACTCGCAATTTTTTTTAATTCTCTTATCTTCTCCACCACCAGAAGCACCGGCAATATTTTTCATATTGACGGATATCATATTTACGAAATTTCTACGTCCGAATACCTCATCGCAGAGAACTTTCAAATATGCCTGCTCTTCATCATCTATCTGAATCCAGATAGATCCCGTATTGGCAAGGAGGCGGCGCAACAAAACAAGACGCTCCCTCATAAGAGATAACCAGATCGAGTGTTCCACTCCATCATCGTAATGCTCAAAAGCGTTGCCAGTGTTATAAGGGGGATCAATATAGATGCATTGGACCGTACTACTATACTCTTTCTCCAGTGCACGAAGAGCAAGAAGATTGTCACCATGTATAATCATGTTGCCATGCCAACAGCAACCATTATCGAGAACAATGTCTTCGTTAATTCCATGAGACAATGCTGGATTCTCGATGAGTATACGCGGTTCAATGCCTGAGCCTTTAGCTTCTTTCCCGATCCAAGTCAGTTCCAGCTTTGTATTATTACCCATATTTCTTTATTATTTCAAATCCCAACGTATAGTAAACAATTCCTTCTCCTCCACCTTCTGTTCCAGCATTTTCTCAACCTTGGTCAGCAGCTCTTCCTTGCGGGCATCCACTTCGTCCTGGGCCTCATATAAATTCTGGCGCTTTTCTGCACGCTTTTTCTCCAAATCTTTGATGTCCCGCTGGGCAGCCACCTTATCCTTGAGCTGGAGCATTTTCTTGGCCTCGGCCTTCCGGAGCTTGATTTCCGCATCGAGGTCGGTAATCTCCCGCTCCAGGCTCACTTTCATATCGCTGGCCCAGGTGTCCAGTTTGTCCATCTCGTCCTCAAAGAACGTCTGGTTCCGATTGGCGCTCTCGGAAAGGACATCTGCCTTCATCCGCTCAATCCGCATTGAGGTGTTCTGAATTACTGCCTGGTCCGCCTCAACGGAGCCGGTGACTTCTGCCGGTAACATCAGCATACGTTCGGCAATCTCCGGGAAAACGTCTTCCCCGGAGTCGGTATAACAGGCAATGAGCAAGTGGTCCTCCTGTTCGAAGGAGTCAATGGAGACACGCTGCACCTTCATCCAGCCGGACTGGCCGACAATCTTCTCCAGAAGGGCCGTCTTGCCTTCGTTCCCTGAATAGGAGAATTCCACTTCCTGAACCGGCAACTGTGTGTCTTTGTAAGTGGAGAGGATCTTCTGGGCAAGTGGATGGCCGATGCGGAAGGGCTGGACCTTGTAAGGCAGAATCAGCTCACTCTTGGACTCTCGCTCGGAGGTGAGGCGGTAGATGCCGTCGTAGCGGGAACCGTTCTCCAGCATGAACTGGTGGTGTTCTTCGTCGAAGATGGCGTCTTTGGCCAGAGCAAACTCGGTGAGCATCCAAAGCCGACGTTCTAAGGTGTCCAGATTATTGAGGCTGAGGGCAAGATTGAGCTTCAGCTTTTCCTGGACAGATACATCGAAGTCTTCCAGCAGCGTGGAGCGAGCCTTGAGCATCTTTTCGGAAATCTCGCTCTTGAGCTCCTCTTGAAGGGCATCGAAGGCGGCTTCTATGGCCTCCGGTGTGCGGCATTCGGTGTATATCTGGGAGATGCGTTTCTCGAAGTCCACGCCGTTGCCTATGCTGCCCAGGACTTCGTCGCTGGCACCAAAGACTCCGCTGAAGAGCTGGAATTTCTGGTCCAGGAGTTCATAGACGCGGATGTCGGCGGCATTGGCTTTGTTGAGGAAGTTGATGACAACGACATCGAACTTTTGACCGTAGCGGTGGCAGCGGCCAATGCGCTGCTCGATGCGCTGGGGATTCCAGGGCATGTCGTAGTTGACGATGAGAGAGCAGAACTGGAGGTTGATGCCCTCGGCCGCTGCTTCCGTTGCAATCATAATGGTGGCCTCATCCCGAAAGTAGTCCACGATGGCGGCTCTACGGTCAGCCGTAAGGGAGCCGGTGACTTTGGGCGTGCCTTTGTATTTCTTGAGCCATTTGTTGTAGATGGCCGTGGATTGTTTGTCGGTGTTGGTGCCGTTGAAGCGGACCAACTGACCTTTATAGCCACGTTTCTCCAGGAGCTCGTACAGGAATTCCTGTGTGCGGCGGGATTCGGTAAAGATGAGAGCCTTTTTGGGGGCTCCCAGCTGCTGCAGCTGGTCGAATCCTTTTTCCAAGGCGACGAACAGGTGTTCAGCTTTGCTATTCTTCTTGATTTTAGCGGCTAGGTCCCGGAAGACGACAAGATCTGCTATCTCTTTCTTGATGCCGTCGATGTCGGCCGGGTGGAGTTCCTGGGCATCGTCTTCGGTCTCCACTTCTTCATCGTCCAGCCATTCTTCGTCGGCCTCATAGTCCTCGCCGATTTCCTCCAGCGCAAAGGAGCCCTGGTCCTGAATGAGTTTTTCCAGACGGGATATCAGGCTGCAGAAGGTACCATAGATGGCGTAGGTGGAAGAGGCCAGCAGCTTCCGGAGGATGAGGGTCATCAGTTGGCGCTGGCTGTTGGGAAGGGCGTAGAGCTTGGGCCGGGCCAGGTAGTCGGACACAAGGTCGTAAAGTTTCTGCTCATTTTCCGTGGGGAAGAATTCTTCCAGGATGGCGATACGCTTGGTGTATTTCACGTATTCCAGTACCTGGCGGCGGAGGATGCGTTTGCAGATGGGCTGCAAGCGGCTGCGCAGGTTGGCGTAATCTTCCTCTTCCAGATTGTGGCTGAACTGGGTCTTGAAACTCTTGAGGTCGCCAAATACATAGTCATCGATGATGGATACCAGACCGTAGAGTTCCAGGATGGAGTTCTGGAGCGGCGTCGCTGTGAGGAGGATTTTCTTGCGGTCCGAGAGGGCCTGTTTGATGGCGTTGGCGGTTTTGTTGGTGGGCTTATAGACGTTGCGCAGCCTGTGAGCTTCGTCGATGATGGTGAGGTCCCACTGGGTGTGGCGGACGTAAGGCGCTTTGGTTTTGGCGAACTGGTAGGAGCAGATGACGATTTTGTCAGTGTCAAAGGGGTTGAGGTTGCCGGCTTCGATGGCTGCGTTGAAACTCTTGGTCTCCAGGATGACGGACGGGAGGAAGAATTTCTCCAGCAGTTCGCTGGACCACTGCTTCCGGAGGTTGGCCGGGCAGATGATCAGGAGGCGGCGCTTATGTTCTGCCCAGTTCTGGGAGAGAATGATACCGGCTTCGATGGTTTTGCCAAGGCCTACTTCGTCGGCCAGGATGGCGCCCTTGGAGAGCGGTGATTTGAACGCGAAAGAAGCGGCCTCGACCTGGTGAGGGGTCAAGTCCACCTGCGCGTCCTGCAGCGATGCCGTCAATTTATTGATGTCATTCGCCGGTAAACGCCGTGTCAGGTAGTTCGCAAGAAACTTCGCTTGTTGGGCCGTTATTTGTGACAAATCGTATGTTCCGCTTTATTAAAGCCAAATTTACAAAAAAAAGCGGAGATAACATCTAATTAGATGCAATACACAAATTGGGAAGCGTCACAATTTGCAGGGCAGGACGTGCAAATATTGCTCAATTCAAGCTTGCTCACATGTTTTGCATATTCTCTGATTCTAAGGATGGCAGAAAATACATCAAAAGTCTTTTTATGAACTGGATTTGTCGCGTATTCCGATAATCGCACTATAAAGAATTAGTATTTCTTTTAGGATACTTATTAATGAGATCGTGTTGTCTCCAATGGACACAATAAGAAACAATCTGGTACCGGCAATAAAGGCTCCACAAATGAAACTAATGATAGCAATAACTAATTGTACTCTGCAAATATTTTTGTTCCCTTTTTTGTATTGTTTATTCATATGTTTGCCAGCATCGGGTTGTCCTAGCCTTTCTCGGTTCCCGACCATACTGGCGATGTGGACTCCATCGCATAAGGCGTTACGTTTCATTCACAATGCAAAGTTCGTATGAGGTTTTTTTGCCGCAAAAGGCCGCAGATAAAAAATATACTCCTTGAAATTGTTGTGTCTCAAGGAGTTAATCTGCGGTGTCAACCGAAAGTGCTGCGGCGACCTGCGGTGATCAAAGGTCTCAGGTTATTTGACGGAACCAGATAGAATCTTTGTGTTGATTTTGGCGATCTGTTTAGTTGTATCGTTGAGCTTGTTCAGGTCGTCAGGAGTCTCGCCGATGCTGCAGCAAGCGATATAATACCAGTTGCTGCCGAGGTACTGATTGAGGCGCTTGATGATGTATTTGACGGCTCCGATGTATCCTGCTCGTTGGCCAGCGTTCTCTGCCCGCTCCATCATCTTGGAGAAGTCGGCATGGTCAATGGCTTCGGTGAATTCTTCCAGTGTCGTGGCGGTAAAGGCTTTTTCATTCCATGCATTGTAGAGCTTCTTGTAGTTGATGCGGCGGGTGTGCTTGATCTTGGGGAGTTCTTGTGTTGGTTTAGGCTCGGTGCTATCTTATTTGATGGGGCTATTCTCCTCAGGAACCAGAGGAATGGTCGCGCTGTCGATAAAATACTCATGTGCAATCTCAAGGACATTCCTCTCGCAAATGTCAAGATAGAATTGCATTGAGGCAACATCTACAGTAGCAGTTCTACCACATTTGCTCAGAACTTTACTTTGATTGGCAGCGTAAGTCTCAAATATGTCTGTCTGCAGTGAGACAATCCAATTGATGATAGCCGCATCGATATCGGCTGCAACGTTAGAAATCGCTTGCAGACGGGTGATATAATCCCGAAAGTAGGAGTGAATAAGTGCCGTCATTGGCTCATCACATTGCTGGAAGACATCATCGTATGGCAGTATTGGATTGTCAGAGGTCATCTGGCGGCAG
The DNA here is from genome assembly GCA_002361625.1 of Bacteroidales bacterium UBA3289. Lineage (GTDB taxonomy): Bacteria > Bacteroidota > Bacteroidia > Bacteroidales > UBA932 > Cryptobacteroides. Next base: position 9,220 of record DETL01000020.1, on the reverse strand, counting down.
AAAGTCATACACTGATCAACGAGAACTTCGAAAAAACGCTTTTTGTTGTCCTCGACATTGACGATGGCGCGTTGTCGGAATTCGAGCCCGAACTTACCCGTGTACTCTGCCTTCAGTTCATCATACTCCCCTATCCACATATTGTACGGAATGAGATTCGCCAAGGAATCCGGCATTTTAGGAAGAAGGTTTTCTATCCTATAGTGGAAGTATCGGTAGAGAAGCGAATACACATTTAGTTTTACCGGCCATGTATCCTTTGATTGACATTTCTGAAGATCTTTCTTAGCAGCAATGTCTGATGCTAGGTAAAGGGTTGGTATAGCTTGGTATTGCTCTTCTATAATCTCTCTAGTCTTTAAGAGCCAGTCGAACATCAACCGGAGACCAGAGCGCGGGTCACTTCGGTAGGATTGCTTAATCTGAGCAGCATAGCTCTCCATCAATGCATAAATGAAACGAGGATACTCCTCGAAATAGATATCATTTTTTTGGAGTTTATTCTCTACATCATAGCAGCGCGCAAACATATCTCGCACCAAACTGGAGAATGCAAACTCGTTAGCGAAAGGCTCTGTGAGACATCCGCCGTGAACTTCCACTCTCAGATGAGCGAACCGTGGATGAGAAAGCAGGCCGAAGTCGTAAAGGACGGGCTCGTTCTGAGAAGATTTCCGAGTCTGTTGCATATCGTGGAGTGTTCAATACCATAATCTCACTGACTTCTTAAGGATTATTCCTCAAGAATTGTCAACTCTTTACAACCCACTCCCCTCCCTTCTTAGGGCCAGTGTGGTCAATCTCTCCGTTTTCGGTAAGTCTCTTGACCGCTTTTTCTATTGCCCGGGTAGAAACACCAATGGATTCAGCAATCTCTCGAAGGGAAAACTTCGGATTGGACCGCATCATCTCCTTAATCTTTACCGAAGTTTTTACCGAACTTTTTCCCGAACCGTGGTCAGAGTGTTCGGTAGAAGAAGTCTTCTTTTTCCTGAGTATTGTGGTAAAGAAGCCTTCGGTCTTGTATTCGGCCGGCGGGAATCCGTCTTCCGAGAGGATGCGGGCGATCCGTGGGATGCCGGTGCCGACGCTTTCAACAAGATGCATCCGGGTGAACATCCTGAAGATGAGCGGGTTCCTGGAGCGGCTGCGGTGGCCGAAGTCGGCTGCTACATAGGGCAGCAGGCCGCCGGGGCTTGAGATTTCCAGACGGTCGTCGTAGAGCTGGACCATGATCTTGGCTCCTGAATCGAAGTAGTCGCGGTGGCAGAGGGCGTTGGTCAGGGCTTCTTTGATGGCGTCGAGGGGCAGTTCCCAGATTTCCTGGCGAGGGTCGAAACCGTGCATGACGTATTCGACGGACAGGTATTGTTTGATCCAGGCCGTGGCGTTGTTGTATTGCAAGAGGAGCGGCCCTTCGAATGTCTTGGAGTCGATGATGTGAACGTTCTCGGTGCCTTTGAAGCGGACGCAATGGATGATTGCGTTGATGAATCGCTTGCCGCAGGCGTCGGAAAAGAGCATTGGAACGGCGTTGGTTATTTCACCTTTGTCCGTGAGGAGGCCGAGGTTGGTAATGAGTTCCTGGCTAGGTGCGTCGGATCTGATGCCGGCCTGGAATTTGAAGTCGCGGACGGCTTCTTCGGATACGTCTTCCCATTTGAACCAGGGGCAGACGCCCATATCGAAGTTGAGCTTTCCAGCATCGTCGAAGATCTTGCGGACATCGGCCGGTTTGCGAAGCTTCTGGGAATTGGCTCCGCGGCGGATGTGGACGGCACCGGAGCAGAAGTAGGGCTTGTCCTCCCCTTCTTTGACTTCCATTATCCAAATTTCATGGCCAGATAAGTTAAGCGAGTAGATGTCGCAATCAACCTGGGGTTCGATTTGGTCCACGGAATCCCGCAGAGCGGAGCGCTTGCTATTGTTGATGGTGAAGCCTTCGGTGAACTTACCGTCGTTGTCAACACCAAGGAGGATGTACCCGCCGGTCGCATTGGCAAGGGCGCAGACTTCCTCGCTGAGCTCCCTTACTTTCGAGGGGACCTCGCGCTTGAGTTCTACGTGCTGGCCTTCTCCTTGGGCAATCAGTTCTTGTGCTTTTATCTCGTCAAGCATATCGATACTTCTTTATTGCAAATATACTGATTTCATCGCACACTATTGTTGTCTTATGAATTGAATGATAAGACTGAATTCGTAGTTTTAGGTATAAAGTAATCAGTTTTTGATTACTTTGTGCACAATAATAAGAATATTATTCTCGACATTTACTTAAAAGTGATAGCCTGTGAATCATGTATACCCGTATAAGGAGTCCTCGGATTATCTAATCCCCCATTCGGCCAAAAAGCGTTCGCCCGTTTGGCCAAGGTGAATATAGGGAGTTCAATAAATAACCTCGAAAACGCGAGTTAAGCACAAATAAGTATCAGTTTTAGACCTGACTCATCTGAGATTTGGAGCATGGTGGAATCAATAATCCGAGCCAAATAGTTTTCGGGTTAAAGAAAAAAGGATTCATCGCTTGTCCTGTTTGGTTCATGTATTAGATATACCAAACGAACTAAACAATCATCTACAAAGTCGAGAGTCCAAGGTAAAGTGAATCCTTGGGTAGCGATTTGATCTTGGAATGATTCAAGATAAGAAAGGATGCTTTTCAGGGATTGAAACATCACCATTCCGCGACAGATTTCGAGGACCTCTATAGCGCCTTATTTTCTCCTTTAACCCGAAAAAATGGGGTATTATCCGCAATTCGTTACTACTCGAGAAATAATTTGTCACAGTCTTTGTCACAAAAACCGTGTATTCTGTCACACGTGTGACAAATCCCCCTTTTAACTTATTGATAATCAATCTCGCTTATCGTGTGCAGAAATAACTTTGGAAAGTTCATGTCTTGCTGCATCGGGAAATAGCCTCCCCGCTTGATCTCATCCTCATACAGGCCCTATTTTGAGGACGAAACGGGCAAAAAATCCATCTCGTCCTCAAGACAAGGCGTTTCTGAGGACGAGATGCACTACTAATCAGTTAGATAAATCCGAATTCCCAGTTGAAATCCAAATAAAAGTTGAAAACATTTTCAGCTTTTCAATAAATCGCTATAAATCAAGCATTTGAAAAAAGATTGATTTGGAGCGAAACAATAACAATCCATCGGTCTCGTAGAGATCGATGCTTGTGAGACTCATAAAAATCCTCGGTAAACAAACTTCCCAAAGCGGACATCTGTAGTCAGTGCCGCAAGTATCTGCATTAGGTTACTGAGGCGGGAGGTACAAACTTTAACAAGCGGACTCCAAAGCCGCATTCGAATTTAAGTACTCTCTCCCAAGGGAAGTCTGTTTACCAGACAGGATTTCAATTGCATTATGAGACATAGCAGTTGACATAAGGTTGCTGATGCTTCATAACGAAGTAAATACGATTGACCAGACGTCGCGCAATCTTAATGATCGCTTTGCTTGGTTTCATCTTCCGGCAATACTCAACAAATGCAGAGGACAGAACAGGGTCCTTTCGTGATGCCACCCATGCAGCCTCTACAATCAGCCATCTCAATTTGGCATGACGACGAACGGTGATATTGCCGGTTCCATCATGCTCGCCACTTGAATAGCACATCGGGACGATGCCTACATAGGAGGCGAAATGAGCAGCATCCTTGAAACGAGCGATGTCATCCACTTCTGAGATTATCGTCAAACCAGCCAGTTGTCCGATTCCAGGAACACTCATCAAATACCGGAGAGGCTCTTCAAAGCGTTCTGTCCTTGACAATAGACGAAGTTCTTTCATCATCTTGAGCTGCTGGGCACGAAGATCTTCATATTGGGCGATCAATAAATCAAGTGTCTTCCTCCCGTAATCAGTCTCCAGATCCAAACGTTTCAACCATAGGACAAACTTATTGGTCCACGTACACCCTGGGCGTTGAAACTCTTCAGGAATATCAATTCCCAAATACCTTAGGTGAGCCTTAATCCTATTCTTATGGCGAGTCTGATCTTTCGTCAATGAGTCTCTCAATCTTATCAAAGAGCGTATCTCTGTCGCAAGACTGTCAGGAACATATATCCCTTTCAGTTCACCAGAACGTAAACTTCTGGCGAGCTTGCCACTATCTATAGCGTCAGTCTTCCTCAGCCTCTCACCAGCCATTGTTGGAACATCTGCAGGGTTCACAACTATGCTGTTTATCCCCAGATTGTGCAGTTCCCAGTGTATCCAGAAACCGCAGAAACCGGCCTCGTAGACCGAGTAATACTCCGCGTCCGGATAGGTGTTGGTCAGAAACTTGTTCAATGCAGCAGGGCTGGGATCCTGCGTGAACTTCTTTAAAACAGCCTGCTCTGACAGGACAGTTACCGACCAACTCCTTAGATGTACGTCTAATCCGACAAAAATCTTTTGACCTTTGAAGGAAAAAGGTTTACTTTGTGTACTCATAGCTACTGTGTTTTTGATTACATGTTGTGCTTTATAAATGTAGCCAAAAATATCAGTAGCTTTTATTTCATATGAAAAACTTCTCGGGGGGTCTGCCAAGCGGCAGGGGCCGACAAGCCCCTGAGAGCGTTCTTCATTTGGATTACAAACATAGTTACTCTACCAGATAAACGGCAGGATTCTGTACTTCACCTTCTTTTTGTACTCCGCATAACCTACCAATCCCTCCTCCAGCACCTTTTCCTCATTCTTAATCCGCTTGGCGATTACCAGAATGTACCCCAGCATAATGAGGAAGGAAAATGGAGAAGCCAGTACCAACGGCATTGCCAGGAAAAGGATTGTCGTGGCCATGTACATCGGGTGCCGGACAATGCCATAGAGCCCCGTGTCAATGACCTTCTGGTTCTCCTGAACCTCGATGGTCCGGGAGAGGAAAGTATTCTCTCTCAACGCCTCAGCATATAGGAGATACGATGCCAGAAACAGCCCTGCAGCCACCCACACGGCCCAATCAGGCAATACCCACCAGCCGAAGCGCCAGTTTAATCCGGCGACAACGAATGCGGTGATAAAAAGGAGCCCGCTCAATTTCACGACTGTCTTCTGCTCCGCCTCCTGTTCTTTGGCGTTGAGGCGTTTGCGCAGCAGATCCGGATTCTTGGCCAGCATCACCAGCCCGGCCACGAACATCGGCACTAACAGGATACCCATCAGCAGCCAGCCCTGCCAATAATGCAGTGACCATGCTGGTAGGAATATAAGAATCCCCAGGATGATAACCCCCAGAAAGAATTTAGCGAGCGCCTGTGTCAGCAGATTGTTTTCCATAATGGCCCGATCAATCAGAATTTACTTCAACGGATTCTTCTTCGCCCTTGGCTTCGGAAGTGCCGGAATCGTGGCTTTGATGATGGCCGTCAGATAATCACGATCATCCACATCACTGATGTAGAAATAGTCCTTG
>DETL01000020.1:1046-3744 GCA_002361625.1 Bacteroidales bacterium UBA3289 | reverse complement strand
GACACCGTCGCAATAAGCGCAGTAATCTCCCATCATCTTCTTCACGGCAATCTCCCCGGCGCCCGAACACTGGTCAATAATGTATTGTACAAAGTCAGGATTGCAAGCCATCTGGGTTACAACTTTTTAATCGGGTGCCGGATAACTGTCTTCCAATTCTCCGGGGCTACCTTGCGAGCGTCAGAAAGATATATTTCGTGGTGGAGGCGACTGTCTGTCGTATCATTTTCATAGCCATTCTCCGCCAGAAACTTATCCATGAGCGCAACGGATTCCGGCTCGTTGTCATAAGGGCCGATGTGCATGATCTGCACGCATAGACCTTCGTCGATGGTAAGGAACTCCGCCTTGGAACAATCTATCTTTTTCTTTTTTGATGCCGCTTCCACCGCCCATTTGAAATCGGCCCGGGTGATGAAATCCGGCAGACGGATGACGGAAATCCAGCAGAAAGCCGATTTGTCGCTGTAATCAATGCCGTCAACCCCTTCCTGCCACCAAAACCCTTCCAGCGGCGGCACCACATAGTCGTAGAATCCATCAATTCGATGGTCGGTCTTGTAACTCATCTTCAAAGTGTAGGCAACAGCATACAGGATACCGATAGCCTGCTGATATGCGCCACCTTCATCATTGGGATTGCCCTTGCCGCGCACAGCAATGTAATTAGCTCTTGGAACCATTACAATAACCGGCTTTGCGGGCGGAAGATAAAACTCCTTGTATTCTTTCTTGAAATCAAAAGGCATTTTCTCAAGTTTTTGCTTTGCTTACAAAGTTACGCCCTTACAGTCATTTTCGCAAGGGCGTGTCTATTCATTAAGCCTTTTCAACAGGCACCTGGATGATGGTGAGCCACTTGTCGGCGTCCTCCTGGTTCCAGATACCGTCGATGTAGACGGCGCGGGGAGAATCGGCAATCTTGTAACCCTCTTTCACCAGATAGGCGAAGAGTTCAACGTAGTTGTCGTACAGTTTGTCATACGGGCCGAAGACCTTCAGACAGGCAGCTTGCGGCACAGCCGGAATATCCTTGAACTTGATGAGAGCGGAGTCTGTACCTTTTTTCTTGACCACCTCGCAGTACTCGATGTCGATGTCCTGCGGCTTGTAGCCGCCGTGCTCGATGGTGTAGCAGTAGCCAGGTTCCGGGCATTCGCAGCCCAGACGGGCCATTTCGGGGCCGATTACCTCACAGCAAAGTCGGCCGAGGTCTTCGAAATAAGGAATGATGGTACGATGGCTGGCCACGGTGATGGCCGGAAGCGATTCAAAGTAAACTTTTTCCATTTTGTGTAACTTCTTTTGGGAAGCTACCACCGCCTTGAGCATCCGTTTCCGCTCCTTGAGTACTGCCAGCTCATCCTCACACTTCCGGATCTTCTCCACCAACGATTCCACCGTAGGGAAATGCTGGTCATCGTCCCAAAGGTCCCGGATTTCCTCCAGCGAATACCCCATGCTTTTGAGTTTGGTGATGCTGAAGATCTTCTGCAGCTGTCCAACCGAATAATAGCGATACCCGGTATCCCGGTCTACAATCTCCGGAGTGAGCAGGTCAATCTCCTCATAATGCCTGAGTGCTCTCACGGTCACCCTGCCCAGGCGGGATAACTCCCCGATTTTCAACTTGTTTTTACCCATAACAATTGTGCACTTTTGTTATCTGGCGACAAAGATACAACATGCCGTAGGGTACGAGTCAAGAGAAAAATGAAAAAAGTTTAGCTTTTTTAGGGTGCAATAAGTCGCTTCATACCGGCACACCTCGTTATCCTGAAAGTACAACGATCGCCTCCTCTGAGAATCGTATTCTCAATCCGAACCTCGAAATGGCTGTCCGGTTCAAGTTGTGACAAGATATATAGAATGCTCTGTCGTGAGCACTCACATTGCTGCGGATGGTTTCTTAGGCCACATTTTACTTTAGGGCACGAACATTCCGGATAACTCAGTTCATATACCTTCCCTGGCTCGATCACCCTGCCAGCATACGACTTGTTGTTGTACCCTTCCGTATAGATTCTGTCAAAATCACCATTATACTTGGCATATATTTGCTTATGTATCTGGAGAACATGATCTTTTACACATTCGATGGCTTCCTGTAAATAACTGACATACTTCATCTCATATCCTTTCCATTTCTCACCATCAATCATGTAGGAATCTTCACCTGTAATCTTGAAACCTACTGACTGATAGCATTTAAGGGCTGGGAGATTGTTGCAAAACACACCAAGGGTAATCTTGTGAGCACCCAGTTCCTGCTGTGCATAATCGATAGCGAGGTGCAGCATTTGCTTGCCATAGCCTTCACCTCGTTTCGAATCGTCCACGATGACAAAACCGAATCGAATGACACTTTTATCCTCTAAGGGGAATCTCAATAGGATATGCCCGACGATTCTCTCTCCTATGACAGCCGTGAGTGGAAACATATTATCACCGTCATACTGCTTCTGCATTTCCATAGGCTGGGCAGGGAATTCTTTGTACCTGTCTGCACTCCAAAGACGGAAAGCATGCTTGTCCTTGCACCAGCTCAGAATCGTCTCTGCATCATTGATGTTGAATGGTCGAAGTATCATACGCGTATCGTATTAATTGTCTTTTGAAGCTCTTCAAAGAATCGGGCGGCGTGTCCGCCGTCCATCTGAACATGGTGGAACTGGAAGGAGATGGGCAGGGTTGTCTT
>DETL01000020.1:0-899 GCA_002361625.1 Bacteroidales bacterium UBA3289 | reverse complement strand
CCGATGTGCCTATCACCATCGCACCATCTACAAAACTGCTCTGGCAGGAAATACTTGCAGATTGCGTCAGGATCATGTAGTCGGCACAAAACTTATCCAAGTCATCGCTATAGGGAATATCGCAAGAGTTGATACCACCAGCCCTGTTGTTTACTATTACGTTGATTGCAAGGCGGTCGTACTTATATAGTTTTCCTTGTTCCGGCAGCAAATAGAATTCTTCCATCTGAGTGGAAGCCTTGCTGATGCACCAACAAAAAAGCATATTGAACTTTAATCCTCGCCGCCGTCTTACCTTAAAGAGCCTCGTTACGTCGAAGGTCTTCGTGAGCGTCACCATCGGCATGGGCGATTTCCTGTTTCATCTGACTTCAATTATTTCATCAAGTGTTTTCACCTCCCAACCTTTGCTTTCGTAATAGGCCAGCATTTCGGGCAGTTTCTTCAGGTCGTAACTGGTGATGCAGTCGGAGAGGACATGCACCGTGAAGCCCGCTTTACTCATGTTGAAACATGTCGATTTCACGCAGGCTGTAGCGTCAGCCCCAGCCACATAGAACTCATTGATGCCGTTCGCCGCGATGAAAGCAGAAAACGCCTCACTTGTAAGGGCATTGCTCTTCGTCTTCACGAAGATGTTGTCCGACACGACCTTCATCTCTGACACCAGTTCCTCGCCCTTAGTTCCGGGCTTGAAAGTCCGCGTGCCAGCCGTGACATTATAGTGCTTGATATAGACAACAAGCATCTCCTCGGCTACAGCCCATTCGATGGCAGCATTGATGTTGTCGATAATGTCTCGATAGTGTTTGGTGATGTCGTTCTGAATGTCGATAACGACAAGTGCCTTGCTGCTCATTGTTTACTCAATCACAAAACTACGGGGATAGAAATCGCTG